>NZ_JAMHIV010000029.1 GCF_023897065.1 Crossiella sp. SN42
GAAGGATCCGGCCGTAGTTCGCCCTAGAGCTTCGCGCCGACGATCGGCGCCAGCCGGTCGGCGATCTTGCGGTGGCCCTGGTCGTTGGGGTGCACGTTGTCCACGGTGTCGGTGGCCTCGTTGATCCAGCCTTCGGTGTTGACGTAGTGCACGTTGCGGTCGCCGCCGTCGTTGAGCGTGCGCACCGCCGCCTGCGTCTCGGGCAGGTACCGCTTGCGGAAGGAGCCCATGGCGAAGATCGCCGCGGTGGGGTACTTCTCCCGGGCCCGTCGCAGCAGCGTGACGTAGGAGGAGCGGAAGTCCTCCTTGCTCACGTTGTGCCCGACGTCGTTGGTGCCGAGGTTGATCACCACGGCGTTCGCCCGGTAGCGGTTGAAGTTCCACGCGGGCGCGTTGGTCGCGAGGCCGGTGCGCAGGAAGCCCTCGCGCATGCTCAGGCAGCCGTCGGCGGCCGGGTGCAGGCAGGCCCCGCCGACCGCGATCTGGGTGTGCCCGGCCTTCAGCTTCTCGCCGGTGAGCCAGCCGTAGGCGGTGAGCGCCTGCTTCGAGGACCGCTGCCCGACCGTGATCGAGTCGCCGACGAACTCGATGATCTTCGACGGCACGCTCGGCGCGAACGTGGTCGCGCCAGCGTCCAGGGTGATGCCCTGGAACACCGCGTCACCCCGGTAGGACCCGGCGATCGGCCGGTAGGACACGCGCACCGTGTGCCTGCCCGGCTGGAGCTTGTTCGGGGTGAGGTCCACCGTGCCGCTGCGGTTGACGTAGGAGACGTCGGGGCCGCCGTCGATGCTGACGAAGAAGTCGATCGCCCTGCGCTGCTTGAGCTTCAGCGTGGTGCCGGTGAAACCGACGACCAGGTACCCACCCGCCCACTCGGAGGTGTAGGCGCTGGCGGAGCTGGTGTTCCACCGGCCGAAGTACTTGACGTTCGGATCGGCAGGCGAACCCGTGGTCGCGGCCTGCGCCGCCGGGACCGGGAGCACCACACTGGCCAGCAGTGCCGCCGCGACGAGCAACTTCATGTCGTTTCTCCTCAGGTTCTGGCTACGCTGCCGCTGTGTGACGATGAACCGTTTCAACTCATGGCGCAAGAGGCAAAAGCCTTGCCGGATAAGCTGGAAGGCGCTTTCACTGATCGGCGGTTGACGCGGCCGGAGGAGCGCGCCTAGCCTTTTGTTGTAACGATTCAATCCCCTGGTCGCAAGTGGGCGGTGACCGTTCGACGGTCATTCGACGGAACCGGGTCGAACAGGTCGAACCGCTGACCTTCGGCGCTTACATTTCCGGTTCCGGACGTGCATGCTGAGCCGCCAGAAAGTCGTCGAAGCGCTTCAACGCACGGAGGTGCCAACGTGGTCACCATCGCGGATGTGGCGCGGCACGCCGGTGTCGCGCCGAGCACGGTCTCGTACGTGCTGACCGGCAGGCGGTCGATCTCGGCGCGGACCCGGTCCAGGGTCACCGAGAGCATCCGGCTGCTCGGTTACCGTCCGCACGCGGGCAGGCGGGCGCTGTCGACCAGCCGGACCAACGTGGTGGCACTGGTGCTGCCGTTGCGTCGCGGGGCGTACCTGCCGGTGCTGATGCGGTTCGTCACCGCGGCCATCGTCGAGGCCCGCAGGCACGAGCTGGACGTGCTGGTGGTGACCGCGGACCAGGGCGCGCAAGGGCTGCGCCGGGTCGCCGGCAGCGCCCAGGTCGACGGGTTCCTGGTGATGGACGTCGAGCTGGACGACGAGCGGGTGCCCCTGCTGCGCCAGCTCGCCCAGCCCTCCGTGCTGATCGGGCATCCGGCCACCACCAACGGGCTGACCTGCGTGGACCTGGACTTCGAGGCCGCGGCCGCGCGGTGCGTCGACCACCTCGCCGACCTCGGCCACCGCTACATCGGCTTCCTGGGCGCGCCGAGCGTGGTGTACCAGCGCAACACCGGGTACGCGCAGCGCACGATGGCGGGCTTCGGCGCGGCGGCCATGCGCCGCGGCATCGCCTCCACCGCGCTGCCCGCCGAGGACGACTACGAGTCGGTGCTGATCTGCACCCGGGCCCTGCTGCGCGCGCAACCGGCGATGACCGCGCTGGTGGTGCACAACGAGGCGGCGCTGGGCTGGGTCGCCAGCAGCCTGCGCGCGCTGGGCCGGCGGGTGCCCGAGGACGTGGCCGTGGTCGCCATCTGCCCGGACGAGCTGGCCGAGCAGCTGTTCCTGACCTCGGTGCGGCTGCCAGCGGAGGAGCTGGCCCGGCAGGCGGTGGACCTGCTGGTGGCCAAGGTGAACGGGCTGCCGACGCCGCCGCTGACCCTGCTGCCGCCGAAGCTGCGCACCCGCGCGAGCACCGCGCCCGGCCCGGCGTTCACCGGGGGAGGTAGCGCCGCAATGGCTGGGTCGCCCGCACGAGCGATCTGAGCTCGCCCAGGGTGCCGGGCACCGCGCCGGCGGCACGGGCCTGCACCAGGACGTTGCCCAGCGCGGTCGCCTCGGCGGGCCCGGCGACCACCGGCAGGCCGCAGGCGTCGGCGGTGAGCTGGCACAGCAGCTCGTTGCGCGAGCCGCCGCCGACCACGTGCACCACCTCGACCTCCTTGCCGGACAACCGCTGCGCCTCCGCGATGGCGTCCCGGTGGGCCAGCGCGAGACTGTCCACAATGGACCGGACAATCTCGCCGGGCGCCTCCGGCACCCGCTCGCCCGCCTCGCGGCACCACCGTTGGATCCGCGCGGGCATGTCGCCCGGCGGCAGGAACACCGGGTCGTTCGGGTCGAAGACCGAGCCTCGCGCGCCCTCGGCGGCCCGCAGCACCGGCTCCAGCTCGATGTCCCAGCAGCGCAGGCACTCCTGGATCAGCCACAGGCCCATCACGTTGCGCAGGTAGCGGATCGTGCCGTCCACCCCGCCCTCGTTGGTGAAGTTGGCCGCCCTGCTCGCCGCGGTCAGCACCGGCGCGGTCAGCTCCACGCCGACCAGCGACCAGGTGCCGCAGGAGATGTAGGCGAAGGCCTCGCCCTCGGCCGGCACCGCGACCACGGCCGAGGCGGTGTCGTGCGAGCCGACCGCGGTGACCGGGACGCCCTCGCAGTCGCCGGCCGGGTCACCGGGATGGCGCAGCTCGGGCAGCAGCCCCGGCGGCAGGCCGCGCGCCAGCTCCGCCGACCACTGTCCACTTCGGACGTCGATGAGGCCGGTGGTGGTCGCGTTGGTGTACTCGGCGCCGCGTTGTCCGGTCAGCCAGTAGGAGAGCAGGTCCGGGATGAGCAGCAGCTGGGCCGCGTGCGCCAGCAGCGGTTCGGCGGCCAGCTGGAACATCGTGTTGAACGGCTGGAACTGCAAGCCGTTGAGCCGGTACAGCCGGTCGGGGTCGATCGTCGGGACGATGCCGTCGGTGCGGGCGTCGCGGTAGTGCACCGGGTTGCCCAGCAGCGCCCCGCGCTCATCGAGCAGGCCGTAGTCCACGGCCCAGCTGTCGATGCCGATGCTGTCGATCTCACCTGCCCGGCGCAGACCGGTGCGGACCTCCCGGTACAGCCCGAGCACGTCCCAGTGCAGGGTCTCGCGCAGGCGCACCGGCCCGTTCGGGAACCGGTGCACCTCCTCGATCGCCAGCGCCCCGTCCCCGGCCAGTCCCCGGACCACCCGCCCGCTGGACGCGCCGAGGTCGACCGCGGCCACGCTCACCCTCATCGCAGGAACGCCGCGGCCACACCGGCGTCCACCGGCACGTGCAGCCCGGTGGTCAGCGACAGCTCGCCACCGGTGAGCGCGAACACCGCGGCCGCCACGTGCTCGGGCAGCACCTCGCGCTTGAGCAGGGTGCGCTGGGCGTAGAACGCGCCGAGCTCCTCCTCCGGCACGCCGTAGACCGCCGCGCGCTGGGCGCCCCAGCCACCGGCGAAGATGCCGGAGCCGCGCACCACGCCGTCCGGGTTGACCCCGTTGACCCGGATGCCGTCGGCCCCCAGCTCGGCGGCCAGCAGCCGGACCTGGTGCGCCTGGTCGGCCTTGGCCGCGCCGTAGGCGATGTTGTTCGGCCCGGCGAACACCGAGTTCTTGCTGGAGATGTAGACGATGTCGCCGCCCAGCCCTTGCCCGCGCATGACCTTGGCGGCCTGCTGGGACACCAGGAACGAGCCCTTGGCCATCACGTCGTGCTGCAGGTCCCAGTCGGCCTCGGTGGTCTCGGCGAGCGACTTGGAGATCGACAGCCCGGCGTTGTTGACCACCAGGTCCACCCCGCCGAAGGCCAGCACCGCGGTGCGGAACGCCTCGGCGACCGCCGCCGCGTCGGTGACGTCCACGGTGACCGGCACGGCCACGTCGGCGGAGCCGATGCCCTCGGCGACTGTCCGCGCGGCCTCGCCGTCGCGGTCGGCGACCACCACGCACGCGCCCTCGGCGGCCAGCCGCCGCGCGATCGCCTTGCCGATGCCGGAGCCGCCACCGGTGACCAGTGCCACCCTGGTGGCCAGCGGCCGGGGCTTGGGCAGCCTGCGCAGCTTCGCCTCTTCCAGGGCCCAGTACTCGATGCGGAACTTCTCCCGCTCCTCGATCGGGGCGTACCGGGACACCGACTCCGCGCCCCGCATCACGTTGATGGCGTTGACGTAGAACTCGCCTGCCACCCGCGCGGTCTGCTTGTCCTTGCCGAAGCTGAACATGCCGACACCGGGCACGAGCACGATCGCCGGGTCCGCGCCGCGCATCGGCGGGCTGTCCGGCTCGGCGTGCCGCTCGTAGTAAGCCCGGTAGTCGGCGCGGTAGGCCTCGTGCAGCTCGCGCAACCGCGCGATCGCCTCGTCCAGGGGCGCGGCCGGCGGCAGGTCGAGCACCAGCGGCCGGACCTTGGTGCGCAGGAAGTGGTCGGGACAGGAGGTGCCGAGCGCGGCCAGCTCGGGATGCCTTGCCCGGGAGAGGAAGTCGAGCACCACCTCGGTGTCGGTGAAGTGGCCGACCTGCGGATTGTCGGTGGCGGCCAGGCCGCGGATGACCGGGGCCAGCTCGGCCGCGCGTACCCGGCGTTCCTTGGCGGGCAACGGTTCGTGGGTCACCGGCCCGAACGGCTCGGCGCGGCCGTGCTCGTCGAGGTAGCGCTGCGCGGTCTGGATGATCTCCAGGGAGTTGGCCTCGCACTCCTGGCTGGTCTCGCCCCAGGCGGTGATGCCGTGCCCGCCCAGGATCACGCCGATGGCCTGCGGGTTCGCTCGTTTCACCTCGGCGATGTCGAGCCCCAGCTGGAAACCGGGCCGCCGCCACGGCACCCAGACCACCCGGTCGCCGAAGCAGTCCCGCACCAGCTTCTCGCCGTCCTCGGCGGTGGCGAAGGCGATGCCCGCGTCCGGGTGCAGGTGGTCCACGTGCGCGGCGTCCACCAGGCCGTGCATCGCGGTGTCGATCGAGGGCGCCGCACCGCCCTTGCCGTGCAGGCAGTAGTCGAAGGCGGCGACCATCTCGTCCTCGCGGTCCACCCCAGGGTAGACCTCGGCCAGCGCGCGCAGCCGGTCCAGCCGCAGCACGGCCAGCCCGGCCTCGGTGAGCGTGCCCAGGTCACCGCCGGATCCCTTGACCCACAACAACTCCACCGGCTGCTGGGTGACCGGGTCGGTCACCGAGTCCTTGGCGGAGGTGTTGCCGCCTGCGTAGTTGGTGTTGCGCGGATCGGCGCCGAGCCGGTTGCTCCGCCCCAGCAGCGCTGCCACCTGGTTCATCTCACGCACCCCATCCGGCGGCCTGGCCGCCGACTCGTTCCTGGACGATCCGTTCCGCGTACCCCGACCGCCGGTAGGCCGCCATCGGGTCGGGATCCAGGCCCTGCTCCGCGCGCAGCTCGCGCAGGAGTGGCCGGACATCGGTGTTGTAGGCGTCCATCAGCGCGCCGTTGGCGGCCAGCACGTCACCGTCGCGCTGCGCGGCGGACAACGCCTCCGCATCGACCAGCAGCGCCTTGGCGGTGGCCTCCTGCACGTTGAGCACCGAGCGGATGATCGCCGGGATCTTGGGCTCGATGTTGTGGCACTGGTCGAGCATGAACGCGATGCCGGCAGCCGGTGTCAGCGCGTCGGCCAGCACGATCTCGTGCATGATCCGGAACAGCTGGAACGGGTCGGCCGCGCCCGCCATCAGGTCGTCGTCGGCGTAGAACCGGGAGTTGAAGTCGAAGGCGCCCAGCTTCCCGGCGCGCAGCAGGACCGAGACGATGAACTCGATGTTCGTGCCCGGCGCGTGGTGCCCGGTGTCGATCACGACCTTCGCCCGGTCACCCAGTTGCAGGCAGTGCGCGTACGCGGTGCCCCAGTCCGGCACGTCGGTGGCGTAGAACGCGGGCTCGAAGAGCTTGTACTCCAACAACATCCGCTGATCGGCGCCGAGTCGCTGGTAGGTCTCACGCAGTGCCTCGGCGAGCCGGTCCTGCCGGGCCCTGAGGTTGTCCTGGCCGGGGTAGTTCAGCCCGTCGGCGAACCACAGCTTCAGGTCCCGCGACCCGGTCTGGTCCATGATGTCGACACATTCGAGCAGGTGCCCGATCGCCTTGCGCCGCACCGCCGCGTCCGGATGCGTGACGCTGCCCAGCCGGTAGTCGTCGTCCTGGAAGACGTTGGCGTTGATGGTGCCCAGCTCGACGCCGCGTTCCCGCGCGTACCCGGCCAGCTCGCCGTAGTCCTCGACCTTGTCCCAGGGGATGTGCAGCGCCACCGTGGGCGCGATGCCGGTGCACCGGTGCACCTCCGCCGCGTCGTCGATCTTCTCGAACGGCGTGCGCGGCACCCCCTGCTGGGCGAAGACCTTGAACCGGGTCCCCGAGTTCCCGTACGCCCACGAGGGCGTCTCGATCCGCTGCTCCCGCAGCGCGGCCTTGACACTCATGTTCTCTCCTGGAAGTGCTCAGTCGAGGTGGAAGACCTCGTCGAGTGTCCGCATGCGTTCGTCGGCCTTGGCGTCACCGAGATCGACGAAGAACTCCGCCATCTCGGCCTGCCAGCGGGCGTTCACCTCGGTGCGCGCCATCTCGGCGAGCGCGGTGTCGAAGTCCTCGCATTCGAGGTAGCCGACCAGCAGGCCGTCCTCGCCGAGGAAGAGGGAGTAGTCGCGCCAGCCCGCCGCGCGCAGTGCGGCCAGCATCTCCGGCCAGACCGCGCGGTGCCGTTCCCGGTACTCCGCGATCCGGTCCGGCCGCACCCGCAGCGTGAAACAGACGCGCATGTCAGAAGTCGAACTGGTCGACGTTGTCCTTGGTGAACACCGTCGGCGGGCCGAGCACCAGCTCGCCCTTGGCCCCGACGGTGTACTCACCCAGCTCGCCCGCGGTGAACTTCTCACCCTGCGCGCCGGTGATCTGCCCGGAGGCCAGCGCGGCGGCGGCGTAGGTGGCGAGGTAGCCGAGCTTGTCCGGATCCCACAGGGCGAAGGCGCGGATCGTGCCGTCGTGGGTGAACTTGCGCAGCTGGTTGGGCGTGCCCAGCCCGGTCAGCGCGACCTTGCCCTTGTACTCCGAGGAGCTGAGATACCGCGCGGCCGCGGCGACGCCGACCGTGGTGGGGGAGATGATGCCCTTGAGGTTCGGGTGCGCCTGGAGCAGGCCCTGGGTCTTCTGGAACGAGGTCTGGTCGTCGTCGTTGCCGTAGGCGGTCTCCACCAGCTTCAGCCCGGCGTGCTCCGGCTTGGCCAGCTCGGTCTTCATCAGCTCGATCCAGGCGTTCTGGTTGGTGGCGTTGGGTGTCGCGGACAGGATCGCGATCTCACCGGAGCCGCCGACGGCCTCGGAGATCAGCTTCACCTGGCCGACCGCGATGTCCTGCGGGGAGGCCTGGTTGACGAAGACGTCCCGCGCGTCCGGCGCGGCGTCGGAGTCGAAGGTGACCACCTTCAACCCTTGGCCGCGGGCGGTCTTGAGCGCGGGCGCGACCGCGTTGGCGTCATTGGCGGAGAGCACCAGCGCGTGCTGCCGTTGCTGCCCGGCGGTGTTGATGTAGGTGACCTGCGAGGAGGCGGCGGCGTCGGAGGGACCGGTGGCCTTCAGCTCGGCCTTGACCGCCGCACCTGCCCGCTCGGCCCCCTTCTGCGCCACGGTGAAGTACGGGTTGTTCACCTGCTTGGGCAAGAAGGTGATCTTCAGGCCTTCCCGCAGCGGCGCGTTCGGGTTGGCCGCGGCGGTGTTGGCCGCGCCTCCGGTCTGCTGGCCCGCGTTGTCCTTGGTGGTGCCACCGCAGGCGGTGAGCGCGAGGGCCCCGGACACCGCCAGGGCGAGCACAAGACGTGGGTTCATGGCGTTGCCTTTCCTGGGTTTCCGGCTCGTCGGCCGGCTACGGCCCGGGTGATCGAGGGGGCGAGCACGCTCACCAGCAGCAGCAGGCCGGTGACGATGGTGAGCACCTCGGTGGAGGTGTCCCGCAGGATCAGCAGGTTGCGCAGACCGCCCAGCAGCAGCACGCCGGCCAGCACGCCGAACAGCGATCCCTTGCCGCCGAAGATGGACACGCCCCCCAGCAGGACCGCGGCCACCACGGCCAGTTCCAGCCCGGAGCCGTTGTCGGCGCGGGCGCTGGAGAAGCGGAAGGTGTAGACGATGCCCGCCACCGCGGCCACCGCGCCGGTGAGCACGAACAGGACCAGTTTCACCCGCTTGACCCGGATGCCGGAGAAGCGGGCCGCTTCCTCGTTGGCGCCGATGGCGAACACCGACCGCCCGAACGAGCTGGCGTGCAACGTGATCCCGAACAGCACGGCCAGCACCGCGGCCAGTGCGATGGGGTAGGGGATGTCCGTGCCGGGCACCGGTGTCGAGCCGAAGGCGGTGTAGCTCGGCGGGAAGTCCGCGACCGCGGTGTCGCCCAGCACCACCAGCGCGAGGCCGCGGTAGAGCGCGAGGGTGCCGATGGTGACCGCGAGCGAGGGCAGCCCGAGCCGGGTGACCAGCAGGCCGTTGACCGCGCCGCACACCGCGCCCACCACGATCACGAACGGCAGGATCGCCTCCAGCGGCCAGCCCGCGTTCCACAGCGCACCGACCAGCGCGCTGGACAACCCGAGCACCGAGGCCACCGACAGGTCGATCTGGCCTGCCACCACGACCAGGGTCAGCGGCAGCGCGATCAGCGCGATCTCCCCGATGTCCAGCCCGAGGTAGAACAGGTTGCCGCCGGAGAGGAACGAGCCGCCGGTGCCGAGCTGACCGGTGACCGCCACGATCAGCAGCAGCACCACCAGCGCTGTCTCCCAGCGCAGGAACTTACGCATGGCTGGTCCCTTCCGCGCGGCGCAACGCCTTCACCAGGCGGAGGGCCAGCAGGCGGTCCACGGTGATCGCGCTGAGCAACAACGCGCCCGCGATCGCCTGCTGCCAGAACGCGGGGATCTGCAGCACCACCAGGCAACTGGTGATGGTGGCCAGCAGCAGCGCGCCGAGCGCCGCGCCCGCCACCGTGCCCGAGCCGCCGAAGATCGCCACGCCGCCGACCACCACGGCCGCGACCACCTGGAGCTCCAGCCCGGTGCCGGTGGCCGCGTCCACGGTGCCGTAGCGGGCCACCCACAGCGCGCCGGCCAGCCCGGCGATGAGTCCGGAGAGGGCGAAGGCGGTCAGCGTGCGCCTGGCCACCGGGATACCGGCCAGCACCGCGGCCTGCGGGTTGGAACCGATCGCGTACAGCTCGCGGCCGGAGCGGTAGGAGCGCAGGTACACCGCGGCGATCGCGATGACCAGCAGCGTGGCCAGCACCAGCACCGGGATGCCCAGGACCCGGCTGCTGCCGAGGTCGAGCAACGTGTCCGGCAGGTTCGCCGCGTTGACCTGCCTGCCTTGGGCCAGCGCGTAGTCCAGGCCGCGGAAGACGTAGAGGGTGCCGAGGGTGACCACCAGGCTGGGCACGTTGCCGAGGGCGACCAGCGCGCCGTTGAGCAGGCCGCAGGCCAGGCCGACCGCGACCCCGAACCCGATGCCGGCCAGCAGTGGGGTGCCGGGGTGCTCGGCGAACTGCTGCGCGGTGAGGAAGGCGGACAGGCCCAGCACGGAACCGACGGACAGGTCGACGTTGCGGGTCACCACCACCAGGGTCTGGCCGACCGCGAGCAGCGCCACGATCGAGGCGTTGAGCAGCAGGTCGCGCACGCTCTGCGCCTGCACGAACCTCGGGTTCGCCACGGCGGTCGGGATCACCACCAGGGCGAGCGCGACCAGGATGCCGAGCTCGCGCACCCGGCCGAGGCGATCGCTGAGGCGGCGGGCCGCGGTGCGACGCGGCGGCGCGGCCGTGGTCAGCGGCGTCATCGGGCCACCGTCCGGCCGGCCGCGGCCAGCGCCACCCGTTCCTCGGTGGCTTCGGCCCGGGAGAGCTCCTCGGCCAGGCGGCCCTCGTGCATCACCAGCACCCGGTCGGCCATGCCGAGCACCTCCGGCAGCTCCGAGGAGATCATCAGCACCGCCACGCCCCGGCAGGCCAGCTCGGAGAGCAGCCGGTGCACCTCGGCCTTGGTGCCCACGTCGATGCCGCGGGTGGGCTCGTCCACGATCAGCACCGACGGCGCTCTGGCCAGCCACTTGGCCAGCACCACCTTCTGCTGGTTGCCGCCGGAGAGCACGCCCACCGGGTCGCTCAGCCGGGCGAACTTCAGCCGCAGCCGCACCGCCCAGTCCTGGGCCAGCGCGCGTTCGCCGCGCCGCCGCAGCAGTCCGAAGGTGGACAGCCGGGCCAGCGAGGCGAGCGCGGTGTTGCGTTCGATGGACGCGTCCATCACCAGGCCCTGTTGCCGGCGGTCCTCCGGCACGAACCCGATGCCCGCGGCCATCGCCGCGGTGGGGGAGCCGGGTTTCAGTCGCCTGCCGCCCACCAGCACCTCGCCCGCGTCCGGCCGGTCGATGCCGAACACCGCCCGCGCGACCTCGCTGCGACCGGCGCCGACCAGACCGGACAGCGCGACGATCTCGCCCGCCCTGACCTCGAAGGAGACGTCGGTGAAGACCCCTTCGCGGGTGAGCCGCCGCACCGAGAGCAGCACCTCGCCCGCGGTGGTGTCCTGCTTGGGGAACAGCTGGGACAGCTCGCGGCCGACCATCCGGCGCACCAGGGAGTCTGGCGTCTCACCGTCGAGCGGGCCGGACCAGACCAGCTCGCCGTCGCGCAGCACGGTGGCCCGCTGGCACAGCGCGAACACCTCCTCCAGCCGGTGCGAGACGAACAGCACCGCGGCCTGTTGCTCGCGCAACGCCCGCACCACGCCAAAAAGCCGCTGCACCTCGTGCGCGGACAGGGCCGCGGTCGGCTCGTCCATGACGATCACGCGGGCGTTGAAGGACAACGCCTTGGCGATCTCCACCAGCTGCTGGTCGGCGATGGAGAGCCCGCGCGCGGGCCGCGCCGGGTCCAGCCGCACGCCGAGGCGGGCGAACAGCTCCTCGGTGCGGGCGTGCATCAGGCCCACGTCGACCCGCCTGCCGAACCGCAGCGGCTGACGGCCCATGAACACGTTCTCCGCCACCGACAGGTCACCGAAGAGCGTCGGCTCCTGGTAGATCACCGCGATGCCCGCGGCGAGCGCGCCGGCGGGACCGGCGAAGCGCTGCTGCTGACCGTCGACGAGCACCTGTCCGGCGTCCGGCCGGTGCACCCCGGCCAGCGTCTTGATCAGCGTCGACTTGCCCGCGCCGTTCTCCCCGAGCAGCGCGTGCGCCTCACCGGGCAGCAGCTGGAGCGACACGCCGGAGAGCGCGCGCACCGCGCCGAAGGCCTTGCTCACCTCGTCCAGCGCCACCAGGGGAGGTCGGTCCACGTCCGTCTCCTCGTTGAAACGTTTTAAAAACCGGGCTAGGAGCAGCCTGGGTGCGAAGGGGGCTCAGTGTCAAGATGGCAGAGGTACGATTCGCTGTCACGTTTCAAGCGGAGGAGCTGCTCGTGAAACCTGCCGTCGGCATCCGCGAGGTCGCGCGGCGCGCCGGCGTCTCGAACGCGACCGTCTCCAACGTGCTGAACCGGCCGGAGGTGGTCGCGCCCGCCACCCGGCTGCGGGTGCTGGCCGCGATCTCCGAGCTCGGCTTCGTGCGCAACGAGTCCGCGCGCCAGCTGCGCGCGGGCCGCAGCCGGGTCATCGCCTTCGTGGTGCTGGACGCGGCGAACCCGTTCTTCACCGACGTGGCCCGCAGCGTGGAGGACACCGCGCGGGCGGCAGGCCTCGCGGTGTACCTGTGCAACAGCGCCACCGACGCAGGCCGCGAACGCGAGTACCTGGAGCTGCTGCACGAACAGCGGGTCGAGGGCATCCTGATCACGCCGGTGGACGCCGACGCCGAGCGGTTCGCCGAGCTGCTGAGCCGGGGCACGCCGGTGGTGCTGGTCGACCGCGAGACCCAGGACGGCACGCGGTGCTCGGTGGCCGTGGACGACGTGCTCGGCGGCGAGCTGGCGATGACGCACCTGATCGAGACCGGCCACACCCGGATCGCGATGGTCGGCGGCCCGCTGTCCATCCAGCAGGTGCGCGACCGCCACCAGGGCGCGCTGCGGGCGCTGGCGCAGGCCGGTCTGCCGCCCGAGTCGCTGACCTTGTTGGAGACCAAGGGTTTGCGGGTGGCCGAAGGCCGCAGCGCGGGGGAGCGGCTGGTGGGGCTGCCGTCCGCGCGCCGTCCCACCGCCGCGTTCTGCGCCAACGACCTGCTCGCGCTCGGCCTGCTCCAGTCCATGACCCAGCAGGGCCTGCACGTGCCGGAGGATCTCGCCGTGGTGGGCTACGACGACATCGAGTTCGCCGCCGCCGCGGCCGTGCCGCTCACCTCGGTCCGCCAGCCGCGCGAACAACTCGGCCGCACCGCCGCGCAGCTCCTGCTGGAAGAGGCCGAGGGCGATCCGGACCACGTGCACCGGCACGTGAAGTTCCAGCCGGAGCTCGTGGTGCGCGCGTCGACCGCGGTGGGCAGGGGCCGGCGGCCGCGGTCCTAGGCCGTGTCGTCAAAGCCCCGCCCGCGGTAGCCGCGCCGGTTTGGCCGCTGGCGGCACGGCCGGAACGCCCGAATACGTCCGGTATGAGGGCGTCCCGGCCGCGCCGCCAGCGGCCAAACCGATCACGACTCCCGCAGACGGGGCTTTGACGACACGGCCTAACGGCGTCGAACATGCCGGTGCTGTGGTCGAACCGAGTCGAATCCGGCTCAGCCGGCGCATTGCTCGTTGACAGGGGCGAAACCGGCTGGCGACAGTCATCGTGATCGTGGTCCGCGAGTCCCCCTGCCGTGGAGAGACAATGACATTCTTTCGAAAGCGACTCCTGCTGCCCTTGGCCGTCCTCATCACCCAGTTCACCTTGACGGCGGGCGCGGGCGACGCCCTGGCCGCGCAAGCCGGACAGGACCGCGCGGCCGACTGCGCGCCCGCCGCCAGCACCGCCGCCGCGCCGAAGATCAAGGTCTGGCTGGCCGGTGACTCCACAATGGCCAATCCGAACGGCAGCTGCCCGGCGGGCTGGGGCAGCCAGTTCGGCTCGTTGTTCACCGGCGATGCCACCGTGGTCAACAGCGCCGTCGGCGGGCGCAGTGTGCAGACCTGGCTGTACGAGTCGAATGTCAAGAACACCAAGGGTCCGGACGGTGAGTGCGTGGTCTCCCCGAAGACCTTCGCCAAGCGCTGGCTGGACATGCTCAACCCGGACACCGGCATGCGGGCGGGTGACTACCTGATCATCCAGTTCGGCATCAACGACGGCAGCGCGTCCTGTCCGCGGCACGTCGGATCGGCCCGTTACCAGGAGCTGCTGTCCATGATGGCCAAGGCGGCCAAGGACCGCGGCGCGCACCCGGTGCTGCTGACCCCGGTCTCGGCCCTGCGGTGCCAGGGCGGCACCGCGGTCGCCAGCCGTGGTTTCCTCCGGGAGACCGCGGACGCGGCCACCCGCTCCGGGGCGCCGCTGATCGACCTGCACCGGCTGAGCTACACGCTGTACAACTCGCTGAAGTTCTGCCCGCACGACGGGAACTGGAACACCGGCCCGGTGGGCGCGTTCTTCTGCAACGACCACACCCACTTCGAGCGGGCCGGGGCGCTGCGGATCGCCGGCGTGGTGGCCAAGGCGTTGCGGGACCAGCGGATCGGGCTCGCCTCGTACCTGCGCTAGCGCCTCGCGGCGTGTGGTCCCCCGACCCCGCACGGGGGACCACACGCCCTGGGTCACCGTCCGGCCGTCAGCTCCGCGATCCGGAGGAAGCCGTGCCCGGTGCCCGGCGCGCGGCTGGTCAGGTCCAGCCGGATGCGGCTGGTGCGCACCGGGCTGAAGGTGATCCTGGTCGGCTGACCGGACGCGGTAGCCCACTCGATCCGGGCATTGCGCACCGGGACGAACGCGCGTCCGTCCCAATAGGACACAGCGATGCTCGCGGGCAGCGCGTGCGTGGCATCGGTGATGAACGAGGCCCGCACCGAGCCCGTCCGGCCGGTGTCCGAGGTGGACAGCGACACCCAGTCCTGCTGGTGCGCGCGGCTCACCTCAGGCAGCAGGGCGGTGGCGCGCTTGAGGTAGTAGTTGGACCAGGCGGTGGCCGGGTTGCCATCGAGCATCGCGGCCGGGAGCGTGTCCGCCCGGCCGGAGTAGCTCGCATCCGCCGCGGGCGCGGCCGCGACATCCGCCGGCGCGGCCGGGATTTCGGGTTCGGCGGCTCCGGCGCGGCCGCCGGTGGCCGCGACGGTCGCGGTTCCGTCGCGCAGGCCCGGCGCGCTGGCGGTCACCTGGATGACCGGAGAGGTCTGTCCTGATCGGATGATGGCCAGCGCCTTGCCGTTGAACGCGGTTCGCGAGTTGGCCTGGTAGTTCTCCGCGCTCTCCTGACGCCCGTTGTCCAGCCCGGCAAGGCTGCCGCCGTTGACCCGGAAGGAGATCAGGTTGTCAGCCCCCGGTACGACCACCCCGGCCCGGTCGACGACCTCGGCGGTGACGAAGGTGTGCGACTTGCCATCGGCCTTGGTGGTCTTGCGGTCCGGGGTCAGCTTGATCGCATGCGGTGCGCCCGCGGTGCGGAGCTCATCCCTGGCAACCTCAGAGCCGCCACGCTTGGCGACCGCGACCAGCTGTCCAGGCTGGAACGGCACCGACCACGTGAGGTGCAGCTTGCCCGCGCTGCCGTTGGGACTGGTGTAGCTGCCAGGGAACCGGCCAGTGGTGACGGTCTTGTCGTCCCCGGTCGCTTCGGTGGTCTCCAGGTAGCGGGTGCCATCAACGGTGGTCTTGGTGTCGAACTTGCGTTCTCCCAAGGACTTGCCGTTGAGGAACAGCTCCACGGTGTCGGCGTTGCTGTAGGCCCACACCGAGACCTGATCGCCCGGCTTGTGGTCGGTCCAGTTCATCGGCAGCAGGTGCACCATGGGTTCGGCGGACCACTGGCTGCGGAAGAGGTGGTAGAAGTCCTTGGCGAACCCGGCGGTGTCCACCGCGCCGAAGAACGAGGCCTTCACCGGGAACACGTTGTAGGGCGTGGGCTCGCCGAGGTAGTCGATGCCGGTCCACAGGAACTGCCCGGCGAACCACTTGCGGTCCCGGTCCTTCTTCAGCCCGTACTCACCGCTGTAGGTCCAGGTCTCCAGGTTGTTGTCATAGGAGGAGACGTTGCGACGCCCCGGCGTGAAGTTCTCCCCGGTGTTGAGCTGGTCCGGGTCCTGGTAGTAGCCGCGGGTGGAGGTGGAGGAGGAGGACTCGCTCTCGAAGAAGAACTTGTCCGGGTAGCGGGCGTGCAGCGCGTCGACCGAGGCCGCCGTGTTGTAGTTCAGGCCCATCCCGTCAAGCAGCTTCAGGATCTCGTCCTGCGGCGACCCGGCCGCGGGCACCCGGCGGTACTTGTCCGAGCCCATCACGATCGGCCGGGTGTTGTCCACCGCCCGCACGTCCGCGATGAGCCGCTTGGCGATCGGGACGCCGATCGCCGCGGTGGAGTCCGGGATTTCGTTGCCGATGGACCACATCACCACAGACGGGGAGTTCTTGGCCGCGTGCACCATCTCGCGGATGTCGGCGCTGCTGTGCGCGTCGAAGAAGCGGCCGTAGTCGTACGGGGTCTTGGGGGTGCGCCAGGTGTCGAAGGCCTCGATCTGCAACAGCAGACCCATTTCCTCGCAGGCCTGGGTGAACTCCGGGGCGGGCGGGTTGTGCGAGGTGCGCACGGCGTTGACGCCCATGCTCTTCATGATCTGCAACTGCCGGACGATCGCGTCCTTGCTGATCGCGGAACCAAGGGCGCCCAGGTCGTGGTGCAGGTTGACGCCCTTGAACTTGGTCTCCTTGCCGTTGAGCGAGAAGCCGTTGTCCGGGTGGAAGGCGAAGTAGCGCACACCGGTGCGGGTGGACACCGCGTCCACGGTCTTCCCGCCCACCTTGACCTCGGTGTCCACTGTGTACAGATGCGGCTGCTCCACCGACCACAGCACCGGTTGCTCGATCCGCACATCGGTGCTCGCGGTGCGCGGCTGCGCGGCCAGCTCGGCCCGAGTGGTGCCCTGCCCGACGACCTTGCCGGTGGCGTCCTTGACCGTGGCGGTGATCTCGGCCTGAGCCGGGGAGTTCTCGCTCACCGCGCTGGTCTGCACGCGCATGGTGGCGAAGCCGGACTTGATCGTGTTCGCCAGATCGGGGGTCGTCACGGTCACGCCGTGGCGGGTGACGTGCACCGGGTCGGTGACGACCAGGCGGACGTCGCGGTAGATCCCGCTGCCGGAGTACCAGCGGCTGCTGGGGATCTGGTTGCGGGCCCGGACGCTGAGCACGTCGGGGGTGCCGTTGGTGTGGGCGTGCGGGGTGAGGTCGAGGGCGAAGCCGGTGTAGCCGTAGGGGTGGCGGCCGATGAGCTTGCCGTTGAGGTAGACCTCGGCGTCCATGTAGACACCGTCGAACTCGATGGCCACCTTCTTGCCCGCGACTGATGGTGGCAGGGTGAAGGTCTTGCGGTACCAGCCGAGCCCGCCGGGCAGGAAGGCGGTGCCCGCGGTGGTGTGCGCGTTCTGCACCGGGTTGAGCCCGATGCTCCAGTCGTGCGGCAGCCGCACGTTCCGCCAGGACGGGTCACCCGCACCCGGCTGAGGAGCCTCCGCGCCGGTGGTGTTGACCAAGGAGAACTGCCAGCCGTCGGTGAAGTCGACGGTCCGCCCGGTGGGCTTGACCTGTTCCGCCGCAACGGGTCCGGCCGCCGCGGGAGAGCTGAGCAGCCCGGCCAGGACCGTGCAGCCGAGCAGCAGGCTCGACCATCGTCGTGCCCGTGGTTTCAACAACATCGCACCATCCCATGGTGATCTCTGCACTGATATCGACATCCGTGGTCATGCGTTGCGGAAGCCGTCCAGGGCCGCGGTGGGCCGCCGGGTGCTGGTCCAGGCGGTCATGTCGTAGCCGGTGAACGGCGGGTAGCCCTGCGGCTCCCAGAAGAAGGTGCCCAGGCCGCCAAAACCCTTGAGGCCGGTGATGAACCGCCGCAGCGAACCGCGGGCCTGGATGGAGTTGTGCACCGGCCCGCCGTGCTCGACCTGCATGACCGGCCGGCGCCAGTTGGCCTGGATGGTCCGCATGCTGTTCAGCGCGGCGGTGACCTCGCTGCCCTGGGCGTAGGAGGAAAGCCCGGTGACATCCCACCTGCCGCCGTTGTCGCGGTAGGCGTTGAGGAAGTTCGACACGCTGGCGAACTTCTGCGGCTGGGCGGCGTGCACCAGCACCGGGGTGTCCGGGAAGACCTGTTTGCACTCCCCGTACGCGGCGTTGAGCAGTCCGGTCATCTGGTCGGGCCGGTGGATGCCGCCGACCGGGTGGCAGAGGCCGTTGTTGGTCTCGTTGCCGATCTTCACCCAGCCCGGCGTCACCCCGGCGGACCTGAGCAGCCGCAACGAGCGGGAGACGTAGCCGCGCAGCGCGTCGCGCATCCGCTGGTAGGACATGCCCGTCCAGGCCCGTGGCGGCTGCTGGACGCCGACGGAGTTCCAGGTGTCGCCGAAGTGGAACCCGAGCAGGACCCGCAGGCCCGCCGCCTCGCAGCGGGCGGCCATCCGCACGGTCTCCTCGATACCGCAGTGCCCGTTGACCGGGTGGCTGACCGGGTCGACCCAGGTGCGCAGGCTGACCGCGGTGATGCCGTAGTCCTTGAGGATGGTGAACAGGTCCTGCCGCTGCCCGTGCCGGTTGTGCCAGTAGTAGCCGTTGGCCTCCATCTGCGGCATCCAGCTGATGTCCGCACCCTTGACGAACGGCGCGGCCGGTGTGTCGGCCATGGCGGCGCCCTCCGGCTAGTCGCGGGCTCCGGGAGCCACGAGCGGACAGGTGCTGCGGTAGGCGGTGACGCCGGTCCGGTCCTTCAGCGGGCACAGGAACTGGTGGTATCGGGTGTCGTGGTCGGTGAAGCTCTTCAGCCACGGGATCACCAGCCGCATCTGCAGCGGGTTCGGCCGGGTCGGGAAGGCGTGCCCAGCCCCGGCGAACTCCAGGTAGGCCTTCTCCGTGCCCGCCGGGATCGCCCGGTACAGACCGTCCACATAGGACGGAGTGACGGTGCCGTCGCGCTGACCGGCGATGACCATCGTGGGCACCCGGTCAGCGCTCGGCGGGCCGGAGGGCTTGAACGGCGCCAGCCCGACCGCGGCCTTCAGCGACGGACGTTGCCGCGCCGCGACGAGTGCCCCGCCACCGCCCATGGAGTGGCCCATCACCGCGAGGCGCTTGGCGTCGACCCGGCCGCGCACGGAGCTGCGCTGGGTCAGGTAGTCCAGCGCCGCCAGCAGCTGGGTGCCGCGCGCGGTGTCGTTGTCGTTGCGGCTGTTGGTGTCGATCCCGATGACGACGAACCCGAACGAGGCCAGCCAGTGCCCCATCCAGGCGCCTTCGGCCGCCCAGGTCGCGGTGTAGCCGGGCACGATCGCGATCGCGCCGAACGTGCCCTGTGTGGTGTCCGTCGGGTAGTAGATCTTCCCGCCGCCGAAGCCATTCCCGCGCGGGACGCTCAGCTCCGCGGTGGCGAAGGTGCCGCGGGAGGCGGCGACACTGGCTGAGGTCGGGTTCGGACCGCGCTGGTACGGGTTGTCCGCGGCCAAGGCCGGGACCGCGGCCACGCCGGAGGTGACGACGCCCAGGACGGCGGCGAAGACGGTCACCGCTCGTCGCAGCAGCGGGAGCCGGGATCGCTGGGGTTCAAGGCACGCTGGGGACACGGTGCGGTACCTCTTCCTGTGCGGAGCAGGGGCGGTGCCGGGCGAGGACGGCGTGGCTCACCCAGCCGTCGCCGGGTACGGCGTGCCGGGCGGGCGCTGCGCGGCGGCGGTGCTGTTCGGAAAGCGATCGGGCTCCTCAGTGGAGAGCGCTTTCCGACGGATTGGGCCGTACGCAGTCATCCGATCTCCTCTGACCGGCGGAGGGCGAGCGGGACTGTGAACGTGCACAGTCCGGGCTTGCAGGTGAACCGCTCCGATGAAAGCTTATTCTTACGATTGTTTCAAGGGCGTGTCGGTTAGACTCTGTGAACGTGCACAGGCTGGCCGAGCCATGCCTCAAGCCGACTCGCGGACGACCAGCTCGGTGGGCAGGATGACCGTGGCCGGTCCCTCACCGTTGATCTCGGCCAGCAGCTGGCGCACCATCATCGCGCTGATCCGGTCCCACGGCTGCCGGATCGTGGTCAGCGGGGGCTGGGTGGTGACGGCGACCGAGGAGTCGTCGAAACCACCGACCGCGATGTCCTCGGGCACGCGCAGGCCGGCCCGCTCGATCGCGGCCAGCGCGCCCGCCGCCATCAGGTCCGAGGCGACGAACACCGCGTCGAGGTCCGGTGCCGCGGCCAGCAGTTCGCGCATGCGGGCCTCGCCACTGGCCCGGCTGTAGTCGCCGACCGCGACCAGCCGCTGGTCATGGGCGATGCCGTGCTCGGCGAGCAGTTCGCGGTAGCCGTGCAGCCGGTCCAGGCCGCCGGGGGTGTCCTGCGGACCGGCGATGGTCGCGACGCGCTTGCGGCCGGAGTCGAGCAGGTGGCGCACCATGGTCCTGGCGCCTTCGCGGTCGTCGGAGGCGACGTAGGACAGCGCGCCGCGCTCGCCGAGTGGCTTGCCGCAGCAGACGAAGGGCAGGTTGGCCTGCCGGAGGTGGTCGATCATCGGGTTGCCGCGGTGTGAGGAGACCAGCAGCACGCCGTCGACGTGGTGCGCGGACAGGAAGGGCGCGATCCGGCGGCGCTCGTCCGCGGTGCCCGCGGTGATCAGGATGAGCGGCAGGTCGTGCTCGGCCAGCGCCGTGGTGCAGGCGCGCAGCAGGGTGGTGAAGTTGGGGTCCTCGAAGAACCGGTCCTGGGTCTCGGAGAGCAGGAAGGCCACCGAGCCCGCGCGCTGGGTGACCAGGCTGCGTGCGGCGCGGTTGACCACGTAGCCGAGTTTGCGGATCGCGGTGGTGACGGCTTCCTGGGCGGCTGGGCTGACGTTGTGGCCGCCCTGCAGGACACGGGAGACGGTGCCGCGGGAGACACCGGCGTGCGCGGCCACGTCGTGGATGGTCGGCGGGCGTGCCGCTCGTGCTCGCCGTCGTGGCGCGGTGTCGGTCATCTGGCCTCATCCACTGTCGCTGCTGCCCATGATCTTACCGGCCCCGGTGCCGGGACCTGCCTGCGACGAGGCCACAGCGAAGAGCTATCCCGCTCACAGCAAGTTCTTAGGAAACGGGGCCAGGCTGGAGTCATGACCACGATGGAGAACCGCAGCCGCGTCCACTGGGAAACCGCCACCGACCCCGGCCACCGCAGGGTCAACGCCGACGCCGTGTCCGTGCGCCCCGGCTGGGACGGCATGCGACCCGTCCTCGCCCTGGCCGACGGCATCGGCGACACCGAGAACGCGGCCGACGCCGCCAGGGTCGCGGTCGTCGCCGCCACCGGCACCCTGCCCGCCCGCGGCCCCACCGAGGCCGTGCTGGCCGCCCAGCGCGCGGTGCTCGCCCTGGGCCACACCGGCGACTGCGTGCTGGTGGTGGCCATGCCCTTCGCCGACCAACTCGGCAGCGGCTACCGGATCGCCTGGGTCGGCGACGCCCGCGCCTACCGCTGGGACGGCCACACCCTGACCCGCCTGACCAGCGACCACACCGTGGCCGAGTACTTCCGGCGGCAGGGCATGCACACCACGCCGCGGATGGAGCACATCGTGACCGCCAGCGTGCGCACCGGGCAGCCCAGGGACATCGGACTGGTGGAAACCCGCGAGGAGACCGGCCTGCTGCTGTGCAGCGACGGCGTCTACGGCGGCCTGGACCCGGCCACGATGACCGCGATCGTGGCCAGGCCATCCCGCTTCGGCCCCCGCGCCCAGGAACTGGTCGCGACCGCGATCGACCGGGGCGCCACCGACAACGCCACCGCCGTCCTGCTCAGCCACTGACCTGACCTGGGGACCATTGCGGACGGTGGGTGCCTAACCCAGCGAGCCGTGCACGAAGCACCATCGCCACTTCTCGCCCGGCTCGAAGCTGCGCATCACCGGGTGCTGGCTGTCGCGGAAGTGCCGGGTCGCGTGCTGGGCGGGGCTGGAGTCGCAGCAGGCGACGTGGCCGCAGGTCAGGCACAGGCGCAGGTGCACCCAGGTGGTGCCTTCGGCGAGGCAGTCCCGGCAGCCCTCCTCGGAGTCCGCCGGTACGTGGTAGGGCGCGGACTTGAGGTGTTTGCAGGCCGTGGTGCTGGGCGGGGCCTTGAGCCAGCCGGCGGCGGGGTCGTTGACCAGCTGGGTCGATCTGTCCAACATGGACTCTTCGATGGCCAGCATGTCCAGCACCCTGCGCAGCACCACGTCGTCGGCCGCCTTCTTGTCCCTGGCCGCCAGCAGAGTGTCCATTTCGGACTCCAGCATGGCGCGGCGCAGGCGGCGGTAGGCGAAGCTCGGGGTTTCCAGGTCCTCCTCGGAGCGGCCGAGGGTCTCCCAGGCGGCGTTGACCCGGTTGCTCATCCGGGAGCGCAGGCGGTCCAGCACCTCCGGGGTGTCCTCGGGACGGCGTTCCCGCTCCAGGCGCTCCAGCGCGGCGGTGGTCATGCTCTGCAGCAGCACCGCCTCCTGCAGGGCGTCCTGGGCCGGGTCGGGGGCGGGCAGCCGCAGCTTGCGGACCAGCCAGGGCAGGGTGCCGCCTTGCAGCAGCAGGGTGCCCGCCACCACCACGAACGCGGCCAGCACCAGCACCGGGCGCTGCGGGGTGTCCTCGGGCAGCACGAACACCGCGGCCAGGGTCACCACGCCGCGCATGCCGGCCCACGCGGTCACCGCGGAGTACCGCCAGCGCCAGGCCTTGCGGCCAAAAGCCTTGCGCAGCAACGTGATCCCGACCATCCAGAGGATCCGGCAGAGGATGGTCGCGAGCAGCACCATGGCGCAGGCCAGCACCAGGGTGCCCAGCGACAGGTCGGTGTCGCCGACCTCGGTCAGGATCCGGCGCAGTTGCAGGCCGATGAGCAGGAAGACCACGTTCTCCAGCAGGAACTGGATGGTCTGCCAGTTCACCGTGCCCGCGATCCGGGCCGCGCCGTTGAGCATCCTGGGCTCCCGGTGGCCCAGCATCAGCCCGGCGATCACCACCGCCAGCACGCCGGACCCGTGCACGGCCTCCGCGGCCACGTAGGCGACGTAGGGCACCACCAGCGACATGCCGGTGTCGAAGACCGGGTCCTGCAACCGGGTGCGCAGCACACTGGCCACCTGGCCGACGAGGAGCCCGAGCAGCACGCCCGCGCCCGCGGCGAGCAGGAAGTTCCCGCCGACCTGCCAGAAGCTGACCGCGCCCGCCATGGCCGCGATCGCGGTGCGCAGCGCGACCAGCGCGGCCGCGTCGTTGACCAGGCTCTCGCCCTCCAGCACCCGCACGATGGTGCGCGGCAGGCCCACCTTGCGGGCCACCGCGGTGGCCGCCACCGCATCCGGCGGGGCCACCACCGCGCCGAGGGCGAAGGCCGCGGCCAGCGGCACGCCAGGGATGACCAGCCAGGCCACCGCGCCGACGCCGAGGGTGGTGAACACGACCAGGCCGACCGACAGCAGTCCGATCGGGCCGCGGTTGGCCCGGAAGTCGATCAGCGAGGTGCGGATCGCGGTGGCGTAGAGCAGCGGCGGCAGCAGGCCGATGAGCACCAGGTCCGGGTTGAGCGCGTAGTCCGGCACCCCGGGCAGGAAGGACAGCGCGACCCCGACCACGATCAGGCACAGCGGGGCGGACAGGTTCAGCACCTTCGCCAGGAAGCTCACCGCGAGCACCGCGACGACCAGCCCGATGATCTCCACCGCGATCTCCATGGGCAACAGCATGAACCACCGCGCCGCTGGTCACCGCACGTGCCACCCGATGATGTCGGTGCGGCGGGTTAGCTTCGCACCTGTGCTCAGAACCATCGCTGTGGAGAACTACCGGTCCCTGCGCGAGCTGGTGCTGCCCTTGCGTGAGCTGAACCTGGTCACCGGCGCCAACGGCAGCGGCAAGTCCAGCCTCTACCGGGCGCTGCGGCTGCTCGCCGACGCCGCGCGCAACGGCGCGGTGGCCGCGCTGGCCAGGGAGGGCGGCCTGCAGTCCACCCTGTGGGCGGGGCCGGCGGTGATCGGCAAGGGCGTGCGCGAGGGCCGGTACGCGGTGCAGGGCACGGTGCGCAAGGAGCCGGTCGGGCTGCGGCTGGGCTTCGCCGGGGACGACTTCGGCTACGCGATCGACCTCGGCCTGCCCATCCCCGGCGAGACCGCGTTCGCGCTGGACCCGGAGATCAAGTCCGAGGCGGTCTGGCAAGGGCCGGTCTTCGCGCAGAAGAAGCTGTTCGCGCAGCGGCACAACGGGGCGGTGCTGCTGCGCGGGGCCACCGGGGCCTGGGGCGAGGACACCTTCCGGATCCGGCCCTACGACAGCCTGCTCAGCGAGTTCACCGACCCGAGGGTGGCGCCGGAGGTGGTGCTGCTGCGGGAGCGGATCCGGTCCTGGCGGTTCTACGACCACTTCCGCACCGACGCCGACGCCCCGGCCCGGCAGGCCCGGCTGGGCACCCGCACCCCGGTGCTCAGCCAGGACGGCGCCGACCTGGCCGCCGCGGTGCAGACCATCCTGGAGATCGGCGAACCGGACGCGCTCAGCCTGGCCGTCGAGGACGCCTTCCCCGGCTCGCGGCTCTCGGTGGGGCACGCCGACGGGCGGTTCGAGCTGTCCCTGCGCCAGCACGGGCTGCTGCGCCCGCTGCGCGCCGCCGAGCTCTCCGACGGCACGCTGCGCTACCTGCTGTGGGTGGCCGCGCTGCTCAGCCCCAGGGTGCCGGAGCTGTTCGTGCTCAACGAGCCGGAGACCAGCCTGCACCCCGACCTGCTGCCCTCGCTGGCCAGGCTGATCGTCACCGCGGCGAAGAACACCCAGGTCGTGGTGGTCTCGCACGCGCGGCCGCTGATCGCCGCGATCGAGGCGGGCGCCGAGGAGACCGGGGCCGACCTGGGCGCGGTGGAGCTGGTCAAGGAGCTGGGGGAGACCCGGATCGAGGGCCAGGGCCGCCTCGACCGGCCCTCCTGGCACTGGCCGAAGCGCTAGCGCCCGCCAGGCTCAGCTGGCCGGGCCGCGCGCGACGTGGATGTTCATGTCGGTGAAGTCCAGGGTGACGTGGAAGGGCTTGTAGAAGCTGTGCGAGAGGTGGGCCAGCTGCTCGAACCCCTCGCGGCCGGGCCCGGACGGTGCGCCCGCGTAGCAGTAGGCGTCCCTGGCGACGGCGTTGCCGAGGCGGACCTCCTTCGGGTAGCCACGCTGCCCCGGCTGAACAGCAGGTGCTCCTGGGCCAGCCACAGCGGCAGGGGCTGGGCGCCTGCTTGTTCGGCCTCGGCGCGGATCTTCCTGGCCGTCTCGGGGGTTCTGCGGCGCAGGATCAGCGACCGGTCCGCGTAGTCGACGGTGGTCAGGAAGTGGTACAGGATCCAGGTGCCGATCATGCCGTCATCGGACTGCTCGCCGGAGTCCCCGTCCGACCAGCGCACCGGAATGTCGCGCAGTCCGGCTTCCTCGGCCGCCTTCGCCGACACTCCCAGCGAGTCGACGCGGGTGTAGAAGGAGAACCGCTTCAGTGGCCAGCCGTTGAGCGATGCCGCCACCTGCGGAATCGGGTCGAGCTGCACAAAGGGCGCCCGCCCGGTGTCGCCGTGGATCTCATACGGCCGGCCGTGGAAGGCCGCGAACAACGTGGCATAAGCCTGGTAGCCGACCGCTTTCCAGTGTGGTGCGGCCAGGGCGAACTTGTCCTGCCGGGTGTAGCAGTCGGCCAGGAACCGGTGGGCCTCCCGGTCGCCGGGCGCCAGTTCGATGGCCTTCTTGAGGTATTTCTCGGTGTCCGGGAAATTGTTGCACAGCAATCCCACATAGCCGCGCCGACGGGCGGCGTGCACATTTCCCGGGTCCTTTTTCAGGATTTCCTCGTACGCGCGACCGGCCTGCTCGAAATGCCCGGCCCGGAACAGCGCGTCCGCGTCACCACCGGGACTGGCCTGGGCCGTGGTGGGCTCGCCCAGCAGTGGCGCGGCCGTGGCGACCCCGGCCAGCGCGGCCATGGCCCGCAACACCCGCGATATGCCTTCCGCCGGCGGGTTGGCGAGAATGGGCGCATGTCGACTCTGTTCTCCCGGATCATCGCCGGTGAGCTGCCCGGCCGCTTCGTCTGGCGCGAGGCGGAGGTCTCCGCGTTCCTGAGCATCGCGCCGCTGCGGCCCGGCCACACCCTGGTCGTGCCGCACGCCGAGGTCGACCAGTGGACCGAGGCCGACCCGGAACTGCTCGGTCGCTGTATGGCAATCGCACAGGTCATCGGGCAGGGTGTGCAACGTGCGTGGGCGGCGCCGAGGGCCGGGCTGATCGTGGCCGGGTTCGAGGTTCCGCACCTGCACGTGCACGTGTCGCCAGTCTGGGACATGGACGATTTCGACTTCAGCCGGGTAGAGATGGAATCGGACGGCGCGAAGCTCGACGACGCGATGCACCGGCTACGGGTGGCCCTGCGCGAGCTGGGTCACGAGGAACACGTGCCTGCCGACTAGGGGCAGGCGGAGGAGGGGGAACCCGGTGCGGCGGATGTTCTGGAAGCTGCTGCGTGGGAAGGCCGAGCGGGCGCGGTCCCGGTCGGCCAAGCTGGTCGTGGCCTCGGGCGCGCACGCCGAGTGGGCGGCCGGGTTCACCGACGCCGAGCTCACCGCGGCCGCCGCCGAGCACGTGGACGACCTGCTGAAGTTCCTCGCCATCGCCCGTGAGGCCGCCGAACGCTCGATCGGCGAGCGGCCCTTCGACGAGCAGCTGCTGGGCGCGGCCCGGATGCTGGCCGGGGACGTGGTGGAGATGGCCACCGGCGAGGGCAAGACCCTGGCCGGCGCGATCGCCGCGGCCGCCTTCGCGCTGCGCGGGCGCTCGGTGCACGTGGTCTCGGTCAACGACTACCTGGCCCGCCGCGACGCGGAGTGGATGGCCCCGCTCTATGACCTCCTCGGCGTCTCGGTCAGCTGGGTCGGCTCGGTGTCCACCAAGGCCGAGCGCCGCGCCGCCTACGCCGCCCAGGTCACCTACGCCCCGGTCAGCGAGATCGGCTTCGACCTGCTCCGCGACCGGCTGGCCACCTCGGTGGCAGCCCTGGTCGCGCCGGACAACGACGTGGCCATCGTGGACGAGGCCGACTCGGTGCTGGTCGACGAGGCCAGGGTGCCGCTGGTGCTGGCAGGCGCCGCCGAGGGCGTGGCGCCCTCCCGCTCGATCACCGAACTGGTCCGCACGCTGCGGCCGGGCGTGGACTTCACCGCCGACCAGGAGGGCCGCAACGTCGCCCTCACCGACGTCGGCGCGGCCGTGGTGGAGGCCTCCCTGGAGATCGACCTCTACTCCGAGGAGCACATCTCCAGCACGCTCACCCTGGTCAACCTGGCCCTGCACGCCCGCGTGCTGCTGGTCAAGGACGTGCACTACCTGGTCAAGGACGGCCAGGTGCACCTGATCAACGAGTCCCGCGGCCGGGTGGCCAACCTGCAGCGCTGGCCGGACGGCCTGCAGGCCGCGGTGGAGGCCAAGGAGGGCCTGGCCCCCAGCGAGTCCGGCGAGGTGCTGGACACCATGACCGTGCAGGGCTTCATCCGCCGCTACCGCACCGTCTGCGGCATGACCGGCACCGCCGTGGTCGCCGCCGAACAGCTCCAGACCTTCTACAACCTGGAGGTCGCCCAGATCCCGCCGCACCAGCCGTGCGTGCGGGTGGACGAGCCGGACCGCCTCTTCGACACCGTCGAGGAGAAGGAGACCGCGATCGTCGAGCACGTGCTGGAGGTGCACGCCACCGGCCAGCCGATCCTGCTCGGCACCCTGGACGTGGCCGAGTCCGAGCGCCTGGCCGAGCGGCTGCGCGCGGCCGGGGTCGAGTGCACGGTGCTCAACGCCAAGAACGACGCCAAGGAAGCCGCGATCATCGCCGAGGCCGGCACCTACGGCACGGTCACCGTGTCCACCCAGATGGCCGGGCGCGGCACCGACATCCGCCTGGGCGGCGCGGACCAGCGTGACGCCGAGCGGGTGCGGGAGACCGGCGGCCTCTACGTCATCGGCACCGGCCGTCAGCTCAGCCGCCGCCTGGACGACCAGCTCCGCGGCCGCGCCGGACGGCAGGGCGACCCCGGCCGCTCGGTGTTCTTCGTCAGCCTCACCGACGAGCTGGTGCTGCGCTACGGCCCGGTGCGCAACGCCAAGATGATCGACCACCTGCAGCGGGTGGCCGACGCCGAGATGCTCACCGTGCACAGCAACACCTGGCGCTACAACCAGCTGCTGGAGCACCAGCGCGACCAGCTGGCCAAGGAGCGCGAGGAGGTGCTGCGCACCGACCGGGCGCTCAAGGACCTGGAGGAGCCCTGCGCCGAGCGGCTCAAGGAGCTGCGCGCGCAGGACATCCCGGAGGAGGTCCTGATCGAGGCGGCCCGGCAGGTCACCCTGCACCACATGGACCGCTGCTGGGCCGACCACCTCGCACTGCTGGCCGAGCTGCGCGAAACCATCCACCTGCGCGCGCTGGCCAGGGAGAACCCGCTCGACGAGTTCCACCGGGTGGCCATCCCGGCCTTCCGCCAGGACCTGCCCGCCGAGCTGAAGGCCAGGGTGGTGGAGACCTTCACCGCGGTGCCGATCACCGCCGAGGGCGCCGACCTGCCCGCGGCCGGGGTCATCCGGCCCACCTCCACCTGGACCTACATGGTGCAGGACAACCCCAGCGGCTCCGAGCTGGACCGCTCCATCGACGGCATCGCCAAGCTGATGCGCCGCCGCTCCGGCAAGGTCAGCGCACCGGCCGATACCTGAGCTGCACCACCCCGGAGGCGGCGAACTCGCGGCTGCCCAGCAACTCCAGCCGTTCCGGGCGCTCGGTGAACACCGGGCGCCCCGCGCCCAGCCGCAGCGGGTAGACCAGCAGCCGGTACTCGTCCACATAGGACGCCAGCGCGCGGGCCGTCTCGGCGCCGGCGAAGACCGCGATGTCCTTGCCCTGCTGGGCTTTCAGCTCGGTGATCTCGGCGTGCAGGTCCGCGCCGATCCGCTGGGCCGGGGTCCAGTGCAGCTCCGGCTCGCTCCTGGACAGGACCAGCTTCATGATCGAGTTCATCAGCCGGGTGTGCTCGCGGTCCACCGGCTTCTCGGTCGGCCCGTCCATCCAGTACCCGGCGAGCTCGCGGTAGGCGGTGTGGCCGAAGATCATCGCGTCGATGCCGCGCAGCTGCTCGGCCATCAGTTCCGACAGCTCCGGATCGTCCACCATGATCCAGTCCAGCTCGCCCTCCGGCCCGCAGGCGAACCCGTCCAGGCTCATCGAGATCGACAGGTACAGCTTCCGCATGAGTCCTCCTCGCTGTGACGTCACCAGTTGTGACGCCGGCGAGGGCCAAAACTCATCGGTCAGGCCGAGTCCCGGTGCACCAGGGTCGGCTCGAACAGCACCGCGGCCGGTGGCACCTCCGGGTTGTCCACCCTGGTCAGCACCTGTCTGGCCAGCTCGGCGGCCATGTCCTCGACCGGCTGGCGGACCGTGGTCAGCGGCGGCTCGCAGGCCAGCGCCGCGCTGCTGTCGTCGAAGCCGACCACGGCCACGTCCGCCGGCACCCGCCGCACGTGCCGCCGCAGCACCGGCAGCGCGCCCTGCGCCATCAGGTCCGAGGCCACGAACACCGCGTCCAGCTCCGGCTCCGCGGCCAGCAGCCGACTCATCGCGGCGGCCCCGCCGTCCCGGCTGAAGTCGCCCTCGGCGACCAGCGGCGCGGACTGGCCCAGTGCCGTCAGGGTGTCCCGGAAACCGTGCAGGCGGCCCTGACCGGCCGGCGCGTCCAGCGGTCCGGTGATGGTGGCGAAGCGGCGGCGGCCCAGCGCGTGCAGGTGCCGGGCGGCCAGCGCCCCGCCCGCGGCCTGGTCCACGTCCACGTGCGTGATCCGCGCCGAGGTCTGCGGTTTCCCGGCCAGCACCACCGGCAGGCGGGCCTTGACCAGCTGGCCGGGCAGCGGGTCCTGCGGGTAGGTGTGGATCAGGATCACCCCGTCCAGGCGGCCCTGGCGCAGGTCGGTGACCACCTGCTCCCTGGTGTGCCGGCCGGTCATCAGCAGCACCAGGTGCAGGCCGAGCGGGGTGAGCACGCTGGTCACCCCGCTGACCACCCGGCCGAAGAACGGGTCGCCCAGGATCCGGCTCTCCTCGGGCAGCACCAGCGCGATCGCCTCCGCGCGCCGGGTGACCAGCGCGCGGGCCGCCAGGTTGGGCAGGTAGCCGGTCTCGGAGATGGCCCGCTCCACCGCCTGGCGCAGTGACTCGTCCACGCTGGCCTTGCCGTTGACCACCCTGGACACCGTCGCCCGCGACACCCCCGCGACCCGCGCCACGACCTCCAGGGTCACGCGGTCGGCCGAGGGGCGGCGGGAGCCGGACACCTGATCTTTATACCGGCTCCCGCCGACCGCTCAGCCGCGTCCGAGCTGGTCCAACCGGGCGAGCTCGGCCTTGCGCCCCTCGGTCATCCGAGCGGCCGCGTCCTTGGTGGCAGGGTGGGCGAGCGAGCCAGCGGACCCGGCCACGGTGGCCGACTCGGTGAGGTGCGCGCGCAGCAGCCGGGCGAACTCCCGGTCGAAGTCCGGGGCCGCGGCCAGCGCGGTCAGCTCCGGCTCGGTCGGCATGCCCGGCATGTCGTGGCCCTCGTGGTTGTTCACGTAGGCCACCCCGGCCTGGCGCAGCAGCTCGTGCAGCGCGGCCAGCTCCGCCCGCCGGGCCGCGGCCAGATCCGTTGCCAGCTCCCGAAGTCCGGGCCCGGCTCGCCGCGCGCCCGCGTCCAGCAGCTTCACCGCCTGGTCGTCGGTGGCGATGACCAGCTCGACGAAGGCGGTCTCAGCCGGTCCGAAGGCCGCCGCCGCCGTCGGCGAGGGCGTGGACGGCGGCGGGGCCTCCGCCCGCTGGGCGCAGCCGGTCAGGCCGAGCACCAGCAGGACGGCCACCACGATCCCCCTCATCCGGGCACCCCGGCGTGCAGGCAGGACCAGCGCGCGATGCTCTCGCTCGGCCCGGTGGCCTTGGCGTTGCCCGCCAGGACCGCGAACAGGGCGGGGCGTCTCTTCGTCAGGGCAGAAGCCATTGCGGAACTCCCTCTCACTTGGCATCGGGCCCGACGCGAACGTGGGGAGAGAGCGCTCCCAGTCAGCACTATGGCGCTGGGCGGCGAGAACCGGCAACCGCCGTTCGGATGAGCGGGCAGTCGCCGGGAAGCGCTCTCCCTGCCCGCACTTGTCACCCCTTAGGTGCCGTTTGCCCGTGTCTCCTTGCCGCGCATTTCCGCTGCTACCTAGGATGTTGATCAACAGCAACGACTGGCCGCAGGGCGATTTCCCCGGTCAGCGGGGGCTTTCTGGCCGTCAGTGCGGACGGCACACAGTCGGGGTGTGAGGGAAGGAAGGGGCCACGTATGGACGTGGACCGCTGGGCCGTGGAGGAGGCAGCCACACGGCTGGTCCGCACAGCGGGCAGATCGGCCTTACCGGGTGGCGGCGACGGCGCGCGTCCAGGTTGAGGACGCGCGTCGTCGCCGCCATCGTCGTCGGTCCCTCAGCTGAGGGAGCACTCAAGCCCGTAGGAACTTTCTCCCCATGCCTTGGTCGCTGATCATCGTGCTAGTCATTCTCGTTGCGGGAGGTGCGCTGGTCCTCGTGCTGGGCCGGTTGCTGATCGCGGCCGATCAGGCCCTTGACCGGGCCCACCAGAAGATGCTCACCGGTGGACCCACCCGGTGGCACCGGATGGCGCACCACCCCCGCCGCTGGTTCGTGGTGCGCTGCCACCACTGCCTCACCGAGGCGATGGAGCAGCGGCGAGTCCTGCGCGAGCAGCGGAAACTGGTCCCCGAACCGGTGGACTGAGTCAGCCGCACTGCATGGCGCACCGACCCGCCTCGAACCGGCCCGCGGCCAGGTCCTCGGCCCGGATCACCCAGTAGAGCATTCCGGCGTCACCCCAGCACATGCCGGCTTCCTGGCAACTGTCGATCTGGGCGAGCAGCACCCAGCGCGCCGCTTCCCCGGCAAAACCCGGGTCCTGCCAGGAGTCCGCGAGCTCCAGGGCGGCCAGCTCGTTCTCCACCGGCCCCTGGACCGGCGCGGCGAAACCCCCGACCTGGTGGAACGGCCCCTTGTCCACCTCCCAGCGCAGCTCGCCGAACACGTCGGTGCCCGACCGCCCCGGACCGAGGACCGTTCGCACGGCCTCGGCCAGCGTGGCCCCGCTCGCCGTCCCGGCCACCGGACGGCGCTCTGCCCCTGGTGGAACAGGGCCACCCGGTCAAGCTGCGGCACCGGCAGCCAGATCCGCCCGCCCGGTTCGAGGAACGGCGCGTCCGTCCAATGTAGACGGTCGTCCCGGACGACGGTGCTGATCCGGCCGTCCGGGGTGCGGCGCTTGAGCGCGTGCGCCACCAGGTCGGTGAAGTACAGGTTCCCCTCGCCGTCCATGGCCGTGCCGCCCACCGCGGGCAGCTCCGCCCAGGGCTCGACCGCCGCCGTGAGCTGCCCGGCGGAGACCGCCGGATCGTCCAGCAGGCGGGTGGGCACCCGGGACCACGGGCCGTGCAATGTGCCGTAGTAGAGCCACTTCCGGTCCGGGGACAGCTCCAGCGGATCGGCGTGCACCCGCAGCGGGCTGCCATCCGGCGCGCGCAGCACCGCGCCGTCCAGCACCAGCGGCCGGTCGGCCGGCGTCGGTCAGGTAGGCGTGGCGGCCGTGGAACCGGACGTCGTCGAGGTAGCCGCCGGTCAGGGCGACCGAGCGGTCGAAGTGGTGGATCCAGCTGGCCTCGTTGGTGGCCAAGGTGATCCGGACCAGCTTCGCGCCACGGGGGAGTGGGTCACCGCCGAAGTCGGGCGAGCCGGTGTCCACCACCCACAGCGAACCGCGCCTGTCGTGGTGGATGGCGTTGACGTTGACGAACTTCCGCGCGGGATCCTGCCCAGCGCGCCAGGAGTTCCACTCCGCGCTGGGATAGGGCCGGGGCAGGCCGTCCTGGTCCAGCAGGCCCAGCGCCGGACCGCGCGAGCCGCTCCAGCGGGGACCGGAGACGAACACCCGGCCGCGGTCGACGGCCACCGCGTTCCAGATCATCTCCGCGCTCTGCGCGGCGACGCGGAGACTGGGGACGGTCGCGCCGGCCAGTGGGAAGGCCAGCGCGACTGCCAGCAGTACGGCGGGAAATCTCATGTGCCGCAAGATAAACCGCGGATGGTGGTTACTCGCAAGGACGGCAGGTCACCTCGGGGTGACCAGCTCACCGGCCGGTGCCCGGTCAGTTGGGGAAGCAGCGCCAGCGGATGGCGCGCTACTCGCTGCGGCCGAAGATGGTGTCGTCGTCGGCGATCAGGTCCACGTGCGCCGTGGTGGTGCCCACCGGTAGTGGGAGCGTGCCCAGCGAAGTGGTGCCGCGCCAGGCTTTGGGCGTGCCGTGGTAGTCACCCGTGGTGCCCGCGCTGAGGCCGCGCTGGTTCAGCGACCAGCTTTGTTTTCCGGGGACCGATGAGTTTTCGCCGCGGCCCGGGTCCAACCCTGTGAAGACCTCGAACGAACAGGAGCAGGACCATGGCGAAGGTGATCGTCGGCGCGAGCATGTCCCTGGACGGCTACGTCTCCGGGCCGGACAACACCGGCTTCGACCAGCTCTTCCGGTGGTGCACATCCGGTGACATCGAGATCACCACCACCAACCCCGAGCTGTCCTTCAAGCTCACCGAGACCAGCGCCGCCCACGTGCGCGGCCAGATCGAGGACTCCGGGGCGATTGTGTGCGGCCGTGGCGTGTTCGACCACACCGGCGGCTGGGGCGGCCTGCACCCGATGGGCTGCCCGGTGGTGGTGCTCACCCACCAGGTGCCCGACGGCTGGCAGCGGGAAGGGAAGAACTTCGTCTTCGTCACCGAGGGCATCGAGGCCGCCATTGCCAAGGCCAGGGAACTTGCCGGTGACAAGATCGTGGGTGTGTCCGCGGGCACCATCGGCAGCCAGGCCCTGGCCGCGGGGCTGGTGGACGAGGTGTGGGTGGAGCTGGTGCCGGTGGTGCTCGGCGGCGGCACCCCGTACTTCCAGTCGCTGGGCACCACGCCGCTGGACGGGCCGTTCTCGGTGGAGCAGGGCATCGGCGTGACCCACCTGAAGTACCGGGTGGTGAAGTAGCCGCCTCAGAGCCAGCCGCGTCGCGCCGCCTGCACCCCGGCCTGGAACCGGGTGGTCGCGCCGAGCCGCTCCTGCAGGACGGCCACCCGGCGGACCACCGTGCGGCGGGACAGGTTCAGCCTGCGCGCGATCGCGTCGTCGGTGGCGCCGATGGCCATCAGGGTGAGGATCTGGCGGTCCCGCGGGTCCTCGGGGGCGTCCACCCCGGCCGCGGAGACCGGGACCGCCAGCTTCCACAGCGTCTCGAAGGTGTTGGACAACGCGGTGAACAGGCTGGAGGTCCGCACCAGCAGCGCGACCACGCCGGGACCGCTGTCCGCCTCCAGCGTCACCACGGCCAGCTCGTCGTCGCCGATCACCAGCTTCATCGGCAGGTCCTCCATGGTGCGGGCCTGCTCACCCGCGGTCACCATGTCCGCGATGTCCGGCACGGTGGTGTCGCTGAAGGCCGCCTCGTAGTAGATCGTGCGGTAGGCGACCCCGGCGGCCATCCGCTCGTACTGCAGCTTCTCCTGGGCGACGTAGTAGGAGGGCGGGGCGAAGTACGGCGGCCGGTCGATCACCCGCACCTCACGCCGGGCGGCCCGTTGCAGTTGCTGCATGGTGGCCAGGATCTGGTCGGTGTCGCTGATCACTTCCAGCGGACCGTAGGTGCCGTTCTCCTTGCGGGCGAAGCGAAACAGCCGCTCCAGCTCGGTGCCGGTGCGCCGCAGCTCGGCCCGGCGCACCGCGTCGCGCTGCAGGAAGGACTCGGTGATCTCGGTGGGGGAGTTGGCCTCCCACGCGGTGCCCTCCAGGTTCAGCGCCACCGCGATGCGCAGCCCGGCCAGCTCGTGCAGCACCTGGCGCACCCGCTCGGCCTCGATGCCGGTCTCGGCGGCCAGCGCGCCGACCGTGCTGCGCGGCAGCGCGACCAGCGCGCGGTAGACCTGCCCGTGTTCGGTGGCGGGGTCCAGCGCCTCCAACACCGTCCACCCCCGTCGCGTCCCCGAGCCCCGGACCGGACCATAGGAGCCGGGGACGCCGACGGTCAACCTGGGTAGCTCAGGCACACAGAGTCGCGGCCATGGTGTCGTCGTTGAGCTTGAGACCGCCGTTGCTCATCGGGGTCACGCTGCTCAGCACCACCGACTGCTTGCCGCTCTCGGTGGCGAAGCCGAACGTGGTGTACCCGGCCATCGCGCCGTTGTGCCCGTAGGCGCTGACCCCGCAGGGCAGGTCGATCTTGGCCAGGCCGAGCCCGTAGAACCCGCCGGGGAACGGCTTCTTCATCTCCGCCAGCTGCGCCGGCGGCAGCAGCTCGCCCTTGAGCAGCAGGTCGAGGAACTTGGCCACGTCCACCGCGGTGGAGTACATCGCGCCGGCCGCCCAGGCCAGGGTCGGGTCCTGCGAACGGCTGTCGACGCGCACCGGCACCAGCGGCACCGCCACGTAGCCGGTCACGTACGGCGCGGGCATCAGCTGCTGGCCCGCGGTCTGCAGGCCGGTGTTGGCCAGCCCGTGCGGCAGGAGGATGCGCTCGGCGATCTCCTGGTTCACCGTGCGCCCGGTGACCCGCTCGATGAGCAGGCCGAGCAGGATGTAGTTGGTGTTGGAGTAGCTGTACTTGCTGCCGGGCGGGAACAGCGAGTTCTGGGACAGCCCCGACTTGGCGTGGTCGAGCACGTTCCAGGTGCGCCACCAGTTCGTCGGCAGCGCCACGATGGTGTTGAGGTACTCGCCGATGCCGCTGGTGTGCTGCAACAGGTTCCGCACGGTGATCTTGGTGTCGTCGTGCGTGGTGCCGGTGGCCAGACCGGGCAGGTAGGCGCCGAAACCGGTGTCCAGCCCGACCTTGCCCTCGGCGACCAGCTGCAGGACCACGGTGGAGACGAACATCTTGGTCAGGCTGCCGACGCGGAAGTGGTCCTGCTCGGTGATCGGCCGGTTCTCCTGCCCGGAGACCTTGCCCGCGTGCACCGACCAGTGCTCGCCGGCGCCGAGCTTGAACGCCGAGGAGCCCATCGCGCGGTGCTGGCCGACCAGCGCGTTGACCGCGGCCTGTGCGACGTCCTTGGCCGGGGCAGGCGCGGCGGTGGCGGCGCCGGTGGTGGTGGCGGCCACCGCGACGGTCAGCAGGACCGCGCCGCGCCGCAGCAGAGTGGGGAGAGACATGTGGAGGTTTCCTCTGGTTGTCGGAACGGTCAGCCGCGGTCGCAGAGCGCGGTCTTCACGGCTTCGACCAGCTGGCTGGCCGGGGTGCCGGAGGAGGAGGCGCCGGCCAGCTCGGCCGGGTCCAGGTTGTTGACCGTGACGAACGCGGCGCGGCCGTCGGTGCCGGCCGCGGCCATGGAGTGGTAGCCCGGCCAGACGCCGTCGTGGCCCCAGGCCTCGCCGCCGCAGGGCAGCGGGATGCGCATGATGCCCATGCCGTACTCGGGCGCGTTCGGGATCGTGTGCGGGGTGAGCATCTCGGCCAGCCGCGCCGGTGAGACGATCTTGCCGCCGAGCAGGCTCTGGTAGAACTTGGTCGCGTCCGCGCCGCTGGTCACGATGCCGCCGCTGGACCCGCCGAGGCTCGGCTCGAACACCTGGGTGACATCGACGTAGAGGCCGCGGCCGATGTAGCCGCGCACGTGCCCTGGCGGCAGCGCCTTGGTGCCCGCCGGGACGAAGGTGTTGGTCAGGCCGAGCGGGGTGACGATGCGGGTGGCCAGCTCCTCGGGGTAGGTCCGCTTGGTCACCGCCTCGATGATCATGCCGAGCAGGATGTAGTTGGTGCCGGAGTAGCGCCAGCCCTGCCCCGGCGCGAAGTAGGGCGGGTTGGCCAGGCCGAGCGCGGCCACCTGGGCCAGGGTGAACTGGCGCAGCTGGAGCTGCGGGTTGGTCAGCGCGACCGTGACGTAGTCGTAGATGCCGCTGGTGTGGTTGAGCAGCTGGCGCAGGCTGATGGTGTTGCCGTCGTAACCGTTGCCCTGCACCACACCCGGCAGGTATCGCTCCACCTTGGCGTCCAGGCTGAGCTTGCCCTCGTCGACCAGCTGCAAGATCATCGCGGCGGTGAAGGTCTTGGCCAGGCTGCCGGTGCGCACCTTGTGCTCCGCGCCGACCGGCAGGTTCTGCCCCAGCATCCGGGTGCCGCTGGTGACGCTCCACATGGTCTCGCCATCGCGCACGGTCGCACCGCCGCCGATCGCGGCCCGGCTCAGCCGGTGCTGGTCCACCGCGGCCTGGGTGGCCGCGTGCGGCTCGGCGGCCACCGCGGCAGGCGCGGTCAGCCCGCCCACCGCGGCCAGCACGACCACCCCCACGCCGAACCGGCGCAGCTTCGTCCTCGACATATCCCTGTCCTGTCTGTTGTCAGCGGTGCCGGACGGCCCGGCCCCCTTGCTAGGCCGTCCGGCAAGGCAGATTCTGGCCAGGGAACCGGGGTCAGCGGGGTGGTTCTGCCTGTCGCAGGTGGGCAATGGCCCAACTACGCCAGTAGTCTCGCCGCCACCTCGGCGGCAGGAGGTTCCGGTGGAACTAGTGGACGTGTACGTGCCGACCGTGCTCGGCCGCCTGCGGATCCGCCAGGCAGGCGCCGGTCCGGCCATGCTGTTCTGGCCCAGCCTGCTGATGGACAGTGCACTGTGGACAGCCCAGGCGGAGTACTTCGCCGGCACCCGTCAGGTCGTGCTCATCGACCCGCCCGGCCACGGCGCCAGCCAGCCACTGACCCGCGAGTTCACCTTCGCCGAATGCGCCACCTGCGTGGTGCAGGTCCTGGACCACCTCGGCCTGCCGCGGGCGGACTTCGTGGGCAACTCCTGGGGCGGCATGATCGGCGGCACCTTCGCCGCCCGGCACCCGGACCGCATCGGCGCCGCGGTGCTGATGAACTGCACCGCCTCCCCGGCGGGCCTGCGCCAGCGACTCGAGTACGCCCTGCTCACCCGGATCGCGAGGTTGATGGGCGGCATCCGCGCACCCCTGGTCCCCTCGGTGATCGGCGCCTTCCTCGGCCCCACCTCCCGCCGCACCAGACCCCACACCGTCGCCGCCATCCGCGCCGCCCTGACCAGGGCAAACGTCAACTCGGTGACCTGGGCGGTGACCAGCGTGGTGCCGCGCCGCCCGGACCAGCGCGGGCTGCTCGGCCTGATCCGCACCCCGGTGCTGGTGGTCGCGGGAGTGGAGGACCCGACCTTCCCGGTGGCCGAGACCCGGGCCATGGCCGATGCGATTCCCGGCGCGCGGTTCGTGGTGCTGGACAACGCCGCGCACCTGGCCGCGCTGGAGGTGCCGGAGACGGTGAACACGCTCATCGACGGGTTCCTGCGGGCACAAGACTGAGCAGGAGCGCGAGCCCGCCGATCCCGGCCGCGGCGGTGAAGATCAGGCCGAAGTCCTCGCCCAGCGCGGTCAGTCCGGCCAGACCGAGCGCGCCGCCGACCTGGCGGGTGGTGTTGATCAGCCCGCTGGCCAGGCCAGAGTCGGAGGTGGGGACGTTCGCGCTGGCCAGGGCGGTGAGCTGGACGAAGGCCAGGCCCAGGCCGAGGCCGGTGAGCAGGGAGGGGCCGAGCAGGTCGGGGAGGAAGGCGCCGTGCGCCGGGGCGCGGCCGAACCAGATCAGGCCGGCGGTGACCAGGGCGAGCGCTGCCGGGAGGAGGACCGGCGCCGCCCAGGCGCGCAACCCGCCCCGCGCCGCGCTGCTGTCGCCCGTCCCGCCGCTGCCCCGCGCCGCGCTGCCGCCTGCCCCGCTGCCGCCGTTCTTCCCGCGCGCCTCGCCGCCCCGCGCCCCGCTGCTCCGGGCCAGCGCCGCCCGCCCGCCGCTCCCGGCCTGCTCACTCCGCCCGGCCCGCCCCACCCAACCGGCCACTGCCGAGCCCAGGATGATCGCCCCCGCCAGCGGCAGCTGCGTCAGCCCCGCCACCAGCGCCGAGTACCCCAGCACCTGTTGCTGGTACAGCGGCAGGAAGAAGAACAGGCCCACCCACAACCCGCCCAGCGCCAGCATCACCAGGTTCGCCAGTCCGACCGACCGGATCCGTACCACCCTGGGCGCGACCAACGGTTCCGCCACCCGTCGCTGGGCCAGCACGAAGACCGCCAGCAACCCTGCCCCCACCGCCAGTCCTACCCACCGTGCCACCCCCGAGGCAGCCAGACCGTAGGTCAGTGCCACCAACCCGCCGGTCACGCTGACTGTGCCGACCAGGTCCAGCCGTCCGCCGTTGCCTGGCTGGTCCGCCGGCACCACCCTCGGCACCGCCAGCACTGTCACCAGCCCGGCGGCCCCGATCAGCACGAAGATCGACCGCCAGCCGCCCACCTCGGTCAGCACTCCGCTCAGCAGCACCCCGGCCGCGCCGCCCGCGCCGGAGACCGCGCCCCACACGCCGAGTGCCCGGCCGCGGGCCGCCGGTTGCGGGTAGTGGGTGAGCACCAGGGACAGTGCGGCCGGGGCCAGCAGGGCCGCGCCGACGCCCTGGGCCGCGCGTGCGCCGATCAGCACCGCCGGTGACCAGGACAGGGTCGCGAGCAGCGCTGATGCGGTGAAGATCACCAGTCCGGCTTGCAGCAGGCGGCGTCTGCCTGCCAGGTCGGCGAGGCGTCCGCCGGGGAGCAGCAGCGCGCCGAAGGCCAGGCCGTAGGCGTTGACCACCCAGGACAGTCCGGCCGGGTCGAAGCCCAGTCCGGTGCGGATCGCGGGCAGGGCCACGTTCACGATCGAGGTGCTCAGCACGACCAGGAACTGCGCGGTCGCGAGCACCACCAGGGGACCGGTTCTGCCGGTCATGTTCACCTCCGGGAAAGTGTGAGTAATTAATCACTCACACTTTGCGGAGTCAAGCCGACTGGTACAGGGAACCGGTCGTCAACCGGTCCAGCGGACGGGGGCTGACCGGGCCTAGCGTGGAGCTCGTGACCGAACGAATCGCGCTCAACACCGGAATCCCCGCCGCCTACAAGTCCCTGCTCGAAACCGCCGGACACGTCAGCAAGGCCGCCCGCGAGGCCGGTCTGGACGCCAAGATCCTGGAGCTGGTCAAGATCCGCGGCTCGCAGCTCAACGGCTGCGCCTTCTGCATCGACCTGCACACCAAGGAGGCGCTCAAGCAGGGGGAGAGTGAACGCCGGATCTTCCTGCTCAACGCCTGGCGGGAGACCGAGCTGTTCACCGAGCAGGAGCGTGCCGCGCTGGAGCTGACCGAGCAGGTCACCCGGCTGGCCGAGACCAGGGAGGTGCCCGAGGAGATGTACCGGCGCGCCACCGCGGTGTTCAGCGAGCAGGAGTACCAGGCGGTGATGTGGATGATCGTGGTGATCAACGCCTACAACCGGCTCGCGGTGCCCAGCGGCCGAAAGCTCCTGGATGCGTGATCCCGGCCTGGACCTGCACCTGGGCGGCATCCGCCGCAGCCAGGGCGGGGTCGGCCGCTCACTGGAGGAAGCGCTGCGCGAGGCGGTCCGCTCCGGCCGCCTCGCACCCGGCGCGCGCCTGCCCGGCAGTCGCCGACTCGCCGCGGACCTCGGGCTCGCCCGGGGCACGGTGGTGCAGGTCTACACCCAGCTCATCGCCGAGGGCTGGCTGGTGGGCAGCGGCGGCTCCAGCACCCGCGTCGCCCCGGGGGCTGACGCCGCGGCCGTCCCGCCCGCCACGCCACCACCGTCCACTTTGGACCTGAGGCCCGGTCGCCCGGACATCAGCGCCTTCCCGCGCACCGCGTGGACCGCCAGCATCCGGCGCGCGCTGAGCACCGCGGGCCGGATGGATTTCGACTACGGCGCTCCCGGCGGCCTGCCCGGGTTGCGCGCGGCCCTCGCCGACTACGTGGCCCGCACCCGCGGCGTGCGCGCCGACCCGGACGCCGTCGTGGTCACCTGCGGCTTCAGCCACGGCCTCGCCGTGCTGGCCAGGGTGTTGCGGGAACTGGGCATCGGCACCATCGCCACCGAGGACCCCAGCCTGCCCTGGCACCGCCAGTGGCTGACCGCGGCCGGTCTGACCACCGCCCCGCTCACCGTGGACGCCCACGGCGCGGACCCCGCCGACCTGCCGGGCGAGGCCCGCGCCGCGCTGCTCACCCCGAACCACCAGTTCCCCAAGGGCTGCGTGCTCACCCCGGCCCGCCGGCAGTCCTTTGTGGACTGGGCGAACCGGGTCGACGGCTACCTGATCGAGGACGACTACGACGGTGAGTTCCGCTACGACCAGCGCCCGGTCGGCGCGCTGCAGGCGCTGGCCCCGGACCGGGTGGTCTTCGCGGGCAGCACCAGCAAGACCATGGCCCCCGGCGTGCGGATCGGCTGGCTGGTGCTGCCACCCGCGCTGCGCCAACCCGTCCGCGAGCAGCTGTTCGCCCTGGGCGCGGCCGTCCCGTCGGTGGACCAGCTGGCCCTGGCCGACCTGATCGGGCAAGGCGACTACGACCGCCACATCCGCCGTGCCCGCCTGGCCTACCGCAGGCGCCGCACCGAGCTGGTCACCGCGATCGAAGCCGCCACTCAGTCCACAGTGGACGGAATCCCGGCAGGCCTGCAAACCCTGCTGCCACTGGAGTCCGCCGAACGCGAGGCCGAGCTGGTCGCGGCCGCTCGCGCCAACGGCCTGCTGCTGCAAGGGATGCACGCCTTCGGCTACTGGCACGACCAGCCCGGCACGCCGCCCGCCGCCCTGGTCCTCGGCTTCGCCACCCCCGCCCCGCACACCTGGCGCCGCACCCTGCAAACCCTGCTGCACACCCTCCGCTAGACCGGCGATTGTGCCTGCCGCGCCTGAACTTCGTCGTAGCGGCGCTGGTTGTCGCCGATCTCGTGCCGGTGCGCCTCGGCCCATTCGCCAAGGCCCTCAGCCGCGTCCAGCAGCGCGCGGCCCAGTGGCGTGAGGGTGTACTCGACCCGGGGCGGCACGCTGGGGTGCGCGGTGCGGGTCAGCAGGCCGTCGCGTTCGAGCTGCCGCAGGGTGAGGGTGAGCATTCGCTGTGAGATGCCGGTGACCGCGCGGTGCAGCTCGCTGAAGCGCAGCGTTTGATCGCGGAGCCGCCCGATGACCGGGATGGTCCACTTGTCGCCGACCAGGCCGAGGATCCCCAGCACCTGACGGCACGCCTGCTCATCCGTCGCGGCGGGTTCGCGAGTCGCCAATGGTTACCTCCGTGTGCGTCACCGACAGGAATGTGCCGTCTTGCCGCCGGACCGCCGGTGCCAAAGCATGTGCTTGCGAACGAACAGTAGCCGTGATGGCGGGAAGGGGTTGGGGTGGCGAGAACTCTGGTCGTGGTCGGTGCCGGTCCGGGGTTGGGCATGGGGGTGGCGCGGACGTTCGGCCGTCGCGGGTTCCGGGTCGGGTTGATCGCCAGGAACGCCGAGGCGCTCGACGGCCTGGTCGGCGAGCTGACCGGGCTCGGCGTGACCGCCGCGGCCTTTCCCGCCGACATCAGGGACCGCGCCGCGCTGACCGACGCGCTCGGCCAGGCCGGGCGAGCGCTGGGGCCGGTCGACGTGCTGGAGTTCAGCCCCAGTCCGACCGGTGCGATCACCGGCGCGGTGCGGACCACGGTCGCCTCCGCCGCCGAGCAGTTCGAGCTGCACGTGCTCGGCGCGGTGACCGCGGTGGCGGCGGTGTTGCCGGACATGCGGGCGCGCGGCGCGGGCACGTTGCTGCTCACCACCGGCGTCTCCGCCGCGGTCCCCGCCCCGTTCCTGGCCAACGTGGGCCTGGCCATGGCCGGACTGCGCAACTGGGCGCACACCCTGCACGCCGAGCTGCGGCCCGAGGGCATCCACGTGGCGACGGTGACGATCGCCTCCGGGGTCATCCCCGGCGACCCGGTCGCCGACCCGGACCGGATCGGCGACCGCTACTACGAGTCCTACCGGCGGCGGGAGCGGGCCGAAGAGGTCATCGGGGACCTCGATGCGTTCCGCGCCCTCGTCGCCGCGAGCTCCGGCTCAGGTCTCCGGGGTGTCGATGATGGCGACCGCCCGGGTCCAGCCCGCTGAGGCGCGGTGCACCTTGTGCGGGAAGCAGGAGATCTGGAAACCGGTGGCGGGCAAGGCTTCCAGGTTGTGCAGCTTCTCCAGGTGGCAGTAGCCGATGTCGCGGCCTGCCTTGTGGCCCTCCCAGATCACCGAGGGGTCGCCCTCGGCGGCGTAGCGCTTGGCGGTGTGCACGAACGGGGCGTCCCAGCTCCAGGCGTCGGTGCCGGTGAGGCGGACGCCCTGCTCCAGCAGGTGCAACGTGGCGGCGCGGCCGACGCCGCAACCGGTGGAGACGTAGTCCGGCTGGCCGTAGCGGGTGCCCGCGCTGGTGTTGACCACCACGATCTCCAGCGGGCTCAGGGTGTGGCCGATCCTGGCCAGTTCGGCGTCGATGTCGGCCGGGGTCACCACGTAGCCGTCCGGGAAGTGCCGGAAGTCCAGTTTCACCCCGGGTTGCAGGCACCACTCCAGCGGCACCTCGTCGATGGTGATCGCCCGCTGCCCACCGTCCATTGTGGACGCGAAGTGGTAGGGCGCGTCCAGGTGGGTGCCGCAGTGGGTGGTCATCCGCACCCACTCGATGGCCCAGCCCTCGCCGTCGGGCAGGTCCTCCTTCTTCGCGCCGGGGAAGAAGGAGATGACATCGGCCGCGGTCTCCTGGTGGTCCAGGTAGGTGATCTCCGGGGTGAAGCCGGGCGGGTCGGAGGCGATGCCGCTCATCAGCGGGACCGAGATGTCGACGAAGGTGCGCATGCCGACATCATGGTCCAGCCGGTTGGTCACCACCGGTTGAGGTGCAGCACCTGCTCCAGCGGCTGGCGCGGCGCGGGTTTGAAGCCCTCGCCGGTGTAGTGCGCGGTCGGGATCAGCGCGGCCTGGTGCACGGTGGGCGGCAGGCCGAGCAGGTCGGCGACCTCGCGCTCGTACTTCAGGTGCAGGGTGGTCCAGGCGGTGGCCAGGCCGAGGCTGCGCGCGGCCAGCATGTAGCTCCAGGCCGCGGGCAGGATCGAGCCCCACAGACCGGACTGGTTGCCCGCGGGCAGCTCGGTGCGGTCCGGGGTCTCGATGGCCGGGATGACCAGCACCGGCACCCGGCCCATGTTCCGCGCCAGGTGTTCGGAGCTGGTGCGCACCCGCTGCTGGGTGCGCTGGCGGTTGGGGTCGGGGTGCGGCTGGTTGCCCGCGGACTCCGGGGTGTCGAAGTAGGCCTCGGCCGCGCGCCGGTAGTACTCGCCGACGGCCGCGCGCTGGTCGGCGTCGGTGATCACCAGGAAGTGCCAGCTCTGGGCGTTCGAACCGCTGGGCGCCTGCAACGCCGTGGTCAGGGCCTGGCGGATGAGGTCCAGGTCGACCGGGCGTTCCAGGTCGAGACGGCGGCGGACGGTGCGCGTGGTGGTGAGCACCTCGTGCGCGGTGAGCTCGGTCATGCGGCCAGTATCCGGGCGCGGGTTGCCCCGGCAGCGTGATCCCGGAGAGTGGAACGGCGGGAATAGATCATGGGGCACTAGGCTCGGCGACAAAGTGTTTCCGGGGCAGGGGAGGGACATCGTGGCGAGCTGGGACGAGCTGGTCAGCTACGTCCGGTCGGCCTACAAGGTGGTCGAGGAGCGGCCCGACGAGCTGCGGCTGCTGGTGCGGTTCGAGGACGACCGCAGCCAGACCGTGCTGATCGGCCGGGAGACGCTCGACCGGAAACACGAGTGGGTGCAGATCGCCTCACCGTGCGGGCAGGTCGGGCACGTGGACCTGCGGGCGCTGCTGGTGGAGGTCGGGCACAACACGGTCGCCGGTGGCGTGGTGATCATGGGTGAGCACGTGGTGCTGCGGCACACCCTGCCGCTGGAGAACCTGGACCTCAACGAGTTCACCGAGCCGCTGAGCCTGCTGGCCGCCACCGCGGACGAGCTGGAGGAGCAGTTCTCCGGCGAGGACGACGACTACTGAACCTGCCCCCACTCGATGTGGTGCTCGGTCAGCCAGGCCGAGGAGTTGCGCGGGCGCTTGGCCAGCAGGCGAGGCAGCATCAGGTCGCGGAGCAGGCGTTTCACCGGTCCCGGCGCGGCCCGGCCGCCCATCCGCGCGCTGGTCGCCACCAGGCGTTCCACCCTGGGCCGCCGGATCTCCTCGAAGCGGGCGAAGGCGGCCCGCACCGGGTGGTCGCGCAGGCACTGGGCCAGCACCACCGCGTCCTCCATCGCCATGGACGCGCCGTGGCCGGCGTTGGGCGCGGCGGTGTGCGCGGCGTCGCCGATGACGATCATCGGTCCGGCCGACCAGCGGGGCAGGCTGGCCAGGTCGTAGGAGTTGCTCGGGGTGATCCGGCCGGTGGTGGCCCTGATCAGCTCGGCGACCCCGGCGCGGTCGCGGGCGTAGAACCCGGCCGCGTGGTCCCGCCAGTGCGCCGCCGAGGTCTCCCGCAGCTCGGCGCGGGTGAGCTCGGGGCCGGGCACGTTGGCGAACCACCAGGTCTCGCCGTCCGGGCTGGCCGTGCAACCGAAGAAAGCCTTGCGGCCGTAGGTCATCCGGTACACGCCCGGCTCGGCGGGCACCGGCGCGTAGCCGCAGATGGTGCGCAGGCCGAGGAACCGCGGCGACGGCGCGGCCGGGTCGATCAGGGTGCGCACCGTGGAGTGCACGCCGTCCGCGCCGATCAGCAGGTCCCCGGTGGCGCTGCGGCCGTCGGCGAAGTGCGCGGTGACCCGGCCGTCCGGCTCGATGCCCGCCCCGGTCAGCCGCGCGCCGTGCTCGATCCGGATCTCCCGCCGGGCCGCCTCGGCGTGCAGGGCGCGGAAGAGCGCGGTGCGGGTGATGGTCTGCGGGCCGGGCACCAGCGGCATCGCGGCCAGGCGTTTTCCGTTGCCGTTGAAGAACTCCAGGCCACTGGCCGGGAAGGCGTGGTCCAGCACCGCGTGCTCGGCGCCGATCGCGGCCAGCGCGTCCACCCCGTTGGGGAAGATGGACATGAACGCGCCGATGTCCTCCGCGCCGCTGGGATAGGCCTCGTAGACGGTCGCGCCGATCCCGGCCCGCCGCAACGCCATCGCCGCCACCGGACCGGCGATCCCGCCGCCGATGATGATTGCCTCGGTCATCGCGCCCCCCTACGCCAACGTCAGTCAGTCACCGCTTCACGCTAGCGCCCTCCGGTGCGCAGCGCGTCCGACAGCGCGACCAACTCCCGCACATCCGCCTCCAGGCCCTCCGCACTGGGGATGGCCAGCGGGACCGCGTGCTCGGCGGCCGGGATGCCCGCCGCGTGCGCGCGCAGGGCGGCCAGCAGCTGCTCGGCCAGCGGCACCTCCTGCCGCCGCACGCCGCTGAGGTACGGGCTGATCCGCACCAGCCCGTCCCGGCACTCGATCACCCGCCGGTAGTAGCGGCGGTGCACCCCGCGCAGCCCGTACAGCTCGCGCAGGGTGTTGGCGGGCAAGGAGTCCAGCGTGTCCTGCGGGAACCGCTCGTGCATGATCGTCCACAGTGGATGGAGCCGCCGGTACAGCAGCAGGTGCTGCCACCACACGCCGAGCCCGGCCAGCCGCATGCCCGCCGCCGGGTAGCACACCCCGGCCAGGAACAGCAGGATGCCCAGCAGCACCAGGGTGATCCCGGTGTCGACGAACCAGCGCGGCACTTCGGCTCCGGACCAGCGCAGCAGCACCGTCGGCAGGAACACCAGGTCCGCGGCCACGATCCCGGCCAGGCCGACCGCGGCCAGCCGCAGGCCCATGGCCAGCCGCGGTTCCGCGCCGCGGGCGTAGCGCAGGGTCCAGAAGCAGGCCACGCTGAAGCCGAAGATCACGTAGGCCAGCGACATCACGAAGAACACCGCGACCGGGGTCACCGACTGGTCGTTGGTGTCCACCTCGGGCGGGGTCAGCGCGGCGGCCACGCCCAGCACGGTGATCGCGATGCCCAGCGGCACCAGGCACCAGCGGGCCCGGCGCCGGGCCACCTCCTCATCCAGCGCGGAGTGCAGGAAGAACACGATCAGGCAGTTCACCGCGGCCAGGGTCAGCGAGTGCTGGACGAACCGGGAGCCCATCGGCGAGATCCCGGCGAAGGTGGCGTGCGCGTTGGCCAGCTTGAGGAACGGGTAGGCCAGCGCCCAGCAGAGGACCACGCCGACGATCGCGCGCAGCCGGATGTCGTGCGGGCGGCGGGCCAGCAGGAACAGCACCCAGCCCAGCGTGAGGTAGGTGGCGACCGGGTAGATCGCGCTCACAACCAGCCCACCCGCTCACCGGAGAGGCTGCGGCTGATCCGCTGGGCGGGCAGGCTGCTGGACTCGCCCGCGCTGATCCGCGCGGCCACCGCGGACCACTCCAGGATGATGGTGGCCACCGCCTCGGCCTCGTACTCCTGCGCGGTGTCGTAGCAGGTGCGCCGGAACAGCGCCTCCGCCGGGGTCGGCTCGTGCCCGGCCAGCAGGTGGCTCAGCTCGTGCAGGATGATGTGGTCCTGGTGCACCGTGGAGGTCTGCGCCTGGAAGTAGATGTGGTCGGCCTCGGCGCCCGCGGTCCACGCGCCGAACGGGCCGGGCGCCGGGAACCGGTGCGGCGTCAGGTGAATCGGCCGCCCGCGCCGCCTGCCGACCAGGCGGCACAGCTCCCGCACGTCCAGTGGCGGCCGGATGCCCAGCTCCTCCAGCAACCGGCGACACTCCTGGCGCAACCTGCGTTCGTTCACCAGCCGTGGCACGGACGCCATGGTGCCAGCAACATCCACCGGAGTGGAGGGCACGCCAGCATGTCTGATGTGGTGCGCGCGAACCGCCCGGCTGCCGACGCCGCTGACCTGCACCGGGCCGGTCGGCATCGGCCGGTGGCGGCGGCGACTGCCACCCGGTTGGCGGCGGCGGACCGGGCGCGCCCGGTGGTGGTCCACATGAGACGGTCACCGGCCCTCAGTGGCCCGCGATGGCCGAGCCGGCCAGCCAGCCCCAGGTGAGCGCGGAGCCGATGGTCGCGCCCGCGGACACGGTGCCGGGGCCGATCACCGCGGCCATCGCGTTGCCCGCCGCGTACAGGCCGGGGATCGGCTCGTTGTCCCAGTCCAGCACCTGACCATGCCCGTCGACCCTGGCGCCGCCCTTGGTGCCGACCAGGCCGGGCAGCACCGGCATGGCCAGGAACGGGGGTTCGGTGAGCGGGCCGAGGTTGGGGTGCTCGGCCGCGGGGTCGCCGCCGTGGCGGTCGTAGGCGGTCTCGCCGCGGCCGAACTCCGGGTCCCGGCCCTGGCCGGCGTGTGCGTTGAAGTCCGAGACGGTGGCGGCCAGCGCGTCCGGGGAGATGCCGAGCTGCTCGGCGAGGTCGGGCAGGGTGTCGGCCTGGGCCACGTAGTCGGGTAGCGGCTGGGCAGGGTAGGCCCCGGCGAAGGGGTAGCGGGCGCGGTAGGCGGCGTCCGCGATGGCCCAGGCGGGCTGGTTGGCAGGCAGGCCGGTGGCCGGGTCGGCGCCGGCGAAGGCGAGGGCGGCGTTGTGGCTGGACTCGTTGACGAACCGCCGCCCGGCCCGGTTGACCCAGATGACGTGCGGCAGCATCCGCTCGGCCATCACCAGCTCCGGCCGCGGCGTGCCATCCGGCCAGGCCGAGCCCTGGCTGACCGGCCAGCTCCACGCCTCGCCCAGGTGCGCCAGCGCGGCCCCGGCCTGCGCCGCCAGCCGCATCGCCGCACCCCGGTTGACCGGCGGCGACACCGGGTGCGTGAACGGCCCGTGCAGCAGCCCGGCGGCCATGTCCGGATCGTGTTCGAACCCGCCGCAGGCCAGCACCACCGCGCCCGCGCCGACCTCGCCGTACGGGGTGCGCACACCGGTGACCCCGTACTCGGAGCGCAGCAGACCGGTGACCGGCTGGCCCTTGCGCAGCCGCACACCGGCCGCCCGGCAGCCGTGCAGCAGCCCGCTGACCAGGCCCTGCCCGAGGGTGACCTGCCCGTTGGCCAGCCGGTACTCCATCAGCCCCGAGGGCAGCTCGCCGCCGCTGACCAGGCCCAGCCCGATCACCTCCTCGTTGGTCAGCACCATTGGGTACGGCGGCGGCCAGAACAGCTCCTCGGCCCGGCCCAGCTCACCCAGCGCCACCGGCGCGACCTCGATGTTCCGGCCTGACGAACGGCCACCGGGAGCCTCGGCGAAGGAGTCCGGCACGCTCATCGCGGTGAACCGGATCGGGCTGTGCTCCTCCACGAACCGGGCCATCCGCGGCGCGCCGTCCACAAACGCGGCGGCCAGCCCCGGCTCGCGCCCGGCGGTGCGGCCCAGCAGGTAGGTCAGCGCCTCGGCCCGGTCGTCGGCCACGCCCAGCTCGGCCATCCGGTGGTTGTCCGGCACCCACGCCTGCCCGCCGGAGACCGCGGTGGTGCCGCCCCAGCACGCGCTGCCCTCCAGCAGCAGCACCGAGGCCCCGCCCACGGCCGCGGCCAGCGCCGCGGAAAGCCCGGCCGCGCCGGAGCCCGCCACCACCACATCCGCCTGGTCGATCATGGCCCGCACCTGCCTGGAATCGGTTAACCCGCCGGAACGTTGCAGTACCCATGGAACTCGGTATCTACAGCTTCGGCGACCGCAGCCCCGACCCGGTGACGGGCGAGCAGGTCTCCGTGGCGCGCGCACTGGCCAACCAGCTGGAGCGGATCAAGCTGGCCGACGAGCTCGGCCTGTCCTTCTACGGCCTCGGCGAGCACCACCTGGACCAGTACGCGATCTCCAACCCGGCCACCGTGCTGGCCGCCGCGGCCAGCATCACCGAGCAGATCACGCTCAGCTCCGCGGTCACCGTGCTCAGCACCGAGGACCCGGTGCGGGTCTACCAGCAGTTCACCACCCTGGACCAGCTCAGCCAGGGCCGGGCCGAGCTGCTGGCCGGGCGCGGCTCCTTCACCGAGTCCTTCCCGCTCTTCGGCGCCGACCTCGGCGACTACGACGACCTGTTCGAGGAGAAGCTCGCGCTGCTGCTGCGCATCGACCGCGAGGACCCGCTGACCTGGTCCGGCAAGTACCGCGCGCCGCTGAAGAACGTGCGCGTGCTGCCCCGCCCGTACCGGCGGCGGCTGCGCATCTCCATCGGCACCGGCGGCAACCCGGAGTCCTCGATCCGCGCCGGGGTGCTCGGCCTGCCCGTGGTCTATGCGGTGATCGGCGGCCAACCGGAACGCTTCGCCCCGCTGGTGGACCTCTACCGCCAGGCAGGCGAGGCCGGTGAGCACGCGCCGGCGGACCTGCACGTGACCATGAGCGCGATCGGGTTCATCGCGCCTCGTTCCCAGGACGCCAAGGAGATCTTCTACCCGTACTGGTTGCAGACCATGAAGTACGGGGCGCGGGCGCGCGGCTGGCCGATGCCCACCAGGGCCGACTACGACGGCTACACCGACAACGCGAACGCGCTGTTCACCGGCAGCCCGGAGGAGGTGGCCGACCGGCTGATCAGCGTGGGCAAGCTGGTTGGGGCGGACCGGTACGCGATGCAGATGGACTGGTCGGGGGTGCCGCACCACCAGGTGATGAAGGCGATCGAGCTGCTCGGCACCGAGGTGCTGCCCCGCGTCCGGAAGGAGTTCACGAACTAGGGATTTCCCGCCCCATTGGAACTTATAGTGCGGTGGGGGACTTGTGGCAAGGCCCCGGTACTGGTCCATGATTTCGCGCTGTGCGTGCCACTGCGCGCATTCACCTTTACCAAGGGGGTTTTGTCATGCGTGCGCTGCTGTCCACAATCGGGTCGCGCGGTGACGTCCAGCCGGTGGTGGCGCTGGCCGTGCGACTGCGCGAACTGGGTCACCAGGCGCGGATCGCGGCGCCGCCGGACTACCGCGAGTGGATCGAGTCCCTGGGGTTCCCGTTCTTCCCGGTCGGGCCGGAACTGCGGCCGCAGGTCAAGGCCGAGCCCGAGGTCAGGCCCGCGCCACCCACCGCTGAGCAGCGGCGGAAGATGATCGCGGCCACGGTGGCCAGCCAGTTCGAGGCGCTGCCCGAGGCGGCGGCGGACTGCGAGGTCATCGTGGCCTGGTCGGCGTTGCAGATCGCGGCCCGCTCGGTGGCCGAACACCGGGGAATTCGCTACGTCTACATCGCCTACGGTCCGACCACGCTGCCTTCTCCGCACCACGGTCCCGCGCCATTCGACAGCCTCGGCCAGCACCCGTCGGCCGAAGGGGCGGATTTCCGGGCACTGTGGGCGGAGAACGCGGAATTTGTGAACCAGCTCTGGCGGGAGCCGTTGAACATCCACCGCGCCCGGCTCGGCCTGCCGTCGGTCACCGAGGTCCGCGACCACATGTTCACCGACTCGCCTTGGCTGGCCGCTGATCCCGTGCTCGCGCCGTGGCCCGAGCCCTCGGAGCTGAAAGTGGTGCAGACCGGGGCCTGGACCATGGCCGACGACCGGCCGCTGTCCGCCGAGGTCGAGGAGTTCCTGGCGGCGGGGGAGCCGCCGGTGTTCTTCGGCTTCGGCAGCATGGCCGCGCCGCCGGAGCTGGGCCACGCCCTGCTCAAGGCGGCCAGGGCGCTCGGCCGCCGGGCGGTCATCTCCCGCGGCTGGGCCGACCTGGCCCTGACCGGCGAGCCGGACTGCCTGACCGTGGACGAGGTCAACTACCAGGCGCTGTTCCCCCGGCTGGCCGCGGTGGTGCACCACGGCGGTTCCGGCACCACCACCGCGGTGACCCAGGCCGGCACGCCGCAGGTGATCGTGCCGCAGATGTACGACCAGCACTACTTCGCCGAACGCGTGCAGGCCCTCGGCGTCGGCTTCGCGCACGCCAGGGGAGTGCCGACCACGGACTCCCTGATCGAGGCGCTCACCCAGGTGTTGCGGCCGGAGGTGGCCGCGCGGGCCAAGGAGGTGGCCGGTCAGGTGCGCACCGACGGCACCCTGGTCGCCGCTCGGTTGCTGATCGGCTAGCAGCCCCGGCCGATCATCTGCCGCATGATCAGGCAGACGTCGACCAGCGGCTTCTGCTCGGTGGTCGTGGTGGTCGGCGGGGGCTTGCTGGTGGTGGGTTTCTTCTTCGCCGGGGCCGCCTTGCTCGCCGGGCGCGGCGGTGGGGCGGGCGGTGGCGGGGCGATCACCGTGGTCACCACGATCACGGTGGTCTCCACCGAGGGCGTGGTCGGGGTGGCCGGGGCGAGCTGCGCGGCCGCCATCGCCGGTTCCTCCCGCTCCGGCGGCGGCGCGAAGGCCACGATGTAGGCGAAGGCGGCCAGCGCGGAGCCCAGGCCGACCAGCACCGGCACGTACCGCCGGACCGGCGTCACCGGTTCCGCGCGGTGCCTGGCCAGCGGCACCGGCAGCGGGGTGCGGGAGTCCTCGGCCAGCCGGATCCGGTCCCGGCCCGCCTGCTTGGCCACCTGGAGCGCGGCGTCGGCGGCCACCACGAACGCGGTCAGGTCCTCCTCCGGCGCGGGCACCCTGGCGCACACGCCGATCGAGGTGGTCACCTTGTCCAGCCGGATGATGCCGCCGTCGGTGCTGGGCGCGTCCACCGCGATCGCGCGCACGCCGGTGCGGATGCGGTGCGCCACCGAGAGCGCCTCGGCCGCGTCGGTCTGGCGCAGCAGCACCAGGAACTCGTCGCCGCCGTGCCCGCCGTAGCGGCCGAGCACGTCGGTCTCCCTGGTGCAGCGGCGCACCGTGTCGGCCACCGCCTTGATCACCGCGTCCCCGGCGATGTGCCCGAACCGGTCGTTGAACCGCTTGAAGTGGTCGATGTCGATCACCAGCAGCGCCAGCGAGTCCCGCTGCGCGGCGGCCTGCGCGAGCTCGGCCGGGGCCCGCTCGTCCCAGCCCCAGCGGTCCAGCAGGCCGGTCAGGCGGTCGGTGGCGGCGTGGCCGCAGGACTGGCAGGCCGGGTCCACGGGATCGGCGCTCGAACCGGGCGCGGTCATGACTGGGCCAGCCCTCCGTTTGGTAATCAGCACTCGGTGGGGTGTTTGTACCAGCTCCAGTAGGCGAGGAGATCATGCGTAAGCGGGTGAAATCACGTTCAACCGGGTGATCACTCGACTGGGTGATAGCCAGCGTGCGGATCGCGTCAGCACTGGTTGTCAGGTGCGTGTGATAGTTCTGGGCACGTGGTGGAGTTGAGCTTTCGCGGGCGCCGGGTCGCCAGGAACGGCGCCATGATCATGGCGATCATCAACCGCACCCCCGACTCCTTCTATGACGGTGGGGCCAACTTCGCCGATGAGGCCGCGATGGCCTCGGTGGCCAAGGCGGTGGCCGAGGGCGCGGACATCATCGACATCGGCGGCGTGAAGGCCGGGCCCGGCGCCGAGGTGGGGGTGGCCGAGGAGATCGCCAGGACGGTCCCGTTCGTGGTCGCGGTGCGCGCCCGCTTCCCCGAGGTGGTGATCAGCATCGACACCTGGCGGGCCGAGGTGGCCAGGGTGGCCTGCGCCGAGGGCGCGGACCTGATCAACGACACCTGGGCGGCGGCCGACCCGGCGCTGATCGAGGTGGCCGCGGAGTTCGGCGCCGGGTTCGTCTGCTCGCACACCGGCGGGCTGACACCGCGGCACCGCCCGTTCCGGGTGCGCTTCGCCGACCTGGTCGGCGAGGTGGTCGCCGAGACCACGCGGCGGGCGGAAAGCCTGGTGCGCCAAGGCGTGCCCCGGGCGGGCATCCTGATCGACCCGACCCACGACTTCGGCAAGAACACCTGGCACGGGCTGGAGCTGTTGCGCCGGGCGGACGAGCTGGTCGGCACCGGGTGGCCGGTGCTGATGGCGCTGTCCAACAAGGACTTCGTCGGCGAGACCCTCGGGGTGCCGCTGGCCGAGCGGGTGGACGGCACGCTGGCCGCCACCGCGATCGCCGCGCACGCCGGGGCCGCGGTGTTCCGGGCGCACCAGGTCGCCCGCACCCGGACGGTGCTCGACACCGTCGCTACGCTGCTGGCGTGTCCACCCTCGACCTGAGCCCAGACGAGCTGCTGACCACCACCCGCTCGGTCCGCAAGCGCCTCGACCTGCACCGCCCGGTGCCGCGCGAGCTGATCGAGGAGTGCCTGGAGATCGCGTTGCAGGCGCCCTCGGGCAGCAACCGGCAGAGCTGGCACTGGCTGGTGGTCACCGACCGGGCCCAGCGGGCCGCGATCGGCGAGTTCTACCGGCGCGCGGTGGCCGGGTACCTGGAGTCCAGCGGCGCGGCGGGCAAGCTGTTCGCCGAGGATCCGGAACGGGCCAAGGTGCAGTCCAGGGTGGGCAGCAGCGTGGCCTACCTGGGCGAGAAGATGGGCGAGGTGCCGGTGCTGGTCATCCCGTGCCTGCGGGTGCCGGAGCTGCCTGCGGGCAACCAGGCCGGGCTGTGGGGCTCGATCCTGCCCGCGGCCTGGAGCTACATGCTGGCCGCCCGCGCCAGGGGCCTGGGCACCGCGTGGACCACCCTGCACCTGGCGTTTGAAACCGAGATCGCCGAGCTGCTCGGACTGCCCGAGGATGTCCGTCAGGCGGCGCTGATACCCACCGCCTACGCTGTCGGCACGGACTTCCGGCGCGCGGCGCGCCAGCCGCTGTCCGACGTGCTGCATTTTGACCGTTGGTGAGCGATTTCTTTCAAGAGTTCGGGGACCAAGACGTGGCAAGTGAGTTCGAGACGAACATCCACCAGCGGGTGGCGCAGGCCAAGGAGGCCGTCCGCGCGGCCCGTGCCGAGGGCGATGAGCACCGCGCCGACCTGCACGAAGCCGATCTGAACAACCTCAAGCGGCTGGCCGGTGAGCACGGGGTCGACCTGACCAAGGACGCCTGACCGGCGCGGTGGCGGACCAGGGACTGCTGCTCGGGATCGACATCGGCACCGCCAGCAGCAAGGGCGTGCTGACCCGGCGGGACGGCACCGTGCTGGCCACCGCGACCAGGGCGCACCAGACCTCGACGCCTCGTCCGGGCTGGTTCGAGCACGACGCGGACGCGGTGTGGTGGGCCGATTTCCGGGCGCTGGCCAGGGAACTGGCCCAGGCCGGGCCGGTGGCCGCGGTCGCGGTCAGCGGGATCGGCCCCTGCTACCTGCCTGCCGACGGCGCGGGCAGGCCGCTGCGCCCGGCGATCCTCTACGGCGTGGACACCAGGGCGACCGAGCAGATCAGCGCGCTCACCGCGGAACTGGGCGCGGCGCCGATCCTGGCCCGCGGCGGCACCGCGCTGTCCAGCCAGGCGGTCGGACCCAAGATCCGCTGGGTGGCCGAGTTGGAGCCGGAGACGCACCGCCGGACCGAGCTGTGGTTCATGGCCAGCTCCTACCTGGTGCACCGGCTCACCGGCCGGTTCGTGCTCGACCACCACTCGGCCAGCCAGTGCGATCCGCTCTACGACCTGCACGCCGCGGACTGGGCGCGGGACTGGGCGGAGCGGGTCGCGCCCGGCCTGCCACTGCCGGAGCTGTTGTGGCCCACCGAGATCGCCGGTGTGGTCACCGAGGAGGCGGCGCGGGAGACCGGGCTGCCGCCGGGGATCCCGGTCACCGCGGGCACGGTGGACGCCTGGGCCGAGGCGACCAGCGTCGGCGTTAGCGCGCCCGGCGACACCATGATCATGTACGGCAGCACCATGTTCCTGATCCAGGTGCCGGCCGACCCCGTGCCCGCGCCGGAGCTGTGGACCACCAGGGGCGTGTTTCCCGGCACCTACAGCCTGGCCGCCGGGATGGCCACCTCCGGCTCGATCACCGACTGGCTGCGCGGCCTGCTCGGCGGCGAGGTCGGCACCCTGCTGGACGAGGCGGCGCGGGTGCCTGCCGGTAGCAACGGCTTGCTGGTGCTGCCCTACTTCGCGGGGGAGCGCACGCCGATCTTCGACCCGGACGCGCGCGGCATCATCGCCGGGCTCACCCTGCGGCACGGCCGCGCCGAGTTGTACCGGGCCGCGCTGGAAGGCGTGGCGCACGGTGTCCGGCACAACCTGGAGGCGATGGCCGCCGCGGGCGGGCAGGCGGAGCGGCTGGTCGCGGTGGGCGGCGGCGCGCAGGGCTCGCTGTGGACCCAGATCGTCAGCGACGTCACCGGACGCGCCCAGGAGGTGCCCCGGCACACCATGGGGGCCTGCCTCGGCAACGCCATGCTGGCCGCCGGGGCGCTCGGCGAGCGGGTGGACGCACGACGGTGGAACCCGGTGGCCGCCACGCTCGAGCCCGACCCGGCGCGGGCCGAGGTGTACGCGGACAGCCACCGGCACTACCGCGCGCTGTATCCGTCCACTGTGGACACAGCGCACTTCCTGGCGCGGCAGCAGCGTCAGTCCGGCGGTTCCTGAGTCGGTCCCTTGCCGAACTGCTGCTGGTACTCGTCCACCTGCTGCGGTGTCGGGTCCGGGCCGACGGCCTCGGCGAAGTCCTCCGGATCCTCGAAGTCGGCGGCGTGCGGATCGTCGGGATCGGGTTCCCGCTCCGGCGGTAGCTCGGCGAAGGCCTGCGGTTCGGTCATGGGTGCCGGATTCCCGGGACCATCGGGTATTACACCGCGCCGCCGGATGCGGAAAGGTGTCTGGAGACGGTGGCGAGGAAGGGGCGGACGATGAGACGGTTCCTGCTGGTGGCGCTCGTACTGGTCAGCGTCGGCGCTGGTCTGACGCCCGCGACGGCCGCGCCCGCGCTCGACGTGCACCGCATCCCCGGGGTCAAGGGGCCGGTGCGGGTGGTCACCGACACCTGGGGCGTGCCGCACGTCTTCGCCACCCATCAGGATGACGCTTTCCTGGCCCAGGGCTTCCTGGCCGCCAGGGACCGGCTGTTCCAGATCGACCTGTGGCGGCGGCGTGGCCTCGGGCAGCTCGCCGAGGTGCTCGGCCCGGACTACGTCGAGCAGGACCGGGCCACCCGGCTGTTCCTCTACCGCGGTGACCTGGACCGGGAGTGGGCGGCCTACGGCGAGCGGGCCCGCGGCATCGCCACCCGGTTCACCCAGGGCATCAACGCCTACCTGGACCACCTGGCCCGCACCCCGGCCGCGCTGCCGGAGGAGTTCCGCCGCCTCGGTTACCGGCCGGCCAGGTGGTCGCCGGAGGACGTGGTGCGCATCCGCAGCCACGGCCTGACCGGCAACCTCACCGACGAGGTGACCAGGGCCAGGATCGCCTGCGCGGCTGGTGCGGAGACCGACAAGCTGCGGCAGCGGTTGCAGCCCGATCGGCCGATCCAGTCGCCTGGCGGACTCGACCCGTGCCTGGTCCCCGCCGACGTGCTGCGGGTGTTCACCCTGGCCACCCAGCAGGTCAGCTTCACCGGCGGCGCGGTGGTCGCCACACCGAGGGAGGAGGTCAGCGAGGGCAGCAACAACTGGGCGATCGCGCCCAGCCGCACCGGCACCGGCCGGGCCCAGCTGGCCAACGACCCGCACCGCGCCTACGCCGCGCCCTCGCTGCGCTACCTCAGCCACCTCTCCGCGCCCGGCCTCAACGTGATCGGCGCGAACGAGCCCGCGCTGCCCGGCGTCTCCATCGGGCACAACGGCCGGATCGCCTTCGGGCTGACCATCTTCCGGATGGACCAGGAGGACCTCTACGTCTACCAGCTCGACCCGGCCGACCCCGGCCGCTACCGGTACCGCGACGGCTGGGAGCCGATCAAGGTGCTGCGGGAGAAGATCGCGGTGGCCGGCCGGGAGCCGGTGGAGGTGGAGCTGCCGTTCACCCGCCACGGACCGGTGCTGGCCAGCGGGAACGGACACGCCTTCGCGGTCCGCTCGGCCTGGCTGGAACCCGGCATGGCGCCCTACTTCGGCAGCGTGCGGTACATGTACGAGCAGGACTTCGCCGGGTTCAAGGCGGCCATGCGCAACTGGGGCGCGCCCACGGAGAACCAGGTCTACGCCGACACCAGCGGCAACATCGGCTGGGTGCCGGGCGGGTTGTCGCCCAAGCGTTCCGGCTACGACGGCCTGCTGCCCGCGCCCGGCGACGGCCGGTTCGAGTGGACCGGTTTCCACACCGGCGACGACCTGCCGCACGCCTACAACCCGGCCCAGGGCTATGTGGCCACGGCCAACCAGTACAACCTGCCGCCGGGCTTCCCGCACCCGATCGGCTTCGAGTGGGGCCTGCCGTACCGGCACAACCGGATCACCGAGGTGCTCAACGCGGACAAGCGGTTCACCGTGGCCGACGCCCAGCGCTTGCAGAACGACCAGCTGTCCATCCCGGCCCGCCAGCTGACCAAGGTGCTGGCCACCGTGCCGGCGGCGGATCCGTTGTCCGGCAAGGCGTTGGCGCTGCTGCGCGGCTGGGACGCGGTGCTGGCGGCGGAGTCCGGGCGGGCCGCGCTGTTCGAGGTGTGGCTGAGCAGGCACCTCAACCCGGCCTTCGCCCAGGCCGTGGCTCCCGCCGCCGCGCCGCTGATCCCCGTCCCGGACACCCGCAACCTGCTGGAGGCCATGGCGCACCCGGAGAAGTGGTTCGGCGCGGACCCGGTGGTCAAGCGGGACAAGCTCGTCACCGGCACCCTGGCCGCCGCCTGGCGCGAGCTGGAGACCCTGCTCGGCCCGGACCCGGCCGCCTGGCAGTGGGGCCGGTTGCAGCACACGCTGTTCCAGCACCCGCTGAGTCCCGCGCTGTCCCCGGCGGACCGGGCCCGCTTCGACGTCGGCCCGTTCCCGCGCGGCGGCTCCAAGGACACGGTGAACCAGTCCTCCTACCGCCGCACCGACTTCCGGCAGACCAGCGGCGCCTCGTTCCGGATGGTGCTGGACGTGGGCAACTGGGACGCCGCCCGCGCGATCAACACCCCCGGCCAGTCCGGTGTGCAGGCGAACCGGCACTACCGGGACCTGGCCGGGAAGTGGCGGGACGGCGAGTACTTCCCGCTGCTCTACAGCCGCGCCGCGGTGGAGCGGCACGCCGACCGGATCACCCTGCTGTTGCCCTGACCACCGGCACGCCCAGCGCGGCGAAGCACTCGTCCACCAGCGCGGTCAGCTCCGGCTCGCCGTCCCTGGCGACCCAGGCGGTGACCGCGGTGGTCAGCGCGGCCACCGCGGCCGCGGCCTGGGCCTTGATCGCGAGATCGGGCTCGGCCAGTCCGGCGCGGGTGGCCAGCGCGGCGGCGAACAGGTCGGTGGTGGACTCCACGTTGAGGTAGTTGCGGGCGCGCAGGGCCGGGGTGGCCATGACCAGCTTGGTGCGGATGAGCACGGTCTCTTGGTCCTTGGGCAGCACCTCGGCCAGCCCGGCGCGCACCGCCCGGTGCACCGCGGTGAGCGGCGGTTCTCCTGCGGGCCGTTCGGTGAGCAGCGTGGTGATCAACGGGTCGTAGTCGTCGACCTCGACCACGTCCTCCTTGCGCGGGAAGTGCCGGAAGAAGGTCATGTGCGAGACCCCGGCGGCGGCCGCGATCTCCTCCACGGTGGTCGCCTCGAAGCCCTTGGCCATGATCAGCCGCAGCGCGTGTTCCTGGATCGCGCGCCGGGTGTCCGCCTTCTTCCGGGCCCGCCAGTCGGTCTCGCTCACCGGCCCAGTATCGGCGCTGGTGCCACCACTCGCCCGAGGACCCTGGTCAGCCACCGCCGCAGACCTTCGAGGCGGCGGCCGTGCCAGGCGAGGTGGCCGTCCGGGCGGATGAGCGCCAGCTCGGTGCGCGGCCAGCGCAGGTCGGTGACGCTCTCGCCCAGCCAGGGGCGGATCATCGGAGACTGGTTGGCGAAGGCGGACAGCAGCGCCCAGCGGCCGCCCAGCTCCTCGTGCAGCCGGGTGGGGGTCCCGTCGGCGCGGTGGCAGGCCAGGTCCGGCACCCGGTCACCCGCGCGGCCGAGCACGCCGCCGGAGCGCGATCCGGCCAGCGGGCCGCGCCGGTAGGACACCGGCCCCGGTCCGGTCAGCAGCCGCCGCGGCCTGGCCGCCAGCCGCCGTTCGGCCTCGTAGGTCTCCAGCAGTTGTTCGGCCGCGCGCCCGAGCACCACGGCGGCCAGCTTCCAGCCCAGGTTCTCCGCGTCCCCGATCCCGGCCCCGCCCCGGCCGTGCGCCGCGCTCCCGGCCAGCAGCACCCGCCCGCACCGGTAGTCCGGCCGCCGGACCGCCGCGCGCACGGTGCCGTGCGCGCCGTCGCACCCGGCCACCCAGCCCGCGCGCAGCACCTCCGCGCCCGCCCGCACCAGCACGATGTCCTTGCCCGGCACCACCTCGGTGACCCGCAGGCCCCACTCCACCGCGACGCCCAGGTCAGCCAGCCGCTCGGTCAGCGCGTGCACACCGGTGGCCGGTCCGGGCGCGGCGTCCACCACCCGCACGCCTGCTCCGGCCGCGCGCAAGGCGCAGGCCAGCGTCAGCCCCGTCGGCCCTGCCCCCACCACCAGCACAGACGTGAACCCCACCACGACCTCCCAGTGTTAGCCACTAACATGTTAGCAGCTAACGCTGGGCGGTGTGGATCAGCGGTGGGCCGCCCGGATCAGCTCGGTAGCCTGCCGCCGGTGACCGGTCCGAGCACTTCCGGACCCGCTTGCGTCGCGCGGCAATTTGGCAAGACTCCCCGCGCGACCCCGACTACCTTGGTCCGGATGACGGCTACGCGGCACCTGACCGGCCAGTTCCCGCTTCCGCTGCCCCCGGCGGCAGCCTTCCCACTGTTCACCGCGCGCGGCGAGGAACGCTGGGTGCCCGGCTGGCAGCCCCGGTTCCCGGTGTCCACAGTGGATGACACCGAGCCCGGCACCGTGTTCGAGACCACTGTGGACGGTGAGACCACCACCTGGATCGTGCTGGACCGGCAGCCGGACCGCCGGATCAGCTACGCCAGGGTCACCCCCGGCTCGCGGGCGGGCACGGTCACGGTGGAGGTCGAGCCGAACGGCACCGGCTCCCTGGTCACGGTCAGCTACCAGCTCACTCCGCTGAGTCCGGAGGGCGAGCGGGCGCTGGCCGAGTTCGCCGCCGAGTACCCCGAGTTCCTGCGCTCCTGGGAAACCCTGATCAAGGCCATGAGTTAGTCCGGTCACCCCGAAGACTGCCGGTTCAACCTCACACTTGCATAGTCATACAGAGGCATGCATATACTTCACTCGTGTCCAAGGTGCTTACCTCACTGCCTGTCGGAGAACGTGTCGGGATCGCCTTCTCCGGCGGCCTCGACACGTCGGTTGCTGTCGCGTGGATGCGTGACAAGGGCGCTGTCCCGTGCGCCTACACCGCTGACATCGGCCAAGCCGACGAACCCGACATCGACTCCGTGCCAGGGCGGGCCACCGCCTACGGCGCCGAGGTCGCCCGGCTGGTCGACTGCAAGGCGGCCCTGGTGGAGGAGGGGTTCGCGGCGCTGGCCTGCGGGGCCTTCCACATCCGCTCCGGTGGCCGCACCTACTTCAACACCACCCCGCTCGGCCGCGCCGTGACCGGCACCCTGCTGGTCCGCGCGATGCTCGAGGACGACGTGCAGATCTGGGGCGACGGCTCCACCTTCAAGGGCAACGACATCGAGCGGTTCTACCGGTACGGGCTGCTCGCCAACCCCTCCCTGCGGATCTACAAGCCGTGGCTGGACGCCGACTTCGTCACCGAGCTCGGCGGCCGCAAGGAGATGTCGGAGTGGCTGCTCAGCCACGACCTGCCCTACCGGGACAGCACCGAGAAGGCCTACTCCACCGACGCCAACATCTGGGGCGCCACGCACGAGGCCAAGCAGCTGGAGCACCTGGACACCGGCATCGAGATCGTCGAGCCGATCATGGGGGTGAAGTTCTGGGACCCCGAGGTGGACATCCTCACCGAGGACGTCACCATCGGCTTCCAGCAGGGTCGGCCGGTCTCGATCAACGGCAAGGAGTTCCCCAGCCCGGTCGACCTGGTGCTGGAGGCCAACGCCATCGGCGGCAGGCACGGCATCGGCATGTCCGACCAGATCGAGAACCGGATCATCGAGGCCAAGAGCCGCGGCATCTACGAGGCCCCCGGCATGGCGCTGCTGCACGCCGCCTACGAGCGGCTGGTCAACGCCATCCACAACGAGGACACCCTGGCCAGCTACCACACGGAGGGCCGCAAGCTGGGCAGGCTGCTCTACGAGGGCCGCTGGCTGGACCCGCAGTCGCTGATGATCCGCGAGGCGCTGCAGCGCTGGGTCGGCAACGCGGTCACCGGCGAGGTCACCCTGCGCCTGCGGCGCGGCGAGGACTTCTCCGTGCTGGACACCGCAGGCCCCTGGTTCAGCTACCACCCGGACAAGCTGTCCATGGAGCGCACCGAGGACTCCGCGTTCGGCCCGGTGGACCGGATCGGCCAGCTCACCATGCGCAACCTGGACATCGCCGACTCGCGCGCCCGGCTGGAGCAGTACGCCGGACTGGGCATGGTCGGCAGCACGCACCCCGCGCTGCTCGGTGTCCAGCAGGTGCCGCCGACCGAGCTGGTCGGCGACATGCCCGAGGGCGGCGCGGAGGCCATCGCCTCCCGCGGCATGACCGACGGCGACGACGAGCTGCTCGACTTCGCCGCGATCGAGTCCGGCGCGGACTAGTCACTGGTTCCACACTTGAGTCCCGGTCGCGGAAATCGCGGCCGGGCTCAGTCGTGGGAACGGGCTTTCCCGGTTCCGGAGAACGAACCGGAACTCCTGTCCGCAGTACTGCGGCGGCGGCGTATGAACGCCTTCGAAACTAGCCAGAATCCGGTGCGGCCCCGCGTTAGTGTCGCCGCCTGCGACACGGGGTCGCGGTCGTGGTGAAGGAGTTCCCGTGGGTCAGTTCAGCGACGCCGGGGTGGCCCGCACGTCGAGTCCGCCGGTGGCGGCGCCCGCCGCCGGGCTGACCGTGGTGCCCGAGCGCACCGCGGCCGCCGCGCTGCCCGCCGAGCTGCGCCGGGCGGTCGTGCAGCTGGCCCGCACGCCAAGGTTGCTCATCGCCTGCGACTACGACGGCACCCTGGCCCCGATCGTGGCCGATCCCGAGCGGGCCCAGCCATTGCCGGAGTCGGTGAACGCGTTGCGGTCGCTGGCCGCGCTGCCGTCCACCACGGTCGCGGTCATCTCCGGCCGGGCGCTGCGGGACCTGGCCACCCTGTCCCGGCTGCCGGCCGAGGTGCACCTGGTGGGCTCGCACGGCTCGGAGTTCGACGTCGGCTTCGTGCACCAGCTCGCCCCCGCCGCCAAGGACCGCCTCACCAGGGTCCGTCGCGCGCTGGAAGCCCTGACCGCGAACACCCCCGGCGTGCACCTGGAGTTCAAGCCGGCCTCGGTCGCCGTGCACGTCCGCCGCGCCGATCCCGAGGTCGGCGAACGCGTCTTCGCCGCCGTCCGGCAAGGCCCGTGCACCTGGCCGGACATCCAGGTCACCGAAGGAAAAGCGGTGATCGAGCTGGCCGTGATCCGCACCGACAAGGGTCACGCCCTGGACGTGCTCCGGCACCAGGTGGCCGCCTCGGCCGCGTTGTTCATCGGCGACGACGTCACCGACGAGAAGGCCTTCCAGGCCCTGGCCGGACCGGACCTGGGCATCAAGGTCGGCGACGGGCAGACCGCGGCGCAGTACCGCCTCCCGGACACCCCCGAGGTCGCCCTGGTGCTGGCCTTCTTGCTGGAGGAACGGCGGAACTGGCTCTACGGTGAGCAGGCGGTGCCGATCGAACGCCTGACCATGCTGGCCAACGAGCGCTCGGTCGCCCTGGTCACCCCGGACGCCCGGCTGACCTGGCTGTGCCACCCGGAACCCGACTCGGCCGCGGTCTTCGCCGACCTGTTGGGCGGGCCGTCCGCGGGCCACTTCTCCATCAAGCCGGAGCGCAACGGCCTGCCGCTGGGCCAGCGTTACGTGCCGGGCACCATGACGGTGGAAACGCGCTGGTCCAAGCTGCTGGTCACCGACTACCTGGACCACTACGCGCAGCCGCAGCGCACCGACCTGATCCGGGTGATCTCCGGTGACACCACCGCGCTGGTCACCTTCGCGCCGCGGCCGGAGTTCGGCCAGGTCCCGGTGTCGCTGGTGGCCGAACCCGGTGGCCTGCGCGTGCTGGGCACCACCGACCCGATCGTGCTGCGTTCCCCCGGCGTCGACTGGGAGATCGTCTCCGACGGCCAGCACGACACCGCCCAGGCCGTGATCACGGTCCGCCCGGATGCCCCGGTGGTGCTGGAACTGCGTTGCGGCACCAGCGATCTGACCGCCGCCGCCCCGGAAGCCGAACGCCGCGCCCGCGCCGACGCGTACTGGACCGAGTGGCTCGCCGCCCTGAACCTGCCCCGCACCCAGCGCGATCTGGTGGCCCGCTCCGCGCTCACCCTGCGCGGCCTCCAGCACGGCGAAACCGGCGCTTTCCTGGCCGCGGCCACCTCCTCGCTGCCGGAGGAGATCGGCGGGGTCCGCAACTGGGACTACCGCTACTGCTGGGTCCGCGACGCCGCTCTCTCCGCGCAAGCGTTGGTATCACTGGGATCCCTCGCCGAGGCCGAGTCCTACTTGAACTGGGTGCACCGGGTGCTGGCCACCCTGACCGGCCCGGAACGCCTGCACCCGCTCTACACCCTGCACGGCACCACCCTCGGCCCGGAAGCCGTGCTGGACACCCTGCCCGGCTATGCGGGCTCCCGCCCCGTCCGCGTCGGAAACCTGGCCAACCAACAGGTCCAGCTCGACGTCTTCGGTCCGGTCGTGGACCTGGTGAAGAAGCTCAGCGACGCCAGGGGCAAGCTCACCGACGACGACTGGCGCATGGTCGAAGCCATGGCGGAAGCCGTCACCCGCCGCTGGCACGAGCCCGACCACGGCATCTGGGAGGAGCGCGCCGCGCCGCGGCACCGCGTGTACTCCAAGGTCATGTGCTGGGTCACTTTGGACCGCGCGATCGCGCTGGGGGAGACCTACGGTCGCGACCTGGATCCGAGCTGGATCCCGTTGCGGGACAACATTGCCGCGGATGTGCTGGAGCACGGCTGGAACGAGGAGGTCCAGTCCTTCACCACGGCCTACGACGGCACCGACCTGGACGCCGCGACACTCCACATTGGACTCTCGGGACTGATTGATCCTGCGGATGAACGGTTCCAGGCCACGGTCACCGCGACCGAGGCGGAACTCCGGTCGGGTGTGACGGTGTACCGCTACCACCGCGACGATGGCCTGCCGGGCTCGGAGGGCGGCTGGCACCTGTGCGCGGCCTGGATGATCGAGGCCTACCTGCTCACCGGCCGCCGCACCGAGGCCGAGGAGCTGTTCCAGCAGATGGTGGACTGCGCCGGGCCGACCGGGCTGCTGCCGGAGGAGTACGACCCGGTGGCCGAGCGCTCGCTGGGCAACCACCCGCAGGCGTACTCGCACCTGGGCCTGATCCGCTGCGCCCAGCTGCTCGACGTGCTGGGCTAGTCGCGCTGGCAGGAACAGGACATCGCCGGCGGGAGATCGGTCCAGCCGGTGAAGGTAGGAGGATGGGCAACAAGACGGAGGCGAGCGGGCCGGTGTCTCCCGCCCGCTCCACCCGGCGGCCGGAACACGAGCTGATCGCCACCGCGCTCCGGCCGCACCTCCGGCCCGCCGACCCCGCACCGGACGTGGTGGCGGTCGCGGTGGCGCGGGAACTGCCCGAGCTGGCCGCCGTGCTCCGGGCTCAGGACCGGCTGACGATCGTGCGGAAAGCGTTGGCGGACTTGCGGGTTGCCGCGGATTCCTGCCGCACCGATCCTAGGCTCGACCTGGTCGAGGTCGGCACCTCGGTGGCCGACTGCCTGATCCGGCTGGGACGCCGCCTCAACCCCGGCGGCCGTCCGTCCGGCATTGAGTCCGGTGACGGGTTCCGGTCGGTGCGCAGGATGTTCAGCGAGCACCTCGAGCGCTGTGCCGGCGAACTGCCCCAGCAGGGCAACCCCCGACGGGGCAACTGGCAGCGTGCGCCCATCGAGGAGTGCCCGCCGCGCTCACCCAGCACGCAGCTGGCCAGGCTGAGCGCACTGACCGCGGCGTTGCCAGCCGCTGATCTTGACCGGCTGTGGGCCGAGCGGCTGACCCCGGTGCTGGACCGGTTCCGGTTCACCAGGTATCCCAGCGCGGAGGCCCGGCAGCACCTGATCCGGTTCCTGCTGGCCGGTCTGCCCGAACTGAAGAAGCTGGGACAGCTCCAGGTCTCGCTGGCCGAGGCAGAGCAGGAGCTGGACCTGCTGCGGGCGCGGACGGCCGCGCAGCGGCAGCAGTTCGGCATGGGCGAGGCGGAAGTGGTGTGGCGCAACACATTGGCCCGCGAGCTCCGGTCAGCGGCGAACGCGGTCATGGTCGGGGGCGCGCTCGGAGTCGGCTTCGGCGCGGCCTTTGACGTGGCCGCCAATGGGATCGCCCAGTCGTTGCGGGAACTGGCGGACCGGACAGAGGTGCCGAAGTGGTGATCGGGGGGCGGGACGGCCGGCCCCGCATCGGCCGTCCCGCTCTTCCGATGTCCACCGGCCCCCTGCGGCCGGTGGACACGACGCGCCCAGCCCCGCTATCGAAGGCGGGCGCGGGTTCGGCGGCATCGTTTCCGCGTCGCTCCCTGATGACCCCGCCGACATCAGGCGTCGCGCGCCGGGAAATGGCCGCCGCTGCCTGGAAGAAATCCAGTTCCTGCCCCGCGAACCAGGAAAAGCATGAATGGAGGTCAACCTGTAATGGCGCGGTCGCAATGCGTGCGGATCGAGTGCGGAATCAGTGAGCCTTTGCCAACCTGATCATGCGCTGGCGATCATGAGGGTCTGAACTGCGGCGATGAGCCGGTGGGCGGTGTTCGGGCTGGAGCGGATCTTCCGCAGGACCCGCCAGTTCTTCAGCTCGGCGTTGGCCCGCTCGCCGGGTCCACGGCGGCGGGCGTGGGCGGTGTTGACGTCCTTCTGCTTCCGGGACAGGCGCCGGCAGCGGCCGGTGCCCAGATCCTTCCGACGGCGCCGCTGCGGAACCGCGACCGTCGGCCCGGCGCCCTGATAGGCGGTGTCGGCCGCCGCGGGGATCTCGTGGGTGGCCAGCGCCTCGATGATCCCGTGCTCACGGGCAGCGCCCATGTCATCTCTCGCGCCGGGCAGCGGCGGCGAGATCCATACCAGCCGGCCAATCGGGTCGGCGACGACCTGCACGTTCAGCCCGTGGGCCTTGTGCTTGCCGGAGTAGAAGGCCCGGTCATAGCCCGATGTCATGCCTACCCGGTCGATGCGCAGCAAAGTGCCGTCGAGGATCACGAACGCCTTGCGGCGGGCGACCTCGATCGCCTGGGCCAGGGTGGGAGCCATCGCGGCGAGCAGTTCGAGCGCCTCACGGATGTACCGGTACACCGTCGAGGTCCCGATGCGGAAGCCGCAGGCCAGGTCGGCGTAGGTCTCGCCCTTACGCAGGTGCGCGACCACGAGCAGCGCCTGCCGGCCGGGCGAGAGCTTCCGCCACCGGGTTCGGCGCTGGTTGCGCTGCGCTCGCAGCGCATCGGAGAGCACGCCGAGGGCGCGGCTGGACACGGTCATCCCGGACGGGTAGGACAGCACGTTGAAGCTCCTGGTGGGACGTGTTGATCTAGGCAATCGCCCGTCTACCAGGAGGTTCGCCCATTCGAGGCCACGCCACGCTGCACACCGCTGACTGCCCGCCCAGGTCGGCAAAATTCATTCGTTACTTTTGGCGTCATGGCGCGCCAGCAGGTATCCGGCGGGGGGCTTGCCTGCCGCCGGAGCAACGATTCGCAGGCGTCCGAGCTCGGCGAAGTCGTGCTCGCGCAGTCGGTCGGCGAGCGCGTCGAGGGTCCACAGATACGCCGGTGACGCTCTGTGGTCGTACGGGACCCAACCGTTGGCGTCTGCGGTGTCGGTGATCTGCACACCGATCAGCAGAGGTCCGCCCGGCTCTACCACTCGGGCGAACTCGGTCAGGACGCGCGGAAGCAGGTCCGGCGGCGTGTGGATCAACGAGAAGTGCGCCAGGATGCCCGCGATCGACTCGTCCCCTGCGTCGAGATGGAGCATAGAACCGACCTCGTAGCGCAGGTCGGGACGATACCGGCGGGCGATCGCGACCATGGCCGGTGACAGATCGATCCCGTAAGCCCGGATACCGGCTCGATCCAGGTGATCGGTCCACTGTCCGGGACCGCAACCCGCATCGACCACAGCACCCACCGACCCACCGGCGCGGACGAGGTCGGCGAAGGCGTTGATCATCCCTGCTGACAGCGCATCGATGACTTGGTCGCCCTGTCGCACCATGTTGTCGTACAACTCGGCGACCTCGTCGTAGTCTCGGCGGGTCCGATCCAACGCTTCGTTCTCACTCACCCGCCGGACTCTAGGCCGTGTCGTCAAAGCCCCGCCCGCGGTAGCCGCGCCGGTTCGGCCGCTGGCGGCACGGCCGGAACGCCCGAATACGTCCGGTATGAGGGCGTCCCGGCCGCGCCACCAGCGGCCAAACCGATCACGACTCCCGCAGACGGGGCTTTGACGACACGGCCTAGGGAACAGGTCGGGCGTAGGAGTGTCGGACACTCCAACCGCGAAGGCGAGGCGATCGATCCGTCCGCCCAGGACGGTGGGCACCACCTTTACCACCGCCCCCACCAAGCTGTCCACGACGGCCGCAGCGCTGGCACATCCACTCCCGGGCCGCACGCTACGCCGCACAACCGCTGGCCAGCCCCCTCACCAGGTTGGCAAAGGCTCAGTGTTCGGCGAACTCGGTCAGCACCGGTCGTTTCGGCGGCACGCCCGCGCCCATCGAGATCCCGCGCAGCTGCCGCACCACGAACGGCGCCAGGTGCGACCCGGCCCAGCGCAGGTCGGCGTAGAGCCGCTGTCCCCTGGACGGCTCCGGCACCCCGGGCAGCGGCGCCCGCCAGTCCTCGGTCACCGGCAGGCCGAGCACCTCGGCGGTGCGCAGCGCGACCCTGCGGTGGCCCTCGGTGGCCAGGTGCACCCGGTCCGGGCACCAGTAGCGCCAGTCGGTGGTCCAGGAGCGGAAGGCCCACAGGTCCACCAGCAGGCAGTCGTGGCGGGCGGCGATGGCGTGCACGTGCGCGGTGTAGACGGCGATCTTGCCCCTGATCCGGCGCAGCAGGGAGCCCTGGTGCGGGTCGTAGCCGGTGAACACCAGCACCTGGCTGCCGGCCGCGCGCAGGTCGGCCACCACGTCCTCGAAGGCCGCGGCCACCTGGTCGGGATCGCTGCCGGGGCGGAGCAGGTCGTTGCCGCCGCCGTTGACCGTGACCAGCGCGGGCCGGGCGGCCACCGCCACCGGCACCTGCTCGGCGTGGATCTCGCCGATCAGCTTGCCGCGCACCGCGAGGTTGGCGTACCGGGCGCGCGGCTCGGTCTCGGCCAGCATCGCGGCCAGCCGGTCCGCCCAGCCCCGGTACCGGGCGTCCGGGCCGGGCTGGCAGGGCCTGCTGCCAGGGGCCGGATCGCACATGCCCTCAGTGAAGCTGTCCCCGATGGCGACCCAACTCTCCCAGCGCATCGCGCGTTCCCCCTGATCATTCGGCACGGTTATCGAGACAACATCATCCGCTGCGCGGGCAGCCGCGCGTCGCGGGCGGTCGGTTTCACCCGATGGTGCTCTGTCCGGTGGCCCGCGCCCGGCACTACTCTGCCCTGGTCCGGTGATCGTGGGGAGGCGAGGTCCGGTGCTCGGCTGGTTGTACAGCGCGCCGTTGTGGGCATTGGCCATCGGTGGGGTCGTGCACTGGCGACGCACCCGGGACGAACCGCTGTACGCGGAGGACGAAGAGCCCTGAGCCCAGGCGCTCCCGGGTGGACTTCCGGGCAGGTCTGGAGGTCCGTCGGTACCGGTCGGCCCCGCGGTGCGCACGGGTGCGGGGCCGGTGGAGCCGGCCATCGTGGTCACCCCGATCGGCCCGGCCACCGCCCGGTTCGAGGTGCGCGCCCGGTCAGGGAAGCCCATGGCGGTGGCGTTGTTGCGTGCGCGCGCATCGTCTCGGTGATCGTGGGACCTCACCGCACTTCTGGTAAACCGTCCTCGGGGAAAAGGGGACGAGATGCCATTGGTGGGCAGGGACAACCAGCTACGGCAGTTGACCCGGCTGCTCGACGATCTGCCGGGGGGACGGCTGAGCGTCGCGGAGGTCGTCGGCGAGCCTGGGCTGGGTAAGACCAGGCTGCTGGAGGAGCTGCGCGAGCGCGCGGACGGCGTGCTGCTGGGCTGGGGCCGGGGCGTGGAGTTCGAGCCGCGGCCCGCCTTCGGCATGTTCGTCGAGGCGCTGGACCCGCTGCTGGCCGACCACCCGCTGCCCGCCGCCCTGCGCGCCCGGCTGGCCTCGGTGTTCCCGGCCTGTGCCGGGCGGGCGGCCGACGGGCTGGGCCTGGACGCCGAACGCTTCCAGCTGCACCGCGCGGTGATCAGGGCGCTGGAGCTGCTGGCCGAGCACCGCCCGCTGGTACTGGTGCTCGACGACGTGCACTGGTGTGATCCGGCCTCGGCCGAGCTGCTCGCCCAGCTGCTGCGGCACCGCCCGCGCAGGCCGATCCTGCTGATCACCGCCTACCGGCCGCGGCAGCTGCCCAGCGCGGTGGCCGCGGTGCTCACCCGCGCGGTCCCGGCGGGCAGCAGCCGCCGGATCGAGCTGGGGCCGCTGGACCTGACCGAGGCCAGGCGGCTGCTGGGACCGGCGGTCGGCGGGCTGCGGGCGGCCGCGCTGCACCAGGCCAGCGGCGGAAACCCGTTGTACCTCCAGGCATTGGCCCGCGCGCCGGAGTCCGCGCTGCACCCGCACCAGCTGGCCGAGCAGGTGCCCGCGCCGGCGAAGTCCGCGCTGCTGGCCGAGTTCACCCGGCTACCGGAGCAGGTCCGGCTGGTGGCCAAGGCGGCCGCGGTGATCGGCGAGCCGATCGAACCGGAGCTGGTGGCCGCCGCGGCCGGCCTCGGACTGCCGGAGACGCTGGCCGCCGCGCAGCAGCTGGTGGCCGCGGACCTGTTGCGCGCCAACGAACCCGACCGTTCGGTGACCTTCCGGCACCCGCTGCTGCGGGCCGCGGTGTACGAGTCGGCCAGCCCGCTGTGGCAGGCCACCGCGCACCGCAGGGTGGCCGAGCTGCTGCGCGCCCGCGGCGCCCCGCCCACCCAGCTGGCCCCGCACCTGGCCCGCTGCGGCAAGGTCGGCGACACCTCCGCCATCCAGGTGCTCACCACCGCGGCGGAGAACCTCCAGCTGCACGCCCCGGCCGCCGCGGCCAGCCTGCACCGGGCCGCGCTGCGGCTGACCACCGCTGACGCCGGGGAGGACCGGCTGCGGCTGCAACTCGGTTACGCCACCAGCATCGCGCTGACCGGCAACGTCGAAGAAGCGCTGAGCGTGCTGCACGACATCCTCGCGCACACCCCCGGCGACGACGACCTCCGGCAGACCGCGGTCGGCCGCTGCGCGCTGCTGCACCGCTGGCGCGGCCAGCTCGCCGACTCCGACACCCTGGTGCGGCGGGAGCTGGACCGGGCCCCGATGACCGACACCCCGGCCGGCGCGGTGCTGTGGCTGACCAGGGGCCTGATCGAGTTCCGCCGCGGCGGCTACAAGTCCGCGCTGGCCGCCACCCGGCTGGCCTGGGCCGCCGCGATCTGGTGCCGGGACCCCTCGCTGCAGATCGCCGCCCGCGCGATGGCGGTGCTGTTCGCCCCGCCCGACGGCGGCGACGAGGCGATCGCGAACCTGGACATGGCCGCCACCGCGCTGGACCAGCTGCCGGATGAGCAGGTGCTGCCGCTGTGGAACACGCTGATGTGGGTGGCCATGGCCGAGCAGAGCCACGACCGGCACACCGACGCGCTGCGCCACCTCGACCGCGGCCTGCACCTGGCCCGTCAGCGGCACCAGCACCTGCTGCTCTCGGAGTTCCTCACCCCGCGCGCGGTTTCCCTTGCCGCACTGGGCAAACTGCCCGAGGCGGCGACCACCGCGCGGGATGCGATCGAGGCGGCCAGGCTGGTCGGCGCGCTGCCGCCCTACCTGATCGGGCTGACCGCGCTGCTGACCACCGCGCGCTGGCGCGGCCAGATCGAGACCGCGCTGGCCGAGTCCGAGGACGTGCACCCCGGCGCCTACGACAGCGACTTCCAGCTCGGCGCCTGGGTGCTGTTCAGCCGCACCGCCGCCCGGTTCGCGCTGGGCGAGCCGGTGGACTTCCGCGCCGAGGTCGAGGCCCTCGGCGGCCCCGAGCTGCCCGGCCTGCTGCACGCCTACCGGCCCGAGCACTACGAGACCCTGACCGAGGCGGCACTGGCCCGCGGCGCGCTGACCGAAGCGGGGGAGTGGGCCGAGCGCGCGAGCCGGGTCGCGGACCGGAACCGCCCGCGCGGCTGGGGTTTCGCGCACCTGGCCCGCGCCCGCATGCAGCTCGCCACCGCCGACGGACCCGCGGCCGCGCGCACCGCGACCACCGCCGCCCGCGGCTTCCACAGCGCGGGCGACGTGGTGCAGACCGGCAGGGCGCGCCTGCTGGCCGGACTCGGCTGGGACGCCGCGGGCGAGCGCGAACAGGCCCTGGCCGAGCTGGACCGGGCCGCCGCGCTGTTCACCGGCTCCGGCGCGGAACTGCTGCTGAAGGAGACCACCCGCCACCAGCGCCGCCTGGGCCGCCGCTGCGCGCCACCGGGTCCGGGACCGGCGCACAGCGCGCCGGGCGCGCTGACCCGGCGGGAGTCCGAGGTGGCCGCGCTGGCCGGGGAAGGCTTGACCAACAAGGCGATCGCCACCCGGCTGTTCCTGTCCGAGCGCACCGTGGAGACCCACCTGGCCCGGGTCTACCGCAAGCTCGGCGTGCCCCGCCGCTCGGCGCTGGTCGCGCACCTGCACCGCAGCGTCGGCTAGAGCCCGGTGGTGCTTGCCAGTCCGGCGACGTGCGCGCAAAGCCGACACGACCTAGCGGTGTTCCCGGTTTCGGGTGGATACTGGCGGCTGATCGAGGTAGTACCCGTGAGCAACACGGGCGGAGGCCGCGAATGGCACTACGAGATCACGAGCAGCGCGCACTGGACGAGATCGAACGGCGGCTCGCCGAGGAGGATCCACGCCTGGCGGCCCGTTTCCTCGGCCTGTCCGCGCCCAGTGCCCGCACCCGGCACGCGGCGCTGGCCCTGCTCGGCGTGCTGGCCGCCTACGCCCTCGGCCTGGCCATCCTGGTGATCGGGATATCCGCCTCGCTCACCACGCTGGTGGTGCTGGGCTCGGCGATCAGCGCGGCGGTGCTGGCCACGTTCACCTGGCGGCGGCTGCGCCGCTGATCCCCGACCGCGCCAGCGGGCACGGCCGGAGGGAGCCCCGGCCGTGCCGCTGTGCTCAGGCGCAGTGCCAGCGCAACGCGCCGCGGCGCTCGCCGATGGTGTAGCCGAACACCGTGTTGTCGTCGGAGATCTTGGACACCCGGGCCTCGGTCGCGCCCGCGGGCAGCGGCAGTTCGCCGAGGAACTGGGTGTCCTGCCAGACCGCGACCGGCCCGAAGCTGTCGCCCAGTTGCCCGGCGATGAGCCCGTTGCGGTTCACCGCGCTGGTGGTGCTGGCGCCCTCCCGGTAGGTCACGTTCCCGGTGTGCACGTCCCACACCCAGGACCGACCGTCCTGCAACCTGGTGCCGTAGACCTTGCCGTTGACCAGACCGGCGCTGAGCACGCCGTTGCTGAGCTCCGCCGGCGCGATCAGCTGCCCGTCGCGCCACACCGCCGCGTTGTAGCCGCCGCCGAGCAGGATCGTGCCGTCGTCCTCGATCTCGTAGGCCGAGGCGAGCCGCAGGCTCGGCGGGTCGATGACCACGGGCGCGGCGCCGGAGGCCGGCCAGTGCACGGCAACGTTGCGCCGGTTGTCCTCGCGGTGGGCGTCGCCCACCACGTCCCCGTTGTCGGCGATGGCGACCGCGCGCACGTCGGACATGCCCGGCGGGACCGGCAGTTCGCGGTAGCCGGTCTCCGGGGAGTGGGTCAGGGGCACTCGCACGTTCGTGCCCGTGCGCAGCCCGTTGACCACCTGCACGCCCGCGGCGTTCATGTCACCGGAGGTCGCGTACCGCATACCGGCCGGGTTCTTCTGGATGTGCGGCACGCCCTGCTGCCAGCGCACCAGCACCGGGTTGGAGCTGGCGTGGTAGCCGGAGTAGTTGCCCTTGCCGTCGGCGCCGGTGACCTGGAGGTAGGCCGGGTCGTAGCCGTCCGGCGCGGTGACCGGTGAAACCTGCCAGGTGCAGTCCGGAGCCGCGGCCGCGGCAGCCGGTGCCAGCACGATCGTGGACATGGTGGCGAACGCGAGCGCAAGCGCGCTCGCGCGCAGGGTGGTGCGCATTGATCTCCCCCTCAGGAGTCCCCAGTGGTGGTGCCGGAGGTCATTCTGCAACGTTGTAAACGGGCTGCGCCACCAAGTGACTGCATTCGGCCTAGCGGGGGAGGGCGGGTTTACTTCTCCCATGGTCGAATACCACCAGCGCCATGCCGACGAGTGGCTCGCACACTTCACCCGTCGCGGCCACCGCGCGCCGCGCCCTCTCGCCGCCGGGGTTGAGGGGGCCGTCTACCGGCTTGAGGAGGGCCTGGTCGCCAAGGTGTGGAGCGGCCGGTCGCCGACCGATCTTGAGCTCTCCCGCCGGGTCTACGCCGACATCGCCCGCCACCGGCTGCCCTTCGCCACCCCGGAGATCCTCGACACCGAGCTGCACGACGGCGTCTTCGTCACCTACGAACGCGAGCTGACCGGATCGCCCTTCCGCGCCGAGCCGGTGATGACCGCCGCCGAACGCGACCTGCCCGCCACCGAGACCAGCGCGCTGCTGACCGTCCTGCGCGCCCTTGCCACCGTGCCCGGCACCGAGGCCATGCGCGAGCTCACCGTGCACGGCGACGATCGCCCGCTCTGGCGCGGCCACACGCGTTTCCCCGACGCGCTGGCCGCCCTGCTCCAGCGCGCCGTCCGCAGGCACGGCGAGGTGCTGGCCGCCCACGTGCCGGGGCTTTCCGTTGTGGTGGAACGGGTTCTGGCCGCCCTCGCGGTCCTGCCCGACGCACCGGTGACCGCCATCCACGGCGACCTCGTCCCGCCCAACATCCACGTCGACGACACCGGCAGGCCCACCGCCGTGCTCGACTTCGGCTTCTTCACCACCGCGGGCGATCCCGCGTTCGAGGCCGCGGTCACCGCCGCCATCTGGGACATGTACGGACCGCACGCCGAGCAGCACACCGCCACCCTCACCGGCCTGTTCGCCAGGGAGCTCGGCCACCCGGCCGGGACGCTCGCGCTCTACCAGGCCGTCTACGCCCTCACCACCTACGACCTGTTCTCCGCCGACGGCAGCGACGGCCACTTCCACTGGTGTGCCGCCCTGCTCCGGAGAAGTCAGCTGCCGCCGGAGCTACCGCCGAACGGGTGACGACAGGCGCGGTTAGCCGCGCGTTAGCGACGAGATGGCCATGCTCTGCGAGATTGTCGCTCTTGTCCAGAACGCCCACAGCGCCGCCGTGGGGCTTCGAAAGGAACCGGTAAGTGTCCGATCCCAACCCCTACCAGTCGTACCAGCAGACCCAGGTCGAGCAGCCCAGCAACGGGCTGGGCATCACCGGGTTCGTGCTGGGCCTGGTGGGACTGCTCCTCTCCTGGATCCCGTTCATCGGGGTCATCGCCTGGCCGCTGGTCATCCTCGGCCTGATCTTCTCCGTGATCGGACTCATCCGGGTCAACAAGGGCCGCGCCAACAACAAGGGCATGGCGATCGCCGGCATCGCGGTCTCCGCGATCGGCCTGCTGGTCTGCATCGCCTGGGCCGCGGTCTTCGGCGCCGCGTTCAACCAGGTGAACAATGAGATGGAGCGGGTGGCCAAGGTCGAGTACGAGATCACCGGCACCGCCACCGAGGTGGACATCACCTACGGCGAGCTGGGCAAGTCCCAGCAGGAGAAGGCCACCAGCCTGCCCTGGACCAAGCAGCTGGAGAACAAGGGCCTGATCAAGGGCGGCTCGCTGATGGCCACCTCCGGCGCCAAGGGTGGCACGCTCACCTGCAAGATCACCGTGGACGGCAAGGTGGTCGCGACCAAGACCGCCGAGGGCGCGCTCAGCGTGGTGTCCTGCATCGGCACCTGATCAACGCGAACACCGGGGCGGGGCGGCGACTGCCACCCCGCCCCGTTCGCGTTCAGCTCGCCGTCCGGCCCAGCAGGCGCGAGGTGAGCCGCCGCCGTCGTGGCCGCAGCCTGCCGGCCACCGCGTCCGCCAGCAGCGCCCCGATCGTCTCGCCGGCACAGGCCTTGTTCGCGCCGATCCCGCCGCTGGGCCCGCGTTTGATCCAGCCGACCACGTAGGTCCCCGGCCGGTCCGCCACCCGTCCCTCGTGGTGCGGGATGGTGCCGCTGTCCTCGTCGAAGGGCAGTCCCGGCACCGGGATGCCGCGATAGCCGACCGCCCGGACCACCTGGCCGGTGGCGATCTCGACCTCACCGTCCGGGCCGGTGACCCGCAGGCCGCGCACCTCGGTGTCACCGAGGACCTCCCGGGGCGCCGAGTGGAACCGCAGCACGATGCGGCGGCGGCCCGGCGGGGGAGGGGCGGCCAGGTCCACGGGTTCGCGTTTGAGGCCTTGCAGCAGACCGGCCTTGTCCAGCGGTGCGGCGGCGTCGATGGCCTGCGCGGTGCGCGGGTCGGCGTCGTCGACCACCACGTCCACGTCCGTGCGCTGGAGCAGGGCGAGCAGTTCCGGGACGGTGTACGCGGCCACCTCGGGGCCGCGCCTGGCCAGCAGCACCACCTCGCGGACCTTGCTGGTGTGCAAGCGCGCCAACGCTTCCGGGGCGATGGTGGTGCCTTCGAGGGTGCGCGGGTCGGCGGTCAGGATGCGGGCCACGTCCAGGGCCACGTTGCCATTGCCCACCACGACCACCCGCTCCGCCGAGGGGTCCACCGCGTCCGCGGGCACATCGGGATGGCCGTTGTACCAGGCGACCACGGTGGTGGCGGCCAGGCTGCCGGCCAGCTGCTCGCCCGGGATCTCCAGCGAGCGCGCCGAGGAGGCGCCGACGGCGTAGATCACCGCGTCGTGCCGCTGGGCCAGCTCCGCCGCGGTGACCTCCGCGCCGACCCGCACGCCCAGCCGCAGCCGCAGCCGCGGGTGGTCGTGGAAGCGGGCGAAGGTCTCGCCGATCTTCTTGGTGGACGGGTGGTCCGGCGCGACGCCGTAGCGGATCAGCCCGCCGGGCACCGGCAGCCGGTCGATCAGCGTGACCCTGGCGTTGGTGTGCAGCAACAGGTCCGCCACCGCGTACATGCCGGCCGGACCGGTGCCCACCACCGCGACGTCCAGCGCCGGGAAGTCGGCCGGGATGGCGCGGGCGAACTCCGGCGGGTCCCAGTCGTGGAACATCGGCGCGTGCTCGGCGCTGGCCAGGGCGGGCGGCCGGTCGGCGTAGTAGTCGGCGTTGATGCGGGCGTAGGGCTTGAGCGGGCCTGGCAGGTCGGCGACCGGGAAGATCGCGTCGACCGGGCAGGCGTCCGCGCAGGCGCCGCAGTCGATGCAGGCCTTCGGATCCACGTAGAGCATTTCGGTGGTGCCGAAGCCCGGCTCACCCGGGGTCGGGTGGATGCAGTTGACCGGGCAGACCGCGATGCAGGACGCGTCGTTGCAGCAGGTCTGGGTGATCGCGAAGGCCATCGGTCAGATGAGGTTCGCGCGCTGGTAGAACCAGGTGGCGGGCTTGGTCAGCAGACCGGCGGAGTTGAGGAACTCCATCAGGCCCGCGCAGCTGGAGCGCATCATGGACTTGTACTGCTGGTTGGCCTTGGCCTCGCGCAGCGCCCGCTTGGTGTCCAGTCCGGCGTTGGCGTAGACCTTCGGGTTCACCATGCTGGTGACGATGAAGTAGGACACGATGGAGACCACCAGCGCGTCGACCTGCCTGCGCAGCCAGCTCGCGCCGCGCAGCCGCTCCTTGGTCTCCTCCCTGGCGAACTTCATGTGCCGGGACTCCTCGACCACGTGGATATTGTTGATGGTGCGGACAAACGGGGCCACCCGCTCGTCCCGCATCCAGTCCCGCTGCATGACGTCGAGGACCTCCTCGGCGACCAGGATCGAGGCGTAGGCGGACTCCCCGGTGGCCACCGTCTTGAAGATCCGGCCCAGCTCCACCACCAGCCTGCTCGGCCGGTAGGCGGGCGCGCCGAGCTTGGCCGCGCCGCGGGCGAACATGATGGAGTGGCGGCACTCGTCGGCGATCTCGGTCAGCGCCCACTGGAAGGCCGGGTCGGTGGGGTCCTTGGCGTAGAAGTCACGCAGCACCATCTGCTGCAGGATCATCTCGAACCAGATCCCGGTGCTGGCCACCGAGGCCGACTCCTGGCGGGTCAGCTCCCGCTGCTGCTCGGGGGTCATCTCCGCCCAGTACGCGGTGCCGTACAGGCTGCACCACTCCGGGCTCATGCCGTGGTGGGCCTCATCCAGTGGAGTGTCCCAGTCGACCTCGGTCGTGGGGTCGTAGGACAGCGCCTGCGACGAGTCCAGCAACCTCTGCGCGACGGCCTGGCTGGTCATGAAGACTCCTTAGAAGCCGGGTACCTGTTACTCGTCGTTACTGTAACCAAAAGTAACACACAGAGCAGGTGTTGGCCCAGGCCTCATGACCAGCCGAAACGTCATTCCTCCAGTTCGCCGAGATCAGGATGCTCGCGCAGGGCCACCACCGGAGCCCGGGTCGCGTGCAGTTCCAGCACCACGATCTCGTTGCGGCCCGGCCGCAGCACCGGGGCCGGGACGTAGAGCGTGCGCTGCGGGCCGCGGGACCAGTAGCGGCCCAGCGGGAAGCCGTTGACCCAGGCGTTGCCCTTGGTCCAGCCGGTCAGGTCCAGGAAGGTGTCGGCGGGTTCGGCCAGCTCCAGCACGCCGCGGTGGAAGACCGGGCCGAGCCCCGGCGGCCCGTCCTGGAAGTCCAGTCCGGACAGCTCGGTCAGCTCCAGCGGGTGCGCGGTCCAGCCCAGCAGCTCGGTGCCGTTGGCGCGGACCGGGCCGAGCAGGCCCTTGCGGTCGTGGATGCCCTGCCCGTAGTTGACCCGGCCCTGGTTCTCCACCAGCAGGCCCAGCACCGCGCCCGGCCGGACCCGGCAGCGCAGCGTGTGCTCGTGGTTCTCCCGTTCCAGCACGCCGACCGGCTGACCGTCCAGGAAGGCCTGCACCCGGTCGCCGAACGCGCTGACCTCCAGGGTGATCGGCCCGTCCTGGGCCAGCACCGTCTCGTACAGGGTGAACCCGCTGGCCTGGCCCAGCTCCTCCATGGTCGGCGGGGTGAGGAACCGCTGCCCGCCGCCGAGCGCGGCCACCGAGTTCAGCAGCGACACCGACTCGGTCAGCTCGATCGCCGGCACCGCCAGCTTGCGGCCGGGTGCCGGGACCGGTTCGTCGGGCACCGGCGCGTAGCGGGCGATGACCTCGCGGAAAGCGTGGTACTTCGGCGCCGGGTCGCCTGCCTCGTCCAGCGGGGCGTCGTAGTCGTAGGAGGTCACCGTCGGCCGGTAGGTGCCCTTGTCGTTGGCGCCGTTGGTGAAACCGAAGTTGGTGCCGCCGTGGAAGAGGTAGATGCTCACCGAGGCGCCCGCGCCCAGCAGTTCGTCCAAAGTGGACGCCGCGTCCTCGGCCGTGCGCGTCCGGTGCACGCCGCCCCAGCGGTCGAACCAGCCGTCCCAGAACTCCGCGCACACCAGCGGCCCGCTGGGCTGCACCTCGCGCAGCCGGGTCAGCGCCTCGGTGGCCCGGCTGCCGAAGGTCGCGGTGGCCAGCACCCCCGGCAGCACGCCCCTGACCAGGTCGCCGGGCTGGTCGCAGGTGAACAGCGGCAGGTCCACCCCGCCCTCGCGCAGCATCTCCGCGACCGCCTCCAGGTAGGCGGTCTCCTCACCGTAGGCGCCGTACTCGTTCTCCACCTGCACCGCCAGCACCGGCCCGCCCAGGTGTGGCCGCACCTTCGGCAGCAGCTCGGCGAAGTAGTCCGCCACCGCGGCCAGGAAACGCGGATCGGTTGAGCGCAAACGGATGTCCGGCTCGGCGAGCAGCCAGGCGGGCAGTCCGCCGCCGTCCCACTCGGCGCAGATGTAGGGGCCGGGGCGCAGCAGCACGTGCAGCCCCTCGGCGGCGGCCAGGTCCAGGAACCGTGGCAGGTCGGCGATCCCGTCCCAGTGCCACTCGCCGCGGCGCGGCTCGTGCAGGTTCCACGGCACGTAGGTGTCGATGGTGTTCAGGCCCATCAACCGCGCCTTGCGCAGCCGGTCGGCCCACTGGTCCGGGTGCACCCGGAAGTAGTGCAGCGCGCCCGAGATCAGCCGGAAAGGCTTGCCGTGCAGGGTGAAGCCGTCTTCGGTCAGAGCCAGCATGCCGGTGCTCATCCTCCGGTGGTGATGGTGAAACCCTGCTCGCGGCCGTAGTCGGCGATGCGGCGCTGCCAGTCGGCCAGCGCGGGGCCGAGGGCGGTGCGGTTGACGATGGCCTGGCCCACGGTGTCCTTGAACTGGGTGTTGGCGTAGGGCTGGTACGGCAGGTAGTGCCAGCCGGGCCGCACCCCGTCCGAGGCCGCGGCGAAGACCCGGTTGGCCCGCTGGCCGCCGAAGAAGGGCAGCTCCTGGTCCAGGAAGGCCGGATCACGCAGCAGCGCGCGGGTGGCCGGGAACAGGCCCAGTTGACGGTTGAGCAGGCCGGCGCCCTCGGGTTCGGCGTTGAGCCAGGTGGCGAAGGTCAGCGCGGCGGCCTGCTGCTCGCTGCCCGCGACCACCGCGACCGAGGAGCCGCCGTTCTCCGCCTCGCCAGGGCTGTCCTTCGGCATCGGGGCCACCGCCCACTTCCCGCTGGACTCCGGGATCGCGTGCGCCAGGTTCGCCGGCGCCCAGGCCCCGGCCAGCCAGGTGGCGTAGCGCCCGGCCGAGGCGGCCTTCCACCACTCGTCGGTCCAGCTCGGCACCGGCGCCACCAGCTCCTCGCGCAGCAGCGTGGACCAGGTGTCCGCGACCGCCCGCGCGCCCGGCGACCCGGTGAGGTCCAGGGTCACCGAAGTGTTGTCCCGCAACTGGAACGGCGTCGCGCCCGCGTGCCACAGCAGCCCGTCCATGGTGCCGGGGTCGCCGGGGTCCAGGAAGCCGAGGCGGACCTGCGGGTCGGCGGCCTTGATCCGGCGGCCGGTCTCGACGTACTCCGCCCAGGTGCGCGGCGGGGTGAGGCCGAGCCGGTCGAAGACGTCCCTGCGGTAGAACATCACCATCGGGCCGGTGTCCTGCGGGACGCCGTAGACCCGGCCGCCGATGGTCACCTGCGCCCAGGCCGAGTCGGTGAACCGGTCCCGCAAGGAGTCCGCGCCGAGGGCGGAGAGGTCGGCGATCTGCTTGGTGACCGCGAACTGCGGCAGCGCGGAGTACTCGATCTGCGCCAGGTCCGGCGCGCCGCGCCCGGCGCGCACCGCGATCTGCAGCTTGGTGTAGGTGTCCTTGGTCTGTCCCGCGTTGACCACCTTCACCCGGATCCCGGGGTGGATGGCCTCGAACTTGCGGGCCACCGCGTCCATGCCGGGCACCCAGGTCCAGAAGGTCAGCCGCACCCCGTCTTCCACCGGGGCGGCACAGCCGGCCAGCAGCAGGACGGCCAGCAACAGCGCGCGCATCCTCATCCCTTCACCGCGCCGGTGGCCAGTCCGGACTGCCAGAACCGTTGCAGGAAAAGGAAAGCCACCACCAGCGGCACGATCGCCAGCAGGCTGCCGGTGAGCAGCAACGGGTACATCGCCTCGCCGCCGCCGGAACCACCGTTGGCCAGGGCGTTCCACTGCCGCAGCCCGACGGTGAGCGGGAACCGCTCCGGCGTGCTCAGCATGGTCAACGGCAGGAAGTAGTTGTTCCAGGTGGCCACCAGCGCGAACAGCAGCACTGTGACCAGGCCGGGGGCCAGCAGCCGCAGCGCGATGGTGCCGAAGATCCGCAGCTCACCCGCGCCGTCCAGCCTGGCCGCCTCCAGCAGCGAGTCCGGCACCGCCTCCAGGGCGTAGGCGCGCATCAGGTACAGGCCGAACGGGCTGGCCAGCGAGGGCAGGATGACCGCCCACGCGCTGTCCACGATGCCCGCCTCGGCGAAGAGCAGGTAGGTGGGCAGGGCCAGCGCGGTGCCCGGCACCGAGATCGCGCCCAGCACCAGCAGGAACAGCCCGCGCCTGCCGGGAAAGTCGAACTTGGCCAGCGCGTAGCCGCCCAGGGTGGCGATCAGCGCCGCGCCCCCGGCCCCGGCCACCGCGTAGAGCAGGCTGTTGCCGAACCAGCTCAGGTAGATCCCGTTGTCGTAGGCCAGCACCCGTTTGATGTTGTCCCACAAGGAGAACTCGCCGCCGAACCACAGCCCGAAGGAGCTGAACAGGTCGGCGTCGGACTTGGTCGCGCTGATGAACAGCCACACCAGCGGCAGCAGCGCGTAGCCCAGCATCAGCAGCATGGGCAGGGTTAGCGCGAGTGAGGGTCGGCGCTGTTTCATCCCTGGCGCTCCCGGCGTTCGGTGACCGTGTGCACGACGTAGGCGATCACCACGGTGACCAGGCCGAGCAGCACGGCGATGGCGGCGGAGTAGTCGAAGCGCAGGCCGTCGAAGGCCAGGTTGTAGGCGTAGAGGTTGGGCGTGTAGCCGGTGGTGATCGAGGCCGGGGCCAGGCTCTGCAGGATGCTGGGCTCGTTGAACAGCTGGAAGCTGCCGATCACCGAGAACACCGTGGCCACCAGCAGCGCCGGGCGCAGCGCGGGCAGCTTCACGCTCCAGGCCACCCGCAGCGGGCCCGCGCCGTCGACCTCGGCCGCCTCGTAGAGCTCGGGCGGGATCGCGCGCAGCGCGGCGTAGCAGATGAGCATGTTGTAGCCGACGAACTCCCAGGTGACGATGTTGCCGATGGAGGCGAGCAGCCAGGAGCCGCCGAGGAAGTCCGGCAGCGGCAGGCCGAGGATCTTGCCGAGCTGTCCGGCCAGGCCGAAGTCGGTGCCGTAGAGGTAGCCCCACATCAGCGCGGCCACCACCGCGGGCACCGCGTAGGGCACGAACACCCCGGCGCGGAACAGCCCCGGCCGCCACAGCCTGCCGCTGTCGATGGCCAGCGCCGCGGCCACCGCGAGGCCGAGCATCAGCGGCACCTGCACCGCGAGGAAACCGGTCACCCGCAGCAGGCCCGCGCCGAAGACCGGGTCGGTGAGCGCCTTGAGGTAGTTGTCCAGGCCGACGAAGACCCGCCCGCCGACCAGTCGCTCGTGGAAGAGGCTGAGGTAGCCCGCATACCCCAGGGGCAGCACCACGGTGGCCAGGAACACCAGCAGGAAGGGGGCGAAGAACGCGTACCCGGTGAGTGCGGTGCGCCTGCGCTGAGAACTCACTACGGTCCGCCTCGCAGGATATGTTTACGTAAACATCGATAGGGTGCGGACAGTCTGGGAGTGCCGCCGCGCGGTGTCAAGAGGGACTGGGATGATGTCCGGCATGGTCAGAAGGGACCGGGTCAACTCGGTGCGCCGCCCGTCCCAGGGCGATGTGGCCCGGCTGGCCGGGGTGTCCGCGCAGACGGTGTCCAGGGTGGCCAACGAGCACCCCAACGTGGACCCGGCCACCAGGGAACGGGTGCGCGCGGCCATGGCGCAACTGGGCTACCGGCCCAACACCGCGGCCCGCGCACTGGTCACCGGCCGCTTCGGCATGATCGGCGTGGTCAGTTTTGACATCGGCGACCTCGGCAACGCCCGCACCTTCGGCGCCATCACCGCCGCCGCGGGCGAGGCCGGGTTCTCGGTCAACTTCATGGGCGTGCGCGCGCGGACCGAACAGGCCATCGCCGAGGCGGTGGACCGGCTGGCCGTGCAGTCGGTGGACGGCATCGTGCTGATCGAGTCCCGCATCCTCGACACGCCCGCGCTGAGCCTGCCCTCCGCGCTGCCGGTGGTGGTCGCCGACGGCGACCGCGCGCACGGCTACCCCGGCGTGGACATCGACCAGGCCGACGGCGCCCGGCAGGCCGTCAACCACCTGCTCGCCCTGGGCCATGACACGGTCTGGCACCTCTCCGGCCCCTGCGACTCGCACGCCGCCCACCGCCGTGAAGCCGCCTGGCGGGACACCCTGCGCGCGGCCGGGGCCCCGGTGCCCGAACCGGTGCGCGGCGACTGGTCACCGGCCTCGGGGTACGAGCGGGGCAAGGAGTTGGCGGCCGATCCCGAGGTGCGCGCGGTGTTCGCGGCCAACGACCAGATGGCGCTGGGGCTGCTGCGCGCGCTGCACGAGGCAGGCCGGCCGGTGCCGGAGGAGGTCAGCGTGGTGGGCTTCGACGACATCCCGGAGGCGGCCTACCTGCCGGTGCCGCTGACCACGGTGCGCCAGGACTTCGCCGAGATCGGACAGCACTGCGTGGAACTGCTGGTGGAACGCATGGCCAATCCCGGCGGACCGGCGCGGCACCTCGAGGTCTCCACCGAACTGGTGACGCGGTCGAGTACCGGCAGGCCTGCGGTCAAGGGCCATTAGCAGTACGCCGGAGCCGATTTCGCAGTACTGAGTATTCGCTTCTCAATACCGAGCGTGCTCGCGCTGCCCGATGCGTCCGGCTTGTCCCCCGCAAGGCAAGTGCGATCGGTCACTTGTCGCTGGTCCGTGGCGCGCCTGCGGGGCGGGTCAAGATCGCGGAGCGTCACCAGGTCCGTGCGCAAGGTGCCGGTAAACGCTGTACAACTTGAAGGTGGGCACCTTACCGGGTTCGAGGGCGGAAGTCCCGGAAGTTTTCGAAAATTTCGTCAATGGTGCACTTCTGGTCAACTCGATCATCGCTCGATTATGGTTGCAGCCATCGGGGTGAATTCGTGCAACTGGGTTGTCTGGGCAACTATCGTGTGATATTGGGCGCGATGGTCCGGTGATTCCACGAGTGCGATCACGTCACCCATTTCGCGCGCACGAACTGGGGATGGTTAGTGATGGGGTACGACAGGTTGCCGCCGGGGCAGGTGGCGCGGGTGCGAAGTAGCAGACCAGTTTCGCGGAGCTGATCCGCGGTGCCGGATTGACTCGTACTTGTGCGTCACACATGAGCCTTTGGGGAATTCATGAGTATTTCTGACCCTGTTCAACCTTTGGGGTCCGGCTCCGGTCTGGAAGAAGTCGCGCCGAACTCGTGGCGCATTCGTCAGCTGGAGCGAAGTCCAACCGAGATTATCCCGATCAGCTCGCTGCGGCCGTCCGACTCGCCCCGGCTGAGCGGTGAGAACAAGGAACACGTCAAAGTCCTCGCCGAATCCGAGGCGCCGCTGCCGCCGATCATCGTGCACCGCTCCACCATGCGGGTCATCGACGGCATGCACCGGCTCAGCGCGGCCATCCTCCGCGGCTGGGACGAGATCGAGGTGCGGTTCTTCGAAGGCGGCGAGCAGGACGCCTTCGTCTTCGCGGTGGAAGCCAATGTCACGCACGGCCTGCCGCTGTCGCTGAACGACCGCACGGCCGCGGCCACCCGGATCATCGGTATCCGGCCGCAGTGGTCCGACCGCATGATCGCCACCCTGTCCGGCCTCTCGGCCAAGACCGTGGCCGCGATCCGCCGGCGTTCGAGCGAGGAAAATCCGCAGTCGAACGCCAGGGTCAGCCGGGACGGCCGGGTGCGCCCGCTCAACGCCTCCGCCGGTCGTCAGCTGGCCAGCGAGCTGATGCGGGGCAACCCCGAGGCCTCGGTCCGGGAGATCGCCAGGGCCGCCGGGGTGTCCCCGTCGACCGTGTGGGACGTCCGCGAGCGCCTGCGGCAGGGCGAGGATCCGGTGCCGGCCAGGCACCGCGGCCTCAGCCAGCCGAAGAAGCAGCCGAGGGCCGAGGTCGCCGCCCCGCCGCGCCGGGAGGTGCCGGACCGCGGCCAGATCATGGACATCCTCCAGAAGGACCCTTCGATCCGGTCGAAGGAAAAGGGCCGTCAGCTGCTGCGCTGGCTCAACTTCCACACCGTCGACCTGTCCCAGGTGGACCAGTTGGTCAACGACTTCCCGGAGCACTGCTCGGGAATCATCGCGAAGCTGGCGCGGGTCAACGCGGAAACGTGGAACGAGCTGGCGAACCGGCTGGAAAAAGAGTGACCGCGCACTACACCGGCAGTGGAAGGCGAGAGAATGCAGGGGCTTGACGGCAAGGTGGCGATCGTCACCGGTGGCGCCCAGGGAATTGGCCGCGCGACCGTGGACCGGCTGGTGGCCGAGGGTGTCGCGGTCACCATCGCGGATGTCAGCGACGATTACGGCAAGGCCGCCGAGGAGGAACTGACCGAGGCCGGTGGGCGGGTCTGGTATTCCCACACCGATGTCGCCGACGAGGAGTCGGTGATCGCCGCGGTCACCGGGACCGCGGAGCAGTTCGGCCGGGTTGACTTCCTGGTGAACTGCGCCGCGGTGTTCATCATGCGCGGCCTTGAGGCGACCGTGGACGAATGGCGCCGCATCATGGACGTCAACATCATGGGGCAGGCGCTGTGCGTGAAGCACGCGGCGCCGCACATGGCGCGGGCCGGTGGCGGCTCGATCGTCAACATCGCGTCCATTTCCGGCCACATCGCCCAGCCCGGATACCTCACCTACAACGCCACCAAGGCGGCGGTGGCCAACATGACCCGGTGCATGGCGCTGGATCTGGCCGATTCCGGGATCAGGGTCAACGCGGTGAACCCGGGCACGGTCTGGAACGCCAACAACGAGCGCTACCACCGCGAGGAGCTCGGCCTGACCAGGGCGCAGGCGGACCAGCACCCGGACATCGGCGGCAAGCACATCCTCAAGCGCACCGCCGACCCCTCGGAAATCGCCTCCACCATCGCGTTCCTGCTCTCCGCCGAGGCCAGCTACGTCACCGGGGAGAACCTGATGGTCGACGGGGGCTACACCGCGCTATGACCACCTTCGACCTGCACACCCACCACTCCCGGTGCGGGCACGCGCGCGGCGAGCTGCGCAGCTACATCGAGGCGGCGATCAGCCACGGCCTGGACATCATCGGGGTGTCGGACCATTCCCCGTTCTTCGCCGACCCGGCCGAGCAGCCGCTGCCGGGGGTGGCGATGGCGAAGTCGGAGTTCCCGGCCTACCTGGACGAGGCCATCCGGCTGCGCGCGGAATACCGCGATCGGATCAAAGTCCTGGTCGGCGTCGAGTCCGACTACTTCCCGGAGCACGCGGAGCTTTACGCGAGCATCTACGCGCGGTATCCATTGGATTATGTGATCGGTTCGGTGCACGTGCTCGACGGTGTCGACCTGTTCCGCAGGGAGCGCTGGCAAGGGGCCAGCAAGGCTGACCTGCGGAAGGCCAAGGAAGACTACTGCGACCTGGTCGCACGTTCGGCCAGTGCCGGAATGTTCGATATCCTTGGCCACATCGACGTCATCAAGGCGGTCTGTCCGGAAATCGCGGAAATCGACACGCCCGCGGTTGACACAATGCTTGACGCGATCGTGGCGGCCGATGTGGTCGTCGAGGTGAACACCTCAGGCAAGACCAAGGACTGCGGTGGTTGGTATCCAGCCGATGACCTGCTGGAACGCGCCCAGCGCCGGGGGGTCAAGATGACCTTCGGCTCGGATGCGCACGACCCGGAACGAGTAGGGGAAGAGCACGAGCTGGTCCGGAAGCAGTTGAAGGAAATGGGCTTCCGGGAGTGGTACGTCTTCGAACAACGACGTCGGATCCGTCTGCCGCTGTAGCAGCTGCCATCAGGACAAAGGAATCGCAATATGACTGACGCCAAACCCACCGGTTCCGCTGAGGTGCGAGTCGCCCTGGCCGGGGTCGGCGGCTGTGCTTCCAGCATCGCGCAAACCGTCGAGCTGGCCGGCCGCAGTTCCGAACAGCTGCACGGCATCATGTACCAGGAAATCGGCGGCTACCGCCTTTCCGATGTGAACTTCGTGGCCGCGTTCGAGGTGGACAAGCGCAAGGTCGGCCTGGACTTCGCCAAGGCGATCGTCACCGCGCCCACCGCGGCGGTGGCGCACGTGCACGTCGAGCCCAAGGGCCTGACCGTGGAGGCCGGGCCGCTGCTGGACGGCATCGAGGGCAAGCTGGCCGCGGCCATCGACCCGCACCCGGACTGCGCGAACATCACCGTCGAGCACGTCACCCAGCGGCTGCGCGAGGTGCGGGCCGAGGTGCTGCTGTGCGTGCTGCCCACCGGCGCCACCGCGGCGGTGCAGGCCTACGCCCGCGCCGCGGCGCTGGCCGGGGTGGCCTTCGTCAACGCGACGCCGGAGCCGGTGGCGCACGACCCCGAGCTGGTGGCGCTGTTCGAGGCCAACTCGGTGCCGCTGCTGGGCGATGACCTGCGCAGCCACCTGGGCGCGACCACGCTGCACACCGCGCTGCTGGAGCTGTTGCAGTCCAGGAACCTGGCGATCACCAACACCTACCAGCTCAACATCGGTGGCAACACCGACTTCCTCAACCTGTCCGACCCGGTCCGGGCGGCCGGCAAGATCCGTTCCAAGGGCAGTGCGCTCAAGGCGGCCGGCATCGATGCCACCAAGGTGATGGCCGGTCCCAACGGTTACGTCGAGTTCCTCGGCGACACCAAGACCTGCTTCCTGCGGATCGAGGCCACCTCGGTGCTGGACTCCCAGCTCAACATCGAGATCCGGATGGAGGTCGAGGACAGCCCGAACGCCGCCGGTGTGCTGGCCAACGCGGCCAGGGTCGCGAAGGTGGCGCTGGACCGCAAGCACGCCGGGGTGCTCGACGAGGTGTGCCCGTTCCTGTTCAAGCGCCCGCGTTTCGGCGCGCCGGAGTCGGTCGGCCTGGAGAAGTTCACCGGGTTCATCGAGGGCGCGGTCCAGGCCAGCTGAGCCTGGCTCTGCTTTCGAACCAGTGCGGCCGGTGTCCCAGCGACACCGGCCGCACTGTCATGCGCGGAATTCTTAAGCAGGCCAACACAAAAGCGCCTGTGCACCCCCGGGAGGCGGGAGTGCACAGGCGCTGTGCCGTGCGGTGGTTCAGGATCGATCCGCGAGCCCGGAGATCACCTTCCACAGCGCGCCCGCGGTCGCGAAGGTCTCCGCGGAGAGCTCCTCGTCCGGGAAGCTGATGCCGTAGTGCTCCTCCAGCTCCAGCAGCAGGTCCACCGTCTGCAGCGAGTCCAGGCCGAGGTCCGCCAGGCCGGCCGCCTCAGGAAGCTCCGCCTCCGCGCCCAGTGCGGGCAGGTGCTGCCGGAGGATCTTCTCGAAGCCGGGTTCCCATTCCATGTCCAGTCCTTCCATCAGTTGGCGCCGGCCAGAGTCACGGCGGGGTCGAGCACACTCAGCGCGCCGTTCGCGGTGAGCAGCCGGGTGTCGGAGTAGGTCAGGCTGGCCGCGGTCAGGTCGCGCAGCAGCCGCTCCAACGGCACGGGGGAGTCACGCCGGTAGCCGGTGTCCAGCCCGGCGAGCTGGATCATCGCGGTGGCCGCGGCCAGGCATTCCTCCGCGGCCAGCACCTTGAGCGTGTTCAGGTGGATCTGGGTGGCGGGGGAGCCCAGCGAGCTGCCCTGCGCCCGGTGCCGCTCGACCTCGGCGCGCACCGTGTGCAGGTAGGCGCTGACCGCCTCCAGCTTGGCCCGCACCCGGGCCACCCGGACCGCGGTCAGCGAGTCCCGCAGGTCGATCTTGCTGATGGGCCGCCGCAGGTGCGCCAGCAGCGCGGACCAGACCTTCCTGGTCGCGCCCAGCCAGGAGGCGGACCAGCTCAGGTGCGCGATCGGCCCCATGCACTCCACCGCGATCTCGCGGAACTTGCCGCGGCCGCCGATCAGCCGCTCGTCGGTGACCTGGCCGGTCAGCGTCAGCTCGAGGTTCTCCACCCCGCGCATGCCGAGGGTGTCCCAGGCCCCGCGCACCTCGATGTCCAGGTCGGCGCGGTCCAGGTAGACCATGCTGACCTCCTGCGCGGCCGCCTCCGGCGAGGCGAGCATCTTGATCAGGAAGCCGTCGGCGTGCGCGGCGCCGGTGACGATCGGCGCGCGCCTGGTCAGCCGGTAGTGGCCCTGCTCGGCGTGCAGCGGGCTCTCGCTGGTGAGCAGGTGCCCGCCCACAGTGGACTCGGTGGTCACCGAGCCGAGGTAGACCTCACCGGCGGCGATCCGGGGGAGCAGCCGCTCGCGCAGCTCCGGCTGGGCGTGCCGGACCAGCACGTCCACCTGCTGGCAGTGCATGGTCCAGATCAGCGAGGTGGACAGGCAGGCGCCGCCCAGCTCACCGGCCACCTCGACCAGGTCGGTGAGCCCGCCGCCGAGGCCGCCGTGCTCGACCGGCACGAGCAGGCCCATCAGGCCGCTGGCGCGCAGCGCGGCCAGCGCCTCGACCGGGAACCGGCCGCCGCTGTCCACCTCGGCGGCGTGCTCGGCGGCCACCGCCACCACGTTCGAAAGGTCGTGGCCGCTGCGTTCTCCGGTGGGCAAGGACTTAGTTCGGGTCACCACTCATCGCTCCTGCTCGGTCTTGTGCGGCATGGACTTCGGTGCGCACGGTCGCGATCGCGCTCGCCGAGCGGACGGTCCCGCCGTCCAGCACGACCTCCACCGGCGCCGGGTGGCTGAGGAAGCCGAGCAGGCTCGCGCTGAGCCCGTAGGCGCCCGCGTTGCGGATCGCGATCAGGTCCCCGGCGCGCACCTCGGGGAGTTCGAGGTTCCTGGACAGCACGTCGGCCGGGGTGCACAGCGGGCCGACCAGGTCCACCGGAACCCTGGGGCTGGATTCTGCGCGCGAAGTCAGGGTTTCGGCCACCGCCCTGGTGGGCAGCATCCGGCCGATGCCGGAGAGCCCGCCGAGGTGGTTGATGCCGCCGTCGAGCACCACGAAGGTGCGCTCGCCGTTGGCCTTCACATCGGTCACCGCGCACACGTAGGTGCCGCAGGAGCCGACCAGGTAGCGGCCGGACTCGAAGGAGATCCGGGGCCGCTGCTCGCGCCAGCCGGGCAGCTCGGCCTCCAGCAGGGACTCCAGCTCGCCGCGCAGCACCCGGTAGTCGACCGGGTCGCCCGGCCGCAGGTAGGGCGTGGCGAACCCGCCGCCCAGGTCCACCTCGGCCAGCTCGAAGCCGGCCTCGGCGACCTGCCGGGCGGCCCGCGCGCTGATCGCGAAGGTCTCCAGCAGCGCGGCCGGATCGTCCACTCCGGACACCGGGAACAGGTGCAGACCGTTCACCACGGCGAAATCGGTGCCCCGGAAGGCAGCCGGCTCGGCCAGCAGCTGGTCCAGCTCGATGCCGAACTGGGAGACCCCGCCCATCCGCAGCTTCCCGCCCGCGCCGCGGCCGGCGTTCACCCGCAGCAGGCAGGACACCCGGACCTGGCGCTGCCCGGCGATCTCGTCGAGCAGGCGCAGCTGGGCGGCGGACTCCACGGAGAACCGGCGGACGCCGAGGCTGAGCGCGTGCCGCAGTTCCGCGGGCGTCTTGCCGGGGCCGGTGTGCAGGATGTCCGGCGCGGCCACCCCGGCCAGCACCGCGGTGTCCAGCTCGCCGGTGGAGGAGACCTCCGCGTGGCAGCCGAGCTCGGCCAGTTGGCGGACCAGTTCCGGGTGCGGGTTGGCCTTGAGCGAGTAGTGCAGGGTGCTGGGCTGTGGCAGCGCGGCGGAGAGCTTCGCGTGCGCGGCCCGCACCTGGGCGAGGTCGTAGAGGTAGGCGGGGGTGCCGTAGCGCCGGGCGAGCGCGGCCGGGTCGCTCATGCCGACTCCTCGCTCGCCCTGGCCAGCAGCTGCTTGCGGTCGAGCTTGCCGTTGGCCGTGGTGGGCAGGCTGGGCAGCACCTGGCAGCGGGCGGGCACCTTGGCCGGTTCCAGCCGCAGCCGCAGCTCGCGCAGCACCTCGGCCGGTTCGATCTCGCCCTCTGCCCACAGCAGCGGCCCGGCCTTGCCCGGCGGGCGGACCAGCGCCGCGGCGCGCACGCCCGGGATGTCCGCGGCGGCGGCCTCGATCTCGCTGCCGCTGACCCGGACGCCGGAGTTCTTGAACACGTCGTCCAGCCGGCCGCCGATCACCAGCTCGCCGTGCTCGTCCAGGTGGCCGTGGTCGCCGGTGAACAGCACCCGCCGCCCGGTGGCCACGCAGGTGGCGAAGCGCTCGCGGGTGGGTCCGGGCGCGCGCCAGTAGCCGTCGGCCACGTGCGGGCCGAGCACCACGATCTGCCCGGTCTGGTTGCGGGGCAACGGGTTCCCCTGCTCGTCCAGGATGGCGACCTGGGTGCCGGGCAGCGGCGGGCCGACCGAGTCGGTGGGCAGGTCCACCGCGGTCGGCGGCCGGATGGAGACGCGCTTGCACTCGGTCAGGCCGTACATCGGGGCCAGCTCGGCGTTGGGGAAGGCCTTGCGCAGGCCCACCTGGTCGGCGCGGGTCAGCGCCTCGCCGGTGTTGGTGATCAGCCGCAGCGTGTCCACCTGGGTGCCCCTGCGGGCCAGGGCCACCGCCATCCGGCCGAGGGTGGGCACCACCGGCAGCACGGTCGCGCCGGCGTCGCGCATCATCGGCAGCAGCTCGGCGTTGGTGGCGTGGTCGGCCAGCACCAGGTGCGCGCCCGCGTTGGCGCACAACAGGATCTGGTACAGGCCATAGTCGAAGGCCAGCGGCAGCCTGCCGAAGACCACGTCGTCGGCGCGGTAGCGCAGCTGCTCCGCCACCGCGGCCAGCGCGGTGCCGACCTGCCGGTGGCTGCACACCACGGCCTTGGGCTGGCTGGAGCTGCCCGAGGTGTAGAGCAGGAAGGCCGGGGCCTCCGGGATCGTCTCGTCGGTCTCGGTGCGGGCGGGGGTGTGCGCCGCCTCGCCCCAGGCCTGGTTGATGCCGACGACCTTGGCCCCGGCCCCGGCGAGGTCGGGGATCTCGGCGTCGAAGGCCAGCACCAGCGCCGGGTCGGCGTCGGCGATCAGCGGCAGCAGCTGGTAGGGCCGGGTCTGCACGTGCACCGGGACCAGCGTGACGCCGAGCCGGAGCGCGCCGTGCAGCAGCGCGAGGAAGTCCACCGAGGACTCGGCGCGGGCCACCACCCGGTCGCCGGGGCGCAGGCCGCGCTCCCACAGCCAGCCGCTGAACCGCCTGCTCAGCTCGGCCAGCGCGGCGTAGTCGAGGGCACACCGGTGGTCGGTCGCGGCGGGGGCGCCGGGCGCGCGCCGGGCCGCGGCGTCCAGGGCCAGGTGCACCGGCACGGACAGCACCGGGACGCGGCTCGGGTCGCCGACGACCAAGTGTTCCGGCCATCGGCTCGTGTCAATCGACGTGCTGGTCGCGCATTCAGTCATCAGCGTTGGTCCGTTCTTTTTCACGCCGCGCGTGCCGCTGTAGAGGATGCATTCCAATCGGCTCCGGCGAGAACCTACTGCCGCTGTTTGACCGCGTCCAGTGCGGGCAGGCGCGCTTGACTGTTCTTCCTCGATCTGATTGCTTATTCGGCATTAAGGGTTTGTTCGAGGAGGAACCCGAACGGTATTGACAGACGCTCCGGTGTTCGCCTGCGTCGAAATACAACCACGGAGTGTGACATGGCTGAGGGTGCGCGGGGGCAGGTGTGCGCGGGGATCGTCACCGCGGATTCACACCGGTCGCTGCCCGAGGTGGAAAGCGCCGCACTCGGCCTCGCCGCCCGGCTCAGCGCGGCCGGTCTCACCCGTGGCGACCGGGTCCTGCTCAGCGCGGACAACTCGGCCGACTTCCCGGTGGCGCTGTTCGCCCTGCTGCACCTGGACGCCTCGGTCGTGTTGCTCGATCCCCGCCACCACCAGGCAGAACGCGCGCGGGCGGCCGGGATGGCCAGGGCCCGTTTCGCGCTGCACGACTCGGCTGAGGACTTCCTGCCCGCCGGTAGCGCGCCGGGCACCACCTGCCTGCGCATCGGTGACCTGACCGGGGCCGGGAGCGTTTCCGGTGGACTTTCCTTCGCGAACTGGTATAGGCGCGGCGACGGTCTTGTCTGCTGGTCTTCCGGACCGAGTGGCGAACCGAGGGGAATCGTTCGCTCCGGCGAGTCTGTCCGGCGCAATATCGAGGCCACCCGGCGGCGGATGGGATACCGGCGGGAGGACGTGCTGCTGCCGCTGCTGCCTTTTTCGCAACAGTACGGACTTTCGCTGGTGCTGCTCTGGTGGGCGGTCGGCTGCTCGCTCAAAGTGACCCCGTTGAGCCGCCTCGACCGTGGTCTGACCGGTGAAGTCAAGGCCACCGTGGTGGACGCGACCCCGGCCACTTACCACAGTTTGCTCAATGTGCTCGAACGCCGGGAAGAACTGCGCGCCGGTATTGCCGCGGTGCGAATGTGGTGTGTCGGCGGCGCGCCGCTGGCGCCCTCGGTGGCGCAGCGGTTCCGGCGGCTGCTGGGCGCGCCGCTGCTGGACGGCTACGGCAGCACCGAGGCCGGCAACATCGCGCTGTCCTGCGTGGCCAACCCGGTCGGCTGCGGGCGGCCGCTTGATGGCGTGCGGGTGGAGATCCGCGCTGGTGACGGCGAGGCCAAGGCCGGGCAGACCGGCGAGATCTGCGTGCGCACCACCGGCCTGATGGCGGGCTACCTCGCCGAGGACGGCACGGTGGCGCCGTTCGGGCAGGAGGTCTACCGCACCGGCGACCTGGGCTTCCGGGACGGCGAGGGCAACCTGCACGTGCTCGGCAGGCGCGCCGCGGTGCACCGCCTCGGCCACACCCTCTACCCGGAGGCGCTGGCCCGCAAGGCGCGACGGTGCGGGCGGCCGGTGGCGGTGGTGCCGATCGAGGACGAGCGCCGGGGCTGCCAGCTGGTGTTCCTGGTCGCCGACCGCGGCGGGCACGAGGCCAGGTACTGGCGGGCGCGGATCGAACCGCACCTGGCTCCGTACGAGCAACCCAACCAGCTGCTGGTGGTGGACCGGCTGCCCGAGCACTGCCCGCTCGACCCGCGCCAGGGCACCCGGCTGGTGCGTGACCTGCTCGCCGCCGAGGCCGAACGGGTGCGCGCGGACCCGTCCGAACCGCTGTTCACCGAACGGGCGCCGACCGCCATGATCTACCGCGAGGACCGGGACGGCACCCCGCTGGGAACCAGGGACGGCAACCGGCCCTCCGGCGGGCGCGGACTGCCCGCGAACTACCTCACCCATGGCGGACAACGGATCGCGGAGCCGTTGCCGCTGTCCACAGTGGCCTCCGAACACCTGCCCGGTGCTCGCGCGGGGCGAAGAAGGATCAGTCAGTCCCGAGGAGGGCTTGTGTCTGTCACCGTCGTTCGATCTGGACCGCTGAACTGGGCCCAGCAATGGCATTGGCTGGAACAGCAACTCGATCCCGAGGAGCGATTCCTGTCCATGTCGCTGACCATGAAGCGCGCCTGCCCGGTGCCGGAGGGGCTGGCCCTCGGTGACGTCGAGGCCGCGCTGGCCACCCTGGTCGACCGGCACGAGGCGCTGCGAACCCGTTACTCCACAACGGAACCCGTGCAGTCGGTGTGCACGGCCGAAGCACCCGTGGTCGTGGTGCACGAGCTGCCGGACGAGGAGGTCGAGCCGGAGGCCGCGATCGAGCTGGCCGTCGAGCTCATCGGCGACGAGTTCGACCTGGACCGGGAATGGCCCTACCGCGCGGTGGTGTTCACCCGCGAGGCGCGGCCGGTGGTGCTGGTGGCCTTCGTGCACCACATCTCGGTGGACGCCCGCGGCGCCGACATCGTGGCCGAGGAGCTCGGCGAGCTGCTGGCGGCCGCGGCGCAGGGCCGGCCCGCCGAGCTCGGCGAGCCGCGCTGGCACCCGCTGGACCAGGCGGCGATGGAGGCCACCGAGGAGTACCAGGCCATCGCGCAGCGGGCCCGCGCGCACTGGGCGAAGCCGGAGGCGGCCGCCTCGGCGAACCTGCTCGCGCCCTACTGCGGCGACCTGCCGCAGCTGCGCACCCACTACGTCATCCACCGCTCCCGCTCGCTGCTGGCGGAGCTGCAGAAGGTCTGCGCGGAGTACGAGCTGAGCCCGTTCACCGTGGTCACCGCCGCGTTCGCGGTGCTGGTGGCGCAGCGCTCCGGCAGCGAGCGGATCGCCATCGAGACGGTGATCTCCAACCGGTTCGACGAGGCGCAGGCGGCCAGCGTGGGCTGCTACGCGCTGATGGGCCAGATCATCGTGGACACCTCCGGCGGCCCCGACCTGCGCACGCTGCTGCGCCGCACCTGGTCGGCCGGCCTGCGGGCGTTCCGGTACGGGCACTTCGAGCCCGCCGTGCTGCTGGAGGTCGAGGCCCGCGAGGTGGCCCGGCGCGGCCTGCGCCCCAACGCGGCGCTGCACCTGAACTACCGGCCGCACAACTCGGCGGAGGTCACCGAGGACCCCTCGGCGTTCCCGCCGGACGAGGTGGCGGCCGAGACCTGGGACGGGCTGTGCGACACGCTCTACGTGCACGTCAACCCGGCCGATGACGTGATGGAGGTGGGCCTGCGCGCCGGGGACCACCTGCTCAGCCTGGCGGAGTCGAAGGAGCTGCTCGCCGGGCTCGAAGGGGTGCTCAAGGAACGGGACGCCCTCGGCGCTCGCCTGACCGGCACCGCCACCGCGACCCTGAACCCGGGCTGGGCCAAGGTCGGCCAGGACTGGGTGAGCCTGGAGCTGACCAAGGAGACCCTGGAGTCCTGCCCCGGGGTCACCCAGGCCGAGGTCGTGGTGGAACCCGGCGCGGACGGCGACCGGCTGCTGGCGCACGTGGTCGTCGAGGACCCCGACCTGGGACCGCCCGAGCTGCGCGACTTCCTGCTGGAACAGCTCTACCTGAACCCGTTGATCATGGCCCCGGGCTGGTACCGCTGCTACGCCGACGCGCCAGCGGAGGGAGCGGACTGGGCAGAGCACACCGTTGTGCGCCAAGGAGATGGGCGGCACGGCGACGGCGCCGCGCAGACCCCGGCCGAGGAGGCGCTGGCCGAAGCGCTGGCCGCCACCTACCCGGAGGCGCGGATCGACCTCGCGGACTGCTACGCCGCTGCGGGCGGCCGGTTCCTGGACATCCCCGCGGTGCTGGGGCGGCTAGCCAAGAACGGCTACACCGGGATCTCCGCGGCCGACCTGATGTCGCCGTTGTCCTTGCGGCACATCGCCTTCCGGCTGGGCCAGGACACCGGCCCGGTGGAGGAGCGGTCGTGACCGAGTACCGCACCGCGCTGGTCACCGGGGCCTCCAGCGGGATCGGGCAGGCCTACGCGCGGGTGCTCGCCGCCAGGGGCTGCGACCTGGTCATCGTGGCCCGCCGGGCGGAACGCCTTGAGCTGCTGGCCACCGAGCTGCGCGAGCGGTACCAGGTGACCGTGGAGACCATGCCGGCCGACCTCACCGACGACGGCGACCTGCGCCAGATCGAGAAGCGCCTGGCCGACACCGACCGGCCGGTCGACCTGCTGATCAACAACGCCGGCATCCCCGGCGGGGACACCGTGCTGGGGGAGGGGGCGCCCGCGGGCGAGGAGGACGTGGTCGCCACCAACGCGGTCGCACCGCTGCGCCTGATCAACGCCGCCCTGCCCGGCATGATCGAGCGCAAGGCCGGCGGCATCGTCAACGTGGCCTCCCTGGCCGGGCTGCTGCCGGGCTTCCCGCCCAGCGTGACCTACGGCGCGAGCAAGGCCTTCCTGCTCTCCTTCAGCGAGGGCCTGGCCGTGCGGGCCCGGCCGCTCGGGGTGCGGATCACCGCGGTGTGCCCCGGCTACGTGCACACCGAGATGACCGAGGGGGTCGACGACGTGCCGGAGTTCTTCTGGACCCCGAGCGAGAAGATCGTCGCCGACAGCCTGCGCGGGCTGCGCCGCAACCGGCCGCTGGTGGTGCCCAGCAAGCGGTACGGGGCGCTGGCCGCGATGATCCGGGTCATGCCCAGGGGGCTGGCCCGGCTGTTGTCGGCGCACGCGGCCTGAGCCGGCGGATCGATATGATGCGAACTCACCGATCCGGAAAGCCGGACCACTCGGCTATACCGGGATTCGCGCGGCCCGGCCGGCGTTCGACCGTGGAAGTTCCGCGGTCGAACACGGTGCGGGTTAGGCTTCCCGCCGGTGAGCACGAGTGCGCCGGGTCGCACATTCTTGATTTCTCGTGTATGTGGGCCGCGAAACCCACACTGAACCCACAATAGGAGCGCTTCGGTGGAACTCAGGCAGCTCACCACGAATATCCCGGCCGGTGCCACGACCCGGCGCCTGGACGTGTGGGGCCACGTGCTCGCGGTGGCCACGAACCGGCCGGAGGCGGCGGACCTGCTGGCCGACACGTTCTACCCGGCCGGGATGTTCCAGGTCCGCGAGGCCGCCGACGGCCCGGTGGCGGAGCTGACCATCGTCGACCACGCCCGCCCGCAGGCCGAGGTGGACGAGCTGATCCGCTCGGTCTCGGCCACCGGCCGGGAGAGCGACTACGAGCTCACCAGGAACTACCGGCTGCCCCGGTTCGACACCGCCGAGGGCACCCTGTTCGTGCTGCGGGATGTCAACCACACCGAGTCCGCCGCGCTGCTGCGCACCGAGGGCCGGGTGACCATCGTGCGGCCGGAGACCCCGCTGGGACACCGGTGGCTGACCCGCATCGTGCGCGACCTGGCCACCCGCTTCGCCAAGGCCAGCGGCTCGCTGGTGCTGCACTCCTCGGCCTTCACCCACGACGGCGGCGCCTACCTGGTCATCGGCGACTCCGGCGCGGGCAAGTCCACCACCGCGATCGCGCTGGCCCGGCTGCTCTCACTCGCTGGCTGGATGGGCAACGACCGGATGCACCTGGACCGCGAGGGCGCGCAGTACCGGGCCACCGCCTGCCCGCTGCCGCTGGCGATCAACAAGGGCTCGCTGGACGTCATGGGCGTCACCGACTTCCAGGGCTGGACGCTGCACGCCGGGTTCCCGGCGGCCGGGTCGGACTGGGACCGGTTCATGGGCGAGGACAAGCTCAAGATGAGCACCAGGGAGGTCGAGCGCTACCTGGAGGTGCCGATCGTGCCGGAGGCCCCGCTGGCCGGGGTGCTCTTCCCGAGGGTCGACCCCAGTGCGCCGTACGCCTTCGGCGAGGCCAGCCTGGAGCACGCCGCGGACGTGCTCAGCCGCAACTGCTTCTCCGTGGACGACAACCTGCAGGGCGAGGACTGGCTCGGGGTCACCGGCGCCGACCCGGTCGCGCCGCCGACGCTGGAGGCGTTCCTGGCCGACATCGCCAAGCTGCCGCTGCTGCGCTCCTCGGTGGGCAACGCCGCCGACGTGACCAGGCTGGCCGCGGACTTCCGCCGTGCCGTGACCGCCGAACGCTGAAGTGCCGAAGTCAAGAGAGGTGGTAGGGATGCACTCTTTCCGCAAGCACGTCTCGGTCGTGCCCGGCATGGACGAGTTCGACGAACAGGCCATCAGCGAGAAGATCCACCTGGTGGACAGCGACATCCTGGTGCTGGGCGGGTCCCTGGTGGACGGCTCCGGCACGCCGTCCTCGGACTTCGACTTCTGCGTGATCGCGCGCGAGGCCGACGACCGGTTCCACCGGGACACCTTCCCCAAGGAGGCGCACATGCGCTTCTACACCAGCGGGGACCGGGTCAAGGCCAGCTTCGACTACCTGCCGGAGAGCCTGCTCGGGGTGGACGTCGAGTACTGGACCGTGGCGCAGATCGAGCACATGCTCGACTCGCACGACAAGCTCTACGACCACATGGTCAACCGGGCGCGCAAGTCCTCCAGCTTCGCCGCCGCCTCGGTGGACTTCCGGCTGATGTCCCGGCTCAGCTACGGGGTGGCGCTGCAGAACGCCGAGGAGTTCGAGCGGATCCGGGCCGGCATCCACCGCGACCAGCTCGCCTTCACCGCCTACCGCACCGCGGTCGGCAGCTACCCGGACTTCCGCGACCTGGCAGGCATGTGGGCCCAGCAGGACTACGAGACCGCGCTGGTCGCCGCGCGCAAGCTCGGCGTGGACACCTTCCGCGGCCTGACCCACGCCTACGGCAACACCAACCGCAACCCGAAGTACCTCAGCCGCTTCCTGACCAGGCTGCCGGACTCGCTCGCCGAGCTCTCCCAGCGGTTCCGGCACCTCAACGCCTACGGCATCGGCGATCCCGCGGACGCGCCGGAGGCCATCCTGACCTGGCTGGACCTCATCGACGCCGCCTACGCCGAGATCCGCATCCGGCGCGACCAGGTCGCCGACTTCCCCAGCCGCGCGCGGTTCCTGGAGCTGCTCAGGGGCGAGCTGCACGAGACGATGAGCTGGAACGCCGAGATCGACAACGAGTACTGTTTCCGCGCCCGCGAGGCCGAGGACGGCCTGCCCCCGCTGCGCGAGCTGCTCACCGTGATGGAGCGGCGGGGCTCGACCGAGCACCACCTGCCGCTGCGCGAGTGGGCCAGCGGCCAGTCCGCGCCCGCGGGCGAGAACAACAAGTCGAACACCTGAGAACGGAGACCTTTCAGTGCGCACCGTCTACGTGGTCGCCCATCCCGAGGCCACCCACCACGTGCAGGACCTGGTGGGTGGCTGGCACGACTCGGAGCTGACCGAGAAGGGCAGGGCGGCGGCCGCGGCGATCGCGGAGTCGCTGCGGGCCCAGATCCCGGCAGACGCCGAGGTGGAGCTGTACACCTCCGACCTCAAGCGCACCCTGCAGACCGCGCAGGCGATCGGCGCGCGGTTCGGCCTGGAACCGGTGCAGGACAAGCGGTTGCGGGAGAAGTCCTACGGCGAGGCCGAGGGCAGGCCGGACCCCTGGCTGCGGGAGCGGTTCGTGCCGCCGCCGGCGGAGGGGGAGCGGATGTTCCACGACGAGAACATCCCGGGCGCGGAGACCAAGGGCGACATGGCGGTGCGGATCTATGAGGTCATGGACGAGATCCTGGCCCGCCCGGCCGAGCACCAGATCATCGTCACCCACGGCGGCGCGCTGACCTTCGTGGTGGCCAACTGGATCAAGTTCCCGCTGGAGTCGGCGGGCTACGCCAACTTCAACGGTCCCTCGGGCAGCATCACCGTGCTGCGCCAGGACGACTACTTCCACAACCGCCAGGTGCGGGTGCTGGGCGACACCGCCCACCTCGCGGGCTGACCAGCGCGGGCGAGGCGGGCGGTGCGGGGTTCAGAGCCTGCTGGCGAGCTCTTCCCCGAGCCGGTCCGCCTGCCTGCGCACATCGGCGAAGTCGTAGCGGAACCGGAAGGACGGCAGCGAGTTCACCGCGGCCAGGGTGCGCTCGGCGCTGCCGGGGGCGGGCTGGTGGCCGAAGATGTTGAGGTGCTTGTTGGGCAGGTCCAGCAGCCGGTTGCCCAGCAGCTCCGCGCTCTCCGCCTGGGCCATCGGCCGGAACTCCGCCTCCGCCGGGTCGTCGGCCAGGCTCAGGTGCACCAGCGCGTCGACCTTCATGTGCTGCCCGATCTTGGAGCCGAGCAGGTCGGCGTACTCCCAGGGGTAGAGCAGCGCGGTGCCGTGCGGTTCGACGCCGGACTCGCGCAGGCTGAGCAGGGTCTGGTTGGCCGGGTGGGTCAGCTCGGACTGGATGGCCACCGAGCGCTCCCGGCCGAAGAGCAGGTCCATGCTGTCCAGCCGCACCGAGATCGAGCGCGGCCAGCCCACCCCGGTCACCTCGCCGTGCTCGGCCACCAGGCTCACGTCGTCGTTGCACACCATCACGCCCGCGCCGTTGAGCACGCTGGCCATGATCAGCGAGGTCTTGCCCGCCCGGCTGGAGCCGACCAGGGCCACGCCGATCCCGTTGAGCTGCACCAGTCCGGCGTGCAGCAGCAGCACGCCGGCCCGGCTGGCCGCGGAGCGGTGCACCGCCCTGGTCGCCCGCAGCAGGGACTGCACCACCCAGGCCTCGCTCACCGGGGCGAGGTGGAACAGCTGCTTGGCCTGGTGGTCGACCGCGTACTCCACGGCCACCTCGCCCTGCGCGGTCACCGACTCCGGCACCGCGGCCGTCGAGGGTTCCTGGCCGGCGATCATCTGCCACTCGCCGGGCGCGGCCTCGCCCTGCTCGATGACCAGGTAGGGCGCGGCCAGGCGGTGCAGCTGCTCGGCGACGGGGGCCGGACACGTCAGCCCGGTGCGCGCGAAACGTGAGCGGACGGTGTACCGACCTATCCCACCGGTCAATTCCGCGGTCACGTGCGACCACCTCCTGTATTTCAGTCGAATGCCGTGAAGAATGAGCAAGAAATGGACCGGACAAATGTGTTTCCGGGTCGGTCCGAACCATAACGACGGGCGTTCTGGGAAACAATCAGCGCGGTTCGCCGTTCGACTCCGGTCATCTAGCATGGTGCGCGATGGCCACTCGTTCAGATAAGGACCAACAACCGGTGAAGATCGTGTCGATCCTGCGTGATCGGTTGATGCTGCTGAGCGAGTTGCGCCATGCCGGTCCGGTCGCGGTGGGCGGTCTGGTCGCGGTGCTGCTGGTGGTCAGCTTCGTGCCCGCGCTGACCGCGCTGGTGATCAACGACCTGGTCGGCGCGCTGCTCGGCGGCCGGTCGACCACCTTCGCGCTGGTCGCCCTTGGCGTGATCATCCTGGCCGGGCGGCTCGGTCAGGCCGTCGCGCTGCCGGTTGACTACCTGGTCGGGCAGCGCATCGACGCCGCGCGGCAGGCCGATCTGACCCGGCTCGCGGTCTCCAGCAAGGAGATCGGCCCGCTGGAGCAGTCCAGGACGCGCGAGCTGCTCCGGCTGGCCAGGGCCGATCCGGAGTTCTGGGCCGAACGCCCGCCCGGCACGGGGGCGACCGCGCAGCTGGACCTGATGGCCCGGTGGATCGGCGTGTTCGCCGCCGCCGCGGTGCTGACCAGCTTCGCCTGGTGGCTGGCCCCGCTGGTGATCATCCCGGCGCTGGTGAGCCGGTTCATCTGGCGGCGGCAGTTCATGGAGCACATCGAGATCGAGCGCGCGGGCGTGCTCTCCGGGATCGAGGCCGACCACTGGCGGCGGATGGCCGTGGAGTGGACCGACGGCAAGGAGAGCCGCACCTTCGGGTTGCAGGGCTGGGCGGTGGACCGCTGGCGGCAGAACCTGATGGCGATGCTCTCGCCGAAGTGGACCGCCGGGCTGCGCAGTGTGCTGGCCCAGTGGCAGATCGCGGTGGTGACCGGGCCGCCGTTGATCGCGGCGTTCGCGTTGAGCGTCTGGGAGGCCGCCCAGCCCGGCGGCAGCGTGGCCGCCGCGGCCGCGGTGCTGGGCGCGGGCTGGTCGATCCTGAACCTGATGGGCTTCGCCGACGCGCTGGAGATCGAGGGCGCCATTCCCGGCTGCCGGGCCTACGCGGAGCTGCGCGCGCACTCCATCGCCAGCGAGCGGGCCGCCTCGGACTCGCCGGTGGCCGCCACCGAGCACCAGGAGGCGCCGCTGGTGCGCTTCGAGGAGGTCTCCTTCTCCTATCCCGGCAAGGGATCCTCGGTGCTGGACCGGCTGGACCTGGAGATCCGCCCCGGTGAGCTGCTGGCCATCGTCGGCCTCAACGGCGCTGGCAAGTCCACGCTGATCAAACTGCTCGGCGGCCTCTACACGCCCACCGGCGGACGGATCACGGTGGACGGGGTCGACCTCGCCGGCACCGACATGGGGCAGTGGCGCAGCCGCTCCTGCATCGTGTTCCAGGACTTCGTGCGCTACCCGTTGTCGTTGCTGGACAACGTGGCCCTGGGCTACGCGGCGGTGCCGGCCGACCGGGAACGGGCCGAGCGGGCCGCCGCCGAGTCCGGCCTTGACAAGCTGATGGAACGGCTGCCACTGCACTGGGAGACCCCGCTGGCCAGGGCGCGCACCGGCGGCGTGGACCTCTCCGGCGGGCAGTGGCAGAAGGTCGTGCTGACCAGGGCGATGTACGCGCTGCAGAACGGGGCGCGGCTGCTGGTGCTGGACGAGCCGACCGCGCACCTGGACGTCAAGTCCGAGTTCGAGGTCTTCCACCAGCTCGCCAGGAACAAGCGGCGGGCCGGCGTGGTGCTGATCTCGCACCGGCTGTCCACCGTGCGGCTGGCCGACCGGATCGTGCTGCTCGACGGCGGCCGGATCGTGGAGTCCGGCACGCACGACGAGCTGATGGCCTACGACGGCAAGTACGCCAAGCTGTTCACGATCCAGGCCGAACGCTTCAACCAGGGCTTCGACAACCTGGTCGACGAGGGAGACACGCTGTGATCCGCTACGTGCGGCTGTGGACGGAGATCCTGGGCCTGTCCTGGCGGCACGCCCGCGGGCTGACCCTCACCGTCTTCGGCATCGAGATCGGCCTGGTGATCGCCAACATCGCCATCGCGCTGGCCATGCGCGACGCGGTGGACGAGCTGATCGCCCGGCAGGTGACGCCCGCGATCGTGGCCGCGGTGGTGGCGGCCACCGCGGCGGTTGCGGTGTTCGTGTTCAACCGGTTGCACGGGCTGGTCGGGCTGTTCCTGATCGTGGAGCGGGTCGGCGTGGTCATCGAGGACCGGCTGATGCGCGACATCGCCTCGCTGGAGCAGATCGAGCACCTGGAGCGCAGCGACTACCTGGACCGGATCACCGTGCTGCGCGGCGCGCCCAAGCGGATGGTCAGCGGCATGTGGAACGCCGTCCGCGCCTGCTTCACCATCGTGCAGCTCATCCTGACGCTGGTGCTGCTGGGCACGGTCAGCGCCTGGCTGCTGGTGCTGCTGGTGCTGGCGATGGCCCCGCTGTGGTGCGACGGCCTGGCCCGTGAGCGCGAGGCCGACGCCGAGATCGACACCGCCGAGTACTTCCGGTTGCAGCAGCAGCTCTTCGACATCGCCACCGACGCCGCCGCGGGCAAGGAGATCCGCACCGGGCAGGCCGGTCCCTCGGTGGGCCGGTTCCAGGCCGCGGCGATGGCCGAGGTGACGCGGGGCCGTTACCGGGCCAGGGTCAGCGCGGCCTGGTTGCGCGCGCTGGGCTGGACGGTGTTCGTGACCGGGTTCATCGTGCTGCTGTGGCTGGTGGCCCGGCAGGCCGCCACCGGCGCGGCGACCCCCGGCGACGTGGTGCTGGTGGTGACGCTGACGCTGACCCTGCAACAGACCGTGCAGACCGCGGTGGGCCAGCTGACCACCACGATGAGCGTGGGCATCTACGTCGAGCCCTACCTCTGGCTGCGCGCCTACCTGGCCGCCGAGGCCAATGCCCGCCGGGGCGACCGGCAGCCGCCGGCCAGGCTGGAGTCCGGGATCCGGTTCGAGAACGTGCGGTTCACCTATCCCGGCACCGACAAGGTGGTGCTGGACGAGGTCAGCATCGAGCTGCCCGCGGGCAGTGTGGTCGCGCTGGTCGGTGAGTTCGGCTCCGGCAAGTCCACCATGGTCAAGCTGCTCAGCCGGTTCTACCAGCCCGACTCCGGCACCATCACGGTGGACGGGATCGAACTGTCCGAACTGGACACTGAAGCCTGGCGGGCGAGAACCAGCGCCGCGTACCAGGACTTCGGCCGCTACCCGCAGATGACCTTCGCCGAGGCGGTCGGGCTGGGCGACATCGCGCACCTCAACGACGAGGCCGCGCTGGCCAGGGCGATCGACACCGCCGACGCCGACGGGTTGGTCCGCAGGCTGCCGGACGGGCTGGCCACCCGGCTGTCCCCGGTCTACGGCGGACTCGACCTGTCCGAGGGCCAGTGGCAGAAGACCGCGTTGGCCAGGGGCAGCATGCGCACGGATCCGTTGCTGTTCATGCTGGACGAACCCACCGCCTCGCTGGACGCACCCAGCGAGCACGCCATCTTCCAGCGCTACATGCGCCGGGCCCGGCAGCTGGCCGAGCACACCGGGGCGATCACCCTGGTGGTCTCGCACCGGCTGTCCACTGTGGCCGGTGCCGACCTGGTGCTGGTGCTGGACCGGGGAAAGCTGGTGGAACAGGGCACGCACGAGGAGCTGCTGGCCGCGGGCGGGCGCTACAGCGAGCTGTACACGTTGCAGGCCAGGGCCTACAGCATGCGGCCCGGGTTCGACCTGGTTTCCGGTGCCCCAGAAGGGAAATCCGGTTAGCCCGTGTCCCGTGGATCTCGTGCGTGAGCGCCGGAGTCCAGGTCGTTCCTGGTGGCACCGCCGGAACGGCCTCGTACCGGGTTGTACGTGGCCGTTCCGGCGGTGCCACCAGGGGCGGCCTGGGCCCGGCGATCGCGTGCGAGATCCACGGGACACGGGCTAGTCTCGGGGTATGCCCAACGCCCTGGTGACCGGAGTCTCCCGCGGCCTGGGACGGCACCTGTGCCGGGCGTTGCGCGCCGCGGGCTACCGGGTGCTGGGGGCGGGACTGGCCGCCTCGCCCGACCATCCGGACGTGGATGACTACCGGGTGCTCGACCTGCGAAACCCTGAGGTGGCAAGCCCGTTCGACCCGGCCGAGGTGGACGTGCTGGTCAGCAACGCCGGGGTGTACCTGGACGATCCCCGGCGCGGCTACGGCGACCTGTTCGCGCTCTCCGCGCAGGACCTGCGGCAGACCTTCGAGGTCAACCTCTTCGGCGCGGTGGCGCTGGTGCAGGCCTACGCGCCGCACATGATCGCGCGGGGGAGGGGCAGGATCGTCTGCGTCTCCTCCGGCATGGGCAGGCTCCAGGACGCCGACGGGGCCTCCTTCGCCTACCGCGCCTCAAAACTGGCGGCCAACTCGCTGGTCCTGTCGGTGGCCAGGCACTTCAGCGACGCCGCTGGCGACCTGGCGGCCTTCGCCTACTGCCCTGGCTGGATCCGGACCGAGATGGGCACCGAGGACGCCCCGCACGAGCCGGAGCCCTCGGCGGCGAACCTGGTCGAGCTGCTGAGGTTGCCCGCCGGCCGGTCCAACGGCCGGTTCTTCCGGGGCACGGCCGAACTGGGCTGGGACACCAGGGGACCGATGGTCGGCTGATCGTCCATTATGGACAGTGATCTCCGCCGTTGTCGCGCGACGGTGGGAAAACAGTGGGCTGACTGGCAGGATGCGAACGACGCACCCAAGGATTGTGTCCACTGTGGAGAGGCAAGATGAACCAGTACGTTCACGGATTCGTGGACGAAGGATTCGTCCTAGTCCCAGGAGTGATCGAGGAGTCCACCCGCGCCACCTGGCGGGCCGCGGTGGACCGCGCCGCGGCCGCGGTGCGCGCCAAACCCGGGGACTACGACACCAGGTACACCCTGCGCACCGAGCAGGAGACCGATACCTGGGGGGTCAGCCACATCTTCGAGCCGAGCCTGTACGACCCGGTCTTCGCCGAGGTGTTCGAGCACCCCGGCGTGATGGGTTTTGTGCACGCGGTGCTGGGTGAGAGACTGCGCTTCTGGACCGCGCACGCGCTGTGGGAACCGTCCACAGTGGACTATGAGCTGAACTGGCACAAGGACAACATGGAGACCGACCGGTACTCACCGGACGGCCGCAGCACCCACGTCCAGTTCAACGTCTGCCTCACCGACGACGACTGCTTCCGGGTGGTCCCCGGCTCGCACAAGCGGCCGCTGACCGAGGAAGAACGCGCCCAGGCCGAGAGCAAGGGCACCGGCACGCTGCCCGGCGAGAAGGTGGTGCGGGCCAAGGCGGGCGACGTGCTGTTCATGAACCACCACGCCCTGCACCGGGGCTCCGGTTCGGCCGGGGTCGAGCGCCGCACCCTGCACGTCAACCTGCAGGCCGCCGACGAGCCCACCGGCGGGCACACCTCCTGGCGGTTCATGCGCCAGGAGGGCTACCTGGACCGGATGACGCCGGTGGTGCGGGAGATGATGGCCAACACCATCGCCTGGGACGACGCGCACCCGCTCTCCCTGGCCGAGACCATGCGCCGCCGCCGGGCCAGCCAGGGCATCAAGGGCCACGAGGCCAGAGCGGGAGGCAACGGGCGATGACCACGCCACAGCAGCTCCGGCGCGAGGCGATCCGGATGACCGCGCACGCCGAGACCGGGCACATCCCGTCCAACCTGTCCGCGATCGAGATCATCCACACCCTGTTCATGCGGGTGCTGAAGCTGGATCCGGAGCGCCCGGACTGGCCGGACCGGGACCGCTTCATCCCGAGCAAGGGCCACTGCGCGGCCGCGATCTACCTGGCCATGGCCGCGGCCGGGCTCTTCGACCGCAAGCGCCTGGACGCCTTCAACGTCGACGGCGGCGAGGTGCCCGCCATCCTGGCCCGCTACGGCCTGCCCGGCCTGGAAGCCGACTCCGGCCCGCTCGGCCGCGGCATCTCCATCGGCATCGGGGTGGCGCTGGCGGCCAAGCACGACAACCGGGACTACCGCACCTACGTGCTGGTCGGCGACGGCGAGTGCCAGGAGGGCCAGATCTGGGAGGCGGCCATGCTGGCGCCCACCCTGAAGCTGGACAACCTGGTGGTCATCGTGGACGACAACCGGCTGCAGGGCTCCTTCGTCACCAGCGAGGTGATCGAGAGCAAGCTCGACGAGCAGTTCGCCGCCTTCGGCTGGCAGGTGCACCGGGTAGACGGGCACTCGGTCGAGGAGTTGGAGGAGGCGCTGCGCGCGCCGCAGGACCGGCCGAAGGTCGTCCTGGCCACCACCGTGAAAGGCAAGGGGGTTGCCATGATGGAACACGAGCCCGACTGGCACTACCGGCGGCTGACCTTCAGCGAGCTGGTCGTGAGTCTGCGAGGCCTGCGATGACCACCACGGTCGGCCAGGCGGTCGGAGACCTGTTGCTGGAGAAGGGCCGCGAGTTCGGGGACACCTACCTGATCGTGGCCGACGGCAAGCTCAACGGCACCGAGCCGTTCATCGAGACCTACCCGCAGCGGTTCCTCAACGTGGGCATCGCCGAGCAGAACGCGATCTCGGTCGCCGCTGGGCTGGCCTCGGCAGGCAAGCAGGTCTACCTGTGGAACTGCAGCACCTTCCTGCTCTACCGGCCCTTCGACCAGGTGCGGGTGGACGCCGCGTTCGCCAAGACCCGGCTGCGGCTGATCGGCACCAGCTCCGGCCTGTCCCGCAGCGCCTCCGGCATCGCGCACCTGGCGATCGAGGACCTGGCGATCATGCGGGCGCTGCCGAACATGACCGTGCTCTGCCCCGGCGACCTGGCCGAGACCCGGCAGCTGCTGGCCCAGGCGCACGAGGTGGACGGCCCGGTGTACGTGCGCTTCGCGCTGGAGAACCACGCCCTGCCCGAGATCCACGCCCCCGGCACCAAGATCCAGCTGGGCAAGGCGATCACCGTCACCGACGGCGGGGACGCGGCGCTGATCGCGACCGGGAACATGCTGCCGGTGGCCAGGGACTGGGTGGACGAGTTCGCCGAGTCCGGGCTGCGGGTGCGGCTGGTGAGCATGCCCAGCATCAAGCCCTTCGACGCCGCCGCGGTGGCCGGGCTGGTGGCCGAGGGACTGCCGATCATCACCCTGGAGGACCACTCGGTGATCGGCGGCCTGGGCACCGCGGTGGCCGAGGCGATCGCGGAAACCGGCCGTGGCGTCCCGTTCCGGCGGGTCGGCGTGCCGGATGAGTACCCGTACATCGTCGGCACCCCGGACTACCTGCACGGGCACTTCAACATCCCGGGCGTGCCCGAGCTGCGGGACTGGCTGGAGGCGGTGCGCGGGGCGGACCGGGTCCCGACCACCGTCGCGGCGACGTGAGGATCCGGTACGCCGCGCTGGACCTGGACGGCACGCTGATCGACGAGGCCGACGAGCCCTACGAGGGCGTGGTGGCCGGCCTGCGGGCACTGCGCAAGCGCGGGGTGCTGCCGCTGGTGATCACCGGCAGGGCGGCCCGCTCCTTCCGCAACCTGCGGCACCTGGACGACCTGTTCGCCGAGGTCGACGACGAGGTGCTGCTCAGCGAGGGCAACGTGCGCATCGCCTTGGGCGTCAACGAGTTGTCCTTCTCGCTGAGCTGCCCGAACGAGGTGCTGCGCACACTGGCCGAGGACTCCGCCACCGACCTGGTGGCGGAGTGCTCCGGCGAGTTCTACGCCAGCAGCGCGCGGGCCGCGGCCCAGTTCGCGATGGCCTACCGGGTGCCCAGGCGGCAGATCGAGGTCACCGGCAAGGGCACCGCGGACATCCCGTGGTTCACCGCGGTGACCATCTTCCGCAGCCGCGTCCCGGTGCCCGAGCTGGTGGCGGGGCTGGACTGCGAGGCGGTCACCATCGGCCCGTTCGGCGCGCACGTGGTGCGCCCGCGCGGCACCTCCAAGGCCGCCGCGCTGCGCAGGCACTTGCGGCGGCGGTTCAACGAGCCGGACCTCAGCGCCACCATGGCCATCGGCGACACCGCCACCGACGCCTCGATGCTGGCCGCCTGCGCGCTCGGCATCGCCACCCAGCACGCCGACGAGGCGGCCAGCGCGGCCGCCGACCGCAAGCTCGACGGCGACCTCGCCGCATTCCTGCACGACTTCCGTCCCGAAGGGTGGTAAGACCGTGACCGAACCGGTGTCCCAGGAGACGGAGCTCGTCCTCCTGCTGTCCCTGCCGGATCCGCGGCCCGACGAGGCCGACGCGATGCTCAAGCTGCTCAACACCCCGCTGGACTGGAACCAGGTGCTGGGCATGCTGACCGTGCACCGCGTCATCGGCGTGGCCTGGCACAACATCCTGCGCTTCGTCATCGCGCACCGGCAGACCCTGCGCTCCTCCTACTTCATCAAGTCGCTCAAGGTCACCGCGGCCGGACAGGAGCTGATGGCCGAGGAGCAGCGCTCGCGCACCGCGCAGGTGCAGGCGGCGCTGAGCGCGGCCGGGGTGCGCAGCGCGGTGCTCAAGGGCGCCGCGGTGGCCGCGATGGCCTACCCCTCGGCGGGCATGCGCGCCTTCCACGACAACGACCTGCTGGTGGACCGGGAACAGCTGCCCGCGGCCACCGCGGCGTTGCAGGAGGCCGGGTACGTGCAGGGCAGCTGGGACTACGAGACCAGCTCGGTGCGCCCGGCGGCGCGGCGGCAGGTCATGTTCATGGCCATGCACTCGCACCAGACCTACTCCTACATGAAGCCCACGCCGGAAGCCTCGGTGCTGGAGTGCCACCGCCTGGACGTGCACTTCTCCATCGACCTGATGACCGGCAACCGCAGCGACGCCGCGGTATCGGCGTTGCTGGACAACCGGATCGAGCTCAACGGGCTCAGCGTGATCTCCCCGACCGACATGCTGATCTTCAGCTGCCTGCACTTCGCCAGGGAGGCCGCGCACCGCAACGAGGTGCTCGCGCTCAAGGACCTGGTGCTCTACAAGCTGGTCGACATCCTGGCGCTGCTGGCCGGGGACCACGACTTCAGCGACCTGGCCGCGCGGGCCGGGCAGCTGGGCTTCACCAAGGAGGCCTACTTCGCGCTGCACCACTGCGCGGAGATCTTCCCCGGCCGGGTGCCGACCGAGCTGCTGGACCCGTTGCGCCCCAACGACCTCGCCTACCTGGACGAGGTGGACGACGGCAAGACCGTGGTGCACCGCTGGCAGACGCCGATGGTGCGCCGGATGTTCGACGTGCACCGGCTGCGCGAGCTGGAGGGCGACCTGAATATCCCGGAGCTTGGCCGGAAGTAGTTCCAGCACGGCAAAACGGGCCGGGCAGTGGCGGTTGTCGCTACTGCCCGGCCCGTTTTGTTGTGTCAGGGCAGGGAGATCTCCAGCACCATCAGGCCCCACAGCAGCCGCGAGTGGTCCTGGCCCGCGCCGTGCTCGGTGATCACCTGGCGCACGGCGGCCTCGCTGAGGAAGCCCGAGGAGCACAGCCGGGGCCGGGCGAGCACCTCGCGGGCGAAGTCCCACAGCGTGCCGCCGGGGGCCATGAAGGCGCTGACCGGGAAGGTGAACGGCTGCTTCTCCCTGGCCGAGACCGAGGCCGGGATGGACCGGGCGCCGGCGTCCCAGAGGATCTTCTTGCGGCTGGACCCGTTGACCTTCCACGCATCCAGGGTGCGCCGGGCGAACCGGGTGACCTCCGGCTGGCAGTAGGGCACCCGGCCCTCGACCGCGTGCGCCATGGACAGGTGGTCCAGCTTGCGCAGGTTCAGGCTGGGCAGCTTGTGCAGCCGGTCGAAGCTGAGCAGCTGCTCCAGCCGGGAGGGCGCAGGGAGGGTGAGCAGCTCCAGCGCGCGCTGCCTGCTGCTGCCCCTGGAGTCGAGCAGCTCGCGGTACTCCGGGGTGTAGAGCCGCCGGTACTCCGCTTCCGGCACAAGGGAAAGCCGGTCCAGGTACCGGGCGGCCCAGCTGTCCTCGTCGGCGGCCAGCGCGGTGCTGTAGCGGCGGTAGCCGCCGAACTGCTCGTCCGCGCCGTCACCGACGAAGCAGACCCGGAAGCCGCCGGCGGAGATCTCCCGGAACAGCGCGTAGGCGCTCAGCGCGTGCGGGGTGGCGTTGGGCGCGCCCAGGGCGGCCACCGTGGCCGGGATCAGCTCCGGCAGCTCGGCCTCGCGGATCTCCACCACCTCAAGGGGAATCCCGGCGAAGGCGGCCGCATCCCTGGCATAGGCCAGCTCGTCGGAGTCGTGCGTGCCCTCGTGCGTGACGTGGAAGCCGGTCACGTCGCCGCGGCGCTGCTTGAGCAGGGTGGCCAGCACGCTGGAGTCCAGGCCGCCGGAGACCTGCACCGCGATCGGCGCGGACTGCAACGACATCTGCGCCACCTCGCGCGCCAGCAACGCGGCCAGGCGCTCCGGATCGTTGCCCTCGTCGGTGACCGGCTCGGTCTCCTGCCACCACCGCCGGGTGCGCGCGGTCTGGCCGTCGTAGACCAGCGCCTCGCCCGGGTGCAGCGCGGAAACCCCGGTGTACCAGGAGGATCCGTTGGGCTGGCACTGCCAGTTGAGGTAGTCGTCGACCGCGAGCGGATCCACGTCCAGGGGCTTCTCCACCAGCGCGGTCAGGCCGCGTAGCTCGGAGGAGAAGGCGATGCCGTCCTGGGTCAGCGCGTAGTACAGGCTCTTCACCGCGAGGTGGTCGCACCACAGCTTGAGCTCGCGGCCCCGGCGCAGGTCCACCACGGCGATGGCGAACATGCCCTCCAGCCGCTCTGCGAAGCGGTCGCCGTGCAGCTCGTAGTAGGGCACCAGGACCGAGCCGTCGGAGTCGCCGTCCACGTGCACGCCGCGCGCGGCCAGCTCGGCCCGGATGGCCCGGAAGTTGTAGATCTCGCCGTTGAACACCGCGTGCACCGTGCCCTCGGCGTTGCGGAAGGGCTGCCTGCCGGTGCTGGGGTCCTGAATGGACAGACGGTTGCAGCCGATGCCCCAGTCCGCGCCGCTGGTGTGCCGCTGGACGTCCGGTCCGCCGGAGAGCTGGGCGTCCCGCGCGCCGTCTAGTGCGGTGGGGTGGAACCCATGTCCGAAGTAGCCGTAGATCCGGCACATAGTGTTGCCCCCAACGATGTGGTTGTCCGCGAACGGAAAGCGCGACGGCCTCGGCCCTTCCGGCCTGGTGATCTATCCTTAGCACGGGCCGGATGAGGCTGTATAGCGAACCAGGACGGGACGAGGGACGGCACATGCGCTGGCATCGGCTGCTGATCACGGGGGCGAGCGGGGCGGGCACCACCACCCTGGGCCGGGCACTGGCCTCCCTGCACTCGGTGCCGCACGCCGAGGCCGATGACTACCTCTGGCTGCCGACCTCCCCGCCCTATCTGCACAAGCGGCCGATGGAGGACCGGATCGCGCTGATGCGGGCGGTGTTCCTGCCGAGGGACTCCTGGGTGCTCTCCGGTTCGGTGAAGGGCTGGGGCGAGGTGATCCCGGCCCGGCTGGAGGGCGTGGTATTCCTCACCATCGACCAGCAGGCCCGGATGGCGCGGTTGCTGGAGCGGGAGGTGCTGCGCTACGGCGACAGCATCAAGCCGGGCGGCAGCAACGAGGCCGCGCACCACGAGTTCCTCGACTGGGCAAGGGGATACGACGACGACACCGCCAGCCGCAGCCTGGCCAGCGACGAGAAGTGGCTGGCCGGACTGACCTGCCCGGTGCTGCGCCTTGACAGCGCGCAACCGGTGGCCGACCTGGTGGCCGCGGTGGAGCGGTGGACCAGCGCGGAGCTGGTGGTGGGGGAGTCCGGCCCGTGATCGAGCGCGCGGTGCGGCTCATCGACGCGGGCGGGGCGGTGGAGCTGGAGGGCAGGGGCGTCAACCGCTCCTACCGGCTCGCTGACGGCGACCGCGTGCTGTCGGTGAAGGTGCACTGTGCGGCCACCTCGGCCGAGACCGACCACCAGCGGATCCAGCGGGTGGACGAGGCGCTGAGGGGCGCCGACTGGTACCCGCCGGTGCTGGACATCGGTCACACCGCACCGGATCGGCTGGTGGTCATCCGCCCGTTCGTGCCCGGCGCTGCCTCCGAGGACGCGGCCCGGCACCTGGACGTGCTGGCCGGTGTGCTCGGCGAGCTGGCCGCAGGCACCGCGGCGGTCCCGGCCGAACTGGTCTGGGACTACGCGACGCCCTGGCTGACCGAGGGCGAGCGGGAACACCTGGCGGCCAAGGAGATGCTCACCGGCGAGTGGGACACCTTGTTGCGCGCCATGGACGAGCACCTCGGCGACCTGCTGGCCGGCGCGCTCCGGCTGACCGGGACCGGCGAACCCGCGCTGTACCACGGTGACCTGCACGGCCGGAACCTGATCTGGCACGAGTCCCGCCCGCTGACCGTGATCGACTGGGACGAGACCGGGTTCTCCCACCGGCCCGCCGACCTCGGCAAGGCGCTGTGGCTGTCCTGCCGCAAGGGCCGGGGCGACTTCGAGCTGGATCCGCCCGCGGTGCGCCGGTTCCTGGCGCTGCTGCGCGCCAACCCGGCGCTCCCGCTTGCCGACCCGGCCGACCTGGCCAGGCTCGGCGCGATCTGGTTCCTGCCGAGGTACCACCACGTGACGCTGCTCGCGCAGCGCGACGCCCAGTTCATCCCGTGGTACCTCGGCTGGGTTTCCCGCTTCTGGGCGCGGTTCCCGGCGAACCTGGACCTGGTCAGCCGCGGCTAGCGGTCCAGCGCCGGACCGCGTCCAGGGTCTGCTCACGGCTGAGACCCTCGGTGGCGCCGTGCGGGGACACCGTCTCCCCGGACTGCTCGGCCACGTTGTGGTCCCCGGCCAGCGCCGCCACCGCCTCCATCGGCAGGCCGAGCCCGGCGAGCGCGCGGCCCAGCACGGTGGCGTCCAGGCCCTGCCCGTCCGCGGCGCTGAAGTACCGCCAGCTCTGGAACATGCCCTCCAGGTGGCCCGCGGACAGGTGCACCGCGTTGCGGCCCTCGGACAGCGCGATCCCGCCCGGCCCGCCGACCAGCGCGTGCACCGCGCCGCGCAGCGAGGCCGGATCGGCCTTGCCGGGGTGCAGCTCGCCGAGCAGGTTGTCCCGCAGGTCCTCGATCTCGCGCTCGCTGTGGCACTCCAGCAGGCCGACCAGCCCGGCACTGCCGCGGTAGCCCGCGGCCAGCACCGGCAGGAACCCGTTGAGCACCACCACAGCGCGCCCGTGCAGCTGGACCACCGAGGCGTAGGAGCCCGAGCCCAGCTTGTGGATCCCGGCCTGGCGGCACCGGGCCTCCAGCGCCGCCGGGTCCAGCTCCGGGTCCAGGGTCATCGCCTCGAAGGCCCCCAGTGCGCCGGTGGCCGCCGAGGAGTCCAGCAGCGCGGCCAGTGCCCGGCTGGCACCAGAACTCAGCGCGGCGGACCCGTCAGCGGCCACCCGGTGCAGGCGGGGGTAATGCTGGAGCAGGTAGCCCCGCTCGCCGAACTCCCTGGCCGTGGTCACCGCACAGCGCAGGATGTCCACCTTGCCGTCACCGAGCACCCGGACGACCTCGCCCAGCACCTCGGTGGCGTTTTCCCCTTGCAGCACCTCAGGTTTGACCATGGTCACGAAGTGCGTGCCGCCGCCCGGCACCGGCCCGCCGAGCGGTCCGGTGTCCTGGCGGCGGCCCGTGCGCAGCACCTCCGCGAGCAGCGGCCGCACCTGGGCGGGACTCACCACAGGGTGATGCCCTTCTCGATCAGCTCGACGGTCAGCTCACCGGTGTTGGCAATGGCTTCCTCGACCAGCGCGGTCACCACGGCCTCGTCCGGGTCCGGCGCGGTCACCACGACCTCGTCGGGGCTCTCCAGCGGCGCTTCCTTGGAGGTGAAGATGTGCACCTGGGTCGCCCCGCCGCACTTCTCGTGCACCTGCTGGGCCAGCCGCATGGCCATCACGTTGTAGATCTTGCCGGTGTGGTCCAGCGGGTTCTTGCCTGCCGGCGCCTCGATGCTCATCGGGCGCATCGGCGTGATCAACCCGTTGACCCGGTTGCCGCGGCCGACCACGCCGACGTCACCGGTGTCGGCGACGGAGCCGAGCGCGGTGAGGTAGGGGCGGCCGTTGCGGTCGGTGGCGTTCATCAGCAGCTCGTAGTCGGCGATGCCGAGGCCCTGGATGAACTCGTTGAGCTCCTGCTGGATGACCGCCTTGCGCGCCCAGTACTGGTCCATCGACTCGATGTGCGCGGCCAGGAACGGCATGTTCACGACCAGGCTGAACTTGTCGCCGCGGCGGCTGCCGAAAACCTTGACGTCCCAGCCGCTGTCGGGGTGCCGCTGCTTGAAGTCGGAGCCGTTGATCAGGTGCTCCAGGCCCTGCACCAGGTTCTCCAGCCGGGACAGCGGCGCGAAACCGTGCAGCAGGTTGGTGTCGTTGGAGACCAGCCCGCCGGAGCGGACCTTCACCAGGTCATCGATGGACTGCGGCTGGTACCGGGAGACCCCGCGGCCGGAACCGTGGTGGTCCACGACGCCCAGCTCGACCACCAGGTGCTTGGCTGGGTCGAAGCCGGTGGTGACCTGCGAGAGCACATCGGAGGCGGCCCGGAACATGATGTCCTGCACCGGAATCTCGGTGCTGCCCACCCGGTAGGCGCCCTTGCCGAAGACCTTCACCCGGTACGGCGCGGTGATCTCGCCACGGCCGTAGTCGATGTCCGCGCCGCCGCCGTAGAGGGTCACCTTGTCGAACCAGTGGTGCGCGACCCCGCCGAACTCCTTCAGGCAGTGCTGGGAGTAGTAGCGCGACATGCGCTCGGCCATCGCGTCGCACATGGTGTCCGGGTGACCGACACCCTTCCGCTCCACCAGCTCGTAGGGCAGATCTTCGACCGAACGCGAGTCCCGATGAATCTGCAGCATTGACCGACTTTCTTACTCGAATGCCGACAGGACTTAGGAAACAAAGTCCGCGGACGTCGTCTTGATGTTGCCGGAGCATACCCACGGGTCGCCAAAATGCCGACCGGTTCGACGGTCGGCTGGTGTGCTCGAACAGTTAGGATCGGTGTGATCACGAGCGGCCGGGACTGTCCAAGCAGGACAGTCCCGGCCGGTCACCACAGCTCGTCCAGCGCCGCCAGGCGTTTGCGGATGAGCCTGGCGTCCCGTGGCGGCAGGACCGCGACGACGAGGTTCAGGACGTGGCGCAGTTCGGCCGGATCCGGGCAGCACTCCTGGAATCCGCAGCCGTACTGGGGATCCCACAACCGGTGCGTGGGGTCGCGGACGAAGTTCCGCTTGGCGCGCAACGCCTCGACGGTGGCCTCCGGCCAGAGCCGGGTGCGTTCGAGCCGGGCGAGCTGTGCCCGGCCACGCCGGGACAGGCCTGGCGGCATGGGTGTGGCGGCTGCACCGGGCCTGCGGCGCGGTGCGTCTCCTCTGACCTGGGCAGGCGATCTACGCGCCATGTCCCTTTCGAGTGTTCGACATGGGTCCATTGTGCAGGCCGGGGCCGATCGGCGACAGCCCCGGCAGCCTTGCCTCCGCCGGCGCTCAGGACGCGGTCGCGACCTTCCACAGGTGCCCGTCCGGATCGCTGAAGTACCCCGAGTACCCGCCCCACTCGGCCGCGGTCGGCTCGTTGACCACCGCGCCACCGGCGGCCACCGCGGCCTGGATGACCTCGTCCACCACCTCCCTGGAGTCGGTGATGAAGTGCAAGGAGGACCCGCGGAACCCGGAGCCCGCCGCGGGAACGCCGGCGTCCTTGGCCACGGCATCCCATTCGTAGAGCGCGAGCTTGATGCCGCCGTCGCCGAGCAGGCAGGTGGCGAAGCCGGGGTGGTCCAGTTCGAGTGTGCAGCCGAGGCCCTCGACGTAGAAGCGCTTGGCGCGCTCCACGTCCTGTATCCCGAGCATGATGGCGCTGACCTGCAACTTGGTGTTCATGCTGGTCACCATAGGTAGCGGGCGGGTGGCCGCGCTTCTTGAATCCTGACCGGTTGGGCCATCGACACCGCGCGCGGGCTGGGTCACGATCAGAGCCGGAAATCCCTCCACCAGAAGGGTGCCCGAGATGACAACGAGCAACATCTCCCGCCGGACCCTGCTGCGCGCCGCCGCCGCGCTCGGGGTGTCCGCGCCCCTGCTCGGCGCCTGCGTGACCGGCGGCGGCACCGGGGACGGGCCGGCTGCACGCGGGGAGCGGAGTCCGCAGAACCCGTTCGGGGTGAAGGCGGACGCGCCGCTGGAAGTGGTGGTCTTCAAGGGCGGCTACGGCGACGACTACGTCAAGGCGGCCGAGCAAGTCTACCGGCAGCGGTATCCGGGCGCGGCGATCGACCACAAGGGCATCCAGCAGGTCGGCGACGCGCTGCGGCCCCGGTTCGTGGCCAACACCCCGCCGGACGTGGTGGACAACACCGGCGCGGGCGCACTGGACCTCTCCGCGCTGGCCGCCGCCGGACAGTTGACCAACCTGGCCGAGCTGCTCGACGCCCCGTCCTGGGATGATCCGAACACCACCGTGCGGGCCACCCTGCTGCCGGGAGTGGTGGAGGACGGCAGCCGGGACGGGACCTGCGTGCACCTCAACTACACCTTCACCGTGTGGGGCCTGTGGTACTCCAAGTCCCTGTTCGACAAGCACGGCTGGACCTACCCGGCCACCTGGGACGCGATGCTCGCACTCTGCGCGGAGATCAAGAAGACCGGTGTCGCGCCGTGGACCTACCAGGGCAAGTACCCCGACTACGTCACCGACCCGCTGCTCACCATGGCCGCCAAGACCGGCGGCATGGACCTGATCAAGGCGCTGGACAACCTGGAACCGGGGGCCTGGCGGCAGGAGGCGGTGCGCGGCGCGGCCGAGGCCTTCGCCGAACTGGCCGGGCGGGGCTACCTGATGCCCGGCTCGGAAGCGTTGTCGCACACCGAGGCGCAGGCCGCCTGGTGCCAGGGCAAGGCGGCGTTCATCCCGTCCGGGTCCTGGCTGGAGAGCGAACAGCAGGCGGTCACCCCGCAGGGCTTCCAGATGACCATGGGCGTGGTGCCCGCGCGCACCACGTCGGACAAGCTGAAACCGGCCGCGGTGGAGGCCTCCAGCACCGAGTCCTACCTGGTCCCGGCCAAGGCGAAGAACGTGGCCGGCGGCCTGGAGTTCCTGCGGATGTTGTTCTCCCGCAACGCCTGCCGGGAGTTCGCGCGCACCGCGGGCACCCTGCCCTCGGTCGCGGGCGCCACCGACGGGCTGACCCTTTCCAGCGGCCTGGGCTCGGTGAGCGCCGCGGTCAACGCCGCGGGCGCCGAACTGGTCAGCTTCCGGCACCGCGGCTGGTATCCGGTGCTGCGCAAGGCGGCCGATGACGCGGTGGGTGAGCTGATCACCGGCAGGCTCAGCCCGGTGGCCTTCACCGAGCGGGTGCAGCAGGCGGCCGACGCGCTGGCCAAGGACGGCAGCGTCAAGAAGTACACCCGCTGATGGCGGGCCCGCGGCTCCGGCGGCGGGGCTCAGGGCAGGTCCGCCGGCTCTCGCGGGCGCGGCCGGGCGGACCCGCCCTGGGCTTCCTCGCCTGCGCCCTGCTGCCGGCGCTGGTGCTGCACGTGGTGTTCGTGCTGTCCCCGTACGCGCAGGCGTTCTACCTGTCGCTGACCGACTGGAACGGGGTCGGCGGCACCGCGCGGTTCGTCGGCCTGGCCAACTTCGCCCAGCTGGCCGAGGACTCGCTGTTCCTGGCCGGGGTGCGCAACAACCTGGTGCTGCTGCTGACCTTGCCGGTGGCCACTGTCGCGATTGGACTGTTCCTGGCCACCCTGCTCCGTTTCGGTGGCCGCAGCGGGCGCTCCGGGGTGCGCGGGGCCCGGTTCTACTCGATCGTGTTCTTCTTCCCGCAGCTGCTGTCGGTCTCGATCGTGGCCGTGCTGTGGGGTTTCGCCTACAACCCGAACAGCGGCCTGATCAACGGCGCGCTGCGCGCGGTCGGCCTGGACAGGCTGGCGCGCAGCTGGCTGGCCGAGCCGGGACTGGCGCTGTTCGCGGTGCTGGCGGTGCTGATCTGGTCCGGCGTGGGTTTCTACCTGGTGCTGTTCAGCGCGGCCATCGACGGCATCCCGCGCGAGTACTACGAGGCCGCACTGCTGGACGGGGCCGGCCGGTGGACCTCGTTCTGGCGGATCACCCTGCCGCTGCTGCGGGAGAACGTGCAGGTGGCTTTTGTCTACCTGGGCATGGCCGCGCTGGACGGGTTCGCGCTGGTGCAGATCATGACCGTGGGACCGGGCGGGCCCGACGGCGCGACCGAGGTGATCGGGCTGTCGCTGTACCGGACCGCCTTCAGCTACGGCAAGTTCGGCTACGCGGCCGCGATGGGCGTGGCGCTGTTCTTCGGCACCCTGGTCTTCGCGGTGCTGGCGCTGCGTGCGGGCCGCCGGGACCGGGTGGAGGTGGCATGAGAAGGATCCCGCTGCACCTGGCGCTGCTGTCCTGGACGCTGGTCACCGCGTTCCCGTTGCTGTGGGCGGTGCTCAGCGCGCTCAAGACCGACCGGGAGATCCTGTCCAGCCCGTGGTCGCTGCCGGAGAGTCCACAGTGGACGAACTTCGGCCGGGCCTGGACCGAGGCCGACATCGGCCGCTACTTCCTCAACTCCGCGGTCGTGGTCGGCGGCGCCCTCGCCCTGACCATGCTGCTCGGCTCGCTCGCCGCCTACGCCCTGGCCCGCTATCCCTTCCCCGGCAACCGGTTCGTCTACTACCTGTTCGTCGCCTCGATGTTCTTCCCCACCTTCCTGGCACTGGTGCCGCTGTTCTTCACCGTGCAGCAGCTGGGCCTGCTGGGCACCCAGCTCGGCCTGGTCCTGGTCTACACCGCCTTCGCCACCCCGTTCACCATCTTCTTCCTGCACGCCTTCTTCCGTGGCCTGCCCACCGCGATCGCCGAGGCCGCCTTCCTGGACGGCTGCTCGCACGCCGGGGTGTTCTTCCGGGTGATGCTGCCGATGGCCAAGCCGGGCCTGGTCTCGGTGGCCATCTTCAACTTCCTCGGCCTGTGGAACCAGTACCTGCTGCCCCTGGTGCTCAACCCCGACCCGGACGACTACGTGCTGGCCCAGGGCCTGGCCGCGCTGTCCACCAGCCAGGGCTACCGCGGCGACTGGAGCGGCCTGTTCGCCGGACTGACCATCGCGATGCTGCCGGTGCTGATCGCGTACGTGGTGTTCCAGCGCCAGATCCAAGCCGGCACCACCGCGGGCGCGCTGCGGTAGCGCGCCGGCCGGGCGGCACGCGGAGGGTTCGGCCCAGCGGTGTCGGGCGACCGCGACCCGTTGGGCGGGCACGGCTTTGGCGTCGGCGCGCTGCGCCACTGTCGGGGGTGGCCGTGTCGAACCACCGCGCCTCTAGGTGCCGCAGTCCTGGATCGGTGCGCCCGGTGGCGATACGGCATCCCAGGGAGGCCATCGGCCGGGCCACTGGTTGATGGTGCTGTGAACGTTGGACAGGTCGGCTTCGGGCAGCCGTTCCCTCCGCGCGTCGCCGGGGCTCCCGCTACACACCCCACAACACGGCGGTGGGGCTAGAGGGACCGGCGGAACCGCTCACCCAGATCGCTGAGGCGGGCCACGGGCTCGTTGGCGAAGACCAGGCGTAAGTAGTGCTCGCCGCTGGGGCCCCACCAGTTCATCGGGGTGGCCGCGATCCGGCCGTGTTCGAACAGGCGGCCGGAGAGCTCCTTTGGGGTGAGGCCAAGGGGGCGGGTGTCCAGTAACAGGGACCAGCCGCCGTGCGGGCGGATCACCGGGTAGCCGTCGAGTTGGGCGAGCATGGTCTCGCAGCGGCGTTGCCACTCGGCGGTCGCGGCGGCCACGTCGGACTCGGCGTCGGGGGCGGTCAGTGCGGCCGCGACTGCCTCCTGGGCCAGGCCGACCTGGGCGACCACGTTGGTCAGGCCCACCAGGCGGATGTCGGCCAGGATCGGGGCCGGGCCGACCACCCAGCCCACCCGCCAGCCGGTCATCCGCAGTTCCTTGGAGGCCGAGCCCACGGTGATCACCCGGTCGGCCAGGCCCTCGTGTGCGGCCGGGTGGCTTGGTGGCAGGCCGTCGAAGCGGATGCGTTCCATGGCCGCGTCGTAGATCAGCCAGGCGTTGTGGCGCGTGCAGGCCTCGGCCAGCGCGGCCCAGTGCCGGTGGTCCAGGACCAGGCCGCTGGGCATGGCCGGGGCCATCATCAGCACGGCGGCGGTGTCCGGGCCGACCGCGGCGGCCAGTGCGGCTGGGTCGACCTGCCAGCCTGCCGGGGTGGGCTCGGTGCGGACGAAGCGGGGGCGGCCGCCCGCCAGCCGGACCCGGTTGACCAGGCCCGCGTAGACCGGGTCGCACAGCACCACCTCCTGGCCCGGTTCCACCGTGGCCAGCAGGGTGTTGAGGATGCCGTTGAGGCCGCCGACCACGCTCACGCAGTCGGTGTCCGGGTCGTACTCGCGGCCGGCGAGGCGGCCGACGTGTGCCGCCGCGGCCGCGCGTAAGGAGTGCCTGCCCTGGAACGGGAGGTAGCTGTTGGCGGCGTCCTCCTCGATCGCCGATCTGGTGTGCGCCAAGGCGATGGCCGGTGGACGCAGGTCGGTGTCCAGGTTCTCCAGGCGCAGCAGGTCCGGGTCGGCGGTGGCGTCCGCCGCGTCGGCCAGCAGGTCCACCCCGATGCCGGGGATCTCCCGGAGCCGGCTCACCGTCATCACTCCTCCGTTCGTTGTGCTGGTACGTGGATACCACTATGCTGGTACGCATGGAGCTGACGCAAGTCGTCGGTGGGAACGTGCAGCGGCTGCGCTCGGCCGCCGGGATCTCGCTGGCGGACCTGGCCGCGGCCGCCGACATCAGCAAGACCACGCTGCACGGCATCGAGCAGGGGCAGGGCAATCCGACCCTGAGCACGCTGTGGGCGCTGGCCACCGCGCTGCGGGTGCCGCTCGGCGACCTGCTGGACCGGCCTGCCGTCGCAGTGGAGGTGGTGCGCGCCGCGGATGACCGGCCGGAGGTGCTGGGCGAGGCGGTCAGCGCCCGGCTGCTGCACCGGTTGCGGGCCCGCGGCACGGTGGAGATCTACGACATCGAGGTCGCCCAGGCCAGGCAGGACTCGCGCGCGCACGCGGCCGGGGTCCAGGAGTGCCTGGTGCTCACCAGCGGTGGCCTGACCACCGGTCCGGCCGACGCGCCGGTCGAGCTGGACGCGGGCGACTCGGTGCGCTTCGACGCCGCCCGTCCGCACCTCTACCAGGGGCGCACCGGCGCGGACCGGGCCGTGCTGGTGATGGTCTACCCGGAACCGGGGGAGTGACGTGGGTCACTGTGGACAACCTCGGTCGCATCGCCGGGGTGTGAGTGGCAGAAGCGAACGAGGGGGCATCGCATGGCATTCTCACCCGCCCGGATCCTGACCGGGGCGGTCGTGTTGTCGTTGCTGGCCAACGGGTTGGCCGTGGGCACGGCGAGCGCGGCGTCCGGGCCGGACATCCGCAGCACGGTCACCGTGCCGAGCGGTACCTACCTGGCCGGGGACCCGCTGACCGTCAAGCTCACCGTGACCAACGTCGGTGACCAGGGCGCCTACTACCTGCGCAAGCACGAACGCGCGATCTCCGGCACCGGGTTCCACATCGAGAACATGGCCGACTGGGGCGACCTCGGTCCCACCGGGCTGGGCGCGAGCTACCTGCCGGGGCAGACCAGGGAGTACACGCTGCGGGGCAGGCTCGGCCAGTTCAACGGCGACGCCCACTTCGCGCTGGGCCCGCTCTCGCCGCGCGACGTCAACCCCGCCGATGACCAGGGAACCGCGCTGGTGCGGGTGGTTCCGGCGGAGACCAAGGTGTCGGTCAGCGGACAGGTCTACGGCGACGCCGACCGGAGCGGCTCGCCGACGCCGGGGGAGGGGCTGGCCGGGGCCACCATGGCCCTGCGCGTGCAGGACGAGCTAGCGGTGCGCACCGCGGTCACCGACGCCGAGGGCCGCTACACCTTCCCCGAGGTGCCCGTGGGCACGCACGGCCTGTCGACGGCGAGCCTGCCGGACGGCTGGGTCAGCAACTTCTCGACCGCGCTGCGCCTGGACGGCTCGGTGCCCGACACGGTGGTGCCGGTCCGGGCGCTGCGCCCACTGTCGGAGTCGTTGCAAGCCAAGCTCACCTTGGACAAGGCGAGCTACCCGGCAGGCAGCGAGGGCGAGGTGACCGTCACCCTGACCAACATCAGCGCGCGGCCGCTGACCGGCGTCACCATCGCCTGCGACCGCGGCGACAACGGGCTCGCCCTGGACATCTCGGACCAGGCGTGGGGCGAGCTCGCCCACGACGCGGGGACCACCGTGCAGCCGGGCCAGACCAGGGAGTACCGGGCACGGGGGGCCGTGCGGCCGAAGAGCGCCGGGCGCGGCTTCGTGCACCAGGCCTGTGACTTCAGCCAGGGCGAGGAGTACAACGACGGCGAGCCCAGCGGAGACCCGCAGGCCAAGGTGACCGGGCTGGACGGTAGCGCCACCGGCGAGCTGTTCCAGGACGCCAACGGCAACGGCTCGCCGGACCCGGGGGAGGGGCTGGCGGACCGGGAGCTGCGGCTGACCGATGTGCACAACGGGCACGAGTTCACCGCCAGGACCGACGCTGCCGGGAAGTCGCGGGTGACCGGTCCGACCGGGCGCTACCGGCTGACCTCGCCCGGCTGCGACCTCGGCCAGGACAAGCTCATCGATGTGACGACGCCGGACTTCGACATCAACCAGTGGTTCGCGGCCTGCCGTCCGGCGCCCGTGCGCTGAAAAGATCAATGCCACCGCCTCCGCGGGAACTCCTGCGGAGGCGGTGGCCGACCTGATCGGCAGATTCCGGAATGGCACGCGGCGGTGCCTAGTAGGGCTTTGTTAGGTGTCGTTGATCTGGTGTGCGCTGGCCGGAACGGGTTGTCGGCAGGTGTAGCAGTGGCCAGTCCAGGCTGCGAGTAATCGTTGGAGGTAGCGCAGGACGCCATAGAGGGTCATGCCCGCGCAGGGGCTTTTGGGTTGTGGCGCAGCTGAGTGCAGATCGCCTGTGCGACCGAGGCGAGGGTGGCGTGCCGGTGCCAGCCGAGCCAGGAGCGGCCTTCGAAGTGGTCCAGGCCCAGGCCGTCTTTGAGTTCGCGGTAGTCGTGCTCGACACGCCAACGGATCTTGGCCAGCTTAACCATGTCCCGCAGGTGGATGTCGGCGGGCAGGGTGGACAACCAGTAGTCGGTGGGCTCGGCGGCCCCGGTGGGCCACTCGGCCAGCAGCCAGCACTCCGGGAGGCTGCCGTCGGGGCCGCGGGGGATGTTGCGGTTGGCCGGGCGGACTCGCAGCGCGAGGAACCGCGAGCGCATGCCCGCGGTCGGGTTGCCGCTGGTCTTGCGGGAACCGTGACGCCAGAGCACGAACCGCCCTGCTGAGCGCCCGGCACGGGTGACCAGGGTCTTGACGGTGACGGGTTTGTCCGGGTAGGTCGTCTTCACCGGCGGGCGGCCAGTGCCGGACCAGGTCGGTGGGACCGGAGCTGACTCGCCCGGGTGGACGCTGGTGGAGGCCGAGACCGCCAGCACGTAGGTCAGGCCGCGGTCGGTCAGCCCGTGGCGGAAGGCGGTGGCATCGCCGTAGGCGGCATCGGCGGCCACCGGCCGCGGCGGCATGCCCCAGTCGATGGTTTCGTCGATCATGTCCAGCGCCAGCCGCCACTTCTCCCGGTGCCGCGCCTCATCGGGAATCGCGCAGCGGGCCCGTTTCCGCGAGATCTCCGCCGCCGCGTACTCGTCCTCAGCCTGGGTCTCGTCCCAGGAGACGGGCAGGAACAACCGCCAGTCCACCGCCGTGGAGGCCCAGTCGGTGACCGCGTGCACGCTGACCCCGATCTGACAGTTGCCGCGTTTGCCCAATGCCCCGCAATACATCCGGGCCACACCCGGCGATGACGTCCCGTCCTTGGGAAAGCCGGTGTCGTCGATGACCAGCGCATCCGGGTCAACGAACCCTGCGGCCCACACCGCCAGCCGTCGCCGGACCTCGATGGGGGACCACGTCGAGGTGGTGAGGAACTGCTGGAGTTGTTGGTGGTCGACACCCAGGCGCCCGGCCATGGGCTGCATTGACTTGCGCTTGCCGTCCAGCAGCAGCCCGCGCAGATACAGCTCGCCCTTCCCGCGCTGGTCACGGCGGTCGAACCCGCCGAACATCTCTGCGGCGAATCCCTCGATCACTGGGCGAACCTCGGCCATCTCCTCCGGCGTCACCAACCCAGAAGATCACACCTGTGCCAACACCTAACAAAGCCCTACTAGGCCAGTGCGCCCGCGCACGTGGTGTTCTTCGGTGGCAGGTGGCCGGTGGTCAGGTAGCGGTGCACGTGGGCACGGACGCAGGGATTGCCGTCCACGTACAGCGCGTGGTCGCCCTCGGCGGTGAGATAGCGGGCACCGGGGAGCTGGCCGGCGAGGTGCCGTCCCCACTCGGGCGGGGTGTTGTCGTCGTACTCGCCGCCCGCGATCAGGACCGGCGGCACCCCGTCGAAGTGCGGGCGGTGTGGCGGGAACGTCCCGGCCTGGGGGAGCCGCGCGCAGTTCATGGCCCAGATCCAGGCCTGCCGCCAGCCCAGTCGTGGCGCCACCGCACGCAGCGAGGTCTCCAGCGTTCGCACCGCGTGGTAGTCGCCGGGGTAGGGAAAGTCCGCGCAGGTGGCGATCCGCATCGCGCCGGGGCCGGGCGGGAACACCAGCTTCTGGGCGAGTTTCGTGGCGTCGCCGGCATGTGCCTCGGCGAGCGCCGCGGCGAACGCCGGCCATCGTCGGGCCGACTTGACGTCGGCTCGCGCGACGACCTGGGTGGCGCTGACCGTGCTGCCCGGTCCGGCTCCGGGTGCGGGGATCGGCTGCCGCGCGGCTCGGTCGATGACCTCGTCCCACACGGTCAGCACGTCGCGGCCGTGCAGCGCGCAGTTCGACTCCCGTGCGCACCAGTCGGCGAACCGGTGCAGGCTGCGCTCATTCGCCGCGGCGCGCTGGCCGAGCCAGTCCGGCAGCGAGGTGTTGGTGTGGTCCATGACGCTGTCCAGGTACATCCGGCCGGCCCGGCGCGGGAACAACTCCAGGTAGGCCTGGGCGTACACCGTGCCGTAGGAGTTGCCGAAGTAGTGCAGTTTCCGCTCGCCCAGCGCCGCGCGGATCGCCTCCAGGTCGTGTGCGACCTGCCAGGCGTTGAGCTTGCCGGCCAGCGGTCCCGCCGCGGGGGCGCACTCCTGGCCGAAGCGGCCGTTGCGGTCGGCGTGTGCCTCGTAGGCGACCTGGTCCGGGAACACGTAGTCGGCCTCGGCGGGCGCCGGAAGCGGGCACACAATGCCACTGCTCGCTTCGAACCCACGCGGATCGAAGAGGACGACGTCGAACAACTCGGTCAACTCCGCGAACCGGTCCCGCAGGCCCGGCTGGCGGAACGCGGAGATCTGCGCCTGCGGGCCGCCGAGGTTGATCACCAGGACACCGCGTTTGCGCGCGTCGTCACGGGCGGGCAGCTTCGCCAGGCCGAGGGTGATCCGGGCACTGTCCGGACGAGCCCAGTCCGACGGCACCGTCATCGCAGCGCACCGCAAGCCGTCCCCGCAGTCCACGAAGGACAGCTCACCACCGGACTCCTGGGCAGCCGCCGGCGTCGTTCCCGCCACCGCGCCAAGGACGGTGAGCAGCACGCAGGCCGCCTTGATCATCTTCTGCATGCCCCCAGCCTGTCGGTGCGGGAGGGGAGCCGCGTCTGCCTTTCGACAGATCTTCGGCCACGTCATCGGGGCACGTTCAGCAGGCCGTGTTCGTAGGCGTAGATCACCAGGTGCACCCGGGTGCGCAGGCCGAGCTTGGCCAGCACCCGCGCCACGTGGGTCTTCACCGTGCCCTCGCCGACGGTGAGGGCACGGGCGATCTCGGCGTTGCTCAGCCCGCGCGCCACGTGCAGCAGCACCTCGTGCTCACGAGGCGTGAGCAGGTCCAGCCCAGCCGGTGCGCGCCGGGGCGCGATCTCGGCGAACCGGCGGATGGTGCGGCGGGTGACCTGCGGGTCGATCAGCCCCTGTCCCTTCGCCACCGCGCGGACCGCGTCGATGAGCAGCGCTGGTTCGCTGTCCTTGAGCACGAACCCCGCCGCGCCGGCCTGGAGCGCGCCGAAAAGATACTCGTCGACGTCGAAGGTGGTCAGCGCGACGACAGCGGGCGCTGGATTGACCGACTCGGCGATCCGGCGGATGGCGGCCAGTCCGTCCAGCCGGGGCATCCGCAGGTCGAGCACCACCACGTCCACCCCTAGCCACCGGGCCTTCTCGACGGCTTCGGCGCCGTCGCCGGCCTCGTCCACCACCTCGATGTCCGGTTCGGCGTCGAGGACCAGGCGCAGGGCCCAGCGCGCCGGTTCCTGGTCGTCGGCGATCAGTGTGCGGATCATGGCCGCTCCCGCAGTGGCAGCCGGGCTTGGACGAGCCAGCCACTCGGCTGGTTCGGCGCGATCTCCAGGGTGCCGCCGAGCAGCCGGGTCCGCTCGCGCATGCCGCGCAGCCCGGCGCCTTCGGCCGGGGCGCCGGGTGTGCTGGAGCCGTTGTCCGCCACGGTGATCACGACGGCGTCCGGGGTGTGCTGGACGCGCAGGTCCACGTGGGTCGCGTCGGAGTGCCGCAGCGCGTTGGTGAGGGCCTCCTGGGCCAGCCGGTAGCCGGCGTGGTCGAGCAGCGGTGGCAGGGGCGCCGCGCCGTCTCTGGTGAGGGTGACAGTGCGGTTCGGGCCGGTGGCGTGGTCCACCAGGGCGTCCAGGTCGGCCAGTGCGGCGCCGTTGCTGGGCAGGGTGGCCAGGACGTCCCGGATCTCGGTGAGCGCGGTGGCCGAGGACTCGGCGATCGAGGCCAGCGCCTGGTCGGCGACCGGGGGAAGATCACGGGTGACGTGCCGGACGGCGGTGGCCTGCATCCGGATCACCGTGAGGTGGTGGCCGACGGCGTCGTGCACCTCGCGGGCGATGCGGGCGTGCTCCTCGGCGCCTGCGCGGCGGGTCTCCTCCTGGTAGAGGCGGGTGGCCGCCTCGGCGCGGTCGCGGTGCAGGCGCAGGGCATAGCCCACGGCGACCGGGGCGAGGCAGAGCAGGACCAGGTCGGTGAAGGTGGCGGTGGCCCCTGGCGGCCGGACCCCGGCCACGGACAGCACGAGGGAGCAGCCCACCGAGCACCCGAGCACCAGCGGATGCGGCCGGTGGTAGGCGGCGGAGGCGAACGCGGCCATGGCGACCAGGCGACCGGGCCAGTCCGGCTGGGCGATGACGACGGCGAGCGCGGCGGAGGCGAGCGCGGCGGTCAGCGGGAAGCGGCGGCGCAGCAGCAGGGGAGCGGCCACCACGACCGATGCGGTGAGCATGGCGAGCGGGCTCGTCGAGCTGTGTTCGATCAGCCCGAGGACCAGCACGACGACCGCCGCCGCGCCGGCGAAGAGCGCATCGCCTCCGATGGTGTCGCGAACCCGTTCCGGGGTCCCCGCGGCGTGCCCAAGCACCCGGCGGTCAGCCATGCCACCGTTGTACACGTCCTGATCAGCCCGGCGCGCCGCACCGCGCGTCCGGCGCCGGCAACGCCCCGGTCCACAGGTAGCGGTGCACGTGGTCCCGGACGCAGGCGTTGCCCCGCAGGTAGAGCGCGTGGTTGCCCGCGGTGGGCAGGTACGTGCCGCGCAGCTGCGCCGCGACCCGACGGCCGTGCTCGGCGGGCGTCAACGGGTCGTGCTCGCCGTTGGCGATGAGCACCCGGGGCATCGCGGACAGCGCGGCCGGCGGGTTGAGCCCCACCCGGGGCACGCCAGAGCAGTGCCCGGTGACCTGCCACGGGGTCTTCGCCCAGCCCAGCCGGGGCGCGACCGCCCGCAACCGGTCCTCCAGCCGCCGCACCGTCGCGAAGTCGTCCTGGTGCGGGAAGTCCGCGCAGAACGCCGTGCGGGCCAGGCCGAAGTCGGGCGGACCGGGCCGCGGTGTCAGCGCCGACAGGTCGCCGGCCTCGGCCTGGGCGAGCCCGGCGGTCAAGGTGGGCCAGATCCGGTCGTCGCCGATCCGGGCCCCGGCCCAGCTGAGGACCGCGGACGCGTCCACGGCCGGCATCGACAGCACGCGGTCCCACACGGCGAGCACGTCCCGGCCGTGCAGCGCGCAGCCGGCGTTCCCGGCGCACCACCGCGCCATCCGGTGCAGGTTGTGCTCGGCGGTCACGGCACCGGCTCGCGCCCAGTCAGCCGGGTCGCGCCGGGTGTGGTCCAGCACGCTGTCCAGGTACATCCGCCCGACCCGGTGGCCGAACAGCGCGGCGTAGGCCTGCCCGTACACCGTGCCGTACGAACTGCCGAAGTAGTTGAGCCTGCGCTCACCCAGCCTGCCCCGGATGGCGTCCAGATCGTGTGCGACCTGGCGAGCGTTGAGCCGGCCCCGGTACGCGCCCATGGCATCCGCGCAGTCCACCGCGAACCGCTCGTTGGCGGCGGTGTGCTCACGGTGGGCGGACTCGGTCACCGGCGCGGGCATGGGGGCAGGGTTCGCGGTCGGACACCGCACGCCCATGCCACGCGGGTCGAACACCACGACGTCGAACCGCGCGGCGAGGTCGGCGAACTGGTCGCGGTACCCGGGAAACCCGAAGTTCGGGATGACCGCCGCGGGCCCGCCGGGGTTGACCAGGAGAACGCCGAGTTTCCGGTCCCGGGCTGGGATCTTGAGCAGCGGGATCGCGACCCGCGAGCCGTCGGCCGGGCTGGTCCAGTCGGCGGGGACCTGGACCTCGGCGCACCACAACCCGTCGTGGCACTCCCGCCACGCCGGTCCTTCGTCCGCGGTGGCGGTCCCGGCGCCCGCGGCGAACAGACCGGCTGCGACCACAAGCTTGAACAGCGCTTTCATGCCCCGATTCGATCACCCGGCTCGGGCCGGCGCGTCTGCCTTTCGACAGACCTTTGCCCGCAAACAACAACGGCGGTGGCCGAGTGGCCACCGCCGTTCTGGTTGGTCAAGCGCTCAGTGGACGGGCGTGGCCGCCGCGCTCTTGCCGGAGGAGCGGACGAACAGCGCACCGACGAAGGCCGCCACGCCGATGCCGCCTGCCACCATGAACGCCAGGTGCAGGCCGTCCACGTCCGGGCTGGTCGAGCCGGGCGCGCTGCCCAGGGTGGACACGGTGATGAACACCGCGGTGCCGAGCGCGCCCGCGACCTGCTGCAGCGTGGCCAGGATGGCGCTGCCGTGCGAGTAGAGCTGCTCGGGCAGCGAGGACAGGCTCTCGGTCATCAGCGGGGTCATCATCAGGCCGAGGCCGATCATCAGCAGCACGTGGATGCCGATCACCGCGACCAGCGGCGAGCCGGGGCCGAGCGCGGAGAACAGCCAGATGGCCACCGCCATGGCCGCCGCGCCGGGGATGACCAGCGGGCGGGCGCCGACCTTGTCGAACAGCTTGCCCACCGGGCGGCCGAGCAGGCCGAGGACCAGGCCGCCGGGCAGCACCGCGAGGCCGCTGACGAAGGTCGAGGTCTTCAGCACGGTCTGCAGGTACAGCGGCAGCATGATCGCGCCGACGCCGATCAGGCAGATGAACAGCAGCGCGGAGAGCACCAGCCCGATGACGTAGCGGTGGTGGGTGAACGGCCGCAGGTCCAGCAGCGCCCGGTCCTCCCGCTGCAACCGCAGCTGCCGCCAGCCGAAGATCAGCAGCGAGATCACGCCGATGACCACCGACAGCCACGGCGGCACCGGCGCGTGCCCGCCGGCGGACTCGCCGGAGGAGGACAGCCCGTACAGCACGCCGCCGAAGCCGATCGCGGACAGGAACACCGAGAGCACGTCCAGCGGCACCAGCCGGGTCTCGCTCTCCACCTTCAGCAGCAGCGCGCCGGTCACCAGCGCGGCGATGGCCAGCGGCAGCACGATCAGGAACATCCAGCGCCAGCCCAGCCAGTTGAGCACCGCGCCGCCGATGGTCGGCCCGATGGCCGGGGCCACTGCGATCACGATGCTGATGGTGCCCATGGTCGCGCCGCGCCGCTCCGGCGGCACCAGGCGCATCACCGTGGTCATCAGCAGCGGGATCATCACCGCGGTGCCCATGGCCTGCACGATCCGGCCGGCCAGCAGCACCTCGAAGCCGGGCGCGACACCGGAGAGCAGCGTGCCGAGGCTGAACAGCGAGAGCGAGACCAGGAAGACCTGGCGCGGGGTGAAGCGTTCGAGCAGGAAGCCGGTGGTCGGGATGACCACGGCCATGGTGAGCAGGAAGCCGCTGGTCAGCCACTGCACGGTGGTGGTCGGCACCTTGAGGTCGACGGTGAGGTCCCGCAGCGCGACGCTCATGATCGTCTCATTGAGGATCATCACGAAGGCCGAGGCGACCAGTACTCCGATCAGGAGCCCGGTGCGCGCTGGAGCTTGCTCCTGGCGCGGTTCGGAAATGGCGGTACTGCTTGACATCGGTGGGGCTCCCGGCGGGTCTGAGCCAGTGGCGATCAGGACAGCGGCTGGGGAGGCAAGCGTGTTCGGCCCCCCAGCTTCACTCAGTTAGGGTAACCGGTTTCGCGGTGGCAATCCCCTGATTAAGCGGCCGGCGGAAACGAGTCACCGGTCACAGCCGAGGGGAATATTGAGCGAGTGCTCAAAGACTCGGTTACCGTTGCGGCATGCGCATCGTGATCCCCGGCGGAGCCGGTCACATCGGCGAGTTCCTCGGTCGCGACCTGGCCGCGCTCGGGCACGAGGTGGTGGTGCTGAGCAGGCGGCCGGTGGCCGTTCCCGGCATCCGTCAGGTGCGCTGGGACGGCCGCACGCCAGGCCCGTGGACGCGGGAGATCGACGGCTGCGACGCGGTGGTCAACCTGGCCGGGCGCAGCGTGAGCTGCCGCTACACCGCGGCCAACCTGCGCGAGATGATGGCCTCCCGGATCGACTCCACCAGGGCCGTCGGCGCGGCCATCGCGCAGGCCGCCAGCCCGCCGCCGGTCTGGTTGCAGATGAGCACCGCCACCATCTACGCGCACCGCTTCGACCGCGCCAACGACGAGGCCACCGGCGAGATCGGCGGCGCCGAACCCGGTGTGCCCGGCTACTGGGCCTACAGCGTGGAGATCGCCAAGCGCTGGGAGGCCGCCCAGCGGGAGGCGGACACCCCGCACACCCGCAAGCTCGCCCTGCGCACCGCCATCGTGATGAGCCCCGGCCGCGGCGGCGCCTTCCACGCGCTGCGCCGGATGACCCAGCTCGGCCTGGGCGGCCCGGTCGCCGGCGGCAGGCAGTGGCTGTCCTGGATCCACGGGCGGGACCTGGTGCGCGCGGTGCGGTTCCTGCTGGACCGGCCGGAGCTGAGCGGCCCGGTCAACCTCGCGGCGCCGCATCCGCTGCCGCAACGGGAGTTCATCCGCGAGCTGCGCGCCGCTCAGCGGATCCCGGTCGGGCTGCCCGCGACCCGGTGGATGGCCGAGCTGGGCGCCTTCGCCATCCGCTCCGACACCGAGCTGCTGCTCAAGAGCCGTCGGGTGGTGCCGGGCAGGCTGCTGGCGGCGGGCTTCGAGTTCGACTTCCCGGACTGGCCCTCGGCCGCGGCGGACCTGCTGCGGACCTCGGGTCAGCGCTCGGCCGGCTGAGCGGCGATGCCGTCGTACATCAGCCGCCGCACCGCCTCGCTGAGCTTGCGCTGGTGCTCGCCCTCCGGCTTGCGCAGCGAGGACAGCGCGGAGGCCAGGATCATGCCGGTGATCGCGCTGGCGGTGTTGTCCACGTCCAGGTCGGCGCGCAGGTAGCCCAGCTCGACGCCGTGGGTGAGGTAGCCGGCGGTCAGCGCGGTGGCCAGGTCGAAGAAGTCCAGCACCCGGTCGGCCATGGCCTTGTCGATGCCCGCGGCCTCGAACAGCAGCAGGCGCGGCACCCGGGAGTCCTGCTGGAAGATCCGGGCCAGCGACTCGCCGATCCGCGCGGTCTGCGCCCGGTAACCGTCCAAAGTGGACACCGCATCGGGCGCGTTCTCCTCGGTGAGCGCGGTTTTGATTCGGTCGATCAGGTCGTCGATGACGTGGTCGACGATGTCCCGCTTGTTCTGGAAGTAGCGGTAGAAGGTGCCGTGCCCGATGCCGAGGCGGGTGGCGATGTCGGCGATCGCGGTCGCGTGGTACCCGCGTTCGGCGAAGCAGTCGAAGGCCGCGTCGATGATCTCGCGGCGCAGCTCCTGCTTCTTCCGCTCGGCCCGGCTGGGCGAGGTGGCACTGGACGTCATGGTCGCAGTCTATTGTCGCCACCGCGGGAATGACATATCGTTCCGCTAGTGACATCCCATTCCGCTACGGAGGGTCACCTATGGCCGCGCAGTACGACGCCGTGATCGTGGGAGCCGGTTTTGGCGGCATGGGCGCCGCGATCCAGCTGAAACGGCTCGGCTTCCACCGGCTGCTGATCCTGGAGCGGGAGGACGACCTCGGCGGCACCTGGCACGTCAACCGCTACCCGGGCCTCGCGGTGGACATCCCGTCCTCCACCTACTCCTACTCCTTCGAGCCCAACCCGCACTGGTCCCGGCTGTTCGCCCCCGGCGCCGAGCTCAAGCGCTACGCCGAGCACGTGGCCGACAAGTACGACCTGCGCTCCGCGATGCGCTTCGGCGCCGTGGTCACCGGCGCGTACTGGGAGGACGCGGAGACCCACTGGCGGGTGACGATCGCGGGCGGGGAGAGCGTCACGGCCCGGTACCTGCTCACCGCGACCGGTTTCCTCTCCCAGCCGAAGGTGCCCGACATCGAGGGCATCGACTCCTTCGGCGGCAAGGTCATCCACACCACCGCCTGGGACGACAGTTACGACCTGACCGGCAAGCGGGCGGCCATCATCGGCACCGGCGCGACCGCGGTGCAGCTGATCCCCGAGGTGGCCAAGCTCGCCGCCGAGCTGACCGTCTACCAGCGCACCCCGATCTGGGTCAGCGCCAAGCCCGACTACCGCATCCCGGCGGCGGTCCGGCGGCTGTTCGCGGCCTTCCCGCCTGCCCAGCGCGCGGTGCGGCTGATCGGCAGCGCGGTGCTGGAACTGCTGATGATCACCGGCGTGGTGCACTACCGGCGGCTGCGGATCGCCAACCGGCTGGCCGAGCGGTCCTGCCGCGCGCACCTGCGCCGCCAGGTGCCCGACCCGGAGCTGCGCCGCAAGCTCACCCCGGACTACTCCTTCGGCTGCAAGCGGCCGACCTTCTCCAACACCTACTTCCGCGCCTTCACCCGCCCGCACGTGCACCTGGAGACGACCAGGATCGAGCGGGTCGACGAGCGCGGCATCGTCACCGCGGACGGCCGCCGCACCGACATCGACGTGCTGCTGCTGGCCACCGGCTTCAACCTGTGGGACGTCAACTTCCCGGCCATCGAGATCATCGGCCGGGACGGCAAGAACCTGGGCAAGTGGTGGCGGGAGAACCGGTTCCAGGCCTACGAGGGCGTGACCGTGCCCGGCTTCCCCAACTTCGTCTCGCTGAACAGCCCGTACTCCTACAGCGGCCTGTCCTACTTCACCACCATCGAGTGCCAGATGAAGCACATGGACCGGCTGTTCACCGCGATGCGCAAGCGCGGCGCGCAGGTCTTCGAGGTCACCGAGCAGGCCAACGAGCGGTTCCTGGCCCGGATGACCGACCGGGTGGGCGACTCGGTGTTCGCCCTCGGCCAGTGCGCCACCGCGAACAGCTACTACTTCAACCAGCACGGCGAGGCCACCCTGCTCCGCCCGACCTCCACCGTGAACGCGCACCGCGAAGCCTCCCGCTTCCCGCTCTCGGACTACTCCTATGCCTAGGCGCGGACTCGCGATCGGCTGCGGCGGCACCCTCGGCTTCGCCTGGACCGCCATCGCACTGCAAGCGGTGCAACGGCAACTCGACTGGGACCCGCGCACCGCCGAGGTCCTGCTCGGCACCTCGGCAGGCTCGGAAATGGTGGCGCTGCTGGGTTCCGGCCGTTCCGCCGACGACATCGTGGCCGCCCTCGACGGCGGCACCGAGGACCCGGTGCTCGCCCGGCACCTGGCCCACCACCCTGGAAAACGGCCACCGCTGCCCCGCCTGGGCTGGCCCGCGCGCGGACTGCTGGCGCGCGGCGAGCTCGACCCGACCGCGCGGTTGGCCGGACTGTTGCCCAGAGGCGGTGGTGACGCGGGCTGGCTGCGCGAGCTCGGGGCCCGGCTCGCCGACGAACGGCGCGCGGACGAGCAGAGCGCGAGCGTCGGTGACTGGGTCGCGCACCCGGCCACCTGGATCGTGGCCGCCGACGCCAGCACCGGCGCCAGGGTCGCCTTCGGCTCGCCGGAAGCGCCCAAAGCCGGTCTGGGGCAGGCGATCGCCGCGTCCTGGGCCATCCCCGGCTGGTTCCCGCCGGTGCTCATCGCCGGCCGGCACTACCTGGACGGCGGCACGGTCTCCTCGGTCTCCGCCGACCTGCTCGCCCCGCTCGAACTGGACGAGCTGGTCGTGCTGGCCCCGATGACCAGCGAACAGCCGGCCCCGGCCACCGGCCTGTCCCGCCTGGAACGCCTGCTGCGCCGCCGGATGACCCTCGGCCTCAACCGCGAACTCCGGAAGTTGCGCGGCACCAAGGTGATCCGTGTCGAACCGGGACCTGCCGAACTGGCCGCGATGGGCTTCAACTTCATGGACCCGCGCCGCGTCCAGTCCACAGTGGACGCTGCCCGCTCACACGCGCCCGACCGCGTGCGCGCGGCGATCACCAGGGGAGTCGCGGCGTGACCCGCTACCCGCCGCTGGACCTGCGCGGGGCCACGGTCGCGATCACCGGTGGCGCGCAGGGCATCGGCCGTGCCACCGCGGCAGCGTTCGCCAGCCAGGGCGCCAGGGTGGCCATCGGCGACCTGGACCTGGCGCTGGCCAAGAAGACCGCGGCCGAGCTGGGCGGCACCGCGCACCACCTTGACGTCCGCGACCAGGACTCCTTCCGCGCCTTCCTGGCCGAGGCCGCCGACGGCGAGCTGGCCGTGCTGGTCAACAACGCCGGTGTGATGCCCAACGGCGGCTTCCTGGACCTGGACGAGCGGGTCAACCGGCTGATGGTGGAGGTCAACCTGTTCGGCGTGGTGCACGGCATGCGCCTGGCCCTGCCCGGCATGCTGGCCCGCGGCCGCGGCCACATCGTCAACATCGCCTCGCTGGCAGGGAAGTTCCCGGTGCCGGGACTGGCCATGTACAACGCGAGCAAGTTCGCCGTGGTCGGCCTCAGCGCCGCCACCCGCCGCGAGTACGCCAGCCGCGGCGTCAGCATCAGCACCGTGCTCCCTTCCGCGGTGGACACCGCCCTGTCCAGCGGTCTGGACATGAAGCCCATCCCCAAGGTCACCCCCGAGGCCATCGCCGCCGCCGTGCTGCGCTCGGTGCGGACCCGCCGGGCCGAGATCGCGGTGCCCCGCTACGTCGGCGCGCTCGCGGCGGCCGCCTCGATCACCCCCGAACCGGTGCTCAACGCCATCCGCGGGCTGTTCCGCGACGACCGCGCACTGCGCCCGGACAGCCCGGACCGGGTGGCCTACCGCGCCAGGCTCAATGAGCGGGAAGGCCGCTGAGCAACTGCGAACCCGGCGCGCCCGACGTGGGAAGGTAGCCCCATGGGGACCACCGAGGTGCGGTTGTGCGAGATCACCGAGGAGAACCGGGACGCGGTGTGCGCGCTGCGCGTGCGGCCCGACCAGGAGCAGTTCGTCGCCTCGGTGACCCAGTCGCTGGCGGATGCCGCCGCGGCCCCGGAGGCCGAGCCCTGGTACCGGGCGGTCTACGCCGGGGACGAGCCGGTCGGGTTCGTGATGCTCAGCTGGGACGTGCCGCCCGGCCGTCCCGGCGTCCTCGGCCGGTACTTCCTGTGGCGGCTGCTGATCGACCACCGGCACCAGCGGCGCGGCTACGGCGAGCAGGTGCTGCGGCTGGTGGTGGCGCTCGTCCGGGCGGACAGGGGCACCGAGCTGCTCACCAGCTACCTGCCGAGGGAGGGGGAGCCGTGGCCGTTCTACCGGCGGTTCGGCTTCGAGCTCACCGGCGAGGTCGACGACGGGGAGCTCGTGCTGCGGCTGCCGATCGGTCCGCCTGCGTGACCGCGGTGGCCACGGACCCGCTTGGCGAGTCCGTGGCCACCGCGTTGGTCAGGCGGCCTGGTACGGGCCGGCCATCGGTTCCTGGCTGGCCGTCTCGGCCGCGCCGGGCTTCTCGGTCGCCGGGCAGGACAGGCCCCGCTTCGGCGGCTTGAGGTTGATCAGGTACTCGTCCACCGCCGCGTTCACGCACGGGCTCGGACCGGTCTGCCGGTAGGCGGTGTGGCCCCAGCCCTCATAGGTGATCAGGTGGGCGCCGCTCTGCCTGGCCGCGGTCACGTTCCACTCGTACACGGTGGCCGGGTCGTGGATGTTGCCGATCATCACCAGCGGCGGCGCGTTGCGGATCTCCAGGCGGCGCTGCGGGTTGGTGGTCTTGGTGCCGCTGTTCACGCAGGTCAGCGCGTGGTCGACGTAGGGGGTCCACTCGACGTTGCTGAACTGGCGGGACAGCCGGTCGCGCAGGCGCTGGTACTCGGCGTAGTCGCGCACCGGGTAGCTCCAGTCGCTGCACCAGATCGACGGGTACGGCACGTTGGCCACCGGGCCGGCCAGGGCCTCCAGCGCCTCGGAGCCGGAGCCGTCCTTGAGGTTGCGCAGCGCGGTGGCCAGGTGGCTCCAGTTCGCCGGGCGGGTGACGCCGAAGGCCTGACCGGCCAGCTGGTAGAAGTCCACCGGCTTGCCGCCGGAGCCGATCAGCGTGCCCGCCTTGGCCTTGGCCTTGAGCTCGGCGTAGACCTTCTTGGTGTCCTGGCCGTGGAGCGCGCAGGTCGCGGTGGTGTCACACCAGTTGGCGAACTTGACGAAGCCCAGCTCGACCGGCGCGGTCTCGCTGCGCATGAAGTCCCACGCGGTCTTCAGGCTGTGGTCCATGTTGCCGTCGAGCACCAGCGCGCGGACCCGGTGCGGGAACTTCTCCGCGTACTGCTGGCCCATCAGGCTGCCGTAGGAGTAGCCGACGTAGGTCAGCTTCTGCTCGCCCAGCGCGGCCCGGATGGCGTCCATGTCCCGGACGGTGTTCAGGTTGTCCACGTGGTCGGCGAGCTTGCCGGAGTTGGCCCGGCAGCTGTCGTGCAGCTGGCGGTTCAACCCGGCCAACTTGTCGAAGTCGGCCTGGCTGGTGGGGTGCCGCGCCGCGGTGGCCTGGCTGGCCAGGTCGCGGTCGCAGAGCAGCTTGCTGCTGGTGTTGATCCCGCGCGGGTCGAAGCCGACCTGGTCGAAGCGCTCGCGGGCGGCCTCGGTGAACTGCTCGCTCGACTTCACCGAGCCGACGCCGGAGCCGCCGGGGCCGCCCGGGTCCATCAGGATCGCGCCGATGCGTTTGGCCGGGTCCTTGGCCTTGCGCCGGGCCAGCCCGATCTGGATCTTGTCACCGGCGGGCTTGGCCCAGTCCACCGGGACGTCGATGGTCGCGCAGTCGACGCCCGCGGCGTCCGGACAGGGCTGCCAGTTGACCGAGGGCGCCGGTGCGGCCGAGGCCACGCCCGGCGCCACGACCGCGCCGGATACGGCCAGCGCGCCGGCGACCAACGTCAACAGGGTCCGATTACGTGTGGTAGCAGGTCTCACACGACCCGATACTGCCCACAAGGGCGGCGCACCGCCAGAAAGATCAGGGTAATCCCAGGGTCAGCGCTCGCCGAGCTGCCACTCCGGCCGCACGTAGTGGCAGGTGTAGCCGTTCGGGTAGCGCTCCAGGTAGTCCTGGTGCTCCGGCTCGGCCTGCCAGAAGTCCCCCGCCTGGGTGACCTCGGTGACCACCTTGCCCGGCCACTTGCCGGAGGCGTCCACCTCGGCGATGACCTGCTCGGCGACGCGCTTCTGCTCCTCGTCCAGGTAGAAGATGGCCGAGCGGTAGCTGGCGCCGATGTCGTTGCCCTGCCGGTTGCGGGTGCTCGGGTCGTGGATCTGGAAGAAGAACTCCAGGATCTGCCGGTAGCTCAGCTGGGCCGGGTCGAAGACGATCTCGATGGCCTCGGCGTGGCTGCCGTGGTTGCGGTAGGTCGCGTTGGGCACGTCGCCGCCGGTGTAGCCGACCCGGGTGGTGAGCACGCCGGGGTGCCTGCGGAACAGGTCCTGCATGCCCCAGAAGCAGCCACCGGCCAGCACGGCCTTCTCACTCGCCGCGGTCATGTTCTCGCTCCGCTCTCTTCGCTCGTCTCGCCACCAGGCACAACACCGGCCCTTCGCGCGATCATCCCGGTTATGACCAGCAGCACCACCCCGAGCACGGCCAGGGCCAGGCTCATCAAGTATGCGGTGCGGTAGCCGAGCTGGTGGGCCAGGCCGAGCAGCGGACCGGCGAGCATGCCACCGGCGGTCAGCGTGTTGGAGTACAGCGTGGTGGTGAACCCCGGCCGGTCCGGAGCCAGCGACTGGAAGTAGGAGATGCCCACGCCCATCAGCGCCGAGACCACCACCGCGTTGAGCGCCTGGGCCGCGGCGACCTGCCAGGTGGCCACGGTGGCCGCCATGCCAGCCTGGTACACCACCGAGACCACCGCGCCGAGCAGCATGATCCGCCGCTGGTCCAGCTTCACCGCGAGCAGCCCGAAGCCCAGCATCAGCGGGATCTCCAGGGCCGCGCACAGCCCGAGGATCAGGCCGGCGTCGGCCTCGGTGCCGCCCAGGTCCGTGGTCACGTACAGCGGCAGCGCCTTGCCACCCAGCGACAGCGCGCCCTGCAACGCGGCCACGGCCAGCACCGCGCACACCAGCTGCGGCCGCGCCGGACCGCCTGCCCCACCGGCCGGCCGGGCGGGTGTGCTGCCGCCGAGCTCCGGCAGCCGGAGGGTGAACACCGCCACCAGCAGGTAGAACCCGGCGCTGGCCAGGTAGAGCCCGGTGTACCCGGCCCAGGACACCAGCAGCGCGGCCAGCGGCGGCCCGCCCACCCAGGCCAGCGAGATCACCGTGCGCAGGCTGCTGATCACCACCGGCGCCCTGGCCGACCCGCTGCGCTGCACGGCCTGCCGCGCGTAGGCGAACATCTGCGCCAGCACCGAGGAGGCCACCGCGAGCAGGGTCACCGAGATGCCGAGCAGCACCCAGTAGTCGCGCACCACGGCGAAGGCCAGCGAGCCCAGCGCGCCCGCCAGCGAGCCGGCCACCAGCAGGTTGCGCCGGATCGCCCGCCGGTCGGACAGCCTGCCGAGGAACGCGCTTACCACCAGCCCCGCCAACGGCATGACCAGCAGGAAGCCGCCAAGACCCACCGGGCCGACACCGACCTGGGTGGTCAGGAACAGCCCGAAGAACGGCATCGCCAGCGCGACGGCCAGGCCCACCGAGATGCTCACCGAGGCCAGCGGGAGCAGCGAGCGGAAGGTCAGCGGTACGGGGGTCTCGCTGGTGAGCGTCACCCGGTCATCCTCGACCGGCCGGTCGGCCGGGCCGTAGCCATTTCCCAGGATGTGAGCCACGCCGCGCCCCCGTTGATCACCTGGTTTGTCGGGCCTTGCTCGTAGGCTGGCGGCCACTGGCGAGGCGAGGAGACAGCGGTGGCGGAGACGACGGTGGCCGAGCTGCGAGCCGAGCTGGCCGCGCTCGAGGACCCGAAGATGCGCGCGGTGAACGAGAAGCACGGCGACGACCACGGGGTGAACCTGGGCAAGCTGCGCGCGATCGCCAAGCGGCTGAAGACCCAGCAGGACCTGGCCCGCGAGCTCTGGGCCACCGGCGACACCGCGGCCAGGCTGCTGGCGCTGCTGATCTGCCGCCCGAAGGCCTTCGGCCGGGACGAGCTGGACGCCATGCTGCGCGAGGCGCGCACCCCCAAGGTGCACGACTGGCTGGTGAACTACGTGGTGAAGAAGGGCCCGCACGCCGAGGGGCTGCGCCAGGCCTGGTTCGCCGACCCCGACCCGGTGGTGGCCAGCGCGGGCTGGGCGCTGACCAGCGAACGCGTGGTCAAGAAGCCCGAGGGCCTCGACCTGTCCGGCCTGCTCGACCTTATCGAGGCGCGGATGAAGGACGCCCCGGACCGGTTGCAGTGGGCGATGAACCACTGCCTGGCCCAGATCGGCATCGAGCACGCCGAGCACCGCGCCCGCGCGCTGGACATCGGGGAGCGTCTTGAGGTGCTCAAGGACTACCCGACCCCGCCGAACTGCACCTCGCCGTTCGCACCCAGCTGGATCAACGAGATGGTGCGCCGCCAGGACGCGCACTAGGTCGTGTCCTCACAGTCCCGCCCGCGGTAGCCGCGCCGGTTCGGCCGCTGGCGGCA
>NZ_JAMHIV010000003.1 GCF_023897065.1 Crossiella sp. SN42
GGTGTACTGATTACAGAGGTTGCGAACGGTCCGACACGTAGTCGGATGATCTTGGAGTGAGGGAGGGCCTCCGGGTTCGGTGTGGATTGCGACATCTACCCGAACAGTCCAGGAGGCCCTCGTGACCCACGCTAACGCACCGCTGACTCCGCTGGGCAGGCTGCGGCTGGCTCAGTGTGTCGTGGACAAGGGCTGGCAGGTGCGGCGAGCCGCTGAGCGCTTCCAGGTCTCGGCATCCACCGTGCACCGGTGGGCCAGCCGGTACCGGGCCGAGGGCGACTCGGGGATGACCGACCGAAGCTCACGCCCGCTGTCAAGCCCGCACCGCATTCCGACCCGCACCGAACGGCGGATCATCAAGGTCCGCCTGGCACGGCGGTGGGGACCGGCCCGGATCGCATTGCTCCTGCAGTTGGTGCCCTCGACCGTGCACCGGGTCCTGACCCGTTACCGCCTGGCCCGCCTGACCCACCTGGACCGGGCCACCAGCTAGCCGGTGCGCCGCTACGAACGCGCCACCCCTGGTGAGCTGGTGCACGTCGACATCAAGAAGCTGGGCAACATCCCCGACGGCGGCGGGCACCGGGTCACCGGCCGCCAAGCCGGGCAGCGGCATCGCACCCGCACCCCGGGCAAGACCCTGGATGCCAACGGCAACAGCCATGTCGGCTACGGCTATCTGCACAACGCCGTGGACGATCACTCCCGGTTGGCCTACAGCGAAATCCTGCTCGATGAGAAGAAGGAGACAGCGGTCGCGTTCTGGCAGCGAGCCCAGATCTTCTTTGCTGCCAACGGCATCACCGTTGAACGCGTGCTCACCGACAACGGCGCGTGCTACAAGTCCCTGCTCTGGCGCGACACACTCGCCGCTGTCGGGATCACCCACAAACGCACCCGCCCCTACCGGCGGCAGACCAACGGCAAAGTTGAACGGTTCAACCGCACCCTGCTCGATGAGTGGGCCTATGCCCGCCCTTACCGGTCTGAGACCGAACGTCGCGAGGCGTTCCCGAGGTGGCTGCACACCTACAACCACCACCGCAGCCACACCGCACTCAGCGGCCATCCACCCATCAGCCGAGTCAACAACCCAGCGGGTCACTACACCTAGGGCGCGTTTGAGGTTGGTTCGGGCGGGTCCGGGTAGCTGTCACCAGCAGCACGTCTCGTGGCCCGCCCGACTCGAACTGCGCCGCAGCCGATCCGGCTGGATTGGCCTGTTGCGACTGCGGCGGACAGCTCAGCGTTTGTGGTGTGTGAGAGGCCAGCGGAAGCGTGTCCGTAGAGGCAACGGTATGGCTGCACGACGTTGATGATCTTGGATTCCGCAGGACAGCCGCAGTGGAGCGACCACATGTCCACAGTGGACAGTCCAAAATGAACGGTCCCACCTACTAATGCAGGTGGTGTTGGTCGGGGTCGCTGCGTGCCGTCTTCGCAGTTCGGGCCGAGTTCGCCGTGCCGGTATCTACCGTGCGCTGACAGCAGGTCCGCTGCAGCGCAGCGACCACGGAGCAACCATGTTCCTGTTGAGCGGTTGCGCGAACCTCAGATTGTCAGACCCGACTACTGCTTCGCGTGCATGATTGAGCTGGTACTGATCACTAAACAAGCGTCAGGTTTCCTGGCCTACGGGCCTGCTGGGGCTGGCGAAGCGGGACAAAGTCAGTCAGCCAATGTCTCGGAGGTCTACCGGCGGGACTGCGTGGAATTCAGCATGAAATGCCGCCGATGGGTCATGAGTTCGGCCGGACCTGTCAGTGGGACAGCTGCCAAGACCGCCAGCAACAGGTCAATCCGGTAACGTTCCGCGACTTCGGTGAGGCCAGTCAGGATCAGCACGAAGTCGGCGAGCAGCATCCCGCACAGTCCGATCCCGAACATGCCGAGCAGGCCGAGCCGCTGCTTTCCAGGTCTGATCAGACAGGCCAGCGCTCCAACGGCCAGCGCGGTCCAGAACAGGGTGATCACCATGTCTCCCGATCAGGATTCCGGCGTGGACAGCTGTGCAGCGGCCCACTGCTGGTAACCGGCCAGCTCGGATGCCAGCAGGTCGTCCATGACGGCCTGCACCAGTTGCGGGTGCTCAACGTCGCCCCGGGTGAGGATCGTCCGCGCTGCACCGGTGGTCGCCTCGGTGACCAGGGCGAGCGCGAGCAGTCCTGGCGGGATCAGCGTCATCTCGTAGTACTCAGCCGCCTTCGCGGCCAAGCGGACCGATGCGGCCAAGTCCTCGGACACGGTGATCCACAGCGCGCCGTCGTCGAGCACGAGCGGCATGTCCGCGGCCTCGGCGCGCTGGTCGAGAGCCTGTGCCAGCCGTTCCGCATCGGGAAAGCCGGCGTGCAGCCAGAACTTGTCCCAGTCGCCGTGGATGTCCTCACGTGCCAGCGCGACGAGCAGTGCGCCGGTGTGCAGAACGTCGCCAGTGTGGGTGAGGAATGCCCGGCGGAAGGCATTTTCCGCACTGGTGGTCAGCCGTGGTTGATCCCCTCCGGTGGTGGTCGCCGCGCGTGTCGATGTGTGATCGACCGCCCCTCCGGGATGATCCGCTGCCGGCTGTCGGCTTCGTTGGCGCTCAAGTTGGGCGAGCCGGTTGTAGGCCTTTTCGAGCAGGGTTTCCAGTGTCGCCTCGTCGGCATGGCGTGCCTGCGCCGCACGCAGTGCGGAGGTCACGGGTTCGGATTCACCCGCATGGGCCTGCCAGAATTCCCGGGCGCCGTGGACGATCAACACTCGCGCCAGCCCCACCGGCTTGCTCGGTTGGATCGAGATCAGCCACTCGTACAGGTCCGAGAGGCCCACCACGGCGTCCGGCACACCGTTGTTTATCGCCGTGCTCCACCACTGGATCGCGCGGAAGGCCGACCACAGATGGGGAACCAGCGGTTGGGTTCGTGCTCCGTCGTCGCGGTACATCCCCCGGAGGGCTTCGCGAGCGTCCGGCTCATACATCGCCAGCTCTTCCAGCAGCTTCAAGGCCGCGACTTGCGCACCTGCGCCACCCTCATTGTGGTAAAGGGATTCTGCCCGATGGACGATGTCCTTGACTGAGCCGTGCGGCACCGGGCGGGAGAGGTGCCACTGGACGGTTCGGTGACGGAACTCGTAGGCAGTGCCGTTGCGCCGCAACACGCCCTGACCGTGAGCATCTTCGAGAAACCTGACCGCGCGCAGCGGCGTTCTCCCGGACAAAGCCAAGATCAGCCACGACACGCGAAACCGGAACCAGGCGGTCGCACTCACATAGACGCCCAGTACGACTGCCCAGGTCGAGGCGGCGGCCACGGCGGCCCAACCCAGCCGCGTCTCCTCCCGCGGTACGGCCAAGGCGAATTCCAACGGAGCCAGTTGTGGCGGATCCACCAGCGTTCTGGCGAGGTCGGCAGCATTAGGCCAGCCGAAGGCCACTGCGGCGAACACCGCACTACCGGCCACCACCGCCGCGAAACCTCCGCGCAGCACTGCTGCGCGCCGGTCGGCGGCCAGCTCCGAGCAAAGGCCGTTCTCACTCACGACCTTCGAGCTGGGGGCGTTCAGCAGGATCCACATCATGGCGAGGGTCAGAACACCGGACGCGGCGAGCGCGATCGGCTGCCAGTCGAGTGCCACGAGCAGCTCCCTGGCCCGCGTAAGCGTGTCGGGACGACGCAAGTCCTCCAGGGAGATCGCCAGGTAGCCGCTCACCCCGGCGACCACGCCGGCGAGCACCCAGAACAGTGACCTACCGAGCCTGGCCAGGACCCTGGACCACGCGATCCGAGTGGCCAGCCGCCGCGGCCTTCGCGCGGACAGCGGGAACAAGGGCAGGTACTCGGGCAGCATCCACCAGATGAACTCGCCGCTGTGGTTACGGGTGAGCATCGACGCTAAATACCCCAGCCAACGTTTCACGCGGACGGCTCGGCGCGTGCCGAGCGGGTAGGTGCTCTCCAGATAATGGGACAGCAGGTGATTCTCGATCGCGCCGACTGTCAGCGTGGCGCCGATGTCGACCAGGTTGGCCGGATCGCGTTCCCGGTCTCCGTAGACCACGAGCGCGAGTTGCAGCATCAGTGGCAGGGACAGCGTCACGGCGAGGGAACCGTTCGGCTCGGCGCGCAGGTGCTCCGACACCGGTGACCACCGATGCCGATCCGCGGCCGCGTGCAGGTACGCGACAGCTGATTCGACTCCGACAGGCGCGAGCTGCAACACCCGGGAACCATCGGCGTCTACGCACTCCTCGGGCACGATCTCGTCGGCCGCCTCGGACTTGCACGCCAGCACGAACTCCCGGTCGGGCGAGCCGAAGGCGTCGGCCAACCGTTGACGGGCGGCCGGCCACGACGAATCGGGTAGTTCATCGACGCCGTCGAGGATGGGCAGGACCCGCCTGGTGCTGACCAGATCGACCCGGCCAGCGGTGCGACGACGCTTTCGCCGTGTCGTCGGCAAGCCGAGTCTGCGCCGGATCGCGTCGTCGAGCGCCTCCCGCTGTGGATCCCAGTTGGACAGGTTGACCATCACGGGTACCGCACGGGCAGCGGGGGCGCGCCCGCTGAGCACCCGGCGAGCGAGCATGATCAGCGCCGTGCTTTTGCCGCTGCCTGCGGGTCCGACCACCACTAGGCGCTGGAAGGACTCTCCCAGTCCTGCCGACACCTCGCTCAGTTTGACCGGCGTTGCGTGGTCACCGACCACCAGCGAGCCGGGTAGGTCGATCGGCTTGCTGAGCCCTCGTGCGCGCAACTCGTTGTCGAGTTCATTCCTGAGTGCCACGGCGAGCGCCTCCATGCCCGCGCCCATGGCCTCCGGAGAGGAGTTCATCGTCAGTCGGGCTTCGTCCTCCGCGCGCCAGGAAACCCGCATGGTCAGCACCGTCCACACGGCCGCCAGTCCGAGCACGGCGCTCAGGGCGTGCCAGGGGTATCGGCGGAGCAGGTCGAGGCCCCAAGGCCACACCGAATCCGCGGATGCGACGTTGACCGGCAATCCCACGAGCACCATGGCGATCGCGACAGCCACGCCGACCAACAGCAGCACGAATCGACCAAGTCTCACCCTGCGGCGAGATGGCACATTGTTCATGTCCCACCTGTCTGGACGGACCAACGCATCGGTCACATTCGCGACGACTCGGTCGCCATGTAGACCTGCGACATGTTACGACCCGTCAGGTAGCGTATTCGATGGCGCGACCTGACTGTGGCGCCGATTGTCCACAAATCGCGATCGATCACACCTCTCCAGTTATTTGGGGCCGGACCGTGATTACACCCTTAGTGATGAGCTCAGAATGAGTTTTCGCAGGCAGATGATCGAGCAGGTCATTGGGTTCGCTCTGGTACGGCCACTCCCGAGACGGTGGCCGAGGCGCTGGCCGCGGTTGTCTCCTAGGACCTCAGGCGGTCGGCGAGGACATGACCAGGACTGGCTTGCCCATGCTTCGTCCAGCGCGCGCTGCGGCCTCGTCAATCTGTATGAAGGGGAACGGGTTGATCAACCGATCGAGCAGAAGCCGCCCCGCACCGTGCAGCTCGATCAGCCGTGGCAGGCGGAGCCGCGGATCCTTGTCGCCGTGGTTGGTGCCAGCAGAACGGATTCTCCGCCCGAGCAGGTTCGGCGCGCTCTGGGGATGCTCGTGTCCAACGGGGTGGGGCCTACCGCCAGGCAGGCGCTAGCCGGGTCAGGGAGTCGGTAGCGGTCCGCAGCACCTCCGAGCGGCCGGCGGTTTCCACGATGGATTCGGCGCTGGTGCCGCCTGGCTGCTGGCCGACTTCGCGGCACAGGAAGGCTGGCGGTACGTCGAGGTGTTGGAGGCCTGGGACCGGGCGTTACCGAGGTGACCACCGATGGGCCCCACCTGCTCGTGTGCACCGCCGACGGTGCCGAACTCCGCACCCGCAAGGTCATCGCCGCCACCGGGGCTTTCGGCCGTCCGCACCGCCCCGAGCTGCCCGGCCTGGACACCTTCACCGGTGAGTTGTGCCACGTCGCCGACTACCGGAACCCCGTCGCCTACGAAGGAAAACGGGTGATCGTGGTGGGGGCGGGCAACTCCGCCGTGCAGATTGCCGCCGAACCCGCCTCGCAGGCCAAGGTCACCTTGGCCAGCCGCACACCGGTCAAGTTCACCCGCCAGTGTCCCCTCGGCCGGGACCTGCACTTCTGGTTCCACCTCACCCGCGTCGACCGCCTGCCCATCGGCCGCTTCTTCCCCCCGAACTTCCCCCAACCCGTCCTCGACCACGGCCCCTACCGCGCCGCCCTGGCCACCGGTCACCCCGACCGCCGCGAGATGTTCAGCGGCGTCAACGGCTCGACCATCACCTGGCCTGACGGGCACGCGGAGACCGTCGACGCGATCATCCTGGCCACCGGGTACCGCCCGGACCTGCCCTACCTCGCCTCGCTCGGTGTCCTCGACCGCGATCAGCGCCCACTGCACCGGGCCAGAGTGTCGACGGTGCATCCAGGACTCGGCTTCGTCGGCCTGGAACTCCAGCGGAGGCAGGCCTCGGGAAGTCGGCGCGGATGCCCGCTTCGTCGTCACTCGCTTGCTGCGCCGCGCGGCAGCCGACGCCAGATCTTGACCGCCCGCACCGTCTCGAGCTGCTCGGCCGGTGGGCTGCGGAGCGGGACGGTTGGTCAGCGTGTCCCGCTCCGAACCGCGCCGCCAAGGTGCCCCATCGACTGTGCGTGCCTTGCGACATCGGGGCCCGCCGGATGCCCACTGGCTACCCTGCCGAGAGCCCGATCCGGCCCGGCGGGAGCCGCTCTCGTGCAGAGCGGTCTGGTGGGCGCCGGACAGCTTCGGTTTGCTCCGGGCAGCGGCTCGACCGGACCTCGACATCGCGGCGGGTGATCTCGGCGAGTAGCCGCCGCTGGTCCTGAGTGGACGGTGGGGCGGTCCCGGTTCGCCGGTGCCGCCCCACTGGTCCGGCTGGGGTCACTCGGTGAAGACCTCGGTCCGGGTGATGAGTACGGTGTCGCCGTTCGGTCCGGCGTTACCGAGTACGGACGCGCCGCCCGCGATGAGCACTCGGCCGTCGGCGAGCTTGACCGCGCCGAACTTGGTCCGGCCGACGGTCAGTCCGATCAGCGGGCCCCAGGAGCCGGTGGCGGGGTCGAAGATCTCGGAGTTCTGGTACCCGGCGTCGTAGCCGCCGTATTCCAGCCCGCCGATGGCCAGGACCTTGCCGGAGTCCAGGCGCACCAGGCGGAACTCATCGCGCGGGATGCGCATTGCCGCGGCGGCGCTCCACGTGCCGGTGGCTGGGTCGTAGCGTTCGGATTCGCTGAAGCTGAAGGGGTTGTAGTTCCAGTTCAGCGGGCCGCCGGAGTGGCCGCCGGTGAGCAGCACGGTGCCGTCGGCCAGAGCGATCATCTGGGCGTTGCAACGCGGCTGCCCGGTGCTCTGTCCGGCCACGGCGCCGATCGGCGCCGTGGGCGACCAGATTCCGGTGGCGGGGTCGAAGATCTCGCAGTAGGTGAGCCCGGCCAGGTCGCCGCCGGTCTCGATGGTGCCGGCAGCGACCAGCACCTCGCCGCCGGGCAGGGGCGCCACCGGGAACGAGGCCCGCGCGTAGATCATGGAGGCGGTCCTGGACCAGGTGCCGGTGGCCGGGTCGTAGAGCTCGGCGCTGGCGATGATGAAGGAGTCGACGCCGGGCAGCTCGGTCGCGCCGCCCATCACCAGCACGCGGCCGTCGGTGAGCAGGATGGCGTTGTGGTTGCTGCGGGCGGTGTGCATGGAGCCGGTCGGACTCCAGGTGCCGGTCGCCGGATCGAAGAGCTCCGCGGAGGCGAGCAGGTTGGGCGAGGTGGACGGGTGGCCGTGGAAGCCGCCGGCGGCCAGCACCTTGCCGTTGGGCAGCACGGTCATGGTGTGCAGGCGGCGGCTGGTGGCCAGGGAACCGGTGACCGTCCACTGTCCGCCCCGCGGGTCGTACAGCGCGGCGTCGGCGTAGGTCACCGCGCCCCGGTTGTTGCCGCCACCCGCGGCCAGCACCCGGCCGTCCTGCAGCAGCACGGGTCCTTCGCTCGGGCCGTCCCATTGCCGGGGCCAGGGCAGATCGCCGGTGGCCACCCAGCCGCTCGCGTTCGTCTGCGTATCGGTCTCTGTGCTCATACCACCGAAGGTCACCGCGATATCCGCGCGCAGCAACCGATTGCGCGATCGTCTTCCCCTTCGGCGGGAGAACAGGGCCGATCGGGTGGCCTTTCAGCAAGGGGATCTGCTCGCGCCGGTGTCCACATGGGACGCCGGTCAGTTCGCCACCGCCCCGGCATCTGCCCGCCCACGCCGGTCCTTCCATCGTCGAACAGTGTCGGGCCATTCTGTCATTGGCGGGCAGGCGGCGTCGGGCCGCGAGTTCCTGACTCGCACCCGGACTGCGGGCCCTACGAGGGCAGGTCGTCCCGGTTGACCTGTCGCCGATGCACCAGCAACCTGCCGCCCTCGCGCACCAGCACGTCCTCGCACAGGCAGGCGAGCTCCAGCTGGCTCGGGCCGCCGGGCGGTGTTCGGATGATCTGCGTGTAGGTCCGGGCGAGCACTGAGCCGTCCGGCTGCTGGTAGGCCTCCAGCATCCCCAGCCAGTGCCTGCGGGCGATGCCCTCGGTGCGCAGCCGTTGCGCGGCCTCCTGCGCGTTGCGGCGGATCGTCTCCCGCCCGACCAGGGGTTCCGGCCGGCCGTTGGTGCCGAACACCGCGTCCTCGGTGAAGTCGGCGGCCCAGGCATCCGGCCTGCCCTCGTCGACGGTGCGGACGTGGCTTGCGTAGAACTGCTGGATCTCCTGGTACAGCGCGGGACTGACGGCGGCGGGCGCTTCCTGGTGAGAGGTCATGTGGAGCAGGATCACCGGTCGTTCTCAAGCCATTCTCGAGCCTTGAGGTTGGCTGGCGCTCAGATTGAGGCCGGGGAGTTTGCGTTGGGACACAAGGGGGATCTACTGCTCCGAGGAGGCCGGATGAACCGGATCAGGACGAGCTCGGCGGTCCTGTTCGACCCCGAGGACGCACCCGGTGGTCCGCCGTGGACCGACCTGAGCTCCCTGCTGGCCGATGCCGCGCGGCGCCACGGTGATCGCGAGTTCCTGCGCTGCCCCGACCGGAGCGTCAGCTTCGGCGAAGCCGGGCAGCGAACCCTGGGGCTGGCCGAGGGGCTGCGCGCTGCTGGGGTCGGGCCCGGGGACCGGGTGGCGATCATGGCGGCGAACCTCGCCTGCTGGCCGCTGCTGTGGCTGGCCGTGCTGCGGGCGGGCGCGGTCGCGGTGCCGGTGGACATCCGGTGCCGCAGCGCCGATCTGGCCCACGTGCTCGCCGACTCCGGCAGCACCGCGCTGCTGACCTCCGACCGCGACGAGGACCTGGTCCGTTCGGTGCTGGCCGACATCAGCGCCGCGGTGCCGGTGCACACCGAGAGCACCTTGGCCCGAACGCCGGTGGGCGCTGCCGACTGGCCGGTGCGGGCGCTGGCCAACCTGCAGTACACCTCGGGCACCACCGGCTTTCCCAAGGCCTGCATGCTCACCCACGAGTACTGGTTGCGCACGGCCTGGCAGATCGCCGTGCACGCCGGACTGCGCGCGGACGACGTCGTGCTCACTGCGCAGGCGTTCTCCTACGTGGACCCGCAGTGGAAGACCGTGCTCTGCCTCATGGGCGGTGTGCCCCTGGTCGTGCTGCCCCGGTTCTCCGCCTCGGGGTTCTGGCCTTCGGCGCGGACACACCGGGCCACGCTGACCTACGTACTGGGCACCATGCCGCGGCTGCTGGCCAAGCAGCCCGAGTGCGCGGGCGACCGGGACCACCGCATGCGACTGGTGCTGTGTTCGGGCATCGATCGCGACCGGCACGCCGAGTTCGAGCACCGGTGGGGGGTGCCCTGGCGCGAGGTCTACGGCTCCACCGAGAGCGGGCTGGACCTGATCGTGCCGCCGCAGGCCACGGAGACGGTCGGCACCGGCGCGCTCGGCAGCCCGCCGCCCGGCAAGGAGGTCGTGGTCGCCGACAGCGGCGGCCTGCCCGTCCCGCCCGGCGGCACCGGCGAGATCCTGGTCCGGGGGGAGCCGATGATGCTCGGTTACTGGAACCACCCCGAGGAGACCGCGCGGGCCTTCCGCCAGGGCTGGTACCACACCGGCGATCTGGGTGCGGTGGACGAGCACGGCGCCATCCGGCACGCGGGCAGGCTCAAGGACGTCATCCGCAGGGGCGGGGAGAACATCTCGGCCGCCGAGGTCGAAGGCGTGCTCGCCGAGCACCCCATGGTGCTGGCCAACGCGGTGGTCGGCATCCCCGACCCGCTCTTCGGTGAGCTGCCCAAGGCCTTCGTCCAGCTGCGCCCTGGCCACGCCGGGCACACCGAGAGCGCGCGGGCGTTGCTGGCGCACGCCAGACAACGGTTGGCGCGCTTCAAGATTCCCGCCTACCTGGAGTTCGTGGCCGAGTTCCCCATGACTCCGTCCGCCCGGATCCGCAAGCGGCAGCTGCTGGCCGGGCGGCCGGACCAGCGAGCCGGTTGCTTCGACACCGGGACGGGGGAGTGGGCGTGAACGGGATCGTCGAGGTGTCGGTCCGCACGGAGGTGGCGGTGTTGCGGCTGAACCGCCCGGAGAAGCTCAACGCGCTCAACCGGGACATGCGGCGCGAGCTCGCGGCGCGCATCCGCGGCCTCGGCGAGGGGGACCGGGTGCGCGGGTTGGTGATCACCGGTGCCGGCCGGGCCTTCTCCGCGGGCATGGACCTCGTTGAGGCGGAGAGCTCGCCGCCGGGCGGGCTGCTGGCGGAGGTGTCGCTGTTCCACGACCTCACCAGGGCGGTGCTGGACACCAGGATGCCGGTGGTCGCCGCGGTCAACGGCGTGGCCGTCGGCGGGGCGGGGGAGTTCACCTTCTGCTGCGATGCCCGGATCGGCAGCCCCTCGGCGGAGTTCGTGCTGCCGGAGAACGCGGTCGGCCTGACCGTGTCCAACGCGGCCAGTGTGCTGCTGCCCCGCCTGGTCGGTGGCCGGGCGCTGCGGCTGGTGCTGGACAGCAGCCGGATCGGCGCGGAGCGGGCACTGGAGCTGGGGCTGCTGGATGAGATCGTGCCCCAGGAACGACTGCTCGACGCGGCCGTGCGGCTGGTCCGGCGCTGGACCGAGCCCGGGAGCGCCACCGAGGCGCACCTGGCGTTGTTGCGGCCGTCGCGGGCGGAGCTGGAGGCCGCCTTCGAGCGGGAGACCGCCGCCGTGCGCGCCACCGAGGAGAACGGGACCGCCCGGGCCGGCCTCGCGCGGGCGCTGGCCGGCCGGGCGGCGGTCAGTCGGTGACCTCGACCACCAAGGCTGCGCCGCTGTCCCCGGCGGCGCAGCCGGTGAACAGGCCGATGCCGCCGCCGCGCAAGCGCAGCGTCTCCACCAGCTGGGCGATCGCGCGCAGCCCGGTCGGGCCCTGCGGATGCCCGAACACCAGGCTGGAGCCGAAGCGGTTCATGTCCTCCAGCTTCACCCCGGTCTCGCGCGCGAAGTGCAGGTCGTTCACCGCGAACGGGTTGTGCGTGGTGATCTCGTCCACCGAGCCGATGTCCAGGCCGGCCGCGGTCAGCGCGGCCTCGGCCGCGGGCGCCACCGCCTCCGGCATCCTGGCCGCGGCCACCCTGGCGAACCCGCTGGCCAACAGGCGCACCACGCCACGGCCACCGGAGAACTCCCTGGCCCCGGCCTCGGTGGTCACCACCGCACCCGCTGCGCCGTCGGCGGGGTAGGTCTGCGCCGCCGTGCTGTGCACCCCATCCCTAGTGGCCGGGGGCAACTCGGCGGCTCGCCGCGCGTCGCACAGCCGCACACCCTCATCCGCGGCCAGCAGCACCCGGCCGTCCTCCTCGACCACCTCCACCAGGAACCGGCGCTGGAAGGCGCGGCTGTCGGCCATGGAGGCCGCGTACTGCTCACCGCGCAGCACCGCGACCCGGTCGGCGTCCGCACGGGTGAATCCGGCCTTCGCGGCCAGGGCTTCCGCGGTGGCCAGCATGCCCACCCCGGTGAGCGGGTCGCGGCGGAAGCTGTCCAGCACCCAATTCTCCGTTTCCGGCTCCTGCCCGGCCGAGGGACGCGGCCAGTCCAGCACCGGCCCCCTGCTGGTCCGGTCGGCGACCACGACCAGCTGAGCGCCCGCGCCGGTCAGCACCGAGCCTGCCGCCTGGTGCAGCGCGGCCACCGAGGTCGCGCAGGCCTGGCTCACCATCGGCCCGGTGACCGAGGGCAGCCCCAGCCGGGCCGCCACCACCGGGCCGCCGTAGAAGATGACGGGCTGGGGCACCGTCCAGCCCAGCACCAGCCCACGCAGCTCCTCCGCAGGCAGCCGCCGGGTGGCCAGCGCCCGGCGGGTCACCCACACCCCGACATCCAGGCTGGCCGGTGCGGCCAGCGAACCGCGCCACCTGGCGAACGGCGAGGACCAGATCCCGCCGTAGGGCGCGGCCACGTCCCGGTAGCGCACCCCGACCTTCATCGGCTGTCCCCGTGCAGGTGGCCCGCGAACAGCGCCACGCTGCCGCGGATCTCCAGCCAGTGCGAGTCGAAGTGCTCTCCGAGCGCCTGGTGCAGCATGTGCACGCTGTCCCGCTGGGTGTTGAACGAGCCCTGGCGCTGGTAGAGCTGGTTGAAGTAGCGCGACAGCGGGGTGTGCGCGACCCCGTGGGAGAGCACGGTGCTGCCGAAGAGCACTCCGCCGGGCGCCAGCACCCGCTTGAGGTTGGCGAAGACCAACTGCTTGCCCTCCGGCGGCTCGGGCAGGCAGTGCAGCACGTAGTTCAGCGCGATCGACTCGAACGGCGGACCGGCCAGCGGGGGCAGCGGCTCCAGGATGCTGGTCTGGATCACCTCGGGCCGGTAGCGGCCGATGCGGCCCGCGGTGAACTTCAGCGGGTCCGGGTTGAGGTCCAGCAGGGTGATCCGCGGCGCAGGGGTCGGGAACCGGCAGTGGTCGAGGTAGTAGCCGCTGCCGGGGCCGACCTCCAGGTGCCGGGCGCTGACGTGGTCGTTGTACAGCTGCACCAGGCGTTCCCGGGGGCAGCGCCACAGGAAGCGGTTGGACAGGGTGGTGACGACGAGGTCGTAGAGCTTGAGCCTGCGGTTCTCGTACCACGGCTGGCCCTCGAAGGCGGGACGGGTCTCGGAGATCTCGAAGGTCATGGGTGCATCCCCTGGTCGGGCCGAAGGAACCGGTCAGTAGCTGCCGAGGCCGCCGCAGACGTTGAGGGCCTGCGCGGTCACCGAGTCCGCGACCGGGCCCGCGAGGTAGCGCACCATGCCGGCCACCTCCTCCGGCGTGCAGTAGCGGCCGAGCGGGATCTTGGCCTGGAAGGAGGCCAGCACCTGCTCAGGTGTCACGCCGTTGAGCGCGGCGTAGTGCTCGCGGATCTCCACCGACATCGGTGTCTCCACGTAGCCGGGGCACACCGCGTTGACCGTCGGGCCGGTCGCCGCGTACTCCTTGGCCAGCGCCTTGGAGAAGCCGATGACACCGGCCTTGGCCGCGGAGTAGGGCGCGCCGAAGGGGACGCCCTGCTTGCCGCCGGTGGAGGCGATGTTGATGATCCGGCCGCTGGGGGAGCGCAGGGCGGGGCTGGCGTTGAGCACCTCACGGGTGACCCAGAAGACGCTGTTGAGGTTGGTGTCGATGACATCCAGCCACAGCTCGTCGGACAGCGCCGTGGTGACCCCGCCCCCGCTGCGGCCCGCGTTGTTCACCAGGACCCTGGGCGCGCCCTGCTCGTCCACCACCGTCCGCACCGTGGCGGCCACCGCGGCGCGCTCGCGCACATCGCAGAGGTACCCGGCCACCCGGTGCCCCTGCTCGCGCAGCGTGCCCAGAGCACTGTCCATCTTGGACTTGTCCCGTCCGGTCACCACCACGGTGAACCCGTCGGTGGCGAGGGCGGCCGCGATCGCGAGGCCGATGCCACTGGTCCCGCCCGTGACGAGGGCGACGTCGTTGCTGTTGCTCGTACTGGCCATGGGGCGAGGCTGCGGCCGGGGCTTGGAGCTGACCTCAAGCCGACCTGGTGTGTCCTAAGTAGACAGTCCGGACCAAGTCGGCTCCAGGTTCAGTTGAGCCGACGGGCGCATCGTCCCGTGCCGTGAGCCGACGAGTTGTCATCACCGGACTGAGCGTCCTGGCCCCGGGATCCACCGACACCGAGGGGTTCTGGGCGATGATCACCCAGGGGCGCAGCGCGATCCGCAGGATCACCGCCTTCGACCCCTCGGCCTTCCGCTCCCAGGTCGCCGGCGAGATCGACTTCGATCCGCTGGCGCACGGGTTCCGCCGCAGGGAGGCGCGCAGGCTGGACCGGGCGAGCCTGTTCGCGGTCACCTGCGCCCGGCGGGCGCTGGCCCAGTCGGGAACCACCCTCGGCGACACGGTGCCGCCGGAGCGCGTCGGGGTCTCCATCGGCACCGCGGTCGGCTCGGCGACCAGCATCGAACGGGAGTACGTGGTGCTCTCCGACGAGGGCCGCGAGTGGCTGGTGGATGAGAACTACGCCTCCCGGCACCTGTTCGACTACTTCACCCCCGGCTCGATGGCCAGGGAGACCGCGTGGGCGGTCGGCGCGGAAGGCCCGGTCGGCGTGCTGTCGGCGGGCTGCACCTCCGGCATCGACGCCGTCGGCCACGCCTACCAGCTCATCCAGGACGGCGCGGCTGACGTCATGGTCGCCGGGGCAACTGACGCCCCGATCACCCCGATCGCGGTGTCCTGCTTCGACGCCATCAAGGCCACTACCCGCCGCAACGACGATCCGGTGCGCGCCTCGCGGCCGTTCGACCGCACCAGGGACGGCTTCGCCATCGCCGAGGGCGCCGCGGTGCTCGTGCTGGAGGAGCACGGGCACGCGCTGCGGCGGGGCGCAGAGATCCTGGCCGAGATCACCGGGTACGCCACCCACTGCAACGCCCACCACATGACCGGGCTGGCCAGGGACGGCCACGAGATGTCCCGCGCCATCGACACCGCGCTCGCCGAGGCGCGGCGGCCACCGACCGCGCTGGGCTACGTCAACGCACACGGCTCGGGCACCAAGCAAAATGACCGGCACGAGACCGCGGCGATCAAGCGCAGCCTCGGTCAGCACGCCTACCGGGTGCCGGTGAGCTCGATCAAGTCGATGATCGGCCACTCACTCGGGGCCATCGGCGCGATCGAGGTGGCGACCTGCGTGCTGACCCTCCAGCACGACCTGGTGCCGCCGACGGCCAACCTGCACGAGCCCGACCCGGAGTGCGACCTGGACTACGTGCCACTGGCGGCGCGGGAGACACCGGTGGACGCGGTGCTCACCGTCGGCAGCGGGTTCGGCGGGTTCCAGAGCGCGATGGTGCTGGAGACCTTCACCAAGGAGCGGCCATGAGCCAGGACGTGCTGGTCACCGGGATCGGCGTGCTCGCGCCGAACGGGATGGGCGTGGAGGAGTACTGGAGCGCCACGCTGGCGGGCCGCTCCGGCATCCGGGCGCTGTCGAACTTCGACGCCCGCCGCTACTCAGCGGGCACGGCCGGCCTCATCGAGGGCTTCGCCGCCGAAGAACACCTGCCGGGCAGGCTGCTGCCGCAGACCGACCGGGTCACCAGGATGGCGCTGGTCGCTGCGGACTGGGCGCTGGCCGACGCCAAGCTCGACCCGGAGCAGCTCGACGACTACACCACCGGCGTGGCCGCCTCCAATGCCACCGGCGGGTTCGAGTACTCCCACCGCGAGATGGCCAAGCTGTGGACCCTCGGCCCCCGGGAGGTCAGCGTCTACCAGTGCTTCGCCTGGTTCTACGCGGTCAACACCGGGCAGATCTCCATCCGCAACGGCCTGCGCGGGCCGGGCAGCGTGCTGGTCGCCGAGCAGGCCGGTGGGCTGGATGTGCTCGGGCAGGCCCGGCGCAGCCTGAACCGGGGCCGGGCCTCGGTGATGCTGGCCGGCGGGGTGGAGTCCTCCTTCGACCCGTGGGGCTGGGTCTCGCACCTGGCCTCCGGCCGGGTCAGCGCCGAGCCCGACCCCCGCTACGCCTACCAGCCGTTCGACCCCTGGGCCCAGGGCTACGTGCCCGGCGAGGGCGGCGCGATCCTGGTGCTGGAAAGCCCCGAGCGGGTCGCGGACCGGGCGGTCACCCCCTACGGGCGCATCTGCGGCTACGCGGCCACCTTCGACCCGGCGCCGGGATCCGGTCGCCCGCACGGCTTGCGCCGGGCCGCCGAAGGCGCGCTGGCCGACGCCGGGATCAGCCCGCCCGAGGTCGACCTGGTGGTGGCCGACGCCGCCGGGAGCCCGGACCGCGACGCCCAGGAAGCGCAGGCGCTGCGCGAGCTGTTCGGCCCGCGCGGGGTGCCGGTGTGCACGCCAAAAGCGTTGGTGGGCCGCCTGATGGCCGGTGGCGGCCCGCTTGATGTGGTGTGCGCGCTGCTGGCCATCCGCGACGACGTGGCGCCACCGGCACGGCACCTGGACGCCGGCGCCGGGGACTACGGGCTCGACCTCGTGGTCGACCGGCCCAGGGCCATGCCGATCTCCACCGTCCTGGTGCTCGCCCGCGGCGAAGGCGGCTTCAACTCCGCCGTCGTGGTGCGCGCGCTGTCCTGAACCACCGCCGAACCACAGCCGACCACCGACCGGAAGGACACCCACCATGCTGACCCTCGACCAGCTGCGCGAGGTCCTCACCCAGTGCGCGGGCGCCGACGAGGGCGTCAACCTCGACGGCGACATCCTGGACCAGGACTTCCTCGAACTCGGTTACGACTCCCTCGCACTGATCGAGACCACCGCCGAACTGCGCCGCCGCTTCGGCATCGAGATCCCCGAGGACCTGGTGAACGAGCTGGAGACGCCGCGCGCGATGCTCGACTACGTCAACGGCGTCAAGGCCGAGGGCTGACCGTGACCGCCGCGCCGGAAGTGGTGCTGCTGTTCCCCGGACAGGGCGCGCAGCAGCCCCGGATGGCCGCGGGCCTCTACCAGGTCTCAGAGTCCTTCACCCACTGGATGGACCAGGCCTTCACGCTGCTCGGCCCGGACGGCCCCCGGCTACGGGAGCTGTGGCTGGCCGAGCGCCCGCCCGCGTGCTTCGACGACATCACCTGCGCCCAGCCGCTGCTGTTCGCGGTCAACCACGCGATGGGCCGGATGCTCATGGACGCGGGGGTGCGATTGAGCGCGTTGCTCGGGCACAGCGTGGGCGAGCTGGCCGCGGCCACCCTCGCCGGGGTGTTCGAGTTCGCCGACGGGCTGTCCGTGCTGCGCGACTTCGTGCGCGGCTACGGCCGAGCGCCTCGGGGCGGCATGCTCGCGGTGGCCGCGGACCTCGCGCAGGTGCGGCCCTACCTGCGCGGTGATGTCGTGGTCGGCGCGGTCAACGGCCCGCGCCAGCTGCTGCTGGCCGGACCGGATCCCGAGCTGGGCGAGGCCGAGGCCGAGCTGCGCGCGGCCGGGGTCTCCTGCGCGCGGGCCAAGGCGCGGCAGCCCTTCCACAGCCCGGTGATGAGCCGGGTGGTCACCGAGGCCGATCGCCAGGCCTGGCGCCCGCCGCTGCGCCCGCCGCGCATCCCGGTCTGCTCGGCCTACCTCGGCGGCCCGCTCGACGGGGCGACGGCGACGGACTGGGACTTCTGGTTCGCCGGCCCCGCCTCTCCGGTCCACTTCGGACCGGCCCTGGACCGCCTGCTGGCCACCGGCAGGCACGTGCTGGTCGAGGCGGGTCCAGGACAGAGCCTGACCGCTCTGGTCCGGCGCACCAGCGCGGCACGCGAGGGCCGGGCCGCGGTGGCACCGGCCCTGCCCGCGCGCCGGGGCGGCGGCGAGACGGACCGGCGCGCCGTGCGCGAAGCGCTGGCCCAGCTCCGCGAGCACGGCTGTGTGCTCGACCCAAAACCAGGAGGAAGTGCAGGACATGCAGTCAACACAGATCGACCTGGCGGCCGTGCTCCGGACCTCGTTCCGGGGCGAGATCGTCCTGCCCGGTGACGAGGACTACGACGAGGCCCGCCGGATCTGGAACGGCACCATCGACCGGCGGCCCGCCCTGGTGGCCCGCTGCGCCGACGAGGACGACGTGCGCGCGGCGGTGCGCCTGGCCCGCGAGCACGGACTGGTGGTCGCGGTGCGCGGCGGCGGGCACAGCATGGCCGGTCACTCCACCTGCGACGGCGGCATCGTCATCGACCTCTCCGCGATGAGCGCGGTGCGGGTCAGCAAGGCGCGGCAGCGCGCCAGGGTGCAGGGCGGTGCGCTGCTGGGCGCCTTCGACACCGCCACCCAGGCGCACATGCTGGCCACCCCGGCGGGCGTGGTCTCGCACACCGGGCTCGGCGGCCTGGTGCTCGGCGGCGGTTTCGGCTGGCTGAGCCGCAAGTACGGCCTGTCCATCGACAACCTGGTCTCCGCGCGCCTGGTCACCGCCGCGGGCGAGGTGATCACGGCCAGCGAGACCGAGCACCCCGAGCTGTTCTGGGGACTGCGGGGCGGTGGCGGCAACTTCGGGGTGGTCACCGAGTTCGAGTTCCGGCTGCACCGCGTCGGGCCGGTGCGCTTCGCCAGCGTCTACCACACCCTGGACGAGGCGCCGCGGGTGTTGCGCGCCTGGCGGGACCACATGGCGACCGCGCCGGACGAGCTGACCTGGGTGCACTACCTGCGGCTGGCCCCGCCACTGCCCGAACTGCCCGCCGAGCTGCGGGGCAAGCCGGTGTTGTGCTCGATGGTGTGCTGGATCGGCGACCCGCACGAAGGCGACCGGCGGATCGAGGAGGCGCTCTCGCACGGCAAACGCTACGGGATGACCAAGGCGACGCTGCCGTACCGGGCCGTGCAGGCCTACTGCTTCCCCGGCGGGGTGGTGCCGGACCGGATCTACACCAAGAGCGGCTACCTGGCCGAGCTGCCGGATGAGGCCATCGACGTGGCGCTGGCCCATGCCGAGCGGATCGAGTCCTACATGACCCAGCTGGAGCTGCTCTACCTCGGCGGGGCGGTGGCGCGAGTGCCCGACGAGGCGACCGCCTTTCACAACCGGCGGTCGCCGTTCGTCGTCAACCTTGCCGCGTCCTGGATGGACCCGACCGAGGATGATCGACACGTCCGATGGGCCAGGGAAGGTCATGCGGCGCTGGCGCCGCACCTCACCGCCGGGGCCTACGTCAACTTCACCAACCCCGGGGAGGCCGCTCGGACGGTGGAGATTTACGGTGGCGACAAGTACGCCCGGCTACAGGAGCTCAAGGGCCGGTACGACCCGAACAACCTGTTCCGCCTCAACCAGAACGTGGCGCCGCCCGGCCGGTGACCGGTCGGCAGCCAGTGGAGACCGGTGCCGGTTCGTCCCAGGGCGGACCGGGCCGTGCCCCCACCCGGCCGGCACACGGAGCCGAGCACCTCAGGCCCCGAGCATGATGGTGAACTCATCCGAACCGGCGGCGCTGGTGGTGGGCTCGCCGGCCAAGATCCGCCGGTGCAGGCGAACCAGCTGCGCGGAGGGGTCGATCCCCAGCTCCACTCGCAAGGTTCGCTCCAGGTTCCGATAGGCATGCAGTGCCTCCCCCCTGCGCCCGCAGCGGTGCAGGGCGCTCATCAACTGATAGTGGAACCACTCCCGCAGCGGGTAGCGGCCGGTCAGCGCCTGAAGCTCGCCGACAACCCGGTGGTGCCTGCCGAGTCGCATGTCCAGGGCGATCCGCAGCTGGATCGCGTCGAGCACCTCTTCACGCAGCTGCGTGACGTAGGGCTGGAGCACCACGCCGGGCGTGATGTCGGACAGCGGCTCATCGTCGACCAGGCTCAACGCCTCCCGTGCCACCTCGGCCGAGCGGGCCGGGTGGTCGTCGGCGAGACCGCGGGCCTGCTCGATCAGCCGGTGGAACCGGTAGGCGTCAACGTTTGTGCGGTCCACCCTCAGCACATAGCCGGGGTGGTGGGTGGCGAGCACCCGCTTGCTCGGCTTGGTCTTGGTCAGGTCGCCGATGAGCCTGCGCAGTTGGTAGATGTAGGTCTGCGTGGTGGTAATCGCGGTGCGCGGTGGTTCCTCCCCCCACAGCTCCATGATGATTCCGTCGCTGCCCACCACGTCGCCGGCGCGCAGCGCCAGCAGGGCGAGCACCTGACGGACCTTGGGCGCCGGTGGATTGATTATCTGGTTTTGGGCTCCTATACGTGTCTGCCCCAGCAGTTTGATTTCCACTCTTCCGAGAGTCACACATCCGATCTTCGGCTGTCACTAGGCTGAAAGTGTGCCTTTGAGTAACAGCATGTAGCGATCTCAGTGTAATATGAACGAGATCGGGAAACGTACCGCAAAGGTATCGACGAAGTATCGCATTTGTGATGTATGGGATACCATGGTATCACAAAAACTAGCCGTTCGGCGGGTCTGGCTGCGAGGAAACCTGCTGGCAGTCGCGTCGTCACGTAAAATTTGTGTGAAGTGAAAATTAGGAGCCTCGATCCGATAGCTGCGCTTCTAATTTCTCCCCATCTTGGCTCTAGGTTCGCTCCGTGAGCGGCGTGGCTAATGATTTCATGGCCGAGCCAGTCTTCAATATCTCTACTTTGGTCGATGGTCACGTCACCGCCGGAAGGGCCGTCCGGACCGCATTTGTGGACGCCTCGGAAACAATCGACTACGGCGAGCTGCACCGGCGGATGTGCGCCGCAGGGCTGACCTTGCGCGCACTCGGCGTGCGCCGCGAGGAGCGCGTGCTGCTGGTGCTCGACGACTCCACCGCCTTCCCGGTGGTGTTCCTGGGCGCGCTGCGCATCGGCGCGGTACCAGTGCCGGTCAACCCGTGGCTCACCGGTGAAGAGCTGGCGTACGTGGTGCGGGACAGCTACGCGAACGTGGTGGTGGTCGAGGCGAGCCGGTACCGGGAACTCTCCGCCGCGCTCGCCGGCACCGGGGTGCGGCTGCTGCGCACCGGCTCCGGCGACGAGCTCGCCCTGGACGACCTGCTGCGGCAGCACCACGGCGAGCTGGACCCGGTGCGCACCCACCCGGAGGACATGGGGTTCTGGCTGTACAGCTCCGGCTCCACCGGCAGGCCCAAGGGCGTGGTGCACCGGCACCGGGACGTCCTGCTGCCCTGCCGCGGCTACGCGGGCGAGGTGCTCGGTGTGACCGAGACCGACATCCACCTGTCCACCACAAAACTGTGCCACGCCTACGGGTTGGGCAACTCCCTGCTGTTCCCGCTGCACGCCGGTGCCGCCGCGGTGCTGTGCCCAGGACGGCCCGCCCCCGGCGCGGCGCTGGCCGCGATCGAACGGTACCGGCCTACCCTGTTCTTCTCCGTGCCCGCGCTCTACCACGCGATGTTGCGCCACCCGGCCGCGCCGGAGCGGGACCTGTCCTCGGTCCGGCTGTGCGTCTCCGCCGCCGAGCACCTGCCCGCCGAGACCTGGCGGCGGTGGCGGGCGGCGTTCGGGCTGACCATCCTGGACGGGGTCGGCTCGACCGAGCTGACCCACATCTACTGCTCCGCCCGGCCAGGCGCGGTCCAGCCGGGCTCTGCGGGCACCCCGGTGCCCGGTTACCAGGTGGAGTTGCGCGACGAGCACGGCGAGCTGGTCACCCCACCCGGCTCGGGCACCATGCACGTGCGCGGCGCCAGCGCGCTCGCCGCCTACTGGCACCGGGACGAGCGCACCAGGGCGGCCCTGCGCGGGGAGTGGTTCGACACCGGGGACCGGTACCGGGTCGACGAGGCCGGGGCCTACTGGTACGAAGGCCGCGCCGACGACATGCTCAAGGTCGGCGGGCTGTGGATCGCCCCCGGCGACATCGAACAGGTCCTCCAAGCCCACCCCGAGGTCGTCGAGGCGGCCGTGGTGGCCGTGCGGGTGGACCAGCTCAGCCGGATCAAGGCCTTCGTGGTGCCGAGGGCCGCGGTGGATCGCACCGCGCTCGCGCGCACCCTGCGCGGCTGGTGCCGGGACCGGCTCGCCGGACACCAGAACCCGCACCTCCTCGAGTTCGTCGAAGCGCTGCCGAAGACGGCCACCGGCAAGCTGCGCCGGTTCGCGCTGCGCGCGGGCGGGGCCGGGCCGCCGGGGGAGTGAGGGCCCGCCTCAGGCGGCGGCCCGGTTCGGGCTCAGGTGCAGTCCGGCCAGGCGCAGCACGGCGCCGTCGCGGACCAGCACGAGGGTGAATCGGAACGCCCCGCTGGCGTCCGCGCCGTTGTTCGTGCCCTGCTGCGTCTGCGCGGCCACCACCACCGCGGTGTCGCCGTAGCGGCGCAGGTCGTAGTCGTGCACGGTGAACTCGGTGTTGCGCACCGCGCCGGAGCTGTGCCTGCCCAGCCACTGCGCCCTGGTCCGGACGAAGCCCTGCGGGCCCACGCCGACGAAGTCCTCGGTGAGCAGCGCTCCCAGCTCCCCGGCGTCCCCGCTGCCTTCAGCCTCGGCCCACTTCGCCACCAGCTCGCGCACCTCGCGCTCGTCGATGCCCGCGCTCATGCCGCGCACTCCGCGAGCTCGGTGTCGCCGAGCAACTCCTCGGCCAGCCGCTCGAGGTAGTCGGTGATGGTCACGTCGTGGTCCAGGAACGGCACGATCGCGCGCACCCGCTCGTACAGCGGCCGGGTCCAGCTGGACAGCTTGTCCGCGCCGCGGATGTCGGCGGCCTGGCAGGCGCAGAGCAGCTCGAAGGCGACCACGTAGGCGCAGTTGCGCAGCACCTCCCTGGCTCGCCGGGCCGCCACGAAGCCGAAGGAGACGATGTCCTGGAAGTCGGCGGTGCTGCTGAGCGACTGAATGGACATCGGCATGCTCATCGCCCTGGTCTCCGCGGTGAGCGAGGCGGTCATGAACTGCCCGCCCATCAGACCCAGCCGCAACCCGGGGTCCACACTGCACAGGAAGGGCGGCAACCCGTTGCTGTTGCTCTTGTCCAGGAAGCGATCCACCCGGCGGTTGGCCAGGTTCGTCAACGTGGTCAGCGCGATCACCGCGTGGTCCATGGCCATGGCCACGTACTGGCCGTGGAAGTTGCCGTTGTGGAAGACCTCGTTCTCCTCCGGCACCACGATCGGGTTGTCGTTGGAGGAGTTCAGCTCGTCCTCCAACGTGCGGCCCACGGCCAGCAGCGAGTCGAGCACCGGGCCGAGGATCTGCGGGGTGCACCGGATCGAGTAGGCGTCCTCGATCGGCGCCGAACCCGCCTTGGCCGCATCGCCCATCTCCTTGGCCAGCAACCGTTCGGTGTCGCCCTCGTTGACCGCCATCCGCGAGTCGGCCAGGCCACGCCACAGGTTCCTGGCCACCGCGAGCTGGCCGTGGTGCGGCTTAACCGTGTGCACCCTGGGATCGAACGGCTTGGTGATGCCGGCCAGCGCCTCCACCGACAGCGCCGAGATCCGCTGGTACCGGTTGGCCAGGCGCAGCGCGGACTGCTGCACCACCGCGCCGAGGCCGACCATGCCGGAGGTGCCGTTGATCAGCGCCAGCCCGTCCTTGTAGCTCAGCTCCATCGGCGCGATGCCCGCCTCGGCCAGTGCCCGCGCGCCGGGCAGGACGCGTCCGCCCAGCCGGGCCTTCCACTGTCCGATACAGACCAGCGCGATCGCGGCCAGCGGTCCCAGGTCGCCGCTGGTGCCGAGCGAGCCCTTCTCCGGCACGCACGGCGCGATACCCGCGTTGAGGACCGCGACCAGGGTGTCCAGGTTGCCGGGCGAGATCGCGGAGTTGCCCCTGGCCAGCGAGACGATCCGGGCCAGCATGATCGCCCGCACCGTGGTGTCGTCGAGGTGGTCGCCGACGTTGGTGGCCACCGCGTTGAGCAGGTTCTCCTGCAGCCGCCGTGCCTGGGCCACCGGCACCAGGTGGTCGACGAAGCCGCCCATGCTGGTGTTGACGCTGTAGATGATCCGGTCGTCGGCGACGAACTTGTCCAGGATGTCGCGGGAGGCCACCACGCGGGCCCGCGCCGGATCCGACAGCCCGACGGCGACGCGGCCGGTGGCGACCCGCGCCAGCTCGTCGAGGCGCACACGTTGGCCTGGGTTCAGCACAAAAGTCACGTTGTCTGCCCTGCCCTCGCAGTGGGTGGTCGTGGGACTCCTGTACTGAAGCGAAACCACCTAGACCCAAAAGCAATCCGTCCTCAATGCGCTGTCGCGCTCCCGGCTCGGCCCAGCAGCCGGTCCAGGTGGTAGGCGAGCACGGCCTGCGCGTCCTTGGGGGTGCGCTGCCCGACAAGCACGTTGGTGCCCAGGCCGTGGGTCATGGTCAGCAGCATGGCCGCCTCGTGCCCGGGATCGAGGTGCTCGGCCAGCTCGCCCCGGTCCTGCGCGGCCCGCAACACGTCGGCCAGTTGGCGTTCCAGGCGGCGGGGGCCGGCGATAAAGGGCTGCGCTGCGTACTCCGGCTCGGTCATGGCCAGCACCGCGAAGGAGGTGAAGACCTGGTGGAAGGCGCGGCTTTGCCGGTCGGTGGGCAGGGCTTCGGCGAGGAAGGCGGTCAGGTAGGCGCGCAGCGCGGGCGGTCTGGGCAGGGCGGCCAGGCGGGCGGCGAGGCGATCGTCGCTGCGCCGTTCCAGGTACTCCAGGGTGGCCAGCAGCAGGTGGGCCTTGGAGTCGAAGTAGTACTGGACCTGGCGCAGTGAGACCTCGGCCTCGGCGGCGACGTCCCGCAGCTTCACCGCGTGCAGCCCGGTGCGGGCGGCCAGGCGGACCAGGCCCTCGATGATGAGCGCCCTGCGCTGCTCGTGGTCGACGATCTTCGGCACCCGGTCCGTCCCTCACTCATCCGGCTTATTTGATACCACGGTATCCTAAAGGCATGAGGAGTCAGCGCACGAGCGCCGCGCCCCCGCCGATCCCGGCCCGCACCTGGCAGATCTCCGCGATCACCGGCGCGGGCGCGTTCATGGCCATGCTGGACTCCACGGTGGCCAACCTGGCCGTGGAGTCGGTACGCGCGGACTTCGGCTCCACCCTGCCGGTGGTGCAGTGGATCGCCACCGGCTACCTCATCGCGCTGGCCGTCTCCCTGCCCGCCACCGGCTGGCTCGGCGCGCGCTACGGACAGGGCCGGGTCTGGGCGGTCTCGCTCGCGGTGTTCACCGCGGCCTCGGCCCTGTGCGCCTCGGCCTGGGACGCGCCCTCGCTGATCGTGGCGCGCGTTCTGCAGGGCCTGGCCGCCGGGCTGATGGTGCCCGCCGGGCAGGCGATCGTCGCCCAGGTCGCCGAACGCGACCAGCTGGGCCGCCTGATGGGCGTGCTGGGCCTGGTGGTCAGCCTCGGACCGGCGGTGGGACCGGCCGTCGGCGGCGTACTGCTGGAGGCCGCCTCCTGGCGCTGGCTGTTCTGGATCAACGTGCCGGTCGGCCTGCTCGCCCTGCTCGCCGCCCGCGGCCGGGTGCCCGGCGGCGAGCAGAGCACCGCCCGCACCCTGGACCGCCGCGGCCTGCTGCTGCTCGGCCTCGGCCTGCCGCTGTTCCTCTACGGCGGCACCGAGATCGGCGCGTCCGGCGTCAGCACGGCGCACGTCCTCGCCATGGCGGCCGGTGCGCTGCTGGTCGGCGCCTTCCTGCTCACCGCCCGCCGCGCCGAACACCCACTCGTCGACCTCGCGCTGCTCCGCAACAGCAGGTTCGCCGCCGCCACCACGACCACCGGCCTGACCGGCGCGAACATGTACGGCGGCCTGCTTCTGCTACCGCTGTACCTGCAACTGGTGGCCGGCCTGGACACCGCGGGCACCGGCCTGCTGCTGCTGGCCATGGGCCTGGGCTCGGCGCTCGCGCTCTACGTCGGCGGCGCGCTCACCGACCGCCACGGGGCAGGCCCGGTGGCTTTGACCGGGGCGGTCCTGCTGGCGCTCTCCACCGTGCCGTTCCTGCTGCCGGAGGTGCTGCCGATTCCGGTTCTCGCGATCCTTCTGGTGGTCCGGGGGATCGGCCTGGCGCTGACCCAGATGCCCGCGACCACCGCCGCCTACGCCTCGGTCGACAAGACCCAAGTGGGCGATGCGGCCACCGTGGTGAACATCGTGCAGCGCGTCGGCGGCGCGCTCGGCGCCATCGTGCTGGTCATCGTGTTGGCCCAGTTCGCCGGCCCGACCGGCTACCTGCTCTCCTTCGCCGCGCTGGCCGCGATCGCGGCGGGCACCGTCCTGCTGGCCCTGCTGGTGTGGCGGCACACCCCGGTCCGCGACGGGGAAGACGTGGCGCGGAAAGCGAGGTAGCCGGAGCATCGTCGCAGGTGCAGGACCGATCGGTCTAGAACCCGGTTTCCGGGCTCCAGACCCTCGTGTTGATCAGTCGTCCTGGTGCTCCGTCCACCACTGCCGCCCGGTCTCCGGCAGGCTCGTGATCGGGTCGTAGTACGGATACCGCCGGTCCAGCCCTTCGGCGTCCTGAAGCTCGATCCCGGTCCGGTAGTTCTTTGTCCAGTAGGAGATTCCGCGCTCCCGGTCGTACTGCGAGACCTGGTGCACCCACCGCTTCCCGACATACGGCACATCGCACACGATCCGCGGCGTGGCATACCCCGGCAGATACCCCATGATCGCGTGCTGGAACTCCTGCGCCTCCCACACCGCGACCCGCCAGGGCTCGGCGTTGGGGATCATGTCGCACATGATCAGCGTAGCCCGACTGAGGTGGCGCTGACATGGGACTTCCGGGTTTCGGGATGATCATGGGGCCGATTGTGGGCCGTCGCGAGTCATGCAGGGCCGCCGCCACCAGCCCACCCCAGCCCGACCCACGGCGGCTGGCCGCGCTGACCGAGCGGGAACGTGAGGTGCTGGCCACCGTGGGCGCGGGCTGCTCCAACGACGAGATCGCCGCCCTGCTGCACATCAACCCAGCCACCGCCCGCAACCACGTCAGCCGACTGCTGACCAAACTGCACGCCCGCGACCGCGCCCAGCTGGTGGTCCTGGCCTACGAAACCGGCCTGATCACCCCGGGCAGCCGGTGATCCGGGTCAGCGCAGGTCGACATCGACGTGGTGCTCGGCGAACAGTTCCAGCACATCCTCCAGGGTGATCGCCGGTGACCTTCGGCGGCGGTCGTAACCCGCGACGAGGTGCGCGCGGGCGACGGCCGAGTCGCGCCACACCAGACGGAACGGCGTCCGCGCGCCGTAGCCGTCGCTCAGGCAGTCGTGCAGCGCGTCGAAGTTCCCGCCGAAGTACCCGCCCGGGCCGTTGATCGCCTCGCCGAGCGCGCAGTAGAACCCCGCGATGTCGGTGACGAATCTGCCGTCGAGTTCGTAGGTCGCGCCTGCGGGCCGGTTCGGCGCGCCGGACCGGTGGTGACCGTTCGCCGCGTCGATCCACTCATACCGCAGGTCCTCGTCGTAGCCGACCCACAGGTTCGGCCGGTCCGGCGGTCCGGCGGGCCAGTGCTCCAGGATGTCGAGGGCACTGGTCGGCAGCGGCACGCCGGAGTCTCGGCTGACGGTCACATCGAGCAGCCCCGCACCCAGTCGCGACGGCTCGGCCGCGTCGACCGTGCCGCGGATCTCGGCGCCGAGCACCCACCCCACCGATCCGTCGTCGGCCACCACGCGCACCCACGCCCAGAACCAGCGCCGCCGCAGGCCCTCCTCGGAGCGGTCCCCGATCGCCGCCAGTGCTGCCAGCAACGCGGGCTCCGGCCGGCAGCCGATCAGCCGCACCTGCGGCACCGGCAGTTCGGCCCCCTCGCGGAAAACACCCGTGACGTCCCGGCAGGTGCCACAGGAGGACCCATCCCAGTCCAGGAGGCGGAACTCCTCGACCTCGTGCGGACGGGCCACCACATCGGTGTAGCCGTGGCCGAGCACGAATCCGTCCAGGTCGATGTCCACGGTGGCCGGGATCGTGGCGTTCTGCCGTCGCCCCAACACGACCAGGTCGCCGAGGTCCTCGCCCCACCAGGACGGCCGAGTGCCCGGCGGTGGTGGCGGCCCGTCCAGGAAGAGGTTGCCCAGCAGGGCTCGTTCGGTGCCCAGTTCCGCCGCGGGCAACCGGTCGAGGAGTTCGGCGAGCTTGCCCTCCGGGACGCAGTCAATGAGGGTGAACCGCTCCCGCGGCTGGGGCGGCAGGTCGACGAAGAGCCCTTCGATCTCCGCGCACAGGGCCAGCGGCTCGTCATTCCAAGATCATCCGACTACGTGTCGGACCGTTCGCAACCTCTCCGGTCAGTACAACTAGCCGGAGCTTGCTGTCGACTCGACCTCGCACGCGTCGCCGCAGAACTGTCAGCGTGCTCTGTTACCGTCCTTCCAGGCGATAGTGCTCCAGGTCAAAGCAGGGCCCGTTCCAAGCCTAAGGCATTGGAACGGACGAACTACGTCATCGCACGCCGATGACGCTCGGATAGCCCTCCGTCACGACTTGGTGGTGCTCCGACCGTCAGGCTGTGGCAATCCGCGGCCCTGCGGACGGGAACGCGCTTGATCGGGCCAAGCGGCCCTTCGCGTTGATTGCGGCCCTTTGGTGCCGTGACTGTCACGGTGCTTGAGCAACGCGACAGGAAGAACGACATGGTCGAACCGACCACCGACGCGCCGGACAACGACCTTGTGATCGAGCCGATCAGCTCGGCCGAGAAGGAGTTGCGCGCCAGCCGTCTCAAGGACATCACCTTCGGGCAGTACAAGGCCATCCGCTCCGAGGCGATCAAGCTGGGCGTGCCGCTTGAGGTCGCCTCGATGCTGCCCTGGTACGCGGCGGACCCGCAGGCCGTGGTGTCGGCGCTGCGCGCCGCCGCACACCGCCAGGAGATCATCGCCCGGAACGTCTTGGGCGTGATCATCGAGTGCGACGTGCTCACCGCCCACATCCTGCGGTCGCTGGAGAACCTGCGCGCCGAGCACGAGCGCTATCAGGGCAAGTTCACGATCGACCGCCTCACCACCACTGACGACGGCACCGCCCTGCGCGCGGACCTGGCGGGCCAGCCGTCGATCCAGTCCGCCTTTGGCGCGGTCGAGACCCAGTTGCAGGTCGTTGACGACCACATCAGCAGGAAGAGCCCGTACGGGGAGGACATCAGGGTCAACGGCATCCGCCGTGGCGGCGTGCTGTTCCCGGTAGTGCTCGATCTGCCCGGCAGTACCCGGATCGGCGGACTGGAGAGTACCGACTCCTACTCCCGCACCCTGTTCGCCCAGCACCACAGCGGCATCACGGTGTCCACCGTGTTGCAGACCTGGCTGGAATACCCGCCCACCACGCCCAAGGAGTTCAGTAACCACCCGGCCAAGAAGGCACGGAACAAGCTGGTCGCCATCGCCAGGGCCATCGTCGCCGACCCCGAGTCGGTCACCAAGGACGAGACCTCGGTGGTGCTGCGCGCCGTCATGCCGAAGACCTCGGTCGTGCTCGCGGTCGATGCCTCCAACGGCCTGCGCCTGGACGAGGTCCGGCGGCGCCTGGTCAGTGAGCGGCACCTGGACAAGCAGTTGGAGTTCAGCGAAGACGCGCAGAATGAGACCCGTGCCGAGGCGGTAATCGGTGAGTTCGACCGCCGCGCCATGCTGCCCGAGCGTCCCGGTTTCACCCAACAGGACACGTTGGGTCTGCTGGAGAATCCGCGCGTGGCCATCGGGCGGGGGGTGTATCGCGACGATCTGATGGTCGTGGCTGCGGCGGTGTTCCTTCCTACCCCGAACACCAAGCAGGATCGGCTGATCTTCCCAGCGATCCGTAGCCGTGGCGTGATCACGCCGGACGAGCAGAAGAAGAAGTGGCTGCGGTCCGAACTGGCCACGCAGGTGATCATGCGCTCGATTCCCGAGGAGTTCCCGGAACGGGGGCTGCGCAAGTCCGCGCTCGAACGCGCGCTTCGTCAGGGCAAGCTCCGCGGCGCCACGCTCGATGCCCGCCCAGTGCCCGAACTGCTGACGGCTGCGCTCGCCGAACTGGAGGAGTCCGACCGGGCCCGTCGCCGTGGCGAGCCGCCGACCTGGGGGTCGGCGATGGTGCAGATCACCCTGCGCGGTGCCTTCTACCTGTTCTTCGGCCACAAGTTGGCCCTGGACCGCAGCCCGGTTGGCGGGAAGAAGGGGATCGGCGACAACCGGGAGGCCACGCAGATCATCGAGGATCTCGGGAACATCGAGGTTGGTCTGCAGCAGCTGGCGCAGGCCATCTACGACGGCCGCAACAACATCGCCGTACGCCTGTTGCCCAAGGGCACCAAGGCTGAGGACATCCGCACCGAGCCCTCGGAGGAGAACGAGCTGACCGACCAGCGCCTGCGGAAGTGGCTGGGTGAGGCGATCGAGGAGGACAAGGCCCAACGGCTGGGCGAGGACAACAGCGCGCGCTCTCGCGTTCACACCGCTGCGGTTGAGGTCAAAGGGCTGACCAACCGGCTGGACAACCTCGTGAAGGGGATGGCCGTGATGGCGGACAAGGTCCACAACGGCGACCGGGAGCTGGAGGAGGACGGAGAAAACTCGACTGACGCCGGTCCGCCCTACGTCAGGGTGCACGGGTTGTGCGACACCTTCAACCTGGCGGGCACGCTCGACGAGATCGCGCGCACGCTCGCCAAGTGGCACATGCGGTTCGAACTCCGCGGAAACTCGGAGGGGAAGGCATGATCCGCCCACCGGTCCAGTTCACCCACGCGCACGCGAGCCACATCCACGCCATCCTGTCCGACCTGGTGCCCATGATCGGCGAGCCGGGCCCGTACAACCGGCTCGGCGTGGACAGCAGCTCGCTCGGGCCGACGCTGATGCCGGTCCGCCAGGTCCTCGACGGTTCGGAGCACGCCGAGGTGAAGACCGCCGTGTACGTGGTGACCGACGAGGATCGCACTGTCCGGTACGTAGGTTCGGTTGACCGCCGCACACCTGCCCTTCGGCGGCGGCTGGCCACGCACTTCGCTGAGCGCAGAGCCGAATCCATCCGTGCGTGGACTCGCGTGGGCCTGGTGCTCATGCCCGAGGACTTCACACACCAGAAGGTGCTGCTCTGCGAAGGTTGGGTCGGGCGCGTCCTTGATCCGCTCGACAACGACCGGCTCCCGTGCACAGGCATGCCATGGACGCCCCGGCCGGGAGCCGCTTGATCTCCAGGTGTGGTCCCGGCGTGAACCGGGATCACACCTGCCGTTCGAGTTCCTCGGGTCGGCCGTCTGTGTTTGGATTCGGCGCTGCTGGGCCGCGCTGCCTACGTGCCTTCATCGTGGTTAACAGGGGACTCGAACCCCGAACCCGCTGATTAAGAGTCAGCGGACTGGCATGTCGGGTGGTGTCGTTCGCGGCCGTCTCGTGCCGTTCCCACAGTTCAGTTCAAGATCGACGTGTCGCCACGTGTCGTGCGTTGATGGCGTGTCCGCCGCAGTGGAGCGACCACGGAGCAACCAGGTTCCTGTTGATCGGTTGCTGAAGTTAGTGCGCAGATTGGTGCCCACGGCGGGACTATCAAAGGATGGGATCCGGTCTAACCAGAACTGCGCGTTGGCGATCGAGTAGCTGACGGGCGAGCGGTCGTGATCCCGCGCTGTTGCCGATCAGCAAGGCATGTGGGGCGGGCCGCTGCCGATCGACGTCACAAGGTCGTCGAGTTGCCGTTGCACATGCGCGGCGTCGTTGTGACGGTTTTGCTCTTTGTACAACCGCAGGGCCAACTGCCATACCGCGCGGGCCTGTTCGTGCTGGCCGAGCGCGGCGTGTGGATGGCCGAGCCCATCGAGGGTGTTGGCGACCTCGTAGCTGCTACCGAGGTCGTGGAACAGGTTGAGAGCGCTGTGGTAGTGGTCGATGGCCTGGAGGTGGTGGCCACTCTGGTGGTCGGTGTAGCCGAGGCTGTCCAGGGCGCCTGCTTCGCCTTCGGAGTTGTTGTGGTGGCGATGCAGGACGAGGGCAGCTTGGCAGTGGTGGCGGGCGGTGTCGTAGTCGCCCAGGCGGGCGGCGTACCGGCCCATCATGTTGAGCGCGTCAGCTTCCCATGCTGGCTGATCGAGGCTGCGGTGGAGATCCAGGGCGTGACAGGCGTGTTCCAGAGCCCGCCGGGCATCGCCTCGTCGTGCCCAGACCCATGCGAGCGCCCGGTGGGTGCGGGCTAGATGAGTGGGATCGTGGTGATGTTCGGCGATAGCGAGGGCATGGTGCAACTGGTCGAGGGCGTCCTTGTGGCAGCCCAGATCAGCGTAGGCGTAGCCGAGGAGCCGGTGGGCATGGATGCGGGTGGTCTGGTCGGGCAGGTGGGTTGCGGCGATGACGGCGGCCTGCCACACCGTGAGCCGGTCGGGGAGGTGTCCGCGCCGGGAGTTGAAGGTGTGCAGACTCCAGGCAAGGTGCCAGACCGTGAAGTGCCAGGCTCGGGTGGTGGCGGTGTGCTGGGCGGCGAGCAGGCAGGCGTATTCGGAGTCGAACCAGGCCATTGCCGCCGCTGAAGTGGACAGCGGGTGGGAGCAGACACCGAGGGCGGGCGGGGCGAGCTGCACGGAAACGCGGTGGGGGTACAGGAGCCGGTCCGCGGCATGGGCGGTGTGGGTGTAGAAGTCGAGGACTCGCCGCAGCGCAGGCTCCCGCACGTTGACGGGCAAGGCACCGGCGAGGGTGGTGGCGTAGGCACGCACGAGGTCGTGCATGAAATATCGCCCGCCTGCGGCGCGATCGAGCAGAGAGGCGTCGGACAGGCCACGCAGCACCGCGTGCGTCTCTCGCTCGGGTAGGCCGGCGAGGCTGGCGGCAGCGGGTAGGCCAATGTCGGGTCCGGGGGCGATTCCTAGGAGGGCGAACATCTCGCGTTGTTGGTGGGTGAAGTGGCGTAGGGACCAGGACAGCACGGTGGGCAGGCTGGCTGTGGGGTCGTGGGAATCCAGGGCGTCGAGGCCGAGCATGCGCAGTTCGGTGACGGTGTCCGCCAGGGGTAAGCGGGGATCGGCGGCGGTGCGAGCGGCGATCAGCCCCAGCGCCAGGGGGAATCCCCCACACAGCTCGATCAGCTCCGCGATCGCCTGCTTGTCAGTCTCGGCGCGGTCGCGGCCGATCGCGGTAGCCAACAGGGTGTGAGCGTCGCCGTCGGTGAGAACCTCCAGGTGCACCGTGCGGGCACCATGGCCGGTGGCGAGGCCGTGGAGGTGGTTGCGGCTGGTGATCAGCACGGTGCAGTGGCGGCCGCCGGGCAGGAGTGGGGTGATCTGCTCTGAGGTGGCGGCGTTGTCCAGCACGATGAGAATCCGTTTGTCGGCTACCAGACTCCGGTACAGCGCGGCTCGTGGGTCCCGGTCGGCGGGCTGGTGGTCACGGTGGACACCCAGAGCATCCAGGAATCCGCTGAGCACATCGACCGGCTGCGCCGGTTGTCCGGTGGGGCTGAAGCCGTGCAGGTCGGCGAACAGCTGTCCGTCGGGGAACCGGTGCAGGTTGCGGTGGGCCCAGGTCAGGGCTAGCCAGGTCTTGCCGATCCCGCCGGTGCCGCCGATGGCGGAGATCAGCGCCATCGGCGCTTGTTGCTGCCCTTCTGCTCTTGATGCCTTGTAGGCGGCGGTGCTGGGGGCATGGCGATTGAGGTCGGTTAGGTGGTCGACGCGACCGACGAACCTGTGCGGCGCCGGTGGCAACTGCCGTGGCACCGGCCGGGTGGGCGATCCGGGATGGTGATCGTGGTGGTGGACGCCACCGGTGATCGTGTGGGCCTGCACCAAACCTGACGCCGTGGTCACGATGGAGTTGTTCTGCACCTCAGCGCCAGTCTTGAGCGATTGGCCGCCCGCAGAGTCGGACTGGTCAGTGTCGCCGGTGTTCACGTCGTTCTGGCTTTGGACCGCCATTGTCCCGTCCCGGCTGCCTGATGAAGAGACTCCGACGCTACGAGTCGGGCACCGGCCCGTCTCGGGTACCGAGGCGTAGCCACCCGTATGCGCGAACGCGACGATGTGCCGAGGACGGAATGCTGGGTTCAGCGGCTTGGTGCTTTGGTATGGCCTCCGACAGCGGTACCGGTTTCGTGCATCCGGTGAGCGAGGTCGAGCGACAGCGCGATTCCCAGCCCCGTCTTGCTCGATCTAAGCCCGCCCGACACAACTTGACGCCTAGGTTGAGCGTGCGGCAGCAGTTGACGATCACGGCCAGCGATCCGCTAACGCTGCCGCCATCTGGGTGTCAGCGCAACAACTCCGGGGCCGTGGGCTGCGGGGGCCTCCGAAGAGGGCAAGTCGAGTTCCATAATCGTCCTGCTGGCTCGATCACTCCGCGCGACTCAACTCCGAACGGATGGTTGCGGTGACAGGTTCAGAACGGCCGGTCTCGCCTCGGTTGACAGTGTTGGGCACCGCCGGTACTGCCGGTGGTGCTCAAAGAGGGTGGGCGCTGGTCACTGATGGGACGGCGCCCCTGACTGTAGGCGGGATGGCGGCCGGTGGGTTCGGGGTCGAGGCCGCGAAGTCTTTCCTGGCTGATGAAACTGCCGGGCGGTGGTGGTTCGTGCTGGCCTTCGCCGTGGGGCTCGCACTTGTTGGTCTGGGGCTAGGGCTGAGGAGCAGGGCGCGTCATCAGGTGCGGGTGGGCATCGTGGTCACCGCGGCGGATGACCCCCGGGGGCTGGCAGGCGCACGTCAGTTGGACCAGCAGGCGGAGATGTTCAGCCGCAGCACCTGCGCGGTGACCCTCAAAACCGGTTTCGAGTTGCCCGGTACAGGGGTGTGGGACTGTCAACTGGTCGACGCCCTCGCTGATGAGACGTTGTCGGCCATGACGCTGGCGGAACGCCTGAGCCCGGACGCCGTCCGGATCAATCTGATCCCGACCATGCCGCTGCATGTCGGTTTCTGGTTCGGTGCCAGGCTGGGCTACACGCATGCCCGTGACGTGGTGGTGCACGCCATCCGCCAAGCCGATGGCGCGCCGCCGTACTTCCCGGCGACCTCACTGCGTGCGGTGGACTCCACCAGCGAGCCGCTGACCGTGGACCGGTTGAAGGCGATCGAGGGCGGCGATCCGACCGTTGTCGCTCTCGCGCTGGACCTGCAGGGCCGCGGAGACCAGTTCTTCGACTCGGTGGAGGCGGTGTGCCGCCGGCACCGTATCGGCTACCTCCTCCCGCTCCGGAGTGCGTCGTCACGGTTGGCCCAGGACAGCCTGACCTTCACCGGGGTGGTGGAGCAGACCTGCCGGGCCTGGCGGCAGGCGCCGTTGCCGGCCGGTGCGCGAACCGGTCGGCACGCGATCTTCCTCAGCGGACCCGTTGCGATCGCGGTGGCACTTGGCGCTCGGCTGGCCGCGCCCGAACGCGGCCGGTGGACCGCTTTCACCCTCGACGCGGCCAGCGGCACTTACGAATCACTTCCCGAACCAGACTTCACCTGACATGGGCAAATAGGTCGGAACCGGGTTGTGCGCCGATCGGGTGGCACCGTCTTGACACCCTATTGGTCGATATGCGTGCCCGCCCGTGCGCGGTGGGGTAGGTGTCTCCATCCGTCAGTCGGGGATGTCCGGTTCCGCTGCAGTAGGGGGGCACGTCCGTGCACCTGGTGCGCATTGAAGCGCTGAGCAAGCAGTCCTACATCTTCGCCAGCAACAAGCTCCGGGAAGCAGTCGGTGCGTCCCAGCTCATCGCTGTCTCCACCACCGACTGGGTGGACGAGGTCACGGCAGGCCTGGGCGTGACGGTGACCGAACGCGTCAAGGTGTCGGGCTTGGCGGAGTTGGCGATCTCTGGGAGTTCGGCGGAGGAAGAGCAGGCGGCGTGCCGGGCACTTCTCGCCGGCGTCACCACCCGAGCGCTGCGCCCCGCCAGGGTGATGGAGTCCGAAGACGGCGGCTGCGGGCTGCGGCTGCTCGGGGCGTGGATGGCAGTCGATGGCGAACCGACCGAGAAAGACCGGATCGAGCTGATCAGGCTCCTCGCCCAGCACCGGGAAGAGGTGGCGTCGCCGCTGGCGCGCTTTCCGCGGATGCCGGTCGTCGCCGCCTGCACCACCAGTGGCGGTCCCGCCGCCCAAGTGCTGGATGACAAAACCGGGGATCCGCCGCGGCCGCTGTCGGCGATCAGCATCGCCAAGCGTGCCGCCAACTGGCGGGGTCGTCGGAAGATCCGCACCAAGCTGGACCACCTGTTGGCCGACAAGCTGGGAACCACGCCGGAGCAACTTCTCGTGGCTTCCGGTGACCTGGAGTCCGTGCTGCTGGGCGAGGTGGGCTGGCTGGGTGTGGTGCACGCCGATGGCAACCGCATCGGGGACCTGTTCACCCACAACTCCGACCGCACGGCCCAGCTGAGCCAGGCGCTGAACGCCTGCACCGAGCAGGCACTGGCCGAGGCCGTCACGGCGCTGCGAGCGTTGCGGGCCGCGGCCGACCCGCAACGTGGGGGAGCGCGGTTGCCCCTGGTGCCGCTGATCGCGGGCGGGGACGACCTCACCACCTTGGTCGACGGCCGCTATGCCCTGCAGTTCGCCGCGGCCTACCTGCGCGCCTTCACCGCACTCAGCGCCGAGGACCCGACGTTGTCCGACGCCGCGCGGCAGGCGGGCCGCGCCCAGCTGACCGCATCCGCGGGAGTGGCGATCGTCAAGCCGCACTTCCCGTTCTCCACCGCCTATGAACTGTGCGAACAGGCCTGCGCGTCGGCGAAACGCCTGGCCGCCAGGGCCCAGGTGCCCGCCCTGGACTGGCACGTGCACTACGACTCCACCAGCCGCGGACTCGCCGCCGCGCGCGCCACGCTGCACCACGACGACGTGATCTACCAGCGTAGGCCTTACGCCGTCCTCCCACTAGGCGCCGAGCCGCCCGATGCCGCCGAGGGGCGAGACTGGTCCAAGCTGGAGCACCTCGTGCGCACCGTCCCGGTGTCCCCGCACCCCGATCCCGGCGAGGCCCTGCCCTCCAGCCAGCTCCAACGGCTGCGCCACGAACTGATCGTCGGCGGGCCGGAGCGGGCCTCCCGCTTGTTCCGCACCCTGCTGGGCCGTGCGGAGCTGGCCGAGTTGCTGCACCAGCTCGGCACCGACCTGTTCACCGTGATCCCCGACCTGACCGGAAAGCACGACCGGGTCCGCTCGACCCTGCTGCTGGACTTTCTCGACGGCCAGTTCGTCCACCCCTGCCCCGACCAGGTCACCGAGGAGGAGGCATGACAGAGCCGTTCCTGCTACCCACCACCACGGTGATGCGGGTCCGCACCCGCAGCGACTGGCACGTCGGTGCCGGGGCGGGTGCCCCCGGCGACCGCAACGCCCTCATCCGCCGCGACGCCGACGGCCTGCCCTATCTGCCGGGCACCACCCTCACCGGTGTGCTCCGCGAGCAGTGCCTCCAGATTGCCCGCGGCCTCGACGACGGCGCCCCGGCGGGGATCTGGCAGGCGTGGCATCGATTCCTGTTCGGCAGCAGGCAGCACGCCAGCACCGAACCCGTTCCCGCCGCCGTCGCGATCCGCGCCGCACACGCAGAACCCGCGCTCGCCGCGATGCTCACCACCACCCCGGAACTGCTGGCCGCGACGACCTTCCGCAAGCCGGGCGTCAAAATCGATCCCGATAGCGGGCGCGCCCAGGACAAGTTCCTCCGGTTCACCGAGCTCGCCCGCGCGGGCATGGTCCTGCGCGGCCTGATCACCCTCCCCCTGGACGGACTGACCGCCCGTCAGCACACCGTCGCGACCGTGCTGCTGGTCCTGGGCGCCCGCTCACTGCGCGCACTCGGCGGCGACCGCAGGCGCGGGTCCGGCGCGGTCGAGGTCGACCTGATCGCCGCCGACGGGCCCGAGTGGCAGGTATGGGTCCAAGACTGCATCACCTGGGCGAGCAGCCACACCCCGCCCGGCCCACCGGTGCCAGCCACGGGAGAGAACGCACTCGCCTTCACTGGGACGACCACCGCGACCACCGGTCGGTGGGTGGAGATCCCGCTGACCATCACCACCGTCGACCCCGTCCGAGTGCCCAGCACGATCCTGGGCAACGTCATCACCGGCCACGACCACATTCCCGGCACCACACTGCTTGCCTGGCTGCTGCGCACCCTGGACGGGAACCCGACGCTCCGGCATGCCCTGACCAGCGGTACGGCGGTCATCACGCACGCTTCCCCGTTGCTCAGCGGCCACCCCGCCAGACGCAGTCCCTCGGTCTTGCGCCTGGACAAACACGACAGCACTGGCGTGCTGCCCAACGCGTTCCTGCGGGAGGATGCTCGTGGCGCCAAGGCCACCGGGTGGGGCGTCCACCTCGGCCCCCAGCAGTGGGGCACCCGCGATCCGGAGGTGCTCGCCACCGAGCTGATCACCCACAATGTAATCACTGAGGACTCCGGCAAGCCCACCAGCGACGACGGCGGTGTGTTCACCGTGGAGGCCATCCCGGCCCGCCGAGCTCTGCGCGCGGTCCTGCGGATGCGGAGGACCGTCCACGACTCCATGGTCGCCGAGCACGGCGCGGACTGGGTGCGGCGATTGGCGGGCGAAGCTCGGCTGGGCAGCGCCGCCAAGAGCGAGTACGGCCGCGTCACCGTGGCTGTACAGCCCGCTACTGCGATTGCTCACCCTCCTACCAAGCAGGGTGAGCTGACTGTCTGGGCGCTGTCGGAGGTGCTGGTGCGCGATGAGAAGCTGCGCTACAGCGGCCGGGTCGAAGACGTGGTGTCCGCGCTGTCGCGGCGATTGGGGGTGGAGCTACAGCTCCTCTCCAGTTCCGTCCGCGACGTGCGCACCGACTCCTGGCAAGGGTCCTGGAGACTTCCGCGTCCATCCCTGGTCGGCCTGGCCGCCGGGTCCTGCCTGCGGTTGCACGCTCGGCAGCCGATCTCGGCTGACAGGCTGGCCGACCTCGCCGCGGGCGGCCTCGGTGACCGGCGAGGTGAAGGCTTCGGACAGCTCGCGCTCAACCACCCCTTGCTCGATGTCGGCGAGGCAACCCGTGCCGTGCTCGTCGAACCCCACCCCACCACTGCACCTGCCTCCGGCCAGTTGGACCAGGAGGACAGCGGCTACCTGGCCGTGGTCCGAGAAGCCGCGCTGCGCGCCACCCTGACCGCCACCATCGACGCGGTGCCCGCAGCGGTGCGCACCAAGCTCGACTCCGCACTGCGCGGAGTCAGCCGCTCCCAGCGCGGCGCGGTCCGCCAGGCCATCACCACCCTCGGAGCGACCTCCGGCGCGTCCCTGGACTCCTACCTGCGCCGCACCGGTGCTCCGAAGACGGTTCAGAACCTGCTCAACTGCTTGGCTGAGCTGAACAACACCGTCGACAGCCCGCTGCGGGCCTTCGCCGATGACGCCGCCGCGAAGGTCGGTATCACCGTCCCGTCCAGCCTCGCGCTGCGCGAAGCCCTCGGACTGCTGGTCCTTGACCTCCTGGCGGGCATCGACGCCCAGCGCGCCGCTGCCGCCCCCGACGGTCGCCGGCACCGCAGATCCCCAGCGGCGACGGCAGTGGCCAGCGTGCCCCAACGCCAGCACCGCGACGGCCGCGGCCGCAGCACCAGCACCAGCACCCAGACCCCGCCTCCTGTCCGGGTGGTCTACCGCCCAGTTCACACCCGCTGGGAACTGACCGCCACCCTCATCGCCCGCACACCCCTGCACGTCGGCGGCAGCCACGATGACCCGTACGTGGACCTGACCGTGGCCCGCGACGGCCGCGGCGCCCCGTATGTCCCCGGCACCTCCCTGGCGGGCATCCTGCGCGCTTGGGCTGCGGAGAAGGCGGAGAACCGGGAGCAGGCTGAGGCACGTGTGCACGCGGTCTTCGACGGCCTCGCTCGCCGCTCCGGCCCAGGCGATGAGGAGTTCCTGGCCAGTCTCATCGAGGTCGACGACGCCCCGCTGCGCACCGCCGAAGGCGCCCCGGCCGTCCCGGTCCTGCGCGATGGCGTCGGCATCGATCGCAGGCGGGGAGCCGCCGCGTACCGAGTCAAGTACGAACGTGAGGTGGTGCGCGCCGGGACCCGCCTGCTGCTGCGGGTGCGCGCCGAGGACGTGGAGAAACCCGCCGACCTCAACGGGGAGAGGACCCTCGGCCAGATGTTGACCGAACTCCAGGAAGACCTGCGCTCCCGCGAGTTCAGCCTCGGCGCGGCAGGCACCCGCGGCCTGGGCCGGGTCGTGGCCATCACCGACACCGTCACCCTGACCGAATATCCGGTCGGAACCCGCGCCGGCGTGCTCGACGCCTTATGCGCCACCACCCCCTGCGGTCCGCTGACGGATCCGGCCACCACATCCGACCCGGGGCCAGGGCCGGGTGTGCTGCGGATCGAGGTGGGCTGGCAGGCGGTGGGCCCGCTGCTGGTCGCGGCATCCGAAGAAGGCGTCACCGCGCAGACGGTCCCGCTGCTGGACGCCCACCCAGACACCGGGGACCCGGTCCCCGTGCTGCCCGGCGCGTCAGTCAAGGGTGTGCTCAGTTCTGAGGTAGAACGCGCCCTGCGCACCCTGTTCGAGCGGGACCTCGGCACGAGCTTCGTCGCGGCCCGCGCGGACATCGCTGAGGAGTGCCCGGTCTTCGGCGCGTTGTTCGGCTCGCAGGATCGCCGAGGCGCACTGTCCATTCCGGACACCTATTCGGTGCCATCGACGGCGTTCACGTGGTCGCAGTGGAGCGACTACCTCGCCACCGGCGAGCAGCCTCCGCACGGCTGGGCGGAGACCACGCACGTCGCCATCGACCGCTGGTCCGGGGGAGCGGCGAACAACCAGTTGTTCACCGTCCTGGAACCCCACGGCCTCGCCTGGGACGACCTGCGATTGGACATCGACACCAGCCGCCTGGCCCAGGACGAGGCCCACCGGGCGGCGGCGGTGACCCTGCTGCTCTACGCGCTGGCAGACTTCGCCGCCGGAAACGTGCCCCTGGGCCACGGCACTCACCGCGGCATGGGCGCCGCCCAAGCCGCCGGCATCACCATCAGGGGAACCGGCCTGCCCAGGCTGCCGAGGGGCGAGCACCCCCTCACCGGCGAGCCGGCCGAGCGCCGCGCCAGTGTCCTCACCCTCGCCCGAGCGCTGTGGGAGGACCCCGCCACGTGGACCGACCACCTCTCCCGGGCACCCGAAGCCGAGCAGACCGACGGAGCCGCGTCATGACCACAACGTTGCTGTGGAACGGAATGGACACCGTCACCCTGGCAGCCGCCCTCGAAAAGGCGGATCTGACCGACGCGAAGGGCATGGTCAGCACCACCGCCTGGCACGGCTTCGTCACCGTCACCGGCACCACCCTGACCACCCCGACCGGGCCGATTGACCCGTCCACTGTTTTCGAGGCCCGCTTCTTCGCCTCCGGCCCGATCGAACTCCGCTGGGTCCATGACCACAACGGTGCCGGAACCGCCGTCCTGCTGTCGGAGAACCCGAACCACCCGGAGTCCACCGAGGTCCACACCACCTTCGAGCAGACCCACCTCCTCTGGGGCACCCCCGACGGCACTCCGGGATCGGGCTGGACCACTCTCCGCGAACACCGCACCGGTCCCCTGCACGTGCCCATCAGCCTCACAACCAAGTCCGGTGACCGAGTCGCCCTCACCACCCGCGAATACATCGTGCTCGACGACTACGGCAACGCCTCGGTCGCCGACGAGCTGATCACCGGCATCCAGTGGCAACCCACCGACCGCTGGGAGGCAGACCAGTGAACGGCTTCCACAACCCCTACAACTTCATCCCCGCCGCCGACCGCGATGCCAAGGACCAACACCTCGGCGACCGTGCCCCGGCGGGTCACCACCGTCTGCACGAGAAGCTGTGGACCGGCACGATCAAGGTCAATCTCACCACCGTGACGCCCATGCTCATCCCCGACAAGGGCGCCAAGGACGATGCCACCGGTCACCACACCTTCGGCACCCGCATCGTCAACGGCCGGGTGGACCTGCCTGCCAGCACCGTCAAGGGCGTCCTCCGCTCGGCCTACGAAGCCCTGACCAACTCCCGGATGGGGGTCTTCTCCCACCGCACCCGCCTCGGTTACCGGCCGCCAGCCAACAGCGGGCTCCAACTCAGGCCTGTACTGATCACACTCGACGGGCAGGGTGAGCCATCCAAAGCGAGATCGTGCGCCCACCTCTATCCCAAGGGGCACCCGCAGGTGCTTCCGTGCGTGGCGCTACCTGCCTACCTCCCAGGGACCAAGACACCACTTACCTTCGCGGACGATACGCCGCCGCAACACGGACAGCAGGTCTCCGTGTGGGCCGAACTCGTCAAGCGGCCGAAGACCGCAAAACAACGCGAGTACCTCTACTGGCGGGCCGCCCAGGCCTGGCTCCATTCTGACAACGATCCGCCTCGTCCCGACAATCTGGGAGTACCCGCTAAACCAGCCGAGCGGCACCAGGTACTCGGCCCGTATGCGCTGATCCAGGGCATCGTTCATCGCACCAACCACAACATCCATCGTAAGCACGACGAACGCCTGTTTCCCACTGAGATCGACCCCAAGAACACGGCCGACTTCGACAACGGCCCGTTGAAGATCAACCTGGGAAAATCCCTGGAGCTGGAGGATGACGCATGGTCGACCTACCAAGAACTGCTCGCGGACTACCGTGCACAGCACACCACGGCCAAGCGCGACGGCATCTGGGACCGGCCGCAGGGTCTGAAACCGTGGGAGACTCTCCTCAAGAAAGACAAGAAAGACAAGGAAGACGAAGTCTACGCCTGGTCCAGGCACCTCTATGACAACCCCGACAACGGACAGGGGCCGGATGCGTTGCAGCCCAACATGGAAATCACCTGCTACGCCGAGTTGAACGGCAACCGCATCGTCGCCCTGTACCCGGTGCTTATCAGCAGACGGTTTTACGAGATTCGGCCCGGAGCGCTGCTGCCCGCCACCGTGGCTCCCGCGAAGGCGCTGGAGAACCTATCGCCAGCAGACCGGGTGTTCGGCTGGGTCCGGAACTCCAGATCGGAAGAGGAGTCGAAGGAGGTCGCCGAGGACGACCGTGAAGCCGCTGTCGCCGCGGCACTCCGGGTCGGACCCGTCACCGGACCGACAAAGGAAGACGCAGCCAAACCGTTCCCCGGCGGTGGAATTCCGCTGGATATCCTCGCCTCGCCGAAACCCTCGCAGGGCCGCTTCTACGTCGGCAAGAACACCAACGACTTGCCCGCGCCACTTGAACCGGGCACGCGAAAAGACAAGTTCTTCACCGAGGACAACCTACTGCGCGGGCGCAAGGTCTACCCCCACCAGGAGAAAACACCCGACTACTGGAACCCCGACGACAAGGGACAGGAGTTCCGTCGACCGAAGAACAAGCCCGACAGCCAGAACCGCACCATCACCAGCTGGGTCAAGCGCGGCGTGACGTTCGAGTGCACCCTCCACGTCCGCAACCTCACCGACGTCGAACTCGGCGCCCTGCTGCTCCTGCTCACCCCGGAGCAGTACGGCAAGGATGGCAAGGACGGCCTGCACCGCATGGGTGGCGGCAAACCCCTCGGTTTCGGCTCGGTCAAGCTGACGGTCCACGACACGGACCTGCGCCGGGGTACGGACTGGCGGAAGGACTTCACCACCCTGGGCGAGGCCACCCCCGCACAGCCGAACCTCGACGAGGTGATCGGAACCTTCCTCACCGCCCTGAACAACACGCCCCACGGGCCCCGCATCCTCCGCGACATCCGGACGGCAGCGGTGGGCTTCGCCAAGACGGACCAGGTCCACTACCCGAGGATGCTGGGAGATAAGGACCCCGACGGCAAGAACTACGAATGGTTCATCCACAACGAAAGGCAGAAGGGAGGCGCCGCTTCCCTGCCCGCCGTCGGCGAGGCACTGCCGTACTACAAGCGCGAGCAGAAGCCGAAGAAGGGAAACGGCAAGCAGCACAACAAATCTGAATACAAGGGCAAGGGGCACAGCGAGAGGTGACTCCGTCCTCCGTCAGGAGAGGGTATGACACGACATCCTCGCGCAGCCGCCGCCGATCCGCTGGCGGTCGTGGCGCGGCCGGAGACGGTGTGGGCGGCGTGGGCACGGGTGGCCGCCGGCAGCGGAATACCGGGGGCGGACGGGATCAGCGTTGAGGAGTTCGCCCGCGCTCTGGGACCGCGGCTGTGGCTGCTCGGCGACCTGCTGCGTTCCGGTAACTACCAGGCGCAGCCCCTGCGTCCGGTGCTGGCCACCCGTGGCGGCCGGACACGGCAGCGGGGCATCCCCACGGTGGCTGACCGGATCGCGCAGCGCGCGGTACTGCACGCCTGCGCGGACCGACTGCTGCCGGCCGCGTCGGAGACCAGTTTCGCCTACCAACGGGGCAGATCCTGGCTGGATGCCCTCCAGCGGGCACGCGCCCACGGTGCGGCCGGGTTGCGGTGGGTCTTCCGCACTGACATCGCCGAGTTCTTCGCCACGATCGACCGCCGCCTGCTCACCGAGCCGTCGCTCGCCGTGTCCTGGATGCCGGCGTGACCGATCTCGTGGCCCAGTGGATCGCCGCGCCGATGGTGACCGAGGCGGGCCCGCGCCGAGCGCGCCTTGGAATCGCTGAAGGAGCGCCGATCAGCCCCGCTCTCGCCAACCTCTTCCTCGCCGACTTCGATCAGGCAGTGGACCGGCGCCACGGCAGGCTCGTCCGCTATGCCGACGACCTGGCGTTGTTCTGCCGCGATCTCGACACCGCGGTGGCCGGGGCCGAGCACCTGCTGCTGGAACTGGCCGCGCCCGGACTGCGGCCCAACCCGGACAAGACCTACCTCAGTTCCTTCGACACCGGATTCCGTCTGCTGGGATGGGAGTTCAGCGGTGGCCAGGAGTATCCGCCGTCAGTGCCGCGGGGTGCGGGGTGCTGAGGGGAAAGCCGTTCCACGTCGCAGGAGCGGACTGTGTGCTCACCCGGCGTGGCGGTCGCCTCGTGGCCTTCCGGGATGGACAACCGCGGGCATCGGCTCCACTGTCGATGGTGAGCGAGGTCGTGCTCACCGGCCCGGTCAGCGTCACCACCGCGGTCATGCACCTGTTGCTGCGCAACGGTGTCCCGCTGATCCTGCTCTCCGGCACCGGCCGCCCCCTGGGCAGGATGGAGCCACCGAGCGCCCCGCACATCCAGGCCCGCACCCGGCAACTGGACCTCCACCGGGATCCGGCCACCCGCCTGGCGGTGGCCGCCCGCATCGTCTCCGGCAAGATCCACAACCAGGGTGTGCTGCTGCGCCGGCGTGCCCGCCGCAGCCTTGACCCGGATGCGGTGTGGACGGTGGTGAACCGGTTGGCCAAGCTGGAGGAGACCGCGGGGAGTGTCACAACGCTGCCCGCTCTGCTGGGTGTCGAGGGCGCGGCAGCGGGGGCCTACTTCGGTGTCATCCGCGGCTTGGTGGTGCCCGGTCATGGCTTCAGCACCCGGGACCGTGCGGGCCGCGACGTGGTCAACCAGTTGCTGAACTACTGTTCGGCGCTGCTGCGGGAGACCGTGGTCTCCGCACTGCTGTGCGCGGGACTGGACCCGTTCCTGTCGTTCCTGCACACCCCGGCACGGGGCCGGCTGACGCTGGCCTTCGACCTCATGGAGGAGTGGCGCCCGGTGCTGCTGGAGTCCACCGTGCTCGCCCTTCTCGGCCTGGGCACGGCCACCGCCGCCGACATCGAGGACGGCAGACTCACCCGCCCCGTGGTCGCCGCCGCCATCAACCGCTTCCAGACCAGACTCGCCGCCCCGGCCCGCGGCTGGCCCGCGGTGGCAGGTGGCGTCACCTACGGCGAGGTGGTGCGCCGCCAGTCGCTGCGCCTGCGCGCCCACCTGCTCGATCCGGCCAGTGCCTACGAGCCATTTCGGTGGCGGTGATGATGGTCCTGGAGTGGCTGGTGACCTTCGACGTACCCGGCGACCGTCCCCGCCGGGCCCTGACCCGTGTGCTGGAGGCGCTCGGCCCGCGCGTGGCCCACAGCGTGTTCCTGCTGCCCGCCACCCCCTCGGGCATCGATCAGCTGCTGACGCGGACGGCGGATCTGCTGGTGGGCGGGCATCTGCTGGCACTGCCGTCGTGTCCGCGCTGCCGTGTGGTCGTGCTGGGCCGAGATCTGGAGGAACTGCCGGATTCGGCGTGGATCGCGTGGTGAGGGCACCGGTGGTCGTGGTCTACGACATCCTGGACGACCGCCGTAGGGCGCGGGTGCGCGCGGTGCTCGACCCGATCGCGGTCCGTTTCCAGCAGAGCGGCTGGTTGCTGCCGGCGGGGACCGGTGAGACGGTGCGGTCCCTGACCCGCAGGCTCACCGAGGTCACCGCCCCTGCAGACCGGGTGCGCCTGCACGCTCCCTGCCCGGGATGTGTGGCGGCGGCACGATGGCTCCCCACCGGATCCGTGTGGACACTCCGTCCGTTCCCCGGCTGGGTCGTGAGTTGAGAATCGTTGTCCCACCATGGAAAGGAGCGTCCGTGCCGGTGCGGATCAGGGTTGAGCTGGAACCCGAGCAGCCCACGGCGGTACCGCCGCCGCAGAACGCCCCAGCGGTCAACGCAGCCTTCCTCGCCGCGATCCGCGCCACCGACAAGGGCCTGGCCACGGCCCTGCACAACGCCCCCCGCTACAAGCCGTTCACTCTCACCCCGCTGCTGGACCACCAGGACGCCACCCCCACTGATCCGGGTCAACCGGCCAGGTTCGAGGTGGGCCTGCTGGCCGACGAACTGACCGCTCCGGTGCTGACTGCACTGCACGGACGTGCGCGCATCCGGGTCGGCACCACGGGATACCGAGTCGCGGAGGTGGGGGTGGTCGCGGCGGCGAGCTACGAGGCTCTGGCCCACTCGGCGGCCACCCGCAACCGCTGGTCGTTCACCCTGATCACCCCGGTCAGTTTCGCCACTGCCGCCAACGAAGGCGTCCGCCGCGAACGCCCTTGGCCGGACCCCGACCGCATCTTCACCAACCTCGCCAACCGCTGGGACACCTTCGCCGGCGACGTCTGCCTCCCCCTCGCCGCGGGTGACCTGATCCGCGACAACCTGGAAACCACGGCTGGCACACTGCGCCTGGTGCCACACCTGGTCAAGGCCCCGGACATCCACCGCCAGGGCTCCGTCGGCGAGGTAACCTTCCGCGCCGCCTCCGCCACTGGAGCACCCGCGGAGGCGGTACGCGCGGTCGACGCCCTGGCCACCTTCGCCAACACCGCCGGTTTCGGTGACCGGACTGCGCTCGGCATGGGTTATGTGCGCCTCCACCAGGCCGGACTGCCGTAGGATGAGGCATCCGTTCCTTGACAACAGCAGACCGTTCCCTCGTGTCGTGACGCGGGCTGCCACAACCTCTGTGACAGCGTTATGGAGCAGGGGTTGGCGCACAACATCAACAACTGTGTTGAGCAGCTGTAACGAGTGTACTCAAGATCGGGATGGTCTTTTGAAGGTGATCTTCGGGGACAGGTTGGCGCAAGGCGTCGCATCGTCGCAGGTCACAGGCGTCAAAATCGGGGTACCGTCGCAACCCTCCGCAAAACCGGGTCGGATTGAAACGATTTGCCTTCAGACAGCTCGAGCTGCATCAACTGAGGTCGCAACCCTCCGCAAAACCGGGTCGGATTGAAACGCCTAATACACCCCAGAGAAGCGGAACGAGTTGTAGGGTCGCAACCCTCCGCAAAACCGGGTCGGATTGAAACTGGAGGCGGAGGCGGGAACCCGCGTACAGGGCTGTCGCAACCCTCCGCAAAACCGGGTCGGATTGAAACCGAAAGCATAGGCGGTGGAGATTGCCTGTTTGGGTCGCAACCCTCCGCAAAACCGGGTCGGATTGAAACCGAAAGCGGCGGCCATCAGGGTCGCAGTTGACTGTAGAGTCGCAACCCTCCGTAAAACCGGGTCGGATTGAAACGGAATCATGACGCTTCCTTTCGATGAAGTGTGTCGCAATCCTCCGCAAAACCGGGTCGGATTGAACCTCCAGGTGAACAGCAATTTGCCTGTTCAAAGTCGCGGCCCTCGGCAAAGCCGCGTCGGATTGAAACACTTTCCCGTGACGGTTCATGCGGGTTCTCGGGTGTTGTAGCCCTCAGTAAAATCGCGTCGGATTGAAACGACAGACGGCATCTTTACGGCCAATGCACTTGGGTTCGAAATGTTGCGCACGGTGCCGGGGCTATTTCGGCACGATGATAGGTTGTTGCAGTTGAAGATCCAACATTTCCGCAGCACTATGATCTCGTCGACGGAGGCAGGATTTCCTGTTGTCGATCTTGAGAAATGTCGAAAGCTGAATCAGGTCGACGACTGGTGATCTTCGTGCAGCATAAAAGCGAGGTCCCGACCCGGCAGGTCGGGACCTCGCTTTTATGTTCGATTTTAGGCAGTCGGATCAGGTAGTGGGGCCGGAGTGGTGGTGAAGGTGGGGGTTCCGCCTCCATCGGCGAGGGCTCGGGGCGAGCCGGGGCCACAGGCGGGGCAGGTGTCATTGCGGGTGGCGGACAGGCTGGTCGTGGTGTCGGCGACCAGGTCAAGCAGGGTGTACGGGGTGTGCGGCCGCCAAGGGGTCAGCCAGTTGAGTAACTCGGCAACGGCATGGCCTGCGATGATCTGGTTGAGGAAAACCACGCTCGGTGTTGGCTCCGCTGGTGCGTCGGCGCGATATCCGATGGCGCGGACCGCAGCGGCGAACTCGGAGTCGAGCTCATGGGCTGCGGCGCGTGGGTCGTAGCCGGACAGGCACAGTAGACAGGGACCGGCCGGGCGGACCACGGCCACATGGCCGCCTGCCTCCAGGTATCCGGCCTCTGTCCGGCGCAGGTCGACGCCGGTATCGGCGTACCAGCGGCCGTACTGGACGGCCAGGCGGTTGAGCGCCCACCGTGGGGCATGACCATCAACCGCCCCGATCACCAGGTCAGCCGACCGCAGCTGCCGCCACGGCTCTGGCGTCAGGACGCTGCCGATGATCGCCTGGATCTCGATGGTGGGGTTGATTGCCCGGGCGGTGCGTGCGGCCACATCGACCTTGGGCACAGCCTTTGCGGCGTCGTCGGGACCGGCGCCGATCAACCGGTTGAGGTTGCTTGGCTCGGCCACATCGGGGTCCAGCAGAATCAGTCCACCCACGCCGAGGTGTGCCAGTGCTTGCGTGATGAAGCTGCCTACGCCGCCGAGGCCGACCACGGCCACCGTCGTCGAGGCCAACGCGTGCTGGGCCGTCGTGCCAAAAGCCGCTATCTGCCGGTCGAAGCGAGTGCTCCCGGTCAGTTCTGGCACAGCGTCACCGCTTGGAGATGCTCGCCCAATACGGTCAGCGAGTGCAGCGGTAGCAGTGCGCCTGAGCGTGGATCGGTGAACGCCCCGGCGACCGATTCTCGGCCGAGCACGAGAGATGCCACCCCGATCGGTGGGTCGGCCGGCATCCGCATGAGGAAGTCACGGTGGGTCTCCCGCATGTTCGCCACGTCATGGCCAGAGAACGAGACGTGATCGGTCGCGAACGGGTGGGAGTGCACATCAATGAGGGACAGACCGGTCTCGTAGCAGGCGATAAGCAACTCACGTGTCACCGACGCCTCCGGAACCACACTCACCGCGCTCTGGTGGGACAAGCCGCTGTCAGGCACCAGTACCACCCTGGTCACCAGCAGGTCCAGCACCGGTGAGCCCGAGTGGTCGGCCCACCTGGTGGCTCTGGCCAGCAGGTACGCCATGCGTTCCTGCTCGCTGCCCAGCAGGTGTTCGCGCAGGTGCGACCACGAGCCGTCGCCGGTCCGTATCGAGGCGCGCATCAGTCCGCGGTCCCCAGGTAGGTCCGAATCGCCTCGACGAAGCTGACCAGGGAGTCCTGCGCGGAGTCCCACCGGCCTTCCGGATCTTCCAGGTAGTACCAGCGGTATCCGGCCTCGGCGTAGGGGTTCTTGTAGTTGGTGAAGTAGTGCCCTGGAGTTCGGGTACGCAGTCCGTCTCGGCGGAAAAGATGATCACCCAGGTAGAATCCGTCCGGAGCCGCTTCGGGATAGTTGACCGGCGGTGTGATCAACACCGAAGTGGTTCTGGGGCTCCAGTGCTGGGGCAGCCGAAACGTGGGGATGTGCACGTGGGATTCGTTCTCGGCCACCGTCAAGCCAGGGTAGGCGGCGGCCAGTTGTGTGGCTTCCTGCCTAATCCTCCACTTCCGCATGGGCAGACTGGCCTTGGAATGCCGGGCGTGGTGGGTGAACGACTGTCGATTCGCCACCCGAATCCGCTGGTCGTCGGGCACGATGGTGTTGGCGTCCGTGTCCTGGCGAACCAGCACCCGGTCGGACGAGATTCCTGCTCGTCGCTTGATTTCCCGTCCTGACAATTGATCTTCGATCACTGGCACGTCGATCCCGTTGATCCGGATCGTCCTACCCATGTGTGGCTCCCTTCGCTACCGTCACCCAGTAACGACGGATGGAGAACCGGTGGCTGCTCCCACGCTCCGCCGCAACCTCCGTGACACTGTTACTGAATGGAGGTCGCGGCAGAAGATCATTCTATCCGCTGAGCTGCGCAGATGCGTAAAATCAAGGTCAAGAAGGGCGAGTGAGAGTGATCTTGGAGTGGAGGTTGGCGCATGGCGTCGCGTCGTCGCAGGTAAGGTTGGGTGTGTTGGGGGGTGCTGTCGCGCCGCTGAGCAAAACCGCATCGGATTGAAACTGCAGGTAGGTATGAGATTCTAAATTTTAACCGTCGCGCCGCTGGGCAAAACCGCATCGGATTGAAACTGAACTGTGGACTCCACAAAGACATACGTGCATAGTCGCGCCGCTGGGCAAAACCGCATCGGATTGAAACCGAAAGCTAGCCCGCACGTCGTGCGCGATCAACAAGTCGCGCCGCTGAGCAAAACCGCATCGGATTGAAACTGAAAGTACAGCGATGCTTGGCTTGACCTCGTAGGTCGCGCCGCTGAGCAAAACCGCATCACATTGCGATGTCGTCCGCTCATGCTGTAGACGTGGTCGCCAAAGGCGTGAAGCGACCCAGCCGCCCGAGCGGAGGTGAGGTGTAGGAGATCGGCTGCGGCGCGGCGAGGAAGGTTTGACTGCTCACACAGCCGTGTGTAAGTGTCTCGAGCGTTCAAGCCAGAACCATCGCTAGACGGGTACCGGTCCGCGTTGGCGGCCGGGCCGGATGAGTCGCAGTGGGTGACACACCGGCCGGACCCAGGTGGTTTCCATGGCTGGCCCAGCAGTGCCCGAGTTCCTTGAGATCGCGCGCGTCGTGTTCGACGAGACCCGGGCGGTGCGCCGCGATCTGCACCGCGTGCGCGGTGCACTCGGGTGTGATGCGGTGTACGAGTTGGCCGAGCGGTACCGCATCAGCGGTAACTGCCCGTGTGTCGACGAGTTCACCGACGCCGTTGTGAAGGTGTGGCGGTACCTGGAGAGCAGGAATCCCGACGAAGTCCGCTCCTACGGGGCGATGGCCCGCGCACACTGCCAACTGCGGATCGTCGGTGACCTGGTGCGAGCGCGACGCGGCGCCCGGGGACTGCAGCGCACCGAGTACCTGGCTGACTCGGTGATCGGGCGGGCGTTGGCCACAGACCAGCAGCGGGCCCTGTTGCGGCACCTGGCCGATGAGGCCGCCTCCTCGGCGCCGCTCGGTAGTGACGCCCAGTTGCTGGGCCGGTTGGCCGAGTTGCGGGCCCAGGAGTTCGGCGGCAGCCGGGAGCAGCACCGCGCGGGCGTCGTCGCCGACCTGCCCGTGGTGCGGGAGGCCGCGCTCCGGCATGGCCGGCGGCGCCGCGACGGTAACGGGGACCTGGTGTCGTGGTGGGAGTTCTACATCGAGACAGGCCTCGGCCGCCGGGAGCGGCTCAACCTTCTCGTGGACGTCGATCTCGCCCATCCCCACACCGACCACGTTGAGGATGAGGTCGTCGTGAGCGCGGTACTCAACCACGCCCGGAACGGGACCGATGTCCCCACCCTGATCACCCACCTCGGCCGACTGGGCCTGGTGAACGCCCGCCTGGGAGCGGAATTGCTCGCGGATCCGAACCGGCGGGATCGCGCGAGCAGGGCCGTCGCCGAGTTGGTCGCGGCTACCGTGACACCATGAGGACGTGGCTGGTCCACATCGTCGGTGACGCCGACCTCGGAGTGCCCAAGGACGCAGAACCGGAACTGCGGACAACGCGGGTCCAGGCCCTGCGCGAGTCGGCCGACCCCAGCGGCGCGCTGGTCTTGCTCGACTGGCCCGGCCCGGTCACGGCATCCCTGTCCCCGCTGGCCGCCGCGACCCGCGGGATGAACGCCCCGGCCGCGCTGGTCCTGGTCGCCACGGCGGTCACCAAACCCATCGCCGAGGCGCTGGCCCACGCTCTGACCGTGGCTCCGGCCGCGTTCGGAGTGGAGTTCGGCACGGTCGTGATCGCCGAGGGCGACCTCGCGGAAGCCCGTGTGACCACAGCGGTCGCCCAGGCGCTGGCCCCTGCGGCATCAGGTGATCAGGCCGTACTCACGTGGGGGAGTGGGTCCACCCAGCTGGCCCTTGGCGTGATGGACGCGGTGATCGACCGCGGGCTGCGGTGGCGGATGTCCGTGGTCGGCGTCGACTCGGCTGGTGGCGACCACCAGATCTTTGACCCCACCCTCGGCCTGCGCGCCGACCCCATGCGCGCGTTGGCCCGGCGTTGGGGCTACACCTTCGACTCCGAGGCCGGCCGTTGGCACCGCGCGCACCTCGCCCCGGATCTGGACGGTCTAGGCCTGCTCGTGGCCGACCTGTTGACCAAGGGGGATGCCACCAGCGGCTTCGCCGTCCGCGAGTACATCTGGGCCCGCTACCGCGCACTGCGCGACCCGGCCCACCCCGATCTGCGGCAGTGGGCCGAAGGGCAGGTGCACAACGCCAGGCCCACCACCGGCCGGCTTCTCGGCGTCATCGAACGCCTCGGCCCCCACGCCGCTCCGGCGGTCCGTGCCGCGGTCGACTCCACCGCGGGTGCTTGGCTGACCTCCCAGCCAGCCAAGCTACTCAACAGGATCGGTGCGAGGAGCAGCCATTCCCTGCTCCCGCCCTGCCCGCAGGACAGCCAGCTCCTTCGTCGCGAACTGGGCATGACTCTGGCCACGACCGCCTGGTACCTCGGTGTCCTGGGTGACCAGCCCGAGGTCAGGCGGAACGAGCTGTTCCTGGCCGTCCACGACAACGGTGCCGACCGTGCGGTGGTCGACTATCTCGGGTTCGCCGAACCGGCCGATGTGCCCCGCCGCTACCTGGTGCTCGGCACCCCGCCCACCCATTCGCATGCCGGGACCTACCCCCATACCCACGAACTGGCCGCCCGCCTTGGCACCGGTGTCGCCGACCTCGCCCCCGCCACTCCGGAAGCTGCCCACGCGCTTCTCACCCAGCACTGGGCAGCCATCACGGACCAGGTCGGCGCCATTGTGCTCATCCCGTCCGGACCCAAGCCCGTTGTGCTGCCCGTGTTGCTGGCCGCCTATCGCATCGCCGCTGAGAACGGGATACCGCTGTACGTGCGGGAACTCGCCAACGACGGCACGATGCACCGGCTGGTCACCCGCTTCGGCGCCCACCGGGACTTGCTGGAACTGGCCGGACACGCACTGTCCACAGTGGAGCTGGACGTGGCGGCCCGGGTGCTGGAAGCCTGCGGACAGACCTCGCTCGCGGACCGGGCCCGCAGACTGGCCATCGCCCTGAGCTGCCGCACCCTGGATAACTCCCGCTGGCCCACCGAACTCCCCGACACCGGCCAGGCCATCCTCACCCGTGGCCTGCTCGCGCAGCGACTGCTGGTCTGCGCGGAGCTCGCCGCCCGGCACACCGACCCCGGCCACACCGTGCGGGCACTGTGCGCGGCACGAGCGGTGATCGAGGAAAGCGTCCGTAAGTCCGCCACCGGCCGCACCGCCGACCAGGAGTGGGTGCACTTCCGCAACTTGCTCAATCGCTCCTCGGACCAGGCGAGTCGTCTGATGGCCGCGGTGATCGAACTCCGCGACGCGCTGCCCATCGTCCACGGCCCCCACCTGTCCAGTCCGGCGGAGTTGGCGCGGCTGATCGCGGACAAGCTCACCACTGCAGGGGTACGCGGCGCCGTTTCCCGGCCCACCGCCGCCACGGTGCTAGCCGCCGCCGCCCACACCGCCCGCGCGGTGCCCGCGCTGGGCATGCCGATGGCAGCGCACCGTGGGCCCATGCTGTCTGAGTTGTTCGCCGCTCTGCGCGACGACGTCGCCGCATACGCCGCCGCGGAGTGGGAGAGGCTCGTGGCCGCGGCCCGGTTAGCGTGAGGTGGTTCAGCACAGCACTGGGCCATCGCCGACTTCCGGGGACACCGTGGCCATCGCGGCCCCATCCCCGTGGCAGAAGAGACAAGACTCAGGCGCATGGGCAACCGGGTTGATGTACAACGTGGTCAGCGGGGCAGCCGGATCGGCCGCACAGGGGGGCACCACCCACCGAGTCGCCCTGCCACTGTCGCCGGAGGCCCGCCGATCCCACAGCAGCTTCCCCCGCGTGCGCGGGGACGACAGGATCCGTGGGGTAAGGGAGTGTCCGAGGGGGGACTTGAACCCCCGCAAGTAGCGTCCCCGCGCAGTGCGCGGGTTCATGTGAACTATTATAGCGCTCCGACTTGCGGACAGTCCACTCTGGCTCAGTTCGTCCGTGTGGATCACCAGGGCAATCACGACATCAGGACTCAATCCGCAATGTCGGTGTCCTGCTGTCGAGGTGAGCAAGCTGCTCTCGTAGCCGACTGGCTTCAGTCTTCGCTTTGCGAAGGCGCTGCTTCAGGCCGGCACGTGACGGCGCTTTCGGAGATCGGTCGTTGTTGAGGTCCTGGCACTCCCGCAGCGCCGCTTCACGCGGCCTGGCGGTCCTGGGCAACTTCTGTAGACGTGTGGCTGGCGCGAGGCTGGCTGGCTGTGACGGAGCAACGACCGCGCAGGAAATCAGTCCGGTTGTCGACGGTTCTACTCCGGCTCCCTCTCGGCCGGTCATGACGACCGATCATGCCAGCCCCAAGGGTCCGAGCAACGTTACAGGCCAGCACGCGAGGATGGTCAATCGCGATCTCCGGCGAGAGCGCACTGTCAGGGCGAACCAAACATCGACGGAGTTTCCACCAGCCCGATTAGTCCAAGGCACTTCGAGGAGCTGTTTGCGCATTAGCGGCACCCAGGTTCGTCGTCCCGGAGACATCATCATCGTCGGTGAATGGGATACTTGACCGCAAGGACACGTGCTCGACGTCGCCATCCAGCTTGGCGTCGGCTCTATCTTCACTGAGAACGATCGCGTCTTCCAGCGGCAGCTGCGTCGCGTGCACGCCATCGAGTTCGACACGTAGGCCATAGGTGCTTTCGTATTCGGTCGGGAACATCTCCCAGTGCACCGACGGCGCCAGGACCGGCATCTTGGCCTCCAGCTTCGCCAGATAGACCGCTGCCCTCAGCAACACTGCGGACGGTGAGTCGCCGGCGAACTCAACCCAACTGCTGCTTCCGCGGCGAAAACCCGCAGCCCTCCACTCGGGTTCTGACAATCCGGGCTCGCTGGACAGCCCGACAGGTACCGGCATTGGCATGGCGGCACGCACGGCAGCGAGACTTGTCCGCATGGGATCCATGCGCAGAACCGTGTAGAACAACGTCTTCGTCATGGCAGCCAGCGGGAGATACGGAGACTCATCGAATTCGCGAAGCGTGGCCGGTCGGTTGTCTAGAGCATGCTGGACGTCTCGTTCGAACATACTTACGCCGTGGGTGGTCATGTTTCGCAAAGGCACTCGGGGATTCGCTTGCGCTGCTGCCGCAGCGGTCTTGGCTGCCTTCCATCCCGTGAAGTATGCGAACCCGAGGGAATACTCGGCTACCAGCCGCTCAACGGCCTCTGTCAACCGCGGCGCGTGATTCTCCGCAACCTCTGGAAGGTTGTGCCTCTCCAACTCCCGCATGAACCATCGTATTGCCTCGGCCACGAGAATTTCGTACACCATGCCCAGCAAGTCCTCCTGTCGCTGTGCGGTCATATTTTCCGGAGCAAGTCGCTCGCACAAATGGGTATCCAGCAATGCTCGACCCGTGTCCGGGCTCGACCCAAACGGGATGCGCAGGAGAGTGTCGAATGGATAGTATTCATCGGTGCGCTTCGGTGGTTCAAGTTTTTCTAGATCACCCCCTGCTGCTGTCCATGCCTCCTCAAAGGTAGGCGGGTCCCAAATAAATGCAGTCAGTGGAGTGTTGGAATGAGGTAGGACGAGACCCGCAGTGCGGGCATCGTTGATCAGCGGTCCGACCCCAATGGCGGCGTGGAAGGGAAACGGGTGATGCCACTGTCGCATCGGCGGTATCGGGTCGACTTGAGCGGCGAAGCGCAGAAGTGCCAAGGTTGTCAGCTCCGCCCTCACAGAAGCGGCCGGAATCTCATCAGTCGGTCCTTGTCCTGAGAAGTCCGCCTGGAGCGCGTGCTGCTGGTGACGGCGCCACACTTCGTTGCCACGCAGATAGGTCTCCCGCAGTCGCTGCTCGCGCTCCTTCTGTTGCTGTCGCTCCTCGCGGCGTCGTCGAGACTCCTCGGTCTCGGGCGCTACGACGGCTGCAGCCCTCTGCACCAACTTCGGCTCGCAGTCCACACAATGCGTGGCCCGACCGGACAGCACATCAGACAAGCTGGACCGGCTACGAAGACGAAGCAGTTGCCCGCATCCACTGCACTGCACATCCGGCAATACCGCACGTACTGCCGCTGCCGCAACGACGTTCGCCTGCCCACGGCCACGAGTGTCGATGTTCTTGACCGACGTCTCCCACGTCGGTTCGCCATACTGGTCGACACCGGTCAATGACCAGTACTGCAAGCCAATCTCCACCAGCTCGGCATCCACGCCAGAGATGGGCTCCACGTCAAGCTTGTACTCACCCGGCAGATCCATGATCACCCCTAGTTCACCCCGTGACAGCAACGCGCGAGGGACCGTAGCCCACGCAGTTTGTCTTTCCCATTCGGGTGATAGGTGCGTCATGACGACGCAACGGGTTAGCGATCATCCGCCACATCTGACGCTCAGCACCGGCGGAGCGCGCCCGGCGCTCCGCCGCCGCGCTGCACCGGAACGAAACTGGAGCCAGCTGAGTCACCCCGCCGCGGTCGAGCCCGCCATCTGCCGAAGTCGATCAAGTGCCGCGCGGCAGTCTCCGATGGCGCGGTGCCCGCCGTCGAGCTTGTGGCTCCGGAAGCCCGTGCCGCGGGCGTTGGGTACGGCAGCCCACACGGCGTGCCAGCGCATCGCGCATTCCCAGGGACGGGCCAGCCACTCCGGCTCTGGAGCATTGCCGCTGATCCGGTTGTACTCGGCACGTACACGGGCCTGATCGAACGAGGCGTTCCACGTGATCACGGTCTTGCCCTGCAACACCGCGTCCAGTTGCGGCCACACTTCTGTCATCGTGGGCGCGTCGACGAGCATGGCCGCGTCGATGCCGTGTTGTTGCTGCGCCTGGGGGCGAATCGCGGCTCCCTCGGGATTCACCAACGTGTCCAGGAGGGCCGTGCCGTCCATGCTCAGCACGCCCAGTTCGATGATCCTGCCCGCGAAGTCGGTGAGTTCGGTGTCCAGGACCACCGCCTGCTTGTTGCCGAGAGCTGTGGCGGCCAAGTGAATGGCGTTTTGCCGGGACACCGTCCAGGGTCGAGTTGCGAGGTCCGCCGCGGTTTCGGGCTGGAGTCGCTGTTGAACTGGGGGGATTCGACCAGGCACGTTCGGGCGCGGTGATGTGCGTGTCGACGGTTCTCCTCGCGTCGAGGCAGAGGCAGTCGGCGGTTCCGGGTCCCAGTTCGTGATCAGACCGGGTACGGGCAACAGGTGAGCTCCAGCGGCGGTGAGGACGGATACCTCAACCAGGCGCCCTGCGGCCACGGTCCTGTTGGCCATGAACCAGGTGCCCACCGCCAGGATCTCGTGGTCGCTGGTGCTCACGGCGAGGCCGGTGATGGTGAAGCGGCCGTGTGGATGCTGCGCGAACGTCGCGAACACCAGGTCTCCGTGGCCGATGCCGTCTACGGTTTTCTGGAGCACTTCGCGGTCTTCCTCGACGCCTTCGGCGGGGTCGAAAGCCGGTGCCTCGCTGGATTCGATTGCCAGGACCGATTTTTCGGGTTTGAGGCTGGACTCGATGAACAGCGAGCCGACCATGAAATTCTTCACGCTGGGGGAGAGGATCGCCGGACCCTCCACCACGAAAATCCCGTATCGATGATGTTGGAACGTAACTGTGAGCTGGTTCCCGTTCCGCAAGTTCGCCAACAACTCGGTCATGCCCTTGACGTCCCGGCGAGCCGGGGGCATCAGGAGACGAGACTTAGGCACGCGACGGTTCCTTCCGACAGATGTCAGTGGTTGCATACCGGCGCAGTGCGGCTGCCTCGTCACTGTCGGCACCATCCGTTGGTTCCTGTGCAGCAACCCACGGATGGGGTGAATGAGGTCAGTACATCGAGTGGCGGTGAGTCTCCTGCCGGAGGCAGGGCGCGGCGTCTAACGGGTAGAAAACAGTGCGCACAACATCAATCCTGCGGTACACCCGCGTATGTGGTACCGGGACGCTGGCTCGATCTGGAACTCCGGGCGGCGGGCTTACTGCAAGGTCGAGTTCGATCACGAAGCCCCCAGAAGACTCCTATCAGCATCTGGCGGGTGCGGATGCTGCAGCACCCGCCGGGCCGGTCGGCCGGGCGTCTCGGCGTTAGGTCAGGGCGCGACGGAGCGATGTTGTTCGGATCGATTTTTCGTATTCGGCCGTGGCTCACCTGGTCGGGGTACTGGGTGGCCTTGGCAGGCAGCAGGATCCGGGAGGCCATGTGCGCCTGGGCCACATGTCCGGGCGGGATCTCCAGGAGGTCGGCGACACCGGTCCCAGATACCTGCGGCCCCACCGTGCGGACAGCGCGAGCAGCTCCGCCCACATCTGGGCCAGCTCGTTGAGCACCCCGGCATCACCGCCAGGTCAGCCGAAGGAGCCTGCGTGCCTCCGGCGGAGTGTTCGGCGACGCGTCGGTGGCCTGGTGCGGGAACACCGCCTGCCGGGACCGAAGTGCTCGCCGTCTATAGGGAAGTGCTCCTGGTGGACTGAGCGCTGGACCGTTCGAGTGTCACTTCTGGTACGTGTCCCCGGCGTAGCGCACCAGCGCCGCGCGCACTGTTGATAGCACCTCGAGTTTCGAGCTCGAGAGCGCCAGGACAGTCCGCCAGTCGTGTTCTTCCTTGAAGCCGTGTTCGTACTCGAAGGTCCGCCCCGCCCACGGGTCTTTGAAGCGCACCGCGATGTGGTGGCCGCCATGGTCGGGATGAGCTCGTACACAGATGCTGTCTAGCTGTGCCCAGTTCAGCCGCACACTCCGGTTCTTCCAACTGATCCATCGCCGGTCGGCGAGGCTCAGCCCGTCGGCGTCGATGATCAACGTGTCCCTGCCTCCCGAGTGCGCGTCGGCGGCACAGGCCAAGACTAAGATCACCATCAGCAGCAAGGGCATGCGGGGATCCATGGCCACCAGTTCGGCCCGGATCTGCGCGACCGGGTTGCCGGCGAGATACGCGAGCACGAGGAGGCTGCCGCACAGCCCCACCCACCAAGCCACTCCGGTGAGGGCACCGGCCGCTCGCGCACCGATCCGGGACGCGGAGGTGGTCAGGTGCACGATCACCGGCTCGGACTCGTCTTCGGCGCGCACCGGGGTGGGCTGGACCGCCCGTGACGCCGGTGGATGGGCGACGGTGAGCGCCACCACGAGCGAGGACACCCCGGTGACGAATGATCCCGCACCGGCGATCCACGACATCTTTTCCAAGTCCGACAGGTGCAACGCCACGGCCATGGCCGCACACGCCAACGCGGCAGATCCGCCCAGCCAGACGCGACTTTGCCGCATGGCATCATTATGGTGTCCGCCCCGTGTAGGGGGACACCAGCACGTAGGTGGTGTGCGCACGTTTTCCGGGTGGGAGCACCTGCCCAGGTGGGGCAAGCCGCTGTTGAGGGTCGGAGTCGCCGATCAGGTGCAGCGTGGTGCCGTTCGAGGTTGACCGGGGCCTCGACCGGGCGCGCGGGGCTACTTCCCGCACACCGGCTGGCATGCCTCGAAAGGCACGTTGCGGCCCCTCGTCATCGACGTAGCCGAACTCGAACCGTTCGATGAGTTCGGCAGGTGTGCCACCGGGCACCAGATCCGGTTGCGGCATCGGGGTTATCCCGCCCCAGTCAAACCAGCTTCGCCAGCCCGAACGGTAGAACCGAACACCCGAACTCTCTCCCGAAAACTAGGTGCGGAACCCGATCTGTTGACCGGACTAAGCGGAGACACGCCGGGCTGGTGTCGCGTCGGCTGGGCTGGACGTCGGTAGACCTCCACCTAGATCGTTGAAGGTGGGTGAGAACGTGCTGGTCGATATCGATCGGGACATCATCTCGATCCGGTTGCCGAGGTGGGGGCGGGTCGTTGCGAACGACGGCGTCGTGCCCTGGTTGGTGGCTGCTGACGCTGGACAGCCGGTGGAACCGGTTCGCCGTACCTGACCGATTTCGTCGCCAGGGACACCAGCCTCGGGTCGGTTCGCAGCTATGCACACGTTCTGCTGCGCTGGTGGCTTGTCCGGACCTAGACGAGTAATGCGTAAGTCGGTCAGTGGTCGTAGGCGATCAAAGACCGGGTGACGGGTTGGCCGGTGGCGCGGTTGTGCCAGATGGCGGCGGTGAGGGCCAGCAAGCGTTGGGCGATGCGGACTCCGAGGCCCTCGATGGTGCGTCCGCCGTGCTGTTCGAGGTCCAGCTGGCCTTTGAGGGTGTCGTTGACCGACTCGATGAGCTGGCGGATGGACTTGAGCAGTGGCTCGCCGGGATGGGGCTTGCGGTTGCGGTAGGAGGGCCGGATCAGCCGGGCTCCGCGTTGGGTGAGGTAGTGGTCGAGTTTGCCGGAGACGTAGCCCTTGTCGGCGATGATCAGCAGCCCGGGGCGGTCGGTGAGCAGGCGGGGTTCGTGGTCGCAGATCGCCATGAGCACCTGCCGTTCGTCGATCTTGGGGTCTGCCAGGGCCCAGGTGATCGGCAGTCCGGCTGGGGTGCAGACCAGGTGCAGGCGCAGTCCCCAGAACCAGCGGGAGTGCGAGCGGCAGAAGCCGTACTTGGCCCAGCCTGCCAGCTCTGAGCGCTTGACCGTGGGCCGGGACCGGCCGCATTCCACCGGGGTTGAGTCGATGATCCAGGTGGTGTCGGTCCACAGGTCGGTGTCGGCGGCCAAGCAGCGTATGACCTGCTTGACCAGTGGTAACGCGGCACGCAGGCGGCGGTTGTAGCCGGACTGGCCGGGCAGGTACCGGAAGGCGCCGGGCATCCGGGCGGGCAGGAAGCGCAGCCACCGGGCTTCGGAGGTGAACCCGAGCAGGGCTTGGGCCACGGCCAGGGTGACCAGCTCGGAGTCGGTGAGCTTGGGCGGTCTGCCCATCCGGGGCCTGCCCGTGAGGTGGTCGTCGATCTTGACGTAGAGTGCGGTGAGAAGGGTGTTCAGGTCGGTCGTCACAAACTGATCTTGGACACCCTTCGCCTGTCTTCGGCTACCGCCTCGACTTACGCATTACTCGTCTAGGTGGCGGAATCGGGGTTGCTGGGCAAGCCCTCGGGCGGCGCGACGTCGCGGCCCGGTGGTCGGTATGGGCCAATTTCATCCGAAACGCTGCCGCTGAACTCTGCCTCGTCGAAACGGATGTTGCGGCTGAACTTTGCCCCGTCGAATAAGGCGTCACCACCGAACTGCGCCCTGTCGAACTGGGCTCCAGCATTGAATTGTGCCCTGTCGAACTGGGCGTCGCTGCTGAACTTCACTTCTCTGAACAGGGCGTCGCCGTCGCCGAACGGGGTGTCGATACTGAACCGCGCCTTAGTGAACATAGCGTCCGCACTGAACTGCGCCCTGTCGAACCAGGCCCCAGCATTGAACTCTGCCTCGTAGAACTGGGCGTCGCTGCTGAACGTCACCTCGATGAACCTGGCGTCTCTGTTGAACTCTGCCTTGTTAAACCGGACATCGCCTCTGAACTCGGCATTGCCGAACATGGCATCGTTGAACTTCGCCCAACTGAACAAGGCGCGGCCACCGATCTGCGCCCCTTCGAACAAGGCGCGGCCACCGAACTGCGCCCCTTCGAACGAGGCGCCGCCACTGAACTTCGCCCTGTCGAACAGGGCGTCCCCAGTGAACTTCGCCCTGTCGAACTGGGTATCGCCACTGAACCGTGCTCTGGTGAACGTTGCGGCGTGGATGGCGATGTCGTCGAGTTCAAGGTTGATGAGGGTGGCGCCGGTGAGGTCGAGGGTGATATCGCTCCAGAAGGTGGTTACCGATTTATCGGGGTTGCCTCCGGGGTTTAAGTGGTGGGTGAGGATGCGCTGGGCGGTGAGGCGCACCTCGAGTTCTTGGGCTCGTTCGCGGTAGACGTCGCCGATGGCAGTGTTGGTGTCGTCTTCGGGTAGATCACCGGGCAGGATGTAAGGCATGCGCAGGTAGGCGCAGAGAACGTCGACGATGGTTTGGCGTTGTTCGGGGTGATCTTGCGCAAGGCGTTTGAGAGCGTAGAGACCGCCGAGGCGGACGGGGGCCTTATCGGAGCCGAGTTGCTCGACCGATTTGCTGTAGAGGTCGGTGATCCGGCGGGCTTCGTCGGCGCGTTCGGTGGCCGCGGCGACCCGTTCCTGGTGGAGCCGGTTGGTCTCGAAGGTCTCGCGTTGTAGGTCGTAGGCGCGGGCGATGTCGGCCTGGTCACGTTCTTTCTGGGCGAGTGCTGTGGCGGTGTGTTCGAGGGCGATTTCGGTGGAGCGTTGCCTGCGCCAGGCGATGTAGAGGGCGAGGATGCCGCCGCCGCCGACGGCGATGCTGAGGGCTGTGCTGAGGGCGGTGAAGCGGGCTGTGACCAGCGTCGCGCCATTAAGTCCGGCGGTTCCGGCCCACCACCACAGGGCGACCCCTGTTCCTGCGGCGATGGTAATGACCGCGCTGACGGCGAGCAGGATTTTTGTCCGGGATGGCGGCGGCATCCGCGGCGCGGGCGTCGGGGCCGGATCTGGTTGAGGGATGAGGCTGGTCACCTGACGATCATCGGCGTGCGATGGCTGATCGTGTCGTATGGGCGTCTCGAATTCACAACGATCATGGCGGCCGATCTTGGCGACGCGGGCACCGACCTGCCATGTACCCCCGAACTCCGCCACTACCTCCGCCAACTAGGCCCGAACACCGACCTGAGCGGACGTTGTGGTGGTCAGCGCACCGCTGACGCAGGGGGCGTGTCTACCGTTTGACGCGGGCTCGGATGGCCAGCGCGGCCAGGGCCAGCAGCAGCGGGCCGAGGGCCCGGCCGGCCATGACCGTCCACACCCCGGCGGGGGTCAGCCTCTGGTCGGCGTCGCGGAAGACCACCGACCCGAGCGCGATGCGGATCGCCTTGTCCATCCGGTCCGCGGTCCAGCGCTGCTCCGGCGGTGGTGGTGTTGCGGGTGCGGGCTTGACCTCCAGGGTGACCTGCTGCCCTCGCTCGGCCACCTCGGCGGTGATCGTGCCAGTGACCTGCTGCAGGCCGGTGCCCTGCGGCAGGCCGTAGGTGGTCAGCAGGACGAAGAGCACACCGATGGTGGCGGCCAGGATCGCGAGTGCGCGGCTGGCGCGTTGCCCGTACCCGGAGATCAGCCAGTACATCGTGAGCAGGATGCGTTCCGGGAGGCTGGTGGAGGGGGCGTGGCGGCGGGCCTCCATCTCGCCGTAGTAGAAGTCCCCGGCCCCGGCCTCGTTCTTGGCGTCCTCGAAGGCTTTGCGCAGCGACCGGTACACCACAGCCAGCCGCTCCGGACCGACCGGCGGACGCTCAGCGGTACTGGAAGGAACGGCATCACCGAAACTGGGGAGGGTGTTGGCCCAGCCGCTGGACTTGCATCGCCCGGCGCGCCACGGGTGTTCCTCGGCCAGTACGCGCCGGGAGGTCCACCGCCACACCGGTGGCCAGGCCCGGCCGGTCTGCCAGCGGGGTGGCCGGTTGAATGGGCTACGTCCTTCCAGACGGAGTTTGTCCAGCTGGTGTGCTCCGGCGAAATGGCACCACCGCAGATCCACATCGGCCAGCGTCAGCTGCGAGACGTCGGTCTCCTGTACTGACAACAGCGGCGGAATCCACTCCTCAAGGCCAGCACCGCGGTGCCCGGACGAGCTCGCGGGGTCGGCGAGGTCCCGCTCAGCCACCCACGTGCTGGCTTGTTCCTGCTCCGCTGCCACGGGCATGCCCAAGATTTCGAATGGTGCTGGCGCGCCGCTCAGTGAGGAGGGCGCGCCGAAGAACGTGCGCTGCAACTTGATCCTCGCGTACCGCACACGAATCTCCACACCACTTTCAAACCGCGTATCCCTGGCCGAAAGCCTGTTCGCCTCCACCTCAACAACGACTCGCTTCGCGAACGACACGCCGTCCACCGAAAGCAGGTTCGCCACCAGGGGCCCAAATATGTTGTCTCCGCTGAACTCCGCGCCGTCGAACCTGGCGTCCCTGTCAAACTTCACGCGATCGAACCTGGCATTCCTGCCGAACTTCACGCCGCCGAACCAGGCATTCCCGCCGAACTTCACGCCCTCGAAATCGGCGCCCCCGCTGAACGTCACGCCGTCGAACCCGGCGCCCCCGCTGAACGTCACGCCGTCGAAATCGGCGCCCCCGCTGAACTCCGCGCCGTCGAACCCGGCGTCCCCGTTAAACTTCACGCCGCCGAACCCGGCGCCCCCGCCGAACTCCGCGCCGCCGAACCAGGCATTCCCGCCGAACTTCACGCCATCGAACCTGGCGTCCCCGCCGAACTTCACGCCCTCGAAATCGGCGCCCCCGCTGAACTCCGCGTCGTCGAACCTGGCGTCCCTGTCGAACTTCACGCGATCGAACCTGGCATTCCTGCCGAACTTCACGCCGCCGAACCAGGCGCCCCCGCTGAACTCCGCGCCGTCGAACCCGGCGCCTCCGCCGAACTTCACGCCGCCGAACCCGGCGCCCCCGCTGAACTCCGCGCCGTCGAACCCGGCGTCCCCGCCGAACTTCACGCCGTCGAACCGGGTATCCCCGCTGAACTTCACGCCGCCGAAATCGAAGGTAGTGGTGGTGTGGTCGTTGAAGGTGGCATGGTCGGTGTGCTGTGGGACGGCACCGGAGAAGAAGCAGTGTTGGAAGTCTGCGCGGCCAAAGCGGGGAGTGCGGGGTGCGGGGTCTTCCCCCTCGGACATGCCTGCTAACAGCCGGTGGAGGAGCTCCGGGGTCAGGGTCGTGCCGCGAAGGTCCACATCGGCCCGGGGGGTGAACCGGGTGAGTGCGGTGTCGAGGTCGTCGGCAGTCAGGTGCGCAAGGCACTGGTCGAAGTCCTCAATCCTCCGGCCGGTGCACTGTCCCTCGTTCTCGGTGCAGGTGGGCCAGTTGGGTGTGAAACGAGGCCTGCTGTCGGTGGTGTCATCGGGCATCGCGCAGTTCTAGACGAGCATCATCACGGCCGGGGGTGCCGCGCCCTTCGAGCCTCAAACTCACCCCTGATGGCGCAGCGCTGGGTGTGGCCTTCGTGGGAGCCGCCCCAGCCATCGGTGGTTCGCGATGGTCGCAGATGCAAACAGCCACTTACCAGTCGAGCGGCTCGACCGCGCTGGTCAGGAACTCCGAGTCGACAGGCTCGGGCCGGACGAACTCCAAGCGGCTCAGCGAGCCGAAGTCGCTGAAGTGCCCCGGCTCGGTCTGGCAGTAGGTGACCTCCGTGGTGTGGGCCAGCGCGTCGGCGAAGACCTCCATGGGCGGCGTCCAGGCCCGGTACACCACCGGGCTGAGCGTGCGGTGGTGCAGCACCACCGTCCCGCCGCGGCGGTTCTTGGCGAAGCTGGCCGCGTTGGTCGCCCGGATCTCCTCGGTGCGCTTGTCCGGCGTGCGGAAGGTGCTGCCGCCGAAGGTCTTCGCCTTGCGGTAGTTGCTGATCGGGGCGCTGGGCGGGTGCCAGCAATCGGCCTGCATCCAGTGCGCGATCGGGTCCTCGGTCCGGCGGGGCTGGTAGTCCGGCTGCCCGAGACGGCGCCCGATCTCGGCGGCGAAGCGCCGTTGATCCCGCGGGTCCCCAGCCGCCAAACGCCGCCACCGCAACGAGCTCAGGACCTCGGCGAGGCTGACCGCCTCGGGGTAGAGCACCGCGAACAGCCGCGACGCGCTGAACGCGCCGGTGATGTTCCCGGGCGGGATGAGCAGTTCGACGCGCCGTTCCCACCCGTGCCACACGTCGGTCGTGGCGATCCTCTGGCGCGCGGGCCGGCCGAGGGTGTCCCAGCGGTGCGCGCAGATCAGGAACCCGGTCAGCACCGCGTCGAAGGTCGCCGCCAGCCCCCGGCGCCGCAGCAGCCGCAGGTGCTGGCGCTGGGCGGCGACCACCTCGGGCAGTAGATCCAGGCTGGGCTGGAGGTGGTCGGGATGGTCGGGCGGGCCGATCCAGACCCGGTGCCGGGTGCAGACGTAGCGGTGGTGGCCCAGCAGGTGCAGCACCGGGCCGCCCGGGTGCCGGGCGTCGCAGCGCCAGCAGTCCCGCTGGGGTTCGTGCCGCAGTGCCAGCCACTCCGGCTCGGGGTCGAGGACCTCGACCACCGCCCTGGCCAGCCGGGCCAGGGGCTGGTTGGCGACCGTGGCCAGCAACTCCGCATCCAGCCGCGGTACTCGGCGCCCGATCTGGCGGCTGACCTGCGACCACAACCCCGTCGGGGGCAGCTCGTGCAGGGCAGCGAGCCGGGCCAGGTAGGACAGGGCGATCTCGTTGTGGGCGGGCCCGATGGTGATCGGCAGACGCGAGACCATCAGGCACCGGCCTTCTTGGCCGCGGTGCGCGGCCGCGGCCGCCGCTTGGGCGATGCCTGCACCGCGGCGAAGTCGACTGGGACCAACTCCAACAGCTCCTGGGTCACCTGTTCCTGTTCGCCGACGGCCAGGATCGCCGCCCCGCGCACCAGCTGCGAGAGGCTGCCGATCATGCCGTCGGTGCGTTCGTAGAGGTAGTCGGCCAGCTCGACCAGGGTGCCCTGGGTGTGCCGGTGCAGCCGCAGGCTCGACTCCAGCGTGGCCACCAGCGCCCGCCAGTCCGCGCGCTGCGCCGCGGTGCCGTAGTCGAAGGAGGAGGTGCTGATCAGGGTGAACCGCCCGGCGATCTGGCGGCCGCGAACCCCGGCGAACAGGCCCTGGGCCTCGACGTCGATCCCGGCGTAGGCGAAGGTCGCGGGCAGGCGTTCGGCGAAGTACTTGAGCTGGTCGGAGACCTCCGCGCCGTTGCGGGTGGCCAGGTTCAGGGTTGTGGATCTCATCGACCAGCACGAGCTCGAACCGCTCGGTGAGTTCAGTCGGGGCGCCACCGGTCGCCAGATCCAGTTGCGGCATCGGGGTTCCCCGTCCCAGCCAGACCAGCTTTGCCGGCCCGAACGGTAGACCCGAACACCCGAAGCCACACCCGAAAACTAGGTGCGGAACCCGAAAAGTCGGAGCGGAAAAGACAGGAGGCCCACCGCCTCGGGGGGTGGGCGGTGAGCCCCCGGTGCCCTCCTGTCGCAGAACCCGGCCCCAGCGTTACCCCTGCACCCCGCCGTGCACCGGCACCACCGCGCCTCTCCGGGCCGGGACCTCGGCGTCTACCGCCCCTGCCGGCACCGACACGGTGACCTCCGAGAGCAGCCGCTCACCGCCGCGGTCAGGATGACCAACTGGACGACGGCATCGAGGAGCACCTGGTCATCGCGTGGACCGCGTCCTCCTGCTCGACGACCAGGGCGCGGTCGAGAGGGCCTGGCACTGCGCATCGGGCGAGCCCAACCTCGACACCGAGCTGTTCGCCGCCGGTGTCCGCGCCCACCTCGACCCGCGCGCCGACAGCGTCTGGGCGCTCGGCCACGCCGACACCGTCCACCTGATCGTCAGCTTCACCGCCGACCGCGCAGAACTCCTCACCGACCGCAACGGGCGCCTCCCGCTCCCCGACGAACTGGAGGAGCTGGCGCTGGCCCGGAGGAGGTCCTCCACCACCGAACACACCCCACCAGCGTCCCGGGCCGCCGCCCGCCGCCGACACCGCCGTAACGACGGCCCCGGCCTGCGACGACACCACCTGTACAGACATCTTCCCACGGGGGCTCGGGCAGAAGGGAGGCGTGATGTTCGCGTTCGACCTGGACGAGGTGTAAAGCCGCTGCGAGCCGGGTCGGGCCTGGCTGGCCGCCGCACGGGCCGCCGAGCACGAGCTCCACCGCGCGCTGCGAGAAGCCGCCGGGGTGGGCCTGATCCAGTTCCTGGCGCTGCAGGCCCTGGATACCCACGGCGGGCGGCTGCCGATGACCCGGCTGACCGAGGCGGTCGGCATCTCCAAGTCCCGCTTGTGCCACATCGTGGACGGGATGGCCACGCTGGGCTGGGTGCGCCGCGAACCCGACTTCGACGACGGCCGCGGCATCCAAGCCGTGCTCACCAACCTCGGCGCCGGCGTGCTCGTCCCGGCGGTGCCGGTCTACGCCGAGACCATGGCCACACTGGCCCAGACACCCCTGACCGGCCAGCAACGAGCCGAACTACGGGCGCTCGTCGATCAACTGGCCCAGCGCGCCGCGGCCCCGCCAGCCGACCGCAGCGACGCGGAACCGGCCCGCCGGATCGCCTAAGTCCCAGGCGACGGCCAGCCCTCACCCCTCCACCCGCGGCCGAGCGAGGGTCATCCCGGGATGTGCCGCGGGTCCCGCCCGCGGGGGTAGGTGTTGCGCTCGCCGATCGTGCCGTCGACCTTGCGGATGAAGTGCTCCACGGTGCCGTCCTCCAGCAGCTCGGCGCGCTCGATCGCGGCCGTCCGGCCCGCGGCCACGGCCTCCTCCCGGGTGTCGTAGGTCCCCATCACCTCGCCGGTGCCCTCGATCTTGTTGTGCCACCGGCCGTCCTGGTGGAAGGTCTCCACATCGCCCCGCATGAGGCCACCTCGCTCATCCCCGGCGCCCAGATCGGCGCGTTCACCCCGAGATACCCGCCGCAGCCCTCCAGACACCTGGCCTTCGCCGAAACCGCTGATCCGGGGCGTGATCAGCACCGAACTGGGGTGGCTGAGACACGTCCACACCGCCTGCGCGACCGTTGCCGCTCGCCACCGGCCGGCGCGCCGCCAGCAGCGAGCCGCACTCGCGCCGACGCTGCTCGGCCAGCACGGCCGAGGCCGCTCACTACTCCCAGCCGAAGCGCTCGGTGCGCGCGTCCAGGCACAGCCGCCAGCACGTGTCCACGACGTCGGCGATCCACTTCCGCCCCACCACCGCGGGATCGCGCAGATCGTGCAGCATCAACGAGTGGGCCACCATCTCCCCGAGCACGGTCACCGCGTCCTCGGGCAGGCCGGTCAGGAACCTCAACGTGAAGCTCGGCAGGTCCTGCCGGTCCTTCTCGGTGCTGAAGTCCTCCTCACCCTGGTGGTGCCGGACCGCACCGGCGTAGTAGGCACACATCATGTGCCCGGCGGTCTGCTCCGCCTCGCTCAACCGGGCCTTCTGCACCTCGGAGGCATAGCGCAAACCGCACTGGTTGGCCTCGTAGTTCGACCAGCCCACCAGGGAAATCAGCTTGATCAAGCGGTAGTTGTCATCCACAGCTGCGAGCATGCCGCACGATCATCAGCACCGTGATCTCCAGCCTGACCACACCCAGCGGGGACGACGACGGCGACCACGCCGAGCGGCCGGAGCCCGGGGGAGGACTGCGCCGCCTACCGCCAGGCAGCACCGCTGCGGCGAGTTCGACGAGCAGCCGCGCACCACCTTGGTCAGGATGGCCAGATGGACGAGGGGATCCAGGAGCACCTGGTCATCACCGCCGACCGCGTCATCCTGCTCGACGACCAGGGCGCGGTCGACCGGACCTGGCACTGCGCGCCCGGCGAGCCCAACCTCCACGCCGAGCTCACCCACGCCGGCATCCCCACCCGCCCCGACCCGCACACCAGCACCGGCACGCCCGGCTCCAGCGGCACCATCCACCTGGTCGTCGACCTCACCGCCGACCGCGCCGAACTCCTCACCGACCAGGACAACCGGCTCCCGCTCCCCGCCGAGCTCGAGGAGTTGGTGCTGGCCTGGCTCCGCTGGCGCGCCGACGACTGCGAATAGACCCCGGAACACCGGGACAGCGGTTGCCCACCCCGGCCAGCCGGGCCAAGGTCAAGAAGTTCCGGCACCGGAGCGCGCGAGGTCGCGGTGGGGGAGGAGCGAGGTGAGCGGCAAGGACTACATCACGCTGGGCGAGACGCTGCGCACCTACCTCGCGCTCGACCGTCGGCGCCGTCGCGGAGAACTGACCCTCGGCCAGCACTGCCCCGGACGCCGAGGCCGGTGCAGCTCTGCCGGCCGTGCAAGCGGGCCCGCCAGGCCGCGGTCATCCTGGTGCGCAGGCCGGTCCGAGGTCTCCGCACACCGACTTCCGCCGAGGTCGCCGAACTGCTGCGCCAAGACCAGCACCGACACCGTCCCCGACGACTTGCCCCGCTCACCTCGGGAGCTGGATCACAGGCAGCTGGCCGGATCACCGTGGTCCGGGGCGGCCTGCCCGGCCTGGGGGCCCGGAACCGATGAGTGCCTGCCTCGAACCGGTGTCCACAGTGGACTTCCACTGGGTGCTGAGAGGGTGTTTCCGAACTGCCACCGTCGTGTCCTTAGTGGACAGACAGGCGCTCGTGGGCGACTCGCACAGATCGACCGACCAGAGCCGCCTCCTGTGCCGTTCGCCACTGCTGACCTGCTCTGATAGCCGATCGGCAACGATTTTTGCTGTGGTTCCACCCGTGTAGCCACAGCGTGCATCGCTGCGTGGATCTCCTGGACACGACATGGTCGTGATCGTCATCGTGGGGTCCGCACGGGCCGCGCGGCGGCCCTGAGGATCGGAGGCTCGTGGTGGCAGTGCAGTGGGAGTCCAGTCCCCCGGCGGTCCGGGCACTCGGGAGGTGGCTGCGCGATGAGATCGCAGCCACCGGGCTGACCCACGCCCGGCTGGGCGCCAGGATCAGCTGCCACGGATCGACGGTGTCGCGTGCGTGCAGCGGACGCGCTGCACCCCGCTGGGGGCAGGTCGCCGCGATCGTGCTCGCCTGCCGCGCGGATGTCGACATGGCACGCCGGCTCTGGGAGGCCGCCTCGGAGGCTCAGCAGGCGTGTCGGGCCCGGGCGGCCAGCGGGTGGCCACCTGCCGAGATCCGCACGCTCGATGAGCTGAGCACGGCTCTGAGGCAGCTGTGGATGGGCAGTGGACTGTCCCAGCGTGCGATCGCCGACGCTGACGAGACCGGCTGGCTGGGGCGCTCGACCATGGGTGCGGCGCTGCGTGGGAGCCGGAGGCCCACCCGCGGGCTGACCGAGGCGCTGGTGCGTGCGTGTGGCGGGGACGAGCGGAGCGTCGCCGCCTGGCTGACGGTGTGGGACAGACTCGACCGGGCCCGATGCCGGGATGCGTGGTCCCTGTCGGCGTGGCGTGCCTACGAGCGGCGTCGCCAGTCGTGGCCGCGGCGTCGGGCGAGCCTGGCCGCGTACCAGGCATCCCGGTAGCAGGCGCCGTTGGTCAGAGGGATGGACGGGAGGGGCCGAGAGCCGGGAGACTGGGCGGGTGCGCCAGCGACAGGTCGATTCCGCGATGCGGGTGTGGTGGAGCGGGCCAACTCCAACGTGCCCGCGGTGCCTGGCGACCCCCGACGACCAGGGGGATCGCTGGCTATGCGACTGGTGCGGCTGGACAGAGCCGATCACCGAGATCGACAGCAAGCTCGCCGCGCGGAGAACGCGGAGAACCTGAACGCGCGGTGAGCTACCTGCCCCTCGGGCACGAGCAGCGGCGCAGCACGTCCAGCGCTCACGACACCCCGGCCCCAGCCCGCGATCACCCCATCCGGGCCACCGTGAACACCGCGGCCCCACCTCGGCGTCCCCACCGGCGCGAGCACCGCGGCCACCGTCTCCAGCCGCATCTCGCACACCCGCGCAGGCAGGGGGAGCGGTCCGGCCGCCCCGCCGGCACCTACCCGCGGCTGCGGGGACGACCCCGCACGAACAGCTGCTCACCCTGCTCCGGGACAATGCCGCCCGGCACCCCGAACACCGTCCACAGATCCAGGCTCTGCCCCGGCTCATACACCTGAAACCCTTGCGCCGCATAGAAATCCGCCAGACCTGGCCGCTGCGGCATCTGCCCGTACACGTAGAGGTAGCCGTGGTAGAAGAACAGCCTGCGCACCGCCGAGAGCAGCGCGGCGCCGACCCCGCGCCGCCGGGCCGAGCTGTCCACCACCAAGGCGCTGACCTTCGCCAGCCCGCTGACGCCCTGCACCAGCACCTGCAGGTTGTGCTGCGCCGCCGCATCATCGGCGATGAGGAGCCGCTCGGCCACGTTCGGGGGCGGGAAGGCCACCACCACGCCGAGCACTCCGTCCTCGCGGTGCTCGGCCACCAGCACCACCGTGGCCGCCAAGTACGCCGTGTCCGGCCCGACCGCGAACGCCTCGGCCATCGCCCGCAGAAACCCCGGGGTGCCGTGGTTCTCCCCGCGCTGCGCCAGCGCGGCCCGGTGGGCCTGGCCCACGGTGCCCTCGGCCAGGCCGGCCTCCACCCGCTCACCCAGGTCCACCCCGGCCTCCGGCAACAACCTGGTGATCACCGGCAAGTCAGCCGTGGTCGCCAGGCGCACCCGTGTCCTCGGCACCGCCGTCGTCCACCCCTGGAGCAGTTTCCGCTCGCTCAACGTCCGCAGGTCCTTGCTCATCCGGCCAGCATCCCGCACCAGGCGGCCAGCACCGCGGAACCCGGCCGAGCCACTCCAGAACTGGCTGGTCACAGCAGGGACAGCTGCTCGCCCTCGGGCAAGTCGAAGTGGGTGATGCGCTCGGCGCTGATCGAGCCGGTGGCGATGAGCCGCTGCACCTCACCGGCGTTGCGCACGAAGACCAGCCTCCTCCCGGGGAGGCGGTGAACCGACGCGGGGCTGGGACGGATCACCGCGTACCACTCCTCGTAGGAGCCGAACTGCGGAGCCATCAACATCACCGCGACGCCGTAGGCGTGTTCCCGGGCAGGCTCATCCCCAAGCTGCACTCGGGTACCCGCTATCCGCCAGGCCGGGGGAAGCCCGGTCTTCATCACAGCGGTGCGCACCAGCGCGAACAGCTCCTCGCGCTGGGCCGGTGAGACCTCCCGCCACCAGGCAGCGGCGGCCTTGGCCTCGGCCTTCTCCCGCCGCTGACGCTCCGCCTCTTTCCGGACTTCCTGCTCCCGCCGCGCCTGATCCTTCAGGTCCAGCTCCCGTCGGCGCCGAGCCCACCGCGCCTCCTCCTGTGCCTGCCCGGCCCGCCGCACCCGCTCAGCCTCAGCTCGCCGCGCATCCTCGGCCAAGGCCTCCTCGTGGGCGCGGAGCAGCTTCTCCTGGTGCTCGCGCTCGGCCTGCTCGCGCTTGCGCTTCTCCTGGCGCTGCCGCATCAGCTCGTGGCGGCCCTCGGCCTCCACGCTGCGCCGGGTAGTCCAGATCGCCGACCGCCACGCCGAACCGGAGCCGAACAGGACTCTCCGGTAGCGCGGCAGGACCTGGTGGAAGAAGACCTGCTCGCGCAACACCCACCCGAGCGCCTCCGGCAGGCTCACCTCCGCGGCCTTCCAGGAGCCCTCGCCGAAGTCGAACCCGGCCACCCCGTCGACCACCAGCCACGGCCCCTCCCGATCCGGGGCTCGGACCTTCAGCGACGGCACCACCCACGGCCAGGACACCCCGCCGGCCACCCCGACCCAGCACACCGCGATGCCGTCCTCGGCGTAGCGGCCGGTGCGCGCGGCGATGTCCTCGCCGCTGATCGGGGAAAGCTGGACTTCCCAGGCGACACGGCCAGTCCCGTCGTGCGCGCTGGAGAGCACATCCGCCCGCCACCGCCCATCCGGTGCGCGGACCTCCAGCTCGGCGTGCCAGCCCAGCGCGCGGATCGTGGTGGCCAGCTCCAGCTTGAGCAGGTGGTGCTCCAGCGACTCATTGTCCCAGGCGCACTCGGTGGGCCGGCCGGGGTTGTGGGCGAAGAACCGCAGGCTCCGCGGCCGCGGGGATACCTTGGCGTGCACACCATGCCCGCAGTCCGGGCAGGTCAGCGCGACCCGCGGCCGGGCCTTGTGCACCTGCTCCCACACCAGGCCCGCGCCGAGGTCAGACCGGGTGGCGTCGACGCGCCCGGCTTCAGGGTGGATCGCAGCGAAGGCCACCTCAACATCCCTACACCAGCAGCAACACCCCAACTACGGCCACACCACACCCCGCACAGCCTGGCCCCCTGCCACCTCGGTCCCGCCCCACGCAGTGCGGCAGAACCACCACGCCGCGGTTGTAGGCACCGTTTTCCGGGGTGGTGCCAGCAGGCTTCAGCCCGCGCGGCCAGGACGACCCGCAAGCCGGGAGAGTCGCCCCCGTGCCCGGCCTGCTGGCCGCGCTTGGACTGGCCACCGAGGCCCGCTGCGCCGGGCACGCCGCCAAGACCATCGCCACCCAGGGCGGCTGGCGGCCCAACTCCCGGGAGCTGTACCGCTACATGCAGATCGTGGACCGGCGGAGCGACAACGCTCTCAACGGCATCGGCCCCTAACCCCGCCGCTGCCCCGGCCGGCCGGGACACGCTCGTTCGCACCACCGGTCACCGTCACACGCCCTCAGTGCCCGGACTGGTCGTCACGCCGGTTCTCTGGGGATCGCAGCGTGACGCCAGGTTCTGCGGTCGGTTCTTTGCAGCTCAGCGACCTTGATCGAGAAGCGTAGTGATCACGACAGGTGTCGTGCAAGCAGCTTGGATGCCAGTTCGACGTGGAGCCAATTTAGGATCGCGGGATGATGCGGTCGGCTTGGATCAAGTGGGCTCGTGGTGTCGAGCACCAGCAAGTTCTTGCTCGTGCAGTGCGCGAGTTCGACTTCAGCTGGGCGCATGCATATGACCGGACTGACAATGTCAGCGCGTTCAGTGACGCGTTGGTGCGCGCGCAGTGGCGCTTGAAGATCTTGGTGCCCTTCCCAGAGCGGTGGGGTGTCTTGGTCGGCGACGTGCTGACGAACCTGTGCGCGGCGTTGGACCACACGCTCTGGACCGCGGTGCTGACGCATTCGGGCATGTCGGCCCGGCCTCACCGGATCACCTTTCCGCTGACAACCGCCAGAAAGAACTTCAAGGGCTGGGACGGGTCCTGATTACCCTTGGAGCGGTTGGAGGACGCGGAGACCGCGATCAGCTGTGGGCTGGCCAGGTCGTTGGCGAAAGCCCTGCGCCGGGCGTTGTCCCATGCCCAGGTGCCGGAGCGCCACCCCACGGCCAGCGGCACCATATGGTCGATGTCCACTTGGGATGCTGAGGAAAGAATTCGGTTGTCGTACAAGGACTTCAAGGTGCCAGTGACGGCGCGGCAAGTGGTGTCGGTGGTGACGTCGGATCCGTCGCGGGCCAGCACGACCTCGCGCTGTTTCCCGTCAAGTTGCGGTGTTAGATGACCCAGTGTTAGGTGGCGCAGTGACGTCGCGTGACACCGATGGTTGGGAACTGGTGTGGACGGAAGCCGCTTCTCAGCCACCCGCTGGCTTCGATCGGGCGCTGGATGAGTTCCTCGACATCAGCGAACGGGAAGCGGCGCTGGATATTGCTCCGCGTACACCGATTCTGGTGTCACCGGCGGGCGAGATCGATGACCAGCTGATCGAGTTCTTCACCTCGCCGTCGTTCGCTTCCCTGAGCCAGGCGACTCGGGAGGGGTACGCGAAGGACATCCGGTTGCTGGTGGCGCATTTCGCGGCGCGGGGCATCGACTGGACCGAGGCGACGACCGAGGACCTGCGGTTGTTCAAGGTGTGGCGGCGTCGGCGGGACCTCAACGAGCGGGCGGTCAGCGGCGCGAAGTGGGCCCGGGAGAACGCGGCGTTCACCAAGCTCTACACCTGGGCGTCGGCACCGAGCAGGCGGCATGTGGAGTGCAACCCGATCGAGTACGAGACGGTGTATGTGGGCCGGGGCAAGACCGTGGAGTCGAGCACCCTGTCCGATCCGGACGCGGTGACCACACGCGTGGTCTGGGCCACTCCGCGGACTTACCGGTTGTGGCGCGATGTCGGGCTGCTGGGCTATCAGGTCGACGGCACCCGGGATGAGAAGTGGCGAGGCCGACTGGCCAGCCGGAACCGTGCCTATGCGGACCTGTTGTTCGGCAGCGGGCTGCGAAACAAGGAGGCATCGAGCCTGCTGACGGTGGAGATCCCCACCCCTGGGGATGAGGGGCCGTTGCAGTCGGCGTGGCTGGGGCGGGAGGTGGCGAAACGGCGGGGCCGTACATTCTACATCCTCGAGGACGCGGTCTCCCGGATACAGGAGTACGTGCGCCTGTCCCGGCGGGCTGCGGTCTCGCGTGCCCGCCGGGCCGGCCGCTACGAGGGCCCGGGACTGATCTGGGTGAGCCAGGTCCGGGCGACTGGGCGCGGCATGGCGTTGCGGATCGACGGCCGCAATCACTCGCTCGATGATCTGGCTCCGGCGATGAGGCAGCGGCTGATGAGGCGTACGGCGGAGGGTCCGGAACCGCTGTGGTTGTGGCTGAGCGAGGCTGGGGCGCCGTTGGCGCCGGAGTCGTGGGACGGGGTGTTCGACGCGGCCAACGAGCGGGTAGCGAGGATGTTGGGCGAGGTCGGGAAAACACCGGTGCACTTGACCGCCCATTCCCTGCGGCATTCCTACGCGCTCTACATGCTGATCACCTTGCATCGGGCGATCGACCTCCAGCGCGGACACGTGCCTGATCAGGGTTACGACGAGGATCGCTACCGGCAGGCGTGGGACATCGTGCGGGATCTGCTTGGTCACCGCAGCACCGAGACCACGCGCTCGATCTATCTGGAGCCGGTCAATGGGGTCCGCATGACAGATCTCCTGGGCCAGGATGGGGACCTGGACACGGTGTTGGGGCGGCTCGCCGCGGTCGAGCCGCGGGTGCGGGATCTGGCGGCCGGCACACGGTGAGCGGAACGCGAACATGCCGGCGGTCCGCGCTACCGCCGCAGGATTTCACGTTGCCACCCGAGCTGGACGAAACCGGGCTGGTGGTGTCGGCGGCCACCAGCGACGGCTCCGAGCATCATCGGTTCGACCTGGGCCGATTTCCCGGGGATATTCGGCTGCGACAGGAGATCGCCGGAGTGCTGGCCCGGCTCTGCAACGAGGGTGGGTCGTGGCGGTCGATCTGGACGATCCGCAGCCACACCGCACTGGTCGGGAACTTCCTGCACTGGCTGGACCGCCAGGACATCCGACCGGGCACGGTCGCTGAGCTGAGGCGCAGCCATTGGGATGCGTGGGTACTGCATTGCGCGCCAACCAAGACCGGCGGTGGTGGGGGCAAGGTCAGCAAGACAGGACGGTGTTGCTGAAATGTCCGTCGCTGACGGCGGAGACCCGCGCCGCGCTCCGGCGCCGGGTGGGCAAGCCGGCGCCGAAGGAGGTGGTGGAGTCCTACACCACCGCGCAGTTCGCGGCGATCCGGCGGGCGGCGCTGCGCTGCGTCCACGCGGCGGAAACCCGGATCTTGGGCAACATGGCCGTGCTGCGCCGGTTCTGGGCTGGTGAGGACCTGGACACGGCGACGCTGGCCAAGGCTCGCGCACTGGAGTTGGTGCTCGATGGTGGTGAGTTGACCTCGGCCGACTATAAGGCAATCGATGCCTGGAAACCCGGTCGGCCACTGGTCACCCTCGCCCGCTACAGCTTGTTTCTGCGCTGGGACGAAGCCTGGGCCTGTGCGGTGCTGCTGGTGTGCGAGAACGGGTGGAACAGCACGGTCATCACCCGGGCGACGGTGCCGAGCACAGCGGCCAGCGCTGGCGAGGAGGTCACCATCTACACCCAAGACCTGTTCAAGCCCCGCCGCGGCCGGGAACGGCACATGACTAACAACCTGGTCGACGACGGCCAGGACGGACCTGGCCGCACCATGACCCGCATCATCAACGCCACCGAACCCGCCCGGCTGCGCCTGGCCCGGCACGGGGAACCCACCAACCGGTTGCTGATCTGGCTCAACCGGCGCTACGCCACCGTACGGGGACGGGCGGCCTTTCGCGTCGGCCCGCCAACAGAGAAGCGGTCGCGGCGGGTGAGCCCGTGGGTGACCGAGGACCTGCCGAACATCACCCTGATCGGGCTGCGGCAGGTACACCAGAGCCGCATCAAGCGCAGCAGCGGCCAGAACTCGCGCCACGTGCACGAGGACGTCTACCTGCTACGGGACGCGGTGGTGCGGCAAGAGTCGGAGGGGCTGATCGCCCAGGGACAGCAGAACGCCCTGGACGCCGCGCTGGGCCGGTTCCGGATGCGGCTGCTGGATGAGGCCGAGGTCGACCAGCGGATCCGGTCGGGAGCGGCGGACACACCGGTCGGGGCGTGTGAAGACATCCATCACCACCCGGTCACTGGTGAGGTGTGCCGGGAGAATTTTCTGGCCTGTCTTGGTTGTGAGAACGCGGTCGCGACTCCCCGGCACCTGCCCCGGCTGGTGTTTTTGGCCGAGTGCCTGGACGAGCTGGCCAGCGCCCTGCACCCCGACGACTGGCGGGACCGCTGGAGCGAGCCCTACATCCAGCTGACCGCGCTGCTGGACACCCACACCACCCTGGCCGAACGCGGGCAAGCCCGCGCCCACGTGACCCCACTGGAGAAATCCCTGATCGATCGACTGCTGCGAGGAGAGTTCGCCCCGTGACGTCCCCGCTGCCCACTCCCTCGACGTCCTCCTCGCTCCTGCCCGTGCCCTGGTCGCTGATGCGCGGCCGAGCGGCCATCGTCGATGACCGGGCCCAGGTCCCGCACGCACGCCGGGACACTTTCGAGGCCGACAGCTGGTCGCTGGACGTGATGGGGCTACCGCCGAGCATTCCGCGGCGGACGCTGCTCTGGCCCCGGTTTCCCGCGCCGTTGCGGGAGGCGTTCCGCCGGGCCGCCTACCTGCTGATCAACGCACCGACCCCGGAGGTGATGCTCACCCGAGCGGGCACGTCGATGGTCGAGTGGCCCGCGCCCAACTCGATCCGCACGATCGTGATGGCCGACTGGCTGCACTTTGCCGCCTGGCTGCACGAGCGGGGCTACACCACGTTGCGGCAGGTCGACCGGGACGCGTTGGAGGTCTACGCCACAGCGCTCAACCAGCGAGGTGGGACCTGGCGCTCCCGGCACCGGTGTTTGCGGTCGGTGTCGCGGCTGTGGGCAGCTGGCCCGGCCCTGCCCCACGAGGACCAGCTGGTGATGCCGCCCTGGGAGGACGAGGACATCAAGGGCTACCTCTCCGGGGAGAAGGAAGGCGGTGATGCCGCCACGCCGGTGATCCACCCGAACGTGATGGCCCCGCTGCTGGCGTGGTCGCTGGCCTTCGTCACCGACCTGGCCGAGGACATCATCGCCGCGGTCGAGCATGTCGAGAAGGCCAAACAGGACTTCCCCGCCGAAGCCCACTCGGAGGGCCGCGCTGCCGCGCTGGCCTTTCTTGTCCGAGTGCTGCGCGAGTCCGGCGGCACCCTTCCCGCAGTCGTCCACAATGGACATGCTCGTCCCGCCAACGTCTACCTGGCGGTCACGCACGGCGGCTTCCACCCCAACGATCTCAGCTACCTGCTCGCCGGTGACCGGACGCATTTCACCCTCGATCTCGACCAGCCGCAGCCCCTGCCGATCCCGGTGACCGGACGCATTTCACCCTCGATCTCGACCAGCCGCAGCCCCTGCCGATCCCGGTGACCGGACGCATCGACGGCCGCCCTTGGGCCGATCATCTGGACTACCGGGATCTGCCCACGTTGAAAAACTCGCTGATCGCGGCGTGCTTGGTGCTGACCGCGTACTTGTCCGGCATGCGCCCCTCCGAGGTTCTCTCGCTGATGCCCGGATGTTGCCCGGCCCCGGCCCAGCGCGAGGACGGAGCCCTGCGCTACGAACTGGTCGGGCGGCGCTACAAGCGCGTCCACATCGACGGTCGCTCCCACCACGAAGGTGCCCAACGCAACTGGGTGGCGATCAAGCCCGTCGCCCAGGCCATCGCGGTGCTGGAACGGCTGGCACACAACCGCTACCTGTTCACCTCGCCGCGCGACTCCGACCGCGCCATGAACGCCAAGAGGGCGACCGAACGGATCGGCGCGTTGATCAGCACCGCCAACCGGCTCACCGAAGCCCTGAGTCTTGGAGACGCCTACTTCATCCCAGCCGACCCACAAGGGGCGGTGACGTTGCGGCGTTTCCGCAGGACTCTGGCCTGGCATATTCGGCGGCTTCCCGGCGGCCGAGTCGCCCTGGCCATTCAGTACGGCCACCTGTCTCTGCGCGAGGGAGAGAGCTACGCCGGGCTCAAGGACATCGGCCTACTCACTATGCTCGATGCGGAAGAAGGCACGGCGGTCATCGACGGACTGCACGATCTGCAGACCGCGCTGCGCCACGGTGAAGGCGTCTCCGGGCCCGCAGCGGACCGGCTGCTCACCGCGGTCGACAAGGCCGCCCGCTACGAGGGCGTGTATCTCACCGCCCGCGAGTTCAAGCAGATCACCAACGACAGCGACCTGCAGGTCTTCGACAACTCGGAGGCCTACCTGTTCTGTGTTCACGATCCCGATCGCGCGAAATGCCACCCCAGTCGCCGGGCCGCTGTTGGTAGAGCAGGCCCTGACCTGAACAACTGCCACCAGGACTGTGCCAATGCCGCCCGCACAGACGCCCAGATGGCCGGCCTGGCCGCCAAGATCGAGCGGATGCGGGCTGAGGCCGCCAGTCCTCTCACTCCCGAGCCGCTGCGGCTGCGGCTGGCCGCCCGAGCCGAGGACTACGCCGGGATCATCCAGCGGCATCACACACAACGGCGAACCTACGGCGAGGACACCGCGTGAACCCCAAGCACCAGGCCGAACGCGAAGCCCTGCTTGCCGCCATCGACGTCGTCCTGGCCGGACCGCCGGAACACTGGACCCAGACCGCCGTAGCCAAGCGGGCCGGTCTGCATCGCAGCCGACTGGCCATTGTCCACACCGACCTCAACGACCTGTTCAAAGCCAAACGGGCCGCGCAGTCGTCGATGTCGGAAACCGAGCGGAAGCTGCGCGACCAGCTCGCCATGCTGGAACGGCGAGTGAAGACCCTGCGCGACGAACGAGACAGGTGGAAAACCGCAGCCCGCACGTTCGTCAGAGCCATCCAGGTCCTCAAGATCGAGAACAAGCGGCTAAAGTCCAGGACAGCCAGCAACATCCGTACGCTCAGTCCCCGCCTATGAGATTGCGGCGTCTCGGTCGGAGCGATCAGCACGTCCCGGTCCTGGCCTCTTCTCACCACGATCCCGCGCTGGGCGCGCCAGCTCGGCCAATCAGCCGAGGCCGCGATCCTTTGAGCTGTCGAGGTGCTACCTGTGGTCAGCGCCGCACTGAAGCCAGACTCATCCCTAGGCTGAGCCGTCCAGGGGCGCCGACTGGCCGCTGACAGATCGGCGGGGTGCGCTCATGTATCGAGCGCACCCCGCCATTATGAGCGCGAGGGCTAAGCTAGGGGAGGCAGAAGATCACTCCGGTGTAGTTAGCGGGTTCGGGCGGCAGAGCAGCACGCGGCACGTGCCACCCCACTCTTTGTCCTCTGGGCGCATTCTGACAAGAGAGGTTGACATACGCGTTGCCGCCACCGCCGTTATGCCACACGGGTGCGATCGGGCGGACATAGTTCCAGCAACTCGTCCAGTACAACTTCCAGCCACCTGCTCCATCTGGCTCTGCGGACTTACCGCACGCACGAGGGCCTGCCTCGGTGGCGGGGAGGATCGCCACAGCAGCGCTGGGCTCAGTTGAGGCTTCGGGTGCAGCCGATGCCGCCGGAATGGTGTCCGGTGCAGCCGATGCCGGTGCGATCGCGGGAAGCGTCAGTGCCGTCGCGGCGACCAATATGGTCAACAACTTTCTCATGTTTACCCCTCGAAACTGTCACTGTGCAGGACCGTCGGACTGCTTGCCTGCGCTTGCAAAATCAATAGCGACTTAGATCAAGCAGGAGCCGACCTGCTGAGAAATACATTATCCTTGAGAAATTAAGTAAGTGGCTGGCCGGCGACGCCTTCCGGCCACCTACCCCTGCGGTCTTCCGGGGACCGCGGGCTTGTGTGATTGCTCGGCCAACCTCACCACCGAAGTTGGCAACTGTTCCGCGGCGATCAGGGTGTTCAGTACCCCTTATTCACGTGAGCTCCACGATGTCAGCCGGATGTGGAGCCATCCTTGATTCGGAATCCGCAGCGTCTGCGACGGCTTCCGTCCGACGACCGGCAACTAACCGGCACAATCAACCTGAAGGGGAAGCGCTGGGGGCATGACGACGAACGACGTGGGTGACCAGATCCGGACATGTCTGCTCAAGGCTGGACTCACCCAGGAGGAGCCGGCACGCCTTGCCGGAGTGAGTTTCGAGATCATCTGCGTGTCCCCTCTGGTGTGTCCGTTGGGCTTGGCCAGCCTCGCCATCTCGACTTGCACCGCTCTTGCACGGCGCTAACCCCCGCACCCGGAGTCAACCAGTGGCAGGCCTGTGCCTCGGGCTACTACCGTGGGTGATCGGGGATACGCAGGGGGTGCGGGTGTGGCCAGCGGTGATCTTCGATACGGGCTACTCGGCCCACTCACGGCCACCCGGTCAGGAGTGGAGCTAGATCTCCGCGCGGGCAGGCAACAGGCCGTGTTGGCGGTGCTGGCATTGGAGATCGACCGGCCCGTATCCGCCGAGAGCCTGGTGGAGGCCGTGTGGGGCGAGTGGCCCCCGCGAAACGCCAGCAACGCCCTGCACAGCACCATCAGCCGCTTGCGCCGAGTGTTGGCACCGGCCGTCGGGCGGCGTGACCCGGCCGCGATGCCGGTGCGCACCACGGCCGGCTACCTGCTGCCCGGCGCTCCCGAGCAGGTCGACGCCCTCTGTTTCGAGGCCCATCTCGCCGACGCGCGGCGACATCACCGCGCCGGTGACCACATCGCCGCCGAGCACGCCGCCGTGGCCGCGCTGGGCCTCTGGCGTGGGCAGCCGTTCACCGGCTTGGACAGCCCGTACTTTCACGCCCAGCGCGAGCGGTGGCGCCAGAACCGCCTGCTGGCCCTGGAACTGCGCGCCGAAGCGGCGATCAACCACGGCCGCGACGCCGAGACGGTGGCCGAGCTGACCGGCCTGGTCGCCGAGCATCCGCTGCGGGAACGCCTGCGTGAGCTGCTCATGCTCGCCCTCTACCGCAGCGGCCGCCAGGCCGAGGCGCTGGAGCTCTACCAGCAGACCCGCTCCGAACTCATCACCCAGCTCGGGGTGGAACCGGGTCCGGCGCTGCGCATTCTGCACGAGCGCATCCTCAGCGCCGATGCCACCCTCACCGCCCCTGCCCGCCCGGCGGTGCGGCCCAGTCAGCTGCCATTGCCGGTGCGGGGCTTCACCGGCCGCGAGCGGGAACTGGCCGAGCTGACCGCCCTGGCGCGTCGCGGCGGGGTCGTGGCGGTGGTGTGCGGGCCGGGTGGGATCGGCAAGACCTCGCTGGTCCTGCAGTGGGCCCAAGTCCACCTGCAGGAGTTCCCGGACGGGCAGCTGTATGTGGATCTGCGCGGCTACAGCCCGCTTGTCCCGCCGTTGCCGGCCTCGGCCGCGGCCGCTGGCTTTCTGGCCGCGCTCGGCGTGCCCCCCTCGGCGCTGCCGCCGCGGGAGCAGGACCAGGCGGCGTTGCTGCGCAGCCTGCTCACTCAGCGCCGCATGTTGCTGGTGCTCGACAACGCCCGCGACAGCGACCAGGTCGCGCCGCTGCTGCCCGGCACCGCGCACTGCACCGTCCTGATCACCAGCCGGCACCGGCTGGACGGTCTGCTGGCCACCTCCGGCGCCCAGCCCCTCGTGCTGGAGGTCTTCACCCAGACCGAGGCGCGGGAGTTCCTGGCACTGCACGCCGGAGCCGACCGCGCCCGCGTCGAACCCGAGGCCCTCGACGCGGTGATCGCCCGGTGCGCACGGTTGCCGCTGGCCCTGGCGATCGTGGCCGCCCGCGCCGCGACCCACCCCCAGTTCTCCCTCGCTGCGCTGGCCGAGGAACTGCGCGAGGACGCCGACCGGCTCGACGTCCTCGACACCGGCGAGATCACCACCAGCCTCCGTGCCGTCGTCGCCGCCACCTACCAGACCCTCAGCGCTGAGGCCGCCCGCCTGGCCGGGCTGCTCGCCCTCGCCCCGGGCCCGGACATCGGCCTGCCCGCCGCGGCGGTGCTGGCCGATCTGCCCCCACGGGCCACCCGCCAAGTTCTGGTCCAGCTCACCCGGGTGCACCTGGCCCAGGAACACCGACCCAGCCGCTACCGAATGCACGACCTCGTCCGCCTCTACGCCGCCGAACGCGCCAGCACCGACCATCCGCCCGCCGACCTCGCGGCCGTGCTGCGGCAGCTGTGCGAGCACTACCTGCGCGAGGTCACCGCCAAGACGGCCACGGCGCAGGCACTGTCCTGGATGGACACCGAGCGCTCCACCCTCATCGCGGCAGCGGAGATGGCCATCAGCCGAGGCTGGTCACCACCGGCGGCCGGGCTGGCCATCGCCATCCAGCAGTACCTGGACGACCGCGGGCACTACGAGCAGGCGCTGGCCCTGGGACGCCAGGCGCTGACCCTCGTAGAGTCCACAGTGGACGCACCGGTGCTCACCCTGCTCGCCCTGACCCTGTGGCGGCAAGGAAACTTCGCCGGATCCATCCCCGTCTACCACCGTGCCCTCCGGGCCGCCCACGACACAGCCGATCACCGCAGTCTCGGCCGCGCCCACAACGGCCTGGGCTTCGCCCACTGGCGGCTGGGCGATCTCCCGCAAGCGCTGGCGTGTTTCGAGGCGGGGCTGGAAGTCGGCCGGCGGATCGGAAACCACTCGATCCAGGCCTACGCCCGCACCGGCATCGGCTACCTCGCCCACTGGCGCCGCCAGCACCGCAGCGGGCTGGCCCACCACGAGGAAGCCGTGCTGCTGGCGCGGCTGGCCGGTGATCAGGAGGTGGAATGCCACGCACTCAACGGAATCGGCCTGGGCGCACTCGCCCTGGGGCGAGTGGAGCAGGCACTGGAGTACTGGCAGCGGGCGCTGCACCTGGCCCGTGACTCCGGTAGCCCGTTCAGCGAGGCCCGAGCCCTGGTCGGACTGGGCTGGGGACACCAGCGGCAGGGCGAACTGGACACCGCGATGCGCTACCACCACGCGGGACTGGTGGTGGCCGAGACCATCGGCGATCGCTACCAGCAGGCCCGCGCCTGCGCCAGCCTCGCCGACATCCACACCACCCGCGGTGAACGGGAGGCCGCCAGGCAGTGCCGGATGCAGGCACAGGAGCACGCCGAGGCGGCCGGGGTCTCCGTGGTCGAGGTCGAACTCCGATGGATCGCCGGAGTCGCCCCAGAGATCAGCACGAGGCGGGAGTAGAGGCTTGAGCCTGTCATTGAATGGCCGGGCCATCGAGGACACCCCGGTTGATCACGCGCACGGCCTGTTCATGCCGGGTAGTTCTGGCCCCGAACCCGTGACGGGTCACCAGTCGCAGTGGCCGAATCCGGAGTGCCAGCCTGACTAGCCGACAGCGATGCCGTCGGCAGAGTAGAACCGTCGAAGCAGATCGCCACGGAGCTCACGCACGCGGTACCCATACATCTCGACGGCAGCACGTCACTCCTGGCTGTTGACACCATGCTCGCGCTGGATCTCGCAGGCCGCAGCAAGTTCGGCGACCGCCAGAGCCTCGGAAGCTAATGTCGCTCCACAGCTCACCGACTGGACGCCCAACCTAACAACGTCAAACGTACCGGGAAAGCGGGTGCTGCACCCGTCCCGGTCGATGTCGGTCCAGTGCTTGAACTTCTCCTGTTCGTACCCGTCCCGGACCTCCTTGGCCACGACGAGGTGCGCGACCGCCTCTCGCAACGGCACCCCGTCCCGCTTCGCGCCATACGCAGCGACCGGCAGCGCGGCGCCCACCAGTACCGCAGCAGCCGCCGTGATCCCAGCCCGAGTCCACGACCACATCTCGCCACCCCGTCTCTCGTCGCCAAGGTGTTCCAACTCGAAGACTCCAGACCTACCTGGGGCCACGCGCAACATCGATCCGGGTGACCCGGAAACACCCGGTAAGACAGCACAGTCACCAGACCGGGCATCCGTCATCGACGGTGACGTAGCCGCTGCGGCGGCCGGACATGTCGGCTCGGGAACGCCGAACTCGACGGTTCGACGAGTGCGGAGACCTAGCAGGGTCGTGCTTCCCGCGAACTCGCGTCGGCCTCGTACTCGCTTGTCCCAGCGAGCGAGGGCGGCATCATCCGGTTTTGCAACCGTTGATATCTCCGGCGTCGCCGCGCCAGTAGGCGAGGTTGTTGCGGGTGGTGAGGGTGTCGCGGTGGTCAGGGCCGAGTGCCTCGGCCAGCTCGGCAGTGCCGTCCGCTTGCCGCAGGCGCCGCGCGAGGCGTTCGGTGATCAGCGCCAGAGACTCCGCCGGTGTGAACAGGTCGACTTCGATGCGGTGGCGCCCGGTGCCGTCAAGGGCGGAGCCGCGGTGCCGGGTGGTGACCACGATCTTGCCGGTGCGGGTGTGCGGCGGCCATAGGTCAGCGAGGTCAGCGGGGGATTGGAGGTCGTCGAGGACGATCAGCCAGCGTTTCGGGGTGGTGGCCAGCCAGCCCAGCCACCGGCGCGCGGCGTCTTCGGCGTCGTGGGGTTGGTCGTGGTCGGCCAGCGCCGGTGCCGCTCATGGAGCCACTGCAGCGCCAACCGGTGGGTGAGTTCGTCGGGGTGTGCCCAGTTGCGCTCCGTCATCGGCTCGTCCTGCGTAACCATGATCGTCGGCTCTGGACGGCCAATGATGAGATCAGCGCGGGCCCGGTGCCAGTGCCGCAATCGATCTTCGTATCTTCTCGAAGATCTGGGGGGTGGGGCAAAAGTACGGCTTGGTATCAACTGAGACTCAACCTGGTGATGGTCGGCGTTGCAAGGAAACACTGGCGTGCATGTAAACGACAAGTGCATGCTTGGAATCCGATGGAGGAGCGCAGACTTGATACCTAGACAATAGACCGAACCTGCGGGAGGCGCTGAGGTAGCGAATTTTGACGTTGTCAAGTTCGAGGGACCCAGGTGGTGACCCGTGTTGCGCATCGGGGCAAGGGAGCCAATTGAATTCTATTCTTCAAAAAATCGCATGGCTTGCCGTATTCCTGGTGAGTGGAAGCTTAACGGTCGCAGCAAACCTGTGGCTCGCAGCATCGTGGTGGCCTCAGGACTTTAGCGGAAGTGAATTTCTTGATGTCGGAGACAAGGTCGGCTCCATTTCTGGAGTTTTGATTGCTACGGCTGGCCTGATTGTGGCGATCCTTGCTTGGCGCCGCCCAACCGCTGTAAAGAAGATGAAAAAGTTAAAGAATGGGTCACGCTGGCGCATTCTCAAAGTAAAGAACTGCCGACCGAACGAGCTAGGAGTTCGAGCCACCATCCCTGAAGGTGATATGCGTTCTAGCAGAACCAGTGATGAGTGGGCTTTGCTTCCAAGTTATGTAGTTAGAGATCATGATGTGGATCTCCGCGAGAGATTGCGAGCTGTGTCAATCTCTGGCGGATTTCTGATTCTTGTCGGAGGTTCATCTACCGGAAAGTCTCGAAGCTTGTCGGAAGCTGTACGAGAGGTTCTGCCGGACTGGAACATCCTATTCGCGCACGATGCTGACACTATCCGAGAAGTCGCTGAAGCTATCCCGCCGAGAACGGTGGTGTGGCTTGATGACACTCCTTCAGAGAAGTTTCTCGCCGATGTGAATGGATTGCGAGCAGTGGACGTGCTCTCCCTCATCGGTCGAGGCGAGAATGCGCCAGTGGTAGTTGTTGACACGCTGTGGTCGAGCAGGTACTTAGAAATCATCGAACTTCCGTCGTTAACTATTCCGGGTGCGGACACCAGAAATAGTCAATTGGTGGACCGAAATCGGAATGCCAGAGAGGTTCTATCTCTTGCTCAAGCGGTACTGGAGATTCCGGATCAATTTAGCCACTTGGAACGGAGTCGAGCGCAAGCTGAGGCTGGTGACTCGCGAATTTCTCGGGCGCTGAACGACCGCTACTTCGGTTTCACCCAAAGCCTCGCTGGTGCACCTCAGCAAGTGCATAGGTGGAGGTACGCCCAACCTTACTCGAAGGCGATCATCAACGCGGCGATCGATGCGCGCAGAGTAAACGTCAGAGGACCGCTTGGCATCGAGTTCCTGAAAAATGCAGCATACGGTTACCTATCAGATTCACAATGCGCTGCAGTCTCAATTGATTGGTTTGAGACTGCATTGGCGGACCTTAGGATCTCGCCAGGTGATAACTCGAGCCCTCTTGTTGCGGTCTCAGTCAGCGCGAGCGAAACTGGTGGCGGGTATGACGTAGCCGACTATCTGCTCGAGTATGCTCAGAGGAAGCGATTCTACGAGCCCATACCAGAACTAGTATGGGAATCGCTTGCGAAATTTATTCAGAATCCTTCTGACGTGCGAAGGCTTGCCGGAGACGCGGATTCTCGCCGTCTCTATCACTATGCAGAGAAATTCAACAAAATAAGCGTAAAGTTTGGCGGGCATGATGCGTCCAGATATTTGGTAGGTCTGTACTCGAGGCAGGGGCGTGTCGAGGAAGCAATGCCTCACATTCACGCAATCGCCAGCTCTCAAGCTAGTGACATTATTCGGCTTCTGGCGGGAATATTGATCGGCCGACTTCAGTGTAGCGGACTGGAAAAGCTCGGGCAGTCAGGTAACAGATACGCGGTGCCAATGGCGGCATTTTTTCGCATAGGACAAAGGAACTTGTCTGAAGCCGAAGCATCGGTTCGCAAATCATCTGACGGCGGGGATCTCCGCGCCACCTATTTCCTGTTAGGGTTGCTGATTGGCCAGAATCGGCTAAAGGAGCTGGAGGAGCTAGTAGCTACCTCGGGAATAAGTCACTATTTCGAAGATGGTCGAATCGAAAGATATAGGGGTGCCGCATGGAATCTGGGGGAACTTGTCAGTGAGCTACGAGAGAATATGGCTAATGGGGTGGAATACGCGGAGGAGATCCTCCTGGGCGTGGCATCTGCTCAACTTGATCTTCGAAATTTGGCGCGCTTGCTACGGCAGTGCACGTCTGCTCCTGGCCGTGAAGACGCGACTAGGTACGGTTCCATTTCATCTTATGCTGCTCTCATGGCCGGACAGGGGCTGGCTAATGAGGTGGGCGATTATCTTCGATCTTGTGCCATCGAGGGAATAATCGGAGCGGATTCCCTCCTGTCTGGGTACTACCTTGGTGGGCTGGATGTAAAAGGTCTTCGAGTTCAGGGTGACGATCGATCTTGTCGGCTTCTTATTGGTATATTGTTGGGGCGCGGTGATCTGGCAGGGTCGGCCGCGTTACTTCAGCGGTTCAGCAATATGGGCGTTGAGGCCTATATGGAACTGCTTACCGCACACATGGTAGGACAAGGGCGAGTTGATGAGGCCAGTGAATTTCTTCAGGCTTGTATTAGCGAGGACCTCCTTGGAGCAAATGCCCTTCATGAAGACTTCTCTAGCGGATTTGATGTAGAAGATCTTCGAGCTCAGGGTGAAAATCGATCTTGTCGGCTTCTTATTGGTATATTGTTGGGGCGCGGTGATCTGGCAGGGTCGGCCGCGTTACTTCAGCGGTTCAGCAATATGGGCGTTGAGGCCTATACGGAGCTGCTCGCCGCTCACTTAGCCGGACAGGGTCAAGTTCACCACGCCATATCCTTGCTGCACGGGGCGGCGCCTGCCAGTGGTCGCATATTTTGCGAGATCGCCAAAGAGATAACTCTAGAAGGATTCCGACTGGCGGGAATCGAAATCCTGCGCCGCGCTTCCGAGCTAGGACATTGGGAAGCAGTGGCAAGTTTGCTCGACAAGTACGTGTCAGAGAATAATGAGGATGCGCTACTTGAAATGGTTGGAGATGGATTCTCAAGTGCGGTTGAAAGGCTGGCTGAGATCTATGTTGCCCATGGTCAAGTGGATAAGGCAACGGAGTTGCTCGATCGATCTTCGAGTAAAGATAGTTCGGATGCCAAAATTCGCCTCGTGGGTAAACTTGCTAGAGAAGACCGAATTGAGGAAGCGATAGTAATTCTTCGTCAAGAGTACGCAGGTGGAGGAGTAGACCAAGCTGCGCCTAGGATCGTTGGCCTGCTTGCAAAGGCAGGCAGGTTTAAGGAAGCGATCGATTTCCTAAACACGCTTGTCGCTGCTGGGCACGCTTGGGCAGCATCGCGCCGCGTAAGCCTGATATCAGGATTGATGAGCTCCGGTGGAGCGAAAGTGCTCGCAAAATGCGGTGAGGAGATCAGTTCGAGAACACTGGCAAATCAAGATTTTTCTAGTGTCCTCGGGGAAAGCGATGGCATTCCAAGTCAACCTATCTTTGGGGCGCTTGAGGAAATTCCTTCAGACATGCTGGGAGTCGTTGAGAGCCGCGCGGATCTGTCCTGTGTCGATGAAGGTGAAATTGACTCTGTCTTGGCCGACGAAAATGAATTATACGTAGATCCGTTGGAGCGTGTTTACGTAAAGCTCCAGCATTTGTTCGATTCTGGGGACATTGAATCGGCCGTTGAACTGGTTCGGAGCAGAGTAGAGTCTGATGATTTGGTTGCTCAAGCTAGACTTGCTCAATTGCTCGTTCGTCATGGCAAGGTAGATGCGGCGCTCGATGTTCTGAGAGCTGGTCTAAATAGTGGAAATATTGAGGACTCGGCGCCGAGATTGATAGCGATTCTGGCAGCATATAGACGCTACGACGAGGCGCTCGTCCTTATGGATAAGCTGGTTGGTCTTGGTTATGAGTGGGCATCTCTTCGTCGTGCGGCTATCGAACTGGAAAAAAGTACAAGGGGCAGGCCTGTGAAAAAATCTCATGGCAGGCTGCGGGATTCAAAGCCTCCTATCGAGCGAAAAGAGGTTCGGAGTCGTGATTCGGATTATGCTCTCTACGGTGGTCCGGAGGTTGATCTGAATGAATCCGTGAAGCAGCTTCGAGAGTTGTTCGCCGCCGGTGATTCTGCCGTCGGTGTTGAGCTTTCTGCTTTCTTATGGAAGTGCAATAGGGAGGATGAGTTGCGATCGATGGTTGTATCCGGGCATAGCGTCGCCTACCCATTTTTGTTGAAACTGCTTCAGGATCAAGACAGGCACATCGAGTGTCACATGATTCGAAAGTTCGGTCTAAATGCTGATGGCGCCACTCGAGGCCTGCCTTGAAAGATTGTAAAGTGTCGCCAGGGTGGGACGATCTGGACTGTCCGCAGTGGGGCGCGAAAGATGCTGGAACTGGTTCACGGATGATGACACCATTGACCTGACCAAGCAGGTGAACTGCCGTTGGAGGACCTGGCGCGTCAGGTTCCACGCCGCCAGCTCTCGCGGACCGACGCCGGTGGAGAGCGAATGGCTGCTGGTCGCAGACCACGTGGCTACCGGCGACCCACATCGTCGAGCGATGGGTGGTCCAGGAACGGGCAGCGGCAACGAGCTGGGCTCATGCGGGACAGGGCGCGTCACCAGGAGATGTGCCCACCAGCCGGACGTCGTGGCGGCGAAGGCGGTGAGTTCTGCGGGCTGAGCCTTGGACCAGCCGGGAAGGCGAGCCGCTCGAACTTCCGCGTCGTGTGGTGTGTGACCGGCCGCGATGAGCCGGATGACCAGGTGGGCCGGATGTACCCCGGCGGCAGCCCGGGGGCACACGCCCAGTCGTCGAGCTCGCTCGGCCGGCGACCAGGATGTCGAGCGGGTTGCAGAGGGCGGCTGGCCGGAGTTACACCGAAGTACGAGAAGAAGCTGCCCACCGACGAGCGCGTAGTTGTAGACGACAGCGCGCCCATCCTCTTGGCATGGTCAAGGACACTGAAGCCAGGCTCGCAGACGCCGATTTGGTACCAAGTAGTCAGGGAGATGACTAGGTGGACTTTCCGCAGGTCAGGCCACTATCATGGTTCGCATGAACACCTGCCTTGCGCAGGGATGCGACATTTTTGTGTCCGAGGGGGGACTCGAACCCCCACGAGTAGCGTCCCCGCGCAATGTGCGGGGTCATGTGGACCACTGTAGCGCTGTGATCTGCGCATAGTCCACTAGGGATCGCGATTCCAGCAGTTGCGGCACCCCGGGCTAACGCACGAGTCCAGGGGCGGCATCAGCAGGCCGATCCTGCTCACTCGCTGTCGGCACGCCTCGGTGCACTCCCTGGAGCGCTACCTCTGGTGCAGTGTGGAACGCCGTGGCCGTGCACTTCGCCCGCTGTGATCGCGGCGTACGGTGGCCCGCGATCGTAGGCCATGCATCGGCAGATGCCGCGCGGGTGTGCACTTGGGGACAGCGGACAGGCGTTTGAGCACGTTGCAGCCGACGGACCGCAGGACGAGCTGGTCGCCCCAAGAACTTCTGGATTAATTTCCGGAGACGCCGTGAACAGCTGAAACCCGCTGATTAAGAGATGGTGTGGTGTCGTATCACCTGGTGTTGTATCGGTTCGCGCCATGTCGTTTTCGCAGTTCGCGTGAAGCTAGGCGTGCCAGTGCATGCCGCACACTGCCGGTCCGTTCTTCGCAGCGGAGCGACCACGGAGCAACCAGATCGGCATAACGTAGGGCGTTGGTGAGCTGGGAACCATGAAGGTATGTGTGGGCAGCCGGTCCGTGCTCACGACTCGGTAGCGGAGGACCAGTCTCATCTGCTCTCCGATTGATCGTCGTGTTGCAAGATTCTCAAGGAAGCGGATACAGGGCGTCTCCCGTTGTTTGCCTTCAGCCATCTTCGCGCCGCTGGTGGCGGACTGCTGCTCGACGCGCGAAACCGCGGCGGGTGACGAAGGGACAACTTCACGGAGGCATGTTCTTGAGAAGTTCTCGGACTGCAGCAGCTCGCTGAGTATCTCCGGTTTCGGCATAGGCTTGTGCGGCTTCTTCTGCCGCGTGCTTGGCGTCGTCGAAGCGGCCGACCTCTTGGAGGGCGAGTCCGAGGTTGTTCCAGGTCTTGCTTTCGCTGTGGCGGTCGCCGAGTTCTTGGAAGGTGGTGCGGGCGTGTTGGTGGGCGCTGATGGCGTCGTCGAAGCGGCCGACCTTTTGAAGTGCGTTGCCGAGGTTGTTCCAGGTCTTGCTTTCGCTGTGGCGGTCGCCGAGTTCTTGGAAGGTGGTGCGGGCGTGTTGGTGGGCGCTGATGGCGTCGTCGAAGCGGCCGACCTTTTGAAGTGCGTTGCCGAGGTTGTTCCAGGTCTTGCCTTCGCTGTGGCGGTCGCCGAGTTCTTGGCAGATGGTCAAGTCGTGTTGGTGGGCGCTGATGGCGTCGTCGAAGCGGCCGACCTTTTGAAGTGCGTTGCCGAGGTTGTTCCAGGCCATGCCTTCGCCGTGGCGGTCGCCGAGTTCTTGGAAGGTGGTGCGGGCGTGTTGGTGGGCGCTGATGGCGTCGTCGAAGCGGCCGACCTCTTGGAGGGCGAGTCCGAGGTTGTTCCAGGCCTTGCTTTCGCTGTGGCGGTCGCCGAGTTCTTGGCAGATGGTCAAGTCGTGTTGGTGGGCGCTGATGGCGTCGTCGAAGCGGCCGACCCCTTGGAGGGCGAGTCCGAGGTTGTTCCAGGCCTTGCCTTCGCTGTGGCGGTCGCCGAGTTCTTGGAAGGTGGTGCGGGCGTGTTGGTGGGCGCTGATGGCGTCGTCGAAGCGGCCGACCTCTTGGAGGGCGAGTCCGAGGTTGTTCCAGGTCTTGCCTTCGCTGTGGCGGTCGCCGAGTTCTCGTGCTGCGGTGAGAGCTTGCTGAGTCACCCTCAGGCGATCTGCTGTGCGGTATCGCAGGCGTTGAAATTCCAGGAGACACGCCGCGAGGCGGACGGTCATCTCGTAGCGGCCCGTCGTGACAGCATGGTCAACCGCAGCAACCAGCGAGGCATGTTCGGCCTCGAACCAGGCCAGAGCATGCTCGCGGCCAGCGAAGTGTTCTGGTGTCTGCTGCCCTGCCCGCTGGTCCAGCCAGTCGTCGGCCGCATCGGCGTGGTGCAGGTAGAACGTCAGTAGCCTGTCAACAGCGGCGTCAACGTCGTCGGCGAAGCAGTGCTCTCGGGCGTGAAAGCGAATCACGTCGTGGAGTGCCCACCGATCCTTGCCCTGGCGCAGCAGGAGATGAGCCTGCCAGAGTGTGCGCAGCCTCGTGCCGACCTCAGCCGAGGTGGTTCCTGCCAGTGCCGCGGCCGCTTGAGTAGACAGGCTCAGGCCCGGGGCGCTGGCCAGCAACGTCAGCAGCGTCGCGGCTTGGGGGTTGCGGCGACGCAGGTGGTTCCAGGACAGCTCGTACACCGGGCCCAGGCTGGACTCACCGTGCTGAAGTGCGGCCATACGTCGCGGCGAGTCCTCCAACTCGCTCACTAGCTCGGCGTAGTCGATCTCAGGTTCGTCTACCAGCCGGGCGGCGGCAATGGTCAGGGCCAGCGGCAGCCACCCGCACAACTCCACCATCCTCAGCAGTGCCGGGCGATCCTGGCCGAGGCGCGGGTCCTCATGCCACGCCCGACGAAGCTGTTCCTCGACCAGGTCAGCGGCAGCTTTTGCAGTCAGTACACCGAGCTCTAAGCGGGTAGCGCTGGGAAGGGTGAGTGTGTCGCGGGTGGTGACCAGCGCCCGGTGCGCCGCCTGTTGGGGAAGAAGGTCTCGTACCTGGTCACTGGTGGAGGCGTTGTCCAGGATCAGCAGCAGTCGCCGGCCCTGGGCGGCGAGTCGGTCCAGGACATGGTGGTAGACGGCGGCTTGCTCGGCCACCGTGACAGGCCACGGCTCCGCAGTGGCACCGAGTCCGCGCAGCAGGGGCGCGAAGACCTGGTCGACGCCCACGGGTCGGCCGCTGGGGTCATAGCCGTGCAGGTCCACGGTCAGGGCTGCGCCGGTGAACCAGCCGCACTCGACCGCAGTCATAGCAGCGCGGCGGGCCAGGGTGGTCTTGCCGATCCCGCCCATACCGGCCACCGCCGAGACCACCGCCGTGCCCGTTGAGGAGTTCGGATTGGGCTGGAGGAAGTCCAGAAGCCGCTGGAGTGCGTCGTCACGGCCGACAAACAGCTCGGGTGCGCTCTGCCCAACGGCGGGGACAGCGGTGACGACAGCCGAGGGCCCCGGGCGGCCCACCTGAGCTGGCGGAGAGTCGGCACGGTCCGTTGCCGCCTCGTCGACGGGGCTGGTCGAGTGCGGCGGTTGTGGGCGAAGGGGCGTATAGATGCCGCCGTGCACGACCCCGATCTGGAACACGGTGCCCGTGGCCGTGCCGTGGAGGGTGTTGGTCACTGCCGAGTTGGTTGTCGGCGCGGAGTCATGCGCCGTTGGCTGGTGTGGGTCGGGTGTGGGTCGGGTGTGGCGGTGCAGGAGTTCGATGGCGAAGGCGGCGGCGTGGCGGGCGGCCATCGGCTGCCAGTGCTTGTCGGCGGCCTCAGTTTTGTCGTCAAGCAGGTCGGAGATCCCGCGCACCACCAGGGCGGGGAGCGAGTCGTTGACGTAGGCCCCGTGCAGGAACCCGGCGCCTTCCATCTCTACGGCGATGGCGTCCCCGCAGTGCTCGCGTAGGAACAGCGCGGTGGCCGAGCGGCGGTCGGCGGTCACCTTGCTGCCCGCGGCCAGTGGGTTGACCACCGCCCGTGGCACCTGCTTGGGGGTGTGGTTGAGGATGCGGTGGTGCCAGGGCCGGTCGCGGGCGATCTGATGGGCACGTTCGACCAGGCGGTGGTTGCAGTGGTGATTCTTGCGGCGGGAGTGGAACCCGGAGGCGGTGTCTTTGCCGGTCTCGTACTCGTAGACCAGGCTGGCCACCGCGACATCGCCCAGCGTCACGTCTTTAAGACCGCCGGCCACGCCGACGAAGAGCACGAGCCGGGGCTGAAAGAACTGGACCGCGCGTTCCAGCTGGACGGCTGCCTGGATGTTGCCCGCGCCGCTCTGGCCCAGCACCACCCGCCACCGGCCCCGGTCGGTTGCCAGCGTCCCGGAGGCGAAGAGCATGCCGCCGACGTCGTGTTCGTCGAGTTCGCCCGGCGGCAGGTGCTCGCGGACGGCGAGGTACTCGATCGGCAGCGCGGTGCAGATGACCACGGTGCCCAGGTCATGGCTGTTGTTCATCTCCGGCCGTCCCCTCCGCCGCCTACCCGGGCTGGTGCTGCGGGAGAGGCGGCCATGCTCTCGGGGCTCGGCCGGAGCCGGCACCCGCATGCTGCACAAGAGTGTCTCGGCACACCGGCCGTCCCTGCTGAAGGGCTTGCGCCCAACGCGGTACCGCTGAGGAGGGTGCCGGAGCCGGAAGATCGCATTGCCCGAGCAGCGGGGACTCGACGGTCACCTGCCGCCGTGCCCGCGTTCATCGTCAAAGTGCCGAGGTGTGGGTGGCCGACCTCGGTACGGGTGCGGCCACGGTGCCGGACATGCCGTGGGCGAGCAGCAGGCCCAAGAGCACCCCGGCCAGCAGCGCCAAGATGGTGAGTCGGATCAGGGTTGTGGGCGAGCACAGGATTCTCACGGGTCCTCCCGCGGCAGGCGTGGCCGGTGCTGCGGCTTCCGCCCCCTCACCGGTAATCGTCGGATTGACGATTAGCGTCTTGAGGTGAACGGTAGCGACCAAGACTCCTTTGGGTCAAGAAGACGAGAAGCTAGGATCGGGGCATGACGGACAGGGTGTTGCCCCGGGTGACGGTCGCGGTCGACCTGGTGGTGTTCACCGTGCGCGAAGGCGATCTGCATGTGCTGCTCGTCCGGCGCGGCAAGCCCCCATTCTCCGGTGAGTTGGCACTACCGGGAGGCTTCGTCGAGGAAGGCGAAGACCTGGACGAGGCGGTCGAGCGGGAGTTGAAGGAGGAGACCGGTCTGGATTCGGGCGCTCTGCATTTGGAGCAGTTCGGTGCCTACGGGACGGCCGGCCGGGACCCGCGCGGGCAAGTGATCTCCCTCGCCTACGTCGCCCTCATGCCCGACCTGCCCCTGCCCACCGCGGGCGGGGACGCCCACGAGGCGCACTGGATCCCGGTGTCCACCGCTTCGGCGCCCGGCGCCCTGGTGGCATTCGACCATAGGGACATCCTGGCTACGGCGGTTGAGCGGGTACGTACCAATCTCGAGTACACCACTGTCGGTGCGGCGTTCTGTCCGGCGGAGTTCACCGTGGCCGACCTGCGTCGGGTGTACGAGCTGGTCTGGGGGCAGGCGCTGGATCCCCGCAACTTCCATCGCAAGGTCACCGGCATTCCCGACTTCCTCGTGCCCACCGGCGCCAAAACCACCCGGGACGGCGGTCGCCCTGCGGAGCTGTACCGCCGGGGGGTGGCGAGGCTGCTACACCCGCCACTTCTCCGTGCCCACCCTGGCTGAGCCCTCCGCTGAGCTTCGACGCGATCATGGCCACAGCCCTGGACGGCGCCGGTGGCGTGAATCAGGGTGCTGGCCAGAGAGCGTCCATCCAGGACTGCGGCGCACCGAACCGACCCCGCTAGGGGTAGATCTGCTGGAGACGCGCCTTCGACAATCCCGCGTGCTGGGCGATCTTCCGGTATGGGCCCCGCCAGCGACGCATTGTGCTGATCAGCTTCGCGCGGCGGGCCTCCAAGACCCGTACTCCGACCAGTCCGCCAGCGAAATCAGCTTGATCAAGCGGTAGTTGTCATCCGCCGCACCGAGCATGCCGCACAGTCACCAACACCTCGACCGCCAACCCGGCCGATGCCCGCGGTCACGAACTCCGCCCCCCGCGGCCAGGCCGGACAGCAGGGGCCGGAGCGCGGCGGCCACCGCCAACGCCAGCACCGACAAGGTGACCTTGACCAGCAGGCGCGCGGCACCGCGGTCACGATGACCGGGTGGACGACACGATCGACGAGCACCTGGTCATCGCCGTCGACCGCGTCGTCCTGCTCGACGATCACGGCGCGGTCGACCGGACCTGGCACTGCGCACCCGGCGAGCCCAACCTCCACACCGAACTCACCCACGCTGGCATCCCCACCCGCCCCGACCTGCATCCCAGCACCGGCCCACCCAGCCCCGCCAGCACCATCCACCTGGTCGTCAACCTCGCCGCCGACCGCGCCGAACTTCTCACCGAACAGAACGGCTGCACTGCCCCGCCACCTGGAGGAGCTGGTGCTGGCCTGGCTTCGCTGGCGCGCCGACGACTGCGAATAGGCCAGCCGAGCCTGCTCACCCGGGAGCTCATCGAAAGCCAGGCGAGCACCAGCAGCACGACCCGGTACAGTTGGCCGCCAGTGGCGATCGTTCCGCTCCAACACGATGGGCCCCAACTGTTCATGAACGAGAGCCGCTATGCGAGCCGGAAGGCCCTGAAATCGTTGTAGCTCAGCGCTGATGTGGTTATCGTTCCACGCGAAGAAGCAGCGCCAGGCATGTCGGCTCTCGATCGACTTCGACTCAGCGCCTCGGTGAGCACCGCGTACATTCCGGCCCGGGTGCCCAGTTGGTGGAGCAAGGCTCGGGCGGGGGCGCTGCAGCGCTCTACGTCGATGAGGACCATCGTGCGGTGAACCGCGTGCCCAGCAGTGCCCGTCATGGAGACCCCACTTCCTGGGACATGCGTGGTGTGCCGATGGACTGAAGTTCTACCGACAAGTCCGGGCGCGGTCTGTGTCGTGTGCCGCACCGGTCGCTCGTCTGGCCGCACAGATCCACCCGACCGGTCGAAACGCCGCCGCGTAGCCGACCCCCAGGACGCCCACGGTGCCCCGGTACAGAACAGGATGCCGCTACCCCGCAGCGGCCGGTACCTGGCAGGGTTGTGCTGGGCGAGTTCGCCGACGCTGTCGACCTCGATCGGCGGTCGGCGCCGGCGCGCGCCCAATTCGGGCAGGCCACCGAGGTCGTCGCCAAGTACGGCCGTTGTTCTCTGGTGGTGGTCACCCAGCGCGCCGGCGATCCTGCGTTTACCAGGCGGGCGTGGTCACTGTGGTTGTACAGGTTCGGACGTGGTCGAGGTGGGCTGTCAGCAGGCCGGTGCGGGCATCGACCTGATAGAGCAGGGTCGGGGCGCCGGAGCGCTCGCGCAGGAACACCGCGCGCATGGGCGAACTGCGGCTCGGCTGGGTGGATTTCGTCGTCGAGCCAGGCCAGTGGGCGCCCGGAGGCTGCCACCACCGGCCGGTACACCGTGGTCGAGGTGGACAGGCAGGTCTTCTATGGGCGCGGCCACGGGGACACCGGGCTGGGCCTGGTACCTGGCGCTGGCCACGGCCTTCCCCAACTCGCCGCCGTCGATCTGGAAGCCGGAGGCCCGGTCACTGAGCGGCTCACGCGGATGGGCGCTCCGATCAAGTCCCCTCGGCATGTATGTCTGGCCGTCGTTCCTTGTGCCGGCGCTGGTGAATGTCCTCGGTGAGGCCGAGGGCTTTGAGTTGAGTGCGGATCTGTGCTGCTTGCTGAGGGTCTAGGTTAAGCAGGATCGCGAGGGCTTCGCGCCAAGCGTTACGGGCCTCTTCGTGGCGCCCCATGTCGTTCAGGATTGCCCCAAGGTGGTTAAGGGTGTCCGCGTAGTCGTGATCCAACTGTTGGGATCGGTTGTGAGTGGCGGCCTGCATCAGGTGGTTCAGAGCGTCGTCGCTGTCCCCCTGTCGGTGGCGGATCTTCGCAAGGGCAGTCAGAGCAAGTGTCTGCAGTCCCACTGCTCCAATCGTGATGGCGATGTTCATACCTTGCTGGATATAAGCGAGTGCCTGGTCGAGTTGTCCCAGTCCGTAGAGCGCCTGTCCGAGGTGTACCAGACTGAGGCTTTCGTTGCGCTGATGGCCAATTTCGCGGTTGATATCGAGGGCTTGTTGACTGTAGTTCACTGCCTCCACGTAGCGCTCGATTTCGAGGTTGTTATAGGCTAGGTCTATAAGTGCGGCGCCTTCTCCGAATTTATGGTCGATTTTCCGCGCAATCTCCAGTGCTCGCTCAAGGCATACTGCTGCGGGGCCGTATTGGCGAGCGCTTGGATATGGCTGCTGGTATGTCTCGCCGAGACTAAGGTATGCCCAGTGTTCCCCGAGTCGGTCGCCGAGGTACTGGGCAGCGGAGGCACCGAGTTGGTGAACTGCAATCTTGTCGGCTAAGTGGCGGCGCTCGCCCAGGTAGCAGTCGATGGCCTGGGGAAGCTGGCAGCCCACGGTGTACTGGCCGACCGAGGACGCGTGGCGGATGAGGGCCACCAGGTTGACGTGTTCAGCGGTGAACCACCTGAGTGCGTGGTCGCGACCGGTGAAGTCGCATGGCTGACAGTTGGGTGGCCGCGGGGCGATGGGGATGTCGGGGTGTTGTGGGTAGTAAGCGAACAGGGCGGCGTGAGCGGTGTGGAGGTACCACTGGAAGAGTCGCTCGGTCGCAGCGTCACGGGTGTCGCCGGGTTCGTCGGCCGCAGCTCGCTCAGCGGCGTAAGTACGTAGAAGGTCGTGGAATTGGTAGCGGTCTCGCCCGACTTCTGCAAGGAGGTGCACACTGACCAAGGTGTCGAGTTGCCGTCGGGCTTCAGCGTTGGTGGTGTCGAGGAGTGCCGCCGTGGCCTCAAGGCTGATGGTGGGCCCGGGGTGTAGCCCCAGCAGTCGAAACATGCGGGCGGCCTCGCCTGGGAGGGCGTGGTAAGAGGACGCGAACACCGCGCGTACCGCAGCGGCCTCGTCGTCATCGGCGGCGAGCACGTCCAAGCGGCGATGTTCGACCGACAGTTCCTCCACAAGGTCCGTGACGGTGAGGTGCGGCCGACTCGCGAGGTGCTCAGCGGCGATCCGCAGAGCTAGAGGCAGATACGCGCAGCGACGAGCAAGTTCGGCGGTCGCGTGCGACTCATGGTCAACTCGGTCACGCCCGCTGACTTCGCCGAGCAGGGTGCACGCTTCGCCGGGCGTCAGGACGTCAAGGCTGATGCGGTGCGCTCCGTCGCAGGCGACGAGCCCGGACAGTCGGCTGCGACTGGTCACGAGCACGAGGCAGGCCGGTTCGTTGGGCAATAGGGGGCGAATCTGGTCAGGGGTGGCGGCATTGTCGAGCACTATGAGGATCCTGCGTCCCGCCAGCAGCGATCGGTACATGCTGGCCTTGGCGTCTACGTCGTCGGGAAGCCGCTCTACGGGCAGGCCGAGCGCCCGCAGGAATAGGTCGAGTACGTGGGTTGCGGTCATCGGTGGGTGGGTGTCGAAGCCACGGAGGTTGACGTACAACTGCCCGTCGGGGAAGAGGCGCTGGACCCGGTGCGCCCAGTGCACCGCCAACGACGTCTTGCCGATCCCGGCGGCGCCGGCGATCGCCGAGATCACCACCGTCGAAGGTTGCTGAGGCGCATCGCTGCCGAGCAGCGTGTCCAGCTTGACCAGTTCCGCCTCGCGGCCGGTGAAATGTGCGACCGTCCGCGGCAGTTGCCGGGGTGGGGGGACCTGCGGCGGGGTGGACGCGGGTTGGCGCGGCTTGGGTTGGTGGATGTGAAGATTGCCGACGGCGGTGCCCCCACTGGCCGCGACGATGACGCCGTGCACCTGTGCCGTCATCTCCACCCGGGTCGACGGCTCGGAGCCGCCGCCGGTGTGGTGGGCGGGGTTGGGCGCCGACTCGGTGTGCCCGTGGTCCGGGTCGGCTACCGAGGGTGGCCCGGCTCCGGCCCTGTCGGCGGGGCGGCAGGTGGTGGCAATGGGTTGAGGGTGAGGTGGTCGCCGGTGGCCGCGCCGATCGTGATGCCCGACCCGGTGCCGTGCACGCCGCCGGTGATGCTCACCCCCCGCGCCCCGGCCCCGAGGTCACCTGTGCTGCTCCCGCCGCTACCGAGCTCGGAGCTGACTCGACCACCGGATGCTGGATCTTCTGCAAGGTCAGGTGGTAGCTGGCCGAGCACCGCGGGATCGGCCGGGTACGGCCAGTCCGGCAGGGCGACCCAGGCGAGCTCACGGAACTGCTTCACCGCCACCTCGACTGGCCGGAAGGTGGCCGGATTCAGGGTCGTGGAGTTGCGGACGACTTCGTCGAAGATCAGCCGGGATACCACCATCGCCACCACCCCCGGCGAGTCGACCAGGGCCTCGCGCACCGGAGCGGCATCGAGCAGCCGGAAGGCTTCGACCATCGTCGGCGAGGTGGCGCCGTGCTCGTCGAAGACGACCTCCCCGGCGTGGATGGCCAGCCGCAACCGGGCACGCGCGGCCTCAGGGCTAGTGGTGTTGTACCCACGCAGCGCCCGCGCCAAGGCCTCGGGCAGCACCTCCACCAGCGGCGCTTTCGGATACTCCGGCGGAACCAGCACGGCCACCCCGTCCCCGGCGTCCCCGTGCCAGCAAGCCTCCGCCGGCACCCCGGCCGCCTGGAGCGCCTCGGTGAGCACCGCGTACATCCCGGCGCGGGTGCCCAGCTGATGGGGCAGGGTCCGGGCCGGGGCGCTGTAGCCCTCCACGTCGATGAGCACCATCGTGCGGTGAACCGCAGGCCCAGCCGTACCCGCCATGGAGACCTCCGCTTCCCGGGACAACCGCGTGCTGTGCCGATGGACTGAAGTTCTACCGACAAGTCCGGGCGGGTTCTGTGTCGTATGCCGCACCGGTCGCTCGTCTGGCCGCATGGATCCACCCGACCGGTCGGAACCGGCAGCCGCGCAGCCGATCCCCAGGAGGCCGACGGCGACCCGTTCGACCAGGCCGCGCACCGGGGGCACGCGGGGCGGTCGCCGGAGGAAGCGGCGGACGCCGGCCGAGCCCGGTACAGGGGCCCGGCCGGTGCGGGTGGATCAGCAGAGCCGTCCGGTGTAGTAGGCGTTGCGGATGTCGTCGGCGGCACCCAGCCAGACATCGGTGTTCTGCTCCCGGATGCACTGGAACCGGCCCCCACCACCGTGGTAGTCCACCCGGATGATGATTCTGGTGCCGTTGCTGGTGCAGTGCCGGTAGTAGGAGTCCTTGGAGTTCTCCCAGAACCCGCAGGTGCTCGTGGTGTCCAGCCCGGCGGCCACGGCGGTGGTGGAACCGACCGCCAACCCGATGGCGGCCACGGCGGCGATCACTGCTGCGCGCATTCTCTGCTCCTCTGCGATATCGCGTGTGCCTGAATGGATGTCATGCCGACCGACCAGGTGTGCCGAATCCCTGTTCCGAGGTGGCTGGCTGGTGGGCGTGCGGGTTTGCTCCTCCGTGTTGTCGCCAACATCCGACCAGGAATCCGATCGGTCGAGACCAAGGGTGACCAGGGACGTTGCGCTCCTCCAGCAATGCTGGAAGGTCCTGGAAACGGCTGAAGTCACCTGAGGCGAGCGCCGGTCGCGGCGGATCACGCGTGGAGAGACGAGTGCTGCGGAAATCCCTCGAGGAACCCGGGCAGGCCACCCGGACCACCCCGCGCGTGACGGCGGGCCAAGCGGTCGCCGCCGCCTTGCGGCAGGCCCTCAGCGCGGTGGAGACCCGAACCGGCCGCAGCATCACCCGGACCGCGCTGGCCGGCTGCCTCGGCGTGTCGGCCAGCAGCGTCTACGCCTACCTCAACGGCACGACCCTCATCCCCGCCGAGGTCCTGCACCGGTTCCTCGTCGAACTGGAGGTCGAGGAGGAGCAGGCCCGGCGGCTCCGCGGGCTCCGGGAACAGCTCGCCCGGCCCACCACACCGGCGATCATCACCTCGGCGATGCCGCTGGACACCGGCCACTTCACCGGCCGGGTGCGGCACCTGGAGGAACTGGACCGGCTGCGCGGACTGGGCAAGGCGGCCACGACGGTGGTGGTGTGCTCGGTCTCCGGCACCGGCGGCATCGGCAAGACCGCCCTGGCCGTGCACTGGGCTCATCTGCGCCGGGGCCGGTTCCCCGACGGGGTGCTCTACCTCGACCTGCGCGGCTTCCGCCACGACACCCCGATCGAACCCTACGACGCGCTGGCCGCGTTGCTGCTGCGCCTGGGCGTACCCGGCGCTGATCTGCCTACCAGCCTGGACGAGCGGATCCTGCGGTACCAGCACCTGCTCTCGGGCCGACGGGCACTGCTGTTGCTGGACAACGCCTTCACCGCCGACCAGGTCCGTCCACTGCTGCCGCCAGGGGACTCCGGCTGCTTCGTGGTGCTCACCAGCCGGGACCGCCTGGACGGGCTGGCCGTCACGCACGGAGCCCGGCCGCTGGCCGTCGACGTGCTGGACGAGCTCGAATCCCGCGCACTGCTGGCGTCCAAGCTGGGAGAGCAGCGGCTGGCCGCGGATCCGGCCGTGGTGGCGGAGATCCTGCTCGCCTGCGGCGGTCTGCCGCTGGCGCTGAGCGTCGTGGCCAGCCGGGCGCAGGCCAACCCCGAGGTCCCGCTGGCCGAGTTCGCCACCGACCTCGGCGAGGCGACAACCCGGCTGAGCGTGCTCTCGGACAAGGACCCGGCCGCGAGCCTGCCCGCGGTGCTGGCCTGGTCCCTGACCGCCCTCACCCCAGAACAGGCGGGCCTGTTCGGTCTGCTGGGCATCGCTCCCGGACCGGACATCAGCGCCGAGGCCACGGCCAGCCTCGCCGGACTGCCCGCCGGGCGCACGAGGGCACTGCTGCAGGAGCTGGAGCAGAGCAGCCTGCTCCGCCGGGACACCACCGGCCGCTACCGGATGCACGACCTGGTCCGCCTGGTCGCGCGGGACCACAGCCGCCAGGAGCAGCGACCCGGACAGCGGGAGGCAGCGCTGTCCCGCCTGGTCGATTTCTACCTGCACACCGCCCGCACCGCGAACTGGCTCATCGATCCGCACCACACACCCTGTGAGCTGGCCGCGCCCACCCCCGGTTGCACCCCGGCGGTCCCAGCCGACCGGGACGCCAGCTGGGCCTGGTTCGACGCCGAGCAACTCTGCCTGCAGGCCGCGCAGGAGCACGCGCTGGCGGCGGGCTGGCACCACAAGGCCTTCGCTTTCGGGCTGACACAGCAAAGCGTGCACCGGCTGCGCAGACCCGGGCACGACGAACCCACCTGGCAGAACTGCCTCGCCGCCGCGACCGCGCTGGGCGATCCGGGCCGGCTGGCCCTGGCCCACGGCTCACTGGCCCGGACGCTGACCTACCGCAGCCGGTACCCGGAGGCGCGGGCCCACCTGGAGCAGGCCGTCGCACTGGCCGAGCCGAGCGAGGACTACTTCCTGCGTGCGCTGACCCGCGTGATCTTCGCTGAGCTCTGCGCGAAGCAGGAGGACTGGGCGGGGGGTGTCCAGCAGGTGGAACACGCCGAGCGGATGTTCCGCGCAGCGGGCTCGGCGCAGGGCGTCGCGGGCTCGCTCCGGTGCCTCAGTTGGTACCAGGCGAACCTGGGCCACTACCCGGAGGCGACCACGTTGATCGAGCAGGCCCGAGCGCTGTACCGGCAGCACGGCTGTATCAACGACGAGGCCGACACCAGGGAAATCCTGGGCATCATCGCCCAGCGCACCGGCAGGCACGAGCAGGCAATCCAGCACTGCACCGAAGCGTTGGAGCTCTACATCGAGTACGGCAACCTGCCACAGACCGCGGTCATGCTGGAACGCATCGGGAACAGCCACGCCGCGGCGGGCAGGCCGGAGATGGCCCGCCCGTACCTGGCCAGGGCCGCGCGGTGGTACCAGGAGCAGGGCTATCTCGACCAGGCGGCCAGCCTGCGGCGCCGGCTCGCGGAGCTGGGCGGTGAACCCGAGTCCTGATGCCGTCGAGCCGGAACTGAGTGCCAGGCACTCAGGCGGGCAGCAGGCCTGGGGGCGGCCACCGGCCGGACAGCCGCTGGCGCCACAGCCACACCCCGGCGCGCACCTGCACCTGGCTCAGCCCGGTCCGCGCGGCCAGCACATCGACGGTCATCCGGCCCGTGACCGGTACGGTTACCCAGGCACGCTCGACGCGTCCGGCCCACAGTTCAGCCGGGATCCACGGGCGAGCCTGGTAGGCGGCGATCAGCTCTCGCAGGTGTTGTTCACCGCAGGCGACCACCAGCCGCCAGCCGTCGGCGCAGACGCTGACCATCCGGACCGCCGAGGAGTCCGGGACCACGGCGAAACGAGCCTCCGCCAGCGGATCCAGGATGCGGGCGCACACATCGCACAGCTCCCAGTCCGGCACGCCCTCGTCCCGCATGCGAGTCGGGATACCCGGCCCCGCGCCACCGATTCGCCCGCGGGCTCAGCTTGCGAGAGCCTGGTCCACGGTGGCGAAGACCGGCAGCAGGTCGGTCAGCCCGGTCACGGTCAGCGGCCGGACGACCGCGAGGCTGGTGGCCACCACCCGGACCTTAGTGCCCTGCTCGGCCGCGGGCAGGATCTGCACGAGCGCGGCCAGGCCCACCGAGCCGAGGAAGCTCACCCCGGTGAGGTCGACGACGAGCACCGGCGGGTGTCCGGCCACCGCCTGTTCCAGGGCCTGTTGGAGGGCGGGGGTGGTGAGCAGGTCGACCTCGCCGGTGGCCGCGACCACGACGCCCTGCTCGGACTCGGTGGCGGTGACATGGACGGGCAGGTCGGAGACGGCGTCGCTGCTCATTCCCTAGACCGTACTGCCCGAGTGAATCTTCGGCCGATTTCCCGGGGACCTCCACCCACCACCTGGGTGATCAGCCCCCTGCGGCCGACGCGCACCACGACATCAGCCAGCCTGGCGTCCTCGCCGTTCCGGTTCAGTACTGCGGTTCCCGTCCCCGCTCCTCCGGCGCCCTCGGTCGCAGCGCCCCTCTCGGCGCCAGGTGCTCGAGAGCCAGTGGAGGCACCGTGCTCTCCGCCCGGCCCGCGATGCAGAAGGACACCAGACCCGCCCAGTAGCCCTCCTCGGTGCGCAGCCACGCGTGCAGGGCACCCGGCACCCGGCCGCTCACCACGAGGCCATGCTGGCGGACCAGCAGGACGGCGGAGGACTGCTCGCCCATGAAGCCGTGCCGGTACAGCTCGTTGAGGTCCACCCAGACCGGCCTGCTGCGGTCGTAGACCCGGCCGAGGTAGGGAGCGAGTTGCACCATTCGGTCGAACACGTGTGCGAGTCTGGATGACTAGGTAGATCCACAGCAAGCCGCGGTCACCCAGTTGTTGTTCGGGACCCCGGCCCCGGGCGGTGGTGTCGCAGCCGGACCGCCGTCTCGGAGGTTATCGAGGTAGTAGGACCTCCGCTGGCAGCGGGGGCCTATGGCTGGTGTTGTCGGCCGAACCGAAGCCGCAGTTCACGGCAGCTCGCTACCGCCGGACGGTGTCGGTCGGTCGACATGCCCAGGAAATCAATCTGCCCGGCAGATCCACTCGTCCGGCAAATCCACATCGCCAGCAAACTGACCCTTGGGGTATCCGGGTAAAGCCCGGCGGCAGCGTTAAGCCATGAATCCGGAGTCGCGGATGGCCTAGATGGTGGTGCGCAACACCAGCGGGACCTGTTCGAGGTGGTGATCGCGCTTGATCAAGTTGACCAGGTGGCCCACTGCGCGACGGGGAGGTGGTCGCAGGCGTCACGGGCGAGGTCGTTTTCGGGGTTGGTGGGTCAGCTGCGTTGGTCGTAGGCGATCAGGTCCCGCGCCAGCTCCTCAGTCAGGCGTCGCGCGCGAGCCCGGTCCGCCGGAATGGTCGCGGTGGTTCCGCTCGCCGCAGCTGGTTCCCGGTACTCGTAGAGCCGGTAGTGCACCAGCCACACCCAGCTGCCCGAGTGCGGTATCTGGATCCTCATGTCCACCACAGCGCGGCCATCGGCAAGCGGCATTGTCTGCGCGGCCACCTTGCGACCGGCGATCTCGATCTCCTCCACTGCCGAACCGGGGACACCAGAATCGGGGCAGGTCCAGCACGGGTCGCCCTTCGCGCGTTTCTCGGGACTGATGCTCCACGGGCCACGGTGTAGCCTGACCCCCAGCCGAGGGTTGGCTGGATGGGTATCCGCCCAGATCTCGCACTGGCTGGTCTTGGTCGCCCGCAAGTAGCGCGGTTCGGCGATCCTGCCGTCGGTCATCATCTGCGCCAGGCGCCCCGGGACGAGTGCGTCGCAGGAGTACATCGCTCCCCACTTCGCACCGTAGGCATTGTCCTTGGTGGCGTAGGGCAGGATCGCCGAGAACGGACGTGGTTCCGGCTGTGCCCACGGGCGGCACAGCGTCCGCGAGGCGCGGGGATGCTCGCAGGCCTGATCGTCGGGCTTGCCGATCAAACGCGGTGCCATGACCTTGGCATCGGTGGGCTTAAGGTGCTCGGTCGGTTCTGAGGGCGGTGGGCCGTCCAGACCAGTGCAGCCACCAGCGAGCAGCAAGACGGCGACGGCGACGGCGGCGGAAACCCGTCGAGAGGACCCGGCTCGTAGGTGAGTGGGTTGGGACGTCATGGCAAGTGTCCTTGGCTAGTAATGGATTCGGTGTTCGTAGTGGTGCCCGTGGTGCCGTCTGACGCCCACCGGTAGGCGGAGGGGAATGCAAACAGAGCCGCAATCCGTTGCGGTGTAAGCGCATGTCCGGTTCGCCTGCGCCGAGGTGAAGGGCGGATGCCCACTACGAGCCCACGAAGGTGGCTCTGTTGAGCCGAATCACCGTCGGTACCGAATCGAGGGAGGGCGCTGGCCGGATCAGCACTAGCCGATCAGACCGTGGAGGCGGTCACGGCCCAGGTGAGGGCGGCGATCGCGGGCAGGTCATCCAGGGCCAGGATCTGGGGTGTGGTCACCCACGGGGCGAGCATGGCCTGGAGCGCATCGGGGCTGATCGGCTGCACGGGCGTTCCCTCGTCGGCGTGGTAGTCCAGGTAGGCCAGCAAGGGGTGGTTGGTGCTGATGTCGCTGAGCACCGTGACGGCAAGCGCGCTGCCGGGCGTGGCCGCCGCGCGGTAGTCGGCCAGGGCTTGGCGGAGGCGGTGGTGATCGGTGACGCTGTGCAAGCTGTCGATCGCCAAGACTCCCAGCGGCTGGTTCAGGTCCACAAGTGGCCCGGCAGAGGTCCGGGCGTGGAGTACCTCGTCGGTGTCGGTGAGGTCGGCGTGCACTACGTGCATGCCCGGTCGTGCCAGGCGCAGGGCCTGTGCGGCGGTGGAGGGATGGTTTTCCACCATGACGACGGTGGCTGTCGGTGCCCGGTCGTTGATGGTGTAGGCCGGGGAGGGCGCCGCCGGCATTCCCGAACCAAGGTCGAGGAACTGCTTGATGCCGCGGGCGAGCATCTCCTCAACGGCGGCGGTGGCGAACCGCAACTGCGCGCGGGCGAGCTCTTCGGCGCATGGTAGAGCTTCCAGCAATCGTGCGGCGGCAGCTCGGTCCAGCGGGCAGTGCAGGGCGCCGCCGACGAGGAAGGTGTGAACGCGCGCTGGAGAGGGATGGATGTCATTAGTGTCTTGCCAGGCAAGGGCATTCACTCTTTCACCGGTCATTTTCTCTCTCCTTCAACGGGTTCTGGTGACGGTGCGGCTCTTGTTGGGAGGTTTGGGTAACTGCGCTTGGGGCGGCGGGTACGCAAGCGAGTTTGCGAGTCGGCAAGGGGATGCACTGGGGTTGTTGGTAGTACTACTCGGCGGGCAGCACTACCAGGACTAGACCGTCCACAGTGGACAAGCGGTCATTCTGAGGGCAGGCGCGGTTGGTGAGGTGCAGGTGCCGACAACTTGGCGACGGGCCACAGCGGTCGCCCGCAGTACATGCAGGGCCAGTACCTACCGCCGGTGGCCGGATCGTGCCGGGGCAGGTCGGCCGGATGGCACCAGTCGCCGATGACCGAACATTTCTCGGCTGTCCCGCGCAGCCCGTCCAAGGGCGTCATGGGAGTTCGGCCGACGGTGAGGCAACGGTGTCAGGAGTGGCGGGCCTGTCGTTCCCACGTGACGGCCGAGTGATGGCGCCTGCTTCCCTGAGCAGCCGGCGCACCGTCTCGTGGGACCTGCCGAGCGTTATGGCGATTCGGCAGATTTCGTATCCGGCGGCGAGTAGCTGTTTGCAGGTTTCCGCGGCCCTTGCACGGTGATCGCCTTTCAGTGAGGGGCGGGTATGGGCGCTCAGCGCCCGCACGCAGTGGCCGATGACCGACGGCGACCGGCCGAGGATGAAGGCGACCTCGGCGGTCGTGAAATGCCGTTCGCGGCGCAGGTGCCATGCCGTGAGCGCGCAGCGCACCTGGTCTTCGCGGGAGAGCCGGACGGGGCTTGCTTCGGTGCTGAACACCGCGACGTCGATTGGCCGCCGAGTGATTGTGGCCGAACCCATCTCGGCGTGAGGTTGAGTGCGGGCTGCGCCTGCCTCCACGGCGTTGTCCAGCCGAAGCTGTTGCTGACCGGGAACAACAGCGTGGTGATCCTTCTCCGCCAGGCCGGAGCTTGGGCACGGAAACGTCGGGTGGCGGGTGCTAGGGCCGTTGGCCAGCGTGGTCTCGTGCTGGGCGACCTGTCCCCAGGCTTCCCGTTCCTCCGCGCTGACGGCGGCGAGGTCGAACGGATCAGGAAACTGCTCAAGAGCGCGGGCAATCTCCTCATCACTCCACTGATTCAGGTCCTCCTTCAAGCACTGCCGGATGGAACCGCGGGATCGACCGGTGATTCGAACGAGGTCGCTGACGCTTATCGTCTGCCGCCGTTGCTGGAGCCAGGCGATGGCCGCGATCCGCCTGGGTCCGACGAGCCAGGTCCAGGTCCGTCGCGGCGGTGCGGTGCGCATTACTCTCAGCACCTGGTTTACCGCCCGGGTGTTCAAGCCGAGCTCGTCCCCGATCTGACGGCCGGTGAGCCCTCCGTCCCACAGGCGCTCGATCTCCGTGGAGCGCGACTCGGCAGCACGTAGGTGCACGCTGCTCACCATTCCTCCAGAGGCTTGAGCACATCCGCCAGCTGCTCCCCGTCGTCCAGGGGCAGCAGGGCCAGCGCGGCGTCGCGGAAGGTGATGGCCCGGGACCGGTTGTTGCGCATCCCCCACAGCAGCGCTTGCGCGGCATGCACCTTGGCCAGCAATCCGGCGCGGCCGACCTGATCGAGCAGCTTCGCGGCGTGCTCCAGCACAGCGATGCCGCGGTCCAGGTGCCGCTGACTGGCGAAGAGCACCGCAGCCGAGAGCAACACCGTGGCCTTGTCGGCCGGGTCGTGGAGAAGTTGCTCGGCGGTGGTGAAGGCGGACACCGCCTCCTCGTCCCGGCCAGCTGCGGCCAAGAGGGTTCCCAGCATCCACGTGTGCTGGCCCTGCGGGCTCTGCTTACCGACCTGGCGCGCGTGCTCGATCGCCAGGCGATGCAGGGCTTCGGCGACCAGTTGATCCGCGTGATGTGCACCGGCAGCCCGAAGCGCCACGTCCAGCAGCTTGCCCAACTTCCACAGCTTGTTGCCGGGAACCGATAGTTTGCGGGCGGCGTCGAGGTGTTTCTCCGCTTCGCGCGTGGGGGTGGCGCGGTCCTTGGCCGGGACAGTGCGCAGGGCGCAGAGGGTGAGAACGCTCAGCATGACCAAGAGGTCGGCCTGGAGCAATCTGTACGGCGACGCCTTGCTCGGGGACAGCTTGCCGAGGGCTTCCCTGATGCAGTCAATCGCCATTTTCAGCACGGTCATGGCCTCGGGCACGCCGCCGTGCTGCAAGCACAGCCGTCCTAACGCGCCCGCGCTCATCCAGGCCACCAACGGATCGCCGAGATCGGTAGCGGCCACGGCGACCTGGCTGACCACGACGCGTTCGGCTTCCAGCCAGTCCGCGGCAGGGAGACCGTCGAAGCGGCAGTTCGGCTCCATCGCCACGGTTGGCCATTGCCCCTTTGGCAGCAGCTCCCGCAGGTTCTCGCGGTACTCAGCTGCACATTGACCGGCGACGGCAGCCTCGAAGGCGGTCTGGATGATGCCGCGCCGGATCACCGTCTCGCACTCCGTAACCCCGAGGGTGGTGTAGGCGAGCTGGTGCACCACCTGGGAGAAGGCCTCCGGGATGCGATAGCGCCCTTCAACGCTGTTAGTGATCAACTTTCGGTAAGCAAGTTCCTCCAGCAGGCGCCCTGCCTCGGCCACAGTGGACAGACCGAGGGCCGCCGCAGTGATCGACTTCGTCAGCGTGGTCAGCGGCAGAACCGAAAGCCTCTGGTATGCGGTGAAAATCTCGTTCGGCAGCCAGGAACAGGCCACCGTGACCGCAGCCTCGATCACGGCTTCGCCCTCGGCCAATGCGGCCTCCAGCGCAGCGACTGTCGCGGCCAGGGTGGTCGATGGCTTCAAGGCGAGCCCGCTCGCAAGGATCTGCAGGGCGCTGGGGTTCCCCGCACATCCGGCAGCGATGCGTCGGGCGTCGGATGCCTCGGCGTCCACGCGGTGCCCGCCCAAGACGTTGACCAACAACCCGAGGGCCGAGTCGGCGTCCAGGGCGCCCAAGGCGATATCGATTTGCCCGGCTCGCAACGGCGGGATGGTCTCGCGGCTGGTGATGATGACCATGCTGAGGGGCGAGTCGGGCACCAAGTAGCCAAGATCGGCGGTGTCGACGACGTCGTCCAGCACGATCAGCAGCCTTCTGCCAGCGGTGAGCTGGCAGAACAGCGCGTGTTTGGCGGCTAGGGTCCCAGCGGCGTCGATCTCGGTGACCGGCACCCCCAGGGCGCGCAGGAACTGATCCAGGGTGATGCTGGTGGTCACCTCTGGGGAGAGCGCGCCGTGGTTGAGCGTGGCGTAGAGGCAGCTGTCACCGAAGCGGGCGGTGGCTCGACCGTGCAGAGAGGCCCACCGATAGGAAAGGCCGGACTTGCCGATGCCGGCGGGCCCGGAGATCGTTACCACCATCGGCCCGGTCACGGTGACCACCTCAGCGGCCTTGCTCAGGCGGGCCAACTCGTCCGCGCGCCCGCCCAGGGCTGAAAACGACCCGTATGGTGCCACTCGGGCTACCGCCGGGGGTGTCGGAAACGACGGAGTGGGGTGGCTGGCGGCATCGAGCTGCCGCAGTCCCGCCAGGAGGGCTGCCGACGGCAGCCGGGCAGGCAACTCCAACGCCTCTCGCACCAAGCGCCTTGAAGGTGTCCCCCGCGCGACCAGTTCGAGCGCTCCAGCGCGCTCGAACTCCGCCTCGGCGCGCTGGCCGAGTTCGTAGTGGGCGGTCGACTTCACCGCCTTGGCCACCGCCAGGTACCGGGGATAACCCAGGCCCTCCAACTGCCGGACAGCGCTTACCGCGTCCGGCAGTGCGAGATCGGCGCGCCCCTGCTGCAACGCCAGGCGGCACAAGGCGGTCCACACCCGCCCCACCCCGACCTCGTCCCCCGCGCCGGCCAGCAGATCCAGGGCGTCAAAGAGATGCTTCTGAGCGATCCGGTGATCACCCCGCCCGGAAACGATCTCGGCCAGCAGCATGGTGTGCAGCCCCTGCAACCGTGTGTCGTGCAGTTCCTTGTCCAGGGAGATCGCATCAACCGCGAACTGCTCGGCAGCCTCCAGATCATCATCACACTTGGCGGTCAGGCCCGACACACCAAGGGCCACTGCTTTCACGGCGCGCGCCTTCTCGATGGCCCTGACTTGTTCGATCGCGTAGCAAGCCTTGGCGTTCTCCGTCTTGATCAGCTGAAGCGCGACGTCATCCGGTCCGGAATCGAGCAGCAGCGTTGACAGGAACAGACGCAACCGGCTTTCAGTCAGCCAGTTCCGGTCGTGACGGGCGATCTCCGTTGCCATCCGGACGGTGTAGATCTCGATCGGACCGCTGTCGAAGTGGGACAGCAACTGCTCTCCCAGCGCCTCAGCCAGATTGAGCGCCAACTGGTGCTTTCCCCACTCCGCCGCGACCGAGACGGCCGTCGTCAGCACCGGACGCAACTGCTGCAGGGACTCCAGTGCGGTAGTCGAGGTGGCTGCGCGCTCGGCCACCGCCGATGCTGAGGGCGGCCGGGGTGCGGGACGCAAAGCGTTGTTGGCGGAGCGGGCCGCTTCCAGGACATCGGCCAGATTCCGAGTAGTCCAGCTAGGGCTGCGACTGATGTCGAGGTTGCTGATGGTGCGGCTCATAATGGTGCCCTCAGGATGGTGTGGTTTCGTTCAACAAGTTGCAGGCCGTGATGAGGCTTATGCCGTCCTTGTCCGCGGCGCGGGCGCGGCGATCGTCATGCGCACCGGCCGTGGTGTCCCTTCGGTAACCGGCTTTCAGTAGCACTCGGCACAGGAAAATGGTTCGGCGCCGGAACGGGATTGGCCACCCAATTGCCGTCTGGACGGTGCGCGGTGGAGGAATCAGTTCGCAAGTAGAGCAATTCGTCAAGGCGAAGAGTGGGAAAACTTTCGACCTGTCCCCTGACCCGCGAACTCAGCGCCAGAATCGTGGGGCCAGCCTCCCAGCAAAGCACATAGCGGCCTTGTCGCCTGTCGAACTGCGCCACCACGGGGGTGCCTGTGGCCGCACTCAGGACGGTCGCCAGGCTGCGGTAACGCCGCGCCCGCGCACTCATGCCCACCCCTCAACGAATCCGCACAGGACCGCCGCACCGGAGATGACACCAATCACGGTCGTCGCCAGAACGAGAGCACCGGTCCTGGACGAGGTTCCGCGCGCCCGAGTGGGACGGCGGCGAAGGAGCTCGAACACCGCCAGCAACACCACCGCGCCGAGCGACCCGAGAAGAAGGTCGCCCACCAGCTCGCCGACTGCAGCAACAGCCAGCACCGTGGGGCCAACTGCAGCCACAACCGTCGCCACCAGCAGCAAGTCGACCCAGCTGTCCATGCAGGTCAACATGTAAGACAACGGTGCCTGCTTCGGATACAGAGGCCGGCCGCGGTCGTGTTTGCCGAGCTGATGCCGGTTCACCCTCGACCTCCTAGAGCGGCCGCTGCCAAGGGGGTCGTGTCATCCAATTCAGAGGTGGCTGCCCACTCGACCGCTACACCAACCGGTACGAGGAAGCGGAATCGCTCTTCACCGAGGTCGCGTGGCTGGTTCGCGTTCCAGGAGTTCGGCAGGCACACCACGATGGACGCGCCGACCCTGGGCAGCGTCATCACGATCAGCCAGGGTTCCCGTGCCAGTGCGAGCGAGGGCTCGACCGCGCCGGGGAGTTGCACCCCCCAGCGCCATCCCTGTGCTTGGAGCACCGGCGCGTAGAAGTCGACGAGGTCGGGGTTTGTGTTCCTGGGCCTTGCGGCTCGGAGACACGCCGAGCAGGCTCGTCCGCAGAAGCTCGTCAGCAATCGGACCTCGTGAGGCAACCACGAAACGAGAGGTTCCTTCTTGCACAGCAAGGCAAACGGAGATGGTTGCACCTCGTAGCCCGGCGGGCCGTCACGACGAACCAGGTGTACGTCGTTCCTAATGCCGGGATCTGGGCTGTGCAAGACCTGAACGAAGAACCAGGCGTCGAGGGTGCGCGTAGTCGCGTCACCGCGTTCCAAGTAGCCACCACGAGCTGAAGGAAGAGGATTCGGCGCGAACAGCTCGCCGTTGAGTTGGCACTGCTCGTTGGCGGGCAAGGGATTCGCATTGGTCATCGCGTGCGCACCTCCCGGCCACATATGTCCACAATGGACAGACGGTCTATTGGCTGCACCTGCTCAACCGGGGCGCCGACCACCGTCAAGGGAGAGGCCGTACGTCTTTGACTCCTGAAGCGGGTCGCAGGTCGAGCGAACCGGTGGAGTGGTGCCTGCCCTCAAGAAAAGCCCAGGTTGGAGCCGCAATGAACCCGACAAAACCGTGATCTTGTGGGACAATTATTCCCGGTTGAACGGGGAGAAAATGAGGACGCAGTGTCTGCCGCTACCGTCCGGGTCCTCGGCAGACCGGAAGGAGGCCGCGATGGGCGAGCCGGTTCGCAGCGTGCGCCAGGCGCAACGTCAACTGTCCGCCGAACAGCGGGCGCTGCACAAGACCTGGGTGGAGATCGCTGAGCTGTTCCGCGAGCGCTACGGCGTCAACATGCGGGTCGCAATGCGGCTGGTGCACGGCTGGAGCCAACGGCAAGCCGCTGACGAGTGGAACGACCGCTGGCCGGACGATCCCAAGTCGGACAAGAACTTCTCGTACTGGGAGCAGTGGCCCGCGCCCACAGGCCATGCACCATCGCTCGACGTGCTCGGCAGACTGGCCAAGCTGTACCAGTGCCGCCTCGCAGACCTGCTGATTGACTGCGCCGACTTCCGCCAGGCGGACCCGATCTACCGCAGCGGCCAGGACCTGATGGTCGCCAGTCGTGAGGTCGCCCAGCCCGCTGGGATGACCGCCTTGGTGGAGAGGGTGGAGACCAGCAGCGTCCAGCAACTCGCGGAGATGGTGACGAACTGGGTGCACGCCGACGATGGACGTGTGATCAGCCGCCGGAACCTGTTGCTGAAGGTGAGTGCCGGGCTGACGCTCGCTGCATCCGGCTCGGCCCTGGCCGACACCGCATCAGCAGACACGCAACCGACCGCGTCCGCGCCGGCGACCGCCCAACCGCTGACCGGCATCTGGCACAGCCGCTACATCTACCCGAGCACCGGCCGTGGGGCGGATTTCGTGGGCGAGCACTACGTGGTCCTGCGGCAGCACGGTGCGCGGCTGGTGGCGCAGAGCTTGCCGCATTCCGCCGGATCGGAACTCCGGCTCGAACTCAACCTAGATGCCGCCGTGGCAACCGGCACCTGGCGCGAGCGAACCTCGTTGACGGGGTACTACCGCGGGGCGGTCTACCACGGCACGCTCCAGATGGTGGTGGACCAGCCCCGGCGCCGGATGCGGGGCATGTGGCTGGGGTTCGGCCGGGACTTCACCATCAACAGCGGCCAGTGGGAACTGGACTGGTGTCAGGACGACATTTCCAAGGCAGCACAACGAATCTATGAGAACAAGGCGTAGTCGTCATCCCGAGATGACGACTATGAGCCGAGTTCCGGGCTCGAACCGGCCACGGTCGATTAGAGCGAAGACGCCGTAGAGCATCTTCGCGACGTACACCCAGTCGAGCTGGATGCCGTGGCGGGCCTGGAAGTCGGCGATGAAGTCATCCAGCTCGGGTTTGCGTTTGGCGAAACCACCGAAGTGGAACTCGGTCTCGATCTGCCAGTTGCCACTGGCCGCGCCGAAGGCGTCACGTTGCAGCTGGTCCACCTCGGCGTTGAGGAAGTCGCCGCCCTTGAGGGCCGCGAAGCCGATGGCGCACTGTTCCTTCCGCAGGCCGTGGGCGATTCCGGCCAGGGTGCCGCCGGTGCCAACCGCACAGCAGATGACGTCGAAGGGGACGGTGATCTCGGTTGGCAACTCGGCGCAGCCCTTCAGTGCCAAGGCGTTGCTGCCGCCCTCTGGCAGGTAGTAGAAGTCGCCGAACTCCTCGTGCAGACGCTGGAGAACCTTTGGCTCGGTCTTGCTGCGGTAGGTCTGGCGGTCAAGGTAGCTGAGGGTCATGCCTCGGCTTACGGCGAGCGCCAGATTGTCGTTGAGCGGCAGGTGTTCCTCACCGCGGATCACGCCGACGGTCGCGAACCCGAAGTGCCTACCCGCGGAGGCGGTCGCGGGGACGTGGTTGGAGTAGGCCCCGCCGAAAGTGAGCAGCTGTGTGAAGCCCTGTTCCTTTGCGGCGGTGATGTTGTGCTGTAGCTTGCGCCACTTGTTGCCGCGGAGTTCGGGATGGATGAGGTCATCGCGCTTGAGGTACACCGCAACTCCACGACGTTGGGCACGCTCATCAGTTAGTTCGACGAGGGGCGACGGCAGGCGGAGGTCCGGCAACGGCATGGGCACAATCTAGATGCCGGCTGGCTGTTCGGCGGGGCGGAGAGGACCGGCGTTCAGCATCGGTGACGGGTGGGTCGGCCAGGGCAGGTGCACCGGGTCCCAACAGCGCGCCGAACAACACCCAAGGCGACAGGAGTGGGCTCGGGGACGCCATGAGGGTGCACACGTCGAACTGTGCCGCAGCGACTGCGACACGCCCGGTCGTGGTCCAGCTGATCCGGTTCAGCAGCGTTTGGCGAGGACCGGCGAGCCTGCCTGGGCACGGGGACGATGCTGGTGCAGCGGAGATCGGCTGTGGCAACGTCGCTCTGGATGGCCAGGACGCCCACGCTGCTGGATACGGGGAAGCCTCGCGTCGGCGACGCGGACATCACCACCATGGCCGACATCGTGCGCCTGGAAGTCGTCCGGGTCGACATGAGCGGACCCGACGTCCGCATCATCGCCTGTCCACAGCTCTGAGCGCGGCGTTCACCCGGCCGGGTGGCGCCGCGATTTTCGAGTGAAGCAACGGGAAATCGCGACTAACCTCGACGGCCATGGGCCTGTCCCTCCCCCCTGATGGGCCCACTAGGGGAACGCTGGTCCGCCTCATCCCCCCTGGTGGACCAGCGTCCCCGCCAGGAACGAGCGTCCAGATCAGCTCGGCGTCGGATCCAGGACGCGGAGCTCCTCGTCGCTGAACGGCGGCGTGTTCAGACCGTCCTTGTGCGGGGTCCGGAGCGCTTTGAGCAGGATGCTGGGTCGCAGCAAGTTGGTCGCCGGCGCAGACAAGGTGAACACGTCGATTTGCGCCTCGGCGATCGTCGGGTTGTTCATCGCCTTGCGGCCGAGCCAGTCCTGGAACGCGTACTGCAGCCGGGCTGCTCGACCGGGACGCGGGCAGTCGGTCTGCGGGAAGCGGAGGTCCTGAGTGGTGGCCATGGTCCAAGCGTCGTCAGCCGCAGCGGCGATCGACTGCTGGATCTGCTGGGTGCCGTCGGCACCGTGCTGGGCGAGTCCGTCGCGGAGGGCGATGGCGGCGCGGGCGGCGACCGTGAGGCCGTGCCCGTAGACCGGGTTGAAGGTGGCGTAGGCATCGCCCATGACGACCAGGCCGCGTGGCCACTGCGGCAGGCGCTCGAAGTAGCGGCGCCGGTTCGCATGCGCACGAAAGCCGAAGGCCGGACCGAGGGGTTCGGCCGCGGCGATCAACTTGGCGATGGTGGGATCCGGCAGACTGGCGGCGAAAGCGCGCTGGCCTTCCTCGTCCAGAGTGGGCTGGGAGCCGGGGGCGCCGGACAGGGTGACGGTCCACTGCCCGTCCTCGATCGGGATGAGCACGCCGGAGCGGCGGGATCGAGTGGTCAGCGCCGGGTTGGCCTGGATGTTGACCGCCGGGAAGTCCTGCGTGGCCTCGTCAGGGGCGCGGAAGATCCTGGTGGTGTAGAAGATGCCGGGATCCACGGTCACTTGGTGTACCGGGGGAAGGCCGAGTTCGGTCAGCCAGTCGACGGCCTGGGAGCTGCGGCCGGTCGTGTCGACCACGAAGTCCGCGGACAGCTCGATGACCTCGCCGGTGGCGCGATCCCGGCACCGGGCGCCAGTGACCGCAGCGGAGCTGCCGGTCAGGCCGAGGACGTCGGTGGCCTCGACGAAGCGGAGCTGGTCGCCGTCGGGCAGACGGGATCGGATGGTCCATTCGAGCAAGCGCCTGCTGCTGCCGATGATGTACTGGGTGCCGGGACGGCGGTGAAACCAGCCGTAGGGGGTCAGGGCCAGGTAGCGGTCGGGCAGGCCGATCCGCTGTGCGCCCTTGGCAAGCAGCGAGTCGATCAGGCCGGGCATGAGGTCGGCCAGGGCGCGCGCGCCACCGGAGACCAGGGCGTGGGTGTGGCGTGCGTGCGGGGTGCCTTTGCGGTCGGTGGGTTCGTCGGCGAAGCGGTCGCGGTCGACGACGGTGACGGTGTCGGCGACCTGGGAGAGCACGTACGCGGCGAGGGTTCCGGCGAAGCCGCCGCCGAGCACGAGGGCGTTGCGGATCCGAGGTGTCGGCATTGCGGTCCCTTCGAGGTGGGTCAGCGGGGCGTGGCCGCTGCGTGGTCCGAGGTGCTCGCCACCGGGGCGGTGCTGGCCGCGACCAGGTCGTTCAGGCCGGGGTCGCGGAAGGCCGCTGCGATGCTGGTCAGGCGGGCGCGTTCGGCCGCGAACGCGTGGTGGGCCTGCTCCGCCGCGCCGTGTTCCGGCACGGTCGTGACATCGGCGCTGCGTTCGCCGCGTTCGTAGGCGGCCAGGGCCGCCTTGATCTCGGCTGCCTCCTGGTAGGCCTGTGCTTGGGCGTCGGTGAGGTCGGCCTCGCGAATGCGATCGGCGATGGCAGCGGCAGTCCGGGCCGAGCGGTAGGGCTCCAGCAGCTGCAGCCAGTCGTTGATCTCGATCACGCGCCAGAACAGGCGGCTGCTGGCCTGGAACCGGCTGCCGAGGTGGTGCTGCTGGTGGACCAGCTCGGGGTCGACTGGCTGGAGCGCCCGCCACAACGGAAGCAGCCGCTGGTGGTCGCGGACAGCGTCGGGGTAGTCGGCGAGCTTCTGCACGGAGATGGGCAGTTTCGGTCCCCACACCGGGATGGACATGCCCATGATCACCAGTGGCGCGGACAGGATGTTCAAGGAGGGGCCGACGTGGGTGCTGAGCAGGCTCAGGTCCTGGTCGAACCAGGTGGCGATGATCGCGATGAAGGTCACCGTGCCGTAGGCCACGCCGAACAGGATGCCCACCGCGGTGATGCGCAGCCCGCGGCGCAACCACGCTCGCCCGGCGGTGGTCGGTTCGGCCGTCCACCGCCAGCACATGTACGCGATGTTGGCCATGCCGACGGTGTAGGCCAGGAAGTGCAGCGCCATCTGCTCGCCGAAGAACGGCGCGGCCGGGTAGGTGACGAGGAACTCCAGGTGCAGGTCGGCCGGCGGGCCGCCGAGCACGAACAGGACCACCTGGGTCACGGCGATGGCGCCGTAGATCGAGAGGATCCAGCGGGCGCCGCGCCAGGCTCGTGCGGGCGAGTACCGCCAGTACAGCAACATGACCTGGCCGGAGCCGACCCAGCCCATGGTGACCACGCCTATGACGATGACCGACAGGCTGGGAATCCCGGTGAGCTTGTTGAGGTTCACCCCGACCAGCGGCACCGCGACCAGGAAGCCAATGGCGACGCAGATGCCCGAGGTGCACAGCGGAAGAATCGCCGGGCGTTGCGCTGCTGGGGCCGCCCGCCACGACCGGTACTTGTGCGCGACCAGCGCCAAAGTTCCTATGGCGCAAAGGAAGTAGAAGATATAGAAGATCATCTTAGCTCCGGTTCGCGGCGAACCCGAGCGAGTACCAGACCCGGGTGGCGGCGTCGTCGTCGGTGACCTGGAACGGGTCTACCTGCTGCTGCCCGGCTACCGCGAGGAGGTCCTGCATCAGCGCGCCGGCGACCTGTTCGGCTTCCTGTTCGTCCGCGGCGGTCAACGTGGTCCGGCGGGCGAGCATCCTGAGCAGGCCCGGGGAAATGTCGGGGGAGAACAGGGTGTTGCCCTCTTCCTCGGTGATCCGTCCGGGCTCATGGCCGCAGATCATGTGGGCCAGCTCGTGCAGCAGGATGAGCAGCCGGTGCGGCCAGCTCCGGGCAGTGGTGACGAAGATGAAGTTGCTGCCAGCGGTGTCCTGAGCCCAGTAGCCGCTGAGCCCGCGCGCGGTCAGGTCGTCGAAGTACAGGTGGATGGGCTGACGAAGCCGGTTGCCCACGACGTCGCACAGCCGCAGGCAGACTGAGGCTGTGCTCGCGGAACGGTCGAGGTTCAGCTCCCGGATCAGTTCCCGGCGAAGGTCTTTCAGCTGTTTGCGGTTCATGGTCCCGCCTTGGGGAGCGTCTCCTGGCTCACGTCACACCGCCATGTGTCGTGCCGCCAGATGGTTGTCCGTCAGGTGTCTCCGGAGCTCGCGCGGAACGGGCCAGGGCTTCTTCCACCGCGGCGGCGGCCTCGGGCCTGAGCGCCTTGACCAGCGTCCGCACGAGCGAGTCGCGAACCTCTTCGGTGAGTTCGGGTGCGCGGGTGACGACCTTCTCGATGCCTAGCTCGGCCATGGTGCGGTGGAACCTCAGTTGGCTGTCCATTCGCTCGGCCAGTTCCTCGTCGAGGAAGTAGGCCGGCGGGGAGTGGAAGACCTCGGCAAGCATGATCACGTGCCGCAGACGAGGGTTGATGTTCTTGCCGCTGCGCAGATCGATGATCGTGCTCGGCGAGATCGTCCAGTTGGCGTCGCCCCGCTCCTTGCCCCGCTCACGGACCGCCGCGACCGCCGCGTCCAGGGTGAGTTCGTTCTTCTCCGGGTGGTGGGCCAAGTCGAAAAGGGTGTTCAGCTTCTCGCTGAAGGGCCGTCGCGACAGGCTTCGCGGTGCCCGGTCGCGCCGTCCGCCGACGAAGTAGGCCGGGTGCACGTTCAGAAACTCCGCCAAGGCCTCGACCGTGGCCAGTGTCGGCTCACGTTGTCCTCGGCGTAGCTGGGCGATATAGCTGTGGCTGACCCCGATCGCCTCTGCCAACTTGACGTTGGACATCGGCTGACCATCGGTGTCAGCGCAGAGCTGTTGCAGGACAGCCGGGAACGAGCGAATTCCGTTCTCGACCACGACGTCACCTCCCGAGCCGTCGCCCCCTGGCCCATCTCTCATCAAACGCTTGTACTCCTTCGAGGGCGATACCCCAATCGGGTCTACTTGAGTACAAGCTCTCCAGATTGTGCCTATGCTGCCAATCTCGACATCTGCGCAGATATGAAGATCATTTACTCAGATGAGTTTCGGGAGTGATAGCGGTGCGTGCTACGCGAGCGGCAACGGCAGCCGGTTGGGATGCCTCGGCGGCCGAGGCTGGCGACGATCTCGCTGGAGAACGAACTCCACTTCCCCGGAGCAGTCAGGCGCGGCCCGATTCGGCGGCGCCGGGAACCGGGTCGCATTGCGACAAGTGCGGGCAGGCCGTGAACGCGCCTCGGCTCGACCACCTGACCCGCCTTCCCGACCGGTGGGGTTGGGAGGATGCCGCACCCCGACTCCTCCGTGAGACGGCCGCGCGCGGTGGGGCACTCGTCCTCCTAATGCTCGACATCGACGAGTTCAAGACGATCAATGACACCCACGGCCACCTCGCCGGCGACGTCGTGCTGCGGATGGTTGCGGACTGCCTGCGAACGGTCATGCGACCGGGAGATCTACTGGTCCGTTACGGCGGCGACGAGTTCGTCGCGCTCTGCGTGGTGGCCGATGCGCACGAAGCGATCCACGTCACCCGCAGAGTCGCCCGCACGGTGCGGGACACGGCCATCCTCGCGCCTGACGCGCGGGAGGACATCACGGTCGGCATCTCGGTCACGGCAGCCATCGGCGCGGCGGCGTTCCGACCAACGCCGGACAGGTGCGTTATCTCCATAGGCACGGCGCTCCGGCACGCGGACGCGGCACTGCTTGAGGCGAAGGGAGCGAATGAGGATCGGGAGTGCGTGGTGTTCCTCGGTCCCTTGACAGGAGGTGGGTTCGAGATCGTGTGACGGGCTCGGGTCGGCGGGGGCGGACTCGGGTGTGCGTTCGGGGAAGGGAAGTCGGGACTGGTAGCGCAGCGACTGGTTCCGGGCTTCAGGATGGGGAGAAACATGGTTGCCAACGACATCAACTGGGGCGAAGCGCAGGAGGCGCTTCGCGTTACGCACATGGAGTGGGCGGTGCAGGTGCTTGTGGCCCTGGATGAAGGCCCGAAAACGTGGACTGCCCTGCGCGCTCAGGTTCGCGACAGTGGCTTGAAAACTGGTAGGGCGCTTCACGACAAGGTGTACAACCGTACCCTGATGGCCATGGCGAAAGGAGGGCTCATTACCCGTGAGGAGAAGTGTGGATTTCCGCGTACGGTGACTTATCGGTCCACTGGCAAGGCGGCCGGCGTGCTGCTTGCCTTGAGGTCGTACGACGACTGGTCCCAGAAACGCAAAGCGCAGTGATGTGAGCAGGATGTTCAGCACGAATCAACATCACCGATGATCACCTTTGTCACTTTCCACTCGCCGTCGGTATTTCGCACGACTGCGGAGGTCTTTCGTCGCCCGACAGGCCGGTCCTCAGCCAGGCCACCTCGTGCCCTGTACTTGCGCCACGAAGTCGTGTCGACGCAATCGACGATGTCGGCTTCGATGGGCACTTCCGGAATCCGAACGGCGACCACCCTTGGCGATAACGTCGGCTGCCCCAAGGTGACCAGGCCAGCCATCGAGTCGTCGTACATCATCCCGCGCAGCGCGATCAGCGCCTGACCGGTCGCATGGCTGCCCAACGCACTGACCTGGTGGTTGCTGCTCGCCGCAGCGATAGTGAGCTGATGCCACATGCCTCGATAGGCATCCAGAGCAGCCCGAACCGCATCGGTGTCACCAACAGGAACTGTTGAGGTCGGCATTCCGGTGGATGTCGGCGGCCCGGACAACGGTTCGCTGGGCAGTGCACTGTCTCCTGTCGGTTGTTTCACCGCGCCGCAGCCGGACGCCAATATCACCGCGCCTGCGGCGATCGCTGCCCGGAGACGAAGCGAGTCGCGACAAGTTGCCCACATGATCTCTCCTCCATCGATTGGTCTTTCTATCTGATACCAGCACGGGGGCACCGGACTGCAAGGTGTGTACGACCGGACACCTCTGCCCGTAAGGCGGACCCGGTTCGACTGCCGTCCCCCGTTCGGGTATTTGATCGGTACGGGCACAAGTGTCCGGTCGTACGTACCTTGCGGTCCGTTGGTGTCAGTCGGATAAACAGGGGGCATTGCACAACGTGGGTCACATGGAAGGAGGTTGATCATTCATGAAGACGAAACTTGTTGTTGTAGGAGCTACTGCCCTGACCGGTGTGTTGTCGGCGGTCGGTCTGACAGGATCGCCCGCGTCCGCCGAAGTGCGCCAGCTGACCTCAATGCAGGCCGTCGTTTGCGAGTACACGGCCCCGGCTGGGACTGGCGCATACGGTCACCCTCAATACACCTTCTATGAATCTCACATTCGATACTTCCCCCGAGGCAGTGTTGTGTGGGCATCCCCGACGATCGTGATCAACACAGCGAATCACTACGACTTCGCAGTACGTGAGCTGGCTGGGTCGGGTGGCGGCTGGGTGTCAGCGGAGCGGCTCCGCAGGACGGGCGCCAAGTGCCACGAGCTGCGTTAACTACAAGACCCGAGGAGGCAGACCATGTCCGGTCATCAGGTCGCACCAGCCGTTCGCCACTACGCAGACGCCGCCGGAGCGGCGGCACTACTTGATCGAGGAGTCCGCCATGTCCGCTGCCGTGGTCTGCGGGCTCTTTGGGATGACCACGGGGCCGGTGCTCGCGGTCTGCCTGCTCCGATTCGGCGCGAACCTGGATCCGCGGCATGTGCAGCACCGCGGTGTGGTGGTGATGCTCGCCGGGCTGGTGCTGCTGGCCTGCCTGGGTGCTCGCCGTGCGGGCGATCCGGCGTTGCCGGCCTGGTGCTGGCTGGTGGCGCTGGGCCTGGTCCTAGCGGCCATCGACTGGGATTGTCGGCGCCTGCCGCATCCGCTCACCGCCGCGCTGGGGTTCGGCGGGTTGATCCTGCTGGCCGCGGCGTCGGCGTGGCTGGGCGAGTTCGGCGGTTTGGGGCGCGGCGTGGTTGCCGCGGCCGTGGTCGGGGTCGTGACGGTGGTCCTGCACGTGGTGCAGCCCGCCGGGTTCGGTGGCGGCGACGCGGTGTTGTTGCCGGTGCTGTCGCTCTTTCTGGGCTACTTGGGCTGGGAGCACCTGTTTCGCGGGATCGGGTTGTCGATCCTGCTGACGGGAGTGGTCGCGGTGGGGTTGCTGGTCGCTGGTCGTGCTCGGTGGGGGCAGGGCGCCGGGTTTCCGGCGGGACCTGCGCTGATCGCCGGGGCGCTGCTCATCGTGATCTTCCACTGACCGCGGCTCGCTCGCCGCACCGAACGGAATGGAGCCGACCATGACCCGCTGGCTGACCCTCGTCCTGCTGGCCCCTGGACTCCTGCTCGGCACTGCCTGTACGCCGAAGGACACCACCAGTTCGCCCAAGCCGAAGTCGTCGACCACGACCCAGCCAGTCGCGCCCACGAGCTCGGCGGCGGATGCCTCGGTAGCGGTGAAGACGGTCTACGAGGAGTTCTGGCAGCTGGCCAGCACGATCGACAAACGGCCGGAATCGGAGTGGCGGCCCAGCCTCAGCAAGGTCGCGACGGATCCGCAACTGACCAGGAGCGTGCAGGGCTTGGGACTGTTGCGGGAGCAGTCGATCGCGCTCTACGGCGCGCCCACAGCTCGGATCACCAGCGTGGATGTCGCCGGAAGCCGCGCCACCGTCCAGGACTGCCAGGACGGCAGCAAGGCCGGACAAGCTGACGCCAAGACCGGGAAACCGAAAACCGTTGGGGTAGAGCGGAATCCGATCACTGCGACCCTGCTGCGCGAAGGGGAAGGGCGTTGGCGGGTCTCGGATGTGGTGTTCGGGGGAGGTGCGTGCCGATGATGCCCCCTCGCGCGGTTGCCGTGCTCGCAGTGGTGCTCGCGTTCGCCACGGCGTCACCGGCCTGGGCAGGAGCGGACCGGGACAGCCCGATCACGGTCGTGCCCGGCGATCTGTTCGGCCACATCGGCGCCCCGACCGTCGACCTCGGTGCCACCGCACCCGGCCAACCAGGCCGTCCCGGCCGCGGCGCGAGCGCCCCCGGTGGCCGCGGTGGGCCAGCTCCCGTCTGCACCTACACCCGGGCCGCGCACAGCCCGTCGGAGATGTTCGGCAAGTACCGGGAGTGGCACGCCGGTTCGCTGGGTGGGGACGGCAAGGTCGCCTACACCCGCACCTGCAACGGGATGACCAGTGGCTGGGTCACCGGCCCCACCCCGGCACCCGGTGCCGCACCGGTGCCGATCCTGCCCAACCCCGCTGAGCTGGCCGCGCGGGCCTACGAGCAGCTGGTGTTGCCGTTGCCGGTGCCACGCTTGTCTCCGGACGTCCACCTCGGTGATGGCCGCCGGGCCACGGTGGTCGGTGAGCACACCTGGTTGTGGACCGAGCCGAGGGTGTGGCGGCCGCAGGTGGAGCGGGTGCAGGCCGGGCCGGTGTGGGCCGAGGTCACCGCGACCCCCACCGCGCTGTCCTTCGACTCCGGCATGGGCCAGAACCGCTCCTGCACCGGCCCCGGCACCCCCTACACCCGCGCGGCGGGCCTGCACGCGGCCTCCCCGGACTGCGACTTCGTCTACCCCCGTTCCACCCACGGCCAGCCCGGCGGGCAGGTCCGTACCCGGTTCGCCATCACCTGGTCGGTGAGCTGGACCGGCTCCACCGGCACCGCCCCCGCCGGGGGCCGGCTGCCCGAGATGGTCTCCCGCGCCGAGCTGCCGCTGGCCGTCGTGGAAGCCCAGGCCCTGCGCCAGGCCCGGCCCGTACCTGCGTTGCTACGTAAGGAAAAGGGGTGAGCAGCATGGGACGCCCTTTCCCCGCCGCGCCCGCCGCCGAGCGGGACGGCACACCGGCTTAGGCTCCCCGCTCGGGTGCTGGGGTGATGTTGCCGCGGCGGCGCCGGTGGTGGCTGGTGGCCACCGCGGTGGTGCTGGCCGCTGCGGCCGGGTACGGCAACTACGAGCTGATCGCCGCCCACGATGCCCGGGTCACGGTGCTGGTGCTGGCTCGCCCGGTGGACTGGGGTCAGCGGATCACCGAGGCTGACCTCGCCCTGGCCCGCACCGTGGAAGACCCGGCCGCCCGGATGATCCGCGCGGAGGAGCGCGCCAGCGTGCTCGGCAAGACCGCAGTGGCCGGGTTGCCCGCGGGCAGCGTCCTGGCCCCCCAACACCTCAGCGACACCCCGATCCCGGCCGCGGACCAGCAGCTGCTCGGTCTGGCATGCAAGCCCGGCCAACTGCCCGCCCGCGGCCTCCGACCCGGTGAGCGGATCCAGGTCACGCCGGTCACCTCCAACCAGAGCGGTGGCGAGGGTGTTACCAGAGGGGGCACGTTCATCGCCCTGGTGGCGGGGATCGGGACGCCGGATTCCCAGGGCGGGGTCACCGTCGATGTCCTGATCAGCACCAAGGACGCCGCCGCGGCCACCGCGGCCGCGGCCGGTCCGGTGATCCTCACGCTGCTGGGCCCGGAGAAGTAGAGGAAGGAGGTCGACGGGGATGGCCATGATCGTGCTCGTGTCCGGCAAGTCCGCGCCCGGCGCCACAACCACCGCGGCCGCCCTCGCCCACGGCTGGCCGGCACCGCTGGTGCTGGCCGACTGCGACCCGCACGGCGGCGACCTCGCCACCGGCTGGTTGTCCACGTGGTGGCTTGGGGGCTGGCTGGGTCTGGGGGTTGGGGTGTTGTCCTTCGTCACCGCCACCCGCCACACCACCACCGTCACCGCAGACCAGCTCACCGGTCACCTGCAGGCAGCCCCCCCCAGCCCCGCACGCTCGGCTGCTGGCCGGACTGGCCGATCCGGGCCAGTCCTCCGCGGTCGGCGACGCCGGCTGGCGCCGCGTGGCCGCGGGGCTGAGCGCGCTGGCTGCTGCGCCGGTCGGTGCGGTGGATGTGCTGGCCGACTGCGGGCGGCTGAGCGATGGGGCGGAGGTGCCGTGGCCGGTGCTGGAGGCCGCCGACCTCGTCCTGCTCACCGTGCGCCCCGTCCCACGGCACATCCATGCCGCCCAACCCGCCCTGACCGCGCTGCGGCAACGGATCCCGGGTGAGCGGCTCGGGCTGGCGGTGTGCGGGACGAGCGCGCTGGGCGTGCGCCAACTCCAGGGCCTCTTCGGTGTTCCGGCGCGGGTGAGCCTGCCCGAGGACGCGGAGGCGGCGCGGGTGTTCAGCGATGGCGCCGCCCACCGCAAGATCGCCCGCACGCTGTTCGCGCGTGTCGCTGCCCGAACCGCCCAGCGCCTGCGGGCCACCACAACCACCGCCAGGTCCGCGCCCTCGGTGCTGGCCGCAGTGAACGGAACCCCACGATGACCATCAACCATCCCGGCCATGCCCCGCCGCTGCGGCGCGCCGGACTCCATGCCGTGCCCACCGCCCCCCGACCGCCGAGCGAGGCGGCAGGAAGGAGCAGGCCGGACCCCGAGTTGGTGCGCCAGATCCGCCTCGCCGTCGCCGCGCACCAGGAAGAAGTTGACCGGCACAGTGCCCCCTGCCAAGGTGAGCCCCAAGCCCCCGCCGCCGAGCACGCCCGCGTCCTGGGGCTGGTACAGGAAGAGATCACCGACTGGGTCGTGCGCCGAGCCCAGGCCGGACATCCGCCGGTGTCGTCGGCCTTCGAGCGTGACCTCGCCCAGGCGGTGATGGCCTCGATGTCCGGGCTTGGCGCGCTGCTGCCGTTGCTGGAGCGTGAGGACGTGGAGAACATCCACATCCACGGCCACGACCAGGTGTGGCTGGAGCTGGCCGACGGCTCGATGCAGCACTGGCCGTACGTGGTGGCCGACTCCGACGCCACCCTGACCGCCATGGTCGCCGACCTCGCCGCCCGGATGGGCCAGACCGCTCGGGAGTTCAGCCCAGCCACCCCGATGGTCTCCTTCCGCCTGCCCGCCGGGGGTCTGCTCGGCGCCCGGCTTTCGGCGGTGATCGCGGTCTCGGAGCGGCCCCGCATCGCCATCCGCCGCCACCGCCTGCACGAGGCCGGCCTGGATGACCTCATCCGCGGCGGGACTGTGGACTCCATCCTGACCGCGTTCCTGCGCGCCGCGGTGCGTGCCGGGAAGAACATCCTGATCACCGGCGGCCCCTACACCGGCAAAACCACCTTCCTGCGCACCCTCGCCCGCGAAATCCCCGCCCACGAACACCTCGTCACCGTCGAAGACGACGCCGAACTCGGCCTGCACCTGCTCGGCACCCACCCGGTGGTCACCCCTCTGGAAACGCGGCAGGCCAACGCCGAAGGCGTCGGCGAGATCACCCTGGACGACCTGCTCAAGCAAACCCTGCGCCACTCACCCAGCAGGGTCCTCGTCGGCGAGGTCCGCGCCGGAGAGGTCACCTCCCTGCTACGCGCGCTGGGCAACGGCGCGGCCGGGGGCATGGCCACCCTGCACGCCGCCTCCACCACCGCGGTCCCCGACCGGATCGCCGCCCTCGGCCAACTCGCCACCCCGCCGTTGCCGGTGGAGGCCGCCTACCGCTGGACCGCCTCAGCAGTCCACCTGGTGGTGCAGCTGGCCAAGGCCGACCACCACGACCCCACCACCGGCCGCTCCAGCCGCCAGCGCTTCGTCACCGAGATCGCCGAAGTCGGCCCGATCGGCGAGGCCGGCCGCCCCGACCTCACCGCCCTGTTCAGCCCCCGCCCAGTCGACGGCCGCGCGATCCCGGACTTCCCGCCCAGCCCGGCCCTGCTGGCCGACCTGGTCCGCCACGGCTTCAACCCCGCCCTGCTCCAGCAGGGCGACGGGGACTGGCAACCCGCCCTGCTCCGCCGGGACCTGCCATGACCGCGGCTGCGGTGCTGCTGGGCGCGGTCATGGTGACCGCGGTGCTGCTGGCCCTCTCCGGCCTGCACCGCACCGCCCCGCGACCGCCCCGAGCCGGTCATGACCCCCACCGTCCCGGAGCGGCGCGGGCGCGGCTCCCACACTGGAGCACGCTGCGCCCCCTCCTGCTGGCCTGCACCGCCGCCGGGCTGGCGTGGTGGGCCACCAGTTGGCCGGTCGCCGCCCTGGCGGCCGGGCTCGCCGCCGCGCTGCTGCCGCGGGTGGTGGCGCAACCGGGCAACCGCCACCTGATCACCACCCTGGAAGCGGTGGCGGAGTGGACCCGCCGGTTGGCCGACCTGCTCGGCACCGGCGCCGGAGGCCTGGAAGCGGCGATCATCGCCAGCGCCCGCACCGCCCCCGCCGCAATCACCGAGCACGTCCACGCCCTGGCGGCCTCCACACGCGGAGGCGGGCTGGAACCGGCGCTGTGGACCTTCGCCCGCGAACTCAACCACGCCGCCGCGCACCGGGTGGTGGCCTGCCTGATCCTGCGACACCGCTCCGGCGGCCGCGGCCTGATCCCGATCCTGGACGAGCTGGCCCGCTCCCTGCGCCATGACGTCGCCGCGCGCCGCCAGGTCGAAGCCGACCGCGCCAAAGTGCGCACCAGCGTCCGCGCGCTGCTGGCCATCATCACCGTGATGACCGTCGGCCTGCTGGCCGCCAGCGAGGACTACCTCACGCCCTTCGACAGCGCCGTCGGGCAGCTGTGGCTGGCCGTGGTGGCCGGAATGATCGGCCTGGCCTGCACCTGGCTCGCCGCGCTCACCCGTCCCCGACCCGAACCGGGATTCCTCCACCACACCCGAACCCCGGGTGCCGGACGGGGGTGGTGGTCATGAACTCCACCGGCCTGGCTGTCGCACTGGGCGTCTGCGCGGGGCTGGCGCTGGCACTGCTGATCGCCGCAGTGGCACCACCGGCGCAGGTGAACCTCGTCATCGCCATGACCCGAGCCCAAGACCGCCTCGCCCAACCCGACACGACCGAAGTGCACCCGCAGCGCCAGCGGTGGCGGCCGGGGACGGTGCTTGCGGTGCTCGCCGAGCGCTCGGCGAACTCGACCTGCCGCTGGTGGGGCGCACCAGTAGTCGAGCTGGAGTTGTTGCAGCACACCATGACCCGCTACGTCGCCGCACGCCTGGGCTGGGCTGCGCTGGCCGGTGCCACCGTCGTCCTGACCGGCACCGTCTTCGACGCCGATGCCCTCGCCGTTGTGGTGCTGGCCGGTGCTGGTGCCGTCGGCGGGTCGCTGATCCCGGCGGCGCGGGTCCGGCGGGCGGCGGGAGCGGCACGTGCGGAGTTCGCGCGGACCCTGGCCTCCTACCTCGAACTCGTCGCCCAGGAACGCGCCGCCGGAGCCGCCGCGACCCCAGCCTTGGTGCAGGCCGCCTCGCTGGGCAGCGGCTGGGTGTTCACCCGCATCCGCGGCATCCTCGCCAGTGCCCGCCGCACCGGCACCCCAGTCTGGGACGCGCTCTCCGCATGGGGGCAACGGTTCCAGGTGCCGGCGATGGCCGAGCTGGCCGACATCGTGGCCACCGCTGCCGACGGCGCCGCCGTCTACACCACCCTGACCGCCAAGGCCGCCGCGCTGCGCCACGCCGCCCTGGCCACCGACCGGGAAGAAGCCAACCGCCGCTCCGAAGCCCTCGTCGGGCCCCTGGCCTGCCTGCTGATCGCCTTCATGGTCCTCATCATTTACCCGCTGTTTGCCCGCATCCTGGAAAGGACGTGAACCCCATGCCCCGCATCGCCAGAGCCCCCATCCGGTTGAGGAATCGGTGGGACCGGCTCGCCTTGCAGATCCTGCTGTTCTCCGCTGCGGCCGAGCCGCCGCGAAGGTTCCCGCGTAAGCGGCGCCGGGTTCGCCGGGGTGGTGACGAGGGTGTCGAGACCGTGGAGATCGCCATCGGCATTGCCCTGGCCGTCGGTGTCGCGCTGCTGGTCTGGGCCGCCTACAAGGTCTTCGTCCAGAAGTACCTCAACCAGCTCCCCTAGCCGGTGACCCAACCATGGACAATACCACCCTCCACACCAGACACACCGGCACACCGCGACCGCGGTCGCGGTCGCGGTGGGGTGATCGGGGTGCGGCGACCGTGCAGTTGGCGGTGCTGCTGCCGATGCTGTTCCTGCTGTTCGCCCTGGCCACCCAGCTCGGGATCCTCTGGTACGCCCGCAACGTATGCCAGGCCGCCGCCCAGGCCGGGCTGCAAGCCGCCCGCACGGTCACCGGTACCCCCGCCGACAGCCACACCGCCGCCAGCTCGTTCCTGGCCCGCGCCGGCACCGGCCTGCTCACCCACGCCACGGTCGGCGCCACCAGCAGCCCGACGGTGGTGCGGGTGGAGGTCTCGGCCACCGTGCCCCGCCTGCTCCCCATCCCCGGGCTGGAGCTGCGCATCACCCGCAGCGTCACCGGCCCCAGGGAACGCTTCACCACCCCCAGCGACACCAACACCGCCGGGAGCCCGCGGTGACCCGCCGCGCCCGCCGATGGGGTGGTGCTGCCGGGTCGGTCAGCGTGGAGTTCGCCGCCGCCGCGGGCCCGGTCCTGCTGGCCACGATCGCGGTGATGATCGCGGCCGGGCGGATCGTGCTGGCCGACCATGTGGTCACCGACGCCGCCACCGCCGCGGCCCGCACCGCCTCCCTGGCCCGCACCGCCACCCACGCCCAGCACACGGCCACCGCGACCGCGCACCGCGTGCTCACCGACCAGCAGCTGCACTGCCGCAGCATCACCGTCACCATCGACACCTCCGGCTTCACCGTCCCGCTCGGCCTACCCGCCACCGTGTCGGCGACGGTGACCTGCGTGGCCGAGCTGTCCGACCTGGCCCTGCCGGGAATGCCAGGCACCCGGACCCTCCGGGACACCTTCACCAGCCCCCTAGACCCATTCCGGGGCCGGACATGACAGCCCCGGCCGCGCGACGGTTCGGCGACCGTGGGGCGGTCAGCGCAATGACGGCGATCCTGCTCACCGCCCTGCTGCTGGTCTTCGCGCTCCTGGTCGACGGGGCTGGGCGGCTGCGGGCGTACTCGCGGGCGGATGCCATCGCCGGCGAAGCCGCCCGCGCGGCCCTGACCGCGGTCGACACCCGCAGCACCCCCATCCAGCTCGACACCGCCACCGCGCACACCACCGCCCGCGCCTACCTGACCCGCTCCGGCTGCCCCGGCACGGTCAAGATCACCTCCAACCGCACCGTCCGCGTCCAGGTGCGTTGCACCGACAAGGCTCGGGTCGGGCTGTTCGGCTCCCACTACACCGTCACCGGCACCGCCACCGCTCAGCTCGACACCGGCCCCCGCAGCGGGGGCCGGCCATGACCAGCACCCGCCCACGTCGCCGCCGGGGCGACCTGGTTCGCGCCGCCGGTGCCGTCGTGCTGGTGGCCGCGTTGGTGATCGGGCTCCCGGCGGGGCTGCTGAAGATTGGTGCCGACCCGCGCCGCCTGGTTCCCGAGCGGTGGCCCCGGCTCGACGAGCTCGGCCCTTGGTTGGAACGCACTTGGCATGCCGCCCGCTTCGCCTGGGCCGACGGCACCCTGCTCCCCGGCCTGCTCCTAGTCGTGCTCTGGGTGACCTGGCTGTTCCTCCTCGGCCTGCTCTTGGTCGAAACCGTCGATCAGCTGCGTCACGGGATCCGCACCATGCGTACCGGGGTGGGGCCGCGGCGGTGGATCGCCGGCCTGATCGCCGCCATCCTCATCACCTTGCTGCCCCAGTCCGCGCTCGCCCTGCCCGCCACCGGCTCGACCCCGGTGGCCACCGCCCTGCACGACCCCGACCGCGCCGAGGCCACGAAAGCCAGTAGCGGCAAAGGCTTCACCATGGAGGGCGGGTTGGCGCGACGGCGAATGGTGGATGCGGCGGTGCGCCCGGAATGCCCCCGGATCACCGTCGAGCCCGGCGACACCATGACCAGCCTGGCCTCCATCCACCTGGGCGACCCTGGCCGCTACCGCGAGATCCACCGCCTCAACGCCGACCGCATCCCCCGAGCCGAGCTGCTCTACCCCGGCGACGTCCTCCTGCTCCCGCCACCCGCACAGACCCAACCGGGGCACGGGACGACCGCGGTCACGGTCAAAGCCGGGGAGACGGCATCCTCGATCGCACAACGGGAATACGGCCACCCCAGCGACTGGCGGCGGCTGTGGCAGGACAACCACCACCGCCCCCAACCCGACGGCCAGTCCTGGACCGACCCCGACCAACTCCGCCCCGGCTGGCGACTCTGGATCACCCCACCAGCTGCCCAGCCCACCGACCCTCCGCCGCCGGCACCTCCACCTGCCTCGCCATCACCTCCGGCCACCACCGCGACTCCCGCCCGCCCAGGCCCGACCACCGCGCCACCCACCACAAGCCCCGGCCAGCCCGAGCGCGGCACCTCGGCCGAGCCCGTGGTGCAGCTGCCCTCCGGCGCGATCATCGGGATCGGCTTCGCCGTCTCGATCGCGATCGCAGCCACGACCGTGCGCCTGCGCCGGCGGCACCGCCGCCGCCTCACTGGCACCCTGCAACCACCCACGCCGCCACCGGCCATGCCGTCCACCGTCACCCTGCTGGAACGCGCCGCCCGCCCCCACGACCCCGAGCCCGTCCCGCGCCGCCACTGGCCGCCACCACCGGCCGTGCTCACCACCCACACCGACACCGCCGAAACCCGCACCCTCGACCTGGCCGATACGGCCGGGCTCGCCCTCACCGGTGCAGGCGCCCCCGCGGCGGCCCGCGCCACGGTGACCGCGATCCTGGCCACCGACACCCGCTACCCGCCCGAACTGCTCCTGGCCGGAACCAGCGCCACCGCGTGCCTGCCCTCCCTCGCCTCGGCCGACCAACCCGGGGTGCGCTGCTGCACCGACCTGGCCCCGGCGCTGGAGGCCCTGGAAGCCGAAGTCGCCCGCCGCACCCGACTACACGCCGAGGCAGAACTCGACACCCACATCCACACCCTGGGCGCCAACCAAGCCGAGGACGGCCGGTCCGATCCAGACGAAGCCCTGCCCACCCTGGTGTTCCTGGCCGCCCCGGAGGCCGCGAGCACTACGCGGCTGCGCACCGTGCTGGAGCTGGGCCGCCACCTCGGCGTGGTCGGCCTGCTGCTGGGCCCCTGGCCCAGCGGACTGGAAGTCGCCGAAGACGGCGTGATCACCGCCACCAGCGGCGAGCACACCGCCACCATGGTCGGCACCCGCACCGAGACCCTCACCGACACCGAGGCCGCCGAGCTGCTCAGTGTCATCCTGGCCGCCCGCGGCGGCACCGACCACGCCACCGACAGCACCCCGGAACCACTGCCTGCAGCGCCAACCAAGATCGCTGCGGTCGAGGCCGCTAACACGCGGACCCGGCCGGCGCCGGTGCGGCTGCAGGTCTTCGGCCCACCCCGGATCACCGTGCTGGGCAAGGAGATCACCCACGGCGTGCGCAGCCTGGGCCGGGAAGTGCTGGCCTACCTGGCCACCCACCCCAGCGGCACGGGCGTGGCCATCCTCCAGGACCAGCTTCTCCCCGAGGCCGGCTCGGACACCGGCCGGGCCCAGATCCACACCGCGGTTAGCAACATCCGCACCGCCCTGCGCAAAGCCACCGGCATCGCTGAGGCGCAGTTCGTGCACAGCCGCGGCGGCCGCTACCGCCTCGACAGCGACCTGATCGCCGTGGACGCTCACGAGCTGGCGGCCGCGATTGCCCAGGCCCGCGACGCCACCAGCGAGCAGGACCAGCACCGCGCCCTGCGTCGGGTGCTCGATCTGGCCCGGCCGGGGCCGCCGCTGGAGGAAGTCGGCTACCTGTGGGCCGAGGAAATCCGCGAGTCACTCCGGCAACAGGCAGCCGACGCGCTGCTTCGGCTGGCCACACTTGCTCGCGCCCACAAACCGGAAACCGCTGCTGACGTCTTGTCGGTGGCCATCACCTTGGACCCGTATGCTGAATTGGTCTACCAGCAGCTCATCCAGCTGCACGTCGACACCGGACACCGCAGCGCGGCCATAGCGGTTTACCGGAAACTGAAAGCGCGACTGGCCGACATCGACACCGAACCCACCCCAGAAACTGAGGAACTCCTGCAACGCAAAACTCCGTCGAGCGCGACTTGAAGAAGATGTGACAGAGGAGGAGAGGATGAATTAGAATGGCGGACTGTGTCATCGCCCTATCGGATTTCACGACAGATTTCGTACAAGGGCGAGTAGCTTCCTTGGAGCTAGGCAGAACGAGTCGAAGCAGGATATAGAATTTCGGTTACTAGTAGGGGTCATTGGGGACGCCGTTAGGGGCACCGTCAGGACACCGTCTCAAGCATGGTGACCCACCGATGCCCCAATGGCTACCGGAACAGGAGTGACCATGCAGCTCATCGGCCTGCCTGTCAGCTCCGGCGACGTTCCAGACTCAAGACGATAGATCCCGGCCAGTGGCCTCGGCCATAGGCCACCCGGATGGGCCGCTCACCTGGCGTGCGGGGTTGCGGCTCGGTTGTAGCCAGCTCAACACCGATTCCTGCTCCAGTGTTGGCAGAGCTCGGTCGGCACTAGGGTTGACATCGGTCGGGCGGACTGTAGGTCGGCGGGACGGCTCAGAGCGGGCGCCCGAACGAGGTGACACGGGCCGTCAGCCACCCCCGAGGGGGTCGAATTCGCCCAGCATGCCCGGGAGCTTCGCCGGCGAACGCGGTCGGAGTGGCACAAAATAAGGGAGAACCAACCCGTTTCGCAATCATGTGCGCATTTTCCAAAAGAGTCTTGAAAAGTCGGGTGACGCCTATTGCTTTCATGTTGTGATCGAGCTACCTTTGAATTGTCGCCGGAAAGTAGGAAGTGCACTGAAATTCCATGTCCGGCGTGAGCTATGTCTACCGAAAGGGGGCGCGCCATGATTCCCGCTACTCCACCACCCGTTCCGGACATCCCGCCGTCACCTGACCGGCACTACGGCAGCCGTTGCCGGGCGACCGCCGCGCTCACCCTCACGGAGCTGACCACGCTGATCATGGCCGACCTGATCATGGTCAGCGTTACCGACGATCCCGACATGGCATTTCCCGCCCGTATCCGCTACGCGGCCACAGTCTCTCCACGCGACCGCGTGATCACACTGTGGGTGTTCGGGCTGACCAACCACGAGGTCGACCACCCCTACATTCGCCCGCAGGACGCGCCGTGCCCGGCGGACTTTCCGGAGATCATCGAGACGGTCTCCGATGCCTACAACTGGCACGGTCGCCATTCTCAGGACCGCAGGTTCGAGCTGGTCGTAGTGCTCCACTGTGAGCGGGAGCAGCGTAAACAGGCGTGGACGGTGGGCACCGTCAGCACCGACGGCCGCCCTCGACGCTCTCTGACCTGATCCGGACGGCGATCCGGTGTGCGGTGCGGTGCGGTTGAGCTGGCTCCGCACCGCACACACCAGCCGCCTACATGGTGCCCGTCGGCACCCAGGTTCTCGACGAACCCACGACGTTCCCGCGCTGTCTCCCCGCTGGCCCGTAAGGGCCACATCGGCAGTGAGCCGGCCCCGCACGAAGGAGGCACAGGATGAACCCCAACCGAACCCGCCGCCGTGCCGTTCGTCCCGCCGACGGCCTCGCCCTGTTCGCCGCCACCGCACCAGGGCAGACCGACGTCCGGGCCCGCCGCGGCGACCTCGCACTGATCGTGACCGCCTACCGTGATCCCGTCACCACCGCGATCACCAGCACCGAGATCGACATCGCCGAGGTCACCGGTACCACCCGCGACGGGCAGATCACCACGGTCAGGCCGGCCCTGACAAACGCTCGCACCGGATTGTCCGGCTGGCACGGGCTGACCGAGGTCTACTTGCTGCCGCGCACGAGGATCGGCGTCGCGGCAGCCCTGTTCGCCGCGCGCACCCACATTCGCAATGGGCAGCCCGTTCCCTATCCCGACCTCGACACTGCCTGCGCGGCGCTGCGACCTCGCCTGATTTCGGTCGAGAACCACGGTGCCCCCCCTCTCCCGCCCACCAGGGAGGCTCACGCGGGGAACACCGGCGAAGCGGACCTGAACCGCCCACCCGCGCCCGGCTGGCACTGTCGGCACAACGTGATCTGCCCCGCGATCACCCCCGAACGCACCCTGACCGAGGCAGCGACCCTGATCCTGGCTGAGCTGATCACCATCAGCGACGGCGGCCCCGGAGCAGTGTTGCCCGCCCGACTTCGGTTCGCCGCTGAGGTTTACCCCCGCGCCAACGTGGTCTGCATCCAGGTGTTTGGGCTCCGCGACGCCGAGCTTGCCAGCCCCGATCAACGACCCGAGGACGCGCCAAGCCCGACCGACATCGCCGGCATCGTCCGGGCAGTGGCCGATGCCGCCAGCCCGTGCGACCCCGAACCCGGGAAGAAGCGGTTCGAGGTGCGCGTGTTCCTCCCGAGCGAGGCTGATCAACGGCAGTTGTCCGGGTTCATCGGCACCGTGACCACCGACAGCCGACCCCACCTCCCAACCGGGGCCTGAACCCACGGTCGGTCCCATGGCGGCCCGACGAAGACGAAGGAGACCACCGACCATGGCTGGCATCGACACCGTCGGCGATCTGCTCGCCGCACTGGCCCATTACGATCCGACCACCCCGCTGCGCTACGCCGCTCAACCCGGCTGGCCCATGGCGTACACCCTCGGTGCGGTGGTGTGCACACCCGAGGACGCCGAGGACGCCGACGAGCTGGCCGGCGGTGAGGCGCCGATCGTGTGGCTGACCGAAGGCAGCCACCTGGGCTACGCGCCCCGCACCGCGTGCAGTGCACTGGGATGGACGCCGTGACCACACCCGAGAAGGCCCGCGCCACCACTGGGTAGCGGATCCGCTTGGCTGGCGGGAGACGACGGTCAGCGGGGCGTCAGCCCAGCCAGCCGCTCCTGTGGGCGACACCGGTTGGCAGGGGAGGTCGGCACCGTGACCACGTGGTCAGCATGGGGACACGCCCGGTCGCCGGTACGTGTTCTCTCGACCTCGGCGGTCTCACCGTCGGAAACCCCTATGGTTGCGAAGTCTGCTGGAACAGCGAGGGGGCTGGGTGCACCGAGACAACAATCCCCAGGCGCTGTGGTCGATCCAGAACACGGTTGACGGTGTCGTGACTGGACCGGTGGTACAGGCCGGAAGCATTGACGGCGGAGTGCGGATCGTGCTGAACCCCGCCGAGGACTACGTGCTGGAGTTCCGCGCGGACTCGGCCGGGGCGTCGCGGAGGCTAGCCCGGGACAGCCCGAGCTACCTCCTCGACGCGCGATCGGCAGTGGTGCCGTACCGTGCGCGTTCACGGGAGCAGGAGCGGTTGCGCACCTGGCGGAACAACTCCGATGAGCTGTCTGTCCTGCTGGTCTACGGCCCCGGTGGGCACGGCAAGACGCGCCTGGCGGCCCACTTCGCGAAGGAGTCCTTCGATCTGGGGTGGGCCGTCGCAGACGCGTCCCGAGGAAACCGGAGAAGCGGCGGTTCCCTGGCTCACCGGGTGACCGATGACCGGCCTGTCCTCGTGGTGGTCGACTACGCCGATCGATGGGGGGATGCCCGGCTCGCCGAGATGGTTGAGCAGCTCGCCGCCGAGCACAGGGGTGCCCCCACGCGCGTGCTGCTGTTGGCACGCTCGGCCGATCAATGGTGGCACACGGTTGCCAGCACGCTGGATCTGCAGGCAGTGGTGGAGACGCCGCTGCAGCTGGGCGGCTTCGCCACCACCGACCTGCACACCGCCTATGCCGAGGCGATCGAGGCATTTCAACGGGAACTCCAACTCTCCCGTTCAACCGTGCCGATGCCCGAGGACATCGAGGACAGCGCGAACTCGCCACTGGAGCTGCACATGGCAGCCTTGGCCGCCACCTGCGCGAGCCGAGAACACCTCCCACGTCCCACACAGCGCGACCTGTCCCAGTTTCTCCTGCATCGGGAACGTCGCTACTGGGCCGACCAAGCACCCCTGATCGAGCAGGTGGCGCTGATCGCGACCATGTTCGGCCCGTTCGAGACCGCTGCCACGGCACGATCGATGCTGCGCGCGGCACGGGTGACCGGGAATGAGGCCGAGGCGGACCGAGCCCTGCGTGCCTACCAGCGTCTCTATCCACCGGCGCCGCGAGAGGTGCTGTCACCGATCCGCCCTGACCGGCTCGGGGAAGACTTCACCGCGAGCATGATGACCCTGCCGTTGAACGCGGAACTCATCGTCGAACTGGTCGCCCAACTCGATCAGGACCGTGACGCCAACTGGCCGTCCTTGGCGCGGTGCATGGCCGTCCTGGGCGCTGCCGGTCACCGGCACGAGCAGGTGGAAGCGGTCGTGGTCGAGGTCTGCACCCGGGTCCCCCACAGCGTTCTCTACGACGCTGGCGGTGCCTGGTCGCTGCACTCCCACCGCGAGAGCCTTGCGGTGGTTGAGCGCCAGTTCACCACGGTCTTGGGGGCGACCACCGGAGCGTCGGACAGCGACCGGGCTGCCGCGTATGCTGAGTTCCTCGCCGTCTACGCCGGCCAGCTACCGCACGGTGATGTGCTGGACCTGGTGAGGAGGACGTTGGTCTGGGAGCTTGTCCGGATCTTTCGGCGTCTGTCCGATCAGGACGCCGCTAGTTATCTGCCGATGCTGGCCACCGCGCTGAGCGTGCTGTCGCAGCTCAAGTCGCAGGACAACAGCCTCAACAGTGCCGAGCGCGCGGTCATCGAGCAGCCGCCGGGGCTGGAGCCTGCGCGTGAGGCGGTGCGGGTGTACCGCAGACTCGCCAGGACTGACCCAGGCACCTACCTCTGGAAGTTGATCGACGCACTGGGCTGGCTCGCGGATCTCCTCGCCGAGGCGGAGCAGTCTGACGAAGAGATCAGCCTGCGTCTTGAACAACTTGACCTCGCCCGCCAACATCGCCCCAGCGGTCCTACTCCGTAACCACTTATAACACCATGGTGGGCCGGACCTGGGCGGGCGAAGGCCACGGATCAGGAAACGCGTCCAGGGATCAGCCTCCGGGCACATCCGGTCTGTGATCGGCTCGGCTTCGGCAGGCGGGCACCTGGTGGCCTCCACGTCAAGGAGTGCCCTGTCGCCGGCGGGCGGCGACGTCGGTGTCAAGCCAGGCGAGTACCGCATCGATGTGCTGACGCCGCAACCCGCCTCCGGCCCCGACGGGCATGATCAGGGTGGGGATACCGTCGGTGCGGCGGTCGGCCGCCCATCCGTACTCCTTGCCGCCGAACTGATCATCCAGCCAGGCCAGCGGCCGATCGTTGATCCAGCGGCGGATCGGCCCGCCCTTCGGCGACCAGCCGAAGGCAGGCCCGTAGTTGGGAACCTCGATGACTGGCATCTCGGGAAGACCGAGGCGCGGGGTGATCCACTGGGCGACGCGGACGCCCCAGCTCGTCGCCCACGCCAGCTCGGCACCCGGATCACGCAGTTCGCGCAGCCACCCGCCTGCTCAGGGTTCAGCCGGAGGGTTCCCGCCGCCGGATGACCATCCGGACCCAGCCCGTCGAACCTGAAGGGCCGGTAGCCCAAGGCTGGCAGCAACCTGCTTGCCACCGGCCATCCGCGGGTCGACGGCGAGCACACCGTCGACATCGACAGCCACCACCGTGCCGTGCATCGCACTCTCCTTCAGCCTCATGGACGTGCACCCTCGGGTGCGAAACCGCATCGATGTCCCTGTACGCCCGAGGCAGGTCGCCCGCAGTACCAGTGCGAGCAGGGAGCGCTTGCGTTCCGGCGTTGTAGGTGCCCGGCGGAGGTCGCCGGGCACCTACAACTAAGTGATCATGTCTGGGCTGTGGCTGGACTCCGGACGTCCTCGTCGACGGTGCGGATGTAGCGCTTGGGGTAGGCACTGGACTGCGTGGCCACGCCGCGCTCGACCAGTCTGACCAAGGCGTTGGCAACCGCACCGGAGGACCGATCGAGCTTGCGGGCGATCTCTCCGGCGGTGACTCCGCGCCGGGGTTGTCGATCAGGAAGTTCTCGACCAGTCCGTGCAATGCGCCCGGCCGCAACCGCCGCGGCGCCTCCGTAGCGACATCGGGCCCGCTCGTGGCACCGGACGGAGCCGCAACACCTGCCTCCATACTGTCCATAGTGGAATTTCCGGACGGTGCCGAGGGCACCTGGATTGTGTCGGCCGGCAAGGCCGTCACCGGACTCGGCTCGACAACAGGCTGCTCGCGGTCGGAGTCCTGCTCCCCGTCGACCTGGTGAACGATTTCCTCCGGCACAGTCGTGGGCGCTGTGGCATCGGGTCCCTCGGCCGCGCGCCACCGGTCACCGGCGCGTGGGGTGGCGCTTCGTTCGCGGACCGCAGAGCCCTCCTTCTCCAGGGCCGCGAGGATCCTGCGGGCAGTGGAACCGCCGACGCCACCGGCCAGCGCGATTTCCGCAGCGGTAGCGCCCGGGTGCTGCCGCAGTGCCTGCCACACCTTGTCCTCGGCCGCGACAGCGGCCGACTGAGCGGAGGCGGGCGCGTTTTGTGGTGTGTTCGTTGGCGGGCGGATGCTCGATGTCGTCGTGGTGGGCATGATGGCCACGTCCCTCGCATACAGAAGTGGTAAGCAGCGTCATGCCCCGGGGCCTGAGTCCGGCGGTGCGCGCTACCGGTGTGTCCGGGCTCCTCACCATGGACGCTCGACATCGAGGTGAAGTCAAGTCCGGGATGCTTCGAGACCGACTGTCGCTTGTGGACGATGTTGTGCTGTTGCACAGCAAGCACCTTGCCGATGCCGTCATGCGGAGGACCGGGGTGCCGTCACAGGCGGATGTTGCCCCGTCTGGGTCGATCTGGCGCCGTCGGGACCCTTCGGCGTTGACTTCACCCCACACCTCGAGCGTCCATACATTCTGGCAACGCCACCGGCGACGGCGCGGTGGGGCCAACCTTGGTGAGACAGGTAATACCGCCGGTTCGGTGTGCCGCAGCGGGCGAGGACCGTACCGGCGATCGAAGGGACGAACCCGTGATCCACCTGACCGACGCGTGTACCGCCGACGCCCCACGCGCGGCACCCAACCGTGACCAGGAAATGCCTGTGCACCAAGACATCCGGCAACGGGAATGCCTGCTCCCCGATGCGGCGATCCTGGTAGCGGGCAGCATCGTGGTGCCGTTGCTGCGCATGCCGGCACAGGCGTGGGGCCTGCGAGTCCTCGCGGTGGATACCGCCGCTGACACCGACGAAGTAGCACTCTTCGCCGCGCAACCCATGGCAGAGGCACCTGAGCCTCGATGCCACGATGGCGACGTGGTGGTCCAGCTTCGCGCCCCGGCCACCAACATCAACGAGCAGCTCCGGGCACGAACGGTCGACGTCCACCTACTGGTGGCCCGACAGGGCCGGTGGCAGCAGGCAGGGAACTGGCCCGACCTGGAGGGCACCTGGCCCCGCGTCACCGCCCCCACCATCGCACGGCTCATGCAGTTGACCGACGCCCCCGACCAGGCTCACCGCGGTCCGGTCGAACGGACCGGCTGTTTGCAGTCTCTGGTGATAGTGGGCGCACTCCGCGAAGGCGAAGGGCTGCTGTGCCCGCGCCCGACCACCGGCGAGTACCACGAAGCGACGGTGCACAACGGGGGCATCCGCTTCCCCGACGGACGCTGGTTTGCCACCCCGTCCGCGGCGATGACCGCACTGGGCTATCCCCATCAGAGCGGGTGGCAAGCGTGGAGGCGTGCCCGCGACGGAGCCCGGCTGAACGCGTTGCGAACACAGCACGCGTTGGCGCCCAGCCGCCGGGAGCGCATAGTGCGACACCTGGCGCCGTTGCTGGACAACGGCATACTCCGGCCCGGCGATGAACTGCGCTGTGTCCGCCCGGTGAAAGGCACCACGCACACCGCGCGGGTGACCTCCGACGGCTACCTGAAGCTGGAGGACGGCACGTGTCACCGGCATCCCACCGCCGCGATCACGGCAGCGACCGAGGGGGGTACCGCGGACGGGTGGAACGCGTGGCGACGCACCAGTGACGGTCGCACGTTGGACGAGCTGTACAACGCCATGGACACCCAGCAACACCGGCGTTCATAGGCCGGCGCCACCGCTGGCTGGACGCGTCGCACCGGTGTAGGGGCCGAGGCTGGCCAGCCGGGCACGCTGCACGCGCTGACCGAAGGTCGGGGCGTGCACGATCATGCCGTCACCCACGTAGAGCACCACATGGTGGACCCGGGTGGTGGGGTTGCCGTAAAAGACCAGGTCGCCGGGCAGCAATGGCTGCCCGGCGGGCGCGCGGGGCCCGGCATGGAACTGGGTGTGTGCGGTGCGGGGCAGGGTGATCCCGGCTGCTGTATAGGCGGCCTTGGTCAGCCCGGAGCAGTCGAACCCGCCCTCACCCGGACCGTCGCCGCCCCAGACGTAAGGCTGGCCGATCTGGCGCAGCGCGAAGTCGATCGCCGTCTGCACGGCCGAACCCGGTGCAGGAGAACGGCTATAGCCCTGGGCGACGGCCAGGACCTTGTCGACGTACCAGTGCGCGTGGTTGTAGCTGAACAGCGCAGCCCGGATGTCGCGGTTGTCCTTGGCGCCGTTGCGGCAGAGCATGCGGGCGGCAGCGTGGATGGCGTTGACCGGGTGGTAGGGCGAGGGCGGATCGACCCCGCCCGGCGGTATTGGCTGTGCATAGGCGGCGAAGGTGGCGGGCAGGAACTGCATGGGGCCCTGCGCGCCGGCGCTGTTGGAGCCGCTGCGCACACCAGGCAGTGGAGAACGTCCGTGGTCGGTTTCGACTTTGCCGACAGCGGCCAGGACGCTCCAGCCCAGCCCGGGGCAGGTCGCCGCCGCGGTGCGGTAGATGTTGAGGTAGTCGGCAGGGATGTCGGCGATTGCCTCCGGGCGGGGTTGCGCTTGGCTCCCGCCGAGCACGCCGATCGTCGCGGCGGTGAACAGGACGGGGACAGCCAGGAAAGCGGTGGCACCCACGGCGATCTTGGCGGCGGCGGAGGCGAGGATCGGCATGGTTGTACTCCTCTAGCTGGATCGAGGGGCCGCACTAGTGAGCAAACCCGTTGCGTGGCAACGGGTCGGGTCCATAGCTGCGGAGCTGGTCGGCTAGGGGTGTGGCGGGAGCGCCTGTAGTGGGTGCCGAACGAAGGCGTTGAGCGGCAACCAGATCGGCCCGGCCGGGCTGTGCGCTTCGGTGAGTTCGGCGTGGGTCGTTGCGATAGCCCACCGCGCGGCGCCATGCGTGGGCCGGCCCAGCGCGGGATCGACTCCGATGCGCTGGCGTAGATGGACTTCCCGGGAGGCGGAATGGAAGCGGAAGAGCACCCAAAACGGCTGCGGCACACTTTGATCCACGGGCAGCGATGCAACCCTCTCGCGCGAGGACTCGGTTAGGGCGGGCGGTAGTTGCGGTCCGCCGGACTGGGCCAGGCCGCGGTAGCCGTCGAGTTTGGCCTGGACCTGGGCGAGGTTTTCGGTGCCGGTGTCGTACTCCAGCAGGAACACCACCCGGCCGCCGGTGTGCTGCCACACCCCGAGGCCATCAGGCCGGACGAGGTTGCCGCAGGCGCGGGCCGCCTGGCGCTCACCAAGCCACCCAGCCAGGCCGTGGCCGGGGTGGGTGGCCGTGTGGCGGGCGAGGTCGGCGAACAGGCCGTTGACGCCCAGGAGGTGATTGAGCGCTGGGTGGGCCGCCAGCCGGAGCAGGCGGGTGCGTAGCGCGGCGGGGCGGGGTGGTTCGGTGCCGCGCATGGCGGCCAGGATCGCCGCGCCGGCGGGGCCGAGGGCATAGCGCCAGGAGGTCATCGACCCGTCAGGGCGGGGGTGGCGGAACCGGTCGAGCAGGTGGCTGCGGTAGAGGGTCAGGAGGCGGCGTTGGGCGCGGTCGAGGGTGGGGAATCCGGCCAGGGCGGCCAGGTGTTCGGTGGTGAGCACCTGGTGGGCCTCCAGCAAATGCAGGATGGTGCGGTCGCGGTCGGTGAGGCGGCTCAACACCGCGACCGCATCCAGCGGCGCCGGGCGCGGAGCCCGGCGCCGGGACACTCCGGCCGGGACGGTGGAGCGGGTGGGGTGGCTCATGGAGTGGGCTCCTTCCCGAGGACTAGAGGTCGGTGATCGGTCGGGCGGCTTGTTCGCCCGGGGTGGGGAGGGCGCGGCGGCGGCGCGCGAGGTTCTGCTGCCGGAGGGCACGCGGCAGTCCGGCGCGGCGGGCGGCGCGGCGAAGCTGGTCGGCGCGGCCGGGGATGACGGGTGGGGGTGGTTGGGTGCGCAGGGTGAAGCCGGAGGTGTTGGTGTTGGCTACGACCAGGCGGCAGGCGGCCTGGTAGGCATCCAGGGTGTGCAGGTCCAGCGCGGACAGGTGCGGGCCGACGTGCGGGGCGAAGTGGCGGGCGTCTTCGGGGGAGACGCCGAGCAGGATCTTGTTGCGGGCGTTGGCTGACAGGGCGGTGCGCAGTACGGTGGTGAGCTGGTCGAGGTGTTGGTGGGCCAGGACCCAGGAGACGTGGTAACCGCGGGACTCGGTCAGCGCATCGTCCAAGGGTGTGGGCAGGTGCAGGTAGTTCTGGCATTCGTCCACCAGCACCGTGGCATCCCGGCGGTGGGGTTCGGGTTGGCCGGCGCGGGCGGTGGTGGCCTGCCACAGCGAGGACAGCAGCAGGGAGCCGACCAGGCGGGAGGTGTCCTCGCCGAGCTCACCCTTGGGTAGCCGGGCGAGGAGGATGCCGCCGTCGAGGATGTCGGCGGGGTGGAAGGAACTCGTTGCGGTGCCGAAGAGGTCGGCGACGAACCGGCGGGTGGTTACCGCGCGGAGTTTGGAGAGCACCGGGCCCATCGCGGCGGCCGCGGCGGCGGGGGTGAGTTGGTCGAAGGCGTGCCAGAACGCGCCGATCCCGGCGGGGTCTTCGGCGCGCACGGCGGCGGTGGCCTGGCGGCGGTAGGCGGTGTTGGTCAGCAAGAGGGGGATGTCGGCGAGGGTGGCGCCGGACTGGCGGGTCAGGGTGAGGGCCGCGGCCCGGAGGGTGTCTTCCACGCGGGGGCCCCACCAGGCGTGGTAGAGCCGGTGCAGGGTGGAGACGAGCTGATCGGCCACGGTCTCCCCGCCGAGGCCGGCAGGGTCGAGGACGTTGAGGCTGGGCGGGGCTTCGGTCTCATCCGGGTCGATGAGCACCAGGCGCTCGCCGGCTTCGGCGGGCATCCGGTCGAGCAGGTCGCGGATGAGGTCGCCGCGGGGTTCGATGACGGCCAGGCCGCGTCCGGCGTGGATGTCGGCCAGGGCCAGGTTGAGCAGCAGGGTGGTTTTCCCGGCGCCGGTTTCCCCGCAGATGTGCAGGTGGTAACGGGCATCCGGCACCCGCAGCACCACGGGCCGCGCCGGACCGGCATCGGCGTGACCGAGGAGTTTCGTTGCCTGCCTGCGCCGATCCTCGGGCGGGGTGAGGGTGAGCCGCCGCGGTCCGGCGGGCGCACCAGCATCGTGGTGTGCGGGCATCGCGGACGTCCTTTCCGGTCAGGGGCCGGTGTCGGGGTGGTCGAAGACCTCCGGCGGTGCGGGTACGGCGCGGGCCCGCCCCCCGGCCAGAGCCGGGTTGCGCACCGGCAGATGCGCCAACGCGGCGACCTCGGTGGTGGAGAGCAGCGCACCGCGGCGCAACCGCCGCCGGGCCAAGGCCGTGACTGGGTGGCGGAGGCGGTGGCGGGCCAGGGCGTTGCGGCCGGCCAGCACCGCGAACATCGCGAAGACCCCATCGGCCAGCCCCCGCACCCGCGCGCGGCCCGCAGCACCGGTGCTGGTGGTGGCTGTGGCGTAGCGCAGGGCGACTTCCCACTGCGGCAACACCGCTTTCGCCCGGATCTCGCGAAGTTCCTCCGCCCGCTGCGGATCTGTGGTCCGGGTGCTGGGGGAGTGGGATGAACGGGCCGGGGTGCGGCTGCCGGTGATCAGGTCCAGCAGTTCCCGCGCCAGCTCGGCCGGCAGCGCGCTCACCCCGGATCGCGTGGTGGGGTGGCCGTGGTGCAGGCGGTAGACCGTGCGCCGGTACCACTGCAGCCGCCGCCCGACACCAGGGCGGAGCAGCACTTGGACCACGGCCTGTTCTCCTGGCTGCAGCGAGGTGGCCAGGGACTGCAAGGCCCGCACCGGGTCGGCATCCTCGCGGGCGTCGGCGACGTGCAGCGGGAAGTGCTCCGGGCGTTCCAGCCGCACCGTCCCGCCGGTGACGGTGTGCCCGGGTGGGATCGGGGTGTTGGTGGCGGGGATGAGCAGGGTCCCGGGCCAGGCGGCCCGCACGGCCGCCTCGACCCGGCCGGGCGGGATCGGTCCGGGGATCCACAGCCGCACCGTGACCCGCTGCGCGGTCAGCTGGTACTCCAGGGCCAGCGCGGGGTAGTCGTACAACCGGCGCCGCCAGGCCGGGGGTGCGGTCCCGGTCAGGTCCCGCCAGAACCGTCGCCCGCCAGACAGCGCGGCCGCCAAGTCCAGATCTGCCGGGGGGAGCAACTCCACCAGCCGCGCCCCGGTCGGCCACCGTCGCCGCGCCCGATGCCGCAGCAGCACCAGCAGGATCACCATGGCGGCCAACAGGATTCCCACGCTCGCGGCGGCCCCGAGTGCATGCTGCTGCCACCACAGGGCCAGGCCGGTTGCGACCTGATCCCACCACGCGCCCATCGACGGGAACTCCGCACTGTTCATCACGGTTGCCCTCCCGGGTCGGCCCAGTCGAGGTCGTCGTCCTCGTCGAGGAGTTCGGCCGGGTCGGTGGTGATCAGCGGGGTCTCTTCGGCGGAGGCGACCACGCTGAAGGCGACCCGGCTGGTCCCGGACAGCAGCAGCGCTTCACCGGGGCCCGCGGCCAGGAGGTGGTCGCGTTCGCCGTCGGAGAGGCCGAACGCCTCGGTGATCGCCTCGATCGCTTGGGGTGCTTGGCGGAGCAGGACCTGGGTGGCGGAGTTGGCGGCGATGGCTTGGCCGAGGTCGGTGGCCAGGAGGTCGGCGGGGTCCTGGGAGACGAAGGCCAGCCCGGCCCAGAGCTTGCGGGCGGATTTGGCCATGCGGAACAGGAACCTCGCTCCGGCGGGTTGCTGCATGAGCTGCCACGCCTCATCCACGATCACCAGCCGCCGCCTGCGGGCGCGGGGGTTGAGGACCTGGCGCCAGATCGCATCCAGCGCGAGGAGGGTGCCGACGGGTTTGAGTTCCTCGGGCAGGTCCCGCAGCGAGATCGCCACCAGGTGCCCGGTGGGGCGGTGGGTGGTGGGGCCGTTGAACAGCCCGGCGTAGGCGCCGGTGACAAACGGTGCCAGCCGGGCGGCCAGCTCGTGGGCGACCGGGTCGGGGTCGGCGGTCAGGATCTGGGTGAGGTGGCCAAGTTGCGGGGTGGGTCGGGTCCAGGTGCGGGGGTCGGTGGTGATGCCCACCGAGGTGTAGGCGGCGGTGACGGCGCGGTCGAGGACGGCGCGTTCGGCAGAGGTGAGCGTGGCGTCGAGGAGAACGGCGAGGAAGGCGTGCAGGAACAGGCTGCGCCGGGTGAGCGCATCGCGCATGTGCTGGGCGCCATCGGGCAGGTCGAAGGGGTTGAGCCGGATCCCGGGCGCGCCCAGGGGCAGGTAGGTGCCGCCTACTGCCTGGCATAGGCGCCGGTATTCGTGTTCGGGGTCGATGACGAACACCTGCACCCCGCGCGCATCTTCGGGGTCGGTGTCGCGGTGGTCGTAGAGGCTGCGGAGGGCTTCGAGCTTGGTGAAGAAGGACTTGCCCGCTCCGCTGCGGGCCAGGGTGGTGCTGTTGTAGTTGTCCTGGCTCCACCGGTCCCACACCACCAGCCCGGTGCTGGTGGCATTGAGCCCGTAGAGGATCCCGGTCGGTGTGGCGGTGGGTGCGGGATCGACTGGGAGGTCGGGGCTGGTGAAGGGGAAGGCGGTGGCCAGGGCGAGGGTGTCCAGGGTGCGGCGCATCTTCAGCCGGTCGGTGCCCATCGGCAGGGTGGACACCCAGCCCTGCAGGGCGCGGAAGCTGGTGGGCTGGGTCTTGAGCAGCAGCGAGCGGCACAGCGCCCGGACTTCGGCGACCTCGGCCGCCAACTCCTCCCCGGTGGCGGCGTGCACGGTCAGGTACAGGCCGACTTTGAACAGGCGGGTGTAGCCGCGCGCCAGGGCTTGGGAGAGCTCGCGCACGTCCTCGGCAGCGGCCTTGAGGTCCGGGTCGAGGGCGTCGGCGTGCTGAGCGCGATCGGAGGAGCCCAGCCGCCCGCGCTGCTTGCGCAAATGGTCGGCGGCGATCTCGGGGTCGACCGGGTCGATGTGCAGGGCCACGTCCAGACGCCCGGGGTAGCAGAGCAGGGGTTCCAGCCATCCGGCGCCGACCTCGGCCGGGTAACCGGTGACCACCACCGTCGCAGCGAACCCCTCACCCAGCCGCAGGTGCCGCGGGGAGACCTCGACGGCCTCGGGTCCGGCCTGTACCTGCTGTCCGCTGTGGCCGGAGGTGTTGCGGGAGAACAGTTTCCGCATGGTGTTCATCTCCGGTCTAGGTCGGGTTCGGGGGCCAGCGCGGTTGGGCTGGCGGTGACGGTGCCGCTGGCGAAGGCTGCACCGCCGGGATCGGCGGGTTCGCCGTGGGGGTCGGCGGCGGTGGCGAGGACGCGCTGGACGTCGGCGCCGTCGAGCGGGCGCACGAGGACTTCGGCGGAGGCCAGCAGTTGCCGGGCCAAGGCGGCCTGGCGCAGCACCGCCTGCCCCGCCCCGCCACGACCGCCGCCGGGGGCGGTCAAGATCAGCAGGATCTGGCGGCGCAGCAGATCCCGGGAAGCGCCCAGCTCGGCCAGGAAGTCGGCGTGGGCGTGACAGGCCTCCTCCAGGGCCGGGTGGGGCAGGCTGGGCGCGATCTCGCGCAACGCGGCGATGCTCGGGTCGAGGTTGAGGCGTTCGGCGCGCACCACGATCTGGGCTGGGCCGGTCAGGGAGTGCAGCCAGCTGGCGAAGCCGAGGATGAGGACGCGTTGTTCGCCTGGGGTGCGCAGCCCGAAGTTCACCCCCGAGCAGGCGCACTGCACCACCTGGCCATCCCGGCCCAGATCCAGGACCCCTTCGGGGCTGATCGCGGTGATCGGCAGCCGCAGCGGCGCCGGTAGCGCTCCGGCCCGAGCGTGCACCCAGCTCGGTGCGTCTGGCACGGTGCGGCCGGGAACCGCATCGGCGGGGACCAGACGGCGTGGGGCGAGGTGATGCCGCAGCACCGACAGCAGCACCTGATCAAAACCCCGGCCGTGCCGCTTGCCGACCACAGCCACGATGGCCACGCCGGTGACCGGGACCGCGACGGTGAGGAACACCCCGATCGGCACCAACTCAGCGGTCAGCTCATACAGCCCCCACAGTCCGGCCGCGACCGCGCCGAGCACGGCCAGTTGGCGGGCGGTGAGCCCGAAGGCGATCCGGTCCGGGCGGTCGATGTCAGCCGGGACCGCGGCGGTCATCGGCACCTCGTGCTGGCGGCGTGCCATCGTGCTCACTCCTTCGTTGCGCTCGGGTCGCGCCGCCGGATGCGCCGACGCCGCGTGGAGGCGGTCCCGTCGGCGGGCTGGACCTGCACGCTGGGCGTGCTGGTGGACAGGCGCGCGGGTTCGGCGGAGATCCGCGCCGGGGTGTAAGCCGCCGGATCCGGTGGCGGTGCCGGCCGCGGAGGTTGCGTGCGGGAGATCCGCGGGGGCGTCGCCGAGATCCGGGCCGGGGTGTAGGCGGCCGGGTTCGGCGCAGCGGTGACCGGCGTGGACGCCACTGGGGTGCGGGCTCGGGTGGGTGGGACGGTGGAGGTCCGCGGCGGCGTCACGGCGGTCGGCCGTGGCGTCCGCGCCGTCGGTGTCGGGGGAGCAGAGATCCGTGCGGGCTGCACCGCACCGGCCACCGGCGTGGTGGACAGGCGGGCGGGGGTGGTCGAGGCCCGGGGTGGTGTTGCGCCGATGCGCACGGCCGGGGAGGTAACGCGCCTGGTGGCCGGTGGCGGGGTCGCGTGTGCCTTCGGCGCGGTGTAGGACCGGATGGCTTGTGCGCGGGCTCGTTCCCCAGCGGTGCGGATCCGCGCTTGCGCTTGGGCCAGGCGCTGTTGGGCCTTCGCGGGGGTCGGCTTGGCCACGAACTGCGGCGCCAACTGCCCCGCCGGAACCGTCGCGGCCACCGCGCGGGCAGTGCCTTGCCGCGCCGCACCCGCCACCGCCCCGGCGAACCGCCCGCCCCGACCCGCGCCGCCCGCCACCGCGGTGCGGGCGCCTTTGCCCAGGCCGAGCAGGCCCAGGGTCTTGGCGGCGATCGCGTACTTCACCAGCGAGGTCAGCATCCCGCCCCGACCGACCCAGACCTGCTGGAACGCCCAGAACGGGATCTTGATCTCGATGTAGAGCAGCACCAGGAACACCAGGAAGGTCATGACGCCGGTGCCGATGCCGATCCAGCCCGGGGTGGGATCGGCGGTGGCGAAAAACGACCGCAACGCCAGGATGAGCACCAGGGCCTGGGCGATCTGGACCGACAGCAAGGCGATCATCGCCTTCCACCACAACCGCGCCAGCCCCTCGGTATGCGGCAAGGCGTGCGCGGACAACGCCAGGGGCGCGGCGACGACGAGGACCGCGGTCAGGGCGATGCGCACGATCCAGATCAGCAGCAGGATCACGATCAGCACGATCAGCACCACCGCCAGCAGCAGCACGAAGATCCCCGCGGTCTGCAGCTGGCCCACGATGTGGGTGTTGAGCTGCCCGACCAGGCTCGCCGGGCCGGTGCCCTCCCCGAGAATCGCCGCCGAGAGGGCGTTGGCCATCGTGATGGCCTGGCCGACGATGGTCAGGCTGAGGTTGCTGGCCAGGAACCCGATCACCAGCCGCGGCGCGAGTTCCTTGACCGCATATCGGGTTTGCAGGGTTTCGTGGGCCATCAGGATCAGGCCGGAGGCGGTGGCCAGCAGCACGTAGAAGGCGTTGGCGATGTGCCGGGCCCACTCCCACAACTCAGCGATGCGGGGCATCCCGGCCAGCTCCGGGGTGGACAGCACCGTGCTGCCCAGCAGATCCAGCAAGGCTTGCAGGCCGGTGTGCACCAGGTCGCGGAACCACTCGTTGATCGCGCGCCCGACCTGCTCGACCATCCCGAACCCGGACAACCCGCCCCAGATCGACGGATCCAACGGCGACGGCACCGGCGGCGACGTCGGGGCAGGGCTCGGGGAGGCGGGGGTGGAGCTGGGTGGTGGGGACGTGTTCGGTGGTGGGGCGGTGGGCAAGATCGGTACCGGTGTCGGCTCGGTCGGCTCCGCCCACGCGCTCCGGCCTCCGGCACCGGCGAGCAGCAGGGCCAGGACAAGCCCGGCCAGCGCGACCACGAGTCCGAGCACGGCTAGCGGCCAGTGCGGTCCCGGTCGTGGCCGCCGGTGCGGATCTGGGAGTGCGGTGGCCGGCATGGCTAGCTCACCACCGACTGCAGGATCTTGACGATCAACTGCGCGATGGCCGTGCCGATGAAGCCGATCCCGGCGTTGCGGATCGACTTCTTCGCCCGCGCGACCTCGCCTTCCTCCCCGTCGGAGGTGATGTAGCGGAGGAACCCGATGGTGATGAACAGCCCGACAAGCGCACCACCCAGCACGAGCAGGGCCAGGCGGATCCGTTCGATTACCTGGTTGAGGTCAGTGGGAGGAGCCGCCAGCGCGGGCACCGCCGTGCTGAGGACGACGAACACCACGGCGGCGGCTACGGCTACGCAGCGCGACAGCCACCGCCGCGCCCGCCGTGGCTGGGCGGTCGCCTTCGGGTGAGCGTGCATGGCGCTGACCCCTTTCCGCGCACAGCGCGTCGCGACGGACCTGGAAGCGGGGAAACGCACGCCGGAACCCACACGACAACGCAGCCCGGGGTGGGAAGCGTGAGTCGGAGACTGGCGGGCATTCCGCCCCCGCTGCTGTCTAAAGCGCACGGTCGACGCCGGATTCACACCGGTTGGCCGGCGATTCTGTATCGGAGCCCCCGGTGAGGTAGGCGACGAGTCGCTGTTCGGCCTTTTCTCGCAGGTAGCAAATCTGACGGTAGGTCAGCCCGAACCGAGGTGCGAGGTCACGCAGCTTCTGTCCTTCCAAGCGGGTGGCTCCGATAATGGTGGCTTCCCGCAGGGTGAGAATTCCGTCCCGGATCGCTGCGGCCAGCACGAGATCGGGGTGCCGGGCCGGTGCGGTCGGCATTGCCGCATCCCGCCACGGAACCATCCGCGTCTGCCCGTCCCATTCTTTGGCGCGCAGCCTCGCGCCGGCGCGCTGGGCGGCCCAGATCAGCCGGGCGGCGAGGTTGCCGGCATCCGGGTCGATGGTCTTGAGCCGGTCGCAGAACCCGGCCAGCACCTCGGCGTCGAGGTCATCGACCTCGCCGGTGTAGCCGAAGGCCAGGTGCCCGGCTGCGGCCCGCAACCCCGGCAGGGCCATGCCCACCGCACCCACCACCCACGCCGGTTTGGAGGTCTGGGCGTTGCGCACCAGGTGCGCCCAGGTGGTCTCGCGCAGTGCGTGGGTGGCGTCGGGGGAGAGCAGGATCTCGCGCAGTTCGATCAGCGGCACCGGCCGCTCGGGCAGACCGCAGCCGAGCTCGTCGCCCTCAACGGCCAACGGAAGCGGCCCGGCGCACAGCAACTGAAACGCCTGCTCAGCGGCATCCAGCACCGACAGCGAGGCCCAGGTCGCGCCCACGCCCACCGGGCGTGGGCCAGCTGTCTGGGTCGCGGTTGCGGTGTCCTGTGGGCTCTTGCTGGTGGTGGTTCGGCGGCGGCGGGGGTGGTGCGCGGCCATGTCGGCGCCCCTTTCGGCGGCGGCCACCGCAGCGCGGCGGCCGGTCGGCGGTGATGACGCCCTCCAGCCAGCGCGCCCGGCCTGACACCGCCCACACACCACGATCTTGTGAGCCCCGCACAGCGATCTGTCAGCCACCCGTGCACGAGGTGCTGATCTTGTGAGACATCGCCCCGACCAGTGGTGTCAGCCCACCTGCCCGGCCCAGGCAACCCAGGCCACGGACCCGAAAACTTAATTCGCCGCGAATCACGCTCTAAGCGCGGTGTGACCGCGATGCGTTCAGTCACCGCGCAACCGACTCGCCTCTCATCAGCCCGCCCGGCGTCGCCAGCATCGACAGGCTGCTGCGAATTTCTGCCCGGGATGTGAATCCGCCCAATTCCATCCGCTTTAGGTAGGCGTCGGAACAAGTAGTTGGCCAGGAGGTGAATTCGCGCCATGACCGTAACCAGCTCGCGAACTCAAAGCGGCTTGCGAAGCAGAACATGCGGATCTGTCCCACGTTCAACCGTGCCCCTGGCTGTCTGGCTCTGCGATCTCGGCGCAGAAGAAAACAGCGGCCTACCACGTCTCATAGAGTCGGTTTCCCGAGCCACAATCGCCCGGATTGCCGACGAATACTCCCAGTCCGCAGATACCGTCGTAGTCACCGGTCAAGACGCCGCACGCATTGCGGCGGTCGTCGACACCTCTGGGCACCGGCACACCGTGGTCGCCCCGGAACACGCCACGACCATGGGCAGCCGTCCCGTCGATTCTGCGGTCACCAACCAAACCAACCCGAACTCGCGGCGCCGGTGGCCGTTGCCACCGATCGCCCCACACAGCGCCGGGCTCGTCCTGGCCGTCGAACTCCCACTGCCCCGCATCACTCCCAGCAGGCAGCCCTACACCGACTGGGTGTCCTGGCTGCAGCCCGGTGGGGTGCTGGCCGTGCTTACAGCAAGCCCGAGCGGTGCCGGCCGGTTCGTCAACTCCGCTGGCCTGGTCATCGCCGCGGCCACCGCGGCCGGGTTCACCTACCGCCAGCACATCATCACCGTCCCCGCCCGCCCGGACACGAACGCACAAGCGGTCAGCGACCCGGTGCAGGTGCCTGCCCACCACGACCTGCTGCTGTTCACCGCCGACCACGGAGGCATCCGGTGACTCACTCCCACCGCGCGCCCACACTGCGCGCAGACCGCGCGCAGTTGGAGCAGCTACCGGTGTCCGTATGGCCGACCGCGCAACAAGTCGCCGGCACTCAACGCCAGGGCCGCTATGTGCCTGGCAGCGTCGCGCACCCGGCCAAGATGCTGCCTGCAATCGCTCGCCACGCCATCGCCACCTTCACCAGCCCCGGCGACTTCGTCGGCGATCCGATGTGCGGCATCGGCACCACCCTCGTCGAAGCCGTCCACGCCGGCCGGCACGCCGTGGGCGTGGAGTATGAACCACGCTGGGCCGAGCTGGCCCAGGCCAACCTCGCCCTCGCCGCGCAACTCGGCGCCACGGGCACCGGCCACATCCACCAGGGCGATGCCCGCCACACCCTGCCCCAGCTCGCCGAGCACTACCCCGCCCAGCTCTCGCTACTACTTACCTCCCCGCCCTACGGGCCATCAACCCACGGGCACATCCGCCATGACCGCGGCCACGGCGTGCAAAAGTTCGATCACGTCTACGGCCACGACCGCAACAACCTCGCCCACCGCAGCTTGCCACAGCTGCTCGACGCCTTCACCGAGATCCTCCGCGCCGCGCTGCCGCTGCTGCGACCCGGCGGCATCGTGGCGATCACCACCCGCCCCTTCCGGCACAACGGCGAACTCCTGGACTTCCCGTCATTGACCTTGCAGGCCGCAGTCGCCGCCGGACTCCAACCGGTACAGAGGTGCGTGGCCCTGTTGGCCGGGATACGGGACAGGCACCTGGTACCCCGCTCGTCGTTCTTCCAACTCGACTACGTCCGCAAACTCCGCGCCCGCGGCATCCCGGTCTCGGTGATCGCGCATGAGGACGTCCTCATCCTGCAAGCACCGACCTCCGGCGCACCGCTCACGCAGGGCGGAGTGGCTTGCCCGCTGACGTCACCGCGGCGGCGGCGATGAACCTGCCGGTCCAGTCCACACTCGAGTACCCGGCGCCTCTGCCACGCAGCGCGGGAGGCCTCTGCACGACCTCCGGCGCATCCTCCGGCTCCGACGACACAGCAGGCGGGCCGATGGCTGCTCACCGCCAGAACCCTGGGGGGCCGGAGGCTCTGCCTGCCACGGTGGGGCAGCCGTCGATCGGAGGCCAGCTGGTCTCGGCGGTGACCGGGCGCGCTGCACGCGGTCGCGCGCACCAGCCGGGGCTGCCTGTTGCGCCCCTGATCACGCCACCGCGAATCCGGGCGCCGTGGTGCACCGTTACGAGCATCGACGCGCGCGGGCGGCTCGCTGACCGCTCCCCGCTGTGCCGGTTGGGCTGGCTGCCGGAGTCCACGGTCTCCCTCACGGTGGTGCGCGGTCTCGTGATCGTGGTGATCCTGCGACCCGGGACCACCACCGCGGTCACCCGCCAAGGCCACCTGCGGCTGCCCGCCGCGATCCGGCGCGCCTGCCACCTGGCCACCGGTGCCCGACTGCTCGTAGCGGCCTACCCCGACCTCGGCCTGCTGGCCGTCTACACCCCGGCCGCGTTCGGGGCGATGCTGCTGGCCTACCACACCGCCCTGCACACCGGGGCGGACTGATGCAGCACGACGACATCGAGACCGCCCGCCTGCTGCTGGCCCGCCTGGGCGTCAGCGCCGAACAACTCCTCACCGAACCCACCACCGCGGCACCGGTCCCGCTGTTCCGGGAGTATCTGCCACGCATCGCCAGCGCCGTCCCGGCCGGCACCCGCCGCGCCTATCAGCCCTACTGGCACCGGATCATCACCGCTTGGGGCGAGCGACGCGTGGACGAGCCAACCCCGCTGGAGATCAAACAACTCGCCGAGCAGACCAAGGCTAACGCCGTGGCCCGTCGCAACTCCCGAGGCGGCCGCAGCGCCGCCGAACACCTCATCGGCGCCCTGCGCTGCGTCTACCGCCACGCCGTCAACGACGGCCTGATCTCCGAAGGCAACAACCCCGCCCTGCGCGTGCCCAAACCCCGCCGACTGGCCAGCACCCGCCGCGCCCTCCCCGCCGCCCGGCTCGCCGAGATCAACGAGGTTGCCGCCACCACCGGCAACGACCCCGAACTCGACACGCTGATCCTGCGCCTGCACACCGAGACCGCCTGCCGCCGCGGCGGCGCCCTGGACCTGCGCCCTCAAGACCTCGATGAGACGCAGTGCCTGATCTACCTGCGGGAGAAAGGTGAGACCGCGCGCTGGCAACCGGTCTCCCCGACCTTGATGACCCACCTGCTCCGGCACGCCCAAGACCGCGGCGCCCCGCCGGAGGGACGCCTGCTCCGCTACCTCAACGGCCAGCCGATCACCGCCCGCCGCTACGACCACCTCTGGCAACGCCTGGGCCGGCACCTGCCCTCGGTGGCCACCCAGCAGGTCAGCACCCACTGGCTGCGGCACACCACCCTCACCTACGTCGAACGCCACTTCGGCTACGGCGTGGCCAGGGCGTTCGCCGGGCACGAGGGCAAGAGCGACGCGGGCACCACCACGACCTACATCCGCGCCGAACTCGAAGAAGTCGCCGCCGCCCTGGCCAGGCTGACCGGCGAACCCCACCCACTGGCCACGGTGTCAGGGGAGCGAGCCCGGAACTGGTCCGTGTCAGCGGGCCCCTAACCGCGACAGTGCCCACTACCACGGGGAAGATAGTGACGTGCCGTGGTCGGAGCTGGAGTGGCTAACCTCGGAACAGGGCCTGTTCCACCTCGGCTCGCTCTCCATTGTGGCGCTACAGGAGCGTAGGGATGCACGGACCTGCAGCGGGCCAGAACGGATCTCGGTTTCAGGCTGTCGTGAGCATTGACCACTGGCAAGATCCGTCGTTCGATGTTCTTGTTATTGCGACGAGCGGGCGCTTCACGTCCGATGCTGTTTCTTGGATTGAGCGACACAATTCTCGTGGTCGAAGGCCGAATATCGAGGTATGGAACGATGCTCGGTTGGAGTTTTTGTTGAACGACCGTTCCCATCTCATTCGGAGCTATGAGTTGCGCTAGTTTCGACGGCGAGTGACCAAGCTGTCATTCCGGTGCGGTCCTGGCCTCGGAGTTGGCTGGCATTCGCCTACTTGGCCGCTTGTGTCTGCTGTCCCAGGCTTTGCAGCTTCGTTCGGAAGTGGGCCGAAGAGCATCGATAACAATGTGCTACACCGGAACCGAGGTCCTGCTGTGCGTCCAGGTCGCGGGTTAAGGAGTCCACAGCGCACAGTGGCGAGAACCGAGTAGTCACCCACGCTCAGCAGTGTGACCCGCAGGCTGGGACGACGACCTTGCAAAGCGGACGGTGCTAGCCGTCGCTGGTGAAATCTGTTGTCGCCTGTGTTTATGCCACCTGCTCTCGGTGAATTCAACATCGTTTATCTATAGTGTTGAAGTTGCGGATATGAAAGAAGGGGAAGTATTTAGAGCAAGTGTGACGGTAGAGGTAGGTATTGAATTCAAGAGCTCGCTCTGGGACCGTCTTCCTCAGGGCTATCTTCTCCGTCGGCTTCTCGTTTCGAGTAGATGTCGTAGTCAGGTTGAATGGGGTGTATATGGACACCACCGTAAATAGTTCCTGCTTGCACGTTACCGCTCCCCTGCGGTGCGGCTATAGTATTCTGAGTGGTGCCGACCTTGATGTCGGGAGAGTGGATCAGATCCTGAATTTCTCGAATCAGTGCAGCGGGGTCAAGACTACGGCGCACGTCGATGATCACCTGCTGGCCCTCGGGCGTGCTTACCGTGATCACTACGTCAGACCGCTGGTGGGCCAGCCACGTCAACACGGACTGCGCCAGAAGTGAACCCGCTCCAATTGAGGCCACTGCCACAGTCAGAACATCCAGGACACCGCCCATTTCCCCTGGTTTGACTGACCTCGTGCGTAGTGCTAGACGCCCCCGAAGATCGTCTTCATTGCCTAGCCAGGTGTAGAGGTCGAGCAACTGGTCGCCCGCACGAGCGCTCGCAGCTGTGAGCCACAACTCGGGGAGCGTCGGCCGGAAAGGATCGGGACCATGCCTGTCCGACTGAATAGGGTTCATCGTGCCAGCCTTGCTCTGGAATGGGATAGTCAGCTGAAGCGGGAGCGGTCGGACTGGTGGTAGATGTTCACCACGGTCGGGTCAGCTAGGCGATGGAAAGTCCCTCGTGACAATTAGAATTAGACCTGGCTTCGCCTCCTTGAGGCCATCAAATCGCGGTTCAGCGCGAATTTTGAAGCGTCGGGCGAGGAGCTTCGCGGCAGCGTCTTCGGTGGTGCCGGTGCGATAATAGACGGTACTTGTAGGTATAATGCCGGCGGAATAGTTCCCGCCATTCTCGACGGTCCATCCGTCGTCTTTAAGATAATCTGCCGCTTGTTGATTTAGATTTTTGATGTTGGAATTATTGTAGACGTTCACTTGCACTGATCGGATAAGCTCGATATCAGCTGCTGCCGGAGGCGATTTAACGATGGTAGTCCTCGTGGTGGTGGTCGGTATTGTGCTGGATGCTGTTGAAAGATTGGAGGAGGTAGTCGTCGTTGATGAACTTGCGGCTTGTGGGGATCCTGTAATGCTCACTGGTGGCAAGCCTTGGGCGATCAGAAATCCTCCGATGCTCACTGTAATGAGGATCAGCAGTACCGCAATTTCCCGTCCCAATCTCTTGTGGGGTAACGACTGAGTGAAGCGGTGAAATGCTGGCTCAATCTCCGCAAGTGATGTTTGTACGGGCGCGGTGTGGGTCGGCTTTGGAAGGTGGGGGTACCGAGAGAAGCCTTCGAGGGTGGCGGGAGGAGCGAATGCTCGATTTCGGGCCAGGGCCAGGAGGTCTGTGGTGCCACTCCCAAGTCGTTGTGGCAGTGGATAGCCCTGAGCGGTCATGAGCCGTCGCAGGTGACGATAGATGTCACCCAGGGCCAACAGTGGAGGACCGTCAGTCAAGCCGCGCGTGAGCAGATCGAGGAGTGCACCCGTGAACACGGTGTAGGTGGCGCCGAGCGGAGCTAGGGCCAGTCCGTTAGCAGGGGCTGAGGTCAGGGTGTAGGTGCCCGTAATTTCGATCTGCCCCAAGACCACATCGGAGGCTGTCGTCATGAACTCGTAGACAGCGCGGCCGCTGTAACAGCAGTCGAGGATGAGCACCCGATTGGTTGCCCGACTGCTGAGAAAAAGCTCGCGTACTAGGTCAAATCCCAGGGCGCTGATGCGGAGATCGGAGTGATCAGTCTCTGCCAGTGCCAGGTGGAGTTCGTGCCGGGTGGTTCCAAGTAGACCGTGCCCGGCAAAGTAGACCAGGAAAGTATCTTCAGCTCGGTCCGCGTGTTCCCGGAGGACTCGGTGGACATCACGAACTTCACCTGGGTCATGAACAATCGCGCAGTGCCCGGGAGCGAACCCACCCACCTCGGGGTCGGTCAACACCTCGGCTAGCGAAGTAAGGTTGTTGCTGACCGCAGGCAGGTCCGGGAGTTGGCTGGACTCGTAGGTGCTCACCCCGATCAAGACGGCGTATGAGCGTTCGGGATCAGGCAACCGCTCCACACATGATCCTTCGGTCAAGCTGACACGGCCGGTAGGCCACTGGCTGAGACGGCAGTTTCTCACTGGTGGTGTGCGGACGCCGCAGGAACCCCGAAAGTCCACGACACTGGCCAGCAGAAGGCTGGATCTTGATCTCCCGCGAAGGGCGCCAGGCTGGCGCGCGAGGTCTGATGACCAATTGATCGCAATCGCGTTGTCGCAGAGTCGTGCTGATGTCTGGAGAAGTGGGCGGAGGCATCGACAGCTGTACAACCCCGCACCATATTGAGATGGGTGAGTCCGCTGGTATGAGCCGACGGGCTCACCCATCTGGGCTAGGCGACCAGGGCTAGGGGATGCTGTTCTCCAGTCAACGTCGACAGTGCGGCGGCGATTTCGTGGAGCTGGCCCCGGATGTAGGTCGTGGTAGACCCGGTGTCACCCGCTTCGTCGGTGTGGCCGGCGAAGGCGTGCGCGATGCCGTAGCCGAAGGTCCGCTCCACCCAGGTCAACGTGGTGTGCCGCAGCCAGTGAATGGAGACCTGCTGGGCCGCCGCCCACGGCAGGTGCTTGCCGATCCGGGTCCACAGGTGGTCGTAGCGGCGCCGGGTGATCGGGCGGCCGCTGGTATAGCGCAGCAGTTGGCCGTCCTTGGGCGCTCCGCGTTGCTGGGCGTGCCGGATCAGGGCGCGCATCAGAGTGGGTGAGACCGGTTGCCAGCGGGCGGTTTCACCTTTCTCCCGCAGGTAGATCAGGCACTGGGTCTCATCCAGGTCTTGGGGGCGTAGGGCCAGGGCTCCGCTGCGGCGGCAGGCGGTCTCGGTGTGCAGGCGGAGTAGGAGGGTGTCGAGTTCGGGGTCGTTGCCGGTGGTGGCGGCGATGTGGTTGATCTCGGCGAGGCGGTCGTTGGCCACCGCGCACCGGGTCGAGGGCAGCCGCCGGGGCTTGGGCACCTTCAGTGCCGGGTTGCTGCCGGTGGGGATGAGGCCGTCGGTTTCGGCGTGCCGGAACAGGCAGCGCAGGGCGGCGATGAGGTGTTCGGCGGCGCTGCGCCCGCCGCGGGAGTTGCGCCGCACCAGCGCCGTAGCCCGGATTTCTTGGGCGAGCAGTTCGATCTCGGTGGGGGTCGGTTCGTCCAGGCGACGGTGACCCCAGCGGGTGAGGATGCGGTTCCAGTAGGTGCCGTAGTTGCGGCGGGTGCCCTCGCCGACAGCGTCGGTGATCTTCGGGATGTACTCGGCGAAGGTTGGGACCGGTGGCCGGTTCTCGGGGGCGTTGGCCAGGTCGGTCACCGAGATGCCCAGGCTGGTCAGCAGCACGCGGGCAGCATCCAGTTTGGCTGCGTCCGTGACGGCCGTGGTGGCGGCGTTCATGACCGCACCTCCCCGGTGGCAGTGGCGTTCACGAGTTCAGCGCGGGCACCGTTCACCGCTGGCGTGGTGAACGCGATCGGGTGCGGCGCGGGCTCGGAGAGGAGGGTGGCCGCGAGCCGGGAAGACAGGCCGCGGGAGCAGTCGGTGACCTCGCGGACCCAGGCTGGGGTGACCACCGTGTCGGGGGTGCGTTCACGACGGGCGGTGGTGAGGTAGTCGTCGAAGCTGATGCGGGCCGTGCCGCACTTCTGCCGACCACCAGCGCTTCTGGTGGAGCGAGTGTGTTCATGAACGGTACGGGCGGGGTGTTCATGAACGGCTGCGGTGGTGTTGGTGGCGGTGCTGCTGCTGTCGTTCACCGGCGGCGTGGCGGTGTTCATGAACGGTGTGACCGGGGTGTCGGTGAACGGTGCGGAGGTCGGGGCGGTGCAGGCGTTCAGGCTGGCTTGGGTGAGTTTGTCGTTGAGGTCGGTCAGGGCCTCGGCGGCGAGGAAGACCACCAGCGGGGGCACTGAGTGCAGCAGCACCGGTCCCCAGGAGTTCCCGGCCCAGGCGGTCCAGGTGTTCATGGCGTAGGTCGCGGCCAGCGTCGCCCACTTCGCACGCCGGACCCAGGGGCCTACGGCGACTTGGTGGCGGGCGGTGATCTGCTCGGCGCGCAGGATCGCGATCAGCACCAGCGACACCATGGGGTCCAGGAGCCAGGCCGCCCACCAGACCAGCGTGAACGCGGGGGCTCCCACGGCGGCGAAGTCGTGGACATTGATCATGGTGAACAGCAGTCCGAGCACGATCCCGGTCCACAGCAGCGCATCGACTTGGCGCCGGATGCGCTCGACGGTTTCTACGACGATCGCGAGGTTGGGGTGGGGGTTCATCGGTGCTCACCGCCCAGTTCGTCGGCGCGTTGGGCAAGCAGCTCATCCAGCCCGGCGGGCGGGATCAGCGTCAGCCGACCGAGCGGCGGGTCGGCGGCCAGCAAGAGCCGGTCGCCGGCTGCCAGGCCGCAGGCGCGGCGCAGGGTGGCCGGGAGCCAGAGATCGCCCTGGTTGCGGATCGCGAACTGCCCGGCCTCGTGCGCGGTGAGCACCAGGAGGTTGCGGGCGGTGCGCACGGCCAGCCGGGTGCCTGCTGACCAGCCGAGTGCGGTGAGGATGGCGCGGTCGAGGATGCGGCCGTTGCAGTCGATCGCGGACAGCCGGTACAGGGTGGTGGCGGTGCGGGCTGGTGGGCTGGCTACGGTGGCCAGCGGCAGCTTACGACCGGCAGTGCCCTGGGGGCCCGGAGTTGGACGGCCGGAGCGTCCTGGGACGACGGTGGGCGGGATGAGCGGTGCGATGAGGCTGCCGGTCATGACGACCACCGCCACAAGCAGTGCGATGGGGTGTCGCCAGAAGTCGCGGCGGGGTGTTCAAGCGTGCTTGAACACGACAACGTCAGATGTAGCAGGGACGCTACGTGGTGGTGTCCGAGGGGGGACTTGAACCCCCACCCCCTTTCGGGGACTAGCACCTCAAGCTAGCGCGTCTGCCATTCCGCCACCCGGACTTGGCGGTCTCCCGCCAGGCAGGTGAAGGTTAGCTGATCAACTGGGCCGGTTCCAAATCGGATGGCTGGGGCGGGTCAAGTGGCCGTTCCGGTGATAGAAAGGCCTGGTGAGCGAGCAGCGGGTAGGGAGTCAGCGGGTCGCTGAGGACGAGGTGGTGCGCCTCGCCAGTGAGCTGATCCGGATCGACAGCACCAACACCGGGGATCCGGACACGCTGGTGGGGGAGCGGGCGGCCGCGGAGTACGTGGCGGAGCAGTTGGCTGAGGTGGGGTTCGAGACCACCTACGTCGAGTCGGGTGCTCGGGGGCGCGGGAACGTGGTCGCGCGGCTGGCGGGGGCGGACTCCAGCCGGGGGGCGTTGCTGGTGCACGGGCATCTGGACGTGGTGCCGGCTGATGCTTCCGAGTGGTCCGTGCATCCGTTCTCGGGGGCGGTGCAGGACGGGTATGTGTGGGGGCGTGGGGCCGTTGACATGAAGGACATGGTCGCGATGACCCTGGCCACGGCGCGGCGGTTGAAGCGGGACGGGGTGGTGCCGCCTCGGGACATCGTGTTCGCCTTCCTCGCTGATGAGGAGGCCGGGGGGCTCCAGGGGGCGCAGTGGCTGGTTGATCACAAGCCGGAGTTGTTCGAGGGGGTCACCGAGGCGATCGGGGAGGTTGGCGGGTTCTCGATCACGGTGAAGGACGGGGTTCGCGCGTACCTGATCGAGACCGCGGAGAAGGGCATCGCCTGGATGCGGTTGCGGGTCCGGGCGCGGGCCGGGCACGGGTCGATGGTGCACGAGGACAACGCGGTGACGAAGCTGGCCGAGGCGGTCGCGCGGCTGGGGCGGCACCGGTTCCCGCTGGTCATGACCGACTCGGTGCGGGAGTTCCTGGCCGGGATCAGCGAGCTGACCGGACTGGAGTTCCCGGAGGACGACCTGGACGGGACCGTGGCGAAGCTGGGCAACATGGCCCGGATGATCGGCGCCACCCTGCGGGACACCGCCAACCCCACCATGCTCGACGCCGGGTACAAGGCCAACGTCATTCCCAGCACGGCGGAGGCGACCGTGGACTGCCGGATCCTGCCCGGGCGGCAGGAGGCCTTCGAGCGGGAGCTGGACGCGGTGCTCGGGCCGGATGTGGAACGCGAGTGGATCGCGAGCCTGCCTGCGGTGGAGACGACCTTCGACGGGAGGTTGGTGGACACCATGTCCGCCTCGATCCTGGCCGAGGACCCCGGCGCGAAGCTGGTGCCCTACATGCTCTCCGGGGGCACCGACGCGAAGGCGTTCAGCCGGCTGGGCATTCGCTGCTTCGGGTTCGCGCCGCTGCGGCTGCCCGCGGACCTGGACTTCTCCGCGCTCTTCCACGGTGTGGACGAGCGGGTGCCGGTGGACGCGCTGCAGTTCGGCACCCGGGTGCTGGACCGGTTCCTGCGCGACTGCTGATCGGAACGGCGGCGTTCCTCAGCTGCTGAGGATGGCCACGGCGAGGTCGGTGAGGTGCTCGGCCAGGGGCTCCGGCGGGTCGGTCAGGCCCCTGGTCAGCCAGTCGATGACGATCTCGCTGATGCCGGCCACCGTGGCCAGCAGCAGGCGGTCGTGCCGCAGCCGGTCCCTAGGCCTGCCCGTGGCCCTGCGGACCAGGCGGCCCAGCAGTTCGGCGTCCCGGTGCAGGGCGGCGCGGCGGCGCAGCTCCATCCGCGGTGCGTTGAGGTAGATGACCCTGGCCCGCTCCGGGTGCGCCAGCAGGCTGCGCACCAGGGTGGTCATCATGGGGTGCAGCAGCTCGGTCAGGTTCGCCGGTGCCTTCGGGGCGGCGGCGGTGACCGCGGCGAGCAGCCAGTCGTTCTGCTCGCGGTGCACCGTGCGCAGCAGCTCCTGGCGGTCGGCGAAGTACTCGTAGAAGTACCGCTTGGACACCTTGGCCTGCGCGCACACCTCGGCCACGGTCACCTCGTCGTACTCGCGCGCGGCGAAGAGCCGGACCGCCGCGGCCACCAGCCGCTCCCGCCGGTCGGCTGCCCGCTCCCGGCGGGACCGGCCGGCGTAGGTCTCGCCCCTGCGGAGCGCCACTTCTACCTGGTTGGCCACTTTTCGCCCTTACCTGTCAGCCCCTCCATGACCTAGGTTAGGCCTCCCCACGCAGTGTGGAACGACGACGTTCCCGATGCACCTGGAGGAGCCATGGCGGTTGACCAGACCCGCAGGGTGAGCAGTCCCGCCGGAATCCTCAGTCTGCTGTTCGCGGCCAACCTGCTCAACTTCTACGACCGGACCATCCCGGCCATCGTGGTCGAGCCGCTCAAGCTCGAGTTCGCCCTGACCGACACCCACATCGGCCTGCTCAGCGGCGCGTTCACCGTGGTCTACGCGGTCTTCGGGGTGCCACTGGGCAGGCTGGCCGACCGCACCTCCCGCCGGACCATCCTGGTCACCGGCCTGCTCGCGTGGAGCCTGCTGACCGCGGCCACCGGCCTGGTCGGCGGCTTCATCAGCCTGCTGGTGGTGCGGATGCTGGTCGGCGTCGGCGAGGCCAGCTTCGCTCCGGCCGCCAACTCCATGCTGGCCGACCTCTACCCGGCCGGACGCCGCGCCCGCGCCACCTCGCTGCTCCAGCTCGGCCTGCCCTTCGGCCTGGTGCTGGCCTTCTTCACCATCGGACCGATCACCGAGGCCTCCGGCAGCTGGCGCACCGCGTTCTACATCGCCGCGGTGCCCGGCCTGTTCGTCGCGGCGCTGATGATGTTCATCCGCGAGCCGGCCCGCGGCGCCATGGAGACCGTCGCGCCGCCGCCGGGCGTGCTCGGCCACGCCTTCCGCCGGGTGCTGCGGATCCGCACGCTGTGGTGGCTGATCGTCGCCGGGATCGGCTCGCAGGTCGCCTCCTACTCGGTGGCCACCTTCAGCGTGCCGTTGTTCCAGCGCTACTTCGGAACCAGCCTGGCCACCGGCGGCATGCTCACCGGCGTGGTGATCGGGGTGACCGGACTGGCCGGGCTGATCCTGGGCGGCCGGATCGCCGACCGGGCCAGCCACCACTCACCGGCCGGGCGGGTCTACACCGGCGCGATCGCCCTGCTGCTGGCCGCGCCGCTGACCTTCGCCGCGCTCTCCCTCGGCCCGGACTCGGTCGGCTGGTTCGTGCTGCTGTTCTCCGCGGGCTGGCTGTTGCAGTACCTGTACTTCACCTCCGTCTACCCGGCGCTGGCCGACGTGGTCGAGCCCCGGCTGCGGGCGACCGCGGTGTCGGTGTTCTTCGCCGCCTTCTACCTGCTGGGCGGGTTCGCCGGGCCGGTGATCGCCGGTGCGCTGTCCGACCGGTTCGCCGCGGCGGCGGTCGGCCTGAGCCCGGCGCGGGCCGCGGCCGAGGGACTGAGCCAGAGCCTGCTGATCGTCATCCCGCTGGGGCTGCTGCTGACCTCGATCGGGCTGTTCGGCGCGGCGCGGAAGGTGACCGCGGACAACGCGCGGATGAAGGCCGAGGCCGGGAAGTAACGGGCGTCAGCAGCGGCGGCGAACGTTGTCGGTGCCTGCCCCTAGTGTTCTCCGCAGCTGGAATCAGGTTGCGACAAGGGGGAACGAACGCACATGGGGGAGATCGTGGCGGACCGCGAGCAGGCATGGGCGGTTCCGGAGAGCTGGCGCGAGTACATGCACCCCCGGCGGGGGACCGGCCCCGTGCCGGCGGTGGCGGTGGACCCGGTGCGGGTCGCCTCCGCGCGCAAGCGGATCGAGGAGCTGGCCGGGGACCTCGCGGTGGTGCTGGCACCCGTGCGGTGCGAGCCGCGCCTGGCCGCGGCGGCCCAGGCGTACCTGCGCGGCGAACCGGACGCGCTGGGCGCGGCGGCGGTCGCGGAGATCGCCGCCTACCGCGGCGCCTCGTGGCGGGAAGCCGACGGCCTGGTCGCCTTCGCCGACCTGTGGGCGGAGCAGCACGGCGTGGCCTTCGCGGCCCGCGCGACCAGCGAGCTGACCGATCTCCAGTGCCGGACCACCTCCGTGGAGCCGGAAGGCTGCTCGCTGAAGGTCGGCGAGGACGAGACCTTCGAGTGGGGCTGGGAGGGCCACGGGATCGCGATCCGGGTGCGCGCGCTGCTGGCCGCCGCGACCGAGCCCGAGTACCTGGCCGCGGTCGAGGCGCTGGCCGGGCTCCAGGGCAACGAACGCCGACGGTTGTGCGCCGCCTACCTGGCCCCGACCCGCCGGGACTGGGTGGACCGGCTCTGCGTCGAGCTGAGCGCCGGGGCGGAACTGGTCGCCGCCGAGCTGCTGCTCTGCGCGGTGGACTCCGTCGACCAGCTCCGCCTGCTCGCCGGACACGAGGACGTCCTGCCGAGAGGGCTGGCCCAATCGGACGTGCTGCGCACCGCGGTCGAGGCGGTGGGACCGCCGATCGCGCCGTTCCTCGGGCGTGTGCTTGACGGCGACGACCTGGCCGCCTACCAGCGCGAGTTCGTCCTCGGGGTGCTGGGCCTGCTGCCCACCGACGAGGCGTTCGAGGTGTTGCTGGCCAGGCTGGGGCGGAAGCTCGTCGGCGGCGCCCTGCTGGCGGTGATGGAGCGGTACCCGGTGCGCGCGCTGCGCCTGCTGACCAAGGCCGCGGCCGAGCGGCCGGGTCCCACGCTGGTCGCGGTGCTGGCGAGGATGCAGGCGGTGACCAAACCCGAGCTCGCGGCGGAACTGCCCGCGGAGCTGCGGGCGGTGGTCGAGGAGGTCCAGCGTGGCCGGATCGCCGACGCACCGGAGGCGGAGCTGCCCCCGGAACTCGTCAGTCCACAGTGGACGAAGGCTCCGAAGGTCGGCGACTGGGCGGATCCTGTTGTGCTGCCCCAGGTTCTGCTGCGCGACCGGCAGCACGCGCTGTCCGCCGCGGCCGCCCGGCACCTGATCTCGATGCTCGCGCTGAGCAGTCCCGAAGCGGAGCACCCCGGACTCGACCCGGTCCGGCAGGCCTGCGATCCGGACTCCCTGGCCGAGTTCGCCTGGGCGCTGTTCCAGCGCTGGCGGATCGCGGACGCCCCGGCGCGCGACGGCTGGGCGCTGACCGCGCTGGGCAGCCTCGGCGACGACGAGACGGTGCGCAGGCTGGCCCCGGTGGTCCGCGCCTGGCCGGGGGAGGGCGGGCACGCGCGGGCGGTGACCGGGCTGACCGTGCTGGCCATGATCGGCACCGACGTGGCGCTGGCGCACCTGCACTCGATCTCGCAGCGGGTGAAGTTCAAGGCGTTGCGCGAGCGGGCGGTGGAGAAGATCGCGGCGGTGGCCGAGGGCCTCGGGCTGAGTTCGGACGAGCTGGCCGACCGCCTGGTGCCCGACCTCGGCCTTGACCAGCACGGCACGCTGACCCTCGACTACGGCACCCGCACCTTCACCGTGGGCTTCGACGAGCAGCTCAAACCGTTCGTGCTCGACGCCGGCGGCAAGCGGCTCAAGGACCTGCCCAAGCCCGGCGTGCGCGACGACGCGGAGCTGGCTCCGTTGGCGCACAAGCGATTCGGCGCGTTGAAGAAGGACGTGCGCACCATCGCCGCGGACCAGATCGTGCGGCTGGAACGGGCGATGACCGGCCAGCGTCGTTGGCGCGCCGAGGAGTTCCACTCCCTGCTGGCCGGGCATCCGCTGCTCTGGCACCTGGTGCGGCGGCTGGTCTGGCTGGTGGAGCGGGACGGTCTCGTGATCGGCACCTTCCGGCTGACCGAGGACCGCACGCTGGCCGACGCCGCCGACGATCCGTTCACCCTGCCCGAGGACGCCAAGGTCGGCATCGCGCACCCGGTGGAGATCCCCGGCCGGCTCGCGCAGTGGGCGGAGGTCTTCGCCGGCCACGAGATCGTGCAGCCGTTCCCGCAGCTGGGCAGGCCGGTGCACACGCTGACCGACGAAGAGCGCGGCGGCGACCTGCTCGCCCGGTTCCACGGCGTGGTCGCGCCGGTGGGCAAGGTGCTCGGGCTCCAGCGCCGGGGCTGGGTCAGGGCGGCGGCGCAGGACAACGGCTGGGAGCCGTGGATCTCCCGCCCGGTGCCCGGCGGGGCCGTGGTGATGAACCTGGACCCCGGCATCACGGTCGGGATGATCGACATGGACCCGGAGCACCGGATCGAGACCGTGTGGCTCGGCGACGAACCCGACTGGAGCTACCTCAAGGGGAGGAGCGCGCGGACCTTCGCCGAGCTGGACCCGGTGACCGCCTCCGAGGTGCTGGCCGAACTGACCGAGCTCACCACGTGACCGGCCGGATGTGCGGCGCCCGCCGGCCGAGGAGCTGGCCCGGCTACCCGGTCGCGACGCCGGTGGTCGCGGTGATGTGCGCCGGGAGCTGCTCGTGCCGGTCGCCCACGTTGACCGTGCCGGTCGGCTCGAACATCAGGATCGACGCGCCCTCAGCCGAGGCCGGCCGGTGCTCGACCCCGCGCGGCACCACGAACACCGAACCCCTCGGCAGCACCACCTCCCGCTCGCTACCGCCCTCGCGCAGTCCGATGCGCAGTTCTCCTTCCAGCACGAGGAAGAACTCGTCGGTCTCGGCGTGGCTGTGCCAGACGAACTCGCCCTGGACCTTGGCCACGCGGACGTCGTAGTCGTTGACACGGGTCAGGATGCGCGGGCTCCACAGGTCCTGGAAACCGGCGAGCACGGCGGCGATGGAGATCGAGTCAGTGGTCATGAGGTCATCCTGCGGCTGGCCCGCGGCGGGCGGGAGTGCTAGGAATCGCGTATGTCGCGTGGATCCTCGCACCGGGTGGTCATGATCGTGGACGCCGGGTCCAACCCGTTCGAGCTGGGCATCGCCACCGAGCTGTTCGGGCTGCGGCGGCCCGAGCTGGCGCGGCCCTGGTACGAGTTCGCGCTGTGCGCGGCCGAACCGTCGGTGCCGATGCACCGGGGCATGTTCACCCTCTCCGGCGTGGCCACCCTGGACGCGGCCGAGGCCGCGGACACCGTGATCGTGCCCAACCGGCCCGATCCGGAGGCCGGGGCAGCACCCGCGGTGCTGGCCGCGGTGCGGCGGGCCGCGGCCCGCGGGGCCAGGCTGGTCAGCTTCTGCACCGGGGCGTTCGTGCTGGCCGAGGCCGGGGTGCTGGACGGGCGGACGGCGACCACGCACTGGCGGTGGGCCGAGCAGTTCACCGCGCGGTTCCCGGCGGTGCGGCTGGCGCCGGACGTGCTCTACGTGGCCGACGGCAACGTGTTCACCGCGGCGGGCAGCGCGGCCGCGCTGGACCTCGGGCTGCACCTGATCCGCGCCGACCACGGCGCGGAGATCGCCAACGCGGTCAGTCGCAGGCTGGTCTTCGCCGCGCACCGGGACGGCGGGCAGCGGCAGTTCGTGGAGCGGCCGGTGGCCGAGGTGCCCGATGTCTCGCTGGCCCCGGTGCTGGCCTGGGCGCAGGCGCGGCTGGACACCCCGCTGACCGTGGCCGACCTGGCCGCGCGGGCGGCGGTCAGCCAGGCCACGCTGCACCGGCGGTTCCAGGCGGAGCTGGGCACCACGCCGCTGGCCTGGCTGACCGGGGAGCGGGTGGCGCTGGCCTGCCGGTTGATCGAACGCGGTGAGCTGCGGCTGGATCGGGTGGCCGAAGCCAGCGGGCTGGGCTCGGCCTCGAACCTGCGGGTCAAGCTACGGCGGCAGACCGGGCTGACGCCAACCGCGTACCGGCGACGGTTCGCCTCCTGATCGTTTGTCAACGGGTTCACGCACCGATGAAACCGTTGTCCCACAGCGGTTCCGCCTGGCTATGTTCGGGATGATTCCGCTGTCTTCCGGGAGGACTCCATGCGTTCCTTCAAGCTCTTCGCCGGCGCTTCGGTGCTCGCGCTCTCCGCCGCCGGGCTGTTCGCGGCGCCGGCCAGCGCGGCCCCGTGCGGCTACTCCGAGAGCGGCAACGACGGCCTGTACAACCACTGCCCCTATGACCAGGACATGATCGAGGTCTACATCGACTACCACAACGGCTCGAAGGGGCAGACCTGCGTGCGCACCGGCACGACCCGGATCGGCGACGCCGACAAGATCTACTTCGCCTGGTCGAACCGGACCATCTGCCGCGTCTGACACCTGCGGGGGAGCCGGTTCCCGCTGAGGTGGGAACCGGCTCCCGCCGCGCCCGGACACCCTGGTGGTGACCAACACCGAGGGGGAGTCAGGATGATCGGCGTGATGGTGGTGGCGGCGCTGGTGGCGCTGCCGGGAGTGCCCGCGGACACCGCGACGGTGGCCGGGACGGCCAAGATCCGGTTGTCGGACCCGGTCAGCGAGTTCGAGCTCGACCTGCGGGGCACGACATTCCGGATGGCGCACCACTACCAAGGGGAGAGTGGCTGGCTGACCGCGACCGTGGACTGCGTGCGGACCGGCGGGCCGGTGGGTGTGGTGACCGGGGTGGTGGACCGGGTGCACGGGATCGGGCACATCGCGCCGGGGGACCGGTTCAGCCTCAGCGTGCTCGACCGCGGCCGCCGCGACCTGGTGGGCATGGCCTGGCAGGCGGAGGCGGCGCGCTGCCTCGGACCGGCGCCGGGCACCGCGATCACCAGCGGCGACCTGCGGGTGCGCGGCCCGGGCTAGACTCCGGTGCCATGGGGGCGGAGCTGGTGCTGCTGTCGCGGATCTCCTTCCGCGGCAACGTGATCACCGGCCCCCGCCTGCACGCGCTGCTGGCCCTGTTGGCCGAGGACCTGCGCGCCGGGTGCGGCACCGGGCGGCTGGTCGAAGGCCTGTGGCCGGAGGCGCGGCCCGAGCACCCGGTGAAAGCGGTGCAGATCCTCATCTCCCGCGCGCGGGCCCAGCTGGGTTCGGAGGTCATCGCCAGCACCCCGACCGGCTACCGGCTCACGCTGGCCGAACAACAGGTGGACGCGACCGCGCTGGCGGCCGCCGCGGCCGAGGCGCAGCGGTCGGCGCGCGCGGGGGAGCACCTGGCCGCGCTGGCCGCGGCGGAGGCTGGAATCGCGCTGTGCCAAGGGATCGAGCCCGCCGCCGGGGAGGATCCGGTGGCCCGGCTGCGCGCGCGGCTGGCCGGGCTGGGCCCGGACCTGGCGCGGATCAGGGCGCTCGCGCTGGCGCGGCTGGGCAGGCACGCCGAGGCGGTCGGACCGCTGGCGGCACTGGCCGAGGAGCGGCCGCGGGATGAGGAGCTGCTGGCGGAGCTGTTGCGCGCCGAGGCGGCCACCGCCGGACCCTCGGCCGCGCTGGAGCGGTTCGAGCGGTACCGGCAGTCGCTGCGCGCCGAGCTGGGGGCTGATCCCGGCGAGCCGCTGCGGCAGGCCCACCGTGAGTTGTTGCAGGCTACCCAGCCCGCGGTGCGCCGGGGCGTGCCGGAGGAGCCGAACCCGTTGCTGGGCCGGGAAGAGGACCTGCGGCGGGTGGCCGAACTGCTGCGCAGGTCCAGGGTGACCTCGATCGTCGGCACCGGCGGTCTCGGCAAGACCAGGCTGGCGCACGCGGTGAGCCGGGCCCCCGAACACCGCCTGGTGCACCTGGTGGAGCTGGCTGGGATCGGCGCGGACGAGGAGGTCGCGCCCGCCGTGGCCGCCGAGCTGGGCGCGGACCTCGGCGACCCGGTCCGCGGGCTGGCCAGGGTCCTGGCCGGTGGCGCGCTGCTGGTGCTGGACAACTGCGAGCACGTGGTGCGCGGCGCGGCCGAGCTGGTCAGGGCCCTGGTCGCGCTGACCCCGGAACTGCGCGTGCTGACCACCTCGCGCACCCCGCTCGGCCTGTCCTCCGAGGCGGTCTACCCGCTGCCGGAGCTGAGCCCCTCGGCCACCGTGGAGCTGTTCACCCAGCGGGCCAGGGCCGCCCGCCCCGAGGTCGAGCTGCCCGCGGACACCGTGGCCGAGCTGTGCCGCCGCCTGGACGGGCTGCCGCTGGCCGTGGAACTGGCCGCGGCCAGGGTGCGGCTGCTCTCGGTGGCCCAGATCGCGCGGCGGCTGGACGACCGGTTCTCCTTGCTGGCAGGCGGTTCCCGGGACGCGCCGCCCCGGCACCACACCCTGCGCGCGGCCCTGGAGTGGAGCTGGGCGCTGCTGGCACCCCAGGGACAGCGGGCTTTGCGGGTGCTGTCGGTGTTCCCCGGCGGGTTCACCGCGGAGAGCGCGGGCAGCCTGCTCGGCGCGACCGAGGTGCTCGCCGACCTCACCCACCTGGCCGACCAGTCGCTGCTCACGGTGGTGGACACCCCGCTGGGCACCCGGTTCCGGATGCTGGAAGCCGTCCGCGAGTTCGGCGCGCGGCAGCGGGCGGCAGCAGGGGAGGAGGATGCGGTCACCGCCGGATTCCTGGGCTGGGCAACGGACATCGGCCGGGCCTGGCACGAGGGCGTCTTCGGCGCGGACCCGCTGACGACCTCCGAACTGATCAGGGCCGAGCACGACAACCTCGCGCACGCCCTGCGCCTGGCCGTGGACCGGGGCCAGCCCCAGGCGGCGGTCGCGGCCGCCGCGCTGCTGGCCGTTCTCGGCCTGGTGGACAACAACCACCTGCGGATGCTGCGCGCCAGTGACCTGTGCGCCCCGGTGCTCGCCCGCTACCGCCCGGAGCCGGAGCTGCTGGAGGTCACCCGCACCGCGGCGGTGCTGTGCTCGCTGTTCAACTTCCAGGGCCGCGGCCTGCGCGCCGGGCGGGCCCTGCTGGCGCTGCGGCGGCTGCCACCGGGACCGCCGGACTCACCGGTGCGGGCCTTCGCCCTGGTGCTGACCAAGTCGGTGGAGACCCTGGGCGCGGACGACGAGGTGCTGCGCGAGCTGTGCGAACGCCCGGAACCGCTGCTGGCCGCGGCCGCGGAGTTCATGGCAGGCTACCTGTGGGAGCGCGACGGCGTGCCGGAGCGGGCGCTGCGCTGCACCGAAGGCATGCTGGCCAAGCTGCCCCCGGACGTGCCACTGCTGCGGATCCTGGCCATGGTGCGCCTGGCCGAGCTGAACCTGCAGCTGGACCGGGCGCGGACCGCGCTGCGGGAGTCCCAGACCGCGTTGCGGGAACTGGAAGAACTGGGCCTGTCGGCGGACTTCGTGGGCACCAGGGTCGGCGTGATGCTGGCCAACCTGCACCTGGGCGCGGTGGACGAGGCCGAGCAGTGGCTGCCCCCGGCCGAGGACGCCGAGGCCACCTACCAGGAGGCGTTCCGCCTCGGCGTCGGCGGTGCGATCCTGTTGTCCCGCGGCCAGATCGAGGAAGGACTCGCGGTGCTGCGGCGGCTGTCCGGGCCCGCCTGGTCGGTCTCGCCGGAGAACTGGGCGCTGGAGGCCCAGGGCGTCACGGTGGCCGCGCACGCCCAGCACGGCCGCCTGGACCTGGTGACGGGCCTGACCGAGACGCTGCCCGCGCGGCTGGCCGAGCTGCTGGCCGTCCCGGTCGGGCCCGCCACCACGGTGGAGGAGTTCCCGGTGTGCGGGGTGCTGCTGGTCGCGCTGGCCCTGGTGCGGCTGGAGCGCGGGCACCCGGCGGTGGCCGCGCGGATGATCGCGCTGGCCGAACGGTTCCGGTTCTCCCGCGCCTTCCAGCCCACCATGACCGGCGCGCGGATCACCGGCATCGCCGAACGAGCCGACCCGGCCGCCTACCGGCAGGCCCGGCTCGACTACGCGGGCCGCTCGCAACTGGAACTGCAAGCGGCGGCCCGCGCACTGGTCGAGCTGGTCAGCGGGTGAGCAGCGGCAGGCTGCGCACACCGAGGGTTTCCGGGCTGGGCATGAACACCACCGGGCGGTCCGGGTCGACGCGCAGCGCGGGGAAGCGGTCGAACAGGATGTCCAGCACGACCCTGCCCTCCAGCCGGGCCAGCGGGGCGCCCATGCAGAAGTGCATGCCCCGGCCCCAGGCCAGGTGCGGGTTCGGGTCGCGGCCCGCGTCGAAGGTGTGCGGGTCGGCGAAGACCGAGGCGTCCCGGTTGGCCGCCGCGGTCCACATCCGCACCATCTGCCCGGCCGGGACAACCGCGTCGCCGATCTTCACCTCGGCGGTGGCGACCCGGTAGGCGGTGGCGAACGGGGACAGCAACCGGATCGACTCCTCGATCGCGGTCGGGATCAGCGACCGGTCGGCGCGCACCCTGGCCGCCTGCTCCGGGTTGGCATCCAGCAGCAGCACCGTGTTGCCCAGCATCATGGTGGTGGTGATGTGCCCGGCGAGCAGCAGCAGGCTGCCGAAGGTGGCCACCTGCCGGTCGGTCAGCCGCAGCCCGTCCACCTCGGCCTGCACCAGCTCGGTGAGCAGGTCCGCGCGCGGGCTGCGCCGGCGTTCGGCGGCGTGCTCGGACATGTAGGCGGTGAGCTGCTCGGCCATCTCGAACTGCCTGCGCAGGATCGCCTGCTGCTGCTCCAGGTCGCCCGGGTTGAGCGAGAGCTGCATGTCGTTGCCGAAGCGCTCGTCCACCCAGCTGCGGAACATGTCCTTGTCGCCGCTGGGCACACCGAGCATCTCGGCGATCACGGTCACCGGCAGCGGGTAGGCCAGCTCGGCCACCCACTCGAAACCCTCCCGGCCTTCCACCTGGTCCAGCATCTGGTGCGCGAGCTTGGCGATCCGGGGCTCCAGGTCGGCCACGGTCTTGGGCGTGAAGGCGTGGCTGAGCAGCCGCTTGAGCTTGCGGTGCTCGGGCGCGTCGGTCTGCAGCAGGTTCCCGTCGTTGAACTCCGCCGCGGCCTCCTCGCCGACCATGAGCTTGAGCGTGTTGGCGGAGAAGTTGTCGTTGTCGCCGAGCACCTCGACGACCTCGGCGTAGCCGAACACCTCCCACATGCCGAGCTCTTCGTTGAACGCGACCCGCTCGGCGGGCTGCTCGCCGCGCATCCAGGGGAACTGCTGGTGGATGGTGGTCAAAAGCGACTTCGTGGTCATGCCGACCAGGCTGGCCCGGCCCGGTTTCAGCATGGCTTCACCGCGGCTTCCCGCGCTGGGACACTGGGCTGACCACCGGGGAAGAGGGGTGTGGCGATGAGTTCGGCAGAGGGTTACGAGGCGGCCGCGCGCCGCGGCGCCGACTGGCTGCTGAGCAGGCTGCGGCCCGACGGCGGCTTCGGCGAGACCGACCTCGCCTGCTACTACAAGGCCCCGGCCGCACTGGGCCTGGCCGGGCACCCGAGGCAGGCCCGCCGCCTGCTGGAGGTCGCGGTCGAGCGCTTCGGCACCCCGGAGGGCGACTTCGTCACCGCCGAGGGCGTGAAGAGCGCGAACCCGGTCTTCCAGGAGTTCTGGTGCTACCCCAACGGCTGGCTGGCCCTGGCCGCGCACCGCCTCGGCTGGTTCGGCGTGGCCCACCAGGCCTACCGGCACCTGCTGACCTACCGCACCGGCGACGGCGGCTTCAGCGCCAACGACGCCGGCGTCCCGGACGCGATCAGCACCGCCCACCTCGGCCTGCTCGCCCTCACCCTCGGCGACCTGGACACCGCCCGCGCCGCGGGCGACTGGCTGACCAAGCTCCTGGTCACCCAGCCCCACCTGGCCACCGGCTTCCACCTGCGGGCCGATGAGCACGGCCCGCGCACCGCCGACGACTCACCCCTGCACGTGCTGCGCACCGGCGCGCCGGACCAGCCGTACTTCATGATCGGCTACCCGCTGGCCTACCTGACCCGCCTGCACCAGCTCGGCGGCGACCCCGCGCACCTGACCGCCGCCATCGGCTACGCCGACTACGCGCTCAGCTGCGGCGAGCACCTGCGCAGCACCCCGTTCAGCCACAAGGTCGGCTGGGGTGCGGCGATCCTGGCCCGGCACGGTCACGACGCCCGCCACCGGGACCTGGCCACCGGCATCGCCGACCACCTGGTCTCGTTGCAGGCCGAGGACGGCAGCTGGTCCCCGGACGGGCCCGCGTACGCGACCTTCGACGACACCGCCGAGATCACGCACTGGCTGCTGGAGATCGCCGCCGAGCTGCCCTAGTACCGCGACGGCACGCGGCTCAGCCCTTGCCCATGCGCAGGATCAAGGCGACCGCGTCCGCCGAGTGGACTGCCGGAGTCAGCACCTCCTGGAGGAGCAGGCCACGAATCGCGGCGATGGTGACGGTGGCCAGGGTCAGCGCTTCCCCGGCGCCGAGCCCTTCGCGTTCCGCGAGCGAGGCCAGAGTCTTGGTCAGGTCGTCGAGTGAGTCGATGAACTCACGAAAGTTCTCCGGGCTGTACGCGGCCAGACCCACGACGTGGAAGAAGCCGCGGACTCGCGACAGCTGCTCCGGGCGGGTGTAGGTCCGCCAGATCGCCAGGACGAGGTCGTCGAAGGTGCCTTGCCGGGCGGCCTCGAACAGCGCCTCGTTGTCACGGGATCGCTGCGCCTTGAGCATGGCCGCCAAGACGCCCGGGAGCGACCCGAAGTGGTATCGCAGGAGGGCGTGACTGGTCCCGGCCCGGGCGGCGACCTCACGCAGTGACACCTCCGGTGCGGGCAGGGCCTCGCCGAAGGCGTCGAGAAGCCGGGCCAGGAGACGCTCGCGTGCGTCGCCGGTGCGTTCGGTGCTTGACAGGGTCACTCCCACAGTTTATCCATTGGAAAAGACCGACGACGCGTGTTGTGAAGGATCTCCGATGAGCACCATGTGGCAGGGCTGCCTCGCCGACACCGACTACTTCGAGCTGCGCTCCAGCGGTGGGCACGACTACGGCGTCTGGGTCACCACGCCACCGGGCTACGACCCCGCCACGACGCCGGCGCCTGCCGTGTACGTGCTCGACGGCAACTGGGCCGTGGGCCTGACGGCTCCGCTCATCGTCACCCAGGCGGATCCCATGCAGCGGATCCAGCCCTACCTCCAGGTCAGCGTCGGCTACGCGGGCGAGGAAGCGCGGCACTGGGACCGGCTGCGCAACAGGGACCTCGTGCCGCCCGGTGAGCCCATCGCCAAGGAGCTCATCGACGCCGTGGAAATGGGAGTTCAAACCGGCGCGAGGACCCGCGAGGAAGCCGACGCCTACCTCGCCGAACTGCGCGACACCCACGCGGACGCGTTCCTGAGCTTCCTCACCGCGGAGCTGCACCCGCGGATCGAACGCGACTACGGCACGGCCACGAGCGGTCACGGCCTTTTCGGCTACTCCTACGGCGGCCTTTTCAGCCTCTACACCTGGCTCACCGGCACCACGCTCTTCGAGAGCATCGGAGCGGGCAGCCCCGGCGTCACCGGTGCGGACAGTCAGATCTTCGCCCAGCTCCAGGAGATGGGTGACCGGCAGCCTGCCGCCAAGCTGCACGTGACCCTCAACGAGCAAGAGCTGCTGGGAGACCTGGCCGTCTACCAGAACCTCACGAAGCACACGACCACCGTCCTGCACCACCTCACCGCCCGCGGCGCAGCCGTCACCAGCGCGGTCCTGCGCGAAACGCACGTGACTGGCCTGCAGGCCTCGTTCCTCAGCTACCTCAGGACCTGCCGGGCGGTACTAGGCGATCTCGGCCGGGTCTGAGATCGAACGCACTACTCCGCCGGTCCGGTGCCCGCGTCCACCCGGTCGAGCTCGACCCGGCGGCCGTCCTTGGTGACGAAGCACAGCTCGACCTGCTCGCCGGTGTCGGCGTCGGTGTAGACGGGGGAGGAGCTCTCCGGCAGTGGCCGGTGCTCGCGACCCCAGTGCGCCAGCCCGGCCAGCACGAGCAGCAGGTCGTGGCCGGCCGGGGTGAGCACGTACTCCTCGCGGGCCCTGGCCCCGGTGTCCCGGTAGGCGCGGCGCTCCAGCACACCCTCGTGCACCAGCGCGGCCAGGCGGTTGGCCAGCACATCGGGGGCGATGCCCAGGTTGCGCCGGAACTCCGAGAAGCGGGTGCGGCCCCAGCAGGCCTCCCGCGCGATCAACAGCGCCCACTTGTCACCGAGCAGGTCGACCCCGCGAGCTATCGCGCAGCGTGCCTGCCGGCCGATCACCTGCGTCATGACGTGACGGTACCACCGCTAAGTTTGCGGCACCTACTCAGAAGTCGGCGGCGGTCGTGGTCAGCGCTTCTTCCGCTTGATCTTGATGTCGCGCATGTCGGTGACCGCGACCTTGAGCACCTGGCGCACCGGAATCCCATGTGCGGCAAGCAGTTCCTCCGCCTTGAGCTCGGCGATGCCGTCATCGTCGTCCGGTTCGGCCGGCACCTGGCAGCGGAAGCTGAACACCGTGGCGTCCGCGTCGTGGCTGAACGAGCCGGCGTCGGTGTACCCGATGCCGCTCACCGCGGCCAGCGCCGCGCGCTGCGCGGCCGACAGCGGCTCGAACTTCCCCCTGATGGTCACCCGGAACACAGCTCAGTCCTCTCGCACGGCATAACCCAGCACCTGCTCTCCCCACACGTCCCGCACCCCGTCCAGCAGCCGGAGCACCGCGGCCGCGATGGTCGCCGGACGCTGCCCGGCCAGCGTCCGCTTGCCGACCTCGGCGAAGGTCAGCGCGTGCGCCCAGCCGATCTGACCGGCCACCAGCCGGGGCCGCAGCCCGCGTTCGCCGGTCTCCCGGACCAGTTGCGCGGCAAGGGCATCCACCATCTCCGCGCCCCTGCGCTCGATCCGGGCGGCCAGGGTCGGCGCGGCCAGCATCATCGGCAGCACCCGCCCGAACCCGGCGGTGAGCCCCACCTTCCGGTCCCGCCGCCGGACCTCGGCGCGCAGGTGGTCGAGCACCGCATCAGCCGCGGACACCCCGACCGCCCTGGCCCGCACGATGTCGGCCAGCCGCTCCGGCGAGGCCTCATCCGGCGGCAGCACCAGGTCCTCCTTGACCGGGAAGTAGTTGTAGACGGTGTTCACCGAGACATCGGCGGCGGCGGCCACCTCGGCCACGGTCACCTGATCGAAACCCCGGTCCACGAACAGCGCCAGCGCGGTGTCGGCGATCCGGCGCGCGGTCTCCCGCTTCTTCCGCTCCCGCAGTCCCGGTGTGCTCACCGGAAAAGTGAAGCAGACAGCAAACTTGGGGTCGACTCCATTTTTCGTGCTCAGTCACAACTGAGTCCTGCGCCACGTCCGTGGGATGCCGCGCACTCCGCCGTAACCCATCCCCCCGAACGTCGTTAAGGCCGACATGAGCGAACCCCTGCTCCTGGAAGACGGGACCGTGCTGAACCTAATCCGCCGCGGCGACCCGGCCGCGCCGGTGACCGTGCTGTTCGCGCACGGTTACGCACTGGACCACCGCGAATGGACCCGGCAGCTGGAGGTGCTGGAAACCGCGGTGGCGCGGCCGGTGCAGCTGGTGGCCTACGACCACCGCGGCCACGGCGAGTCCAGCCCCGCCACCGCCGAGACCGCCACCATCGACCAGCTCGCCGACGACCTGGCGGTGGTCATCGAACGCGCGATCCCCAGCGGCCGGGTGGTGCTGGTCGCGCACTCGATGGGCGGCATGGCCGCCCTCGCGCTGGCCGTCCGCCGCCCGAGGTTGTTCTCCCAGCGGATCGGCGGCCTGGTGCTGCTGTCCACCGCGGCGGGCGGCTTCGCCGAGGCCAACCTCGGCCTCGCCCAACCGGTCGGCAGGCTGGTGCACGAGCTGGAACGCCTGTTCGGCCCGGTGGTGCGCAAGGTGCGGGAGAAGATCGAACCCGCCAAGACCGCGGGCCTGCGCTGGTTCCTCTTCGGCGCCAAACCACGTGCTGAGGACGTGGACCTGACCGCCGACATGGTCTGGTCCAACTGGCCGGAAACCGTGGCCCTGTTCAAACCGGCCCTGGACCGCCACGACCGCCAGGCCGCGCTGACCGTGGTGGAGGGCGCCACCCTGTCCGGGGCGGAGGTGGTGATCATGACGGGCGACCAGGACCGGCTGTGCCCGACCAGCCACGTCGCGGAGATCGCCAGGGTGTGCGGGTGCGGGGAGCAGGTCATCGTGGCCGGGGCCGGGCACATGCTGCCGCTGGAACGCCCGGATGAGGTGACCGTGCGAATCGCGACCCTGGTGGACTCGTTGCCGTAGTCGATCACGGTTCTGACCAGGCGTAATGCCGTCTTTCTCAAGAACTTTCTCGTGATGATTACTTCAGTGACGAGTGAAAGCAAGCGGCAGTGCGAGCAAGGGCCAAAACGCATGGAGGGGAGAAGCTGAGCGCTCCGGTGCTGGCAGCGGAGATGAGCCCGCGTTGCCCGGCGGGCGGAGGGCCGGAGCCTAGGCCTCGTCTGCCAGCGTCTCCGGGCGGGCGAGCGGGAAGAACACCGGACTGAACAGGTACGGCCTGCGCTCCGCCGTGGGCTGGTTCGCCGCGTGCGCCCGGAGCAGCGCGATCACCTCGCCCGCCAGGTCCGCCATCTCCGCCTCGCTCAGCCACACCGTGCCCTGCTTGTAGCCCACCAGGTCGGTCGCCGGGTCCGCGCCCTCGCGATCCAGGTAGCCGTTGAACTCCGCGAGCAGGGCGGCCATGGCGGCGGTGAACAGCTGGCGGTGGTCGTCCAGGGTCATCGACCTGGCCTCGTCGCCTTCGATCTTGGTGCGGTCCTGGCGGAGGCGGTAGTGGCGTTCGACCGCGCCGTGCACCCGCCGCTCGTCCGCGACCTCCAGCACGCCACCCTCGGCGAGCAGGGCGACGTGGCGGTACACCGTGGTCTTGGGCACGTCCGGCAGTTGCGCGCACAGCTCCGAGGTGGTGACGGTGCGCCCGCCGGACAGGCACCAGGTGATGCGCAGGCGGACGGGGTGCAGCAGCAGGTCGAGGGTGTCCACGGGCCTACGATCCCATATCTGGTACCGTTCCCAAAGTTGGGAAAGCAACTGACGGGGGTTGGACGTATGAGCACCGAGATCTCGGCCGCGCGGCTGAGCAGGGCCGCGGTGCGGCCGCTGGCGACGCTGGACCCGGCCGCGCCGCTGGATGACCTGAGCTGGCTGGACGAGGTGGTCGGCGAGGCCAGGGTGGTCGCGATCGGCGAGAGCGGGCACTACACCACCGAGTTCCCGCGGCTGCGGCACCGGGTGCAGCGCTACCTGGTGGAGCGGCACGGGTTCCGTGCCTGTGCGGTGGAGAGCGGGGTGGTGGAGGGCAGGCAGGTCGACGACTGGGTTCGCGGCGGGCCGGGGGAGCTGGGCCCGGTGCTGGCCAACGGGATGAACTCGCTGACCGGGGTGTGGCGGTCGGTGCGCGCCCAGTTGGAGTGGCTGCGCGCGCACAACAGCACAGCGGCGGAGGCGGTCGGCTGGTACGGGTTCGACCTGGGCGGCTCGAACGTCAGCCTGCAGCCCATGCTGGACGCGGTGCTCGCCTACTTCACCGCGGCGGATCCGGAGTTCCGGCCGGACCCGGCGATCCGGGAGACCGCGATGGCCTTCGCCGTGCCCTCGGCCTTCGGCATCCCGGCCGCGCTGGGCGCCTACGCCGGGCTTGCGCCCGAGCGCAGGGACGCGCTGACCGCGGGCCTTGCCGGTCTGCACACCCGGCTGACCAGCAGGCGACTGCCGTACCTGCGGCGGACCGGCGCGGAGGCCTACGAATGGGCGGTGCGCGCGTTGCGGGCCACCGTCACCGTGGACACCGTGGTCCGCGCGATGGCCGCAGGCGACCAGGAAACCGCCCTGTTCAGCCGGGAGGCCACCAGCGCGGACACGGTGGAGTGGATCCTGGGCCGGGCGGACCGGATCGTGCTGGGCGCGCACAACGGGCACGTCCAGCGCTGGCCGGGCGCGCTGCCGGGGACGGGGCCGATCACCACGCTCGGCGTGCACCTGGCCGACCGGCTGGGGGAGCGGTACCGGGCGATCGGCACCACCTCGGGGCCGGGCCAGATGCTCGGCCGGGGCTTCCACGCCGGTGAGCTGTTCGAGGAGCTGCCCGCGCCCGAGCCGGACAGCCTGGACGGGGTGCTGGCGGCCAGCCACGACGGACTCTTCGGCGTCAACCTGCGCACGCTGGACCCGGCCGACCGCGACACCCTCCGGGCGGTGACCCGGCAGTGCCACGGCATGTACTACGCCGAGGTGGACGCGCTGGCCGCCTACGACGCCCTGGTGCACGTGCCCAGGGTCAGCGCGGGCGAACCCGACCCCGAGGCGATCGCCGCCTCGCCCGAGGACGTGCGGGAGATGTTCGCCAAGTGGCAGGGGAGTGGCGGCTGACCGGGGTCAGGCCGGGCGGCGCGCGGTGAGCAGCACCTGCGGGAGCGACGACGGCGGCCGAGGCGGCAGCCGCAGCTCGGCGACCAGCTCCAGGCCGGCCTCGGCCAGCATCGCGACCAGGTCGTCGGGGCGGTACAGGTGGGTCGTCCAGGACACCGGCAGGCCACCGTAGCCCTCGGTCCGGTGGATCTCGCCGTCGCCGACGTGCGTGCCGATCAGCGCCTGCCCGCCGGGCACGAGCGCTTCGGCGAAGCTCCGCAGCACACCGGGCAGCGCCTCCCGTGGGAGGTTGAACAGCGACCACCAGCCGAGCACACCGCCGAGCGAGGCAGGCGCGAGGTCGAGCTCGGTTGCCGAGGCGACGGAGAACCGCAGGTCGGGGTACTGCTCGCGGGCGTGCTCGACCATCCGCGGCGACAGGTCCACGCCCGAGGCGTCCAGGCCGAGCCCGGTGAGGTGCGCGGTGACGTGGCCGGGTCCGCAGCCGACGTCCAGGACCGGGCCGAGCCCGCGCACGGACTCGGCGAACCCGGCGAGCATGGCCCGTAGCCAGGGCTCGGTCTCCAGCCGGCCGACGGCCAGCTCCACGTAGGCATCGGCGACCCGGTCGTAGGACTCACGGACGGTCTCAAGATCGGCAGGCTGCGGCACGGAGGCATCCTATGCACGGCGCGTGGCGCGCTAGGACGGACCTCGGAAAGCCGAGATCAGCGCGAGCAGACCGATCCCGGAGAGCACCACGCCGAGGACCAGCACCACGGTGCCCCGGTAGTCGGTCATGGTGGTGGCGCCCCAGCTGAGGGTGACCCCGCCGGCCAGGAGCAGCAGCGCGAACACCACCCCGACAATCGCGGCCGTACGGGTTCGGGCCACCGCAACCTCCAGCAATGCTTGATCGGGCAGGTGGCTCATTCTGCCCGACAAGCTTCTTTCTTGTCACGATGACTTCAGTGTCGAGTGAAATTAACCGCTCAAACAGACAAACCAAACCCGCAAGGAGGAGGAGCCGCCACACAGCCGCGAGAGGGGGGGTGAAGGCGCGGAAACAGTCATGGCTAAGGCATTCGCCGGTGCTCACGCCTTCGCGGGCACGGCTCGGGCGCGGTCGATGTCCGGTCCGCGGTAGAGGTGCTCCGGGATCCGGGCCAGGGTCGAGGGGTGCGCCTGCGGCCCGAGCCCGTAGTACTTCTGGAAGCTCATGATCAGCGGTCGCCAGGCGTCCGGGTCGATGTGGTCCTCGGTGCCGGCCAGCCGGATGCTCTCGTGCGCGAACACCCGCTGCACCCGCACCTCCACCGCCACGATTCCGCCGCGCTGCCGCTCATCCGCCTCCGCGATCGGGTGCACCGCCTCGACCACCACCTCCATCGCCACCGGGCACTCCGCGACCCTGGGCGGCGCGACCGTCTCCGAGCGGACCGGGGTCAGCCCGGCGCGGCCGAACTTGTCCGCGACGTGGAAGTAGCCGCGGCGGAGCTTGCCCGGCGGCACCGGGTCCGAGCCGGTGGTCAGGGCGAGGCGGTCGACCGCGGGGGCCAGGGCGTCGCTGGGCAGGTTGAGCACGGCCTCGCCGGTGCGCAGCAGGTTGTGCGTGGTGTGCGACTTCGCGCTGATGCCCAGCAGCGCGCGCCAGCCGAGCCAGAACGCCGAGGAGATCGGGGCCAGGTTCGGGGTGCCGTCCTCGTTCTCGGTGGAGACCAGCACGACCGGGGTGCCGAAGTACAGGATGCCGGGCTCGATCGCCTGGTGGGCAAGGGGTTCGGTGTTCACGCCGCCCAGTCTGGGAGTCCACACCGGACCGCTGCTGGCGGGAATCGGCCGTGGTGATCCGGTAGCGGACAGGAACTGACCTACAGGGTCGGCAGAATCGCCTCCACCATCGAACCCGGAGGTCACACGATGTACGCACCCGCTCAGCACGACGAGGTCACCGGCCTGGTCAACTACCTCGACGAGCAGCTCACCGCCATCCGTGCCGCCGCCTTTGGCCTGACCGAGCAGCAGGCGCGGGAGACGCCGTGCCGGAGTGCGCTCTCGGTCGGGGGCATCATCAAACACGCGGCCTGGGTCATGCGCGGCGCGCTGGAGCGGTTGCGAACCGAGGTCACCGAACAGTCGGTCGACGCGGCCGCCTACGCCGAGTTCACCGACAGCTTCACCGTGCGCGAGGACGAGACGGTGGCAGGCACCATCGAGGAGTTCGACCGGCTGCGGGCTCAGCTGCTGGCCGCGGTCGCCGCGACCGATCCGGCCGCCAAAACCATGGCCCCGCCCGCGCCGTGGCACGGGATCTTCGACGCCCGGCCGATCCACGCCCGCTACTTCCTGGTGCACCTGATCGAGGAGTGTGCCCGGCACGCGGGTCACGCCGACATCATCCGCGAGCAGCTCGACGGTGTGGCGGTGCCGGCGCTGGTGCTCACCCTGGCCGGGGCGAGCGCCAACGACTTCTTCCAGCCGTACCAGCCGATCCCGGGCACCCTCCTGGCGTGAGGCACGCCGCGGGGTGATCACACGTGCTGGGCGGCCGCGGCGAGGTCCAGCCATTCCCCGATGGCAAGGGGTTCGATGTTCACGCCGTCCAGTTTGAGAGTCCGCACCGGACCGCTGCTGGCGGAAATCGGCCGTCCCTGGACCGCAAGCTCCAACTCGAATAGTGTCGACTGCACTAATCATGTTTGGAGTAGTGCATGAAGCATCGGCTGTGCAAGTCCCAGCGTGAGGCGCGCAGGGCGGAACGGACCGTCTACCGGGTCACCCCGGAGGGCAAAGAGGAGTTCTCCGGCACCCTGGGTGAGCTGCTGACCAGCGAATCGATCGACTGCTCGGCCACCATGACCGCCGCCTCCCTGCTCGTCCACCTGCCTTCGCCGCAGGTCGCCGAGCAAACCCATCGCGTGTGCGTCCTGGAGTTCAGGCATCTGCGCGCGGTGGAGCGAACCGAGCTGACCAGCCTCGACCGCGGCGAACTCGACTGGGATCCACTCGCGGTGCGGGAGGACCCCGAGGTGCTGCGGCACTCGCCACCACGACATCCGCCTGTCGTGCCGACCGCACGGAGTCGACAGTGAACGACACCGTGCGCCGCCTCGGCCAGGTGACCAGGGGGGACGCCGCCCTGGTCGGGCAGAAGGCCGGCATGCTCGGCGAACTGCGCGCCGCGGGCTTCCCGGTGCCGGACGGATTCGTGCTGACCGTGGCCGCGTACGTCGGCGCCGCTGACGACGGCGAGGCGGGCCTGGCCCGGATCCGCGAACCGGTGCAAGCCGCGCTGGCCGAACTCGGCGCGGACGACGCCTACGCGGTGCGGTCCTCCGCTGTGGACGAGGACCTGACAGGCGGATCCTTCGCCGGTCAGTACGAGAGCGTGCTCGACGTGCGCGGCCTGGACGAGGTGCTCGCGGCGGTGCGGGTCTGCTGGGACTCCGCCGGTTCGGACCGGGTGGCCGCCTACCGGCGCGGCCGTGGCCTGGACGGCTCGGGGCGGATGGCCGTGCTGGTGCAGCGGATGGTGCCTGCCGACGCCGCCGGTGTGGCCTTCAGCGCCAACCCGGTCACCGGTGACCGGGCCGAGGTCGTGGTCAGCGCGGTGCGCGGGCTCGGTGACCGGCTGGTCGCCGGTTCGGTCGGCGCGGAGGAGTGGGTGGTGCGGGCGGAGCCGCACTGCCGCTCCGACGGCGCGCAGGTGCTCACCGCGGCGCAGGCCCGCGCGGTCGCGGAGCTGGCCTGTCAGGTGGAGCGGCAGTGCGGCGTTCCGCAGGACATCGAGTGGGCGATCGCGGATGGGCGGATCATGCTGCTGCAGGCCCGGCCCATCACCGCGCTGCCGGAGCAGCTGCCCGAATTCAAGGTGGCGGTGCCCGGGGGCTTCTGGCTCCGGGATCCCTACCTGCGCCGCCCGTGGACGCCGATGCAGCGTTCGCTGTTGCAGGAGGGCCTCAACCAGGTCAACTGGCGGTTGTTCGAGTACGGGCTGATGCACGGCTTCGAGTACCGCGATATCGGCGGCTGGTGCTATTTCCGGTTCGTGCCGCTCGGCGCGCGGATCGCGGAGCGCATCCGGGACATCGTCACCGCGGTCGCCGGCGGCGAGCCGGCCAGGGTGATCGAGCGCTGGCACACCGAATGGCAGCCGGACCTGGCGGCACGGGTCCGCGCCATGCGTGACCGCGAGTTGCCGCGGCTGACCGATGCCGCCCTCGGCGAGCACCTGTGGGCGGCGCGGGAGCTGTCCACCGAGTCCAATGAGCTGCACTTCCGGGTCGGCGGGGCTAGTTCGTTCAGCTGGGGCACGCTGGGCGTCACCTGCGCGGAACTCCTCGGCTGGGAACCCTTCCAGGTGCTGCGGCTGGTCGTCGGCATGCCGGGCAAGACCACCGAACCCGGGTTCCGGCTCGCCGGGCTGGCCCGGATGGCCGCGGCCAAGCCCGCCGTGCGCGAACTGCTCCCCAGCGGCGAGGTGGGCCGGACCCTGGCCGCCGACCAGGAGTTCGCGGCGGCCTTCGCCGACTACCTGAGCGAGTACGGCACCCGGACCATGGGCCAGGACATCACCAAGCCGACGCTGGCGGAGCAGCCGGAGCTGGTGCTGCGCCTGGTCGAAGGACAGCTCACCGGCGAGCACGACCCGGAGGCGGCGCTGGCGGCACTGGCCGAGAGCCGGGAACAGGCGTACGCGGAAGCTGTCACCGGCCTGCCCGGTCCTGCGGCGGACCGGCTCACCGAGGCGGTGCGGCTGGCCCGCCGGGCGTATCCGGTGCGCGACGACAGCGCCTTTTACACCCACGTGATGCTGGCGGTGCTGCGGCAGGGCGTGCTCGAGCTGGGCCACCGGCTCACCGCCCGCGGTCAGCTGGCAGATCCCGCGGACGCGTTCCTGCTGGAACTGCCGGAGGCGCTGGACGCGCTGCGGGACGGCACGGACCAGCGCAAGCTCGCCGAGCGGCGGCGAGCCGAGCAGGCATGGGCGAGCACCCATCCCGGTTCGCCGTACTACGGCGAGCCCCCCGCGCAATCGTCCGAACAGGACAGCGCGTCCTGGCTGGGATCACTGGAGGCGACCGCCCGGCACACCATCGAGATTGTGCTATGGGTGGGCCGCACGGCGAGCCCGGTCGCGCAGGCGCAGGCCACCCCGACCGGGCTGCGCGGGCTGGCCGCCTCGAGCGGGCAGTACACCGGGACCGCACGGGTGATCCTCGACGAGACCGAGTTCCACCGGCTCCGGGCGGGAGACGTGCTGGTCTGTCCGGAGACCAACGCGCAGTGGTCAGTGCTCTTCGGCAGTGTCGGCGCACTGGTCACCGACACCGGGAGCATCCTGTCCCACCCGGCGATCATCGCCCGCGAGTACCGGGTGCCCGCCGTGGTGGCCACCGGCAACGCCACCCAACTGCTGCGGGACGGGCAGCTGGTCACCGTCGACGGCGACACGGGCGCCGTCGACTTCATCGAAAGCTGACAAGGAGTCGGAAGATGGCGTTCAAGGGACCGGGACTCCGGACATTGCTGCTGCGCCTGCTGGTGGATGTGGTAGCGCCCATCGTCCTGTTCATCTTGCTGCACCGGGCCTTCGACGTCCGGGACCTGTACGCGCTGCTCGCGGCAAGTGCGGTGCCCGCGCTCGCGTTCACGGTGGAACTGTTGGCACACCGCAGGATCGATGGCCTCGCGGTGTTCATGGTCTGCCTGTTCGGGGTGGGCATCGGCATGGCGCTGATCAGCGGTGACCCGAGGTTCGTGCTGGCGAGGGAGTCGGCATTCACCGGTTTTGTCGGGCTCACCTTCATCGGCTCGATCTTCGTCCGGAAACCGCTGATCCATCTGTTCGGCCGCAAGTTCGCCGAGGGCGGCGGCATTCCCGGGATGGACGCGGCCACCTGGGACCGGTACTTCGCCAAGTCGCCGCGGTTCCGGCGCGCGATGAACTTCATGACGATGGTGTGGGGCTTCGCGCTGGTGGTGGAGTCGGTAGTGCGGGTGGTCGTGATCTACCTGATCCCAGTGACCGCCTCGGTGTTCGTCTCTCCCGCGCTGTACGTGCTCACCTTCGGTCTGCTGGTGCTGTGGACGCCGCGGTACGCGGGCCGGGTCAGGGAGCGGGTCAACTCGGCCTGAGTGGCGCGGTGCCGGTGTGGGTCAGGCGCATCCGCACCGGCAGCGGCACCACCTCGACTGGTGTTGCGGCACTTCGGTCAGTATTAGTCCTGTGAGCCGCTCATTGACCTCGCGTGACATCGTCGCACTGACCGTTCTCGGCCTGCTGCTCGAAGGTCCCAGCCACGCGTACAACCTGAACCGGGAGATCCGGACCAGGAAGATGGACTTCGTGAGCGGCCTGCCACGCAGCGTCTACCACGCGGTGGACCGGCTGACCGCGCAGGGCCTGTCCAGGCTGGTCGAGACCAGCCGGGACGGCCGCAGGCCGGAGCGGTCGGTGTACGAGATCACCGACAAGGGCCGGACGGAGTTCTACGAGGCCTTGGCCGACCTGTTCATGGTGCCGACCGACAAGGAGCTGCCATTCACCATCGCGCTGTCATTCTTGATCAGGCTGGCGCCGGAGGAGGTGCTGGCGGTCCTGCGGAAGCGCGCCGCCCGGCTACGCGCCGAGCTGGCTGAGGTCGACGCCTCGCTGGAGGTCGGCAGGCAGCACGTGCACCGGCTGGCGCTGCTGGAGGTCGAGTACACCCGGACATTGCGGCGGGCCGAGCTGGACTGGCTCGACCAGCTGGTCGCCGACATCGCCGCGAGCCGGCTGGACTGGGATCCGGCGGCGATCCTGCGGGATCCCTCGATCCTGTCCCGGTGAAGCCGCACAGCGCCGGCGAGCCGGTGCACTCAGCTACCCCAGGTCCAGCCATTCCCCGATGGGCAGCACGTGCGCGCGCCCGCCGGCATGCGCGCGGAACTCCTCCGCCGGGTCGGTGACCTCGACGTAGCCCGCGATCTTGTCCGGCACCTCCGCCTCGTAGTGCATCGGCACCACGTGCCGGGCATCGAGGATCTCCGCGGCCGCGGCGGCCTGCCTCGGGTCCATCGCGGCGGGCAGTGGGCTGGGGGGCTGGAGGTGCGGCGCGTCGACCACCGCGCCGTTGGCGGGCAGGAACACCGCGTCGAACGGGCTGAACCGGCGCGCGATGAGCCACCAGTAGCCGTGGAACATCGTGTCGCCGCCGTGGAAGACCCGCTGTCCGTCGGCCTGCACCACCCAGTTCAGCTGCGGGTCGCCCAGCCCGTCGACGGCGGGGACCGCGGTGACCCGGAACGGCCCGATGTCGCGGGTGGCCCAGGCGTCCACGACCTCGGCGGCCAGTCCGTGCTGGGCCAGTTCGCGACGCGGTGGCCGAGGTGTGGTCGCGCTGGCGGGAACAACTGCGGGCGGACCTGGTCGCGGCGGTGGGGCAGGGCGAGCTGCCCGCCGGGTTCGACGTCGACCAGGCGCTGTTCGAGATCATCGCCGCCGGGCTGGCGCTGAACGCGGCCATGCAGCTCGAGCACGACCGGGCGGCCGCAGGCCGGGCCCGCCGCGCGATCGAACGGGCCTTGCGGCAGCCCTGACCGCAAGCCGGAGGCGTCCGGCTTGCGGCGCGCTTGTCGAACTTTGTTGGCTCGATGGTCTCAGTGTCGACTGAATTCAATCCTGATAAAACAAAACCCGAAGAACGCAGCGAAGCCCGAATACGGGAGAAGCCCACCGGCAAGCGGCGCGACCGAGATGACCGCTACCGGATACCGTGACCGGATGCGGAGCGGTGACCGTTCCGGCCGGGTGATCTTCCTCAACGGAACGTCGAGTGCGGGGAAGACCACCCTGGCCCGGGCCATCCAGGAGGAAAGCGACACCCCGTTCGTCTACTGGGGCATCGACACGCTGTTCAGCCTGGTGCCGCCGAACTGGGGCGGGGGACGTGACGGCCCGCTCAGCCGTGACGGCTTCTGGTACGACCGCACCGGGGGTGACGCGGACGGGCGCCCGTCGGTGGTCATCCGTTACGGCGACGTCGGACGTCGGATGCTGCGGTCCGCCCGGTTCGCGGCCGCCGCGTTCGCCCATGGCGGTGACGACCTGGTCATCGACGAGTTGCTGCTGACCCCGGATCTGCTGCCGCAGTGGATGGACGCGTTGTCAGGTCTGGAAGTGCTGCTGGTGCGCGTCACGTGCCCGCTCGCGGTCGCAGAACAGCGCGAACTCGACCGGCGCAACCCGAACGGGCTCGCACGAGGCCACTACCGCATGGTTCACGACCACGGCGCCACCTATGACATGACCGTCGACAGCACCACGGGTACGCCCGCCGAACTGGCCAGAGCAGTACTGGCCGAACCAGCCGTTGTGTGAAGCGCCCAGGTGCGTCCCTACGTGAGGCGGGCGGAACCGATTTGCTTGCCCAGTCCGGGTGCGGAGGGCTTCCGGGCACCGATCCAGGTCGACCACGCGGTGCTGAAGGTGTCAGCGGGTTGTGGGTCGGAGGCGGTGGAGATCCAGGCAGTGTGTCCGTCGGGGCGGACCAGCAGGCCGTCGAGTTCGGGGTGTTCGGGGCAGTGGGCGCGGTAGGTGTCCACGTTGCCGTCCGTTCCGGTGTCGACTGGCAAGGCGCGGTTGCCGAGGTGCAGAAGTACCGGGCGTGCGGGCCGGAGCAGTTCGGCGATGCTGGTGTGCTTGTCGCCGATGGTCAGTTTCAAGTTCGGGGCGAGTTTGCCCAGCCAGGGATGGTCGCCGGGGATCTTGGGGTCGTACCGGGTGCTGACGCCGGTGGCGAGTTCGGCCAGGTAGGTGCTGACGGGTGGCAGGTCGGTGAGTTCGTTGAACAGGTCCCGGACCGGATCCAGTTCCGGTCGGCGTCGTCCGAGGATCGCCTGGGCCCGGGTGGTGCGCAGCACGCGTGCCCCGGCCTCGTGCCGCTCGTGGTGGTAGCTGTCCAGCAGCCCGTCCGGCGCGTGGCCGAGCGCGGTGGCGGCCAGCTTCCAGCCGAGGTTGACCGCGTCGGCCAGCGCCACGTTCACCCCCACCGCCCCGGCCGGCGGGTGGATGTGCGCGGCGTCCCCGGCCAGCACGACCCGGCCGGCGACGTAGCGATCCGCCTGCCTGGCCGCGTCGGAGAACCGGGTGAGCCAGCGCGGGTTGCGGAGTTCCACCGGGTGGCCGAGCGTCTCGTTCAGGAGTTGCTGGAAGTGGGCCAGCCGCACCGGTTCGTCGCGGTCGGCGGGCGGGGTCGGCTCGTCGAGCACGATCCGCACGTAGCCGGGTCGCGGGATCACGAACACCGTGCCGTGCTCGCCGTCGGTCATTCCGAACGGCAGGTCGGCGGGGTCGGCCAGTTCCACATCGGCGAGCAGGCCGAAGGTGGTGGCGGCGGTGCCCGGGAAGCCGATCCCGGCGAGTTTGCGCACGACGCTGCGGCTGCCGTCGCAGCCTGCGAGGTAGTCGACCCGCCGGTGCTGGTGCTGACCGCTGACCCGGAGGGTCACGTCCACCCCGTCCTCGTCCTGATCGAGGCCGATCACCTCGTGCCCCCAGGACACCGCCACACCCAGCTCGGCCAGCCACTGCTCGAGGAGTTCTTCGACCCGGGTCTGCGCGATGCCGAGCACGTAGGGGTGATCGGTGTCCATCACGCTCAGGTCCAGGGGGCGGCTCGGATCGGCGAACATGCCGTAGGGCACCGTCGGGCCCTCCGCCAGGAAGCGGTCGGCGATGCCGCGCCGGTCCAGCAGTTCCAGGCTGCGGGCGTTGAGGGTGAAGCCGCGGCAGAACGGCGACCGTGCCGGCAGCCGGTCCACCACCGCCACCTCGGCCCCGCCCAGCGCGAGCTCCGCCGCCAGCATCAACCCGGCCGGTCCCGCCCCGGCCACCATGACCTTCATCGAACCCCCGCTTCCGGTCTTCATCTGGTCTCGTTCTGGTCGCGGACCCAGCCGGTCACCGGTTCCGGCCAGGCCAGCCGGCCGGTTGTGATGTCGCCGATGATCTCCTCGAGCCAGCCCGACTCGGCCTCCAGCATCCGCACCGCGTACTCGGCCTCCACCACGAACAGGCGCGGCACCTCACCGGCCTCCAGCACCTCGCGGTGGCCCTGCCGGATCTCCGCCAACGACGCGCGGATCCGCTCGGCCCGCTCCCGCAACGCCGCCACCGCGCCCTCCGGCCCGAGCGCGCCGAGATAACTGACCGCGGACAGGAACTTCGGGTACTCATCGGCCGGGACGCGGATCAGCTCCTCCACCCAGCGCACGAACTCCTGCCGCCCCAGCGAGGTGTGCTGATAGATCGTCCGTTCCGGCCGGGCGCCCACCCTGACCGTCTCGCGCGCCGCTATCCACCCGGCCCGTTCCAGCGTCCGGACCACGTCGTAGAGGGAACCGGTGGTCACCTTGAACGCCCGGTCCATGCCCCGTTCCCGCAGGGTGGCGGCCATGGCATGGGGATGCGTCGGCGCCTCCATCAGCAACCCCAGCACCGCCAGCCCCAGCGGGTTGGACACCACACGCTTGCTACTCGAGCTCAATCGCTCGCCTCCAATCAGTCGGCACCGAGTATTTGGTGGCGACTGCCGATTGTCAAGAGGGGACGTCGTGGTGACCACACGTGCGGGGGAGCCGGTTCCAGCCGGGGAGGGAGTCCGCGGGCCGGCATCGCGGCGAGCCTGGAACCGGAGGTGGTCGCGGTGGCGGCAGGGAAGCGGTGGCAGCGCTGGCCGGAGTGGGTGGCGGGCGCGGCGGCGGTGTGGGCGGTGGGTTACGCGGGGGTGAACCTGGCGCTGGGCGGGCCCGCGGTGGTGCTCTGGCTGACGCCGGTGGCGGTGCTGGTCGCGCTGGCGGCGGTGCGGCCGGCGACGGGCTGGCTGGTGCCGGTGGCGGCCGGGGTGGTGGGTGCGCTGGCGTTGGTCGCCGGGATGTTCACGGTGATCTCGGTGGTGGCGCTGGTGATCAGCGGGATGGTGGCGGACTGGGCTGCACTGCTCCGGCAGGCGCTGGCGCTGGTGGGGGCCGGGTTGTTCGGGGCGGCCGCGGTGTCGAGCAGGAGGCGTGGGCGCGGGTGGTGCGGGCGGTGTGGCCGGGCTCCTGGCGAGCCGGTCCGGCCGAGGGCGGTGCCGGTGGCGGTGCGGCGGACGGCGTACTTCGGCATCGCCGCGTTCGTGCCGTACGTGGTGATGAAAGCGTTGTGGGCCTGGGGTTTCCAGCTGGGCGACAGCGTGGCGCCGGACCTGGTGGGCGAGGGGCGGGGGCTCTACGGGCTGCTGGCGCGGTACGGGCTGGATGCCACCGCGCTGGCTGCGCTGGCCGGCATGGTGCTGTTGCTGGCACTGGTGCGGCCCTGGGGGGAGCGGGTGCCGAGGTGGCTGCTGCTGGGGCCGGCGTGGCTGGCTGCGTTGCTCGGGCCGTACGGGGTGGTGGGACTGGGCTGGGTGGCGATGGTCCTGCTGGGCTGGCTGCCGGGGAGTGCGGAGTCGCCGGTGTGGGTGGGGCTGGTGGGCGCGGTGGGGTTCGGCGGGTTCGGGGTCGCCGCGGGGGTGGCCGCGTGGTCCTACCAGCGCCGGACTCGTCAGGTTTGTTAGCTCGATGATATCAGTGTCGACTGAAATCAATCCTCATAGAGCAAAGAAAACCCAAACAGCGCATGGAGAGGAAAGGGACCGCGACGCGGCGGTGTGCGGTGGCTCAGCCGGGGGCTGGGCTCAGATGATGACTCCGGGCAGACCGGCGTGGGCTGGTCGTCGTTTGCGGCGGAGCCAGACCTTGCGGGTGCCGTCAGAGAACAGCAGCACCCTGGACAGCTCCCATCCGGCGAACTCGGCGTGGATGGCGAGCTGGGTGGCCGCCGCGCGCCGGGAGACTCCCGGTGGGATGCGCAGCGGCTGGTACTCCCAGTCTCCGTCGGTTACCGCCCCGTCGGTTGCGGCACTCATGGTTGCACCACCTGTACCCCTCCTCCGTCGGCGGAGGCGACGAGTACGCGTCCGCTCTTCGGATCCACCGCGACCGAGTTGGGCTGGTGCACGGTGGCAAAGCGATACTTCTCCTCCGGCGAGCCGGTGGCCACGTTGTAGCCGACCACCTCGTCGCGTTCGGTGAGGGTGATCCAGGCCAGGTCCCTGGTGCGGTCGTAGGCGATCCCGTAGGGCGCCCCGGGCACGGGGTAGCGCTGGCGCATGATCAGCGGGTTCGTGGAGAAGGCGAGGAGTTCGCCCGCTCGGGTGTCGATGAGCAGGATGCGGCCGAAGCGGTCGGTGACCGCGCGGGTGGCGGCATCGCCTGCGCGCAGGCCTGCGCCGAGTTCGCCGGTGGCGGGGTCGACCTCGATGAGGGCGGTGCGCAGCTCGTCGAGGACGGCGACCTTCTTGCCTGCGGGGAGCACGGCGCTGACGCCGCGGAAGCCCTGGGTGATGGTGCGTTCGAGCTTGCCCTGGGCGTTGAGCACGGCGATGCCCTGGCCGGGTTCGCGCAGGGCGACGATGGTGCGGTCGCCGACCTGGGTGGCCGAGAGCGGGCCGCCGGTCACGTCGAGGGTGTCGACGGTGCCTTCGGGCAGGGTGATGCGGAGGAGTTTTCCGTTGGCGCGCACCGGGGCGAGCAGTTTTCCGTCCACCAGGGACAGTTGGTCGACCGGGCCGGGCAGCGGGAGCTCGCGGGGGGTGGCGGCGAGGTTGCCGTCGGGGTAGAGCAGCAGGCGGGCCGGGTCGCTGACGGCGATGGCGATCGTCTGGGTGGCCTCGTCGTGCAGCAGGGCGGTGGCCTTGCCGGGCAGGGGGGTCACGGTGCCGGCGGGGACCGCGCCGCGGTGCGGGGCGGTGGCGGGGGTGGCGGGGACGATCTCGTCCGGTGGCTGCTCGGTGGTGTTGTCCTGGCTGGTGGTGCAGCCGGTGAGCAGGACTGTTCCGGTGAGAAGGGCCGCCATCAGCCGACGCACTCTGGTTCCTCCCGTGTTGGCCGTGGTGCGTTCAGCATCCCGGAAGTTCACGCTCTCGTCACGTTCCGGGTGTGAACAACTCCACGACCTGTAACTCGTAGTAGTTGTTAGGCGAAGTATTACCGTGTCGGCCGTATCCGCCCTGAGTCGCCCCGCCCGGTGAGGAGTCTGCGATGAACTCGACCAGTTCGCGGAGTTCGTTCGTGCTGGAGGGGCTGCGGGTGGGGGAGCAGGCGCACGGCCACGGGCACCTGGCTGATGGGCGGGAGTTCTCGTTCGTGTTGCGGCGTGGGGTGGCCCGGTTGGTGGTCTACCGGGCGGACGCGCCGTCGGTGCCGGGCCGGGCGGATGCGGAGTGGGTGCAGGAGTCGCCGGTGGAGGGTGTGGATCCGGCGGACCGGCGGGTGGTGGGGGCGTTGTTGCGGTCGATGGTCACGGCAGTGGGCGTTCGGGGTAGCTGAGCTCGATCGCGCTGACGTCGTCGAGGGCGGCGCGGATGGCCGGGGGCAGGGTGAGGTCTTCGGCGGCGAGGATGCCGGCCAGTTGGGCGGTGTCGCGGGCGCCGATGACGGGGGCGACGACCAGGGGGCGGTCGCGGACCCAGGCGAGGGCGACGGCCAGTGGTGAGGTGCCGAGTCCGTCGGCGGCGGTGGCGACGGCTTGCACGATGCGGGCGGTGCGTTCGGTGCGGTGGTGTTCGACGTAGGGGGCGTAGTGCGGGCTGGCGCCGCGGGAGTCGGCTGGGGTGCCGTTGCGGTACTTGCCGGTGAGCACGCCGCGGCCGAGTGGGGCCCAGGGGAGCAGGCCGAGGCCGTGGTGGGTGGCGGCGGGGATGACTTCGCGTTCGACGCCGCGTTCCAGGAGTGAGTATTCGACCTGGGTGGAGATCAGGGGGGCGGGGCTGTGCAGGGCGTGCTGGCGGGCGGCGGCGGTGGCGGTTTGCCAGCCGGAGTAGTTGGAGATGCCGGTGTAGCGGACTTTTCCGCTGGTGACGGCGGTGTCGAGGGCGGCGAGGGTTTCCTCGATGGGGGTGCTGGCGTCCCAGGCGTGGAGTTGCCAGAGGTCGATGTGGTCGGTGTTGAGGCGGCGCAGGGAGTCGTGCAGGGCGGTGAGCAGGGCGCCGCGGGAGGCGCCGCCGCCGAAGGGGCCTTCGGTGCGTCGGGCGACGGCTTTGGTGGCCAGGACGAGGTCGTGGCGGGGGATGGTGTCGCCGAGCAGGCTGCCGAGGATTTCTTCGCTGAGGCCGTCGTTGTAGACATCGGCGGTGTCGACGAGGGTGCCGCCGGCTTCGAGGAAGGCGAGCAGCAGGTTGGCGGCCTCGTCGGCGTCGGTGTCGCGGCCCCAGGACATGGTGCCGAGTGCCGTGCGGGAGACGCGGAGGCCGCTGCGGCCGAGCTGTCGCTGTTCCACGGCGGTCAACGATAGGTGCTTGGTTAGCCGTTCGTGGGTAGCTGGGGCGTGGCGGCGGGTCACTCGGTCGTGTGACCGGTGTCACGGTCGCCTACCCGGTTTGTTACTAGCGAGTAAGGTTCGGCGGGTGCGACTTGGGCTGAACCTCGGATACTGGGGCGCCGGTAACGACGCCGAGAACCTTGACCTGGCCAAGGAGGCCGATCGACTCGGCTACTCCGTGGTCTGGGCCGCGGAGGCCTATGGCTCCGACGCGCCCACCGTGCTGAGCTGGATCGCGGCGCAGACCGAACGCATCGACGTCGGTTCGGCGGTCTTCCAGATCCCGGCGCGGACCCCGGCGATGGCGGCGATGACCGCGGCGACCCTGGACACGCTCTCCGACGGCCGGTTCCGGATGGGGCTCGGGGTGTCGGGGCCGCAGGTCTCGGAGGGCTGGCACGGTGTGCGCTTCGACAAGCCGCTGGGCCGCACCCGCGAGTACGTGGAGATCGTGCGCAAGGCGCTCTCCCGCGAGCGCCTGAAGTACGAAGGCCAGCACTACACGCTGCCGCTGCCGGATGGTCCCGGCAAGGCGCTGACGCTGACCGTGCACCCGGCGCGCGAGCACATCCCGATCTACCTGGCCTCCATCGGCCCGAAGAACCTGGAGCTGACCGGCGAGATCGCCGACGGCTGGCTGGGGGTGTTCTTCTCCCCCGAGCACTCCGCGGAGAGCCTGGAGTCCATCCGCCTGGGCCGGGAGCGGGCGGGCAAGACGATGGAGGGCTTCGACGTCGTGCCGACCGTGCCGCTGGTGGTGGGCGAGGACTGGCGGGCGTGTGCGGACAAGGTGCGGCCGTACGCCTCGCTGTACCTGGGCGGGATGGGCAGCAAGCAGAAGAACTTCTACAAGGACCTGGCCACCCGGATGGGCTTCGGGGAACAGGCCCAGGAGGTGCAGGACAAGTTCCTGGCCAAGGACTACGAGGGCGCGCTGGCGGCGGTGCCGCTGGAGTTCATCGACGCGACCTCGCTGCTGGGGCCCAAGGAGCGGATCACCGAGCGGGTGAAGGACTTCGCGCAGGCGGGGGTCACCACGCTGACCGTTTCGGCGATGCTGCAAGATCTTGACGAGGCGACGCTGTCCCTTCGCGTCGCGGTCGAAGCCTTGGAAGCAGCTGGAGTGGGGTAAGTGTCGCAACATCTCGCGGTCGCCGACCGAGTCATCGCACGCATTGGCGACCGCGGGATGGTGGTCTAGGCCATGACCTGGCTTGAGGCTCTTGTCCTTGGCGTGGTCCAGGGGCTGACCGAGATGCTGCCGATCTCCAGCTCCGGTCACCTGCGCATCGTCTCCGAGCTGTTCTTCGGCCGGGACGCGGGCGCGAGTTTCACCGCGGTGACCCAGCTGGGCACCGAGGCGGCGGTGCTGATCTATTTCGCCAAGGACATCTTCCGGCTGGTGGGCACCTGGTTCCGCGGGTTCGCCAGTGCGGAAGTGCGGCGGACGCACGACTACAAGCTGGCCTGGTACGTGATCATCGGCACCATCCCGATCAGTGTGCTGGGGCTGCTGTTCAAGGACGAGATCCGCACCAGTGGCCGGAACCTGTGGATCGTGGGCACCACACTGGTGGTGTTCGGGCTGGTGCTGGGTGCGGCTGAGCTGTACGGGAGGCAGCGGCGCAGCGTGGAGCAGATGACGCTCAAGGACGGGATCATCATGGGCTGCGCGCAGGCGATGGCCCTGGTGCCTGGGGTGTCGCGGTCGGGCGGGACGATCACCGCGGGGCTGTTCATCGGGCTGGACCGGGCGGCGGCGACCCGGTACTCGTTCCTGCTGGCCATCCCGGCTGTGGTGGCCGCGGGGGTGTTCTCGCTGCCGGATGTCTTCGAGCGGGGCGGGGCGAACGCGCCGAGCATCGCGCAGATGATCGTGGCCACCGCGGTCGCCTTCGCCATCGGGTATGTGACCATCGCCTGGTTGTTGAAGTACGTGGCCAAGCACAGTGTGTACGTCTTCGTCTGGTACCGGGTCGTGGTGGGGCTGTTCGTGCTGGCGATGCTGTCCTCGGGCTACATGTCGGCGACCTGACCGTCGGCGCGGCGGGTGCAGCGCTGCAGGCAGAGCCGGTAGCTGTTGTCCACCGCGGCGGTGCAGGTGCGGAAGAGGTCCTGGCACCGGGCGGCGGGCTGGCCGCTGGCGCGGCACTGGTCGTACCTGAGGTCGCAGCTGCGGCGGCCGTCGGTGCGCTTGCGGAGGCAGTCGTCGGTGCACGGGCCCGCGGCGGCGTCCTGGGCGCAGCCGGGGGCGGGTGCCGGGGCGGGGGTGGCCGCGGCGGCAGGGGCGGCGACGAGCGCGCCGAGGGTGGCCAGGGCGAGCAGGCCGCGGGTGAGGCGGGTGGTGTGGGACATCTGTCTGTCCTAGCAGTCCGGCCGGGCCGGTGTGGGTGGAATGGCGCGGTTGACCCAGGCCGGACCGGGGCGGTCTAGGCGCTGCGGCGGGTGCAGGTGGCCAGGCAGCGGCGGTGGCTGTCCTCGACCAGGGTGCGGCAGCGCAGCCGCTGCTCGCGGCACTTGCGGGCGTCGGTGCCGTTGCGCAGGCAGTTGTCCTGGGCGCGGTCGCAGTTGCGCAGGCCGTCCTCCTTCTTGCGGCGGCAGCCGTCGACGCAGGGTCCGGCGGCGGCTTCGGCGCAGGCCGGTGCGGTCGCGGGGGCAGGGGTGGCGGCGGCGGGGGCGGCGAACAGGGCGCTGAGGGTGGCCAGGGCGAGCAGGCCGCGGGCCAGGCGCGTGGTGTGGGACATGTGCTCTGTCGTAACAGGGCGGGCTGGGTGGCGCGCGCGGAACGGGCGGAGGTCACCCGGTCCGTTGACCTTGGCTGCCCGTAAGCTGCCGGGGTGGCGACGCTCATCCTTCTGCGGCATGCACGGTCGGTGGCCAATGGCGCCGGCACCCTGGCCGGCCGGGCTGAGGGGGTCGGGTTGCACGAGGACGGCCGGGTTCAGGCCGAGGCTTTGGTGGAGCGGTTCGCCGGGGTGCCGATCGCCCGGATCGTGTCCTCGCCGTTGCAGCGGTGCGCCGAGACGCTCGCGCCGTTGGCCGCGGCGCGGGAGCTGGTGCCGGTGACCGAGCCTCGTCTGTCCGAAGTGGACTACGGGGACTGGACCGGCAAGGCGATCAAGGACCTGCTGGCCGAGCCGCTGTGGAAGGTGGTACAGCAGCACCCTTCGGCGGCGGTGTTCCCCAGCGGTGAGGGGCTGGCGGCGGTGTCGGCGCGGGCGGTGGCTGCGGTCCGGGAGCACGATGCGCGGATCAGCGCCGAGCACGGGGCGGAGTCGATCTGGGTGGCGTGCAGCCACGGCGATGTGATCAAGGCGATCCTGGCTGACGCGCTGGGCTCGCACCTGGACTCCTTCCAGCGGATCCTGGTGGACCCGGCGTCGGTGTCGGTGATCCACTACACCGAGCACCGGCCGTATGTGTGGAAGGTCAACGACTCCGGGCCGCTGGCTGGTCTGGTGCGGGCGGAGCGACCGAGCGAGGACGCCACGGTGGGTGGGTCAACCGGCGGGGAGACCGCCGCCGTCGAGGGCTGAGCCTGCGGGCAGTTCCAGGGTGGCCTGGGCGCCGCCGTCTTCGGCGTTGGTCAGGGTGAGGGTGCCGCCGAGGACCTTGGTCTGGGCCAGTGCGATGGTCAGGCCGAGGCCGTGGCCGCTGCCCCGGTCGCTGGCTCCGGTGCGGAAGCGGCTGGGTCCGTCACGCAGCAGGTCGGGGGCGAAGCCGGGGCCGTGGTCGCGTACGCGCAGGGTGCGGCCGGCGACGGTGACCTCGATCGGCGGCCGGCCGTGGCGGCGGGCGTTGTGCAGCAGGTTGACCAGGATGCGTTCCAGGCGGCGGGGGTCGGTGAGCACGGTCTCGGACTCGCCGCTGACCTCGGCTTCGGGGATCACGGCGGTGACCCGGCGTCGCACGAAGGTGAGCAGGTCCAGCTCGGTGAGTTCGGCCCGTTCGGCAGCGGTGTCCAGGCGGGCGACTTCCAGGACGTCTTCGACGAGTCCGCGCAGGGCTTTGATCCGGTCGCGGACCATCTCGGCCGGTCGTCCTGGTGGCAGCAGTTCGGCGGCGGTGACCAGGCCGGTGACCGGGGTGCGCAGCTCGTGGGCGATGTCGGCGGTGACGCGCTGTTCGGCGGCCAGGCGCTCCTGGAGGGCGTCGGCCATGGCGTCGACGGCTTGGGCGAGCTCGGCGGTCTCGTCGGCGGGGCGGGTGCCGATGGCGTCGCGGACCCGGACCTCGGTGTCGCCGTCGGCGACCTGGCGGGCCGCGGCGGCGGCCAGGCGCAGGCGGCGGGACAGGCGGGCGCCCAGGACCACGCCGAGCAGGGTGCCGAGCACGACGACGGCGGCGGAGCCGATGAGCAGGACCTGGTCGAGCTGGTCGAGGGCGTCGTCCTTGTCGGCGTAGCTGCCGCGGATGGAGAGCACGCGGCCGTCGGTTTCGGCCGCGGCCCAGATCCAGGCCTGGCCGCCCTCGCGGTGCAGGTAGGTGGCGCGGTGGCCGCCGCGGACGGCCTCGCGCAGGTCGCGGGGCAGTTCGGGGGAGTCCAGGTCGGCGCCGAGGGTGGCGGTGCCGGTCATGCCGTACTCGCGCAGCACGAGCTGGATGCGTTCGTCCTGCAGGTGGCGGGCGTCGGCGAGCTGGGAGCGCTCGAACTCGGTGTGCACCAGGATGCTCAGCGCGATCGCGACCAGGGCGCTGACCACGGCGATGACGGCGCTGAGCCGCCAGCGCAGGGTGGCGAGGAACATGGGGTTCAGGTCCGGAGCTTGTAGCCGAAGCCGCGGACGGTCTCGATGCGGTCCTGGCCGATCTTGACCCGCAGGCGCTGGACGTGCACGTCGACCACGCGGGAGTCCCCGCCCCACTGGTAGTCCCAGACCTGTTCCAGCAGCACGTCGCGGGTCAGGACGCTGCCGGGGGACTCGGCGAAGCAGAGCAGCAGGCGCAGTTCGGTGGGGGTCAGCTCGACCGGCTGGCCGGCCAGCCGGACTTCCAGGCCGTGTTTGTGGATCTCCAACTCGCCGAAGCGCAGCACGGTGTCCTCGGGCTCGCGTCCGGCGCGGACCATGCGGCGGGCCACCGCGCGGATGCGGGCGACCAGCACGGTGGAGTCGAAGGGTTTGGTGACGTAGTCATCGGCGCCTGCTTCCAGGCCGAGGACGACGTCGACGGGGTCGGAGCGGGCGGACATCATGATCACCGGGGTGGGGCCCTCCTCGCGGATCTGGCGGCAGAGGCTGACGCCGTTGAGGCCGGGCAGCATGATGTCGAGCAGGGCGACGTCGGGGCGGTCCTGGCGGTAGGCGGCCAGGCCGGTGAGGCCGTCGGCGGCCACGGTGACGGTGAAGCCGTCGCGTTCCAGGGTCAGCTGGGTGGCCTCGCGGATGACGTCGTCGTCCTCGACCAGCAGCACGTGCAAGCCGCTCACTTGTACTCCTCGAAGACGGTGCCGGTCCAGCGGTAGACGGTGGCCTCGGCGCCGCTGGGGCAGCAGCTGCGGTCGGCCGGTTCGTAGACCGGGTGGCTGAGCACGAACCCGATGCCGGGTTCGACCTTGATGCCGCCGCCGGGGTCCTCGGAGCCGAAGAGTCGTTTGGCCGGGGTGGCGGTGAGCTCGTAGATGTAGTTGCCCAGCACGCCGCGGGTGGCATAGGGGGCGGCCTGGCTGCCGGAGCAGGCGCGCACCGAGGCGATCAGCTCGGGGTTGCCGTCACCGGTGAGGTCGTCGAAGCGGACGTCGACCGGGTAGCGGCTGTCCCCGCAGGGCTTGAGCTGGGCTTTGATCTTCTCCCCGACCAGCGGGTCGGCGCGCAGGATGGCGATGGCATCGGCGCTGGGGGCCTGTCCGCTGCTGGTGGGCGGGCTGGTCGGGGGTGCTTTGACCTGGCTGGCCGGTCCTTCGATCTGGACTCCGCCGACGGTGGCGCAGCCGGTGACGGCCAGCAGGGCGGCGGTGGCCGCCCAGGCGCTGATCCGTGCTCGCATGCCGCTCATTGTGCCCAGGCAACCACGGCGTGGCCGCATCGGCACACGGCCTCGAACGGGGTGTTACCTGCCTGGTGGGGGAGTGCCGGGTGGCTGTTACAGAACCGTCGGACAGCCGAGTCAATCCCCGCTTAGCGTCGAGTTCGACCTGCTCAGACAACTTTCGGGGAGTTGTGCTCATGCTCCAGCGTCTCGGTCCGTTCCGCTACGTGGCCATCGCCGTGCTCGCGTTGATCGTGGTGGCGTTGCTGCTGAACCGGAACACCGCCGGGACCCCGGAGCCGGTCGCGAGTGACGCGCCACCGAGCACGCCGGACTCCTCGCCGGATCCGGCGTCGCGGCCGGTGCCGGGCGGGGAGCCGGCCAAGGTGGTCTACAAGGTCGACACCCAGGACCGGGTGGTGTTCCTGACCATCGACGACGGCGCCACCCGCCGCCCCGACATGATCGACATCCTGCGGCGCAACGGGGTCAAGGCGACGTTCTTCCTGACCAACTCTTACGTCAAGCAGGACCCCGGTTTCTACAAGGGCCTGCGCGATGCCACCGGCAGCGCGATCGAGAACCACACCGAGAGCCACCCCAACCTCAAGGGCAAGTCCCTGGAGGAGCAGCGCGCGGAGATCGGCCCGGTCTCCGAGACCTACGCGCGGGAGTTCGGCGCGCGGCCGACGCTGTTCCGGCCGCCGTTTGGCAACTTCGACGACACCACGCTCAAGGCCGCCGGTGAGGCCGGGATCAAGTGGGTCGTGCACTGGGGCTCGGAGATCAGCAACGGCAAGGTGCAGTTCAGCGGGCCGCACGAGTTCCGGCCCGGCTCCATCGTGCTCATGCACTTCCGCACCACCTTCGAGCAGGACGTCCAGGCATTCGTGGACCAGGCCCGCGCGAACAACCTGACCCCCGCTCTCCTCACCGATTACCTGAAATGAGCCCGATGTCCGAGCACAAAGCCACCAACTCGACCCGCCGGGTGCTCTCCGGCATAGGCAAGACCGGCCTGGTGCTGGTCTCCGTCGCCGCCCTGACCGCCACCGCCGCCGGCTACCTGACCTACCGGCAGGCCACCGTGGGCCTGGCCACCGACAACGTCATCACCGACGACAAGGGCGACCCGGTGCTGCCCAAGGCGCCCGGCACCGACACCAACATCCTGCTGGTCGGCGTGGACTCCCGCACCGACGCCCAGGGCCGCCCGCTCTCCCGCGAGGTCCTCGACGCGCTGCAGGCCGGGGAGGCCAACGGCGAGCAGAACACCGACACCATGATGCTGGTGCACGTCCCGGCCGATCCGAACAAGAAGGCCTTCGCCGTCTCCCTGCCGCGGGACTCCTATGTGGACATCGCGGGCGGGTTCGGCAAGCACAAGCTCAACTCCGCCTACGCCCGCGCCAAGCTGGCCAAGGCCAAGGAGCTGCGCGGCCAGGGCAAGGACGCCGCGACCGTGGACAAGGAGTCGGTCACCGCGGGGCGGAAGAACCTGATCAGCACCGTGGCCAAGCTCACCGGGCTGACCGTGGACCACTTCGCCGAGATCAACCTCTATGGCTTCAGCGAGATCACCAAGGCCGTCGGCGGCATCCCGGTCTGCCTGAACAAGCCGGTGCGCGATGACTTCTCCGGCGCGAACTTCCCCGCCGGCAAGCAGGTGCTGGAAGGGGTGGACGCGCTGAAGTTCGTCCGCCAGCGCCACGGCCTGCCCGGCGGCGACCTGGACCGGGTGCGCCGCCAGCAGGCCTTCCTGGCCGGACTGGCCAACCAGGTGCTCTCCGCCGGCACCCTGACCGACCCCGGCAAGGTCAAGGACCTCATCGACGCGCTGACCCGCTCGGTGGTGCTGGACTCCGGCTGGGACCTGCTCGGTTTCGCCCAGCAGGTGCAGGGCCTCTCCGGCGGCAAGATCCAGTTCCACACCATCCCGACCCTGCGGTCCAACCTGGCCACCCCCGGCGACGGCGTCGCGGTCGAGGTCGACCCCGCCAAGGTCCGCTCCTTCATCCAGGACCTGCTGGGCGGCGGGGACGGCACCCCGGCCAACGCCGCGGGCAGGCCCGGCGGCACCCCGGCAGGCGGCCCGGTGGGCCGGGTCAAGCCGATGGCCAACAACACCGCCCAGCAGCCCATCGACGCCGCCGGGATCCCCTGTGTCAACTGACCGCCACGACCGGGCGGCCGCCGGTATCCACCCCCGTCACCGGCGGCCGCCTGCCTCCCCCCGCCTGCCCTGGTGGGCCGCGGTCCTGCTCGCCCTCACCCTGACCGCCCTCGGCGGCTGGCTCGGTGGGGCGTTGTTCCCGGCCGGGATCGCACTGGGCTGTGTGGCCGCCGCCCTCGCGGTGGATTCCCGTGGCCTGTTCGCGGTGGCCGTGCAACCGCCACTGGTCACCGCAGCCGTGGTGGCAGGCACCCTCTTGGCGGGGAAACCGCTGCTCAGCGCCTTCTCCGAGCTGGTCTCGGTGTTCCCCTGGCTGGCCGCCACCACAGCTGTGGTGATCGCGATCGTGCTCGGCAGGGTGAACCGGGCTCGGCGCGCCGCCGTAGTCAGGGAAGCCTCGCTCGGCGCAGTGAACCGGCGTGAGACGCGCGTGAAGGCGGGCACGGCCTCCCGGAGCGGGCGGTCGGAATGGTTGCCTCAAGGCCGGGAAGGGGTGAGCGCCGATGAGTCTCCGAGCACGTCACGCCCGTCGTCTGGCCAGTCTGCTGACCGCGCGCACCGGCGCCTACGTGGTGGTGCGCTACGACCGGTCAGCCGGCCGCTACCAGGTTCAGTGGAGCGGCGGTCCTGATCGGGAGTCCATGCGCGAGCTGGCTACCGAGTACGCCGAGGAGGTGGCCGAACTCGACGTCACGGAGCTGGTGTGGCTCCGCAGCAGCGGTTGAGATTGGATCCGCTTCCCGCCGCCGTGGGAGGTCCCCCGATGATCGTGCTCAGCCTGGAGATCGGCAGCGACGCACACCGGCTACCCGCGGTGGGCGCCGCGATAGCCCCGGTGCTGGCCCGCCTGTTCCCGCCCGCCCAGGCCCAGCTGCTGGGCCAGGCGGTGCGGGAGGCGGTGGCCAACGCCATCCAGCACGGCAACGCCGCCGACCCGCGCGCCGCGGTCGGCATCACCCTCGCCCTGGCCGAGGACGAACTGCTGATCCAGGTCAGCGACCAGGGCGAGGGCTTCCTGCCCACCACAACCGACCTCTGCCCAGCCGCGCTGCGCCGCCCGCACGGCGGTGGCCTGGCGCTGATCCTGACCGCGGTCACCGGCCTGGACGTCACCTGCTCCAACGGCCGTTTCCTGCTCACCCTGCGCGCGACCCTGCCCACCCCGCAAACCGACGCCGCCTAGTCCGCCAGCTGGGCTTTCACCGCGGCCTGGATCTCCGCGCGCAACACCGCCCGCTCCCTACCACCGGGGTGGTGCCACTCGCCCTCCACCGCCAGCACCTGCGCCAGCGGCGCGGTGAGCACCTCATCGGCGTAGCCGGTGGCCCGGCAGATCCGCTCCACCGCCAGTAGCACCTGCTCCTCACCATCGATCCCGTCGGCGCAGCGCCGGGCCACCGCGGTGAACACCACTCGCGCGGCCGCCGAGAGCTCCGGCTCCGGCGCGCCGGCCTGGGCCAGCGCCCAGGGCAGCACCGACCGGACCTCCTCCACGTCCTGCCCGCTCATCCCGGCCAGGATGCGCAGGTCAGGACCATCACGATCCTCGGCCAGCCAGTGCGCGGCCCACAGCGGCAGCCGCTCCAGCGGAGCCACGCCCAGCCGCACCGCCGCCGCGGCCAGCTCCGGGCCCGGGGTCTCGGTGAACATCAGCGCCGCGCGGCCAGGTCCGGGCCGGTGAGCAGCTCGCCCAGCCAGCCGGGCACCGCATCGGCCCACTCCGCCAGCGCCGCCGCATCCGCCCCGTGCAGCGCGCGCTCCCAGGCCAGGGCCCGGCCGATGGCGCCGAGTTGGGCGGCCACGGTGGCGGTGCGGGCCAGCTCGGCGGGCGTGCCCAGGTCCGACCACGGCTCCAGGTAGGCATCCCGCAACCGCAGGATCTCCGGATCCTCAGGAGCCAGCTCGAACTTCTTGCAGGCCACCCGCAGCGAGACCAGCAGTGTGCCGAAGGGGTGGGCCACGCTGGCATCGCCCCAGTCGAAGAACCGGTACCGGCCGCCGGCGTCGACCAGCACGTTGGCATCGTGCAGGTCATCGTGCTGCAACCCCATCGGCACCCGGGACTCCGCCAGCTCCGCGCACAGCTCCAGCACCCTCGGCCGCGCCGCGGCGACCTCGGGCAGCCCGTGCGCAGCCAGCAGCCGGTCCAGCTGCCCGGGCAGCGCGGCGGGGGAGAGGTCGGGCACGCCGAGGCCGAGGAAGTCCGCCGAGTGCGGCAGCAGGGCGCGCTGCAGCTGGGCGTACTCACCGAGCATCCGCGCCCACTCCGCCAGCCCGGTCTCCGGCAGCTCCCGCAGCGTGGTGCCGCCGTCGGGCAGCAGCGCCCAGCCCAGCTCCGGCTCCACCGCCAGCGGGACGATCACCCGCTCCGGGGCCAGCGACCCCAGCGCCCGCAGCAACCCGGCCTCGTAGCGCAGGCCGGGGCCGTTGACCTTGAACCACAGCGTGCCGGTCCCGGTCGGCACGGTGGCCACCGTCGACCACGGCATCTCCCGCACCCGGGTCACCTCGCCGGTGCGCACCCGGCCGCCCAGGTTGTCCTCGATCCAGGCCAGCGCCTGCGGCCACCACACGGGTTCGCTCATGGGCGGCACCGTAGAGGAACTAGTACTCCCAGTTCATCCCAGTTCCGCTGTACTCCTCCACCGGGATGGACTCCGCGTCGGTGCGCATCCGCTCCGGGTAGAGCACCCCGTGCAGGTGATCCACCTCGTGTGCGACCAGCCGCGCCACCCCGTGGCTGAAGATGGTGATCCGCCGCGCGCCGGAGAGCTCTTGGTGCTCCACGTGCAGCGCCAGCGGCCGGGTCACCAGGCCCCTGACGTCGAAAAAGCTCAGGCAGCCCTCGTACTGCTCGTCGGTCTGGTCGCCGATCTCGATGATGCGCGGGTTGAGCAGCGTGATCACGTCCTCGCTGCCCGGCGGCAGCACCAGCGCCGCCGCCCGGTCGATGCCCAGCTGGTTGGCGGCCAGGCCCATGCCCTTGCCGAAGGTGTGCGCGCGGCAGATCCGCTTGGCCGCGGTGCACAGCTCGTGCAGCACCCGGCGTGCGTCCTCGGCCTCATCGGGCAGCACGAACGGGCGAGCCGGACGGTGTAACAACGGATCATCGCGCTGCAGCACGCCCAGGGCCTGCATCACCTCACTGGGCCGCTGCGCACGCACCTCCTCCACCTTCGCCGCGGCCCGGAAGTGCCATTCGAGGCGGTAGCGGGCGTGCAGCGGCGGGTCCTCGGTGGCCCAGGAGTAGATCCGGCGGCCGCGTTCCCGGCGCTCGTCGATGGCGGTGCGAAACGGCATCGCCTCCGCGGTCATCGAGGTGTGCAGCCCCCACACCGTGGGCTCCAGCTCGGCGGGCAGGTCCAGGCGCATCGACAGCCGTTTGGTGGGCAGGCGCACCGCGCGGCGGAACCACGGGCCCCACTTCTCCGCGCGCACGGCGTAGGTGTACTCGATCCAGGTGCTCTGCCCCGGATACAGCGGGAAGTGGCCGCTGTCGTTGGCGAAGAGCAGCCACACCTCCTTGAAGGCATCCCGGTCGTGCTGGGCCACCCAGTGCATCGGCTCGGCCCTGCCCTCGCCCCACCACGCGGAGAGCTCCAGCTCGTCCCAGGTCAGCGGGTCGTCCCGGTAGAGCCGGTTGGACTGCTCCGGGTTGTCCGGATAGCGGTCCACCGCGATCCGGATCAGGTAGCGGGTGATCGGCTCGGTGCCGGAGTTGACCAGCTTGCGCCGCATGGTCGCCCGGTAGGAGCGGCCGTCGAAGTGCAGCGCCGCGTCGTCGTGCTCGACCAGCAGGCTGGAGCCGGTGGCGGTGTCCACCCCGAACTCCGGGCTGGGCTGCACCAGCCGGATCGCCGCCGGGCGGTGGTTGTCGTAGTCCCGCCAGGCCCGCCGCAGCGCCCCCGCCGCGCGCAACGCCTCATCGGCGGCCTTGGCGAACTCCCGGGACGGCCGCTCGTGCGCGCTCTCGACCTTGGAGACGTAGGAGCGGCTGTAGCCCATGGCGTTGGCCAGCGCCGTCCGGGAAAGACCGCGCACATCGCGCCACCGCCGCAGCTCGGCGATGAACGCGTCCAGGTGCGCGACATCTTCACTCGTGGGTTCGTCGTCAGACACCATGCCGCCGCCTCCACCGCCGAGGCGTGAGTCGGCGTGAGAGGCGCGTGAGTCCACGCACATCTTCCGCTAGCCGGCCCACCACTGGTCTGCTCTAACCACAGATAGCACACAAGCGACCGCGCGGAGTGTTCGGAAGGGCTTCTGTTATGGAACTAGTCCAGAGGGTGCTTCGCGCGGTTCCCAGCGGAATGAGCACCATGAGCAGCAGAGCCCGCAGCGCCCGACGCCTGGCGACCCTGCTCTCGGCACGTTCGGGGGTGAGCGTGTCGGTGCGGTACGACCGGGAGCTGCGGCGCTACCGGGTGGTCTGGGCCAGCGGCCCTGACCAGGCGCAGATGCAGACCCTGGCGGTGACCAGCGTGGCCGCGGTGCCGGACTTCAGCATCGGCGAGCTGTTCTGGTCCAGGACTCCCGCGTAGGCGCCACAAGCCACTACGCGGGCAAGCCGCCCCGGTGGCGGCGGGTTTTCCGGGCCTGCAACCCGGCCGCCACCGGTTCGGCAACCACGACCTCATCCCCGTTTCCCTGCGGGAGCCCTCCGAGCTGTCATGCCGGGACAGCTCAGGCGACCACCAGCCGGTCGAGCAACGCCGCCAGCTCGACCGGCTTGGTGGCCATCGGCCAGTGGCCGGTGCCGATCTCCGCGCGCACCCACTCGCGCCCGTAGCCGGGCAGCTCGGGCGCCGGGCCGTCGCCCGTGCAGTGCAGGAACACCCGCGGCACCGGCGAGGAGTCCGGGCTGGCCAGCTCGATGACCTCGCGGTGGGTGGCGATCGGCACGCCCTCGGCGTGCCTGCGCAGCCAGGCCAGGTGCTCGCCGGTGAGTTCGTGCTCGCCGTAGTAGGCGTCCAGGATCTCATCGCCGATGAACGGGATCCGCCAGCCCTGGCCCTCGGCGTCGGCCATCGCCTGCATGATCTCCTCCACGCCCTCGGCCAGGTCGAACAGCCGCTGGCCGTGCCGCGGGGTCACCCCGGCCACGTAGATCACCTTGGCCAGCCGCTGCGGGATGCGGTCGGCGACCACGGTGACCACCGCCCCGGCGTAGCTGTGCCCGACCAGCACCACGTCGGTCAGCTCCTCGGCCTCGATCGCGGCGATCACGTCCTGGACGTGGTCGGACAGGTTCGTCTCCGGGCTGCCCAGGTGCGCCCGGTCGCCGAAACCGGTCAGCGTCACGGCATGCACCTGGTGCCCGGCCTCGCGCAGCCTCGGCGTGACCGCCCGCCAGGCCCACGCGCCCAGCCATGCCCCGCCCACCAGCACGATGTTCGCCATTTCTCTCATCCTCCCAGTCGTTGTTTCCGCTGGTGAGGACGCTAGGATCAAATCCGGACAGTATCCGCCCGGATTCACCAGGGGAGTGGCCCGTGTCACATCCGACGACGCGGATCCTGGCGTTGCTGGAACTGCTCCAGGCCCACCACCGGCTCACCGGCGCCGAGCTGGCCCGCCGCCTGGAGGTCGATGAGCGCACCGTGCGCCGCTACGCCACCCGCCTGGCCGAGCTCGGCATCCCGGTGCAGGCCGAACGCGGCCGCTACGGCGGCTACCGGCTGCTGCCCGGCTACAAGCTGCCGCCGCTGATGTTCACCGACGAGGAAGCCGTCGCGGTTGTCCTCGGCCTGCTCGCCGGGGCCCGCCTCGGCCTGGCCGCCACCGCCCCCGCCGTGGACAGCGCGCTGGCCAAGCTCCAGCGCGTGCTGCCCGCCCAGCTGCGCGAGCGCACCGCCGCGGTCCGCGAGGCCCTGGACTTCACCCTCGTCCCACGCGAGGCCCGCGCTCCCGGCACCGGCACCCTGCTCACCCTCGGCGAGGCCACCAGCCGGCGCCGCCGGGTCCGCCTGGCCTACCGCTCCTACCAGGGCCAGGACAGCGACCGCGAGCTCGACCCCTACGGCCTGGTCTTCCACCACGGCCGCTGGTACGTCACCGGCCACGACCACCACCGCGCCGACCTGCGCACCTTCCGCCTGGACCGCATCCGCGAGGTCACCATCACCGAGCAGACCTTCACCCCGCCCGCCGACTTCGACCCGGTCGGCCACGTCACCCAGGCCCTGGCCGGCGTGCCGTATGCCTGGGAGGTTCAGGTCACCCTGCACACCACCCTGGAAGAAGCCAGCCGCCGCGTCCCGGCCACCACCGCCACCCTCACCGAGACCGAGAACGGCGTGCTGATGCGCACCCGCGCCGAACGCCTGGACGGGATGGCGATGATGCTGGCCGGACTGGGCTGGCCCTTCCGCATCCACCACCCGGAAGAACTGAAAGCCGAGGTCAGGGCACACGCGGCGCGGCTCGTGGCGGCCAGCGAGGACTAGCTGGGACTAGCTGGGGAGATCCAGCCGGCCCCGGCGGGGAAGTCGGGGGGTAGCTTCCCACGCCGGGGCACCGGCTTCTGGCCGGGACAACGCCCGACCGCCAGGTTCGTCGCTCCGCGCAGCGTGAGCGTTACACCACGAAGCGAGAAACCCCCGCCCGGATCGCACACTTGACCCTCACGCCACGTGAGGCCACAGGCTCGGAGCCGTCAACGAAAGGAGCGGGGAAGGTGAGCTACTCGGTCGGCCAGGTGTCCCGGTTCGCCGGCGTCACGGTGCGCACGCTGCACCACTACGACGAGATCGGCCTGCTCAGCCCGAGCGGCCGAACCCTGGCCGGATACCGCCGCTACGAGCAGGAGGACCTGGACCGGCTCCAGCAGATCCTGTTCTACCGCGAGCTCGGCTTCCCCCTTGACGAGATCTCGACCCTGCTGGACGACCCGACCGTGGACCCGCGCGAACACCTGCGCCGTCAGCACGCCCTGCTGACCGACCGGATCGATCGCCTCCAGCAGATGGTCAAGGCCGTCGAACACACGATGGAGGCACGAGCCATGGGCAACGCACTGACCCCGGAAGAGCAGTTCGAGGTCTTCGGCAACTGGCGCCCCGAACCCGGCTACGCCGAGCGCGCCGAGGCCCGCTGGGGCCACACCCAGGAGTGGCAGGAGGGCATGCCCAAAGCCGCGAACATGACCAAGGAGGAGTGGGTCGCCGACCAGGAGCGGGTGGCTGCCTGGGTCAGCGAGCTGGAGCAGCTGCTGGACTCCGGCGCCAGCCCGGACAGCCCTGCCGCGCTGGCCCTGGCCGAGCGGCACCGGGACATGCTGAAGAAGTTCTTCGACTGCTCCTACCCGGTGCAGGTCAGCATCGCCGAGAGCTACGTCACCGAACCGGAGCAGTTCGCCTTCCTGGTCCGCCCGGAACGGCAGCGGCCCGGCATGGCCGAGTTCATCCGGGACGCGGTCAAGGCCAACGCCGCCAAGGCGGGCTAACTGGCCCGCCACTCCTGCACGGACGGCAGCACGTAGTCCACCAGCGCGGGTAGCTGCGGTGCGAGCGCGAGGAAGGCGATCGCCCGCAGCACCCCCACGCCGTTGACGAACTTCGAGACCTCCGCATCCAGCTCCCGCAGACCTTCGCGGCGCGCGCCGCGGTTGTAGGCGGCTTCCAGCTCGGGGCCGAGCGCGGCCAGGTCCCACTCCACCGGACCCAGCGTGACCAGCTCGAAGTCGGCATAGCGCGGCCCGTCCACCCCGGCGAAGGTGTTCGCCGGCGGGGAGTCGCCGTGGATGGGCTGGAGGTCGATGCCGGGGAACCTCTCCTCGAAGGCCGCCCGCGACCGCACCAGCGGCTCCAGCTCCGCCCACTCCCGGCGCGCCCGCGCCACATCGGCCGCGCTGATCGGGCCGGGATGCTGTTCGAGCTGGGTGAGGGCCTCGGTGATGAAGTCCGGTTCGGCCGCCGACAGGTAGGACAAGCGGCCCGGGTAGTCGCGCAGCGCGGCATGCAGCCGCGCGGTGCTCTCGGCGTTGACCGCGTAGTCGGGCTCGCCGCTCCGGTCCTCCTCGACGAACTGCCAGAACGTCATGGAGAACCCGTCCCGCGCCACGGGTTCGCGCGCCACCAGCGGGCTCGGCGGGATCACCGGTACGCCTTGCTGGTCCAGCCACCAGGTCACGTCCAGCTCGGCCTGCTGCCGCTGCGCCAGGGTGTGCACGGTGGCAGACTCCGGCAGCACGACCGGCATCCGGGCCACCACCGGGGCCGGCGCGAGGTGCACGACCACCGAGAACACCTCGTGCAGCACCCGCGCGTCGGTGACGGTCAGCCCGCGTTCGCGCCCCGCGGCGACCGCGGCGTCCACCGCGGCGGCGGTGCGGCGGGCGATCTGCTCAGGGGTCAAGAACTCAGCCATGGCCGGCGCCAGCTCCGTTCAGCCAGGACGCCACCAGGTGGTGTCCGATCGAGTCCAACTTGAAAGCTCCCGGATCCGCGGCCACCCGCGCCCGGATCTCCTGCGCGGTGAACCAGCGCGCCTCCACCAGCTCCGCCTCATCCACCGCGATCGCCTCATCGAGGGCGGTGGCGTGGAAACCCACCATCAGCCCGGCCGGGAACGGCCAGGCCTGCGAGGCCAGGTAGGACACCGGCCCCACCACGACTCCGGCCTCCTCGGCGACCTCCCGGCGCACCGCGTCCTCCAGGCTCTCGCCGATCTCGACGAACCCGGCCAGCGTGGAGAACGCGCCCTCGGCCGCACCGCGGTGCCGCCCGAGCAGGCAGCGCCGGGGCTCGCCGGGGGCGGTGACCAGCACGATCACCGCCGGTTCGATCCGGGGGAACAGCAGCCGCGCGCACCCGGGCGCGCCGCACACCCGCAGGTGCCCGCCCTCGCGGACTTCGGTGGCGTGCCCGCAGGTCCCGCAGAAGCGCTGGTTGCGGTGCCAGTGCAGCAGACCCTTGGCATAGGCCAGCAGCGTGGACTCCGCCGCGGGCACCGAGGGGAACAGCGCACGGATGTCCACAGTGGACTCCGCGCCGGTCCGGCGCAGCGCCTCGGCCTCGTCCACATCGGACAGATCAACGGCGAAGCGGCCGTCCTGGCCGTCCAGGGCCAGGAAAACCGGCTCCGCACCGGCCCACGACTCGCCGGTGGCCGCGGGCAGCGCCACCGGCACACCGCCGATGGTCAGGCAGCGGTCCCGCCACAGCGGCAGCACCGTCGAGCCCGGCCGGGCGCGCACCTCCGCCAGCCACGCCGGGTCACCGCGATGCCCGCCCGCCCGGTCCAGAGGTAGTCCGTTGTAGGCGATGGCCAGCTCAGGCACTAGCGGGCTCCAGGGAGTCAGGTCGGGGGTGAGGGGCCAACTCCACCGTCCGTGGACTCGACCGTCAAGATAATTACGTGTCAGCCAGCCCCCGCCCGAGTGAACCCACCGGCCATGGTCACGGGCACGGTCACGGCCCGGCCGAGCCCGTCTCCCGCCGGGTCCGGACCCTGCTGACCGCCCTGCTGGCCCCGCTGGCGCTGGCCGCGGTGCTCGGCGGCATCCTGCTCTACCCCTTCGGCAGCAAGCAGGCCACCGGCGGCGACCTGGGCCTCAACCGCACCCCGGTGCACGCCGAGGTCACCGCGGTCAGCCAGGAACCCTGCCCCTCCGGCGGCCAGGGCGAGTCCTGCCAGGCGGTCATGGTCAAGCTCACCGACGGCCCCGGCGCGGGCGCCACCGTGCGCCTGGCGGTGCCGCTGGGACCCAGCGCGCCGAAGTTCACCATCAATGACGCGGTGGTGCTGGCCTACTCCGGCGAGGGCAACCCGCGCGAGGGCACCGCCTACGAGCTGGTCGACTTCCAGCGCGGCCTGCCCCTTGGCGTGCTGGCCGCGATCTTCGCCCTGGCCGTGCTGGTGCTGGCCCGCTGGCGCGGCCTGGCCGCCCTGGGCGCGCTCGCGCTGAGCTTCCTGGTGCTGATGTACTTCATGCTGCCGGCGATCCTGGCCGGGAAGAGCCCGCTGGCCGTGGCGGTGGTCGGCGCGGGCATCATCATGTTCGCCGCCCTGTACCTGACCCACGGCTTCAGCGCCCGGACCTCCACCGCCGTGCTCGGCACCCTGGCCAGCCTGCTGCTCATCGGCTTCCTCGGCGCGGCCTTCGTCGCCCTGACCCACCTGACCGGCCTGGACGAGGACACCACCAACCTGATCACCCTGCTCGGCCGCCCGGTGGACACCCAGGGCCTGCTGCTGGCCGGGATCATCATCGGCGCCCTGGGCGTGCTCGACGACGTCACCGTCACCCAGGCCAGCGCCGTGTGGGAACTGCGCCGCGCCAACCCGGCCCTGAACTGGCGACGCCTGTACGCCGCCGGCCTGCGCATCGGCCGCGACCACGCCGGCTCGGCGGTCAACACCCTGTTCATGGCCTACGCCGGCGCCGCCCTGCCAATGCTGATCACCTTCTCCGTCTCCGGCCGCACCTTCGGTGAGATCGCCACCACCCAGCACCTGGCCACCGAGATCGTCCGCACCCTCGTCGGCAGCATCGGCCTGGTCGCCGCCGTCCCGGTCACCACCCTGCTCGCCGCCCTGGTCGCCGTCCGCGAACCCATCCCCGACCCCCCGGAAGCCGACGACCCCAAACCCGCCCCAGAACCCAAGCCCGAGGCCGATCCCGAGTCCGAGGCCACCGCCGAGCCCGCACGCCCCCAGCCCGCACGTTCCCAGCCCGCGGTGGCTGGCGCGCACCAGCGCCCCCCAGCCACCGGAACCCAGCCCCGCCTGTCCCCGTCCACCGCCTCCAACCCCCGCCTGCGCCCACCAGCCCCACCCGGCGGCCCCGCCCGCCCCGCGCCTGCCCACCCCGCCGACCGCCGACCGCCGCACCCCAGCGAGCGCTCGAACCCGGCCCTCAACCCCGGCTCCGGTCACTGGCCCGTCCCCAGCCCACCCCTGGACCCAGCCCTCAACCCGGGCTCCGGCCAGTGGCCTGTTCCCAGCCCATCCCCGGCTCCAGCCTTCTACCCCGGCTCCGACCGGCGGCCCGCCCCCGGCCCAGCCCCCAACTCCGGCCAGTGGCCCGTCCCCGGCCCAGCCCCTGACCCTGACCCGGCACTCAACCCCGGCCCAGACCCGGCACTCAACCCTGGCTCCGGCCGGTGGCCCGCCCCTGGCCCGGACCCAGTCCTCAATCCCGGCTCCGGCCGATGGCCTGTCCCTGGCCCAGCCCCAGCACTCAATCCCAGTTCCGGCCAATGGCCCGCCCCCAACCCCGGCCCGAACCCCGGCCCGAACCCCGACCCGGACCCGAACCGCGCCTTCACCACCGGCCAGTGGCCGACCCCCGCCCCACCTCGCCCGATCCGCCCCACCCCACTGCCCGACCCCGCCGAGCCACCCCCCGCCGAACCCCGCCCGGCCCCCGACGCGCGGCGACCCCCACCGCCGCCCTCGCAGCAGTGGGGATCGCCCCAACCCGACCAGCCCGCACCCGATCACCCGGGACCGACGCACCGGCCCCGGCACCGGCGCGACTGATGCGGGAAGCTCACTCCCGGCAGCGCTTGTTCTTGTTGATGCAGTTGACCACCCGGTTCATGATCGACTGCGACATGACGTTGGCGAAGTCGTCGTGGTCGGAGAAGGGGTTGTGCGCCTCCTCCGGGAAGGAGTCCACCGCGTACCGGCGCTGCTGCTGGATGTCCAGGGGAATGTTGTAGGTCAAGGAGATCCGCAGCTGCGGCACCGCCCGCGTGCCCCGCGGGCAACGCCCGGAGTTCGCGTCCGGGAACTGGATGTGGTCGCGGTGGTTCCGGCTGTCGATGTTGCGGCCGTCCCAGCAGCTCGGGAAGTCGTGCACCCGCTTGACCTTGCTGCCCTGCGGACAGATCGGATACTTGTTGATCAACCGGTTCTCGAAGCCGGTGCAGGTCCAGGAGGCGCGGGCGTTCTTGGTGCCATTGGTGGAGACCTTGGCATCGCCGTAGAGGATGCGCAGGAACCGCGGCATCGCGGTGACCTTGCCGGTGGGACTGCCGCGGAAGGTCAGGTCCACCACCTCCGGCCGCTGGATCTCCCCGGCGTTGCCGGGCAGCTCGTTGTTGCCGTCGGCATCCAGCAGGCTCGCCTTGGGCGACTCGAAGACCTCGGCGTTGTCCTGCTTGACCTCACACCGCTCCAGCCCGGCCGTCTCCGGCTGCTGACCGCTTTGCGAGACCACCTGCCGGATAGCCTCGATGACCACCGCGCGCAGCTGGGTCAGCGGCTCGATCACCTCCTTCTGCACCTGTTCCTCGTTGGCCGGGTCCACCCCGCGCAGCCGCTCGATGGCCTCCTCGATCTGCCGGTCGAGCTCGTCGAGGCGCTTCTCGACCTCCGGCTGGGACTCATCCGGCACGTCCGTCAGCTTGCTGGCCACATCGGGGCAGCTCACCACGTCCTTCTTGACCTGAGGGCCGCCGGTGCCGCCGCGCTGACCCTTGGGGTTCTGCACGTCTTCGCCGCGGTCGATGCGCACCACCGGCCAGAAGTAGGTCGACTTGTCGCCGTTCTTGCAGGTCGTGCCCGCCCGTTTCAGGCTCTCATTCGTGGAGTCGGCATCGGTGGACAGGTTTCCGACATAGTCGTGCAGGTGCTCGGCGCCATTGCGCACACCGGGCTGGGCGATGAAGTTGTCCGGATTGAAGTGGCCGTTCTCGTTGCGGCCGCAATCCACGGTGAACGTGCCCCTGGTCGCGTCGTTCTCTCCTCTCGGGGTGCGGACGTTCGGTCTGACCGTTCGGATGTCGACGTACTGGTCTTTCGGCCCCTGTCCGTCAGCCAGCGCCGAGCCCGGCTGCACCGAGGAGGTGATCACCGCGACCACCCCGGCGAGCAGCGTCATCGTGATGAACGCGGCGAGGAAAGCGGCCCGTCGGGACGGGAGTCTGTGCAAGGCCATGCGAGGTCACCTCACAGGTCAAGGTGCGTGAAAGGCATGCGTGTGCCGTACTTCGCCGGGATTCCGAGGCACCCGTGAACCCGACATGGGAAATACGGGTCGGAACCAGCCGAAGCTCACCCATTTGCCCCGCGTTATCAAAACGTTATTCGATACGGGCGCGTTCCTCGGCCGCCGCCAGCTGCTCCGCGGAGACCCACCGCCGCAACGGCAGGATGGTCACCAGCATCAGCACCGCGCACCCGGCGAACACCGCGGCGGGCGGGGCCAGCACGCCCAGCAGTCCGCCCAGTGCCGCACCGATCGGCGTGCTGCCGTAGTTGATCATCCGGAACGCGCCGCCGACCCGGCCCAGCTCCGCCCGCGGCGCGGTGCGCTGCCTCACCGACATCGCCACCGCCTGCCACATGCCGCCCAGCACGCTGGCCGCCGTCATCACCACCCCCAGCGTCCAGCCGGAGAGGACCAGCGGCGCGGCGAAGAACACCGCCCAGCCGAGTCTGGTCAGCCGCAGCAACCGTGCCCGGCCGCACAGCCGCTCGCCGCGTCCGGACAGCAGCGACCCCACGGCCGCGCCGACCCCGCTCGCCCCCAGCAGCAACCCGTAGCCGGTCGCGGTCAAACCCAGCGGGCCGCGGGCGTAGCCGAGGAAGACGATCAGGAACGCCGCGTAGGCCGCCATGGCCGTCCCGCTGACCGCGAAGAGCACCAGCAGGATCGGCTGCCGCAGCACCGGAGCCAGCCCACCACGCAGGCCCGCCCCGCTGCGCCGTGCCGGCGCCGAGGGCAGCGGAATCCCGCGCAGCAGCAACGCCGCGGCCAGGCAGGCGATGCCGGCGGCCAGCGCGGGCAACCCGATCGCGAGGCTCGCCGCCAGACCGGCCACCGCCGGTCCCAGCGCCTGCTGGGAAAGCCGGGTGGCCACCGACATCGCACCATTGGCGCCGGTCAGCTTCTCCGGAGGAACCAGCTCCGGCACGGTCACCTCGGCCGCGGTGTCGGCCAGCAGTTGCAGGCACACGGCCAGGAAGACCGAGACCACCAGCACCGGTACCGGTGAGAGCCCGGCGCTGAGCAACAACCCGGCTACTAGCAATACCAGACCGCGACCCAGTTGGGCCAATCGGAGCAGTCGTCGTCGATCCGTGGCGTCCACCAGCACCCCGGCCGGCACCGCGAACAGCAGCCACGGCAGGCTGCCCGCCGTGCTCACCGCGGCCACTGCCAGCGGCGAACCGGTCGCCGACTCCGCGATCAGCGTGCCGGCCACGACCACCACCCCGGTCGCGGAGTCCGACAGCGCGGTGGTGCCCAGCAGGCGGCGGAACGGGGTCACCGGCATGCCGCGAGCCTGCCACCCGTCAGCCCCCTGGTCGTGGGGATGTGATCAGCGCGGGGGCAGCGGCAACGGCAGCGCGGGCAGCCCGTCGATGCTGGTGCCGTTGGTCGGCACCTTCTCGCAGTAGGCGGCGAAGTCGGTGTCGGAGCGGCGTCCGAAGTACTGCGCGTGCAGCGTGCGCTCGGCCCGGTAGTCCAGCAGCGGCACCGCGAACCCGCAGCTGTCGCTGACCCGCTGCACCGCCACCAAGATCACCGCACGCAGCCCCGGTCCGTCCGCCTCGCCAAAACCGGCCACCAGGTCGGCGAAGCGCGGGTCGTCGCGGAAGACCGGCTCGCCGTGGCCGTGCACCCGCAGCACCATCGGCGGACCGCTGAAGGCGCACCACATCAACGTGATCCGCCCGTTCTCCCGCAGGTGCGCGATGGTCTCGGCGTGGCTGCCGCCGAAGTCCAGGAAGGCCAGCGTGCGCTCGTCCAGCACCCGCAGCGACCCGGCCCGTCCCTTGGGTGAGAGGTTCACGTGCCCCGAGCCGGACAGCGGCGCCGTGGCCACGAAGAACACCGGCTGCTCGGCGATGAACGCGCGCAGCCTGTCCTCGATCCCGTCATAGTTCCTCCCCATGATCGGCAGTCTGGCCGCCGCCACTGGCAATCCGCTGACGCCGGTTGCCGGGAAGCCGGAGGACCCTCTAGCATTGTGATATCACTTTTTCCTGGGGAGGAACCTCGATGGCGCACATCCTCTGTCTCGCCCCCGGCGCGGCGGGCCACGTCAACCCCCTGCTCGGCGTGGTCAGCGAACTGAGCGCGCGCGGGCACCGGATCAGCTTCGCCACCACCAAGGACTACGCGCCCAGGGTCGCCGAGGCGGGCGCGGAGCCGGTGGTCTACCGGTCTGTCATCGAGGAGTCCTGGGGCGATGAGGACCCGCCGGACTTCACCGGCGAGGAGATCATCCGGCTGATGGGCCTGGGTGTCACCGAGACCGAGACCCAGTTGCCGGTGCTGGAGCAGGCATTCGCCGGCGACGAGCCCGACCTGGTGCTCTACGACGGCATGCAGCTGCTGCGCTGGGTCGGCCCGTTCCTCGGCGACCGCTGGGGCGTGCCGACGGTGCAGAGCTGCCCGTCGCTGGTCAGCAACGAACACTGGTCCATGACCGATGAGCACGTCCAGTTCGACCCCGGCCACCCCGGTTTCACCGAGGTGCTGGGCAGGCTCAGTGCCCTTGCCGCACAACGGAAAGCGCGCTTCGACTTCGGCGGGCTGTTCGACGACTCGCTCAGCACGCGGCACCTGGTCTTCGTGCCCAGGGAGTTCCAGCCCGCGGGGGAGACCTTCTCCGCGCGTTACCGCTTCGTCGGGCCCTGCCTGGGTCAGCGGTCCTTCCAGGGGGAGTGGGAACCGCCGAACTCGGTGCGGCCACGGGTGTTCATCTCACTCGGCACCGCCTACAACCGGCGGCCGGAGTTCTTCCGCACCTGCCTGGCCGCCTTCGCTGGACTGCCCATCCACGTGGTGCTGGCCATCGGCGATCAGGTCGAGCGCGCCGCCCTCGGTGAAGTTCCCGCCAACGTGGAGGTGCACGAGTTCGTGCCGCAACTCTCCGTGCTGGAACAGGTCGACCTGTTCGTCACGCACGCGGGCATGGGCTCCACGATGGAGGGACTGCACCTGGGCGTGCCGTTGCTGGCGGTGCCGCAGATGGCCGAACAGCGGGTCAACGCCGACCGGATCGAGGCACTCGGCCTTGGTCGTCAGCTCGCGCCGGAGGAGGTGACCGCGGCGAGTCTGCGCGAGGCCGCACTGGCGGTGGTCGCCGACGGCGCGATGGCCAAACGCGTTGCCGCGTATCGTAAGCGCTCGCAGGCCGCCGGTGGCGCGATGGCGGCCGCGGACGTGGTGGAGGAGCTGTTGTGAGCGAGGCGATCGGCGAGCTGGTGCGGGACTGGGTGCACGGCTGGGCGCGCTGCCGGGACGTGGCACCGCCGGTCGCGGTGCCCGAGGGCTACCGGCTGCAAGTCGACCGGCCCGGCCACCTGGCCCGCCACGTGCTGCCGGAGTTCGACCCGGACACCGTGCGGGCACTGGCCGATCGGCTGTCCACTGTGGACAACTGGCTGAAGGTGTGCGGCCCGCCCGAACAGGTGGCCGCCTGCCTGTCGCCGCACTGGTCAGTCGGCGCGCCGGAGTTCCTGATGAGCACCGCCCTCCAGTCGCGGCCACCGCTGCCGACCTCTTATACGGTCGAGGTGGCGGGGAACGGGGAGGTCGTCGACGTGCGGCTGCGCGCGGACGACGGCGAGCTCGCGGCCAGCGGCCGGATCGGGCTGGCCGGCGCCGCCGCGGTCATCGACCAGGTGGAGACCGCGCCCGCGCACCGGCGGCGCGGCCTGGGCCGGATCGTGATGGACCGGCTCGGCGCGCAGGCCCTGGACCGGGGTGCGAGCCGGGCCGTGCTGGTGGCCACCACGGACGGCCACGGCCTCTACCGCGCCCTCGGCTGGACCACCCACTCCCCGGTCACCGCCGCCCGCCGCACCTCCTGACCAGCGCGTTTGCCCCCGGTGGTGACCCGCGCTACATTCAACCCATCGGTTAATTAACAAGGCGGTTGAATACAGATGAGCGACGCGAGACCTGATACCGAGGACCAGCTCAGTGCGGTGTTCGCGGCGCTCGCCGACCCCACCCGCCGAGCCATCCTGGCCCGGCTCACGGAAGGGGAGGCCACGGTCAACCAGATCGCCGAACCGTTCGCGATGAGCCTGCCCGCGGTCTCCAAACACCTCAAGGTGCTGGAGCGCGCCGGGCTGATCACCCGCGGACGCGAGGCGCAGTGGCGGCCCTGCCGGTTGGACGCACGTCCGCTGGAAGGAGCCACCGACTGGCTGGAGCGGTACCGGAAGTTCTGGTCCGACAGCTTCGACCGCCTCGACGACCACCTGCGCCGCCTCCAGCGACGGCAGGCGCCCGGCCAACAGGAAGGACAGCACGATGACTGAGGCAGTGGCCACCAGGGAGTTCACCCTCACCCGGGTTTTCAACGCCCCGCGCGAACTGGTGTACCGGTCCTGGACCGACCCCGACGACGCCACCCACTGGTGGGGCCCGGACAACTTCACCACCCCCAGGGACACCATGTCCTTTGACGTGCGCCCCGGCGGCCAGTGGCAGGCCTGCATGGTCAACGACGCCACCGGCGAGCAGTTCCCCAGCAGCGGCGTCTACCGCGAGGTCGTGCCCGGCGAACGGCTCGTGTTCACCTGGGGCAGGCAGGGCGACCCCGATGAGCACAAGCCGGTGGTCACCATCGAGCTCACCGACAAGGGCGAACACACGCAGATGGTCTTCCACCTCGTCGGGCACCTGGCGGAGGGCGACTTACTGGAGATGGAAGACGGCTGGAGCGAGTGCATCGCCCGCAGCATGACCCACCTGTCCCGCTGAGCTACCCCGACCGGTACGCCGCAACGGCGACCCGGACGAAGGAGTGCACCAACCGGCTTTCCCGCGCGCTCGCCCAGGCGACGACGAGCGGGCTCGGGGGCATGTCGGTCAGGGGGACCAGGACGAGTCCCTCCGGCAGGGCGTGGCTCAGGGGCGCGATGCCTACCGTGCCGTTCCACAGCACGGCTTGGACGCACTCGTTCACCGTGCGCACCACCGGCCCCGCGGGGCGTTCGCCCACCGGCGTCGCGCCGTTCCAGTACTCGCGCCAGAGCGGGTCCGTGCCCTCGGGCAGCTGGAACCAGGGACGGTCGGCGAGCTCGGCCAGGCGCAGCGGGCCGCGAGCGGCGAGTGGGTCGTCCGCACGCAGGACCGCGCCGACCTGGTCGGTGCGCAGCACGCGGGCGCTGATACCGGTGGTGTCGAAGGGAAAGCGGGTGAGCGCCACCTCGGCCAGGCCGGTACGCAGGCCGGCGGCAGGGTCGGCGAAGTCGGTCTCGCGGAAGCGGATCGAGACCTCCGGATGGCGGCGGCGGAAGGTCGCGGCCAGCCGGGTGCCGATCTCGCCCGCGCTGTCGGCGAGGGTGCCGACGGTGAGGGTGGCGGTCCCGGCGGCGGTCCGCACGCGGGTGCGGGTCTGCTCGGCCTGGGCCAGCAGGGCGGTGGCATCGGCGTAGAGCACGGTGCCCGCGGCGGTGAGCTCGACGCCGGTGGCCGAGCGGTGCAGCAGCACCACGCCCAGGTCGGTCTCCAACTGCTTGAGCGCCCGGCTCAACGGTGGCTGGGTCATGTGCAGCCGGGCCGCGGCTCGGCCGAAGTGCCGTTCCTCGGCGATGGCCACGAAGTAGCGCAGCAGTCGGAGCTCCATCACCAGCGACGATACCCAGCCGGCATCGGGGCTGCGGCATCGGTGTTGGACGGCGGACGTGCGCCGCCCGGAGAGTCGGAGCATGTCTTCCGAAGCTCTCACCGGCGAGCCGATCGTCGAGATCAGCCAGGCCCGGGAACTCGCCCACGACCTGGTGATCATCCCCGACCGAGGGGTGCAGCTGGTGCCCAACATCGGCGTCATCGGCGGCTCGCACTCCGTGCTGGTGGTCGAGACCGGGCTGGGACCGCGCAACGCCGAGCAGGTGCTCGCCTTCGCCACCGAGTACGCCAAGGGGCGTCGGCTGTACCTGACCACGACGCACTTCCACCCCGAGCACGCCTTCGGCGCGCAGGCCTTCGCCGGTGAGGCGACCTACCTCGCCAACGCCGCGCAGGCCGCGGACCTGACCGAGAAGGGGCAGGCCTACCTGGCGATGTTCCGCGAGCTGGGCGCGCCGGTGGCGCGGGAACTAGCCGGGGTCGAGCTGGTCGCGCCGGAGGTGGTCTACGAGGAGGACTACGAGCTGGACCTGGGGGGCCGGGTGGTGCGGTTGCGGGCCACCGGGCGTGCCCACAGCAAGGGCGACCAGGTGGTGAGCGTGCCCGATGCGGGGGTGCTGTTCACCGGTGACCTGGTCGAGGCGGGGCAGTTCTCGATCTTCCCGTGGTTTCCGCCGCACGATGTGGACGTCTCGGGGCTGCGGTGGATCGAGGTGCTGGGCCGCCTGATCGCCACCGGGCCGCGGGTGGTGGTGCCCGGCCACGGCGAGGTCTCCGGGCCGGGGGTGCTGGCCGAGGTCCGCGACTACCTGGAGCTGCTGCGGGCGGAGACCTGGGTGCGGCGGGACTCGGCCATGCCCAGGGAGACACTGGTGGCCGAGGTCAGGGCGCTGATGATCGAGCGGCACCCGGAATGGGTCGGCCGGGACTGGATCGAGAAGGGCATTGGCTGTTTCTGCGCGGAACACGCCTGACCCGCACATTGCGAAATTGCCCGAAGTTCCGCCGTTCTCACCCGCGTGATCGCGCGATGGGGCGGAAGATCAAAAACAACTGGCTCGCGGCGGACGAGGCTGGCCAGACTCGGCGCGTATCGCAGGACCGATTCGGCGACATGAGCCGGATGTCCTGTCAGGTCTGGCCAACGAAAGGCGACTCATCAATGCGGATGTCACATCGTATTTTCGCGGTGCTCTCGGCGGTAGCGGCGGTCATGAGCACGGCATCGGTCGCGGTGGCGGCTCCGGCGGGGCCGCCACCGACGGATGAGCCGATGCAGCTGCGCAACGTGTTCAGCGACGGGTGCGCCGACGTCGAGCGGAAGTCCCTTGAGGACGGCGCGCGGGTGCACCAGTGGCGGTGCTACTCAGTCAACGCACCCAACCAGTTGTGGCGGCTGGAGCACCTGGGCGGCAAGGACTACAAGCTCAAGAACGAGAACAGCAAGAAGTGCCTTGACGTGTACGACCGCGCGCTCGAACGCGGAATGTCGGCGATCCAGTACACCTGCCGCTATTCCGGGGACCCGAGCCAGCGGTGGGAACTGGACGAGGTGGAACGCGATGTCTACCGGCTGATCAACCGCAACAGCGGCCTGTGCCTGGACATCAAGGACCACACGACCGCGGACGGAAACCACATTCACCAGTGGGACTGCCAGGCCAACGCCCGCAACCAGCGGTGGGTGTTCCGCGCGGTCAGCTGATTCAGGCGTGGGGACCGACCGTGACGGTCCCCACCGTCAGTTCCGCGGTGGCTTCCAGCACCGCCGCGACCCGGTCCACCTGCTCGGCCAGCATGCGCCGCCGGCCTGCCCGCCACCGGCCGCAGGGTTCGACGGTGACCGCGATCCGGCGGCCGGAGCGGCGCTGGTGCCACACCCCGGCGACGGTGCCGTCGACGAGCACCACCGGGTAGTTCCCGGCCTGGCCGCGGTTGAGGGCCCGGAGGTAGGTCTTGCCGGGGAACAGCGACTCCCGGGGGTGGCAGCCCACCTGGTAGGCGTCGAAGTAGGGGAGCAGGCGCAGGCCGGGGGCGTCCTGGGCCGGCTCGAAGTTGTCGTCGGCGGCCAGCCAGGCCTCGGTCTCGCCGAGGCGGACCGGGCGGAGCCGGTCGCGGCAGGCGGTGAACAGGCGCTCGGCCCAGGGGCGGGGTGCGGACAGCCAGCGGGCGAAGTGGGCGGGGGTGGCCGGGCCGTAGGAGTACAGGTAGCGGCGCAGCAGCTCGGCCAGAGCCTGTTCGGTGGTCATCGGGGGCGCGGTGGACAGGTGGCGGTGCGGGCTGGTGTAGGTGGTCTTGCGGTCGCGGTCGGGGCCGAAGCACAGCGCGCCGCGGAAGGCGGCGGTGTGGATGACCGTGGCCCAGCGTGGCCAGAAGCCGCTGAAGGAGGGCACGACCAGGTCACCGGCCCAGGAACCGGTCTCGGCCACCACGGCTGGGGTGAGCTCGTCCATGGTGAACTCGCCCGTGCGGCACACCCGGTCCAGGGCGGCCACCACGGCGTCGGTCTGGTCGGGGGTGAGCCGGAGGGCCGGGGCGTAGCCGACGGTGAGGGGGACCGCGGACAGCGCCGCGGTCCACAGGGGCAGGTCGGCGGCGGTGAGCAGGTGGACCGTGCCGCGCAGGCCGAAGGTCTTGACCAGCTCACCGCGCTGCCAGAGCGCCTCGCGGACCTGAGTCCGGGTCGCGCCGGTGCGCAGGCCGAGGGAGAGCTCGGCCGCGGACATCACCTGGGCGTGCACGCCGCACATCGCCCGCGCCGCCTCGGCGATCCCGGGCGTCGGGGTGCTCAGCGCGTGCCGCTCCATCCGCACCGCGCACACCGTGGCCCAGTCCAGTTCCGTCATGGCCGCAACTCTAGGCAACAACTAGGACAGGGAGTGTCCTCTTCGGCTGAGAGGATCCGGTCATGACCGACACGCCTGCCCGGTTGCTCACCCTGCTCTCGCTGTTGCAGACCCCGAGGGAGTGGTCCGGCACGGTGCTCGCCGAACGGCTGGGGGTCACCACCCGGACCATCCGCCGCGACATCGAACGGCTCCGCGAGCTCGGCTACCCGGTGCAGGCCAGCATGGGCGCCGAGGGCGGGTACCGGCTGGTGGCCGGGACCGCGATGCCGCCGTTGCTGCTTGATGACGAGGAGGCGGTGGCGATCGCGGTCGGGCTGCGCAACGCCGCCGGGCTGGCGGTGCAGGGCATCGAGGAGGCCTCGGTGCGCGCGCTGACCAAGCTGGAGCAGGTGCTGCCCTCGCGGTTGCGGCGGCGGGTCTCGGCGCTGGGCAGTGCCACGGTGCCGATGTTCGACCCCGGCTCGGCCAGGGTGAACCCCGAGCACCTCGCCGTGCTCGCGGCCGCGGTGGCCAACCGGGAACGGGTGCGCTTCGGCTACGAGGCCTTCGACGGCGCCCGGACCCGGCGGCTGGCCGAGCCGAACCGGCTGGTCTCCTCCGGACGGCGGTGGTACCTGGTGGCCTTCGACCTCGACCGGGACGACTGGCGGATCTTCCGGGTGGACCGGATCGAGGAACCGCGCGGGATCGGGGTGCACTCGGCGGAACGCACGCTGCCCGCGGCCGACGCGGCCGAGTTCGTCACCAGCAAGCTGTACTCCTCCGCGCCGACCTACCAGGCGGTGGCCACCATCCACGCCCCCGCCAGCCGGGTGCGAGGGGTGCTGGGGGACCGGCCCGCCGATGTGGAGGCGGTGGACGAGCACACCTGCCGGTTGCGCAGCCACACCGACACCCTGGACTGGCTGGCCTTCCGGCTGGCGATGCTGGGCTGTGAGTTCGAGGTGCACTCGCCGCCGGAGCTGGCGGAGTACCTGCGGGAGCTGGCCGGGCGGGTGAGCAGGGCGGCAGGCGCTCCGGCGGCCGGATGAGCAGACGCGACTGTGACTTGTCTTGCTAAGTTAGCATGCTAAGTTCGCCTGGTGTCGCAGAACCTGAGTTTCACCCTGCACGTGCTCACCGCGCGGCTGGACCGGGCGGCCGACCGCCTGCTGCGGGCCGAGCACAACGTCTCCTACCGTCGTTTCCTCGCCCTGACGCTGGTGAAGGAGCTCGGCAGGCCGACCCAGCGCGCCCTCGCCGACACCCTCGGGGTGACCGAGCCGTCGGTGAGCCGGATGGCCGCCGTGCTCGCCGAGGACGGGCTGCTCGACGTCCAGCCGGATCCGGCGGGCGGGCGGCGCAAGCTGCTGAGCCTCACCGAGGAGGGCCACCGGCTGGTGACCTCGGTCCAGCGGGACTTCGAGAAGCGGTTCGCCAAGCTCGTGGCCCACAGCGGCGTGCCGTACGAGGAGTACGCCGAGCAGACCGAGCGGCTGCTGGCCACCCTGGACCACCTGTGGACCGAGAAGGGGACCCGATGACGGCCGAGATCAGCACGGTCAGCTCGGCCGACGGCACTACGATCAGCTACCAGACCTTGGGCGCGGGCCCCGGTCTCATCGTGTTCGGCGGCGCGCTGCGCACCGCGGCGGACTACGCGCCGCTGGCCTCCGCGTTGGCCCGCTCCTGCACCGTGCACCTGGTGGAACGGCGCGGACGCGGCGCCAGCGGCCCACTGGGACCTCAGTACAGCCTGGCCTCGGAGGTGGCGGACCTGCGCGCGGTCCAGGCGGCGACCGGCGCGAGGCTGGCCTTCGGGCACAGCTACGGCGGGCTGGTCGTCCTGGAAACCGCGCGCACGAGCGAGGTCTTCGACCGCGTCGCGACCTACGAGCCGGGAGTGCCGGTGGCCGCGGTGCCCACCGGGTGGATGGACCCGTACCGGCAGCGGCTCGCGGCAGGAGATCCGCACGGCGCGTTTGTCCACTTCCTCCGGGGATCGGGCGGCGCGCCACCGTTCGTGGCGAAGCTGCCGCACTGGTATCTGCGGTTGGCCTTGCGCATCGGGTTCCGTGGCGGGAGCTGGCAGCGGATGCGGCCGCTGCTGGCGGCCAACCTGGCCGAGCACGAGCAGGTGGCCGCCCAGCACGGCAAGCTCTCCGGGTTCGCCGCGGTCGCCGCCGAGGTGCTGCTGCTGTGCGGCAGCCGTTCTCCCCGCGAGACCAGGGCGGAGTTCGACACCCTCCGCCAGACGCTGCCGCACGCGGTGCTGGAGGCCCTGCCCCGGCTCAGCCACTTCGGCCCGGAGGGCAAGTCGGCCCCGCTGGTGGCCGAACGGGTGCTGGCGTTCTTCTCCTGAGGTCTACAGGCCGAGCTTGGTGACCGCGTTGTCCTCCAACGGGTTCGCCGTGCGGATGTAGCGGTGCACGGTGCGCGGGTTGGACCAGCGGCCCTGGCGCATGATCTCGCGGTCGCTGGCGCCGCCCAGGGCGGCCTGGGTGGCGAAGCCGGCGCGCAGGGAGTGGCCGGAGAACAGGGCGGGGTCCAGGCCGGCGCGGGCGGCGTAGCGCTTGACCAGCTCGGCCACCGCGCGGCCGGAGACCGGGGTGGCGCCCAGGTGGCCGTGTTTGCTGACCGAGGGGAACAGTGGTCGGGCGGTGCCGTCGGCCAGTGGGGTGCCCTGGTAGCCGTGGCAGGTGTGCACGGTGGCGGGTTCGGGCCGGGTGGCCAGCCACTGCTGCAGGGCCGCGGAACCGTTGGTGGCGTTGACTTCCAGCAGGGCGACCCAGTTGGCGAAGGCGCACACCGGGCAGGTCTGCGGGCGCTGGCCTCGCGGCAGGGCGACGCGTTGTTCGTGGATGCCGGTGGGGTCGGTCTTGGTGCCGGCCAGCTGGATGAGCAGCAGGGGTTCGCCGGTGGACAGGTCGGTGTCCACGGTGACGTCGTCCAGGGTCAGCGCGGCCAGCTCGCTGCGGCGCAGGGCGCCGGCGAAGCCGACCAGGAGCAGCAGCTGGTCGCGGCGGCGGGCCGGTTCGGTGGGCCAGCCGGGTTCGGGCAGGCCGGTGAGCAGTTCTTCCAGGGTGTGCAGCAGGACCGGGCGTTTGCGGGTGGGCTGGGTGCGGCGGGTGCGGCGGATTCCGCGCAGGGTCAGCCGGACCACGTCGGTGCGGGTCGGGCTGGGCAGGCCGTTGGCGGCGTGCACCGCGGCGATCGCGGCGGCCTTGCGGTCCAGGGTGGCCGGGCTGAACGCCGGGCGGCCATCGGATTTGCGGGCATCCGCGGCCGCGGCCAGGTAGACCGCGAGATCGAGGGGGTCGGCGGGCAGGGCCTGTCGGCCTTCGGCGGCGCACCAGGCGGCGAAAGCCAGCCAGTCCGAGCGGTAGGCGCGCAGCGTGTTGGGGGACTGGCTGGCCTCCAGGTAGCGGGCCAGCGACTCCGACTGCTCGGTCTCGAACCTGGCCCGCACCGCCAGCAGCTGCTGGGTGTCCACCAGCACGCTGCGCGGCCCCTGCTCCAGGCGGGCGCGCACGAGCTGGGGCAGTCGGTCCGCGGTCTCCGGCACGGGGTTAGCCTGCCACAGCGGCATGTCATGATCGACTCTCTAGAGCGGTGACACGGAAGGAAAACGCGGTGGCCGAGCTGTCCGGGGTGGCGTCGACGGAATCGGGAATGCTGGCGATCTTCTCCCCGGAGGAGTTCGCCGGCGTCCGCGACCAGGCGAGCTGGGCGGCCGAGCTGGGCAGCGCGGAGAAGATCCGTGAGCGGATCGTGGCCGGCGGGCTGGTGCCGGTCAACATCGGTGGCGACGGGGCCTGGCAGGTGGTGCTGCGCGCCGACGGCACCGGCCTGACCGAGCGCGAGGACCGCTACCTGATGCTCAGCTCCGAGCCGTATCTGCTGGTGTGTCACGGGATCGCGCACATCGGTGGCATCGAGGAGGTCTGCGCCGAACCCGAGGACACCGGCCTGCCGCTGCGGCCGGGCCGCTACTCGGTGGTGGTGCACCTCATCGAGTGGGAGGCCGAGCCGGGTAGCCGGGACGCTGACGGTCAGCCCGCCGCCGACGCGCTGCCGGACTTCGTGGTGCTGCTGGAATGGGACGCGCCCCTGGTCTCCGACCTGGCCCCCTCGGGGCCGTTCGCGCCGGTGTACCGGCAGGAGCTGATGACCTTCGACGCGGCTCAGCGGGTGTCTCCGAACTGCTGAACGTGCCTGGTGACGTGGCGGGCTGCCCGGTGCCGAAGAATCACCGGCGGCGGGCGGTGAGCTGGTCCGGGGGCGGCGGCATCGGCCCGGTGGACGCGGCGCTGGCCGAGGCGGCGGATCTGATCAAGCGGGGCCGGCTGCACATCCCGGTGGCGAAGTCCTACCTGCTCGCCGAGGCCGCGGCCGCGCACCTGGACAGCCAGCCGGGCACACCCGGGGGCGGCGCGTTCTGGTGCGGTGAAAGGGGTTCAGCGCGGCGGGCCCAGTCCTGTCACGGCCAGCCGGAGCAGCCGGTCGGCCTGCCCGGCGGGGTCGGGGTGCTCTTCGGTGGCCAGCGCGATGCCCACGGCCAGCGTGATCAGGTCCGCCACGGTGAGGCCCGGGGGCACCCACCTTTCCCGGATCGCCCGGCGCAGCAACGGTTCCGCCGCCTCGGCCACGGTGGCCGAGCAGGTGCTCTCGTGTGCCCGGACCGCCTCGGCGTCGTAGGCCAGCGCGGCCGCCAGTCCCCGCGCCGAGACGCAGTAGCCGACCAGCTCGCCCAGCCAGTCCACCACCGCGTGCTGACTGTCCTGTTCGGACAGTTCCTGCGCGCGCCGGCACAGGGCCTCGATCCGTTCCCGGGACACCGCCTCCAGCAGCGCGCGGCGGGTCGGGAAGTGCCTGCGCACGGTGGCCGAGCCGACCCCGGCGAGGCGGGCGATCTGTTCCAGGGAGGCGTTCGCGCCGTGTGCGGCCACCTCCGCGGTGGCCACGGCGAGGATGTGCGCGTAGTTGCGCCGGGCGTCGGCTCGCTGGCGCTCAGCCATGGTCACCTCGATGTTTGCCAAGTGGCGGGGTCCGCCGTATCGTACCGGACAGTAAGTGGCGGGCCCCGCCACTTAGCACGCTGAATTGGAGTGCCATGTCCGTAGAATCCGCACCCGTCCTGGTCACCGGCGCCACCGGCAGGCAGGGTGGTGCCACCGTCCGGGCCCTGCGCGCCGCGGGAGTCCCGGTCCGCGCACTGGTCCGCGACCCGGCCACCGAACGGGCCAAAGCCGTTGCCGCGCAAGGGGTCGAGCTGGTCACCGGGGACTTGCACGACCGCGATTCAGTGCTCAGGGCCGCCAAGGGAGCTCGGGCGGTCTTCTCCGTGCAGCTGCCCGCCGCGACCGCCGACGGCGTCGACTTCGCCGGGGAGGTGACCCAGGGCGTCAACCTGATCGAGGCCGCGAAGGCCGCCGGGGTGCCGCAGTTCGTGCACACCTCGGTCTCCGGCGCGGGCCAGCACGTGGAGGTCCCGGGCTGGGCCGAAGGCCAGTGGAACTGGATGGCGCCCTACTACGAGGCGAAAACCGAGCTCCAGGACCGGGTCCGCGCGGCTGGGTTCGAGCACTGGACGCTGCTCAAACCCGCCTTCTTCATGGAGAACTTCCTGCCGTCGATGCGGTACCTGTTCCCGCGCGGCCTCGACGGCGGCCTGGTCACCCTGCTGCGCCCGGAAACCCGGCTGTCCCTGATCGCGGCGGCCGACATCGGCCGGGCCGCCGCGGCCGCCATCGCCGAGCCGGGGCGGTTCCACCGGGTCGAGCTGGAACTGGCCGGTGACTACCTGTCCATGACCGAGGTCACCGAGGTGCTCGCCCGGGTCCTGGACCGGCCACTGTCCACTCCGGATATGACCGAGGCGGAGGCGGTCGCGGCGGGCATGCCCGCGATGGGCCACTCGCACAAGTGGGTCAACGTGGCCGGACAGCCCGCCCGGCCGGAGTTCGCCAGGGCGCTCGGCATCCCGCTGACCGGCTTCGAGGAGTGGGCGCGGGAGCACCTGCCGGCCGACCGGGCTTGACTGTGCCGCGACGGCACGGCGTGGTCAGGCCAGCGCGAGGTAGACCGCGGTGGCGATCGGGGCCAGCGGCAGCGCGGGCAACAGGTTGGCCACCGCGATCTCGCGCAGTTCCAGCATGCGCAGGCTGATCGCCAGGATCAGCACCCCGCCCACCGCGGTCAGCGAGCCGATCACCGCGGGCACCATCACCGTGCTCAGCACCGAGGCCAGCGCGGTCAGCCCGCCTTGGTAGAGCAGCACCGCGGCCGCGGACAGGCCCACGCCCCAGCCCAGGTTGGCGGCGAAGGCCAGCGCGATGAACCCGTCCAGGATGGCCTTGATCGACAGGATGCCGGGGTCGCCCTGCACGCCGTCGGCGAAGGCGCCCAGCACCGCCATCGGGCCCACGCAGAACAGCAGGGTGGCGGTGACAAAACCGGTGGCGAAGCGGTGGTCCTCGGCCTCGCCGCGGGTGAACTTGCGTTGCAGGAACAGGCCGAAGCGGTCCAGCCGGGCCTCGATGTCGACCGCCGCGCCGAGGCCGCCGCCGAGCACCAGCGCGGCCAGCACCAGGATGGTGGCCGCGCCACCGGCCGCGGTGGCGAACTCGCCGCTGAAGGTCTGCATCGCCTGGTGCACGCCGAGGGCCAGCAGGAACAGCGCCAGCGAGGAGACCATCAGCTCCCGCCAGCGTTTGGGTAGCCGGTCGCCGAGCACCGCGCCCACCCCGGTGCCCACCACGATCGCCACCACGTTGATGCCCGTGCCCAGACCAGTCACCGGATCAGCCTAGGTGGGCAGGAGCGCGCGGATCGCGTGCTCCTGCCCACAAACTCCCTGGCTACCGCGCGAGGTAGCGGCCGGTGCGGCTGGCCGGGTTCGCGGCGATCTGCTCCGGGTTGCCGGTGGCCACCACCTGGCCACCACCGTCCCCGCCCGCCGGGCCCAGGTCGATCACCCAGTCCGCGCCGCGCACCACCTCCGCGTTGTGCGAGACCGTGATCACCGTGTGCCCCTTGGCCACCAGCCGGTGCAGCACCCCCATCAGCCGGGCCACGTCGCTGGCGTGCAGTCCGGTGGTCGGCTCATCCAGCACGTACAGCGTGTGCTTGCCGGGCCTGCGCTGGAGCTCGGCGGCCAGTTTCACCCGCTGGGCCTCCCCGCCGGAGAGGGTGTTGGACGCCTGCCCCAGCCGCAGGTAGCCCAGCCCCACCTCGCACAGGGTGCGCAGCGGGCCCGCGATGGCCGGGGCGGCGGTGAAGAACTCCGCGGCCGCCTCGATCGGCAGGTCCAGCACCTCGGCGATGGTGCGGCCCCGGTAGGTCACCTTGAGGGTGTCGGCGTCGTAGCGGGTGCCGTGGCAGGTGTCGCACTCCAGGAACACATCGGGCAGGAAGTACATCTCCACCCGCACCGTGCCGTCCCCGGCGCAGCTCTCGCAGCGGCCGCCGGGGGAGTTGAAGGAGAACCGGCCGGGGGTGAACCCGAGCTCCTTCGCCGCGGGGGTCTGGGCGAACAGTTTGCGGATGGCGTCCAGGATCCCGGTGTAGGTCGCCGGGGTGGAGCGGCCGGAGCGGCCGATCGGGGCCTGGTCCACCCGGATCACCCGGTCCAGGTGGCCCAGCCCGTCGATGCGCTCGTGCGCGCCCGGCGGCGGCGCCTCCCCGCCCAGCGCCCTGGCCACCGCCCGGTACAGGATGGTGTCCACCAGGGTGGACTTGCCCGCCCCGGACACCCCGCTGACCACCACAAAACACCCCAGCGGGAAGGCCACGTCGATCCCGGCCAGGTTGTTCTCCCGCGCGCCCCGCACCACCAGCTCCCGTCCCGGGGCCGGGGTGCGCCGCCGTGCCGGGACGTGACCGGTGCGGCGGCCGCTGAGGTAGGCCCCGGTCAGCGACTCCGGATCGGCGAGCAGCTCCGGCGCGGTGCCGGTGAAGACCAGCTGCCCGCCGTGCTCGCCCGCGGCCGGGCCGAGCTCGACCACCCAGTCCGCGGCCCGGATCAGGTGCTCGTCGTGCTCCACCACGATCAGCGTGTTTCCCCGGTTCCGCAACGCCTTCAGCGTGCCGATCAGCTCTTCCACGTCCTGCGGGTGCAGTCCGGCGGTGGGCTCGTCGAGCACGTAGAGCAGCCCGAAGAGCTGGGTGCCGAGCTGGGTGGCCAGCCGGATCCGCTGGGCCTCCCCGCCGGAGAGGGTGCGCGCCGGGCGGTCCAGGCTGAGGTAGCCCAGGCCGACCTCGGTGAGGTGGCGCAGCCGGTCGGTGATCTCGGCCAGCGCCTGGGTGAGCACCCGCCGCTGCCGCTCCGGCAGTTCCAGGGTGCTGAAGAACCGCAGGCATTCGGTCACCGGCAGCGCGTTGACCTCGGCGATGCTGCGGCCGTCCAGGCGCACCCCCAGCTGGGCCGGGCGCAGCCGCGCGCCGCCGCAACTGGCGCACAGCCGCTGCTCGGTGCTCTCCGGATCGGCCGCGGCGCCCAGGCCGAGGCAGTCCGGGCACTGGCCGAAGGGCAGGTTGAAGGAGAAGGACCGGTTGTACATCTCCGGCACTTCGGTGGCATGCCCGTCCAGGCAGACCAGGATGCCGTTGTCGGGCAACAGTTCCTCGGCGCAGACGGTGCAGTGCGGCACGCCCGCGGTGGCCCAGACCACGCGCATCAGGTCGAACACCTCGGTCACCGTGCCCACCGTGGAGCGCGGGCTGCGGGTGGCCGAGGAGCGCTGGTCCACCGCCACCGCCGAGCACAGCCCGGTCAGCTGGTCGACCGCGGGCTTGTCCATCTCGTTCATGAACTGGCGGGCGAAGGTGGACAGCGACTGGACCTGCCGCCGCTGCGCCTCGGCGTAGAGGGTGTCGAAGGCCAGTGAGGACTTGCCGGAGCCGGAGACCCCGGTGAAGACGATCAGTTTGCGGTGCGGGAGTTCGAGGTCGACGCCGCGCAGGTTGTGCACGCGCGCGCCACGCACGATGAGCCGGTCGGGGAGCTGGGTGTCGGTCGAGTCGAGGACGTCGACTGAGGTCACCATTGTCCTTTCTGGACTGATCGGATAGCGGCTCAGGCGGAGAGCTTGCGGATGGCGCGCAGCGCGAAGGCGGTGGCGCCCGCGCAGCCGAGCACGGTGATGGCCAGCGCGATCAGGATCGACGGGTGGCTGAAGTTCCCGGCGAAGAGGGCGCGCTCGGCGTTGACCACGTGGGTCAGCGGGTTGATCCGGGACAGCCAGTACAGCCAGCCCGGGGCGGCGTCCATCGGCAGCAGCATGCCCGCGGTGAGCATCAGCGGCAGGATCGCGGTCTGCACCGCGGTGTAGAACAGGTACGCCTGCTTGAGCACCAGCCCGAGCCCGAGCGAGCCCACGCCGACCCCGGCGGCCAGCACCAGCAGCATGACCAGGCCGAGGACGGTGCCCAGCGGGTCGACGTCCAGGCCGAAGGGCAGCACCAGCACGATGAGCACCAGCGCCTGCAGCAGCAGCGTGGTCAGCTGGCGGCCGACCTGCCCGACCAGCAGCGCCACCCGGTTCAGCGGGGAGGCCAGCAGGCGTTCCAGCGAGCCCATGTCCCGCTCGTACATGATGTCCGCCCCGGCGAAGGCGGTGCCGAACAGCGTGGTGAAGACCAGCATGCCCGGGATGAACCAGGTCCACGGCGTGCCCCCGCCGCTGGAGACCCCCGGCAGCGCGAAGGTCGACAGCAGCGGGCCGAACAGCGCCACGTACAGCAGTGGCTGGATGAGTCCGGTGATGATCGCCATCGGGTTGCGCAGCGTCGGCCGCATCTCCCTGGCGTAGACCACACCGGTCGCGGTGATCAGGTTCATGCCGACTCCTCACGCAGGCTGCGGCCGGTCAGGGACAGGAAGACGTCGTCGAGGCTGGGCCGGGCCACGCTCAGCCCGCGCAGCCGGATGTCCGCGGCGTCCAGCGCGCGGACCAGGATCGCCAGGGCTTCATCGCCCTGCTCCACCCGCAGGGTCAGCTTTGTGCCGGCCGCGGTCACCTCGTGCGCCCCGGGCAGCGCCGCGCCCACCGGCACCGCGCGGGCGGCGGAGTCCGGCTCGCCGAACTCGACGGTGACCAGGTCGCCGGAGACCTTGGCCTTGAGCTGGTCCGGCGTGCCCTCGGCGATGATCCGGCCGTGGTCGATGACGATCACCCGCTCGGCGGCGGTGTCGGCCTCGTCCAGGTAGTGGGTGGTCAGGAAGATCGTGGTGCCGTACTGCTCGCGCAGCCCGGTGATGTGGTTCCACAGGTTGGCCCGGCTGTGCGGGTCAAGGCCGGTGGAGGGTTCGTCCAGGAACAGCAGGTCGGGCCGGTGGATCAGCCCGAGCGCCACGTCCAGGCGGCGCTTCTGGCCGCCGGAGAGCGTGGCCACGTACCGCTTGGCCTGCTCGGTCAGCTCCAGCTGCTCGAGCAGCTGGTCGGCCCGCACCCCGGCCTCAGCCCGGTTGAGGCCGTAGATCCGGCCCTGGGTGACCAGCTCGTCGCGGACCTGCTGGCCCTCGCTGGCGCCGTGCTTCTGCCCGATGTAGCCGATCCGGCGGCGCACCCCGTCGGGGTTGGCGCGCACGTCGAACCCGGCCACCGTCGCCTCGCCGGAGGTGGCGGGCAGCAGCGTGGTCAGCATGCGCAGTGTGGTGCTCTTGCCTGCCCCGTTCGGGCCGAGGAAGGCGACGATCTCGCCTTCTTGGACATCCAGGTCAACGCCCTGGACGGCCTTGACCACCTCCCCTTTTGCTTTGAAGTGTCGGACCAGATCCCTGGTGTGGATCATCCCCAGCTCCCTACTCAAACTTGAGTCGCCGGGCGAGGGTAGGGCAAATCGGACCCAACGTACAAGTTTGAGTAGGGAAAAAGTTCAGCCGCAGCTGATGTCGGGCTTCGGCCGCGGCCGCGGGCTGCCGTCACTGTGGAACCCGGCCCCGCCGGGCTGGCCGAAGACGTACGGGGCCTCTCCGGCGAAGGTGTGCGCGCCGGCCTCGATCCGTTCCACCAGGTCCTGGGTCCAGGCCACGCTGGCATCGGCGGAGGAGCGCCAGACCCCGAACAGCTCGCTCATGTGCGCGGGCTCGGTCAGCTCCCCGGCCCGCCCGGCCACCTGCGCCCGGTTGACCTCCAGCGCGGCCAGCCGCTCCTTGAGCAGCGCGATCACCTCATCGCGGGGCAGCGTCGGCATCAGCACCAGCGCCGCGGCCAGCAGGTCGGGCTTGTGTTCCTCCGGCTCGCGCAGGGTGGCGCGCAGCAGCCGGAAGAACTCCGCCTCACCGGCCGGGGTGAGCGTGTAGTCCACCCGGCCGATGTTGCCCATCGGCGAGGAGGAGGTCATCAGCCCCTCCTTGGTCAGCTGCTTGAGACCGTGGTAGATCGAGCCCCACTTGATGTTGGCCCATTCGTGCGCCCACCAGGACTCCAGCTCGGCGCGCACCAGATAGCCGTGTGCGGACCCGCACCAGCGCACCACGCCCAGCACCAGCAGCCTCGTCGCCGACATACTCTCCCTACTTCGCCGTGCCACCCCCGGTGACCAGGTTATCCCTGCTCGATCGAAGCTCGGCGGAGGTCCGCCACCAGCAGGCACAGCGCCGCGCCGGCCAGCTCCAGCCCGGCGCTGCACAGGAACGCCGCCGGCACCCCGACCGCGCCCACGGTCAGCCCGAACAGGCCGGTGGCCAGCGGCGCCACGCCCAGGCTGCACAGGGTGTGCACGCTGCTCACCCGGCCGCGGAAGGCATCGGGGGTGCGGGCCTGGATCAGCGTGCGCACCCCGACCCCGCAGGGCGCGCCGCCGAGTCCGATCAGCACCGCGGCGACCACGGCCGCAGGCAGCGTGGGGGCCAGCGCCATGACCACCATGGCCGCGGTCTCGACCAGCGCGGCCACCGCGACGACCAGGCCGAGCCGTCGTCGCAGCGGCACCCGCAGCAGCACCAGCGCGCCCAGGGCCGCGCCGCCGCCGAACCCGGCCACCAGCAGCCCGACCCCGACCGAGCCCCAGCCGCGGTGCTCCGAGAGCACCGCCACGCCCAGGTTCATCGGTCCGACAAAGCCCAGGTTGATCACCAGCGCGGCCAGGATCACCGTGCGCAGCACCCGTTCCCGCCGCAGGAAGGCGAACCCGGCGCGCACCGAGGCCAGCACCGGCTCGGTGTTGGGCTCGACCTCCCGGCGCGGCTTGGCCGAGGCCACCGCGGCCATCGAGACCCCGAAGGTCAGCGCGTTGACCACACAGGCCAGCGGCAGTCCGCCCACCGCGACCAGCAGCCCGCCCAGCGGCGCGCCCAGCAGCAGCGCCGCCCGGCCGACCACCTCGTGCAGCGCCGCGCCGGAGGACAGCTGCGCCGGTTCCAGCAGCCGGGGTTGCAGCGAACCGGCCGCGGGCAGGAACACCGCGTCGGCGATGCCGAAGGCCAGCGCGACCAGCACCAGCCACAACAGGCTGGGGGAGAGGAAGGCCAGGGTCGCGGCCACCAGCATGACCAGCGCGCGGGCCAGGTCGCTGCCGATCATCAGCCGCCGCGCGTCGAAGCGGTCGGCCAGCGCGCCGCCGAGCAGCATCAGCGCCAGCCTGGGCACCGCGGCCACCGTCATCACCAGCCCGGCCACCCCTGGCGAGGCCAGCTGCACCGCCGACCAGGACAGCGCGATGTGCCAGACCTGGTCGCCCAGCAGCGAGGTGCCGTGCCCGGCCAGGTAGCGCAGGTAGGCCGGCTCCCGATAGGCCGGGCGCAGCGCGGTCGCGGTGCTCACGGGCGCTCCGGGAAGCCGTGCAGGAACAGGAAGACGTGCTCGCGGCCGTCCTCGGCCGCCGGTCCGGCGGGCAGGTCCTTGCGCGGCTCGCGCCAGCGGTTGATCACCTCGTGCAGCTCGTCCTCCAGCTGGCGCAGCTCGGTGTCGGTCAGGCGCAGGAAGTTGTTGGAGATGAAGGCCGAGGTGTTCCACTGCCCGCCCCAGGCCGAGCGGTTCTGCTGGAAGTCCCGGACCCGCTCGAACTGGTTGGTCACCATCTGGGCCACCGCGGCGCTGGCCACCGCCTTGGCCTCCGGGGTGGTGAAGTCGGTCCAGGCCCAGGACTGGTGCTCCTCGGCGGCCCGGTACCAGCGCTCGCGGCGGTCCCTGGCCAGCTCGGGCGCGGTCTCGATGTAGCCGGCCTTGGCCAGCTCACGCAGGTGGTAGCTGACCAGCCCCGGATCGGTGTCGACCTGCTTGGCCAGCGTGCTCACCGTGGCCGGGCCGGCCTGGGCGAGCAGGTGGTAGAGGCGCTGGCGCAGCGGCTGGGCCAGGCCCTTGAGCACCTCGGGATCGGTGATGCGACGGTTCCCCATGTTTCGGAAGATATCTTCCAGAAGAAATCTTCCGCAAGTGGTCTCAGCATACCTGCCAGAACCTGTCAGCTTCTGCTGGCACGGTGACCGCCATGAGCAAGCCACTGCACGGCAAGATCGCCCTGGTCACCGGAGCCACCCGCAACGCCGGTCGCGGCATCGCCATCGAGCTCGGCGCCGCCGGCGCCACCGTCTACCTCTCCGGCCGCAGCGGTGGCGGCCACACCTCCCCGGAGAACCGCCCGGAAACCCTGGAACAGACCGCCGCCATGGTCGAGGCCGAGGGCGGCACCGCGATCGTCGTGCCCACCGACCACCTGGACTCCGCGCAGGTCCGCGCCCTGATCGAGCGCATCGAAGCCGAGCAGGGCCGGCTGGACGTCCTGGTCAACGCGATCTTCGGCGGGAACTCGCTGCTGGAGTGGGACAAGCCGGTCTGGGAGCACGACCTCGACGGCGGCCTGCGGATGCTGCGGCTGGCCATCGACACCCACCTGGTCACCGCCCACCACGCGCTGCCGCTGCTCACCCGGCACCCCGGCGGCCTGGTCGTCGAGATCACCGACGGCACCAACGCCTACAACGCGGACAACTACCGGGTGAACACCTACTTCGACCTGACCAAGGCCGCCTGCAACCGCCTGGCCTTCACCCTGGGCCACGAGCTGCGCCCGCACGGCGGCACCGCGCTCGCGCTCACCCCGGGCTGGCTGCGCTCGGAGATCATGCTGGAGGCCTACGGGGTCACCGAGGAGAACTGGCGGGACGCCCTGGACAAGACCCCGCACTTCGCCATCTCGGAGACCACCCGCTACGCCGGTCGCGCGGTCGCCGCACTGGCCGCCGACCCGCGGGTGGCGCGGTACAACCAGCAGTCCCTGGACGCGGGCAGCCTGGCCAAGGAGTACGGGTTCACCGACCTGGACGGCTCGCAGCCGGATGCCTGGCGGTACCTGGTGGAGGTGCAGGATCCGGGCAAGCCCGCCGACACCACGGGCTACCGCTGAGAAACCGGCGTGGCGGCCGATGAGTTTTCCCGGCGGTGGAAGTCTCTACTGGCATGACCGAGACGCACACCCTGAGCACCCCCGAAGCCGACCTCGTCTACGACGTGTACGGCCCGCTGCCTGCCGCCGACGGCCGCCCGCCGCTGCTGATGGTCGGTCAGCCCATGGAGGCCAGCGGGTTCGCCACCCTGGCCCCGCTGATGTCCGAGCGCACCGTGGTCGCCTACGACCCGCGTGGCCTGGGCCGCAGCACGCGCAAGGACGGGCGGACCGACCACAGTCCCGAGACCCAGGCCGGGGACCTGCACGCCCTCATCGAGGCCCTCGGCGCCGGGCCGGTGGAGGTGTTCGCCAGCAGCGGTGGCGCGGTGACCTCACTCGCGCTGGTGACCGCCTACCCGCAGGACGTGCTGACCCTGGTGGCGCACGAGCCGCCGCTGAACAACGTGCTGCCCGACGCCGAGGCCGCCGACCGGGGCCGCGCCTGGTTCCGCGACGTCTACCTGGCCAAGGGCTGGGGCGCGGGCATGGCCGCCTTCATCGCGATGACCTCCTGGGAGGGCGAGCTCACCGAGGAGTTCTTCGCCCAGCCCGCGCCCGACCCGGCCCAGTTCGGGCTGCCCACCGAGGACGACGGCAAGCGGGACGACCCGCTGCTGTCGGACCGCTCCTGGGCGGTGAGCAGCTACCGGCCCGACATCGAGGCGCTGAAGGCCGCGCCGACCCGGGTGGTGGTCGCGGTGGGCGAGGAGACCGGGAACACCTTCACCGGGCGCACCGCGGTGGCCCTGGCCAAGCTGCTCGGCCAGGAGGCCACCGTTTTCCCCAGCCACCACGGCGGTTTCGCCGGCGGCGAGCACGGCTACGCCGGTCAGCCCGAGGCCTTCGCCGTCCGCCTGCGCGAGGTGCTGGCGGGTTAACCGGCCAGGAACCCGCTGACCACCGAGGTGAAGGAGTCGGGGGCGTCCAGCCACGGCCAGTGCCCGCAGCCGGGGAGCACCGCGAGCACCCCGGCCGGGTGCAGGTCGGCGACCAGCCTCGCCGGGGTCAGGCCGGCGATGCCGTCCTCGGCCCCGGCCACCGCCAGCACCGGGTGCGGCACCGCCTTGGCCTTGTGCTCGACGTAGAAGGCCGCGCGCAGCCAGCCCGGCGGGTTCCCGTTGTCGGCCGGTTCCCTGGTGCGCACGCCCCTGGCCCTGATCCGGGCCACCTCCTCCTCATCCGGCTCGCGCGACCCGCGCCCGGCCGGGGTGATGAGCACCAGCCGCCGGACCCGGTTCGGCTCGGCCGCGGCGTAGGCCTGGGCGGTGAGGGTGCCCGCGGAGTGCGCGAGCAGGTCGATGGCGGGCAGGCCCAGGTGGGCGCGCAGCGCCTCGACGTCCTTGACCTGCTCGGTGAAGGCGCAGCTGCCCTGGTCGGCCGGGATCTCGGAGTCACCGCCCGCCCTGGCGTCCAGCCGGATCAGCGTGTGGTGCCCGGCCAGCCCGCCGAGGTCGCCGAGGCTGGTGGCATCCGCGCCGGGTCCACCGGAGAGGCAGACCAGCGCCGGGCCCTCGCCGAGGGTGGTGTAGGACAGCCGAAGTCCGTCATAGCTCTCGAAATGCGGCATCCGCGCCAGAGTGCCACAGGTCCAGCAGTGCCAGCACCTCATCCACCGAACCCGCGGGGTCCGGGATCGGGTACAGCGCGGCGCGCACCACCCGGTCCCGGTCCACCACCAGGGTCAGCCGCTTGAGCCGGTGCGCCCCGGCCGCGCGGAAGGTGGGCAGCCGCAGTGCCGCGACCAGGCTCAGCTCGGCGTCGGAGAACAGCGGGAACGGCAGCGACTCCGCGGCGCGGAAGGCGGCCAGCTCGTCGAGGCGCTGGGTGGAGACCCCGTGCACGGTGGCGTCCCTGGCCGCGAACTCCGCGTGCCGGTCCCGGTAGGCGCAGGCCTCCAGGGTGCAGCCGGGTGCGCCGGGGATGCGGTCCCAGCCGGGTGGGGCGTTGCCCGCGCCGGGGAAGAAGTACAGGACGGTGTGGGCCGAGCCGGCGACCGGGTCGCGGCGGGTGTTGTCCGCGGCGGGCAGCAGCAGCTCCGGGACCCGGGTCCCGACCAGGTCGCGCACCCGGCGGGCCTCCGCGGACTCCGGGGCGCTGGTCGCCGAGAGGGTGCCGTCGCCCAGCAGCCAGGTCGAGCCCCAGTCCTGCAGGGCGATGAGCACCGGCAGCAGGCCGCGGCCGCGGTCGGTGAGCCGGTACTCATGGCGCGGCGGGTGCTCGTGGTAGCGCTCGCGGCGCAACACCTCGTGCTCGACCAGCCGGCGCAGCCGCTCGGCCAGCACCTTGCGCGAGAGGCCCAGCTCGGCCTGCAAAGCGTCGAAGCGGTGCACGCCCCTGGCCACATCGCGCAGCACCAGCAGGGTCCACCAGTCGCCGACCACGTCCAGGGACTGGGCGATCGCGCAGTCGGCGTCGGAGAGGTCCGTTCGCCGCACCGTCACCTCCTTGACCTGCGGGGCGCGCGGCCAGCATAGTGCGTTCCTTGAAGGAACTCACGCGATCCTGGGGAGCGACATGCGCACGAGACCGGCAGGCGACTTCGACTACGAGACCCACGGCGCCGGCTACGCCCAGCACCGCCGCACCGACCCGCGCATCGCCGCGCTGGTGCACGCCGCCCTCGGCGAGGCCCGCACCGTGGTCAACGTCGGCGCGGGCGCGGGCTCCTACGAACCGGTGGACCGGCACGTGATCGCGGTCGAACCCGCCGCCGCGATGCGCGCCCAGCGACCGCCGCACCTGGCCCCGGCGATCAACGGCGTCGCCGAGGAACTGCCCTTGGACGACAACAGCGTGGACGCGGCCATGGCCACCGTCACCGTGCACCAGTGGTCCGGCGCCGACCGCGGCCTGCGCGAGATGTGCCGGGTCAGCCGCGGCCGGGTGGTCATTCTGTGCATGGACGGCGAGGCGCTGAGCCAGGGCTGGTTCGCCGAGTACGCGCCGGAGGTGGTCGCCGCCGAACGTCAGCGCTACCAACCCATCGAGCACATCGCCGAGGTGCTCGGCGGTGCCACGGTCACCCCGGTGCCGGTGCCGCTGGACTGCGTGGACGGCATCACCGACGCCTTCTACGGCCGCCCGGAACGCTTCCTGGACCCCGCGGTGCGGCGTGCCCAGTCCGGCTGGGGCTTCGTCGGCGCCGAGGCCGAGGCGCGGTTCGTGGCCAAGCTGACCGCCGATCTGGAGTCGGGGGAGTGGGACCGGCGCTTCGGGCACCTGCGCACCCAGCCGGAGTACGACTCCGCGCTGCGGCTGGTGGTCGCCGGTTAGGGGAGATCGAACTCACCGGTGGCCCGGCGCACAGCCCCGGCGCGAGCTGGGAAAAGTCCGAACGGGTGACGCTAGCCTCGACGGGTGGCTGCCTCGACCCTCCCCGCGCTGATCCGGTTCGTCCGCGAGAACTCCCCGTACTACCGGGACCTGTACGCGCACCTGCCGGAGAACCCGGAGCTGGCCGAGCTGCCCATCGTGGACCACGCCACCTATTGGGCGGCGAACACGTTGCGGGACAACCGGTTGCACACCGGCGAGCACCGCGGCGGGCTGGTGTTCAAGACCGGCGGCACCACCAGCGCGCCGCGGGTCTCGGTCTACACCCGCGCGGAGTGGCGGGAGATGAGCGAGACCTTCTCCACCGGCCTGGCCGGGGCCGGCCTGGTCGACGGGGACCGGGTGGCGAACCTGTTCTACGCCGGGGAGCTGTACTCCAGCTTCATCTTCACCCTCAACACCCTGCAGGACGCGCCGGTGGACACCGTGCAGCTGCCCATCGCCGGTTCCGCGCCCCTGGACTTCGTCGCCAGCACCCTGGCGGAGTTCGGGGCGACGGTGCTGGCCGCGCCGCCCACCTCGCTGTGCCAGCTGGCCCAGCACGTGGCCGACACCGTCGGGGAACTGCCGCTGGTGCGGATCGTGCTCTTCAGCGGCGAGGCCTTCTACGGCGACCAGCGCGCGCTCATCCGTGCGGCCTTCCCGAACGCCGAGGTCCGCTCCATCGGCTACGCCAGCGTGGACGGCGGCATCCTCGGCGGCCCGGTCGCCGGTGAGCCGGACGCCCGCATTCACCGGGTCTTCCCCGGGCGGATCATGGAGATCCTGGACATCGACTCCGGCGAGCCGATCACCGAACCGGGCCGCCCCGGCCGGGTGGTGGTGACCGACCTGGTGCGCACCCTGCAACCGGTGCTGCGCTACCCGGTGGGCGACCTGGCCGAGTGGACCGAGGTCGAGTCGGGCACCTTCCGGCTGCTGGGCCGTTCCGACGAGGGCGCCAGGGTCGGCCCGGTGACCGTCTACCTGGACGACCTGCGGTCCATTGTGGAGGGTGCGGCGGCCGGGCAGTCCATCACCGGCATCCAGGTGGTGTTGCGGCGCAAGGAGGCCAAGGACCAGCTGGTGCTGCGCCTGGGCGGCGCGGTCACCGGAGAGGCGGAGCTGGCCGAGGCGATCGCGACCCGGCTGGACCAGGTGCGGCCGATGTTCGCCGACCACGTCCGGCGCGGCCTGATCCAGCCGCTGGCGGTGGAATGGGCCGGGACCAACGGGCTCACGGTCAACCCGCGCACCGGCAAGCTGGTCCGGCTGCTCGACGAGCGCGGCGCCTGAGGCCTAGCACTCCTCGGTGATCATCAGCAGCAGTTCGCCGGTGTCCGCGCGCCACCTGCTGAAGCGGTGCCCGGACTCCGCCCGGGTGGCCCAGAACTCCCGCCGCGCGGGCAGCTCCAGCCAGGCCAGGTCCGGATCCGTCGACTCCAGCGCGACCAGCGTGGACTCCCGCAGCGCGAACGGGCGTGCCTCCCGGGCCGAGAGCTGACGCGGCTTCAGCCTGGTCCACACCCGGCCCAGGTGGTCGGTCCAGCTGTCCCGGAAGGAACGCCAGCGGATCTCGGTCACGCCGAGGCCTGTTCGTGCTTCTCGCGCGCGGCCAGCACCTGCGGCAGATGGACCTCGGCCCACGCGCAGCAGGAGTCCAGCAGGCCCAGCAGCGAGCGGCCCAGCTCGGTCAGCTCGTACTCCACCCTCGGCGGGATCTCCGGGTGGTGGGTGCGGGTCAGCATGCCGTCGCGCTCCATCGCGCGCAGCGTCTCGGTGAGCACCTTCGGCGTCACCCGCGCCATCGGCACCCGCAGTTCGGTGAAGCGGCGCGGCCCGTGCTCCAGGCAGCGGATGACCATCGCGGTCCACTTGTCGCCGATCCGGAAGGGCAGCGCGCTGGACGGGCAGGCCGGGTCGAACAGGTCGGGGCGCAGCGGCTCGGGCACGTTCGGACGGTAACCAAGTACCTTTGAAGTAACAAGTATGCCGTGGATACCGTCCAGCTCAGAGCCGTGATCGGCACGGTGCGGACGAACTGGGGCAGACATGAGCAAGATCATCATCTTTGGCGCGGGTGGCCGGGTCGGGCGACTGGTGGCCGCCGAGGCGCTGGCCCGCGGCCACCAGGTGACCTCGGTGGTGCGCGACCCGGCCCGCCATCCCGACCTGCCCGGCCGGGTGGTCGCCGGGGACGTCACCGACCCGGACTCGGTGGCCGCGCTGGTGCCCGGCCACGAGGTCGCGGTCAGCACCGTCTACGACGTCAGCGCCGACCCGGCCGAGTTCTACCCCGCCGCGGCCCGCGCGCTGGCCGCCGTGCCAGGAGTGCGGGTGCTGGTGCTGGGCATCGCGGTGCTGCTGGAGTCCGCGCCGGAGGTCCGGTTGCTGGACTCGCCGGAGTTCCCCGCGGAGTACCGGCCGTTCTGCCTCGGGCACGCGGCCGGCTCGGCGGTGCTGGCCGGTTCGCCGGGACTGGACTGGCTGGTGCTCAGCCCGATCGGCGAGTTCGACTTCGCCGCCGGGCGCACCGGGCACCGCACCGACGGCGGGTTCGTCACCCCTGGCTGGCCGCGGCCGGAGGGTGCGCTCTCCGGGGTGGACTTCGCCACCGCGGTCGTCGAGGAGATCGAGACCCCGCGCCACCACGGCGGGCAGGTCGCGGTCTACCCGCTCACCTGAGCGCGTGGGTGAAGAACTTGACCACCTCGTCGGTGGCCCGGCCCCGCTGTTCGGACTCGGTCAGCTGCCGCACCACCCCGTCGTCGGCAGGCTGGCGGCAGTGACCGGCGGGCAGCTGCGGGTCCTCGTCCTTGCCGGGGGCGTCGTCGTAGGCGTGCTGCTGGCCGCTCTCCGGTGACCACTGGGTGTTGAAGAAGTTGTGGTTGCCACCGCGGTACGTGCCGGCCGAGACCGGGAACTTCGTCCCGGCGGCCAGCGCGTCCCGCACATAGCCGCGGCCGGCCTCGCCGATCGCGCCGTCGCAGGTGCTGATTAGGACCCGCACCGGCGCCGTGGTCACCAGCCCGTCGCTGACATCGCCCTCCACCAGCGGGAAGTACACCGGGGCCACCGGCAGCACGGCCCGCACCCGCACCCCGGCCGGCACCTTGCCGCGCTCGCGATCGGCCGCCTGCCACATCACCGCCTTGCCGCCCCGGGAGTGGCCGAGGGTGCCGACCCGGCTCAGGTCGGCGCGGCCGCGGAAGTCGACCTCGCGGGGCGCGCCGGTGTCCGGATCGATGAACCGCCCGGCCAGCTCGCCCTCGCCGGTGGCGGCCAGCCGCTGCCACATCGCCAGGTGCTTGTTGATCAGGTCCGCGCGCGCCTGGTAGGGCTGCATGGGCCGGTCGGGGCCGGTGGCGCCGAGCTTGTTCCACTGCCCCTCCACCGCGTTGGCCGCGATGGCGACCGCGATGATCCCGCGCTGGGCCAGCGCCCGGCCGAGGTAGTCATAGCCGCGGTGGCTGGGCATCGGCGCGGAGCTCTGGCACGGCCACTCGGCGTTGTCGGCGCAGGAGTGCCAGGAGCCGTGCAGCATCAGCACCACCGGCGCGGGCCGGGCGCTGCGCCGCACCGGGTAGTGCACCACCGCGGTCAGCTCCAGCGGCTCCGGCATGGCCGGGGTGCGGAAGGCCGCCCGGCCCAGGTCGTAGGCCACCGCGCCGATCCCGCTGCCCTCGGCCTCGGCCTGGGACAGCGCCGGGGCCAGGGCGATCAGCAGCGCGGCGGTGGTGGAGACGGCGGCGGTGTGCACGGGCACGGGGTTTCCCTTCGGCGGGCGGGTGGCCGTCACCGACGGTAGGGGCGAGTTGTCAGGAAGTTGTGAGCCGGTTGTGAGTCTGCCGTTGACCCAGCGCCGGTCAGGCTCGGGTGAAGCCCATGTCCATCCAGTGCCGCCACTGCCCGTCCACCAGGCGCTCCCAGGTGGCGGCCATGGTGTTCTCGCCGACCCGCAGTGTCGCCCTGGTGTCCGGACCGGCGAAGGTCCACACCCCGTCGGCGTCCACGGTCGCGGTCATCTCGCTGAACCCGCCCTGGTGGTCGAAGGCGCGCATCGGGTAGCTGTCGGTGGCCGGGTCGTGCGGGCCGATCATCTCCAGCACCTGCACGTGCTCCCCGCCCACCCGCACGTCCACCCGGTGCACCAGGAACCGCTCACCGGGGAACCACTGGTAGTCGTCGGTGCCGATGATCTCGATCGGCGGCTCGTCCACGGTGCGGCCGCGGGAGCGCCAGAGCCCGAGCAGGGCGTTGAGGCGTGCGTTCATGAGCCGAGGGTAGGTGTCGGGGCTGACATCCAGGCGAACAGCGGCGGGCCGGGCTCGGGGTTCCGGTCCGCCGCTGTCCTGGCGCGCTCAGCTGTTGCGAGCGCGCCGGTCCACCACCGCGACCAGCTTGCCGCTGGCCCCGGTCCGCTCGAAGATCCCGGGATCGGCCAGCTGCACGTGCAGGTCCACCAGCCCGTCGCGGACCGCGGTGACCATCAGTTCCGGGTAGCGGTCCAGGAACTCCGCCCGCACCGTCTCGGCGTCCAGGGTTGTCCTGCCCTGTTCCAGCCGGATGGTCAGGCTTTCCCGCTCGCCCTCCTCGGCCAGCACCAGCTGGAGGTCGCCTGCGTAGGCGAAGGCCTCGTCGGCCACCGCGAGGAAGCGGCGGTAGTTGAGGAAGTGGCCGCCGCTGCGGAAGACGTCGCCGGAGCGGCCCAGCAGCTCGAACCTCGGCGTCTTGCGACCACACGGGCAGTCCTGCGTCAGCCAGCGGCCCAGGTCGCCGATCTCGTAGCGGTCCAGGCGCTGGCCGCGGCGGGTGTGCGCGGTGAAGACCAGGCGGCCGGTCTCGCCGGGGCCGACCGGGCGGTCCTGTTCCCGGTCCAGGATCTCCAGGGTCTGGATGCCCGCGAACAGGTGGTGCACCCTGGCCGGGGAGTCCGGGCACTGGTAGCCCAGCGGGCCGCCGTCCACACTGCCGTAGGCGGCGCTGCGGATGACCTCGACGCCGAACTCCTCGGTCAGCCAGCGCCGCTGCTGCTCGCTGAAGTGCTCGCCGCCGTAGAAGATCTTGCGCACGCCCCGGTAGTTCCGCAGCACGTCCCCGGACTCGTCGAACAGCCGCAGCAGGTAGCTGGGCATGCCGAGCAGGGTGTCCACCCGGTTGTCCACAATGGACTTGGCCACCAGGTCGTGCAGGTTCTGCTGGCCCGCCATCGGGAACTGCACCGCGCCCAGGCGTTCCACCGCGGAGAAGAAGCTCAGGAAACCGCCGTAGAGCTGGCCGCCGAAGAACAGGTTCATGGTGCGGTCGGTGCGCGGGTCCAGCCCGGCGGCCAGCAGGCCCTCCGCGCCGTGCCGCATGTGCTCGTCGTAGTCGGCCCAGCTGAACGCCGAGAGCTTCGGCTCGCCGGTGGTGCCGCCGCTGCGGAAGAACACCTCGGCCCGGCTCAGGTCGGTCTGCAGCTCGTCGAAGCGGGCCTTGGTGGTCACCGGCACCGCGGGCGGCGGCAGCGGCCGGGAGGAGACCAGGTCGTCCAGGCAGGCGTGCCCGGTGAACCGCTCGTCCAGCTGCACGTCCACCCGGCGGCTGTAGCGCTGCAGGGCGTAGACCCCGTCGTGCGGCTCGCCGTCGTAGCTGCCCAGCATCCGCCCCGGCATGGTGATCCGCTGCACGCCCGCGCCGATCAGCGCCCGGGTCAGCACCGCCACCTCGTCCCGGTCCGCGCCGAGTCCGACGGTTTGCAGGTACCGGCGCATCGGCCGCAGCACCTGTGCGATCTTGTTGCGGGACAAGGACTTCACCCACACCGTGCGGTACAGCGGGGAGGCGCGCAGCGCGGAGCGGGTGTCGGCCAGCACCCGCCAGGACCCGTCCTTGGCGGCGTGCACCTTGGTCAGGCCGAGGTGCTCCTCCAGCTGGGTGACCAGCACGGTGTTGGTGATCTCGGCCCATTCCGGGTCGCTGGGCTCGCGGGTCTCGGTCTTGGCCACGGTCTCGGCCAGCACCGCGGCGAAGCGCTCGGCGAAGGCGAAGACCTCGCCGTCGTCCTCGGTGTCGAGGTAGATCACCTGCGGGCTGGAGCAGGCCTGCTGGTCGAGCAGGCACACGTCCCCAGCCACCGCGCGCAGCGTGTCCTGGTCGTTCCAGGTGGCGGCGGTGAGGTAGGCGAAGGACAGCTTCGGTCCCCAGTCCACCAGGCGGCAACCCGGCCGCAGCACCGAGGCCACCCCGGCGAGGGCTTCCTCGCCACCCCAGGCGGCCACCGCGTCCGCGGGCGCGCACATCCGCTCCAGCCAGTCCTTGCGGGCCGAGGAGTAATGCAGCACGATCACCCGCCGCGCGATCTGCCCGGTCGGGTCCGCCTCGGCGAGCGCGGCCAGCAGCTCGGCGGTGAACCGCGAGTCGTCCCCGCTGGTCTTGATCACGTTGAGGTTGCCGGAGAGCAGCCCTTCCAGGCCGCTCATCGCCCCGGCCGCCGGCGCGTTGCCGGGCGCGATGTGCGCGAGCAGCCCGACCGGGGCCCAGGCCTCGAAGATCTCCTGCCGGAAGTCGAACCGGGTCAGCCGGCCGGGGTCGATCCCGCCGAGCTCCCGGACCACCTTGCGCTCCAAGGTTTCCCGGCTCAGCGCGCCGGTGAGCTGGGTCAGCGTGGCCTCGATCTCGGCAGCGGGCACCTGCCAGGCGGCGAGCCGGTCGGCCAGCCTGCGGCGCACCGGGCTCTCGGCGTCGCGGAGCTGGGCGACCACCTTCTCCGCGGCGGCCAGCACCAGCAGCGGGCTCAGCGGCTCACCGCCGAGCACCTGCTGGGTCAGCTCCTCCAGGGTGTCCAGGCGGCGGTCCGCTTCGGCGTCCTCGACCCACTCGCCCTGCCAGTAGTGCTGGTTCACGACTTTTCCTTCAGCAGTTCGGCGGCGGCGATGGCACAGCTCTTGTTGCGGCTCAACCCCGCGCGGCCCAGGATCTTGAACCACGGCGTCGGCGCGCCGCAGCCGCATTCCTCCGGGGCGTGCAGCGAGGCCAGGTCGCCCATCAGCACGCTCTGCGCGGGCGCGGAGGTGATGAACGGGGAGACGAACTGCAGGTAGCCCGGTTCGCCGTAGCCCAGCGGGGCCAGCTCGCGCACCGAGCGGATCAGCACCCGCGACCACACCGGCACGTGCATGTTGTGCCGCGCGCATTCCATGTAGGGCACCGAGTGCTCCACCGAGCCGAAGCCGTCCCGGATCCGCTCGTCCGGGATGCCCAGCTGCTCGGCGATCTTGCCGTAGAGCTCGGGCTTGCTGACCTGCTTGTCCGCGTTGCCCTTCCAGCCACCGCCGAAGACCACCAGCGAGGCCGGGTCCAGCTGGATCGGCTTCATGCCCATGTTGCGCATCCGGTCCAGGGTGAAGGACAGGAAGGCCGGGAAGCCCAGGATGCGCACCGGGACACCGTCCTCGGCCGAGCGCAGCAGCGAGCGGATCGCGCCGAAGGCGTCGAACTCGTGGCCGGTGCCGGTGCTGGGCAGCGCGTGCTCGACCCGGTGGACCGGGGCGAAGTCGCACAGGTAGTTGTCGGTGAAGGAGGCGCCCAGGTTCAGCCCCGGCCTGGGCTGGTAGGTGTAGATCAGGTAGTCCACCGCGCGGCTGTCGTCGATCCAGCCGTAGTGGTCGAAGATGCGGGCCACCATCCGCTGCCCGGCGCGCAGGGTCCACTCGTCGAAGAACATCTGCGACTTCTGGCCCGTGGTGCCCGAGGAGGTCACGTGCAGCTTGACCTGCTCGCGCGGGATGGAGACGACCTCGTGCATCTTGAAGAAGTTGGCGTGCACGAACGGCTGCCGCTGAATGTCCACAATGGACTCCAGCTGCGGGCGGCCCTTGCTCTGCCACAGCGAGTCGAAGAACGGCGAGCGCGCGGCGTGCCAGGCGTTGGACTCGTTCATCGCCGCCACGAACAGCTCGTCGGCCTCCGCGCCCGCGGCATACGGGGCGGCCAGGTCGCACAGCCGCTGCACCGAGGCCAGCGCGGCCGGGTCGGGGACCGTGACCGGTCCGAGGTAGGAACTCACCGGAACACCCCGCGTGTGTTGAGATACATCTGTTTCCAGGCTTCGATGTACTGCTCGGTGAACGGCTGGAACGCCGCGTCGATGGCCAGGCCGCGGAAGTCCAGCGGCTGCATGGTGCGGGCCATCACCACGTAGTCCCGGAACAGCTCGCCGTCCTTGCGCATCGCCGGGTAGGCCGCGGCGGGCAGGAAGCCGTGCGCGAGCAGCTGGCCCAGCTCGTCGAAGGCGTGCAGCGGCACCAGGGTCTCGATGTAGAAGGCCCCGTAGTCGTTGAGCTGCTCGATGAGCAGGTCCAGGTGCCGGGCCACCGCCATCGCGTCCGGGTTGGCGCCGATCAGCGTGCAGTAGCCGTCGCTGCCGGACAGGTGCGCGAACACCTCGTAGGAGCCGTCGGCCGCGGCCAGCAGCACGTTCGGGGTGTGGAAGGGGTAGAAGCGGCGGCCGGGGTTGGTCAGCTGCTCGTTGTAGCGGCGCAGCACGAACTTCGGCGCGCTGATCAGCTCGACCTCCGGGGCCGGGGACTCCCCGCGCTGGACCGGCACCTCCACATCGGGCACCAGCTCCGGCCGGGTGGGCAGGCCCACGACCTGCTCGACCGCCGCCAGCAGCGGGCCGAGGCTGGCCGGGACCCGCTCCACCGGGTGCCGCTGCTCCAGCACGCCCTCCTGGTGGCGGGCCAGCAGGACCATGGTCTCGTGCCGGGCGGCCTTGCGCAGGTTCGGGAAGATGCCCATTGCCTTGAACCCATTGCGCAGGCAGATCCGTTGCGGGGCGGTGGAGGTGGTGCGCGCGGTGGCGTAGACGGAGTCCGCGCGCCCGTCGGAGAGGATCAGCTCGGCCAGTGAGCTGACCGCCTGCTGCGCCACCCCGCCACCGCGGTGCTCGGGGTGCACCACCAGTCCCTGCATCTTGCCGAGGCGGTCGGCGGGCTCGACGTTGCCCACGATGGAGGCCACCAGCTCACCCCGCTCCCTGGCGACCAGCCAGCTGGTGCGGTCGGAGGTGATCTCGGCGGCCATCACCTGCGGGTCGGTGCCCAGCGGCAGCGCGTAGGCGCGGCCGTAGACCCGGCGGTAGAGCCGGAGTAACTCGTCGATGTCGTCCAGACTCGCCCGTTCGAACACAGGCCCCACTCAAGTCTCCTTCTCATGGAATGCGGCCGGGACTCAGACGTCGACCGGAGCGATTCCGAAGACTAGCCCCCGCAAGGCCTTGAGACTTCTTTGATAAAGGCCTGACCAGCGAAGATGTCCTGATGGGGCGATCAGGCTCACAACGCGATCCCACCGTATGTCGTAATTCGTGCGAGGTGTGGGAAGCAGGTCAACGCGGATAGTCCGGCAGCCGCAGTCCGGACGCCGCCTTCGTGGTCAGCTTGTTAAAGAAAGAACTGAGCCGGGGGGAGCTGAGCGCCTTGTACATCAGGTTGCGCCGCCGGATCCCGAAGGCGGTGCGCGGGGACAGGAACGGTCCGGCGTTCTCCGAGGTCTTCTGGCACCCGGTGGCGTACTCGCGGATGATCTCCTCGTACCGCCGGAAGGCCACCCGGTGGTCGCCGTCGGCGGCGTGCAGCTCCCCGGCCAGCACGTGCGCGCACACGATGGCCAGCCCGGTGCCCAGCCCGCCGCAGGTCGCCCCGTACCCGGCATCGCCCAGCAGCGCGATCCGGCCGCGGGAGAGCCGGTCGATGTGCACCTGGCTGATCGAGTCGAAGTAGAAGTCCGGCGCCGCCCACATCGCGTCGATGATCTTCGAGGTCTCCCAGCCCATCCCGGCGTAGGTGCGCTCGACGATCTTCATCTGCTGCTGGGGGTCCCGCCGGTCGTACTCCAGCGGGTCGCTGGCGAAGACCAGCAGCGTGCCCGCCTCGACGCCGCCCAGCGAGGCGCCCCGGCCGGGCTCGTTGTAGAGCCGGTTGTGGTTGTCCAGGCCGGGGTGGTCCGGCATGGAGAACCCGCACACGTAGTAGCCCAGGTGCCGCAGGAACCGCGACTCCGCGCCGAAGGTCAGCCGCCGCACGGCCGAGTGCAGCCCGTCCGCGCCGATCACCAGGTCGAAGGTCCGCGGCGCGCCGCGCTCGAAGGTGACCTCCACCCCGTCGGGGGTCTCGGTGAGCGAGCTGATCGAGTCGCCGAAGACGTACTCGACCTCGTCCTTGGTGCGGTCGTAGATGATCCGGGAGAGGTCCCCGCGCAGGATCTCCACCTCACCGGAGATGAAGTAGGCGGGCAGCCCGGCCAGCCGCCGCCCGTCCCGGTCCACCACGATCATCTCCCCGGCGTCGGTCTGCTTGGCGCGCACCTCGTCCAGGATGCCCATGCGGCGCAACACCTCCAGGTGCACCGGGCCGCGGAAGTCGACGGCGAAGCCGCCCTCGCGCAGGGCGGGGGCGCGTTCGACCACGGTGGGGTTGAAGCCGTAGCGGCGCAGCCAGAAGGCCAGCGCGGGACCGGCGATGCTGGCGCCGGAGATGAGCACGTTGCGGTTGGTCATGGGCGCAGCCTGGCCGGACCCGCTGACCACCCACGCACCATCGGCTGACAGCGCTGGTCAGCCGGTGATGACCTGCCGGTAGATGTTGGTCAGGTAGGCCGGGGTCATACCGACAGACTCGTAGAGCCGGTAGGCCCCGGTCGGGTTGGTGGTGTCCACGCCCAGCCCGGCCTTGCCCAGACCCTCCTCGGCGTAGGCGGCGAAGGCGCCGGCCAGCAGCGCCCTGCCCAGGCCGCGGCCGCGGTGCGCGGGCAGCACGCCGAGCCACTTCACCCAGCCCTCCTCGCTGGCCGGCGACTGCCCGGAGGACACCACCACCCCGGCCAGCTCACCGCTGTCGGCCTCGGCGACCAGGGACTCCGCCCACCGGATGCCCGGGGTGTCCGCGAGCTCGCCGAGGGTGCCGGGGAAGGGCTGGGCGGCGCCGGTGAAGGCGGTGCGCAGCAGCTCGTGGCACTCCACCAGCTCGCCGGAGTTCAGCCTGCGCAGGGTGTAGCCGGGCACCGGAGCCGGCCGCTGCTCGTCGCCGGTCAGCGGCCGGGTCATCCGCGCGTGCTGCCGCTCGAAGGCAAAACCGGCCTGCTCCAGCACCCGGATGTAGGCCGTCTCGCCGGGCGTCGCGGCCGACCTGGCGGTCACCGGCGCCCGCTCGGCGAGCCGGCCCAGCAGCAGCCGGACCAGCTCGGCCTGGACGGCCGGGTCCGCGCCGGGACGGGCGTAGGCCTCGCAGCAGACCTCCTCGGCCGCGCCGGGCGGGTCGAGGTAGCCCCAGCCCACGGCCAGGCCGTCCCGGTCGCGCACCACCCAGGACTCCGCGAGCGCCGAGACCACCTCGGACTCGTCGAAGTCGGCGAACCCGACCGCGGCGATGTCGCTGGCGTGCACCAGCGCGAGGATCTCCGCGACATCGGCGGAGCCGGGACGTGCCACCTGGAAGCCATCCATCCGGTCAGTGAAATGCCTGGCCGGCCGGGATGGCGAATTAGTTACCCGATCTCGACCTGGCCGGGACGCCGCCACGCCACTGCCAGCTCCGCCGCCGCGGGTGTCCCGGCAGTTCCCCGCGCCCGGTGCACCACCACAGCACCGCCACCGGATCACCCTCGGGCGCCTCCGGGAACAGCCGGTCCACCGCCGCCGCGCACACCCCGGGATCGGGCCGCCAGCCCACACCGAGCGCGCGGGCCAGGTCGCCGGTGTGCGCGGTCAGCTCGACCACGCCCATCGCGGCGAACCCGGCCGCGTCCGCGACACCCCACGGATGCCAGCCTCGATCGGCCGGATCGGCGTGCCGGACCGCGGCCGACAGCAGCGCGGCGGCGGCCCGGACACCGGCCAGGCAGTCCCGGATCGGCGCGTCCGGCCGCAGACCGCCGAGCAGCGCGGTCCAGCTGTCGGCGGCCCCGGTGCCGAGCTGGGCGGTGTAGCAGAGCAGGCCCTCCACCAGGTGGTCCAGGGTGGTGCGGCAGGACCAGTCCAGGCCGTCGGCCCGGCGGGTCCAGTCCGCGTCCGCGACCGTGGTCAGCGTCGCGAAGCTGTCGTTGGCGGCGGTGTCGAGCAGGGTTGGCCAGCGCACCTCAGGCCGCCTTGCGCAGCAGCTCGATGACCCGCGCCCAGCCGTCACCGCCGTGCCCCTGGGCCACCGCGCGGGCCGCGTAGTCGCGCAGCAGCTCGGGCAGCGCGGCGTCCACCCCGCGCACCTGGCTGGCGTGCACCAGGTGCTCGATGGTGGCCAGCTGCACGTCGATGGTGGCGTCGAAGCCCGGGTAGGCGCGCTGGTCGACCTGCGGCACGTAGGCGCGGATGAAGCCGTTGACATCGCCCAGCCAGCGCAGGGCCAGCGGGGTGAACTCCGCGGCGGTGGCCCCGTCCGCGGTGACCAGGGCGGCGGCGTGCAGCCAACCGGTCATGGTCGACCACATCATGCCCAGCAGCGCGGTGTCGTAGAGCGAGGCCACCCCGGGGTCCTCGCCGAGGTGGATCGCCTCGCCGAAGGCCGCCAGCAGCTGCTCCGCCGCGGCGAAGGCGGTCCGGGAACCGCTGTAGAGCAGCATGGACTCCGGGTTGCCGATGCCCGGCGGGGTGATCATGATCCCGCCGTCGAGGTAGTCGATGCCGTGGCCGGCGGCCCACTGCGCGGTCTCGCGGGCCTGTTCGGGGGAGCCGGAGGTGAGGTTGACCAGGGTGCGCCCGGCCAGCGCGGCGGGGTCCAGGATCTCGTGCAGGGCCGGGTAGTCCAGCACGCAGGCGATGACCACCGGGCTGCCGGCCTGGGCCTCGGAGGCGGTGGCCGCGGCGTGCGCGCCCTCGGCGGTCAGCGCGGCGGTCTTGGCGGGGGTGCGGTTCCACACCGCGGTGCGGTGGCCCGCGCGCAGCAGGGCGGCGGCCAGGGCCGAGCCCATCTGGCCCAGGCCCAGCACGGTCACGTCGTATTCAGTCACCTGACCAGCCTCAACCCTGTGCGCGGAGATCAACAGTGGCAGAAATGCCGACATCCGCACGATTACTGCCATAGGCTGCCGGACATGAGCACCGGCACCGTGGCCATCGTGGTGGCCGAGGACGAGGCGCCCTCGCTGTGGGACGTCTACGAGGTCGGCCTGGCCTGCGTGGTCTTCGGCGTGGACCACCCCGACCTGGCCGATCCCTGGTACCGCACCCGCCTGTGCGGCATGCGACCCGACCTGCCCAGGGCTGAGCACGGTTTTGTGCTGCACCCCGAGCACGGCCTGGAGGGCCTGCGCGGCGCGGACACCATCATCGTGCCCTCGGTGCCCGAGGCCGTGCTGCACGGCACCGAACCCCTGGATCCGTTGCTGGTCAAGGAACTCCAGGAGGCCGCGGAGGCCGGGGCGCGGATCGCCGCGCTGTGCAACGGGGCCTTCGTGCTGGCCGAGGCCGGGTTGCTGGACGGCCGCCGCGCCACCGCGCACTGGAACTACACCGCCGAGCTGGCCCGCCGCTACCCCAAGGTCCAGGTCGACGACTCGGTGCTCTACATCGACGAGGGCCAGATCCTGACCAGCGCGGGCGCGGCCGCCGGGCTGGACCTGTGCCTGTACCTGGTGCGCCAGGACCTCGGCGCGCACGTGGCCAACCAGCTCGCCCGCCAGCTCTGCGTGCCCGCGCACCGCACCGGCGGGCAGGCCCAGTTCGTCACCCGGCACGTGCCGGAGACCGACGACGACAGCATCGCCCCGGTGCTGGAGTGGGCCACCCGCAACCTGCACCGCCCGCTGACCGTGGCCCAGCTGGCCCGGCGGGCCGGGCTGAGCCAGCGCACCTTCTTCCGCCGCCTGCACGAGGCCACCGGCACCACCCCGCTGCAATGGCTGCTCGGCCAGCGCCTCGCACACGCCCAGGCCCTGCTGGAGACCACCGCGCTCTCCGTCGAGCAGGTCGGCGAGCGCTGCGGCCTGGGCAGCGGGGCCAACCTGCGGCGGCACTTCGCCACGCAGCTGGGCATCGCGCCCACCGACTACCGCCGCGCCTACACCGCTTGACCTCCACCTAACCAGAGGTAGTGGAATCCCTGTCATGACAACAGAAACGATGCGGGCCGCCGCGGCCACCAGGTTCGGCGGGATCGAGGTCCTGGACGTGGTGGAGCTGCCGATCCCGCAGCCGGGACCCGGCCAGGTCCGGGTGCGGGTGCGCGCGGCCGGGATCCAGCCCTTCGACCTCGCGGTGCGCGGCGGCTGGACCCCGCCGTATGGCTCGGTGGAGTTCCCCCAGCCGCTGGGCAACGAGTTCGCCGGGGTGGTCGACGCGGTGGGGGAGCAGGTCGACACGATCGAGGCCGGCGCGGAGGTGCTGGGCTTCTCGGTGCTCAACGCCCAGGCCGAGTACGTGGTGGTCGGCGCGGACGCGGTCACCCCCAAGCCACCGGAGATGCCCTGGGAGGTCGCAGGCGGCTTCACCGCGGGCACCCAGACCGCCACCCTGGCCCTGGACCAGCTCGACCTCAAGCCGGGCCAGACCCTGCTGGTGCACGCCGCGGCCGGTTCGGTGGGCACCGCCGCGGTCCAGCTGGCCCAGCTGCGCGGCGCCAAGGTGATCGGCACCGCCAGCCCGGTCAACCAGGACTACCTGCGCTCCCTCGGCGCGACCCCGGTGATCTACGGCGAGGGCCTGGCCGACCGGATCCACCAGCTGGCCCCCGGCGGGGTGGACGCGGTGCTGGACGGAGCCGGGGGAGCGGCCCTGGACCTGTCCCTGGCGCTGGTGGCACCGGCGAAGATCGTCACCCTTGTTGACCACGACCGAGCGGCTGACCTGGGAGTTCAGCTGGTCTACGGCACCAGGTCGGCGGAGCGGCTGGCCGGGCTGGCCCAGCTCTACGCCGAGGGCAAGCTCAAGTTCCCGGTGCGCCGGACCTACTCGCTGCACGAGATCCAGGACGCGCACCGCGAAGTGGCCACCGGGCACGGCCGCGGCAAGGTGGTGCTGATCGTCGGCTGACTCAGCCGGTGGCGAGGCGGCGCGCGGCCTCCCGGATGGCCTCCCGGTGCCGGGCGACCCGCGCTGCCTCAGCCTCATCGTCTGGCTGCGGGGCGCCGAAGTGGGTGAACCAGGCCATCGCCAGCCCGATCACCAGGATCAGCAGGTCCTCCGGATCCAGCCCGGTGGCCAGGTCCGCCTCCGCGAGGGGCTGCTGCTTGTAGGCCAGTTCCGCGGTCCGCTCCTCGGCGGTCATCGGACGTTCCAGCTGCCGCCAGGCGTTGAGCCGCAACACATCCGGATTGGCCAGCAGCGCGTCGAACAGGCCGACGGCGTAGCCGGGCAGGTCATCGGGGGTGAAGGGGACCAGGTCGGAGATGACCGCGGTGGAGCGGGCCAGCACGAGGTCGAACAGCTCGTCCTTGTTGCCGAAGTAGACGTAGAGCAGCCGCTTGTTCGCCTTGGCCTGCTCCGCGATCCGGTCCACCCGCGCCCCGGCGATGCCGTAGCGGGTGAACTCGGCCGTGGCCGCCTCCAGCAGGCGGGCCTTGGTCGCGGTGGAGTCCGGTGGCATGGCGGGAGCATACCGGGCGAAGGGCGGTAACTAACCAGTTATGGACAGCCGGGCCAGCGCTGTGCTTCTCTGTAACTACCCAGTTAGGTACCCGCTTGGAAGAGGTCCCCATGGCACCCCGCACCTGGTTCATCACCGGCACCTCCACCGGCTTCGGCCGCCTGCTCACCGAAGCCCTGCTCAAGCGCGGCGACCGGGTCGCGGCCACGCTGCGCCGCCCCGAACGGCTCGACGAGCTCGCCGCCGCCCACCGCGACCACCTGTGGGTGCGCCGCCTGGACGTCACCGACACCGCCGAGCTGCGCACCGTGGTGCAGGCCGCCTTCACCGAGCTGGGCCGCATCGACGTGGTGGTCAGCAACGCCGGTCACGGCGTGCTCGGCGCGACCGAGGAGTTCACCGACGAGCAGGTCACCCGCCAGCTCGAGACCAACCTGCTCGGCTCCATCCAGCTGGCCCGCGCCGTGCTGCCGCACCTGCGCGCCCAGGGCGGCGGCCACCTGGTGCAGCTCTCCAGCATGGGCGGGCAGATGGCCATCGCCGGCTCCAGCCTCTACCACGCGAGCAAGTGGGGTATCGAGGGCTTCTACGAGAGCCTCGCCCAGGAGGTCGCCCCGTTCGGCATCCACACCACCCTGGTGGAACCGGGCGGCGCCGCCACCGAGTTCGTCACCACCGGCATGGCCGTGGCCGACCCGCTGCCCGCCTACGCCGACGGCCCGGTCGCCGAGCTCCGCGCGATGCTGGCCGATCCCGGCGGCTACCCCTTCGCCGATCCGGCCAAGATGGTCGAGGCGATCATCGACGCCGCCACCGCCGAGCACCCGCCGGCCCGCCTGCTGCTCGGCGCGGACGCCTACCGGGCGGTCACCACCGCACTGGCGGCCCGCCTGGCCCAGGCCGAGCGGCAGCGGGACCTGGCCAGCGCGGTCAGCTCATGAGGCGGGCAGCGGCCGCTCGTCGACCACCCGCTTCATCACCAGCGTCGAGTTCAGCCGCTGCACCCCCGGCAGCGCGGAGAGCACGTCGTCCTCCAGCTGCTGGTAGGCGGCCAGGTCGGCGGTGACGATGCGCAGCAGGTAGTCCGGATCGCCGAAAAGACGTTGCGCCAGCAGGACGTTCGGGATGTCCGCCACCGCGGCCTCGAAGGCCAGCAGGGTCTCCCGGTCCTCCTGGCGCATCGTCACGAACACCAGCGCCTCGAAGGTCAGCCCCAGCGCCGCCGGGTCCACCACCGCCCGGTAGCCGCGGATGGTGCCGTCCAGCTCCAGCGCGCGCAGCCGCCGGTGACAGGGCGAGACGCTCAGCCGCACCCGCTGGGCCAGCTCGGTGAGCGTCAACCGCCCCTCCGCCTGCAACACCGCAAGAATCTGCCGATCAACCGCGTCCACGGAGAAGATTCTTCCACTGATAGCCCCTGAGCTGGCAATACTTGGAAGCACCTTCGGTCACTTCGCGCATAGCTTTCTGGCATGCCAGCCAGCAACCTCCTCGCCTTCTGGGCCGTGGCCGCCCTGCTCATCGCCGTGCCCGGCGCGGACTGGGCCTTCGCCATCGCCGCCGGTCTGCGCCGCCACGCCTGGGCCGCCGCGACCGGCATCACCCTCGGCTACCTGGCGATGACCGCGGTGGTCGCCGCGGGCCTGGGCCTGCTCATCACCAGCACCCCGGTCGCGCTCACCGCCCTGACCGTCACCGGTGCCTGCTACCTCGCCTGGCTGGGCGTGCGGACCCTCCGCGACCCCAGCACTCCCACCACCTCCGGGGACACCGCGACCAGCCCCCGGCAGACCGTGGCGCAGGGCTTTGCCGTCAGCGCGCTCAACCCCAAGGGCCTGCTGGTGTTCGTGGCCCTGCTCCCGCAGTTCACCACCCCGGCCGCGCCCTGGCCGATCCCGCTGCAACTGGCCGCCCTGGGCCTGGCCTTCACCGCCACCTGCGCCGTGGTCTACCTGGGCGTGGCCGCCACCGCGCACGCGGTGCTGCGCGCCCGGCCCTCGGCGGCCAGGGCAGTCTCGCGGGTATCCGGCGCTTCCATGATCGTCATCGGGGCGGCGCTGGTGCTGGAACGCGTCATGACATGATGCGCGGACCGTGATCAATCCTGGCGTCGGGGGGACGTTGACGGTGACCTCGCCGGAACCGGCCAGCGCGGCCGAACGACTCCTCGGCCGCCCGATGCCGGCGGACCGGCTGCGCGGCTGGCTGGTCGCCGCGGTGCTCGCGGTGCTCGGCGGGATCATCCGGTTCCAGAACCTGGGTACGCCCACCGATCCCAGCGGCACGCCGGTCTTCGACGAGAAGTACTACGCCGTGCAGGCCTGGCAGATGCTGCGCAACGGCTGGGTCGAGGACAACCCCGGCTTCAACTGGACCGTGCACCCGCCGCTGGCCAAACAGCTCATCGCGCTCGGCGAGCTGATCTTCGGCTACAACGGCTGGGGCTGGCGGTTCGCCGCCGCGGTCGCGGGCACGCTGATGATCCTGCTGATCGTCCGGATCGCCCGGCGGCTGACCCGCTCCACCCTGCTCGGCGGCCTGGCCGGCGTCCTGCTGATCTGCGACGGCGTGCTGCACCTGATGAGCCGCACCGCGATGCTGGACATCTTCCTGGCGCTGTTCGTGCTCATCGCCTTCGGCTGCCTGCTGCTGGACCGCGACCAGGTTCGCCACCGCCTGGCCGCCGCCGTCGGCGAAGGCTGGGCGACCCAGACCCCGCACGGCCCGCGGCTGGGCTTGCGCTGGTGGCGCTTCAGCGCGGGCGTCTCGCTCGGCCTGGCCTGCGGGGTGAAGTGGGGCGGCCTGTACTGGATCGCCGCCTTCGGCCTGCTCACCGTGTGCTGGGACGCCACCGCCCGCCGCGCCGCCGGGATCACGCACCCGTGGACCGGCGCGCTGCGCCGCGATGTGCTGCCCGGCCTGTGGTCGCTGCTGCTCATCCCGGTGCTGGTCTACCTGGGCACCTGGTGGGCCTGGTTCGCCAGCGAGACCGGGGTGAACCGGCACCTGCTGTCCACCGCGCTGAGCTCGCTCTGGCAGTACACCGTCGACGTCTTCCACTTCCACCAGGGCCTGGTCACGCCGAAGGACAAGCCGCACCCGTGGGAGTCCAAGCCGTGGAGCTGGCCGATGGGCCTGCGGCCGATGCTCTACTTCTTCGACGGCTCGGCCACCGGCTGCGGCGCGACCACCTGCGTGCGCGCGACCATGCTGATCGGCACCCCGGCGATGTGGTGGCTGGCGTTCCCGATGCTCGCCTGGGGCCTGTGGCGCTGGCTCGGCCACCTGGACTGGCGCTACGGCGCGGTCCTGGTCGCCTACCTGGCCGGGCTGCTGCCCTGGTTCCTGAACCTGGACCGCCAGATGTACTTCTTCTACCTGACCCCGGTGGCCGCGTTCCTGGTGCTGGGCCTCATCCTGCCGCTGGGGCAGATACTGGGCTCGGCGCGCGAGGGGCACGAGCGGCGGGCGACCGGCCTGTTGGTGGTCGCGCTGTACGTGGGCCTGGTGGTGGCCAACTTCGTCTGGCTGTGGCCCATCCTCAACGGCGAGCCGATCACCGAGGCCCGCTGGCAGGCCGAGCTCTGGCTGCCGTCCTGGCGCTGAGCCCGACCAGCCGATCGGCTGATCCCCGGCTCAGCCCCTGGACCGGCAGACCGGTTGATGTGCGCCGGGTCGCGCCGCTGGGACGGTGCAGGCATGACAGAGCCAGCACGCAACCAGCTGAGCCGCCGGACCCTGCTCGCCGGCGCGACCGCCGTGGCAGGCGGCACCCTGGCCGCCGGGACGGTCGGGCACGCGGCCCCCGAGCCCGCCGAGTTCGGCCCGGTGCGCATCCGGCCCGGCGACCCGCGCTACGAGAACCTGTTGCGTGGCAACAACTTCCGCTTCGCCGGACAGCCGGAGGAGATCCGGGTGGTCAGCTCCGCCGAGCAGGTGGTGCGCGCGGTCGCCGAAGCGGCGCGCACCGGACGCCGGATCGCGCCCCGCAGCGGCGGGCACTGCTTCGAGAACTTCACCGCAGACCCGCAGGTGCGGCTGCTGCTGGACCTCTCACCGATGGACGAGGTCGGCTACGACCCGGCCATGAAGGCCTTCGCGGTGCAGCCCGGCGCGACCCTCGGGCAGGTGTACCGGCGGCTGTTCCAGGGCTGGGGGGTGACCATCCCCGGCGGCAGCTGCCCCGCGGTCGGCGCGGGCGGGCACTTCGCCGGCGGCGGTTACGGCGCGCTGTCCCGCCGGTACGGCTCGGTGGTGGACCACCTCTACGGTGTGGAGGTCGTGGTGGCCGACCGGGACGGCACCGCCCGCGCGGTGGTCGCCACCCGCGAGCCGGACGACCCGAACCGGGAGCTGTGGTGGGCGCACACCGGTGGTGGCGGCGGCAACTTCGGCGTGGTCACCCGGTACTGGCTGCGCTCACCAGGGGCCACCGGCGAGCCCTCCCGGCTGCTGCCGCCCTCGCCCAGGACGATGCTCGAACGAGTGGTCTCCTGGGGCTGGGCGGGCCTGACCGAGCAGGCGTTCACCCGGCTGCTGCGCAACTTCGGCCGCTGGCACGAGCGCAACAGCGAACCCGGCTCGCGCTCGGCCGGGCTGTACGCGATCTTGCTGCTGTCCCACCACAGCGCCGGGTACTTCTCGCTGGCCATGCAGATCGACGCGGACCTGCCCGGCGCGGAGGGCCTGGTGGCCGAGTTCCTGGCCGCGGTGACCGAGGGCACCGGCCTCACCCCGATCGACGACCGCCACCAGCGGATGCCGTGGCTGCACAAGATGACCTGGCCGGGCACCGGGGAGGCCGGTGACGCCGCCGCCCGCCGGTACAAGAACAAGGCGGGCTACCTGCGCCGCTCGCTGACCGACCGGCAGCTGGCCGCCGTGCACCACCACCTGGCCAAGACCACCGCCACCCCGGCCGCGACGATGCTGCTCATCGGCTACGGCGGCCAGGTGCGGTCGGTGTCGCCGGAGGCCACCGCGATCGCCCAGCGCGGGGCGGTGATGAAGGCGGTCTACAGCACGACCTGGACCGACGAGGGCCAGGACGAGACCCACCTGGCCTGGATCCGCGCCTTCTACCGCGACGTCTACCTCGACACCGGCGGCGTGCCGGTGCCCGGCGAGGTCAGCGACGGCTCCTACATCAACTACCCGGACAACGACCTGGCCGACCCCGCGCACAACACCTCCGGGGTCTCCGCGCACACGCTCTACTACCGGGACAACTACCCGCGCCTGCAACGGGTCAAGGCCTGCTGGGACCCGCGCGGGATCTTCCGGCACGCCCTGGGCGTCGAACCACCCGCCTGACCGGCGACCATGGTCACGACGAGAGGAGCGCGGATGGCCGGCGCACTGCCGTACACCCTGCTGGCCGCGCTGGCCGCGGGCACGGTGGCGATCAGGTGGTCCAACGGCCAGTCCCCGGCCGTGGACCTGGCGCTGTGCGCGCTGGCGGCGGCCTGGATGCTCTGGCTGCACACCCTGCATCCGGCCTGGCGAAGCCGTCCGAGGGTGATGGCGGTCTTCGTCGCCGGGCTGATCGTGATCATGGCGGTGCTGGTGGTCCGGGCGCCGTGGTTCGGGCTGTTCACCCCGGCCGGCTATATCTTCGCCTTCCGGGTGCTGCCCTGGCCGGGGCGGCTGGCCGGGGTCGCCGGGGTGGCCGTGGTGGCGGGCACCGCGCAGTCCTACGCCCTGGAGCTCGACACCGCGACGGGGCTGCTCTTCTACCTCATCGTGGTGGCCGCCAACGCCATTCCCCTGTGCGGTTTCGCCTGGTACGCCGAGCGCACCGACCGGCGCAACGAGGAACGCCTGCGGGTGCTGGCGGAGAACGCGGCCCTGCACGAGCAGCTGCTCGTGCAGGCCAAGGCGGCGGCGGTGCACGAGGAGCGGGAGCGGATGGCGCGGGAGATCCACGACACCCTGGCCCAGGGCCTCACCGGCATCATCAGCCAGCTCCGCGCCGCCGAGCACGCCGATCCGGCGAGCTGGCGGCGGCACGTGGCCACCGCGACCGGGCTGGCCAGGGAGAGCCTGGCCGAGGCGCGCCGCTCGGTGCACGCGCTGCGCCCGGAACCGCTGCGCACCGCGCGTCTCGGCGAGGCGCTGACCAGCGTCGCGCAGGACTGGTCGGCGCTGCACCTGGTCCCGGTCCAGGTCACCACCACCGGCACGGCCCGGCCGCTGCCGCAGGAGGCCGAGGTCGCGCTGCTGCGGGCCGCCCAGGAAGCGCTGACCAACGTGGCCAGGCACGCGCGGGCCAGCCGGGTGGGCGTGACACTGTCCTATCTGGAGGAGGAGGTGGCACTGGACGTGCGCGATGACGGCGGCGGTTTTGACACCGCCCGGCACAGCGCCGGGTTCGGGCTGGTCGCGATGCGGCAGCGGATCGAGGGCCTGTCCGGCACGCTGCTGGTGGAGTCCGAGCCGGGCGCGGGCACCGGCATCTCGGCCAGGGTGCCGGTCTCGTGATCAGGCTGCTGGTGGTGGACGACCACCCGGTGGTGCGGGACGGGCTGATCAGCATGTTCGCCCGCGAATCCGACTTCGAGGTGGTCGGTGAGGCCGCCGACGGGGCCGAGGCGGTCCGGCTGGCCGGGACCCTGCGGCCCGAGGTGGTCCTGATGGACCTGCGGATGCCCGGCCTGGACGGGGTGGCCGCGACCAGGCAGCTGGCCGGGACCGGCGCGCGCGTGCTGGTGCTGACCACCTACGACACCGACAGCCACGTGCTGCCCGCGATCGAGGCAGGCGCCACCGGCTACCTGCTCAAGGACGCGCCGAGGGAGGAGCTGCTGCGGGCGGTGCGCGCCACCGCACGGGGCGAGGCGGTGCTCGCGCCCTCGGCGGCGGCCCTGCTGATGAACCGGGTGCGCGCCACCGCCAGCCTGCTCAGCCAGCGGGAGCTGGAGGTGCTCCAGCTGGTGGCGGGCGGGGCGACGAACCGGGAGGCGGCGGCGAAGCTGTTCATCACCGAGGCCACGGTCAAGTCCCACCTGCTCAACATCTACGGCAAGCTCGGTGTCGGCGACCGCGCCGCGGCGGTCTTCGAGGCGTTCAACCGAGGTCTGCTGGTGCCGAAGTCGCCGTGACCGCACGCAGGAACTCCGGCATCCGCAGCCTGGCCGGCTCCTCGTCGGCGGTAGATCAAGGTCACCGGGACACGAGCCGGTCGATGAGGTCCAGCAGGGCCGCGGTGTCGCCGACCGGGCCGTTGAGGATGATCTTCATGCTGGCCCGCTCCTGGTCGTAGTAGGTCTGCACGCGCATGGCGGGCTCGGTGAAGTCGCGGCCCTGCAGGGAAGCGGTGAGCGCGCCGCTGACGGTGCTCATCAGCTCGAAGCTGATCGCGTCGATCTGCACCACGGTCGAGGCCTCGGCGCGCCGGTGCCGGGCCGCGGTCTCCCTGGCCGGTGGTTCGGCGGCGCGGCCGGTGAGGGCTTCCAGGTCCCGGCGGGCGATCCGGTACTGCTTGCCGATCCGGACCGCTTTGAGCCGTCCCTCGCGCACGTAGTTGCGCACGGTCTTGACGTGCAGGCCGAGCACGTTGGCCACGTGCTCCACGGTGTACAGCTCGTCGTCCACGAACACTCCCTAGGTTCCCTTACCTGCGCAACCATAGCAGCTGGAGGGAAGAATAGGGAGTGATAGGGAACCCTGCGGCGCTGTTGGTGGCCATTCGATGAATTCCCGTGGTCGGACTGCTCCGAGCCGGTGCCGGACGTGGTGGCCGGGCCGCACGGAGCGCGAGAATGCCCCCTACCGGCAAGAATGTTCCGGCTGGGGCTGATAACTCCCCGAACGAGGCTGAGGACCATGACCAAGAAGGACGACGCCGTCCGCACCGCGACCGGCCGCGACTGGACCGAGTGGCTGTCCCTGCTGGATGCCGCGGGCGCCGCCGAATGGGACCACAAGGGCATCGTCAAGCACCTGGCCGCAGACTACCCGCAGGTCAGCAGCTGGTGGCAGCAGTCGATCACGGTCGCCTACGAGCGCGCCCGCGGCAAGCGCGCGATCGGGGAGACCGCAGGCGGCTTCCAGGTCGGCGTGCAGCGCAGCGTCGCCGCCGGCGCCGACGTGGTGTGGAAGGTGCTCACCGAACGGCCCGAGCTGTGGCTGGGCGGCCCGGTGCGCTTCGAGCCGGGCAACCAGTACGAGGGCGGCGGGGTCAGCGGCGAGATCAGGGTGGTCAAGCCAGTCGACCGGGTCCGCCTCACCTGGCGGCGCACCGGCTGGGACACCCCGGCCACCGTCCAGGTCAGCCTGCTCGGCGAGGGCGGGACCACGGTGCGCGCCCTGGTGGAGAAGCTGCCCGACGCCCAGTCCCGGGAGTGGGCGCGGGAGCAGTGGCGGATCGCGCTGGAGCGCATCGCCGCCGAGGCAGGCTCCTAGGCCGTGTCGTCACAGCCCCGCCCGCGGTAGCCGCGCCGGTTCGGCCGCTGGCGGCACGGCCGGAACGCCCGAATACGTCCGGTATGAGGCGACCCCACGGCGACAGGGTGCCGTGGCTGGTGTTTCCGCAGGCTGTCGTGGGGGTCAGACAGTATCGGCGACGTTTTGCCAGGGCCAGGGGGGAACAGGTTCCCCCCTGGCCTCGGTGAAACCCCGGGACTGTCGGTCCCCTCGGATAGCCTGGGAAAACGGTGACCTTGCGCGCGGGTGCGTAGAGGGAGCCCACTCGGTGACCACCCGCACCGCCAGCAAGACCAGCAAGACCAGCAAGGCCCGCTCCAGCAGCAGGCCGAAGAAGCGCAAGAACCACCAGTCCCCGGCCTCGAAGGCTGCCCCCGGCCACGGCTGGGTGGAGCTGAAGGACTCCGGCAACTACGCCGGGCGGTACTCCGACCCCACCACCGGCAGGAAGCCGAGCAAGACCTTCCAGACCGTGGCCGAGGCTGACGCCTGGCAGATCGCCATGCGGCATGAACTGCACGGCACCTACGCCGCAGTCGGGATCAAGCTGCCAACCTTCCGGCGCGGCGCTCCGGACTTCAAGGACTTCTGGCCGACCTGGCTGGACAACCACCCCACCGAGTCCGTGGCCACGCGCCGGACCTACCGCGACAACGCCAAGATGCTGGAGAAGTTCTTCGGCGAGATGCGGATGGACCTCATCACTGAAGATGACGTCCGCAGGTGGCTGCGCGAGGCCCGGGAAGCCCACAAGCCCGACGGCACCCGCAAGTGGGCCGACAGCACGCTCAACACGCGGTGGAAGGTGCTCAAGCAGATCCTGGCCGCAGCGGCCAAGGCAGAGCTGAGGCACGGCAACCCGTGCGACGACCTGAAGGCACCGATCCCGGAGGACAAGCCGTTCCGGGTGCTCACCGAGCAAGAGCTGTGCCTGGTGCTGGTCTACCTGCCGCAGTGGCTCTGGCTCGCCGCGCTGATCGCCTACGACACTGGCCTGCGCGCAGGCGAGGTGCTGGGGCTGCGGTGGGCCCGGCTGGAGCTGGATGCGCTGGGGCGCGAGGTGGTCACGGTCGCCGAGGTCATGCAGTGCAACAACACGCTGCGGCACTACCCCAAGGGGAAGAAGGTCGCCACCATCCCCCTCACCGCTCGGGTTGCTGAGGCGCTGCGGGAGTTCCGGGGCACCGGGGTGAACAGGAAGTCGTTCCACGAGACGGTGTTTGTCGACCCGAACGGCAAGCCGGTGACCTATGACCGCCTCAAGGCGGAGTGGAACCGGGCAGTCAAGAAGGCCGGGCTGGCTGGCCACGACAACCAGAAGCCGACCTTCCACGACCTGCGGCACAGCTTCGCGACCAACCTGGCTCGGGCCAACGTGCCGTTCTACGCCATCCAGGCAATGATGCGGCACGCCAAGGCCGACCACACCATGCGCTACATCCATGCCGCCGGCGGGGACGTGCTGCGCTCCTACCTGGACCAGATGCACGCCCTGCCCAGCGCCCCGGCGTCGACCGCTCCGGAAGACCTGCGCACGCTTATCGAGCCGTCCACGGCTATGGTCGCGCCGGTGCAGCGTCCCCGCGAGGACGGGACCAGGGCGGAGTCCCGCCGCCCCGGCGACCGCCGCACGGCCGCGAACAACAACCCCGGTCGCGGTGTGCGCCGTGGTGCTGCCGGTGCTCGTGGTCCTGCCCGCCGGGCGGCGGTCAAGGTGGCTGGGCGGCGGTAGCGCCTGGCGCTGACGTCACGCGCTGGCAGGCCCCCGGTAGTGGCCGGGGGTCTGCCAGCCCTCGCTGTCGGTCTCGTCGTCGGCGTCGATGGCGAGGCGGTTCAGCGTCACCAGGCCATGGCGGCCTTTCAGCCTGCTCCAGGTGCTCTTGCGCGCCTTCGCGGCGTTGTGCAGGGCTACGTCGATGATGAGTTCGACAACGTGTTCCAAGGCTGGCTGGTCGGGGACCAGCATGCCTGGTGCGAAGCGCAGTTCCATCTGGCCATCCGCGCCGATGTCCGCGCTGTAGGGCACTTCCAAGGCTGGATCGAACCGCACGCGCGGCGGCGTGATCATCGGTGTCCCCCTCCCGCACGGCTCTGTCCGAACCGTGCCGCTTGACCCGGGTTCGGCTGGCGCTCCCCAGACGCCTGCCGGCGGCTTCGCCCCGGGCGTGCGCTCCCCCCATGGGAGCGTTTGCTCATCCGTCTACCTCTGGTGATCGCCGCTCCGTACCCGGTCGTTTCACCAGCGCAGAGGAAGCAACCTACGGCATGACGCGGCCCCCGATCTACGAAATGAAATTTGCAGATCGCAGAGCGGGAGGTCAAGCCCCAGTAGCGCGCGCGTCGGCGTAAGCCTCCAGGGCCTTCACCCAGGCCGCCTGCTCCGCCGCATCCTCCAGGCGGGCCAGCGCGCGGAGCGCACGCCGTTGCAGCGGAGTGAGGCCGTCCGGCGGCTCGACCGTGATGCCGCTGTGGCGGGCGAATGCCTCCATGACCTTCGAGACCGGCAGCTTGAGCGCTGCGGAGATGTCCTCGACCTTGTCCGGAGCGGGCCGGTGGAGCTTGTCCTGAACCTCTTCCTTGAGGTAGTAGCTCAAGGTGTTGGCGGGAACTTCGGCCTCGCGCACCGCCTGGGCTGCGGAGATCCGCAGTTCGGCCAGCCTGTCTGCGATCAACTGCGCGACCGCGGACCTGTACTTCCGCCCGTTGGCCACCTAGCCCCCTTCATCTGGCCCCGTCCGGCCGGTCCTGCGCCTGTTGCTCCGCGTCGCCGGGCCTGGTCCCGTGCTGGCGCGGTTCGCGCGATAGCCGCGCGTCATTGTTTCTCCAGCCCCTTGTGTTTGCCTGACGCCTGCGCGGCAGGCGAACACCGGCGCGTCGACTACACGTATGCGGCAGACCGGCTGGCGTTACTCGGGCCTGGTAGACCCCCGCCGGTGCGTTGCACAGGCGGGGCGCACACCTGCGCACCGTACCGGGTTGAAGATCGCGACACATCGCGCCATAAGACGACAGTTCCGGTCGATTTATTGACAGGTCAACTGTGGGGAGTGCACGGTGGTGAGGGTGACCGGAGCACGGTCAGCGGGGTACGCAGGAAGAACCCTCCCGCGAACCGACACCGCACCCGCGCGCACAGCCCACCGCCTGGACTGACCCCGCGCGCCGTGCTCCGGTCACGCCGCAAGGTTTCCGAACGAACGGAGCGGGCATCAGCCGGTGCCCGCCAAGGGGGGCAACCGGCGTTGAGCGCCACAGCACACGATCCGCACCGGGAGTACAGCTACGCCGAGGCTGCCGCGCGGCTGGGCCGCTCGGTCCGCACCATCCAGCGCTACATCGCCAACGGTGACCTGGTGGCCAACCGGGGAGCGGGCAGGCCGACGGTGAGCCAGAAGCACATCGACGACTTCCGGGCCCGGCGCAATCGCAACGGAGTCAGCGCGGCCGCAGCCGCGCGCCGCGCCAAGCCCAGCCCGTAGCCCTCGTTCGGGCAGCACGCCACGGAGCACCTGCCCGTGGCACACCCATGTGATCACACCTGCCGTCAGGGGAGGCGGCTTCACCATGCCGGAAAAACGCAGCTCCGCACACGACCAGTCCACCGGCTCGGACGAGCTGACCCAACAAGAACTGGCCACCGCGCTGGATGACTGGTGGCGCAGGTACCGCCGCTACGCCGGCCCCGAGGAGGCCGAGCTGGACCCGGCGACCGCGCAGTGGCTGGCGAGCATGGCCGAGCCCAAGGCCCGCCCGCGCACCCACCAGCCGCGCAGGCGCTGCCGGGTTCTCGTGCGGGAGACCACCACGGTCACGGAAGTCGCGCTGACCCCGCTGGTCACCACCTACGTGGTCGAGGTCAGCACCGCCATCGAGGTGCAGCCGTGCCTGCGGCAATGACACCGCCCCCAGGGGGGCCCGGTCCTGCGGAGCAGTCCGCGGGACCGGGCCCCGCCCGCTTCGGCGCACTGGTCAAGCAGGCGGCCCGCGCCGCTGCGGCAGCACCTTCACGGGATCTGACCGGGGCGGTGTGCGCGCTGCTGATGCTCGATCCCCGGCACCACAACGGCATCCTCGCCGTGATCGAGGCGATCCTGTCCGCCGCGTGGGAACACCCCCGGCACGAGGTCACCGCCAACTCCTGGCGGGACCGGGTACCGGCCTGGGTGCCCGCCCAGCTGCGCGGCGCGGCCACCCGCAAGCTGCTGCACTCCGAGCTCCTGGTGCCCACCGGCCGCTACGAAGCCTGCGCCTCCACCGCCACCGGCCGCAACGGCGGCAAGTTGCAGCCGGTCTACCGGGCCGACCTCGGCCGTCTCGGCCTTCCCGCCGCTCCGGCCTGACCGGCGCTGCGGCACCAAGCCACCCAGCCACGCCACGCCACCCGGCCAGCCGCCACGTGCCGGCCGGGGGCCTCCGCACGCCTTGTTGAGGGAGTCGTTGATCATGTTCTCCGGTCGCGCCCGCACGCAGTCGCCGACCACCAGGGCGACCACCACGCCACCACCTGCCCCCGCGCGCCCCTTGGCCGGCGCGATCGAGCTGCCCGCCAGCACGATCACCCGGGCACGCTCGCGCGCCACGGCGTGCCCCGGGGGCGCGGCGTGACGTTCTTCCCCGTCCCCGACGAGTTCTACCGGGACCCCCAATTCCTCGGCTGGTCCGCCCACGCCTACGCGCTGTGGATGCTCGCCGGCTCGTGGTCCGCCGACCGTACAACCGACGGTTTCGTGCCGACCGCGGCGCTCGCGCTCTTCCCACAGGACGTCTCGGCGGCAGCGGATGAGCTGGTGGAACGCGGGATCTGGCGGCGAGCGCGCGGCGGCTACCAGTACGTCACCTGGCCCGAGGAGTGCTCCCGCGCCCGCATCGAGGCCAAAAAGGAAGCGTGGCGGCAACGTCAGCGCAAACATCGCAGCTCAGGGGCCGCGATGTCACGCGTGACGCACGCCGGGGTCACCGGTGAGTCCTCCGGGGAGTCACCGGCATCCAGTAGTCCAGTAATTCAGAAAGAGAAGAAGAGAACTACGTTCTCTTCTCCCGCCGCACCGAAGCCGCGTCGGGAGGACGTCGAAGCACTCTGTGCCCGGCTCGCTGAGCGGGTCCGGGCCAACGGCGCCAAGGCCACGGTCACCCGTGGATGGCGAGATGCCGCCCGGCTGCTGCTCGACACCGACGAACGTGACCACGACCAGGCCCTGCGGCTCATCGACTGGGCCACCGGGGACAGCTTCTGGTCGGCCACCGTGTTGTCGATGGGCACCTTCCGCCGGCAGTACGACCGGCTGCTGCTCCAGGCCCGGCGGGAACAGCAGGCCCGCCAGCAGACTGCCCGGGTCTCCGACACCGATGCCAACATCGCGCGCCTGCTCGGCGCGGCCGCCGGACAGGCTCCGCGGGCGCTGCCGGGAGGTGCGCGGTGAACGAAGCCGACATCCGGGCCGTGCTCGCCGCGGCCATGGCCTTCGACCACCGCAAGCTCCCCGGGCAGGCCGACATCGCCGCCTGGACCGAGGCCGGTGTGCGCGGAGGGTGGGCGCGGGATGAGGCGGTGGAGGCCGTGGCCGAGCACTACACCCACAGCACGGAGTTTCTCCGGCCCGGCCACCTCACCGCGATCATCCGGCATCGCCGGACCAAGCCGCCGGCGGTGACCGCAGTGGCCGCGCTGCCCGCCACGCCACCGGCTGACCCGGAGCGGATCGGCCGCCTGGTGGCCGAGCTGGGCGCGCGGCTGGGCTGGCGGCGGCCACCGGAGGCCAGCTCGCTGATCGTGGAGTGCCCGGCCTGCCACGCCCGCCCGAAGTCCGCGTGCCGCCGCCGGGTCTTCCGGGGCCCGCACCGGGGCGAGTTCGTGGCCATGAGCGGTGTGCACGCCTCCCGGTCCGAGCTTGCCGCGCGGGCCAGTCCGGCTGGCCACGGCCACAACCATCCACAGTAGACAGTCAGCGAGGAGGACCCCGGATGGCCCGGCGAGCCAGACCGCATCGCTGCCGCACCAGCGCGGCACCGAAGATCATGGACACGATGCTGGTGCGCGGGTGCGTGCTCGGCTGCGACGGCCCGCGCGCCGCAGAGACCGACCTGGGCTGGCACGCCTGCCACACCTGTGCGAACCGGCTCGCCGGGATCCTGCACGAAATCGTGGAGCTGTGGGCGCTGCTGCCGGAGATGATCGCCTCCGGCTCCCTGCCCTCGGACACTGCGCGCGGGGCACCGGGGCCAACACCGGGCAGCCCCGCCCGGCTAGGCGTGATCGCACTGCGGGATGAGCGCACAACCCGGGTAGATGACGGCGACCCGCACAGCGTCCTGGCGATCCTGGCCTCCTGGGCCCAGGCGGTCCAGGAGGAACGCCACCTTCCGCAGCCGCCCGGGCGAGCCAGCGTCAACGGCGCGGCCCGGCTCCTCTCAGCCAACCTCGGCTGGCTGCTCGCCCAGCCCTGGGTAGATGAGTGCGCCTCCGAACTGCGCGAGCTGCACGCCCAGCTGAGCGCGGCCTGCGGCACCCTGCCGCGCACCATCCCGATCGGCCGGTGCCCCACCCCGGTCGACACCGGCGACGGCCACCACGTCCGGTGCGGTGTGCCGCTGCGGGCCGCCCTGGACGCCGATGTCATCCACTGCCGGGGCTGCGACCGGGCATGGCGGTTCACCGAGTGGCCCCAGCTCGCCGGGCGGCAGGCCCGCTCAGGCGCGCGCCTAGGCGGCCCGGCCACCTGCTGACAAGGTGGTCCACCTCACCAAATGTCCACTTGCGATAGTGTTGTGTAACGCGTCAGTATGAAGACGTCCCGCACGGGACACCGGATGGCGGCCGTGGGACCGGCCGCCACACCGGAACGAACCAGGAAAGGACTGCACATGCAGGACCACCGCGCCACCGTGCGCACGGTCTATGTCTGGGTGCCCGAGCGCTACGGCCTGGAGCCGGAGGAGAACTACTACCCCGAGGCCCCTCAGCTTCCGTTCGAGGCGATCCCCGACGCCATCCGCAACATTCCCGCGCTCACCGGGCCGGACTACGCGGCCTGCCACCCGGAGTGGTCGCTGAAGCGCGAGGGCAGCGTCATCACCGTGACCCTGACCTGCCGCGAACCGGAAGAAGGGCGTCAGCGCCACGCCCTGGTCGTCTTCGAGCAGGCCGCCCAGTTCAACCACATCTACCCCAACCCGGTACGCGGCAAGCACTACAAGTACTGGCTGGTCGTGGACAGCCTGGACGCCGAAGGCAGGGTCAGGCACCGCTACCACGGCGCGGCCCTGAACTACGAATACGCCTTCTACCACAACTACCCGGAGAGCTGACGCCGCGCGGGCCCGGGGCCGCGCCGCCCCGGGCCCGCGCGCCCAGTCTCACCACGGATCCCCTTGGGGCAGTGCCGCTTCACGTCACGTTGCCGGACTGCCCTGCCCTTGGCCTTGCGGAAGGCGTGGGACCGCCCCGCAGGGAAACGAACCGATTCAGGGAGAAAACGTTGCCGTACAAGAAAGATGGTGCGCCATCCCACCCGCGCAGCGAGGGAGCGCTGTATCGCGAGGTGGCCGGAAAGCCTCTCTATGAGATGATCTTGACTATCGCCAACGATCTGCACACGGTCCTCGGCACCTCCGAGTGTCACGGGCGCTTCCAGGCTCGCCAGCGGGGGCACATCTTCACCTTCACCCTGCAATGCCAAGACGCCCACCTGGCGAAGTCGCACGCGGAACTCCTCTACTGGCAGGTGTCCTCGTACAACAGCCTCCGCCACTTCCCGGTGGGCACCAGGCACTTCTGCTTCTACGTGGTCGTGGACAGCCTTGACCAGTCAGGGGAGATCCTGCACCGCTACCACGGCGCAACCCCCGGTGGCGGCATCCCGAACTACACCGAAGGCCCGGCGACCTGACCGCGCGATGCGGGGCGAGCAGGCCGATCCAGGCTTCCTCGCCCCGCATCACCGGCGACGTGACCGGCACCACCAGCAGTCCTCTTGCGATAGTGTTGTGTAGCACCACATAATAGAGGCGTTCCGAACGGAACACCAGGCGGCAGGCGTGGGACCGCCCGCCGCAGGGAACGAACCAACGTAAGGACAACAGGAATGCATGACCTGGCAAGCGATCCGCGCCACTTCGGGGTGCTCTACGCCCCGACGGCCTCGGAGAGCCTGGATCTCATCGCTGGGCGGATCTTCGCTGACATCCGCTCTGAGCAAAAGGTTGGCCAGCTTCCGGCCAGCCTGGTCACCTTGGTCACGATCGACGGCAGGGTGATCACCGCAGCCCTGTTCCGTACCTCTGTCGACAACGGCGAGAGCAACGTGCCGGACGACCAGGTGCGCAGGCGGGTCAGGCAGATCATGACCCGCTACAACTGGAGCCACCCCGAGGACGTCAGGGACGTCCGGTTCATCGCGCGGGTCCGCTACACGCGGGTTCGGGGACTGTGGGACGGCAGCTTCCTTGGTGCCGTGATTAGCGGCTGATCAACGCCGGGGTGGCGCATCCCGCGCCACCCCGGCCCTTCCCGTCAAGATCACCGCAGCGAGGAGAAACCCTTGTCCTACAACCCTATGCCTGAACGCTACGTCTTCGAGACCGATGGTGGCTCCTACCCCAACGTCTGCCATCTGCCCCTGCCGGACCTGCTTGAGGAGATCCGGGAGGAGTTCGAGATCACCGAGCGGGAACGCGCGGAGTGTCACCCCGAGTTCGACGTGACGCTGAATGGCGATGTCATCACCGTCGCCACGCGGTGCCGGTTCGCTGAGAAGGCCAAGAAGCACGCGGAGCACTTCTACGCGACGCTGGCCTCATTCAACCGGATTCACCACATCCCGTTGCACGGCAAGCACTACCACTTCTACGCCGTCGTCGACATCCTGGGACCCGATGGTGAGCTGCTGCACCGGTACCACGGCACGGCGATAAGCCCAGATGACGCGTACTACGCGCACGAGTGGCAGCGCTGACGCCGGCTTGACCTGCGGGGCGGTCCTTCGGGGCCGCCCCGCTCTGCGTTCGAAAGAACGTGGCCCAGGTCATCGCTAGTCTACTTGCGACAGTGTGGTGCTACACAACATAATGGAGGTGTTCCGATCGGAGCGCCCGTGCCGGGTGTGGGACCACCCGGCGTGGGGTCAACGAACCAGTGAAACGGATACGCATGCGCATCTACGGCCAGTACGCGGAACAGACCGCGTGGCTCAACCTCAAGGAGATCGCCTACGCGATCGAGATGGACCTGCGCAAGGTGGTCAACGGGGTGATCCAGACCGACGTCATGGCGGTCAAGGACCGGATCACCGTGCTGCTTAGCGGCTTCAACGACTCCGACATCTGGGACGAGCGGCTGCGGCTCACCACCGCGGCTCGCCTGCTCAATGCCAGGGTGCTCGCGGTCATGGGCGCCTACAACTGGGCCAACCTGCATGACCCCAGCGACGTGCGGTTCATCATGCGAGTGGAGCTGGAGAACCGGCGCGGTGCCAGCCTGCTGATCACCAGCAGGCCATTCGGCAGCTGATCGAAGGCGGGGCGGCCGAACGGCCGCCCCGCCGCCGTTCGTTCCACTTGCGGCACTGTCGCGCAACACTACACAATGACAGAGGTGGACCCCGCGCCCGTGGGACCGGGCCGGGGTCCGTGCCCGGCGCGCCACGCGGACCGACGAACCGGCGATCCGGGGCAAACCGAGGCATCCAGGTTAGCAGCGCGCAGGCTGCCCAGGGCGGCTACCCAGGGTGGCCAGGACAAGGAGTGACGCAGATGAGCCGGCAGGTTCAGCCGCAGCCGAAGGCGGAGATGGATGCTCTCGATGACATCCGCGAGCAGCTGAAACGGCACAAGGAGGCCGGGGAGAAGCTGATCGCGGAGCGGAACCGGCGCATCCTGGCCGCCAAGCTCGCCAGCGCCGACATCGTGCACATCGCCAAGCACGTGGGCGTGGACCGCTCCAACATCTACCCAATCCTCAAGGCGCAGGGCTACCAGGTCAACGAGGAACGACCGGCCCCGAAGACCGCGGCCCGCAAGTCGGCCGCCGCCACAGGCAAGCCGCGCGGGTGGAACCGGTGAGCGCGCCAGACCTGGCCCTGCGCGACGGGGAACCGGCGGTCGACGCCGAGGCGCTGGCGACCAAGCTGGGCATCACCGCCACCTCGGTGCGCAGCCGGGCGCACCGGCAGCGCTGGCGCCGCAAGACCATCGTGACCCACACCGGCCGCCGCACCCTGTACTCCATCGCCGACGCCATCGCCAGCATGAGAAAGTGACCCCGGTCACGGTTATTTACCTAGACAAATAGGCTGGCTGCAACTAACCTCGGGTCACGTTGGAGTTCTGTGCCAACGCCCCCTGAACCGCGAGACCCCGACGCCACCCCCCGGCGTCGGGGTCTCTGCATTTCCCGGCTGGCCCGGCCGCCTCAGCACCCTCGCCCTTCACGGCCCGCGTGCCGCCCTGACCTCAACCGGCACACGCGGGCGCGCGCCGTCCGCAACCGCCCGACACCCGCGGAGGCGGACGATAACGACCCCTACCCTCGGCTCCCTGTTCACCGGATACGGCGGCCTGGACATGGCCATCAGCACCGTGTTCGGTGCCGAACCCATCTGGCACTCCGACATCACCAAGGCCACCCGGAAGCTCCTCGGCCACCGTCATCCCGGCCTGCCCAACCACGGCGACATCACCGGCATCGACTGGAACGCCGTCGAAGCCCCGGACATCCTGGCCGGCGGCTTCCCCTGCCAGGACGTCTCCTCCGCCGGATTCCGGCGCGGCCTCAACGGCACCACCCGCACCGGCCTGTGGTCACGCATGGCCGAAGCGATCGACATCCTGCGCCCCAAGCTGGTCATCTTCGAGAATGTGAGAGGACTCCTCAACGTTGCGTCCGTTCGCCCGCTGGACGGGCACGACCTGGGAAATCGTGACACCGCACGAGGATCAGCTACCCCGCGAGCGTTCGGTGTCGTACTCGGGGACCTGGCCGCCCTCGGGTATGACTGCCGATGGCTCGGCCTACCAGCTTCCGCGGTGGGAGCACCACACCGCCGATTCCGCGTCTTTGGTCTCGCCTGGCGAAACCCTGCCGACCCCGCTGGCCTCCAACTCCAACGACGCCGAGAGCGTCCAGAGATGGTTCAGCCGCCGCGCCCGACCGGACTACCTGCCACTGTGGATCGCGGTGAGGATGGAACACCTGTATGGCGGCGACCGCTCCAAGATTCCTTTGACCGATGGGAATCCATCATCGGCAGGCCACCCCCGGACTACCGCGCCTCCAACAAGAACGGCCGGGTCTGCACCAACGCCCGATGGGTCGAGTGGCTGATGGGCCTGCCCGATGGCTGGGTCACCGACGTCCCCGGTATGAGCCGGACCATGGCGCTGCACATGCTCGGCAACGGCGTGGTTCCCCTGCAGGCGACCGCCGCGCTGGACATCCTTGCCAGTCCGGAGCTCCTGGGCGCGGCCGGCCTGCCTGCCCCGGGAGTCCGGCCCGCCGCTTGACGGCCGCCCCGCGCGGCAGCGGCGGCAGGCCAAGCTGGGAAGGATCGGACCGGCGTGGGCGCCTGCCGCCGGACTGGCCCGCTCGCCGCGCCCGGGTGCTGCACCGAGACCCGGTGTGCCGCCTCTGCCTGGACGCACTGGCCACCGAGGTTGATCACATCAGCCCCGGAGACGACCACGACGAGACCAATCTGCACGGCGTGTGCCAGCCCTGTCACCGCCGTAAGAGCAGCACCGAGGGCGCGACCGCCCGTCGCGAACTCGGCCAGTACGTCAGCACCCGCCGCCCACCACCGCCGCATCCCGGCCTGCGCTGACCCGCCGGCGCGGGGTGGGGGTGGCTCCCGTCCCCGGCCCTCCGGCACCGGGTAGTTGCTGGCGCTGACGGCGTGTACGGGTCTGGAGTTCTTGGCCGGTCCTTACCTTCGTTGGAAGCATCGAACCAAGGCGACAGCAAACAGAGCTATTGCCGCTAGCCCGATACACTGCGACTGGCTGATAGGCAATATCGATGTAGTTTGCGCTCCGTCCCCGTCGGGCGTCAGCTTTGCTTCATTCGAGGATTCATGCTTAAGCGAAGCGACAGAGTACTCCTTATCGAAGATTTCCCATAACCTTAGATGAGATAGAGTCGATTCATCCTCGGCGGATATTTTTCGACCCTCTCTTGTTAGGCCCCAGAAATCCCGACGCCCCGCCTTCTGCATAAACCTTTCCGCCATTCGCTGGGCGTATTTTTCGCGAAGGTCCCCGACTTCCCAGCACATCAGCCAATAGCTGTACCACAGATTCAGCCGCATGTGGTACCGATTCGAGTTGCGAGCATCCTCCGATTCTGCGCCGTTGTCGGTGATTACCGGGTCCTCCATTTCCATCTTCATTAAATCCATATGTACAGCACGATTCGCCTGCCATTGATTCACCATATTGGTTCGCTGTTGCAGTATGAGCGAGTAGGACACAGCAATAAGCGCCGCCCCTGAAAGGAGTGCGGAAATAGCCCCATAGGCTTGTCCGATGTTCGCAAGGCGCACCCAGCTTTCGGAACTCCCGCCGATCAGAGAAAATGCCAGTGGAGAAAGGGAAATCAGGGCGACAGTTGCTGTCGCAATTAGAATTAGGATGGCCTGGATTAGTCGCCTTCTCCGCCTTGGGCTAAGTCTCCGCATATTTGCATGATGACCGATTCGGCGAGAGAGTGTTACTGATTCCGCAGTTTTTCAATCAGAAGCACTAGTTATCCACGCACGCGCGATTCGACGCGGAGCAGCAGGCACAGGAGCCGGAGGTGACTTGTGGCTGGAATGGGCCCGCCACCTAAGCACCCGAACCGTCGTCGTCGCCGCAACGCCACCATCGCGATGACCCGGCTCCCTGCCGCCGGACGACCTGGTGCACCACCACCGTGGCCGCTCCCGCCTGCCGAAGACCCCGGTGCCGGTGAACGTGAGCTGGTGCTGTGGGCGCAACTGTGGGCCACCCCGCAGGCGTGGGCTTGGGAACGGCTGGGCTGGATGGTTGAGCCCGCCCTGTACGTGCGCCTGCTGGTCGCGGCCGAGGCCGGGCACCTGAAGTCCGCGGCCGAAGCCCGCCAGTGGTCCGACCGCCTTGGCCTGAGCCCGCTGGCGCTGCTGCGCCTGCGGTGGGAGATCGCCGAGGACGAGCCCCGCGACCAGGCTGACGGGGAGGCGGCGGGCGGCAACGTCACCGTGCTGGAGGAGTACCGCAAGATCCTTGGCGACAGCTGAGCACAACCGCGCCGTCCTGACCCTGCCCTCCGGCCTGCCGGACCGCACCCTTGGTTGGGGCGTGCTGCTGTGGGCCGCGGACTACATCCGCCAGCCCGATGGCCCCGACGCCGGCGGCCCCTGGCGCTGCACCGCTGAGCAGGTGCGCTTCCTGCTCTGGTGGTACGCCGTCGACCGTGCCGGGCGGTTCCTGTTCCACCGTGGCGTGCTCCGCCGCGCCAAGGGCTGGGGGAAGTCGCCGTTCGTGGCCTTCCTCGCCCTGGCCGAGCTCTGCGGCCCGGTGCGCGCCAGCCACTTTGACGACCGGGTGCCCGGCCTGGCCGTGGGCAAGCCCGCCGCCGCGGCGTGGGTGCAGCTGGCCGGGGTCAGCGAGAAGCAGACCGTCAACACCATGTCCGTGGTGCTGGCCATGGTCTCCGAGTCCCCGATTGTGGAGGACTACGGCCTGGACGTCGGGCAGTCCCGCATCTTCACCGCTGACGGCGGGCGGCTGGAACCCATCACTGCCTCCGCCCCCACAGCCGAAGGCGCGCGGCCGACGTTCGTGGTCCAGGACGAGTCCCACCACTGGACCGACAGCAACGGCGGGACCGCGCTGGATCAGGTGAACCGGCGCAACCTGGGCAAGAGCCGTGACGGCTCGGCGCGGATGCTGGAGACCACCAACGCCCACGAGCCCGGACAGGACTCGGTGGCTGAACGCTCCTGGGACGCCTACCAGGCCCAGGCATCCGGGCGGGCCCGCCGCCGCGGCCTGCTCTACGACGCCCGCGAAGCGCCCGCCGATGTCGAGCTGGCTGAGGAGAAGTCGCTGCGCAGCGGGCTACGTGCGGCCTACGGCGACTCCACCTGGGTGGACATCGACCGGGTGGTGGAGGAGGTCTACGACCCGTCCACCCCGCCGGATCAGGCCCGCCGGTTCTACCTCAACCAAATCGTCGCTTCCTCCACCTCGTGGGTCTCCCGCCAGGAAGTCGAGCGCATCACCGTTCCCGGCGTCGCCGTCGACCGGGGCGAGATGATCACCTTGGGGTTCGACGGCTCCCGCAAGCGCGCCAAGGGCGTCACCGACGCCACGGCGCTGGTGGGGTGCCGGGTGCGCGACGGGCACCTGTTCCTCATCCCGTACTCCGGTGGCCTGGCCTGCTGGGAACAGCCTGCCGGGAAGGCCGGGGAGAGCTGGAGCGTCCCGCGCAGCGAGGTCCGGCGCGCGGTCGCGGAGGCGTTCGAGCACTTCACCGTCGTCGGGTTCTTCGCCGACCCCGCCAAGTGGGAGTCCTCGGTGGATGACTGGACCGCGGAGTACGGCCCCCGGCTGTTGGTGCGCGCGAAGGCGTCCGAGCCGATCGAGTGGTGGATGACTGGGGGCCGCTCCACGTTGATCGCCCGCGCCACCGAGCGCCTGCACACCGCGATCACCGGCCGCGAGATCACCCTGGACGCCGCCTCCGAGCCGCTGCTGCGGCACCTGATCAACGCCCGCCGCCGACTCGGCCCCTCCGGGATCGAGATCGCCAAGGAGAACCCGCTCAGCGCCCGCAAGATCGACGCCGCCACCGCCGCGATCCTGGCCTACGGCGCGCGCTCGGAGGCCGTGGCCAAGGGCCTGGCCCAGGTACGCAAACGCCGCCGCGCCCGAGGGTTCTGACCTCTCCGCATCACCGATACTCGTTGCCTGCCAAGGGAGATCCCGCATGTCCGTGCCCGGTCCTTCGCTGCGCGTGCTTCTCGGAGCCGCCACCCACATCGGTGGCCGGCGGCGCAACGCCGACGCCTTCGACTTCACCAGCGACTCGGCCACCGGCCGGGGGTGCTGGGCGGTGGCCGACGGGATCGGCGACCGCACCGCGGTGGCCGCCGCAGCCCAGCACGCGGCCAAGGTCGCCACCGCCGCCGGTGCCCGCGAGGGAGCCCAGGCCGGGCTGCTCGCCGCGGCCACCGCGCTGGCCGACCCGGTGGCGGAGTGGCCGGAGAACAACTGCGTGATGGTCGTGGCCGCCCGCGAGCCCGGCGGCCGGATCGGGATCGCCTGGACCGGCGATGCCCGGTGCTACCGCTTCGACGGCACCGAGCTGGCCCTGCTGACCGCCGACCACACCGTGGGGCAGCGGATGCGCGAAAGCGGCCAGCAGGGCCAGGTCGCCGAGGCGGAGGAGTTCGACCACATCGTGACCACCACCGTGGGCACCGCGCACCGCGACGGCCACGGCTCGGCGGACACCAGCGACGACTTCACCGCGCTGCTGCTGTGCTCGGACGGCATCGGGAAAGTGTTGTCCCACCAGCACATCACTGCCCTGCTCACCGAGTTCGCCAGCAACCCACAGACCTGCGCTGACCGCCTGGTCGCCGACGCGGTGGCCGCCGCCGGCAAGAAGGCCGACAACGCCACCGCGCTCGTGGTGATCCGCGAACACCTCTGATCAGCTTGATCCGTGGCGTGTCGACAGCGGCCCCGATCCCAATGTTGGCCGAGGAGCGCTAGTCACGTGGATGGCTTGTCTGGTCGCTGTCCTTCAGCCGCCACTCGGCCGGTAGCTGGACCTGCTGTTTGATGAACTTCAGCAGGTCATCGCGGTAGCGCGGGAACACCGCCTGGGGATCCTTCTCCAGCCGAAACTCCTGCCAGCGATGGGACCTTCCGATCCTGAGCATGATGAAGTCAGCCGCATCCCAGGAGTACCCGGCCTCGCTACCGAGGTAGCGCCAGAAGAAGGCGCGGGCGCGCTCCTCACGGGACTTCTGCCGATGCCACGCCCAGATCCCGAACAGCACGATCGGGATGACGGGCGCTGCGGCGAAGAGGACCACCAGGCCACCAACACCAGCGATGAGATCGCGAAGCCAGTCCATGGCGGCCTCCTTCGGATACCCACGGCATCGCGGCAGAGGTGCGCAACGTTAGCGGGCAGGTGCCGCCAAGCCGATCTTTGAGGAGGTGAGGCGCAGTGACGGGGGAGCTGTCCATCTGGGGCTGGTTCAGTGAGCTGGGAGAACGGCTCCGTCAGCGGCGCCCACTGGTCGAGCGGTGGCGGCGCTACCACGAAGGCGACCACGACCTGCCCGCCGGACCCAACCAGCACCGGGAAGCCTTCCGGGTCTTCCAGGCCAAGGCGCGCACCAACCTGTGCGGGCTGGCGGTGGAGTCGATGGTGCACCGCATGCAGGTCATCGGCTACCGCGACGGCACACCCACCGGCGGCTCCGACAGCGCCGTGTGGCAGCTCTGGCAGGCCGCCCGCCTGGACGGGCGGCAGTCCGCGGTCTACCGCCGCGCCCTCTCCGTCGGCGCGGCCTACGTCGTCGTCGGCCCCGACCCGCGCCGCCCAGGCGGGACCCGGGTCAGCATCGAACGCCCGGACACCATGATCGTGGCCACCGATCCGGCCGATGCCCGGGTGCGGCTGGCCGCGCTGCGCCTGTGGCACGACCGCTGGTCCCGGCGGTGGCTGGCCACCCTGTACCTGCCGGGCCGCCGCTTCCACTGGGTCAGCCGCGCCGAGCACCGGGAAGCCGGCACCCTCGAACAGTTGGCCTTCACCCCAGCGGCGTGGCAGGACCGCGCCGACCCCGCGCCCTCCCCGGAGATGGTGCCGGTGGTGGAGTTCGCCAACGCCGATGAGAACGACCCGCCGACCGCGGAGTTCACCGGGGCGATCGACATCCAGGACCGGCTCAACCTCACCGTGCTCAACCGGTTGACCTCCGACCGCAACGGCGCGTTCCGGCAGCGCTACGCGCTGAACCTGGACCTGGAGGAAGACCCGGTGACCGGGCTGCCGATCTCGCCGTTCAACGTCGGCATCGACCAGGTGTGGACCGTCGCCCCGCCCGCGCCCGGCCAGCCGGAGACCAGACTGGGCGACTTCGCCCAGTCCGACACCTCCGGCCTGCTGCGCGGCTGCGAGGCCGACATGCACGCCTTCGCCGCAGTGACCATGACCCCGATCTACTACCTGCCGCTCGGGTTGGTGAACATCTCCGCCGACACCATCACCGCCCTGGACGCCGGGCACGTGGCCAAGTGCCAGGCGCGCATGACCCGCTGGGGCGAGGACTGGGAGGAAGTCCTGGAGCTGTGCGCCCAGGCCGCCGGGATCGACCGCGAACTGTCCGCCGCGGAGATCGTCTGGGCCCGCCCCGAAGCGCTCAACCCCGCCCAGGTCGCCGACTACGCCGTCAAGCTCCGCTCCGCCGGGTATCCGCTGCCCGTGGTGGCCGAACGCATCGGCGACACCCCGCAGCAGATCGACCGGCTGCGCACCGAGCTGGCCGCCGACGCCTTGCGCACCAGCCTGTCCACCCCACTCACCCCGCCCGCCCCGTCCGCTCCCAGCCCGGCGGAGACGGCCCCCGAGGCCCCGAGCTCCGGGCCAGTCCGGTGAACGGGACCCAGTTCACCGCCGCGCGCCGGAGCCTGACCCGCCGCCTGCTGGAGGCGCTGGCCGAGCTGTTCACCGGGCTGGGCTCTTGGCGGCAGGCCGACGCCGACCGTTTCACCGCCCAAGCGGTGCCGCTGGTGCGCGCCGGCCAGGCCACGCTGGGGCAGCTGGTGGCCGCCCACCTGGCCCACGAGGCCGCCCGCGCCCTCCGCGCGCCAGTTCCGGTTCCGGTGCTGACCGAGCACGACCTGGTGGACCTGCGCGAGGGGATCTCCGATCGTGAGGTCTACCGCCGCCCCTTCACCACCGTCTACGCCGCCCTCGCGCAGGACAAGCCGCTGCCCGAAGCGGTCGAGCACGGCCGGGCCCGGCTGGTGCAGATCGCCGAGGCCGATCTTCAGCAGACCCACTCCCGCGCCAACCGGGCCGCCCTGACCGGCCTGCCCGCCCCGGCGCGGCCGCGGTTCTGGCGCCGGGAGCTGGTCGGTGAGGAGTCCTGCGCGCTGTGCGTGCTGGCCTCCACCCAGCGCTACCGCGTCGAAGACCTCACCCCCGTGCACCCCGGCTGTGACTGCCGGGTCCAGCCGATCTATGGCCGCGACCCCGGCCACGTCCTGGACGCCGCGAGGACCAAGCGCCTGCATGCCGCGGTGGCCGAGCTGACCGGCCGCGCCGACCCCGGCGGCCGCACCGTGGACTACCGCCAGCTCCTGGTGGCCTCCACCGCCGAACACGGCGAACTGGGCACGCTGCTGGTCCGGCCCCGCGACCGCTTCACCACCCGCGCCGACATCACCAAGGAGATCCCCGCCGCGTGAGCCAGACCCTGACCCCCGAGCCGGACGAGACCGGCACCGAACAGCCCCCGGCCGCGCCCACCACCCAGGCCGCACCCGACGCGCCTGCCGCAGCCACCAAGGCCGCCGCGCCCCTGGACGTGGCGGGGCAGCTGGCCGAGCTGCGCTCCGCCCTCGACCAGCTCCGCACCACCCAGCCCGCCACGCAGCCTGCTCCCGCGGAGTCCGCGGGCGCGGCCGGGGAGCTGGCGGTGGAACGCGTGCACACCCGACTGGCGCGCGCCGGGATCGGCGAAGCCGAGGCCGCCGCGCTGCTCTCCCGCGTCGATCCGGCGCGGCTGCTGGCCGACGGCGCGCCCGATGAGGCAGCGATCACCGAGCTGGCCGACGCACTCACCCGCCCGCTGATGCGCACCACGGCCGACCCGGACCAGGGCGCCCACGGCAGCGCGCCCGCGCCCACGGTGGATGACTGGCTGCGCCAGCAGGCCCGCCGCCGCTAACACCCCGCGCACCACCCCCGCGCCCCGCATTCCCCTTGCAGCGACAGGCCCGCGGAGTGCGGTGCTCGATGCTGCCCACCTCACCGGAGGCCCGCACTGTCCGGCTACGCCGACATCATCAACCGCACCAACCCCGATGACCCCCTGGTGCCCGAGGAGGTCAGCAACCAGATCATCGCCGAACTGCCACAGCAGTCGGTGCTCATGGCCCGCGCCCGCCGGGGCCGGATGTCCCGCAAGAAGTCCCGCCAGCCCGTGCTCTCCGCCCTGCCGGACGCGTACTGGGTCAACGGCGATACCGGGCTGAAGCAGACCACCAAGGCCGAGTGGGCCAACCTGATCATGGTGGCCGAGGAGCTGGCCGCCCTGGTCGTGATCCCCGATGCCTACTTCGACGACGCCGACGTGCCGCTGTGGGACGAGATCCGGCCCCTGCTGACCGAGGCCATCGGCCGCAAGATTGACCAGGCCGGGATCTTCGGCATCGACAAGCCCGCCAGCTGGCCCACCGCCCTGGTTCCCGGCGCGGTCGCCGCCGGCAACGTGGTCACCGCCGGCACCGGCGTCGACCTCGCCCAGGACATCGCCGCGCTCGGCGAGGCCATCTCCGTCGACGGGTTCGCCGTCAACGGCTTCGGTGCCCGCCCGGGGCTGAACTGGCGGCTGACCGGGTTGCGCTCTGCCCAGGGCGTGCCGATTTACCACCCGGCGCTGAGCCAGACCCAGCCCGCCACCCTCTACGGCTACCCGCTGAATGAGGTCACCAACGGCTCCTGGGTGCCCACCGCCGCCGAGCTGATCGCCGGGGACTGGACCAAGGCGCTCATCGCCCCCCGCCAGGACATCACCTTCACGATGTTCAGCGAAGGCGTGATCTCGGATGAGACCGGCAAGGTGATCATCAACCTGATGCAGCAGGACAGCAAGGCCCTGCGCGTGGTGATGCGGGTCGGGTTCGCCATCGCCAACCCGGTCACCCGCACCCAGCCCAACGCCGCCGCGCGGTTCCCCTTCGGCGTGCTCGCCCCCAAGCCCGCCACCCCCTGACCACCCTCCCGCCGGCCGCCCCCGCGTCCTCCCCTGACCGCGTGCGGGGCGGCCGGCCCCTCCACCCGAACGGGAACCCGCGTGATCACCATGACCTCCCCGGACGGCACGGACACCGTGCCCACCGACGCCCAGGGCGCGCGCGTGCTGCGCGCCCTGGGCTGGACCGAAACCCCCAGCACCGACGAAGCACAGCCCGGCACGCCCGCCCCCAGGACCGCTACGGCGGGCGGGAACCGCGCCACCCGGCCGCGCACCCGGTAGCCCGTGGGCGAGTACGCCACCGTCACCGACGTCATCGATCGCTACGAGCAGCCGCTGACCCCGGAGCAGCGCAACCGGCTGCCCGCGCTGATCGAGGACGTGGAAACCGCTTTGCTGGCAACGGTTCCCAGCCTGCCCGCACGCATCACCGCCAGGCGGACCCGCCGCGAGGCCGTCCGCCTGGTGGTGATCACCATGACCCTGCGCGTGCTGCGCAACCCCGCCGGATACCGCTCCGAACAGGTCGGGGAGTACTCCTACACCCTCGACTCCGCCGTCTCCGGCGGACGGCTCATGCTCGGCCGCGCCGAGCGGGTCCTGCTCGGCCTGCACACCCCCGCCCGCAGCGTGCCCACCACCGATGAGGCCCTGCCCCGTCCTGTCCGCCACCCCGGCCACCGCCGCCGCGGACACTGGTTCGGCGACCACACCCACTGACCTCCGCGAAAGGACGGTTTCTCTTTGCCCGCAACGGCATTGCCACGGCGTTTCTCCCTCAGCCACCACCGCGACCTCACCGGCCTGCCCACAGGCGGCTACGTCGCCGATGGCGTGCTGTTCCCGGACGGCACCGTGGTCGTGCACTGGCGCGGCCCTCACCCCTCCACCGTGGTGTGGAAGTCCCTGGCCGACCCGATGGCCTTGCGCGGCAACGGCGGAGCCACCTGGCTGCACTGGATCGACAAGCCCGCGCAGGGGGAGCGGACTGCGGGGTGAGCCTGCTCGATGCCGGCCCGGAAACCGTCACCGTCTACCTGGCGCTGACCACCATCGACGGCGAGGGCAACCCGGTGCGCGTGCCGGACTGGGACCACCCGGTCACCGTCCCCGGCTGTCACGTCTTCCCACTCGATGCCACCGAACTGCCCCAGACCGGGCAGCGCGCCGCCGTCCGCTACCGCGTCCTCGCCCGCGCCGCGCCCCTGTCCCCCTGGGGCGCGGCGGAGTGGCGCGGTCAGCGCTTCGAGATCGATGGCGACCCCCTGCTGACCACCGGCCCGGCGCACCTGCGCCACGTCCGCGCCACCCTGAAAAAGGCAGGCTGAGCATGCCCTGGGCCCACCCCAAGACCGCCCACATCATCGCCCACCTGCGCGGGGTCACCGGCGCGGTCAACACCGAGGCCAAGACCATCGCCGAGCGCGCCCGCGCCCTGCTCGCCGAGCACCGCCATGACGGAGACGCCACGATCACCGTCACCCGCCGCCGCACCGACACCACCGTGGACCTGGTGGACGAGGCGGCCTCGGCCATCGAACTCGGGCACGTCGACCGCGACGGCAAGCACGTCCCGGGCCTGAACATCCTGGGCCGCGCAGCGGGCCTCTAACCCTTGTGCCGCAAGGTGATCGGAGGTTCGTTGATCCCCTCAGTGCCGTCTGCGGAGAAGCTGCTGATCGGCCTGCTGCGCGAACAGCTGCCCGGCGTGCAGGTGGTCACGCTCATCCCCGCCCCGGAGGTGCGCCGCCTGCCGCTGGTGTGGGTGCACCGCACCGGCGGCGCGGCCACCCACCCGCTGTGGCTGGACCAGGCCGCGGTGTCGGTGGAGTGCTGGGCGCAGCAGCGCACCGCGGCCGCCGAGCTGGCCCAGTCCGCCCGCACCGCCCTGTGGGCGGCATATCGCACCCAGGCCGAGCGCCCGCAGGGACACATCGCCTCCTACGCCGAGGTCTCCGGCCCGTCCGAGGTGCGCACCCGCGACCAGCCCGACCAGCTGCACCGCTACCTGGCCACCTACACCTTGGGCATCCGCCCGCCCCGCCCCTGACCCATCCGCACGAAGGATTTCCTTGCCTCTCAACGACGCTGCGGTCTTCCTGCCCGCGCGCATGCATGTCTTCACCGCGCCCGTGGGCACCACCGCCCCGACCCTGGCCATGGTCAAAGCCGCCCCGGAAACCGCCCCGACCGGGTGGGACGACCTCGGGCACACCAGCCTGGAGGAGGACATCGAGTTCGGCAGCGACGGCGGTGACTCCGAGACCAAGGGTTCCCGCCAGGTCGCCAACCTGCGCGAGATCGTGGAGGCCACCGTGGACTTCCTCACCGTGCACTCCATCCAGCTCACCAACGAGACCCTGACCTTGTTCTACGGCGGCGGAGATGCCTCCAAGCCCGGCCAGTTCGATGCCCCGGCCGCCTTCGGCACCACCGAGAAGGCGCTGTTGCTGGTCTTTCTCGACGGCGCCAAGCGCGCCGGGCTGTGGTGGCCCCGCGCCTCCGCCCGCCGGGCAGGCGGCATCGGCGCGGCCGCGGACGACTTCCTGCGCTACCCGCTGCGCTTCACCAAGCTCCAGCTCTCCGGCCAGCCCTCCGAACGCACCTTCGCCGACACCGTGGGCACCACCCCGCCAGCAGGGAACTGACCTGCTGCGACGGCTGATTCCCCTGACACCGCAACAGAAAGGCGGCCATGACCAGCTGGACCCTTGAGGACATGCGAGCGCAGCTGGACCGGCGCTTCGCCAACTTCTCCATCACCTGCCCCAGCGGGGAGGTCATCCTGCGCGCGGTCATCCGCCTGCCCAAGCATCAGCGCGACCGTGTGGAGGCCCTGCTGACCTCGCTGGATGACGGCAACCCCGGTACCAACGAGGCCCTGGAGGTCATGCGCCAGGTACTCGCCGAGAGCGCCGACCACCCCGAGCGCCTGCTGACCATGCTCGATGGCGAGGAGGACAGCGACGCGCTGACTACCGTGCTGTTCCAGGAATGGGCGGAGCGCACCCAGCCGGGGGAAGCATCGCGCTCGGCCACCTGATCGGGGACCACGGCGCGGCACTGGCGGCCGACCTGTTGCGCTTCTACGGCCTGGACCTAGCCGACGTGCTGCATGTCGAGTCCGCCCTGTCCCCGCGCCGGGTGCTCGCCCTGGCCGAGCAGCTGCCCGAGGAGTGCGCCCTGGTGGCCTCCCTGCGTGGCGGAATGGCACACCGTGGCTGGACCACCGAGCGCTACCTGCTGGCCGCGATCACCGACGCCGCACAGCTGGCGAACTGGCAGCGCGCGGGCGGGCGCGGCAAGCGCCCGACGCCGATTCCGCGCCCCCAGGCCCGCCGCCCAGGCGGAGCCGCAGCGCTGATCTCGCGGCTGGTCACCGGGCACCGCGGTCCCACCGGCCGCTGAAGCACCCCACGCCCACCTGCTGAGACCGGGCGGAGGTGGTCGAAATGGCCGGTCCTGGTGCCCGGGAAGTTGCGCGGGTCTCCGTGCGGGTCCTGCCCGACACCTCCAGCTTCACCCCCGCGCTGGAGCGCTTCCTGACCCGCACCGAGAAGCGGCTGCGCATCGAGCTGCCCACGGTCATCGACACCGACCGCCTGGTCACGCAGGTACAGAGGGCCGCCGCGGTGGCCCAGCGCTCCACCAAGGTGGAGCTGGCCGCCGCCCTCAACGGCCAGCACGCCACCGCTGAGCTCCTGGGCCTGACCCGCAAGCTCGCCCGCACCGCCCCGCCCGTGCCGGTGTCAGCCACCGTCCCGCCCACGGAGTGGACCCGGCTGCGCGAACAGCTGCGCGAGCGCATCCAGCGACTGTCCCTGGCGCAGCGCGCCATCCAGGTCCGCGCCGAACTGGAGCAGAGCACCAGTGGCCGACTGCTCCTGCAGGTGGCCAGCATGACCCGCCGCCTGGCCACCGCCGCCGTAGTGCGGCTGCGGGTCGACCTCGACAACGGCCGCATGGCCGCAGCCGCCGGAGCGCTCGGCAAGGCGGTGCTGTCACTGACCCAGCTCGGCGCGGCCGGGGCCGGGATCGGCGCGGTCGCCGGGCTGTTGCTCGGGCTGGCCGCGGCGGCATCCAGCGCCGCCGGCGCGGTCGCCCTGCTGCCCGCAGGGCTGGCCGTGGCCGGGGCCGCCTTCGCAGCGTTGTCCTTGGGACTCAAGGGCTTCGGCGAGGCGATGTCCAACCTGGGCGACGCGGAGAAGTTCAACGAAGCGATCGCCAAACTGGCACCCTCGGCAAGGTCGGCCGCGCTGGCAGTGCGCGAGCTGGCCCCGGCCTACCGCTCGCTGCAACTGGATGTCCAGCAGACCCTCTTCCGCGGGCTGGCCGAGCAGATCCGCAGCCTGGGCACCACCTACCTGCCGGTGCTGCGCACCGGGCTTGTCGACATCGCCGGTGCCCTCAACACCGGCGCGCGCAGCGTCGCCGCCTTCGCCGCCGAACAGCGCACAGTCGCCGACCTGGGCACCCTGTTCAGCAATGCCCAGGCGGCAGTGTTCAACCTCGGCGGCGCGATCCGGCCGCTGCTGTCGGCTTTCCGCGACATCGCCGTGGTCGCCAGCGGCTTCCTGCCCGACCTGGCCGCCGGCGCGGCCGCAGCAGCGCAGAAGTTCGGCGATTTCGTTGCCAAGGCACGGGAATCCGGCAAGCTCCACGAGTGGATCAGCACGGCCCTGGCCACCCTGGACACGCTCAAGGACATCCTGGGCAACGTCATCGGCTCGATTACCGCGATCCTGCGCGCCGGCCAGCAGACCGGCGGCGGCCTGCTCCAGATCATTGCCCAGCTCACCGGCAAGATCGAGGAGTTCCTGCGCAGCGCCGAGGGCCAGGACATGCTCCGGGCGGTCTTCGAGACCCTGGCCAACGTCGCCAAGGCGCTGCTGCCGGTCCTGCTGGAAGCAGCCAAGATCATCGGCACCGTTGTGGTTCCCGCCATCGGCGAGTTCGTCACCGCGCTGCTCAACGGCGGCGGCCCCAAGGCACTGCTGGACGCCCTGCGGGAATCCTTTGCCGCGCTTCAGCCCGCGCTCGAACCACTCGGCAGGGCGCTGTCCAACCTGCTCGCCGCCTTGGCCCCGCTGCTGCCCAAACTGGCCGAGCTGGCAGGCGCGATCCTGACCGCCCTGGCCGACGCCCTGGCCTCCATCGACTGGACGCCGGTCGTGGACGGCCTGCTGGAATGCCTGGACGCGCTCGATCCGCTGATCGTGCCCCTGACCAGGCTGATCACCTACCTAGCCACTGCGGCTAACGAGCGTCTGCCCCTGCTTGCCGACGCGCTGAGCATCGCCTCGGGCGCGATCGAGTTCCTGACCCGGTTCCTCGGCGGGCTTATCGACGTGGTCCTAGACGTTGAGGATGGTCTGCGCAGCCTCGCTGGCTCGGTGGCCAGCGCGGTGGGGGACGCCGGTGCGGCGGTGGCGGACTGGGCTCGTGGCGTGTGGCGGAGGATCGAGGAGGTCGGCCAGCTCTTCTACGACCTGCCGGGCAAGATCAAGCGGGCGCTCGGCGACGCGGCCCGCTACCTGATCGACGCCGGCCGGGACCTCATCCAGGGCATGATCAACGGCGTCTCCGACCGGGCCCGCCAGCTCTACGACAAGGTCCGCGACCTCGCCCACCGAGCCGTCAACGCGATCAAGGAAGCACTGGGGATCTCCAGTCCCAGCAAGGTTTTCGCCCAGCTCGGACGGTTCAGTGCCGAAGGCTTCGCAGACGGGTTGACCGCCGGGATTCCCTTGGCGCTCAAGGCCGCCACCGACCTGGCCGAGGCCGCCACCCCGGTCCCGCCCGCGTGGGAACCCGCCCAGGGCGGCCCCGGGGATGCCGGTGCCCAGCCAGGTGCGGTGACGATCAACGTCTACCCGCAGGCCGGTCAGTCCGAAGAGTCGATCGCCGCCGCGGTCGCGCGCCGCCTGGCCTTCCAAGGGAGGTACGTGTGAGCTTCCCGACCGGCCTGCCCCTGCCAGAGACCTGGCACCTGGACGGGGTGGTGTTCAACGGTGACCCCGTGCTCAACCAGGGCGCGGAGATCGTGGTGGAGGAGGCCACCGGCTGGTCCGGCTCCGCTGCCGCCCGCACCGGCCGCGACGAACGACCGCAGCAGCACGGCACCTACCGGTCCCCGACCTTCCGCCAAGCCGCGGTCATCACCCTGTCCGGGTGGCTGTGGGCAGCAAGCCCCGCCACCCGGCTGGCCGCGGAGAACCGGATCGCCGCCCTGTGCGCCGACCCGCACCGGCTGTATGTGTTGCGGCACAACGACACCACCAGCGGCGACGACACCGTGCGCCAGGTCGAGCTGGACGGGCCGGTGTTGCTCACCCCGCGCCGGCAGCTCACCGCCTTCTCCATCCAGCTGGCCGCACCCGACCCCGTGCGCTACGCGCCCGAGCCCTTCACTGCCTCCACCGGGCTGCCACTGGAGGGCACCGGCCTGGACTGGACCGCCGCGGACGGCGGCCTGGACTGGGACAACACCGGACTGAACTGGGGCAAGCCGGCCAGCACCGGCACCCTGACCATGACCAACTCAGGCACCGCACCGAGCTGGCCCCGCTGGACCATCACCGGGCCCGTGGCCTCCCCGGAAATCACCGACCCGGCCACCGGCCGCGGCCTCCGCCTGGCCGCCGACCTCGGCGCGAGCCAGCGCCTGGTAATCGACACCCACCCGCACCGCCGCAGCGTGAGCCTGGACGGCATGCCCGGCTACCGCCCCTACCTGGTGCGCGCCGACTGGATGCCTATTCCGCCCGGCCAGGCGCTGACTGCCGCGTTCCGCTCGGGTGCGCCGTCGGCCGCCGCATTGCTCACTGCACATTGGTCCACCGCGTGGTGGTGATCGACACGCATCGTCGCATCCAGCAGGCAGGTCGTCCGCTGAGCCGGATATTGCGATCACGGAGTGCGAAGGTGGACAATTGCTCCGTAGGTCGATGCTTCAGAGGAGGAATCCCATGAGCACCTTCGATCCCTCGTCACTTGAATTCCGAAGGTCCAGCCGGTGTCACGATGGTCGGCGCTGCGTCGAAGTGGCCGTGACCCCAAACTGGGTCGCTGTTCGGGACAGCAAGAACCGCGACGCGGGCTGCCTTGTAGTGTCAGCCGACGCGTGGCATCGCTTCTTGCCCATGATCATACCTGAATAGTTGGGTTGGTTTACTGAGGCTTGATGCGTGTGATCAACTGACGCGCATGCGCAAAATAGTGAGTTTAAGTTTGATGCGATGCCGCAGCTACGAAGTCTTCCAGGAGTAGCACTAGAAGGTTTTGTATCGATTGCACCGCGTGCCTTAATCTCTGAATAACGCCAGTTGCGAAGTGCTGCATATCGTCCGATATTAATATTGCGGCAGCCGTTTATCTACCTCAAAGTTCAATCACCTAAGGGTCCATTAATAGAATTGATGCTGTCTTGCGTCCTGTTCGCCTCAGAATCTCGGCCTATTTTGCGGTAAAGATCGCGAGCTTGACTCAAAATTTTGCATGCCTCGACAGCGCGACCAAGGTCTGCATGACACTGCCCGATGCAATCTAGAGCCTCAGCTTCCATGACGGCGGAGTCCAGCTGACGGCTTAGAGTTAGAATTCGGCCATAATGATCGAGCGCTTCGTTGTGACACTGGTTGCGGCGAGCGATGTATCCCAGTGTCTTCAATGTCACCGCTTCACCAAGCTCGTCGCGAAGCTGGCGATCAATAGCTAGCGACTGTTCGCAAAACTGTCGAGCCAGTTTGAAATTTCCGAGATGTGCATGATGCCATCCTATTGAGTTTAACGCATCCCCTTCCCATACTATTTCGCCAAGCTTCCGAAATAGTTGCAACGCCTCGGTGACATGTGCCAGCGCCTGTTTGTGGTCGTCCTGGGCAGACCATGTCAGCGCAAGAACGTTGTGCGTGAATGCTATGTCTCGGATATCACCGTACTGCTCGGCGAGAGCAAGTGCCGAATCTAGATGCTCCAGCGCCTCCTGATGTGCCCCCATCTCGGAGCAGGATTGACCGAAATTTCGATGCGCCTTGATCAAAATCGCTTGATCATTGAGTTTTTGGGCTGCCCTAAGTGCAACTTCGCGAACAGAATGGCGATCATTGACGAGATCTCTCCTATATTGGAAAGGAGCTAAGGCTTGGGTGAACTGTATCGCTTCCAAGTTCCAGTCTCGCGATTCCGCAAGTTTCTGTGCGGCTATCAGGCAAGGGTACTCGACATCGAACCAAATTAGTGCTTCGGCAAGGCTGCGGAAAACTCGCCCGTCGGTTTCTTCTGCCGATACAGAAATGTCAACTGCCTGGCGGGCAGGGTCAATCAGTGCAGCCCCGGCGCTCGACTTGCTTAGGTAGTAACAAACGAGACGCCGCAGAGCTGCCTCCTGTGACTCTAACGGCTCTTTCTGGCTGGCTAGTTCACTTATATGTAGCCGAATGAGATCATGTAAACGATACCGCTCGGGCGAGGGTTGTTGAAGCAGGTGCGCGGTCTCCAATGTGCGTAGAAGAATTCGTGTTCGAGTGACGGACTCAGCGTTCAGTTCGGCTACCGCAGCCAAGCTGATCTCCGGCCCGGGTGCCAGCCCAAGTAGCCTGAACGTAAAAGCCACATCCTCAGAGAGATCTTGGTATGAGCAAGAGAAAACTGTTCGTAAGCTAGTTGACAGGTCGCCTCCATCAAGGCCATCCAGACGACCTGATTCGTTTCGCAGTTCCTCTGCCAACGCAAACAGGGGCAGCTTTGCGCTAACCGCAGCACGGGCAGCCATAATGGAAATAGCCATTGGCAAACCTGCGCAATAGTCTAAAATTTCGTTTACGGCGTCGGATTCAGCTGCCATCCGGCTAGCCTCGAGATGCTCTTGCATTAATTCTCGAGCTTCCGCTTGATTAAGAAAATCAAGATTGATTGGGTATGCGCCGCGCATTGCAAGGCCCGTCAGGCGATTCCGGCTGGTCACAATTGCCAGACAGGATGCAGATCCTGGGAGAAGCGGATCGACCTGACTCAGGTCAAGTGCGTTGTCGATTACAACTAACATTCGCTTGTTCGCAACTAGGCTTCGATAAAGTGCAGTTTGAGTATCAATATCACTGGGAATCAAGGTAGGCTCAACCCCTAGACCGCTGAGAAATCCTCGCAGCGCGGCATCGGGTTGCATCGGAGGGTTAGATGGGTCAAACCCGCGCATGTTGACGTACAGCTGACCATCCGGAAATCGGTCAATATGTTGCTGAGCCCAATAGATGGCTAAACTGGTTTTCCCTATGCCGCCAGTGCCATCGATTATGAAGATTGCAGCGGAAATTCTAGATTCGTCAAGCGCGGCATCGAGTCGGGCAAGTTCCTGCTTGCGGCCAACGAATATCCGAAGGGCTGGCGGCAACTGCTGTGGTCTTAGTTCGGATTGAGAATCTCCATTTAAGTGGATGCCGCCGAATATCGTGTGAGCTTGTACCAGGTGACCACCGACTAGTCCGGATACCTCGTTATGAACAATCGGATTAGGCGTACCCAAGGAGTCGTCTTGCCGCTCTGTCATCACCCTACCTGTCCTGTCGGCACTGAGTGAACAGAGTGAACAGTAGCGAAAACCCTGCGAGTTGCCTAGCAGTTTCCCCGAGTCCACCCGGTCGCGCGTTGTCCGCGTAGAACATCATTGATACGTCAACCTTCAGTAGTTGACTTCTTGACAGCGCTATTCGTCGGAATGGTCATTAGCTCGATTTGAATATGTCAACAACAATCGATATTCAGGCAGTGATCTTCAGCAAGCCGCTTATGTGGAAATACAGTGGCCCGGTGTTGTGAACCGGGAGTTGCTCATTTGTCATCTGCTGTGACAACAGCCTGGTTCTCCATGTCGAGCAGTCACTTCATCAACACGCCCGTAGCCCCCGTCACATCCCCTCAGCCGTCTCTCCCTTCGGAGTTAACTCTGCCTACAGCCGTGCCCATGACCGACGCCTGGTCCCTCCAGGCCCGCAACTCCTCCCGCGACGGCCGCCACGCCCTGGGTGCCCTGCTCGGCAGCCCGGCCGGCGCGCCGATGACCTGGAGCACCGGGGTACTGCCCTCCACCACGGTGGACGGCGCGGTCGCCGACCTGCGTGTGCTGCCCACCCTGACGCCGGGCAACTCAGTGCGCGTGCTGCCCGGCCACGCCGTGATCACCCGACCCAGCGAAGGGCCCTACGTCTGCTGGTCCGCTGCCACCCTGACCGCGCCGACCGACCCGGCCGACGCCACCAACGCCCGCATCGACGCCGTGGTTGCCCGCCTGTGGGACCCAGCCCTCGGCGACCCCGCCACGCTGGTCGGCCCCGTCGTGGAGGTGATCACGGGCCGCCCGTCCCCAACCCCAGCACGGCCGGAGATCCCCGCCAACGCCGTCGCCCTGGCCTACCTCAACCGCCCCGCCGGCGCGACGATGATCGACGCCTCCCACGTCGTCGACGCCCGCCGCGGCGCGTTCCTGCGCGGCGGCGTGCGCCTGCTGCTCGCCGGGGACGACCCCCGCGAACCGGGCTCCTACCCCGGGCAGTACCGCCACCGCGCGGGCCTGGAGTACTGGGACGGGCAGAGCTGGCGCGGCACCCTCGCACCGCCGCCGGGGTCGACCTCGGTAGTGGAGCGGCGCGGGCACACCGAGAGCGAACTGCTCATCGCCTCACTGGTGATGCCGGACCCCGGCTGGCCCTACGTCATCACCGCCACGGGCGCGGCCGAGGTCATCGCCTCCGACCAGGACGGCGAGAACGTCCCCACCGGCCGCGCCGACCTGGCCGTGCGCCTGGACAACCTCGACGGCCCGCAACTCGGCATCGGCGTCGGCCCGGACACCGTTGGCCTCGGCCGCCGCAGCATGCGCCCAACCCTCACCCACCCCGGCCACACCGGCGTGCTCACCGGCAGCCACATCGTGCACCTGGTCATCGTGCGGACCTTCGGTGATCCCAACTTCCGCATGGGCTCCACCCGGTTCAACGGCAGCCTGATGGCCCAGGTGATGCCGGCCTGAGCACTCCCGCGGAGGCGGAGGTGTGGAGCTGCCTGGTCTTCGAGACCCGCACCGGGCGGATCGTGGCCGAACCCGACACCACCGGCTTGCCCCGCTGGAGCGCCGCGGTCAACCAGCCGGGCAGCCTGGAAGCCACCTTCCCGCTCGGGCACCTCACCCACGCCGAACGCCAGATTCTTCGTGGAATCCTTGCACCCCAACGCTTTTCCCTGGCCTGGCGACAGGGTGACTGGATCGCCCAGGCTGGGCCGATCTGGTCCCACCGCGTCACCGCCGAGTCGGTCACCGTCGGCGCGTCCGGACTGTGGGGCCTGCTCGACCGGCGCCTGTTGTTCCCGCGCGAGTTCAGCGCCATCACCGCCCCAGACGCTGACACCCACCTGGGACCGACATCCTTGGGCACCCTGGCCAAGCACCTGGTCCAAGTCGGCTTGGGCCGCTCCGGCGGCAGCCTGCCCGTGGTCCTCCCGGCGGACTGGCCGGGCAACCACACCCGCACCTACCGCGGCTACGAACTGCGCCCGGTCGGGGAGGCACTGCGGCAACTGGTGGCCGAGGAGCACGGCCCCGACATCGAGTTCCGCCCCCGCCTGACCGCCAGCCGCACGCACCTGGAATGGGTGATGCGCATCGGCGAGCCCTACCTGGAGGGCAACGGCGCGCCACCTGCCTGGGACTACGGGACCGGGCTCAGTGACATCAACGTCGATGCCGACGCCTCCCTGATGTCCAGCCGTACCTGGGTCCGCGGCGACGGGTGGGAACGCGGCAGCCTGATCGGCTTCCACCGCGACACCACCCTCACCGATGCCGGGTGGCCCCTGGTCGACCACGTCGTCACCGGCCACTCCTCGGTGCAGCTGCCCGCCACCCTGGACCGGCTCGCCACCTCCTACGCCGCGCTCTACCGGCGGCCCATCGAGCTGTGGACGGCACGGGTCCGAACCAGCTCCGGCGAGCCCCGCCACTACGACCTGGCCCCCGGCTTTCACGGCCTGTTCGGCATCACCGGGCATCCCTGGATTCCCGATGGGCAGTACCTGCGACGTGTGATCGGGCTGGACGCCGCCAACCACCCTGACGAGTTGGCCTTGACCATCGAGGCCGGACAAGGAGAGCTGTAGTTGCCCTTGACCCCACGCCCCAACGATCACCTGTTGGACTGGTTCCGCCGGGTAGAGGGCCGCCTGGATGAGAACGACCGCCGCACCCTCTACTCGGTGGTCATCAGCTCCGGTGGGCTGACCATCCAGGACCTGGGCGGGATCAAAATGCTGGACAACGACGGTGAGATCACGTTCTTCACCGGCGGGGCGGACGGAGACTGGGTCCGCCCGGACGGCACGCCGCAGCCCATCACCTACATCGCCGATGACCGCGGCCACTGGCGCATCGCCGTGTTCGACCCGCAGCCCCGCCAGGAGGGCTACCGGCAGTTCGTCGCGATCTGGGACCACAGCGGCAACATCATCCTCGGCGACGACGCCCATTCAGGGGCCGGGCTGGCCCGCCCCTACATCCCGCTGTCGGTCTCCGGGGTGTTCCAGGACTGGCCGGTCACCAAGGCCACCGAGTGGACCACCTTGGAGCAGATCCGCTACAACCACCAGCACCCCAAGATCAAGGTTGACGTGCGCATCGCCACCGACCACCCCGACACCTTCGGGGAGATCCGCCTGTGGGCAGACCCCGCCGGGGTCCAGGTTGGCGAGACCCGTCAGGTGCGCTTCCTCCAGGAGATGACCGGGTTCCGGTTCACGCCTCCCACCCGCTGGGCGGAGATGGGCGAAATATGGCTACAGGCCCGACGCACCTCCGGATCAGGAGGTACGCGGGCCTGTATCGCCTACGCCAGCGGGGAGCAGACCTAACGGGCTGAGTTGTTGCGCAACCCGTCATCCAGGCAGTCCGGATGCTGCTCACCCTTGAGACAGCGCCGCGGTTCGGCGCTGGTAGTCGGAGCGACCGGCGGTTCCGCGACCGGTGGCGGCGTGGCCGCGCCAGTCCGGCTTGCCGGCTGCGTTCCCACCGCTGGCGGTGGGGCCACCGGAGGCCGACTCGAACTGGTCGGCGTGGCGCTGCGGACGTCCGGCCGCGCGGTGCTCGTGGGGGGCGCGATCACGGTGGACGGCGTGGCTGACGGGCTGGTGCTGCCGGGGGCCGCTTCCGGATTGGGCAGCTGCTCCACCACCTGCGGTTGCTCGGACTGCGCGGTGACCAGCCCCCCGACCACCAGTCCCGCCGCCAACAGCGCCGCGGTGGCCGTGCCCACCAGCCACCCCGGTGCCTTCGCCAACCTGCTTCCCATTCCATCCCCCTCACCAGGGCGGGGACGCGGTCCACGCCCCGCCGCCTGATCCATCGAAACCATCCTGTCGAGCACTCCCGCCGACGCCAAGCCGAACCGCCTGCTCCTCCAGGCACCTCTTCCTCCAAGGAGGCACGAACTGCCCTACCCACTGACCTGGATGGCCGACGCCCTCCGCGCTGCAGGGCTTCCCGTGGTCGAAACCCCGGGGTGGACCACCCGCGGACACGGCGCCACCCGCGACATCCGCGGAGTCCTGCTCCACCACACCGCCGGACCGCCGAACGGGGTCTTCCCCTCCCGCCGCGTGCTCATCGAAGGCCGCCCCGGCCTGGCCGGCCCGATCGCCAACCTGGGCCTGGACCGCGACGGCACCTGGCACCTCATCGCCGCCGGCCTCGCCTCCCACGCAGGCAAGGGCTACCTGCCCTGGGTCGGACGGGACAACGGCAACTTCCACCTCATCGGCATCGAGGCCGAATCCACCGGCCGGGGCGACTGGACCGCCGCCCAGCGCGACAGCTACCCCCTGGGCACCGCCGCCCTGCTCGCCCACCTCAGTCTCCCCGCACACCGCGCGGTCGCCCACAAGGAATGGACCACCCGCAAGATCGACCCCGCCGGCTGGCCCGGCGACATGAACGGCTTCCGCGCCACCGTGGCCCGCCATCTCACCGAAGGAGTCACCGCACTGTCCTGGAACACCCAGATCACCGACCACAACGGCCTCAGCCGCCCCGCCCACAGGTGGCTAACCGACGCGGCCAACAACGGCTGGAACACCGCGGAGTTGCTCCGCGAGCGCCACCGCTCCCGCTGGGTTGGCCCCAACGGCACCCAGTCCGACTACCACGACACCCCGGTCGGCTTCCTGCTCAACACCGACGCCAACGCCTACGAGACCAAGCGCCTGGTCGCCGAACTTGCCACCGCGCTCACCGCCACGCGCGCCGAGCTGGCCGCGCTGCACGCCGACGTCCGCCAGCTCGCTGCGGCACCGACCCAGACTCCGGCGACCGGCACCCCGCCGACCGCCGTCTGAGAAAGGAGCACACCGCCCTGTTCACCCGGCAGTACTGGATCGACCTGGCCGAACGGGTCGTCGTAGCTGCGGCCGCAACCGCAGCCTCGGCCCTGGGCAACACTCCCAACCTGTGGGCCATCGACATCACCACGGTCACCGGCCTGGCTCTCGGCACCGCCCTGTTGACGACGCTGTACGGTCTCGCCGGACGTCGGTTCGGCGATCCCAACCGTGCCGCATTCAGCGGTAGCGCTGTTACGCCGGACTCGTAATCAAACCTGCCCCTGCACCGCCTGTGCGGTGCAGGGGCCTACTGCTGCATCTCGGCATCCGGGGTAATGTCATGCGGGTGACCATGGAGCAGAATCCCACCGAGCTGACTCGCTGGACAATTCACGGTGAACGGGTAGTAGACAAGTCGCGGCGTCTAACCCTCAGTGTTGCGTCCGTAGAACTGCCGGATGGCGTCCATTTTGAGCAATACGTGCTCCGGTACCCAAAAGCCGCCATGATGGTAGTGGTAGATGATCAGCAACGTGTCCTAATGATTTGGCGACACCGCTTCATCATGGACCGCTGGGTTTGGGAACTTCCGGGCGGGTACGTTGATGCTGGAGAAGATCCTGTCAAGACAGCCATGCGTGAAGTCGAGGAAGAGACAGGATGGCGACCCCGCAATGCAACTCTGCTCGCTTCACTTCAGCCAATGGTAGGAAGTGCTGACGCCGAAAACCTTCTCTACGTCTCCCGTGGGGCAGATCGGACGGGGGAACCGAAAGACATTAACGAGGCTGAACGCATCGCATGGATTCCTCTGTCGTCCGTTCGCGAGAAGTTCGCCAAAGGCGAAATCATTGGGGCTGCCTCGATGGTCGGCCTACTGCATGTCATCGCGTTCCCTGAGAACAGTTAGCGTACCGGTGTTGTCACCCCAACGCTATCCATCTTTGAATACAGTGCCGCCACGCGCACGTTAGTCTTGTGCGGCTCTAGCCGACGGCCTAGGTCGGTTAGGTACGAGACGGTGCGAATTGAGCGAACCTTACTAGTCATGTCGATAGCCATGACACCCTTTGCGCATGCCTCATCGACTCGACCCTGATCGGCATAAATCGAGGCAAGCAGTGCAGTGTTGAAGAGACGGCCTCGTTCGTAACCGTCGCTCATCTCCAAGGAGCGGAGTGCAAACCTTTCCGCATCGGAGAACTGGCCTAGCTCGTGGAAGGTGTGGGCAAACTTCGCAGCCAGGTACGCTTCGTCAAAGTATCTGAGCCAAGCGGGAGTGTCACTAAATCTGATCGCCATAAAAGCGTGCTCGGCGTCTCGGAGGGCGTTAATGCTCCCTCTTTTCTCCCCTTGTATTGCAAGCCCATGAGCCTCAAGAGCCGAAGCCTCTGCCCTAAGTGCCGGAACACCAGTCCTTCGAGCGCTCTGTCGCGCAGCCAAAGCCAGGTCGACTGCAACGTCTCCTGCCCGGAAGAAGGCCGCGTGATGACTCATAGCGGCAAGCATCTCCGTCGATAGTGCTTCATTCTCCGCCTCGTCGCATAGACGAAGAGCTTCTCTCAGGTGTCGCCTACCGTCAGTCGGCTGTCCCGTATCGTATGCAATCCAGCCAGCAAGTTGATAAAGCTCAGCTGCCGCACAGAACAGATCATTATTTGCAAGGTTCCGTCGACGAACCCCATGAAGTAGTGGCTGCACTTCGGTCGCAAGGTATGCGTCAACGACGCCCCTGACGCTTTTATGGCCTCCTCCGTGCATATTGTCAAGACGCCGAAAATCGGTCGCCTTGGCTCGCAGTTCGGAAGCCTTTGAGCTGTGGCCACCGTCAACGTAGGGGAGCCCGGTAGCGGTTGCGCCAGCGAGGGAGTTGCCCAGAATGAGAGCTCCAGCCCCGGCTGTCTTCAGAAATTGTCTGCGCTGCACATCATTCAGACTAGCTCGATCGGCAAGGCTGGTCGATTCATGATCTGTATATGAAACTGCAAACCAGAGCAAGTCCGGGGGTATCCTGAGCGTTTCGGCCCAGTGTCGCAGCTCATTCAGTTCCGAGGGCGGACGACGTGCGCTCTCAAGCCTGCTCACTTGACTCTGGCTACGGTCGAGCCACTGGCCGAGCCGAGCTTGCGACACAACCGGCCAGTGAGCATGCCGGTAGGCGTAGCTCAGCGCTCCGAGGTGCTGAGCGCGAAGGGCTGCACTCAGCTTCGGCCGCTCCCAGAACTTTCGATCATGCCGGGGCGGACAGTCAGCGGCTGCAAGTTGCATGCAGAGACTGCACAGGGAGCCCCGCTGGTCGCGCGCCAGCCGGTTGGTGCAACGCGAGCACTCTCGCCGTCCGGCCATGCCTTAATCTTACTCGCTCTCGTGATCACAAAGTAGCGACTCAGATACGCAATGCGCTGGGGATATGCGCGAACTGGATAATCGCGGCACACATTATCCACCACTGTCGTTTCGGGCAGCCGGTGTCCGGCCGATGCTTTGGACCGTGACGGATCTGCTGACTCAACCGTCCTGTGGTGGCTCTCCCGTCATGGGCTGGAGCCAGGGCAGCTCTGGGCTGACTGCTGCGTTCGCGATCATCCAGTCGCCGTCACAACGACGGAGCACCGAGGAGCCTCACCATGACGATCAACAGCGATCCCGCTGTGGTGATGGGCGCGACCATCTTCGTGGTGGTGGGTCTCGTCCTCGTCGGCGTGATCATCCGCGGTGCGTTTCCTGCACCGCCGCCGTCCTGTCCCGCCTCCGATTGTCCGCTGAACACCGCCGCGGTCACCAAGGAGATCGACATGCATCCTGCACCCGTACTTGCGGAATCCCAGGGGTTGCGAAGCAAACCCTCTTGTCGTCAAGCTGCCCGGCACCGACGGAGGTCCTGATGCCGACCTTCTACCGCCACCGGATCAGCGACATTTTCGCCACGACCAACCAGGTGCTGAAACACGGTGATGACGCCAGTGTTGCCAGGCTCGCTAGGCAGGAAATTCCCAGGCAGCAGCAGGCGATCGAAACGTTGCTGGACGAGCACGAGCTGGAGCAGGACGGCAACTGTCCGAGGTGCCTGGACCGTCGCCGCTGGTGGCGGCTCGCCCGGTGGCTGCCTGGTCGGCGAGACCGCGGCTACTGCTACTGCCACGCCTACCGGAGAGCCTTCCAGGCGCTCGATCCCGAGCTGAAGCCGGTCGGGCCCCACGGCCGGCACGGTGTCCACAAGGACAGCCCGGTTGCAGCGTGAGGGCACCCCCCGACTTCACGCGCCGGGTGTAGCTGGTCGGCGTCCCTGGATCCGAAGTTCCGGGGACGCCGACCAGGCCCCCTCTCGAACTGCGTTGCCGCCCATCACTAGAACGGAACCACCGTGAACAGCACCTCCCCCCAGCTTCCGGCAGTGATCCAGCTCCGGGACGAGCGGATCCGCAGGCTCTACTGCGACCAGCGGTTGAGCGTCGATGCGATCGCAGCCAGGCTGCACTGTTCACGCTCCACCGTCTACCGGCGAGTGAACGCCATGGATCTGCCCCATCGGTGTAGCCACCCCCCGCACCTGTGGGGAGACCACAAGCTGGCTGCGGCACTGTTCTGCTGGGATCTGTTGCGGGACACCGGGTTCTCGGTCGCGAATGTCGCCGCACTGGTCGGCCGCTCGATCAAGACCGTCCGCGGGTACCTGGCCCTGCACCCAGGCGACTGGCCGGAAGCCCAACAGGCCGAGCTGCGCCGCCAGTTCCCCGATCCCTTCTCTCTCAACGAAAAACCCCGCACCGGTCCCAGGTCGATCACCACCGCGAAAGCCAAGGCGGTGTAGCCATGACCGAAACCACGCCTCCCGACCGGGGCAGGACCGACCCCTACGAAGCACTGGCCCACCGCGTCCAGCAGTTCCACCAGCTCCCCGGCCACCGGCAAATGCGGCTGCGACTGTGGTTCTCCGGGCCCGACAGCAAATACCCCTACCTCCGCCGACGCCACGCCACCACGTTCAGGGCCGCCCTGCTGGGGATCGCGGCCGGGCTGGTGAACCTGGCCGAACTGCTCTGGCTATTCACCAACTTCTGGGTCCGCTTGGCCAGCTGGACCGTCATGGTGGGGTGCCTCCTCTACGTCTACGGCGTGCACGCGCAGGACGAGGACGAGGTAGAGCGGGGCCTGCTCGCCGCGCACTACGACGATGTGCGCAACGGCCGAGTCGACAACGGGCGCTCCGACTGGCCAGGACCGCTGGCATGACGCCGTGGCTGGGCCTGGTGCTCGCGCTGCCCGGCTCCATCCTGATCCTGGCCTTCCTCCTGTTCCTGTTCTCCTCGTTCATCCTCGCCACAGCGGACCTGCCACTGCCTCCTGCACCAGGACGCCACCGCCGACCTTTCCGCTTCCGATCACGCCCAGGAGCACCGCATGCCCGAGACCACACCTCCCGAACCGCCCGAAAGCGGCTTGTGGGTGCCATACATTCCAGGCGCGGAAGCACAACTACTAGCCCAGAACATGACCATCCTGTTCGGCCTAGCCGTCGCTGACGGCGCGCGCATGAAGCTGGACGGTCTGTTCCGCAACGCCCTGCTGGACCCCCGGCACCGCGCGGCCATCCTCCAGAGCCTGGCCGGGCTCGCCACCACGATCACTCGCGCCAAGGGGCACGCGGATGCCCTGCTCACCGGCATCATCCGCCACTCGGCCAACACCTACCTCCACGACCTTGGCCTCCCGCCCAAGCCCGATCTCTGGCCGAAGTAGCGCGCACCGCCTCCCACCCGCGCAGCACTCGGCCGCCCGGGGGCCGTAGGCCGGGGCCGGAACGGCCTACGGCCCCACTTTCCGTTGGCAGTAAAGGAAAACCATGGATACCCATACCCCTGAAGTGCGGCGCCTGCGGGCCGTCACTGGAGACCCGGCCGAACGGCCAGCGGTGCTCTCACCGGCTCTGCTGACCGACGACGAACTTCTCGACCTTCTCCGAAAGGACCAGGTGCCCGGCATGGAGGGGAGCATGAGACGAGAACTGATTCGGCTGGTCGATTCCGTCGCCACCGCCTACGTGGCCGCGGAGATCCACGCGGCCTCAGAAGTACGGCGCTACCTCTCCCGGCAAGCGGCACCAGGCGGGCAGTCCTGATGCGCCTCCGAGGTGACCGGGGCATCGCGGTCAGCTACGAACCCGACCGTGACCACGACCTCGCCGCACGGCGCGAGGTGCCGTACTTCTGCCCCCGGGGCGGCGAAGGGGACACCGGCCACACGATCCGCGTGCCCCTCGCTGCGGAAGCCGAACCGCCCATCACCTGGACGTGCCGCCAGCACGGCACCGAGGCCGATCTGTCGCTGGGCACCACGTCGCCACCACGGCCCAAGCGGCCCACGCCCAGGAAGCACCACCTTCAGCACCTGTACGAGCGCCGCTCCCCGGAGGAACTGGAGGCCCTGGTCAACGAGCGCCTGGCCCAGCTGCGCGGGGACCGGAAGTAAGCAGCACTGCTCCCCGCCGGCCCGCAGCACGCACAGCCGACCGGTCCACGCACTGAACGTGGGAGGACACGATGGAGACCACCACCGCCGTTCCCTTTCTCAAGCCCACCAGCGTAATCATGCAGCCGACGACGCTGTGCAACATGGACTGCCGCTACTGCTATCTGCCCGACCGCGCCAAGTCCCCGCGGATGCTCCCCGTCGTGGCGCAGGCCGTGGCCCGTGCGGTGGCCGGTTGGGCCGACCGCGGCCCGGTGGACATCTGCTGGCACGGCGGGGAACCACTGGCCGCCGGCCGCGACCACCTCCGAACGCTGGTCGACACCTTCGCTGGCCTCAACGTCACCCACACCGTGCAGACCAACGCCACGCTGATCGACTCCGCCTGGTGCGACTTCTTCGAGTCCCGCCAGATGCGGGTGGGCGTCAGCATCGACGGCCCGGCCCCAGTCAATCGGAACCGGACATTCCTCAACGGCCGGGAGAGCTTCGACCATGCCGTCCGCGGCATTCGGCTACTCGTCGAACGCGGGTTCAGCGTGTCCGTGATCGCCGTGGTGCCCGACCCGAACCCGGAGCGCGCGCAGGCCCTCTATGAGTTCATCGTCGACCTGGGCGTGGCCTGGCTCGGCGTGAACATCGAAGAACGCGAGGGCGTCAACTCCCGCCGCACAGCTCCCCAGGCGAGGCAGGTGGCTGAGTTCTGGGCCGCCCTGATCGCCGCCTGGCGGGCCGATCCCCGGGTCGAACTTCGGGAGGCACAACGCGTGCTGGGGTTCGCCCGGCACCTGCTCACCGGCGGCACGCCGTCGGTGCCGTCCGGCATCGACCTCCTGCCCACCGTCGCCTGGAATGGCGAGGTCACCCTGATCTCGCCCGAGCTGGCCGGCTTCCGGGATGACCGGCTCGGCAACTTCGCCTGCGGCAGCCTCCTGCACACCGAGTTGGACGAGCTGATCGAGGCTGGCGTGGGGGCCAGGTGGGTGCAGGAGTTCGTCACCGGGGTGCAGAGGTGCCGCGCGGCCTGCCGCTACTTCCAGTTCTGCGGCGGCGCCCACCCGGCGAACCGGTTCTTCGAGCACGGCCGACTCGACGGAGGGGAGACCGACTACTGCCGCAACACCAAGATCGCCCTCATGGAAGGAGTCCTCCTTGCAGCACAACGACACCGTGTCCCTGGCTGATCAGCTGCTGGCGAACGCGGCTGGACTGCTGGCCCTCTCCGAACCACTGGTGCAGTCCGTGGACAGCAAGTTCGACAACCGCCCGACCTGGGATGACTGGACCAACAGGGGCGGGAACCCGTTCGGCAACTCACCCGGATGGGACAACTGGGACAAGAAGGGCAAGCGTTAGCCGCTGCGGACCGTCAACCCGGCCTCGGTCGCCAGCTGCTCGGCGACTGAGGCCGCTTGCTCGCCGCTGATGATCGCTCCCCGGAGCGTGCTCAGTCCTCTGGTGTTGTCCAGCCGAGAAGTGCGGAGGTCAGCGCCATCAGCCCGGGAACCGGTGAACTCGGCCGCGGCCAGGTCGCAGTCCAGGAAGACGACGTTGGACAGGTCGCCGGTGATCGTGGTTTCGCGCAGCGAGCACCGCCGAAACACGACGATGCCCTTGACCCGGTCGATCGCGATCGTTGCCAGGTCCAGGTGACAACCGTCCAGGAACAGGTTGGTGGCCAAGCTCAGGTGGAGGTTCAGGCCGATGGCGCGGCACTGCTGCCACTCCACCCGCTGGGCGGTCACCTCGCGCAAGGTCCCATTGGAGAGGTCGAGGTCGCGGAACACGACGTCAGTCATCTCCAGCGGAGCCAGGTGCGCCCCGCTGAGATTGACCTCTTCGACCATGGTGCGGGTCAGCGAGCCTTCGCCAGTGACGTCGCTCTGGTCGCCGCCACGGATCCGAGCGAACTGAAGGACCACCTCCCCACGGAACCCGGCAGGCTCCGGGGTGAGGTCGTCCAGGTCGATCGACGGGCGCTGGACGGTGTGGTCGCGGGTCAGTTCCAAGAACTCCACCCCGTGACCCTATCCAGCCCCGCAGCGGCTCGAAGGCGACCACGCCGACATCGCACGGAGGCGCGGCGCGGCCTCGCGGATCACCTGAGCGCAAGCCGCCCAGAGCTGGCCCACTTCCGGCCGTCGAATGGGCCAGCTCTGGGTTGCGAGAGTCGCTTCAACGCCCGGCGGATCGAGGCAGCGAGCTTGATGGGAGCTGGGGGAGGTCAGGGGGGAAACAGGGGGAAACGTGTCCCTCCAGGTGTCCCTGCATGACGTGATTCGGCGACCTGCGTCACTAGTTGACACGACACGCCGGACGAGGACAGGGTAGATCGGTAGATTCCCGCAGCTCAAGGTTGCGCCGCCCTGATAACGTCCGGTATGAGGGCGTCCCGGCCGCACCGCCAGCGACCGAACCGATCACGACTCCCGCAGACGGGGCTTTGACGACACGGCCTAA
>NZ_JAMHIV010000030.1 GCF_023897065.1 Crossiella sp. SN42
GGCTGGCTCGCGGCGACGTGGGCTCGACGCGCCGGGTGGCGAGGCACCTCTGATCGACGGCTGCGGCTGCTCGTCGGGCGACCTCGGCCGCTTGCCCGGCGACCTCACCCCACGGCCTCGGCGACCGGCGACTGCCGACCGGTGACTGGCGAGCAGCGACTCCGGCCTGCCTGCCCCCTGGCCCGTCGACGGCCGGTGCGCCTGCAACCGGCGGCCGGTGTGCCGGTGACCGATGTGCCTGCAACCGGCGACCGGTGTGCCAGCGACCAGTGGGCCGGTGACCGGCGCCCAGCGGCCTTGGCTGCTGAGCTCAGCGACCGCGCGTTGCCGCCCCTGACGGGGTCCGCCGCCGCCACCGTTCCTCTGCGGAACGCTCGAACCCCGGTTTTGGTTGCCTTTCGTTTTGGATCACTGCGCTCGATCGGGTGAACCGGGGCGGGACTGGGGTGGTGGGGTCAGCATAACCGCTGGTCGGGGGTGGGGCGGGAGTGGGCCGCGGGGCCGGCCGCCGGAGGGGTTCGTGCGGGCTCTGGCGGCCGGGGGGCGGGGGTTACTTGGGCATGAGGACTGAGTCGATGAGGTAGACGGTGGCGTTGGCGGTGTGCACGCCGCCGCAGATGACGTTGGCGTCGTTGGCCTTGAGGGTGTTGCCTGCGCCGGTCACCTTCAGCACGCCGGTCTGCACCGTCTTCTGGTCGCCGGCGATCTTGTCGGGGGTGATCTGGCCGGGGAGGACGTGGTAGGTGAGGATCTTGGTCAGCAGGGCGTCGTCTGTTTTGAGCTTTTCGATGGTGGCCGCGTCGATCTTGGCGAAGGCCGCGTCGGTGGGGGCGAAGACGGTGAACTCGCCGCCGTTGAGGGTGGAGACCAGGTTGACCTTGGGGTTGAGCTTGCCGGAGACGGCGCTGACCAAGGTCTTGAGCAGGGGGTTGTTGCTCGCGGCGACCGCGACCGGGTCCGCCGCCATGCCGGTGACCGAGCCGCCGCCGCTGGGGACCTGCTTGGCGTAGTCGGCGCAGCCGGGGCCGACCAGGTCGCGGGCGGGGTCGGCCATCGCGCTGGAACTGGGGGCCGCGGCGCTGCTGGGGGCGGCCGCGGGAGTGCTGGAGTTGCCTGCCATGTCGCCGGAACCGCAGGCCGCGGCGAGCAGGGCGATCGAGGCGACGCCGAGGGTGGCGGTGGTGCGGCGGGCGATGTTGGTCATGACTGGCTTCTCTCTTCCGGATGGTCGGTCGAACACCTCGCATTCGGCGCCAGGGGGAACACGGATCGGGTCCATCACCGACCGTTATTCCTTCGTTACCTCTGGTGGGGCCTGAACCGGCTGCGGCGGGGCCACGGCTGCCGCGGCACTGTTGGCGCGCACCATCGGCGGCGACCGGCTGGCCACCGACCCCAGCGCCGCCGCGGCCCTGCTCGCGCACGCCGACGGCCTGCCCCAGGTGCTGCACAACGTGGCCGCCCGGCTGGCCGCCCGCCCCGACTGGACCCTGGCCACCGCACTCGTCGAGGCGCATCTGCTCGAACCGGTCGCCGAGGGCCGGTATCGGTTGCGCGCCCCGCTGCGCCGCTCCGCCCGCGCGCACGCCCTCACCGAGGACGGCGAGTCCGCCTGCCACGCCGCGCTGTCCCGCCTGGTCCGGCACCACCTGGACACCGCGGCGCACTGGTCACCGGCCGAGGACGGCGACCGGTGGGCGCTGGTCGCCCAGACCGAGCGGGTGCCGGAGGTGCCCTCGGCGGAGCTGGCCCGGTTGCTGGCCGAACGCGCGGCGCGCCGAACACAGGCGGTCCCCGCGCCCGCCCCGGCTGGGGGATCGGGGGAACGCGGGGACGCCCGTGGCCGGTGGTGGGGGTGTGCACCGGCCGGTCCGGTCGCTCAGGTGAGCAGCCGACGCTGGAAGGAACGCAGGGCCAGCGCGCCGATGACCACGGTGCCCGCGATGATCACGGTGAGGGACACCGCGATCGGCATGTGCGGCACCTCTGGGGTGAACACCGCGCGCAGCGTCTCGCTGGCGTAGACCACCGGGTCGATGAGCACCAGGGCTTGCAGCCACGGGATCGGGTGCAGCGCGGCCCACGGGTAGTAGACGCAGCCGAGCAGGGTGGCCGGCACCATGACCAGGTTGATCAGCAGGCTGGTCTGCCCGATGTCGAACAGGGTGCCCAGCAGCAGTCCGATGCTCGCCGACAGCAGCGGCAGGAAGACCAGGCAGGCCAGGAACAACGGCCAGTCCGCGATGTGCACGCTGGGCGCCAGGCCCGGCGCGTGCAGCAGGAACACCAGCGGGAAGACCACCAGTCCGGACAGCACCCCGTTCACCGCGCCCCAGGCGATCTTCTGCAGGCCCAGCGCCCACAGCGGGAACGGCGCCAGCATGCGGTCCTCGATCGCCCGGCCGAAGGACAGCTCGCGCACCAGTCCCAGGGTGACCACGGTCATCGCGTTGAGCACCACCGCGTTGCCCACCATGCCCGGCACCAGCACCGAGGAGAACGCCGAGCCGAGCAGGCCGGGCGAACCGGCGCCGCCGGCGCTGATGGTGGGCAGCACGTAGGTGAACACCAGCGCGAACAGCGCGGGCTGCATGGCGGTGTGCAGCACGAAGGAGAAAGCGTTGCGGCGCAACAGGTGCAGCTCCCTGGCCAGCATGGCCCAGAACACCCTCGACTGGCGCGGCACGGCGGCGGTCATCCGGCGTACTCCTTTCCGGTCAAGGCGAGGTAAGCGCTCTCCAGGCTGGGCGTGACGGTGGTGACGTCGCGCACGCCGAGGCCGCGCGCCGCCCCCGCGGTGATCAGGCCGCCGAGCAGGCCGTCGGTGTGCGCGGCGAAGACCCGGATCCGGTCGCCGTCGACCTCGGTCTTGCGCACCCCCGGCGGCAGCTCCGGCAGCGTGAGGTCCTGGGCGGGGCCGTCGTAGCGGACGGTCAGCACGGTGTCCCCGCCGGTCCGGGTGGTCAGCGCGGAGACCGTGTCGCAGGCCAGCACCCGGCCGTGGTCGATGATCGCCACCCGGTCGCAGAGCTGCTCGGCCTCGGCGAGGTGGTGGGTGGTCAGCAGCACGGTCAGGCCGTCCCGCTGGTACTCGCGCACGGTCTGCCACAACGAGATCCGGGTCTGCGGGTCCACCCCGGCGGTGGGCTCGTCCAGGAACAGCACCTCCGGCCGGTGCATCAGCGCCCGCGCGATGGCCACCCGCCTGGCCTGCCCGCCGGAGAGCTCGGTGACCATGGCCCGGCTCCGGTGCGCCAGCCCGCCGCGCTCCAGCAGCTCGGCGGCCCGCCGCCGGGCGGCCGAGGCGGTCAGGCCGAAGTAGCGGCCGCGGAAGACGAGGTTCTCCAGCACGTTCAGCTCCCGGTCCAGGTTCCCGGCCTGGGACACCACGCCGATCCGCGCCCGCACCCGCACCGGGTCGCGCACCACGTCGATCCCGGCCACGCTCGCGCTGCCGCCACTGGGCCGCACCAGCGTGGTCAGGATGCCGATCGTGGTGGACTTGCCTGCCCCGTTCGGGCCGAGGATGCCGAACAGCTCGCCGGTCCTGACCTCGACGCTGATGCCGTGCAAGGCTTCCACCGGGCCGCTGCGGCTGCGGTAGGTCTTGCGCAGCGCCACGGTCCGCAGCACTGGCTCCGCACCTCGTTCCCCGCTCACCCCAGCAGCATGACCCCGATATTTGCCTAACGCAAGCAAGTTGTCCTGGCGTTTCAGCACGCCCCCAGCGCCGTCCGAGGTCCACGCCGAAACCTGGTCGCCATGCGCGTGCTGTTCACCACCTGGGCCTGGCGTTCGCACTACAACCCGCTGGTCCCGCTCGGCCACGCGCTGCGCGCGGCAGGGCACGAGGTCATGGTCGCCAGCCACCCGTCCTTCGCGGACTCGATCACCGCCGCCGGTCTGCCCGCGCTGCCCGCCGGCCCCGAGGTCGACCTGCCCGAGGTGCTGAGCGCCGCGATCCGCACCAGCACCTGGCGGCCCAGCCCCGGGGCCCTCCCCCAGGCCGACAACCCGCTGCGCCGCCGCAAGGGCCTGACCGTGCTGCGCCTGGCCGCCGACAGCGCCACCGCGATGGCCGGGGACACCCGCCGCTTCGCCGAGTCCTGGCGACCGGACCTGGTGGTGTACGAGCCGATGGGCTTCCTCGGCCCGGTGCTGGCCCGCGCCATGGGCATCCCGTCCCTGCGCCAACTGTGGACGGTGGACTTCCTGGCCGACATCCCCGAGGTGGAACAGGAGATCCTGGGCGAGCTGGCCGCCAGCCTCGGCGCGGACACCCCCAACGCCCTCGGCGACCGCACCCTGGACCCCTGCCCGCCGAGCCTGCGCGGCCCCGGCGACTACGAACGCCAGCCCATCCGCTTCGTGCCCTACAACGGCCCCGCGGTGCTGCCGCACTGGCTGCGCACCCCGCCCCGCCGTCCCCGGGTCTGCGTCACCTGGGGCACCTCCATCGACGGCATGGGCCTCAACGACTACTTCCTCGCGCCCCAGGTGGTCCAGGCCCTGGCGGAGCGGGAGGTGGAGGTGGTGGTGGCGGTGGTCAACGGCCAGCGCGAGCTCTTCGGCGACCTGCCGCCCAACGTGGTGCACCTGGGCCCGGTGCCGCTGGACCTGTTGCTGCCCAGCTGTGTCGCGGTGGTGCACCAGGGCGGCGGCGGGACCACGATGACGGCGATGAAGGCGGGCATCCCGCAGTTCGTGCTGCCGTACCTGCCGGACACCACGTTCAACGCCCGGCACATCGCGGCCACCGGGGCGGCGCGGTGGGTGTGGGGCGGGACGGCGGACGCGTCGGTGCTGCGGGCGGAGCTGGCGGAGTTCCTGGACGGGCTGGCGGGGTATCGGGCGGGGGCGGAGCGGTTGCACGCCGAGCACCTGGCGCAGCCGAGTCCGGCGGAGGTGGTGTCGGTGCTGGAGCGCGCGGGCTGACCGTGGTGCGGCAGCACGGAGCAGGTCGGGCCGGCTAAGTGCGCGGTCCGCGGCACGCCTAGACTGTACGGCCCGGCGGGGAGGCGAGCCGGGTCGAAGGGGGCAACGCCGTGGACCGGTCGCACACCTACAACCTGATCATCAACTCGTCGATCACCGGGTCCGATGTCGTACAGGCCAGGGACATCGGCGCGGCACCGGCCGCCGAGGCCGACATCTGGCGGCACGTGCACCCCGCGGCCGATGCCGCGCTGTACCGGGAGAGAACCGCCGAAGTGGTCACCCGGTTGAGCGAAATTCGGCAGGCGGTGGACACGGTGCTCGCCGCCGATCCGTGGCAGGACCCCGGTTATCCGGCACGGTTCCTGCACGAGCTGCACTGGCTGCTGGGCGACATGGAGCTGAGCGCGGCCGAGGCCGCAGTGCTCGTGCTGCTGCCGTTCCTGCGCGTGACGCACGACCGGCGACTGGCGGCCGCGCTGTCCGGTGTACGCCCGGCGGAGCTGACCCCGGAACCGGGCGACGAGGCGGAAAGGGCGGAGTTCGACTCGTTCGCGGCAGGCTTCGCGCCGCTGCGCGAACGGGCTCGGCTGCGGCCGGAGGCAGCGCCCGCGATCGGCTGGTGGCTGTTCCACCGCTGGCTCCGCCACCGGAACCCAGCCGCCGAACCCGGCCAGGTGGCAAAGCTGCTGAACCTGCTCGGGGAACCGGCGCTGGCGCTGGAAGAGACGTTCGCGGCAGAGCGGATGTTCCTTCTCCTGCAAGGACTTCGCCGTGGTCCAGGGGTCTGCAACCCGGAGTTTCTCGGCAACTTCCCCGCCGAGGACCGACTGCGCGCACCCGGGCGGCAGAAGTTGCGCGGCAGACAACTGGCCCTGCTCGCCGCGCTGGCCCACGGCATGGCCATCGAACTGACCGCCCTGCCGGAGGTGGTGGGCGAACACCTGGGCATCCCGCACCCGGTCACCCCGGAGGACCTGCGCCGGACCCTGGCGGCCGTGAAATGGGGCGGCCCACCGGAACTGCCGGTGCTCACCGCACGCTGCGAGCACGAGGCCGTGGTGGAGGCGCTGCGCGAACACACTGCCCGCCTGGACGAACTGCTGCACGAGGCACACCTCGCCGCGGGCGCCCCACTCGCCAAGACCCTTCCCACCCGGTTCTCCGCCGACCAGGTCACCGGCACCTTCGCGGGCTACGCACGTTTCCGGCACAGCAGCACCGGCGTCCGGAGCCTGCTGATGGGCGTTCAGCTGTACAAGGACCCGGACCTGGCCATCCGCGAGCTCTACCAGAACGCCCTGGACGCCTGTCGCTACCGCACCGCCCGCACCGAATACCTGGACCGCACCCACCCGGCGACCTACGACTACACCGGCCGGATCCGGTTCGAGCAGGGCGTGGACGACCAGGGCAGGCACTACGTCGACTGTCACGACAACGGCATCGGCATGGGCACCGCCGAACTGCGCGGTGTGTTCTGCGACGCCACCGCGCGCTTCACCGACCAGGACGACTACCGCCACGAACTGGCCCGCTGGCAACAGCTGGCGCCGCCGGTGACGCTGTACCCGAACAGCCGCTTCGGCATCGGCGTCTTCAGCTACTTCATGCTGGCCGACGAAATCCTGGTGACCACCTGCCGAATGGGCATGGACGGCATACCAGGGCCCGTACTGGAAGCGGCGATTCATGGGCCGGGGCATCTGTTCCGCATCGAGCAGCGGGCGGAGCGTGGGGCGGAGCCGGGGACGCGGGTGCGGTTGTACCTGCGGGATCCGGAGCGGTGGTCTTGCGTGGAGGTGCTGGAGCGGTTGCTGGGGATCGCGGAGTTCGAGACGACGGCGGAGGACGGGGACCGGGTTGAGACGTGGGCGCCAAGGCGGCTGCGGAGCCGCAAGGCTCCCGAGGAGAGGTTCGGGCTCAACGCCTACGGGGAGCTCGTACCATGGGATGGGGCGCCAGCGGGGATCCAGGTCATCTGGTGTGAACATGGTGGCGGTGTGCTGGTGGACGGGCTGGTGGTGGAGCCCTCCGAGCGTCGGCCACCATTCGGAACTTCGTCCTCGGGGCTTTCCGGCGTGGTGGTCAACCTGTTCGGCCCCGCCGCTCCTCGCAAGCTGTCGGCGGATCGAACAGAGGTGCAGGACGAAGATCTGCCCAGCCGAGTAGGCGAGGTATTGGAAGTTGCGATAGGCCCACTGATCGCCATGAACGGGTCTCTTCCGAGCTACGGGTGGATATGCGAGTTGGCCAGAACGAACGTAGCGCTGGCAGACCACTTCACGCTGGCTACTGCAGAGGCTGGCCTGCAACTACAAGGTGGCTCATTCACCTTCGACATGACCCGCGCGGGTTGTTTCTCACGAGACTGGCACATCCTCAACAAGTACGGTGTTCGGCAGGGCATCGCAAATCTCGCGAAGTGGGTTGGGGCGACGCACTTCCCAGTGCCGGATCACATCTTGTTGTGGCGCTTGCTCGCCAACAGGGTCACACAGGCCCTCCGAGTGCTCACTGCGCTCGACCCGACTCTGTCCGAGGTCACTGTGCGCGTAGCGCGTCCGTCCGACGAGATGCTACTTGTCTTGGACAGACAAGGGGGATGGCTCGATCAGTGGACTAGCGTATCGGATCAGGACATTGCCAGCTTCGCGCACCGCATGGGCGTCACCTCGACGGAGGTGTCCGCCGTCGCTCGTCAACTGGGGTTCGACAGCGCATCCACCAGCGCTGGCACACCACGTCCTGCAGAAGTCGATGACCTGCGCAAAGCGCAACGGTCGTGGCAGGTGAACGCTGAGGAGGTCGCTCGTCAATGGCGTGCACGGGGTATAGATGTCCCTGAGGCGGTTGTGCGCATTGTCGCCAACGGTGAGGACACGTGGTTCTTGCAGCCGGACCCCGAGGACCAATACTACTGGCTTGATCCCAATAGTGCCGTTCCTGCTGGACATCTCGCCCTTGCCAGCCTGAACTCCGGTCGCCCGGTATCCGAGGTCCGCACGAGACTGGAACAGCTGGGATTTCGCGTCGACACGGTCAACCTGCCGGAGTATCCGCAGGCGGAGGTCGTGACGTTGCTCAGCGGTAACAGAACCAGGCGATCACGGTGGCTAACCCGCGGTGAGCCGGTGCCGCCAGGCCACATCATGCGGTCCTCAGCTGATTTGGGAATGTCCGTGGCCACCGTGCTGGAGCAGCTGGAGCGCTTCGGTTTCGAGGTGCCCGTGCTCCCAGCTAACGCCACTGCAGCCGAGCATGTTCTGTTGGGTGACTATCAGCTCTCCGGCCCAATACCCGCGCAGCACCTAGTGCGCTCGGCAGATGTCCTGGGAGTTACGATCTCGCAGGTGGTCGGGCGACTTCGAGACTACGGCTTTCTCATCGAGGTCGACCCGCCTGCCCAACCCAGTCCGGATGAGCGGAACCTGTTCGGCCCCCGCGGCCCGATGCGCTGGGCAGACGTCACCAGCAACACCTCGATCACCCTGGCTGAGGTGGTTGTGGCCGCTGTCGAGCTTCGCATGCCCCTTGAAGAGGCCGTGCGCCATGTCACCCACTACGGCTTCTCGCTGTCAGCGACGGAGCTGCCAGACGGACTTACCTTTGACCTCGCGTGCGAGCTCCTGGAGTGCCAAGCCGTCGAAGGTGGCAGCGTCATCAGTAGAATCGACAACTCGCTCGAAGAATTCCTGGATGGTGCACTGCGTCTGGGCGTGTCGATCGACCAGCTCGTCTCCTGGTGGCGCGGCCTCGGCATCGACGTGCCCGACCCCCGGATCGCCCTCCGCGCGGCCCTGGCCCGCGTCCCCCGCGCCTAGTCCCCCTGCGCCCAAGCCGCCACCGGCAGCGACAGGTACACGCCGAAGTCCGCCAGTCCGGTGGCCGCCGCGATGTCGGCGTGCAACCGGTCCACCCGTTCCTGCCGGTTGGCGGCCCGGCTCTCGAACCACTTCGACTTGATCTCGATCACCACGTCCAGCCCGCAGCGGTCCAGTGGCCCCAACTGCCGGAACCGGATCTCCACATCCCCCGGCTGCAAATCGCCGTCGTAGGGCTCCTCCGGGCACTCCACCGCCACCGACACCAGGTGCGGCAACACCGAGCCGAGTTCGCGGAGGAGCGACTCGGCGACCTGCGGGGCATGAATGACTTCCACGAGCGGCACCGGACCACTCTAGGCCGGATCCTCCGTGGGCACATCAAATTCGGCGCGGTAGGCCGCGGTGCGGTGGCGGAGGGCGGACAGGTCGAGGCCCAGTTCGCCGGGGCGGTAACGGATGCGGCCGAAGCGGTGGGGGTGGCGTTGGGTGTGCAGCTCGGTCATCGCGGTCAGCGCGGGGTCGGTCAGGGGCAGGCCGGCGGTGGTGTAGACGCGGCGCACCACCGCCGCTGGGTCGTCCCTGATCTCGTGGAGTCCGATGTGGACGGACCGGCCGGGCGGGATCCGGGTGTGGTCGCGCAGGCAGCGGTCGGTCATGCCGGTCACGCGGTCGGTCCAGTACGCGGCGATGCGGCGTGGGTCGACCTGGGCGCTGGCGAGGCGCTGGGCGTAGGCGAGCATGGTGGCCAGGGACGGGGTCACCGCGGCTGGGTCGCGGTGGGTCAGGACGAGGGTGGCGTCGGGGAAGGTGGTCAGCAGGGCGGGGAGTTGTTCGATGTGCTGCATGGTTTTCAGGGCCCAGCGGCCGCCGCTGTGGCGCCAGCTCAGCACCTGCAGGACCCGGCGCAGGTAGGCGTAGGCCGGGCGTTGCTCGGTGGCCAGGTACCAGTCGCGGTAGGTGGGCAGCACGGCCTGGGTCTCGAACAGGATCGAGGAGAAGCTCAGTGCCAGCAGGCGGATCTCCTCGTGCACCGAGTCGGGGCTGACCTCCAGCATGCGTTTCAGGTGCGGCAGGGCCTGCTCGACCACCTCGGCGTAGTGCTGCGCGGCGGGGTCCGGTTCTGGGTCCTCGCCTGGGGTCTGGGCTTCGGACTCGGTGAGGTGGCGCAGGGCGGGGTCGGCGGCGAGCAGGCCGTGCAGGAAGGTGGTGCCGGAGCGGGGCAGGCCGGCGATGATGATGGGCGCGGGCACCGGTTCGGCCAGGATCTCCGGGTGCGCCTTGATCAAGGCCTCTACTCGCAGGCGGGTGCGGAGGAAGCCGAGTAGCTGGTGGTACTGGCTGAGCAAACCGAGGGGGCTCAGGGCGGCTTCGGTGCGCAGCGCGGTGCAGAGCACGGACAGGGGCTCGTGGAACCAATCCGGGCCGAAGTCCTCGTGGCCGGTGGCCTCGGCGGCCTCGGTCAGCAGGCGGTCGGGGTGCAGCCGGGCGGCGAGCTTCGCGGGGTCGAGGTTGTGGTTCCAGCGCGCGAGCTCCGGGGGCAGGCCGGGGGTGGCGAGGTCCTCGATGCGGAAGTCCGCCGGGCCGCTCATGCGCCCGCGGCGGCCGGGAACATCCGGGCCACCTGGGCGTCCACGATCTTCTCCAGCCGCTTGCCCGCCCGCGCCGCGGCCACCAGGCAGACCAGCACGCCGATGACGCCGGGGATCTCGTTGAGCCAGATGGACTCCTGCACGCTGCTGACGTGGTAGATGATCACCACCCGGATCGCCGCGTAGGCCAGGAACATCACGCACCAGGTGGCGCTGAGCGCGCGGTGGATGCGCAGGAACTCGCGGGAGTGCTCGGCGCACCACTCGTAGGCGGTCAGCCGGTGCGGATCTCCCTTGTACGCCATGGGTTTGGACACATCCACGGTGATCGGCCGGGAGGTGAAGGTGTTGACCAGGATCCAGATGCCGGCGATGGCGATGTAGAGCGAGCCCCTGGCCAGGATCAGCCTGGGGTCCTGGAAGGTGAAGTCCAGCACCAGACCGACGGCCACCTCCACGATCACCAGCACGCCCAGGTTGTCCAGCTTGCCCCGGCGGATGGTGTTGGCCAGGGAGTTCGCCGCGGTGAGCAGGCCGCCGGTGACCAGGGCCCAGAAGTCGCTGGCGCCGAGGGACTTCAGGATGAAGTAGGTCGCGATGGGGATGATCACGTCCAGCGCGTACGGCAGGACGCCGAGCAGGCCCCTGCTCTGCCGGGGCGTCGCCGCGGGCGATGTGGACATAGCTGAGGTTCCTCTCAAAGGCCGCAGGGCGGTGCGGTGCCGCCTCCGCCACCATAGAATTACTTGCGCGTGTTAATCAAGTATCTCGGCCCGGCGTGCCACCACGAGCGTGTCCCGAGCGCCCAGCGGCACCGCGGAAACCGGGGTGAACCCGGCATCTCGGAGGTATCCGGCGCAGTCCCGCGCGCTGTACTCCGCGCCGCCCTCGGTGACCAGCAGCATGTTCAGGCTGACGATCAGCGGGCCGAGCTCGGCCGGGTCGCCGAGCATCGCGTCGTAGACCAGCACCGCCCCGCGCGGTTCGACCGCCTCGTGCGCCTTGCGCAGCAGGGCCACCCGCTGCGCCGGCGACCAGTTGTGCAGCACGTGCCCGAAGACCAGCACCTCGGCGCGCGGCAGCGGGTCGGTGAAGAAGTCCCCCGGCTCGAACCGCACCCGGTCGGCCACGCCGAGCCCGGCCAGGTGCTGCTCGGCCTCCGCCTTGACCGCGGGCAGGTCGAACACCGCGCCGCTGAGGCCGGGATGGGCCTGGGCGAGGCGGCCGAGCAGGTTGCCGCGGGCTCCCCCGATGTCGGCCACCGTGCGGTGCTCCGCCCACGGGAACGCCTCGGCCAGCGCGGGCGCCAGCGGGCCGTTGACCGCGTCCATCATGGCCAGGAACCGGCGCAGCTCGGCGGGTTCGGCCATTACCGCCGACAGCGGGGCGCGGTGCTGCGGCACACCGGTGCGCAGGGCCTGGCCGAGGTGTTGCCAGGCGGGGTAGAGCATCCGGTCGGCCCTGGCCAGGAAGCCGCCGAGGAAGGAGAGCCGGTCGCGGACCAGGAACTCGGCGGCCACCTCGGTGTTGCGGTAGCGGCCATCGGACTCCGCCAGCAGCCCCAGCGCGGTCAGCGCGGCGAGGAAGTGCGGCACGCCTCTGGGGTGCAGGTCCAGTTCGGCGGCGAGCTCCGCGGCGGTGGCCGGGCCGCGCGCCAAGGCGCTGAACAGGTCCAGTTCCACGGCGGTGAGCAGGAGTTTGGCCTCGGCGAAGGCGTAGCCCAGGCGTCGGAGGTCGGCCGCACCGGTGAGTTGTGCCGTCATGCGGCCAGCCTGCCCGGGGCGGCTGGGCTCGTGCTGGTGTGGCGCTGAGCCCAGAACCGCTGGAGCGGCGCTGGATCGGGCGGTGCTGGGCTGCCGTCGTGGAGCACACAGCGCACCGGATCGACGTCCACCAGCACGCCGTGCCGCCGGAGATCGCCGAGGCGATGCGGGCGGCGGGCGCGCCGTTCGTGCCCGCCTGGTCGCTGACGGAGACCTGGCGGGTGCTGGCGGAGAACAAGATCGCCGCCGGGCTGGTGTCCAATCCGGTTCCCGGCGGGTTCCTGCACGGGGCGCGGCAGGCCGCCGGGTTCGTCAGGGCCGCCAACGAGGCCTCCGCCGAGCTGGTGCGGGAGTATCCGGCCCGGTTCGGGTTGCTGGCCGCGCTGCCGATGCCGCACGTGGACGCCGCGCTGGCCGAGCTCGCCCACGCCTATGACGTGCTGGGCGCGGACGGGGTGGTGCTGATCCCGCAGGCCGAGGGCCGCTATCTCGGCTCCGGCGAGCACGACCCGGTCTTCGCCGAGCTGGACCGGCGGGGCGCGGTGGTGCTGGTGCACCCGATGATGCTGCCCGGCGGGCCGGTGGCCGATCCGCCCTCGGTGCTGGCCGACTTCCTGCTGGACACCACCAGGGGCGCGCTCAGCCTGATGCTGGCCGAGGTGCCCGACCGCTACCCGCGGATCCGTTTTGTGCTCGCGCACGCCGGTGGTTTCCTGCCCTATGCCGCCGCCCGGATCGGCGCGCTGGGCGGGCAGTTCTTCGGCCTGTCCCCCGCGCGGCTGCGCGACTACCTCGGCCGCTTCCACTACGACCTGGCGCTGTCCGCGCCCTCCGCGCTGCCCAGCCTGCTGGCCGCGGTGCCGCCGGAGCGGGTGCTCTTCGGCACCGACTGGTGCGCGGTGCCGCCGGAGCTGGTGGCCGCCAACACCGAGGGCTACCGGCGCGCGCCCGGACTGGACGAGCGCGCCAGGGCGCTGATCGACCGGGACAACGCGCTGCGCCTGTTCCCCGCACTGGCCAGGCGACTCGACCCCTCGGCCTGAGGAGGCACCGTGCCGCTCACCGCACCGGAACTCGACCGCACCGGCCGCGCCATCCACCGGGCGGTGATCATCGGCGGCGCCGGGTTCATCGGCAGCAGTCTCAGCGCGGCGCTGACCAGCTGCCACATCGACACCGCCTGCTTCACCAGGCGCTCGCCGTTCCTGCACCAGGACGAGCTGAGCTATCCGTTGCACACCACCAGGATCGTCTACTACCTGGCCAGCAGCATCAACCCGGCGCTCGGTGAGGCGCACCCGGACTGGGCGGCCGCCGACCTGGCGCTGTTCGGGCGCCTGCTGCGCCGCCTGGCCCGGCTGGCGGAGCCACCGGCGGTGGTGCTGACCAGCTCCGGCGGCACGGTCTACGACCAGGCCGTGCCGCCGCCCTACGCCGAAACCGACCCGGTGCGGGCCACCGGTCGTTACGGCGCGGCGAAACTGGCCCTGGAGCAGGAGCTGTTCCGGCACTCCGATCGGGTGCCGGGCGCGATCCTTCGTCTGTCCAATGTGTACGGACCGGGGCAGCGGGCGGTCAAGGGCCAGGGGGTGCTGGCGCACTGGCTCGGCGCGGTGCTGGACGATCGTCCACTGAGGATAGTCGGCGATCCGGCGGCCAGCCGGGACTACGTGCACATCGACGACCTGGTGGCCGCGATCCACCTGCTGGACCGGCACATCCGCACCGGCGGCCTGGCCGGGCGGGGCGAGCCGCTGGTGCTCAACATCGGCTCCGGGCGACCCACCTCGCTGACCGAGCTGGTGCGGGTGGTGCGCGCGGCCACCGGCCGGGACGTGCCGGTGGAGCTGCTGCCGGCGCGGCGCTACGACCGGCAGCACGTGTGGCTGGACGTGCGCGCGGCGGCCGCGGTGCTGGGCTGGCGGCCGGTCACCGGGCTCGCCGAGGGGGTGGCCGGGATGTGGCGGTGGCTGCGCGCCCGGCCGTGATCCGAGCACGGCACCAGCGCCAGCCCGCACCATCTGCTCCGACAACGCTTTCGGCACACCGATGGGAGATGAGTGTCGTGCTAGCCGAAACCATGGCCCGCGCCGGCCAGGGACTGCTCGGGACCACCCCGCCGAACGGCCGGGCCTACTGGTCGGCCCGGTTCTGGGACCGGGACAAGGCCGAGCGGCATCCGGTGCTGGCCCCGGAGTTCCTGCGCCAGCGGGAGACCATCGCCCGCTACCTGCGCGAGTACGGCGGCCAGGCGGCGACCTCGCTGGAGTTCGGTTGCGGCACCGGGGAGTTCACCCGGCTGACCGCGCTGGGCACCCCGGTGGCCGAGATGACCGCGCTGGACATCTCCGCGCAGGCCATCGAGATCGCCAGGGGCAAGGTCGAGCACGCCAACATCGAGTTCGTGCGCGGGGACTTCTGGGCCGAGCACGGCCTGGCCCCGGCCGACCTGGTGGTGTGCGTGGACGCGATCCACCACCTCGGCGACGTGCGCGCGGTGCTGCGGCGGCTGCGGAGCTTCGTCAAGCCGGGCGGGGTGTTCATCGGCAACCTGTTCACCCTGGACAACTTCCACGAGTTCGAGCGGCTGCGCTACGGCGCGCTGGAACACCTGTGGCGCACCACGATGTTCCTCGGCTCCGCGGTGCTGATCAGGGCCAGCGGTGGCAGGCTGCGCTCCGGTTCGCACCGCACCCAGCTGCTGCCCTCCGCCCAAGGGCAGCGGCTGCTCGCCGAGGAGTTCGGCGAGGTGCTGGAGGTCTCGGCCGACCCGTACTTCACCGCCTTCGCCTGCCGGGGCTGAGCGTGCGGGTGCTGGTCACCGGCGGCGCTGGGTTCATCGGCAGGCACCTGGTCGCCGAACTGGCCGCCGCCGGGCACGAGGTGCGGGTGCTGGACGCGCTGCTGCCGGAAAGCCATCCCGGTGGCGCACCGCCGGAACTGCCCGCCGGGGTGGAGTTCGTGCACGGCGACCTGCGGGACGCCGACGCCGTGGACCGGGCGCTGCGCGGGGTGGACCTGGTCAGCCACCAGGCCGCGGTGGTGGGGCGGGGCCGGGAGGTCCTGGACGCCGCCCACCACGTCTCCTGCAACGACCTGGGCACCGCGGTCCTGGTGGCCGCGATGGCCCGGCGCGAGGTGCCGCGGCTGCTGATGGCGGGCACGGTGGCCATCTACGGCGACAGCCGCTACGACTGCCCGGTGCACGGGCGGGTGCGGCCGGAACGCCGCTCCCGCGCGGACCTGGCGGCCGGGCGGTTCGAGCCGCGCTGCGGGCAGTGCGGGGCGGAGCTGGTGGCCAGCGCGGTCACCGAGGAGGACGTGGCCGACCCGCCGCGCAACATCTACGCGGTCAGCAAGTTCGCCCAGGAGCTGCTGGCCGGGACCTGGGCCAGGGAGACCGGTGGCCAGGCCGTGGTGCTGCGCTACCACAACGTGTACGGGCCGCACATCCCTTACCAGAGCCCGTACTCCGGGGTGGCCGCGGTGTTCCGCAGCGCGGTGGCCAGGGGTCAGGCGCCGGAGGTGTACGAGGACGGTGGCAGCCTGCGCGACTTCGTGCACGTGCGCGACGTGGCCGCCGCGCACACCGCGGCCCTGGCCTGGACCGGCGGCGGCTTCCGCGCGTTCAACATCGCCAGCGGCGTGCCGCGTTCGATCGGTGAGGTGGCCGCCGCGCTGGCGGCCGCGGTGGGCGCGCCCGAACCGGTGGTCACCGGCCGGTTCCGGATCGGCGACGTGCGGCACATCGTGGCCGCGCCGGCGCGGGCGCTCCGCGAGCTGGCCTGGCGGCCTGCCGTGGACTTCGAGACCGGCATGAAGGAGTTCGCCACCGCGCCGATGCGCGGTGGCCCGTCCTGAGGGAGCGTTGTGGCACTGCGGGTGGCGATCGCCGGGGCCGGGGTGGGCGGGCTGTGCCTGGCCCAGGGCCTGCGCGCAGCCGGGGCGCAAGTCGCTGTGTACGAACGGGATCCGGCCGTGCGCAGCCGGCACCAGGGCTACCGGCTGCGCGTCGACCGGCACGGGAACGCGGCGCTGCGGGCCTGCCTGCCACCGGAGCTGCACGAGCTGTTCCTGGCCACCGCCTGCCCGCCGTACATGTCCAGGGGCAGCGTCTACGACCACCACCTCACCCTGCGGCACACCCACCGCGACCCGGCCCCCTTCGACCCGGCCCAGGCCAGCCGGGGGGTGAACCGGCTGACCCTGCGCCAGGTCCTGCTGGCCGGGCTCGACGACACCGTCCACTTCGGACACACCGTGCTGGGCTACTCGTCCACCGGTGAGGGAGTCCGGGTGCACTTCGCCGGTGGCGGCAGCGCGGAGGCGGACCTGCTGGTCGGCGCGGACGGCATCAACTCGGTGATCCGGCGGCAGCTGCTGCCCGCCGCCGGGGTGGTGGACACCGGCCTGCGCGCGATCTACGGTCAGGCCCCGCTGACCTCGGCACTGCGCGAGCTGCTGCCCGCCGGGCTGTTCGGTGGCTCCTGCCCCGTGCTCGGCCCGCACCGGCGCACCCTGGCCCTGGGTTCCTTCGAGCCGGTGACGCCACCGGCCGTGGCGGATCCCCGGCTGGATCCGGTGGCCGCCTACCTGAAGTGGACCCTGGTGGCGCCCGGGTTCACCCTGACCGAGCCGGAACTGTGGACGGCGACCCCGCGACGGCTGCTGGAGGAGGCGCGGCAGGCGATCGCGGGCTGGCATCCCGCGCTGGCGGAACTGCTGGCCCGCTCGGTGGTCCCGGTGACCTTTCCGCTGGCGATCCGGGCAGGCAGCGCGGTGCCGGCGTGGCCGAGCGGGCCGGTGACCGTGCTGGGCGATGCCGTGCACGCCACCACGCCGGTGGGCGGCACCGGCGCGAACACCGCGCTGCGCGATGCCGCCCTGCTCACTCAACGGCTGCGGCCGGTGCTCACCGGCGCGGCCGGGTTGCGGGAGGCGGTGTCCGGGTACGAGGCGGAGATGCGCGAGTACGGCAGCGCGGCGGTGCGGAACTCGTTGCTGGGGGCCGAGAGGATCTTCCGCGCGGACCCCCGCGAGTTCAGCCCGGCGCTGACCCGCTGACCAGTTCGACGAGCTCGGGCACCACCTCGGCCGGGGCCGGCTGGGCCAGGATCTCCGCCCGCAGCCCGGCCGCCGCCGCGCGCCAGCCCGGATCCGCCAGCGCCTGCTCGACCGCGACGCCGACCTCGGCTTCGGCCACCACCCGGCCCGCCCCGGTGGCGGCCAGTTGTGCGCTGAGGAAGCGCTGGTCGGGCAGCTGGGGCAGCACCACCTGCGGCACCCCGTGGTACCCGGCGGTCAGCAGGGTGCCGTTGCCGCCCTGGTGCACGATCGCCTGGCAGTGCGGCAGCAACAGGTGCAGCGGCAGCGCGGCCACCGCGCGCACACCCGGCGGCACCGGGCCGAGCGCGGCGAGGTCGTGCTCGGCCAGGGACACCACGACCTCGCGGTCCCGCCCCGCCAGCTGTTCCAGCAGCAGCGGCGGGCGGAAGGTCTCCGCACCGGCCAGGCGGCTGGTGGAAGTGCCCCAGGTCAGGCAGATCCGCGGCTTATCGGCGGGCCGGTGCAGCCAGTCGGGCAGCACGGCGGGGCCGTTGTAGGGCAGGTAGCGCACCGGGATGTGCCGCAGGCCGGTGCTGATCTGCATGGCCGGCGGGCAGGGGTCCAGGGTGGCCACGCCGAGCGGGTCCGCCGCGGGCAGGCCGAGCCGCCGCCGCACCGGTTCGATCAGCTCCGGCACCAGCTCGCGAGCCTGGTAGGTGACGTCCACCCCGTGCACGTGCCGAACCGAGGGCACGCCGAGGGCGGCGGCGACCAGCGGCCCGGCGTAGGTGGTGGGGTCGTGGATCACCAGCTCCGGCCGCCACTGGCGGGCGAAGTCCAGCAGGTCCTCGATCATCGCCTCGGTGTAGGCGGTGAACACGCCGAAGACCTGGCGCACCTTGGCTTTGCGGGCCGGCGACCAGTCCGATGTGGACTCACCGGGAGCCGGCGCGTCCGGCACCGAGGGCAAGGTCATGGCCGGCATGCGTTCCCGGCGGACGGTCTCGTGGTCCAGGTCGGGGCCGACCGGCACCGCGACGCCGCCGGAAGCGGTGATCACCGGAGTCAGCCGCGGCTGGCTGGCCACCCGCACCTCGTGCCCGGCGGCCTGCAACGCCCACAGCACCGGCGCCAGCGGCAGGTAGTGCGAGGGCCAGGCCCAGCAGGTGATCAGGACGCGCATCGGCCCCGCCCCGCCGCGCCGGTGGTGAACTCGGTGATGGTGGTGATCATGTAGTCCAGCATCTCCTCGGTGATGCCCGGGTACACCCCGATCCAGCAGGTCCGCTCGGTGATGATGTCGCTGACGCGCAGGCCGCCGACCACCCGGTGTGGCTGATCCCGGTAGGCGGGGTGTCTGGTGAGGTTGCCCGCGAAGAGCAACCGGGTGCCGATCCGCCGGGACTCCAGGTGCCGCACCAGTTCCCGCCGGGTGAACGGGGCGTCCTCGGCGACGGTGAGCACGAACCCGAACCAGCTCGGGTCGCTGCCAGGGGTGGGTTCGGGCAGCAGCAGCCAGGGCAGGCCGTCCAGTCCGGCGCGCAGCCGCCGCCAGTTGCGCCGCCGGGCGGCCACGAACCCGGGCAGCTTGGCCAGCTGGCTCAGGCCGAGCCCGGCTTGCAGGTCGGTGGTCTTCAGGTTGTAGCCGACGTGGGAGAAGATGTACTTGTGGTCGTAGCCGGGCGGCAGCTCGCCGACGGTCTGGTCGAACCGTTTCAGGCAGCGGTTGTCCTCCCCCGGCTGGCACCAGCAGTCCCGGCCCCAGTCCCGCAACGACTCCACGATCCGGGCCAGCGCGAGGTCGTCGGTGAGCACGCAGCCGCCCTCGCCCATGGTGAGGTGGTGCGCCGGGTAGAAGCTGACCGTGCTGAGCTCGCCGAAGGTGCCGGTCTGCCTGCCCTGGTAGGTGGCGCACAGCGCGTCGCAGTTGTCCTCGATGAGGAAGAGTCCGTGTGCGGCGGCCAGTTCGGCGATCTCGGTGGCGGGGAACGGGTTGCCCAGGGCGTGCGCGAGCATGATCGCCCTGGTGCGCGGGCCGATCGCGGCGGCGACCAGGTCGGCGGTGGTGTTGTAGGTGCCCAGTGCCACGTCCACGAACACCGGGATGAGCCCGTTCTGCAGGATCGGGTTGACCGTGGTGGGGAACCCGGCGGCCACCGTGATCACCTCATCGCCGGGCCGCAGCCGCCGATCGCCGAGGCCCGGTGCGGTCAGCGCGGTCAGCGCGAGCAGGTTGGCCGAGGAGCCGGAGTTGGTCAGGTGCGCCTTGCGCAGTCCCATGGTCTTGGCGAACTGCCGTTCGAAGCGCAGCGCGGTGGCCCCGGCGGCGATGCGCAGCCCGAGCGCCTGCTCCACCAGCGCCGCCCGGTCCTGCGCGTCCAGCACCGCGCCGGAGGGCAGGATCGGCGTGACCCCCGGCACGAACCGTTGGCCTGCCTCGATCTCCCGGTGCAGCTCGCGGGTGCGGGCCAGGATGAGCTCGTCCACTACGGCCTCTCCTTCTGCGGCGGGCTCGCCTGTGCCCACAGCGCGTGCAGCGCGTCGGTGAGCCCGCGCGTCGGTGTCCAGCCGAGGCGGTGGCGAGCTTGGTCGATGACGATCCGGTGTGCGCCGAACCCGTCGTCGCGGCGCGGTCGCCCGCGCAGCCGGGTGACCGCGGTGACCGGGCGGCCGCTGATCTCGATCAGCTCGCGCACCGCGGCCCGCACCGGAACCAGTCGCCCGGAGGCGATGTTGAGCACCCCGGTCACGCCGGGCCGCCGGGCCGCGGCGAGCACCGCCCCGGCCACGTCCCGGACGTCCACGAAGTCCCGGTTCCCGGACAGCGGCGGCAGTTCCAGCGGCACCGGGTCCGCTGGGTGCCCGGCGAGCTGGGCGGCCAGCTGCCCGAGCAGGCTCTGCCGGGGCGCGTCCGGGCCGATGACCGTGCTCAGCCGCAGCACCAGCGCGGCCACGTGCCCGCCCGCGCTGAGGATGTCCTGGGTGGCGCGGAACTTGGTGCGCGCGTAGGTGGTCCGCGGATCGGCGGGGCTGGTCTCGGTCAGCTCCGCGCCCTCGGGCTGGCGGCCGTACTCATACACCGAGCCCAGGTGCACCAGCCGGGGCGCGGGGCGCAGCATGCCCAGCGCGGTCAGCAGGATGTCCACCGCGGCCGCGTTCAGCGCCACCATGGCCGGGTCGTCGGCCTCCCACAGCGCGCCCGCGGCGTTGACCACCACGGCGGCGCGCTCGGCCGCCAGCAGCGCGGCCAGCCGGTCGGGGGCCACGCCGGTCAGGTCGAGCCGCTGGAACCGGCACCCGGCGGGCAGCGGCGCGGGCCGCCGGGCCAGCGCGAGCACCTCGTACCCCGAGCGGGCCAGGTGGCGGCACAGGTGGCGGCCGAGGAACCCGGTTCCGCCGAGCACCACGGCCCTGACTGTTCTGGCTGACACGGCAGGGACGCTAGGTCTGGTCAACCGGGTGCCGCTCCGGTCGTCCTGGTGCGGCGTCCTACCGGGCCGGTCCGAGCAGGCCACCAACGCGGCACCAGCCGGGCGCGGCACGGTGCCGGCATGGCCTCCATCCTGTGGTTCACCGGCCTGTCCGGTGCGGGCAAGTCCACCATCGCCGCCGTGGTCGAAGGCAGGCTGCGGGCCGCCGGGCGCGCGGTGTGCGTGCTGGACGGGGACCGGTTGCGCGCCGGGCTGAACCGGGACCTGGGTTTCTCCCTGGCGGACCGGACCGAGAACGTGCGGCGGGCGGCCGAGGTGGCCCGGCTGCTGGCCGATGCCGGGCTGGTGGTGCTGGTGGCGTTGATCTCGCCGCTGCGCGCGGACCGGGCGCTCGCGCGGGACACCGTGGGCGGGCACGACTTCCGGGAGGTGTTCGTGGACGCGCCGCTGGCCGTGGCCGAGCGACGCGATCCCAAGGGCCTCTACCGCAGGACCAGGGCCGGGGAGCTGCCCGAGTTCACCGGGATCGACTCGCCGTACGAGCCGCCGGAACACCCTGATCTGCGCCTGGACACCACCGTGAGCACCCCGGAGCAGGCCGCCGATGCCGTGCTGGCGCTGCTGAGCGCCCCGCCGCGGCCGCCGGAGCTACGGGCAGCCGATGTCCGGGAGCTGCTGCGCACCGAGCGGCACCTGTGGCTGGCCACCGCGAACGGCCGCGGCCCGCACCTGGTCCCGCTGGCCTTCACCTGGGACGGCACGCACGTCTACGCCACCACCAAGCGGCGCAACCGCAGCATCGGCAACCTCGCCGGCGACGGCCGGGTCCGGCTGGCCGTGGGCAGCACCAGGGACGTGGTGCTGCTGGACGCCACCGCGAGCGTGCACCCGCCGGGCGAGCTGCCGCCGGAGTGCACCGCGGGGCTGCCACTGGACCCCGGCCGGGTGCCCGGCGCGGTGGTGCTGCGCCTGACCCCGCACCGGATCCAGGCCTGGCGCGGGCTGCCGGAGATCCCCGGCCGGACCGTGATGGCCGAGGGGAGCTGGCTGTGCTGACCCTGGCCCGCGACTACGTGCGGTACGCCCCGTGGCGAGCGGGCAAGGCACTGCTGGTGGACCGCTACCTCAACGCCGCGCTCAAGGCCGATCCGGTGGTACGCCTGGCCCGGCTGTGGACCGGGCAGCGGGTGCGGGTGGACACCAGGGACATCGTGCAGCGCTACCTCTACCAGTTCGGCGTGTGGGAGCCGAACCTGACCGCGTTGCTGCGGCGGCGGTTGCGGCCGGGGGACGTCTTCGTCGACTGCGGGGCCAACATCGGCTACTTCAGCCTGGTGGCCGCGCACCTGGTCGGCCCGGCCGGCCGGGTGGTGGCGGTGGAGGCCTCGCCCTCGGTGTGCGCGGTGCTGCGCGGCAACCTCGCGCTCAACCGGGTCGGCACGGTGCGCACGGTGCCCAAGGCGGTGTCCGACCGGGCGCAGACGCTGGCCTTCTACCAGCCGGTGCCGGGCGCGCCGAGCGTGACCACCAGCGTGCGGCCGTCCGAGGCGGACGTGCCGGTGTTCGAGGTCGACGCGTTGCCACTGGCGGAGCTGGTGCGGCCCGAAGAGCTCCGGCGGGCCCGGCTGATCAAGATCGATGTGGAGGGCGGGGAGCACGTCGCGCTGGCCGGGTTGCGGCCGGTGCTGGGCGAGCTGCGGCCGGAGGCGGAGATCGTGGTGGAGGTCAGCCAGCGGCTGCTGGCCAGCCAGTCGCACACCGTCGCGGAAACCGTGGAACTGCTGACCAGCCAAGGCTTCCACCCCTACCGGCTGGCCAACAGCTACCGGCCGTCCAGCTATGTGGACACCGCGCCCGGCCCGGCCCTGCGGGTGCGCGGCGAGCTGACCGGGGACGCCGACCTGGTGTTCTCCCGCCTCGACGCGGAGGCGGTGTAGCCGGTATGCGGGTGCTGTTCACCACCTGGGCGCAGACCGGGCACTTCCAGCCGCTGGCCCCGCTGGGCTGGGCATTGCGCGCGGCCGGGCACGAGGTGCTGGTGGCCACCACGCCGGGCTTCGCGGGCACGGTCGCCGAGGCCGGTTTGACCGCGGTGGCACTGGGTCCGGACCTCGACGTCACCGCGGAGCTGCGGCGGCGCTTCGGCGCGCTGCCCGCGGAAGCCTTGGCGCCCAGCACCTTCGAGCGCCCGGCGTCCTGGACCGCGGCCGCGCCGCCGGTGTCCGGGCGGACCAGGGACCTCGCGCAGAACCAGTTCGGGCGGGAGATGCTGCGGGTGGTGCTGGACGGCTGCGCCGCCATGCTGGACGACGCGCTCGCGCTGACCCGCACCTGGCGACCGGACCTGGTGGTGTTCGAGCCGACCGGTTTCCTCGGCCCGCTGCTGGCCGCCGCGCTGGACATCCCGTCGGCGCGTCAGCTGTGGGCGCCGGACTTCAGCCTGCCGCTGCAAGGCATCGCGGACCGGATCATGGGTCCGCTGCTGCGCCGGGTCGGCCGCACCGAGATCAACCTGACCGGCACGCTCACCCTGGACCCGTGCCCGCCGCGGTTGCAGGTTCCGGCCGACATCCCGCGCAGGCACCAGCGGTATGTTCCGTACCACGGCCGGATCGCGCCGCGGCCCTGGCTGTACCGGCGCGGCGCGCGGCCACGGATCTGCGTCACCTGGGGCACCACCATCCACGGCGTCGGCCTGCACGAGACCTACCTGGCCCCCAGGGCAGTCCGAGCACTGTCCACTGTGGACGCCGAGGTGGTGGTGGCCGCGCTGGAGTCGCAGCGGCCCCTCTTCGGCGAGCTGCCGGACAACGTGACGCACTTCGGCCCGGTGCCGCTGCGCGACCTGCTGCCGGGCTGCGCCGCGGTGGTGCACCAGGCCGGTGGCGGCACCACCATGTCCGCGGTGGTCTCCGGGGTGCCGCAGCTGCTGGTGCCGACCTTGCAGGACACCCTGTGCAACGCCACCCAGCTGGCCGGGACCGGGGCCGGGATCCGGTTGCGGGCCGGGGAAGCGGACGCGGAGCGGATGCGCACCGCGACCAAGGAGCTGCTGGCGGACCAGGACTACCGGGCCGCCGCCTGGGAGCTGCGCACCGAGGCGCTGGCGCTGCCCACTCCGGCGGAGCTGGTGCCGGTGCTGGAGGCGCTGGCGCGCAACGGTTCACCAGCGGCGGAGCTGGTGGCTGCCGGCGCCCCGGAACGAGAGCCGCACACCGTCCTCCAGGAACAGCAGCACCGCGCCGGTGACCGCTCCGCCAAGGCCGGTCACGTTGCCGAGCAGTAGCAGCAGCATCGTGCCCAGGCTCAGGTCCTCGTCCGCCTGCTCCAGCCTGATCTGGATGGTGATGAACACAGCGGCGATCACCGCGCCCGCCAGCAGGATCGCCAGCCAGCGCAGCTTCGCCCGCAGCCGTTCGGCCGGACTGAACACCCGCGTTTCCAGGCGCGCGTCGCAGGTGCCACACGACACCGTGGCCGTCACCACACCCGTGGTCGGCCTGGGCACCGGAATCTCGTGCAGCGAGTACTGGATCTTGCTCGTGAGGACGGGGCCGTACAGGCGGTCCTGCTCGCTGAACACGTGTGTCAGGCGGACCCGTGGGTGCTCCCCGACCTTCGCCATCGCCCTGCCCCCGCACTCCGAGTCCGCCGGTGTCGCGGTCCATGCTAGGCCAGCCGGACCAGCGGGCTCACCCCACTGGCCTGATCCTGTCAGGGGGCCGGTTTGCGCAGCGCCACCAGCTGGCTCATCACCGGGTACAGCGGGCTCAGGTTGTACTCCCCCACCCGGTCGACCACCCGCCGCGGGTCGAACTCCGGGAATCCCAGCAGCTCCGCGGGATCCCCGGCCACCAGCTCCAGCCCGAGGCCCTCCAGCAGCGCCCGCACGTCGAGGTTGGTGCCCCAGTAGTTGCGGGTCAGCAGGCCGAAGGGCCGCAGGTCCAGGAACAGGTCGATGGTCAGCAGCGCCAGGCCACCGGGGGCGAGCGCGCTGGCCATGGTCTCCAGCATGTCGCGGGCTTCGGCCTGGCCGACGTGTTCGAGCACGGACAGCGCGAAGATCCGGTCCACCGAGCCGGGCGCGAGCTCCGCGTCCTGCAGGCGTTTGCGGACCAGGGGAACGTCCACCTCGAACAGCGCGGTGAACCGGCGGTGCGTCTCGGCGTGGGTGTCCGCGCCTGCCGCGCGGTGGTCCGGGGTCCAGCGCTGGTCGGCCGGTTCGGAGGGGTCGACGTTCACCACTGAGCACCCGGCTTTGGCCAGCACGACCTGGAAACCGCTGAGCCAGCCGCCGACATCGACCACCCGCAGGCCGGGCCGGAGGTCGGCGGTGTGGAAGGCCCACGGGTACTCCACGATCCGGGTGAAGCTGGTCTGCTGGAAGCCGAACGGGCCGTAGCGGGCGGGATCGGCGTCGGTGAGGCGGTGGTGGTGCTCCAGGGAGCCGGGCACGCGGAAACCGAACGGCGCGCCCCATTCCTTGTTCCACCGGCGGTACTCCGCCGGCACCGCACTGCGGCCGATCATGCCAGCTCCTCCAGTTCGTCGACCAGCACCGCCACCGGGGGCAGGGCGTGCAGGTGCCGTTGCAGCCACCGCGAGCGGGCTCGGTAGCGCGGCTGGGTGAGGACGGTTCTCATTGCCGCGGCGAGGTTGTCCGTGGTCGCCTCGTGCACGTCGACCACCTCGGCCACCCCGGCCTTCGCGCACATCCGCAGGTTGTGCCGGTGGTCCGCGCCGGGGCCGACCCCTGCCATGGGCACGCCCAGCCGCAGCGCCTCCTTGACGCTGTTGAGGCCGCCGTGGGTGAGGAACAGGTCGCAGCCCTCCAGCATCAGCGCCTGGTCCACGAAGTCGGTCAGGCGCACGTTGGGCGGTGGCCTGCCGAGGTCGGCCGGGTCGTGGCCGGCGCCGACGGCGAGCACCGCGGTGCAGTCCACCGCGCCGAGCGCGGCCAGCACCTCGCGCAGGAAGGCTTGCGCCCCTGGCAGTTCGTAGACCACGGTGCCGAACCCGGCGAAGACGAACGGCCGGTCCGCCGGGAGCTCGGTCAGCCAGTCCGGCAGCCTGCCCCGCCGCTGTTCCACGTTGGCGTGCCGGAAAGCCTTGGTGCGGGGCAGGATGAACTCCGCCGCGCCGTAGGCCTCGGGGACGAAGGTGGCGTGCCGCCAGTGGTAGAGGCGCTCGCCCGCCGGGTCGGGGGTGAGGCCGAGCTCGGCGCGGCCCAGGTCCAGCACGGGCGCGAGATCGGGGCCGCGGATGCCGTCCAGGCCGCCGAAGGAGGCCACCGAGACGTGCGGGATGCCCAGGGCCTCGGCGGCCAGGTAGCCGCCGAACTCGTCGGCCTCGCGCACGACCAGCTGGGGGTGCCAGTCCGCGGCCAGGATGTCCCGTGCGGTGGCGCGGGCGGCCGGACCGGCGAACAGGGCGGTGACCGCGGGGGTGAGCGCGGTGAGGGCGTCGGCGGCCTCGGCGAAGCCGAAGCGGTGGTATCCGGCGGGCAGCAGGGGCAGCAGGTCGGGGCCCCATTCGTAGCCTGCCGGGTGCAGGGTCAGGCCGAAGCCGGTGACCTCGGCGCGCAGCCGTTCGGTGCTGCCCACCCGCACGTCGTGGCCGCGGGCGGCGGCCTCTTGCGCGATCGGGATCAGCGGGCGCAGGTGGCCGCTGGCCTGCTGGGTGGTGAACAGGATGCGCAGTGGTTCAGCCGGCATGGCACACCGTCCGTTCCCCGGCGAGCCGGGTCAGTTCGCCGACCACCTGGCGGGCGCTGGGTTGCGCGGCCATCTCCGCGCGCAGGCCCCTGGCCGCGGCGCGGTAGGACGGGGTGTGCAGCAGGTCGGCGGCCGCGGCCCGGATGGCCCCGGGGTCCGCGTGCACGGCGTGCACCAGGCGGGCTGCCCCGGCCTTGGCCAGGCGGCGCGCGTTGAACTGGTGGTCGGGGTTGAGCGGCAGCAGCAGTTGCGGCACCCCGGCGTGCAGGGCGGTCATGGCCAGTCCGCCGCCACCGGAGTGGATCACCAGGTCGCAGCCGGGCAGCAGCAGGTGCGCGGCGATCCGCGGCGCGGTGCGCAGGTTCGGCCGCCGCGGCAGCTCGCCTGCCGGGGCCAGCACGACCAGCTCGGCGTCCACTTCGGACAGTGCGGCCACCACCCTGGCGTCCAGGGGTTCGGCCCCGCCGAAGCGACCGGCGACGGTGCCCGCGGTGACACAGATCCGGGGCCGCTGCGGCGGGCGCCGCAGCCAGTCCGGGAGCTCGGCGGCCCCGTTGTAGGGCGTGTAGCGCAGGTGCAGGCGGCGCACCGGGAAGCCCGCCTGCAACGAGGGTGGGCAGGGATCGATGCTGACCACGCCCAGGGTGTCCACAGTGGACAGACCGAGGCGGCGGGCCAGCGGGGTCAGCGCGACGGGTTCGAGCGGGCTGGTCAGGTAGGTGAAGTCCATGCCCCACAGGTGCCGGACCGAGGGCACGCCGAGCGCGGCGGCGACCAGCGGGCCGGCGAAGGTGGTGGGCTCGTGCACCACCAGGTCCGGTCGCCAGCGGCGGGCGAAGGCCAGGGTGTCCGGCAGCATGGCCTCGGCCAGCTCCAGGTAGAGCGAGACGGTGCCCGCGCCGAAGCGGGTGATCAGCTCGGGCATCTCGATCGGCCGTCCGGCGGCGGCCAGCCGGGCTGAGAGCGGGGCCAGCCGGGGGCGGATGTCCAGGTCCGCGCCGACCGGCACCGCGGTGAGCCCGGCGCGGGTGATCTCCGCGGTCAGGCCGGGCTGGCTGGCCACCCGCACCTCGTGCCCGGCCGAGGCCAGCGCCCAGGCCAGCGGGACCAGCGGGGACAGGTGCGAGGCCCAGGCCCAGGTGGTGAACAGCACGCGCATGGTCAGCCCGCCGGGCGGACCAGGCCCGCGGCGCCGTCCACGGTGACCAGCAGGCCGTCGCGGAGGGCGCCGGTGGCGTTGCCGGTGGCCACCACCGCGGGGATGCCGTACTCGCGGGCCAGGATCGCCGGGTGGGACAGCAGGCTGCCGTTGTCGGTGACCAGCGCGCCGATGCTGGGGAACAGCACCGCCCACTGCGCGGTGGTCTCCGGGCACACCAGCACGTCGCCGCTGCGCAGCTTGCCGAACTCGGTGACCGAGGTGATCACCCGCACCGGCCCGGTGTAGCGACCGGCCGAGGCCGCGATGCCGCGCAGCGAACCGTCCTCGGCCTCACCTGCCGGGCCGCCGCCCCACAGCGACATCGACCACTGCCCGGCCTCGGCGACCCGCTGGGCTGCCGGGGACAGTGTGAGGTCGCCGGAGTCCGGTGGCTGGTAGTCGCCGTGGAACTTCGGGCCGGGGTGGGCCAGCGCCCAGGCGTGCTGCCCCCGGCCCAGCCTGGCCGGTTCGCGCACGTCGCCGCCCTGGGCGAGTGCGGTGAGCGCGGGTTCGAGGTCGAGGTGGAAGGCGTCGCCGGGATCGGCGAGCTGGTCGCGGGCGGCCAGGCGGCGGCCAAGCTCCTGGGTGGCGTAGCGGAACTGGGCCCACAGCGAGACCGCGTAGAAGACCTTCTCATCGCGCACCGGCCCGGCCGCCTCACTGCCGGCGAACGCCGACTCGAACTTCTCCCGGTCGGCGGGGGCGAGCGCGGCGCGGGCCTCGGTGAGCGCGGCCTGCTGGCGCTGGGCGAGCGCGCGTTGCTCGCGGTCGAAGTCATAGGGCGAGTCGAGCTGGGCGCGGACCAGGTTCAGCAGCATGCCGGGCTGTTCGGCCATGGTGGGCTCGGTGATGTCGAAGCCGACCGTGCGGTGCCCGTAGTCGCGCACGTACTCGGCGAAGGCGGCCGCGAAGGCCGGGCCGCCGGTGGGATCCTGGTGCCCGGCGGCCAGCGCGGCCAGCTCGCCGAGGCGGACCGCGGCCGGCATGTGGTCGCCGGTGAGGCCGCCGCGCAGCCGCAGGGTCTGCTCCGGGGTCCAGTCCAGCAGTTCCCGGCAGGTCAGGCCGAGCTCGCCGAGCAGCGCGATGGAGGCGCCGCTGAGCCGGAAGTAGACCTCGTGCAGCTCGCCGAAGAACTCGGCGATCCGCCGGAAGTGCGCGGCGAAGTCCACATCGGACAGTGCGGTCAGGTCCGTCTCGCGCAGGGCGGCGATCCGCTGGGCGAAGGCGGGTTTCCACTCCTGCTGCCAGCGGCGCACCAGGGCCAGGGGCTCCCCGGCGGCGATCCGCGCGGCGATGTGCGCCAGCCGTTGGGCGCGCTCGGCCGGGGTGTCCGGGGGCAGGCTCAGGTACAGCCAGCCGCCGATCTGGGCCACCGCGGGCCGCGCGCCGGTGGTGAAGGCGAAGACGTGCCGGGAGACCTCGGCGAACACCGGCAGGAACACCGAGCGCTGCATCGCCGTCCACGGCCGGTCGGAGTTGCGGTCCCGCACCCAGAACCCCGGCGGCGGCGCGGCGTCCACCGGGATCTGCTCGACCTGCTCCGGTAGCGCGGTGATCGGCCGGGCCTGCACCAGGGCGGGCTCGCCGTCCGCGATCGCCCACTCGATGTCCTGCGGCACGCCGAAGTGCTCGGCCACGCGCCGGGCCAGCGCGGCGATCTCCTTGGCCTGCACGGCGGTCAGCGCGTCCTGGTCGCCGGAGGTGCGTTCGGCGGTGTCGCCGCGCACCACCCACTCCTCCGCGGTGACCGCACCGGCCATCAGCTGTTCGCCGAGGCCGCGGACCGCGCTGATGAGCACCTCACCGGTGTCCCCGGTGACCGGGTTGGCGGAGAAGGCGGCCCCGGCCGCGACGGCCGGGACCATCCGCTGCACCAGCACGCCGATCGGGGGCGGGGCGCCCTCGCCGCGGTGGTAGACGGCCAGCCGCGCCGAGTCGGCCGAGGCCCAGCAGTGCCGCACCGCGTCCAGCACCGCCGCAGGCCCGCGCACGTCCAGCACCGACTCGTACTGCCCGGCGTAGGACTGATCGGCCAGGTCCTCGGCCACCCCGGAGGAGCGCACCGCGACCGGCGGGTCACCGAGCTCGCGCAGGGCTTCGGCCAGCTCGGCGCGCAGCTCTTCCGCGGGCGCCCGCACCGCCTCGGTGGTCACCGCGAAGCCGTCCGGCACCGGGAAGCCCTGGCCGCGCAGCGCGCCGAGCACGGCGGCCTTGCGCCCGATCTGCCCGGTGTCGTCCAGGTCCACTGCGGACAGTGGCAGCAGGTACCTCACGAGCGGCCCTCTCCCCCGTATCCGGCGAGCACTTCGTACACACCGAAGCGTCCCCGGCTGGTGTCCTGGTAGGGCCGCAGTGGTGCGGTGGTGTCCCGGTGCGCGCTGCCCCGCTCCCAGTCCTGGAAGGCGGCCAGGCTCGCCCACTCGCTGATCACCACGAACCGGCCTGCCGGGGCGGAGACCTCGCGCAGCAGCTCGTTGCCGAGCAGCCCCGGTGTGCCGTCCAGGTCCTGGCTGATCCGGTGGTATGCGGCCACCACGTCCTGCGGCCGCTCGGCCGCGGCGAAGAGCAGCACCCTGGCCCGCGCGCTCATCCGGCCGCTCCGGTCATCGCGCGCAGCACGGTCATCGTGGTCATCGACCCGCTGCTGCGGAAGGGGTGCAGTCGCCGGCGGTGTGCCAGGTGGGTCTCGCTGCGCTCGTAGCGGCGGAAGGTGTCCTCGTCGGTCCAGTCGCTGGTGATGTAGTAGACGCCCTCCTCCTCACTGCTGCGGGCCAGCCACTGCCCGAGGTTGCCGGGCTGGGTGGTGATGATGTCCGCGCCCGCGTGCCAGGCCGCCTCGAACTCCCCGGCCCGGCCGGGGTGGGTGCACATGCGCAGCAGCACCCGGAACGTCTCGGCCATGCTCAGATCCCTCCGTCCACGTGGATGGTCTCCCCGGTCAGGTATGCCGCCTGGTCACCGGCCAGGAAGGCGACCACCGCGCCGATGTCGGCCACGTCGCCGAGCCTGCCGAGCGCGGTGAGCGTCTGGTAGCGGCGCACCACCTCCGGCGGCAGCTCGGCCTCGGTGGCGATCACCCCCGGCGCGACCAGGTTGACCCGGATGCCTTGGGGCCCCAGCTCTTTGGCCAGGGAGCGGGTCAGGCCGATCAGCCCGGCCTTGGCCGCGGTGTAGTGCGCGCGCAGCGGAATGCCGACGGTGGCGACCTTCGAGCCGATGTTGACCACCGAGGAACCCGGCCCGAGCAGCGGCAGCGCGGCCTTGGTCACCAGGTAGGGCGCGGTGAGCCCGGTGTCGAGCACCCGCCGCCACTCCGCTAGGGGCAGCTCGGCGAAGGGCACGTGGCTGATCGCCCCGGCGTTGTTGACCACCACGTCCAAGGCGCCGTAGACCTCGCGGGCCTCGGCGAGCAGGCGGTCCACCTCGGCTTCCTCGGTGACATCGGCGCGCACCACGTGGTGTTCGCCGGGCAGCCCGGCCAGTTCCGCCTTCAGGCTGGCCGAGTGCTCGGTGTCGGTGCGGTGGCAGACCAGGACCTCGGCCCCGGCCGCGGTGAGCGCGCGGACGATGCCCCGGCCGATGCCCCTGGTGCCTCCGGTGACCAGTGCGCGTTTCCCGGTCAGTGCGGTCATGTTGTTCCTCTCCCTTGCGGTTCACAGGGCGATGAGGTTGAGCAGGAAGGCCAGCGTGGCCAGCCCGGTGCGCAGCAGGTTCCAGTTCCGCCAGCGGCGGCGCGGATCCCGCCGCGCCCAGTCGGCAGGCCGGTGCGCGGGGTCGAGCGCGGTGACGTAGCGGTTGACCGGCACGTTGCGGCTCACCGAGATCAGCACCACCGCGGCCAGCAGGACCGCGGCCGCGGTGTGCGCGGCCCGGCCCTGCGGAGCGAGCGCGGCCAGCAGCAGGTCCAGCAGCAGCACGCCGCCGTTGAGCGCGGGCATGATCGGGTCGTAGCGCCGCCACAGGAAGCGCACCAGCTGCACGTACTGGCCGTAGGGCAGGGCCAGCATGAGCGGCACGATGCCGATCACCGTGGACAGCATGATCCCGGCGGCGACCCCGTTGGCCAGCGCCGCGACCAGGGCGAGCACGCTCACCCTTCGCCCTTGGCGGCGCGTTCCACGATCTCCTTGATCCGCCGCTGCTGGACCGGGGTGTTGCGGTTGATCCGCTCGGCCATGCCCGCGTCGTCCACCGGCGCGGCGGGCTTCATCGCGAAGTCCTGCACCCAGCGCAGCCGCACCCCGCCGTCGACCTCGGTGTAGTCCCAGTGGATGCGCATGTACTCGAACGGCCCGGTCTCCACCCGTTCCGCGCGGACCGTGCGACTGGCCGGGTCGCTGTGCCGCTCCGACACCCAGCTCCAGGTGCGGCCTGCCTCGTCCGGGTGGGTGGTGAGCCGGAACCGCACCCGGTTCTCGCCCTGCTCCAGGATCTCCGCGGCGGCGTACTCGCTGAACAGCTCCGGCCAGGAGGCCACGTCGTTGGTCATCCGCCACACCAGGTCCATCGGCGCCTGGACCAGCACGGTGTTCTCGGTGCGCGCGGCCATCTCAGGCCTGCCCGGCGAGGTCGTTGAGGTAGGCCACCGTCTCCCTCGGTGTGGTCATCCGGTCCACGGCCTCATCCGGCACCGGCAGGCGGTAGGCCCGGCGCAGCAGCGCGGCCACCTCCAGCTTGGCCAGCGAGTCGTAGCCGAGGTCGGCCAGCGGGGTGTCCAGGCCGGCGGCGAGGTCGGCGTTCTCCTCCCCCGCTGCCTCGGTGAGCACCTTCTTCAGGTCGATCAGGGTGAATCCGGACATGGGTTCCCTCCAGCTGTTGTGAGCACCACGGCGGAGTTGAAGCCGCCCGCACCCCTGGCCAGCACCAGCGCGGTGCGCGGCGTGTCCGGCCGCGGTTCGTCCTTGACCAGGTCGAGCAGGTACCCCTCGGGCACCTCGCCGATCCCGGTGGTCGGCGGGATCACCTGATCCCGCAGGCAGAGCAGGGCGGCGGCCACGTCCAGTGGCGCGCCACCGGCGTACAGGCGGCCGGTCATCGACTTGGGCGCGGTGACCGGCACGCCGTGCGGGCCGAAGACCTCGGCCAGCGCCTGGGCCTCCCGCCGGTCCAGCCCGGGGGTGCCCGCGGCGTCGGCGAAGACCACGTCGATGTCCGATGTGGACAGTCTGGCGTCGGCGATGGCGAGCTCGATCGCGCGGCGCAGCGCGGGTGGCCGGTGGCTGCCCGGCGGCGGGTCGAAGGTGGCCGCGTACCCGGCGAGCACCCCGTAGCCGCGCGCCCCGCGCCGCCGCGCCGAGGCCTCGGACTCCAGCACCAGCAGCGCGCCGCCCTCGCCGGGCAGGTGGCCGTCGGCGTCGCGGGCGAAGGGCCGGTAGCCGGTGTGGCTGATCCGGCCGCTGGTTTCCTGGCACAGCTTGGCATATGGGGACAGCGGGGCTTCGGCGCCACCGGAGAGCAGCACGCTCGCGCCGGTGCGCAGCATCCTGCGGGCCTGGCCGAGCGCGTCCAGCCCGGCGGCCTGTTCGGAGACCAGCACCCCGCACGGGCCGCGGGCGCCGTGCCGGATGGACACCTGGCCGGTGGTGGCCGCGTAGAACCAGGCGATGGACTGGTAGACGCCCACGTGCTCCGGCCCGCCGGTCCACAGCTTCGCGATCTCCCGCTGCCCGAACTCGTTGCCGCCGGAGGAGCTGCCGGTGACCACGCCGAACTCGTACTCCGGCAGGGTGGCCGGGTCCAGCGCGGCGTCGGCCAGCGCCAGCTCCGCCGCGGCCAGGCCGAACTGGGTCCAACGGTCGGTCTGCACCAGCAGCCGGGAGGGCAGATGGTCGGCGGCGGCGAACTCCGGCACCACCCCGGCGCGCACGCCGTGGTCGATGCCGCTCTTGCCGGCCAGGGTGGCCGCCCAGTACGCCTCGACGCCGATTCCGTTGGGCGCGACCACACCCAGCCCGGTGATCACCGCACGGCCGGTCATCGCACACCGCCCGCCCTGGTCAGCACCATGGCGCTCTGGAAGCCGCCGAAGCCGCTGCCCAGGCTGACCACCGTGTCCAGCCGCGTCTGCCTGGCTTCCCTTGGCACGTAGTCGAGATCGCAGCGCGGATCGGGCACCGCGAGGTTGGCCGTGGGCGGGATCACCTGGTGGTGCAAGGCGAGCGCGCAGGCGGCCAGCTCGATCGAGCCGATCGCGCCAAGGGAATGGCCGACCATGGACTTGATGGAGCTCATCGGTGTCCGGTAGGCGTGCGCGCCGAGCACCGTCTTGACCGCGGCCGTCTCGTGCACGTCGTTCTGCTGGGTGCCGGAGCCGTGCGCGTTGACGTAGTTCACCGCGGCGGGATCGGTGCGGGCGCGGTCCAGGGCGGTGCGCAGCGCCTCGGCCAGCTCCCGCCCGTCCGGTTTCAGCCCGGTCATGTGGAAGGCGTTGCCCCGGTTGGCGAATCCGCTGATCTCGGCGTAGATCCGGGCACCCCGGCGGCGGGCGGACCCGGCCTCCTCCAGCACCAGCACGGCCGCGCCCTCGCCGAGCACGAACCCGTCCCGGCGGCCGTCGAAGGGCCGGGAGGCCTGGGCAGGCTCCTCGTTGTTGGGCGAGGTGGCGCGGATGGCGTCGAAGCAGGCCACGGTGATCGGCGAGATCGGGGCCTCGGCCGCCCCGGCCAGCACCACCTCGGCGCTGCCCTCGGCGATCAGCGCCGCGCCGTGCGCCACCGCGTCCAGTCCCGCGGTGCAGCCGGTGGAGATCAGGCTGACCGGTCCTTCGGCACCGCAGAGCCAGGCCACCTCGCGGCAGATCGAGCTGGGCACCAGGTAGTCGTAGAGGTGCTCCTCCGCCTTGGCCGCGTCGACCTGCCAGTTCCGGCCGAAGTCGCTGACCTCCAGGTAGTGCTGTTCCAGCCGGGTGGTGTTGCCGACCGCGCTGCCCAGCACCACCCCAAGCCGTTCAGGGGCAAGCGAAGGAAAGTCCAATCCGCTGTCCACAATGGACTCACGGGCCGCGGCCAGCGCGAACTGGGCGACCCGGTCCAGGTCGCGAGCCTGCTCTTTGGACAGGCCGTGCCGCCGGGGGTCGAAGTCGCATTCGGCGGCGATCCGGGAGCGGAACCCGGTGGCGTCGAACAGCGAGATCGGCCGGGTCGCGGTCCGGCCCGCGGTGAGCAGGTCCCAGAACTGGGGCACGCCAACGCCTCCGGGCGCGACCACCCCGATACCGGTGACGGCGACGGCGGTCATCACCGGCTCGCAATCTCCGGATGGGGCGCATCCGGGTTCGGCAGCTCCTCGGTGTCCACGTGTCCCAGGCTCGGTTCCGGCGCCAGCGGGCCGAGCTGGAACACCGCGAAGGCCTCCTGCTCGGCGTTGTTCTCGATGCGGTGCCGGGAACCGATGGGCACCAGCACGCCCTCGCCAGCCGCCAGGCTGAGCAGCTGCCCGTCGATCCAGGCGTCCACCTGGCCGCGCACCAGGTAGAGGAACTCCTCGGAGTAGGGGTGGTAGTGCTCGGCGACGAACTCGCCGGGCCGCAGCGTGAGCACGCCGAGGAACCCGGCGGAGGCGCCGACGGTGCGCGGGCTGAGCAGCACCCGGATGTCGCCGCCGCGCCTGCGGTTGGCCGGGATGTCCTCGGCCCTGACCTTGCGCAGCCCGGTCATGGCCGGTCCCACTGGTAGAAGGGCGTGGCCATGGCGTCCTTGGGGCCGCGCCAGCTCGGGTGGTAGGGGCGCACGTACCCGGCCAGGTCGGTGTTGAGCTGCTGGAACAGCGGGGTTTCCCGGACCTCGCGCAGGCGTTCGCCGACCTCGTGCTCGCTTTCCACCAGGTGGAAGTAGAGGTCGTGGAAGGAGTACAGCGTCCGCCTGGTCACCCCGACCCGGTGCGGCAGCTCGGTCTGGTCGGACTCGCCGAACAGCCGCGCGACCTCCCCGGTGTGGGCCGGGTCCAGTCGGGCGACGATGAGGCTGCGGTGCACTGCCGGACTCCCTTCTGTCGTTTCCCTTGTGGCTTCAGCCGATGCTCGCCGCGGCCGGTGGTGTGGTGCTGGGGAGGCGCTCAGCCGCGTCGGCGGCGGCCTCCAGCACGCTCAGCCGCTCGTGCGGGGTGGCCGCGAGCAGGGTCAGGCCGAGGGTGGTGACCCCGGCCTCGCGGTACTGGGCCAGCCGGGCGGCGATCCGGCCGGGGTCGCCGAGCAGCGCGGTGGCGTCGATCAGCTCGAAGGGCACCGCCTCGGCCGCGCCCTCGGCATCGCCCGCGGCGCGGCGGCGGTGGATCTCCGCGGCGGCGCGTTCGAAGCCCAGTTCGGTGGCCAGGCGGTAGTAGATGCTCCTTGCCGGGTCGCCGAGGCCGATGAAGTGGGCGAAGTAGCCGCGCAGCGACCGGGCCGCGCGCTCCGCGTCTTCGTCGACCGCGATCGGCACCGACGGCATGACCTCGAAGCCCGCCAGCGTCTTCCCCGCCTTCGTTCGTCCTTTGTGGACATATTGGAGGGCGGTGCTGATCCGCTCGGGTGGGCTGAACACGCCGATCCAGCCGTCGGCGACCTCCCCGGCCAGCTCCAGGCTGCGCGGGCCGACCCCGGCCAGGTGGATCGGCAGGTCGGCGCGCACCGGGGCGGCCCGCAGGTGCGCGGTCTCCGCCGCGCCCGGCGGCGGCAGCCGGTAGTGCTCGCCGTGGTAGCGCACGGGTTCGCCGCGCAGGGCCAGCCGCACGATCTCCACGTACTCGCGCAGCCGGCGCAGCGGGCGGTCGAAGTCCACGCCGTACCAGCCCAGGGAGACGTCCGGGTTGGAGACCCCGAGCCCGAGCCGGAACCGGCCGCCGGAGAGCGAGTCCAGGGTGGCCGCGGTGAGCGCGGTCAGCACCGGGGCGCGCGCGGCGATCTGCAGCACCCCGGAGGCCAGGCCGATCCGGCTGGTGCGCCCGGCGACCGCGCCGAGCACGCTCACCGCGTCCGAGCGGAAGCCCTCCGGGGCCAGCGCGGTGGCATAGCCCAGCTCCTCCGCGCGCCGGGCCAGCCCGACCGCGCCGTCCTGGTTGAGGAACACCCCGAGCCGCATCGGCCCCACCCCGCTCTCCGCTGGTGCGCTGTCCTGGCCAGGGTGCGCGCGGGGTCTGGGGTGGCGCGCCGGTCGGTCAACAGCGCTGCCCCAGCGCGGCACCAGTGGCCGGCGCGAGGGTCGGCGCATGCGAGTGCTGTGCACCACCTGGGACATGAGCGGGCACCTCAACCCGATGGTTCCGCTGGGCTGGGCGCTGCGGGCGGCCGGGCACGAGGTGCTGGTGGCCTGCGCCCCGCACTTCGCGCCGGTGGTCACCGCGGCCGGGCTGCCCGCGCTGCCGGTCGGGCCGGAGTTCGACTCCTTCGCCGAGCTGGCCCGGCAGGTGCGCGAACGCGGCTGGCAGCCCAGCGCGCCGGTGGACCGGGACGGCGATCCCACTGCCCCGCAACGGATCCGGCGGCGCGGTCTGCTCGGTCACCGGGTCGGCGCACAGGCCGCCGCGGCGCAGGCGGCCGAGCTGGTGGACTTCGCCCGCCAGTGGCGGCCGGACCTGGTGGTGTTCGAGCCCACCGGCTTCGCCGGGCCGCTGGTGGCCAGCCTGCTGGACATCCCCGCGGTGCGGCACCTGTGGAGCGTGGACCTCACCGCGCCGGTCGCGGAGTTCGCCGAGGACCTGGTCGGCGAGCTGTGGCGACAGTACACAGTGGACAGTCCGCGGCTGAACGGCGACCGCACCCTGGACCCGTGCCCGGCGCAGGTCCAGGTGGCCGACGAGCTGCCCCGCGAGCCGATCCGGTTCGTGCCCTACAACGGGCCCTCGGTGCTGCCGGACTGGCTGCTGGAACCACCGGAGCGGCCCAGGGTCTGCGTCACCTGGGGGACCTCGCTGGACCGCTTCGGCTTCGGCCACCTGGTGCACGCGCCCAGGGTGGTGGCGGCGCTGGCGGACAGCGAGGTGGAGCTGGTGCTGGCGATGACCGAGAGCCAGCGGGCCCTCTTCGGCGAGCTGCCCGCCAACGTCCGCTTCCTCGGGCCGGTGCCCCTGCACCTGCTGCTGCCCACCTGCGCCGCGGTGGTGCACCAGGGCGGGGCGGGCGGCACGATGACCGCGCTGGTCAACGGGGTGCCGCAGCTGGTGGTCGCGGACATGCCGGACGGGGTCTTCCACGGCAGGCAGCTCGCCCGCGGCGGCGTCGGCCGGACGCTCGCCGGCGAGCAGGCCACCGTGCCCGTGCTGCGCGACCAGGTGCACAGCCTGCTGAGCGAACCCGGTTACCGGCAGGCCGCCGCGGCGGCGCGGGCGGACATGCTGGCCCGGCCGTCGCCGCTGGATGTGGTGGCGGACCTGGAAAAGCTCGCCGCGCGATGACCGGCTCCGACGGCCTGCTGCTGCCGAAGCCGGCGCAGGACCTGCTGTTCCGCCAAGCCCGTTCGGCCACCGAGTTCAGCGCCGAAGAGGTCTCCGAGGAGCAGCTGGCCGCCATCCACGACCTGGTGCGCTACGGGCCGACCTCGTTCAACCAGCAGCCCCTGCGCATCCTGGCCATCCGCAGCCCGCAGGCGCGGCAACGGTTGCTGCCCCACCTCAACGAGCGCAACCGGCGGCGTACCGCGGCCGCCCCGCTGCCGGTGGTGCTGGCCACCGACCTGGACTTCCACCACCGGCTGCCGGAGGTCTTCCCGCACGCGCCCGGCCTGGCCGAGCTGCTGGAGGGCCAGCCGGAGCGGCGGCTGGAGCAGGCCAGGTACAACGCCTGGCTGCAGATCGGCTACTTCATCATCGGCGTGCGCGCCGCCGGACTGGCCGCCGGCCCGATGATCGGTTTCGACGCCGAGGGCGTGGACCGCGAGTTCTTCCCCGGCACCGCTTTGCGTTCGCTGCTGGTGGTGAACCTGGGCAGGCCGCTGCCCCGCGCGCACGCCCGGCTGCCGCGGCTGTCCTACGCCGATGTGGTCCGCACGCTGTGAGGGAGCGCCGTGTTCGCCGTCTACGCCACCCGTCCCGACCCCGCCGACCCGCTGGCCGCGCTGCGCACCGGTGAGCGCCCCGAGCCCGAGGTGCCACCGGGCTGGGCCGAGGTGACCCTGCGCGCGGCCTCGCTGAACATGCACGACCTCAACACCTTGCGCGGGGTGCGGATGAGCCCCGAGCGGTACCCGATGATCCTGGGCTGCGACGGCGCGGGAGTGCTCGCCGACGGCGCCGAGGTGGTGCTGCACAGCCTCATCGGCGCACCGGACTGGCACGGCCCCGAGCAGCTCGATCCACAACGGACTGTGCTCAGCGAGCTGCACCAGGGCACCTTCGCCGAACGGGTGGCGGTGCCCGAGGCCAACCTGGTGCGCAAACCCGCCGCGCTGTCCTTCGCCGAGGCGACCTGCCTGCCCACGGCCTGGCTGACCGCCTACCGAATGCTGTTCACCACCGCCGCCGCGCGACCTGGGCAGACCGTGCTGGTGCACGGGCGGCGCAGGCTGGGCAGCATCGCCGGTGCGGTGCTCCAGCTGGCCGCGGCCGCCGGGTGCACGGTGTGGGCCGCACTGCCGCAAGCCCAGCACGAGCTGGCTGTTTCCCTTGGCGCACACCGGGTTTTCGCACTCGCGGACCGGCTGCCGGGGCAGGTGGACGCGGTGCTGGACGCCGGGGTGGAGGAGACCGGGTGGACGCACGCGCTGCGCTGGCTGCGGCCGGGCGGCACGCTGGTCTGCGCGGGCTGGCGCACCGGCGCGCCGGATGGGGAGCCGCCCGCGCACCTGCTCAACGAGCTGATCTTCCGCGAGCTGCGCCTGGCCGGTTCGACCATGGGCACCGCGGCGGAACTGGCCGAGCTGCTGGCCTTCCTGGAAATGACCGGCGTGCGGCCGCCGATCGCGGCGGAGCTGCCGCTGACCCGGGCGGCGGAGGGATTTGAGCTGATGCTCACCGGCCGGGTCAGCGGCAAGATCGTGTTCACCGCAGCAGCACGGCCCTGAGCCGCTGCTGCTGTTGCGCGGTGACACCGAGGCCGCGGCTGAGGAACTCCTCGAAGGACCCGTAGTCCTGGCGCACCTGGTCGAAGGCGGCGTCCAGGTACTCGGTGAAGGCGAACCGGTCGCCGAGGGCCTCGTTGCTGAGCAGGAAGTCGCGGTCCACCTGCGCCCTGGGCACGCCCAGCGCGGTCAGCAGCACCGCAGCCAGCCAGCCGGTGCGGAACACCCCGGCGCTGTCGTGGCAGAACAGCGGCACCCCGGCCCCGGCGAGCTTGGTCAGCGGCGCGGCGACGCCCGCCCTGGCCTGGGCGTCGGTGACGAAGGCGCGGAACATGGCCAGCACGGCCGGGTCCGGGGTGCTGCGGCCGCCGGTGGCGCCGTTCCAGTTGTTCGGGATCGGCGCGGACAGCAGCGAAACCCCTGGGGGCAACCGGTCCTCGCCCTGCCGCTGCCGTTCGTCCTGGCCACGGGAGTCGGCCACCCAGCGCAGGCCCAGGCCGCGCAGCTGGGTCAAACCAGTGTCGCTGATCCGGGACAGCGAGCCGCCGCGGTACACCAGTCCGGTGCGCACGGTGTGCCCGTCGCCGGTGGTGGCGCCGCCGAGATCGCGGATGTTCACCGCGCCGTCGACGGTCACCGCGCTCGTCGCGGCCAGCGCGGGCGCGGGGGTGAGCAGGACGAGCAGGGTGGCGCCGAGCACCGAGCGTCGGCTGATCAGGTTCATCGTAGGGCTCCTCGGGGACCTCGCGCGGCGGTCAGTGCGCCACCGCGTACGCGTTGAGCAACAGGGCGAGCACCGCGAGCCCGGTGCGCAGCAGGTGCCAGCCCCGCCAGCGCCGCCGCGGATCCACCCACCGCACGGGAAGTTGTTGCCCGGCAAGGCTTTTCACCCGCCGGTTGATCGGCACGTTACCGAGCTGGGAGACCGCGGAGACCCCGGCCAGGCACAGCGCCGCGGCCAGGTGCGCCAGCTCGCCGGTGCGCCCGGCCAGCACCAGGCCGCCCAGCGCGGAGAGCAGCACCACCGGCGGCATCACCCGGTCGAAGTGCCGTCCCACCAGCCGGTGCACCGCCACGTAGTCGGCAGGCGGCAGCGCCAGGAACATCGGCACCACGCTGATCGCCACCGCGAACAGCACCCCGGCGGTGAGCCCGCTCCCGGTCAGCACCAGGACTTCCAGCCACCCCGTCATGACCGCCCGCCTCAGGCGGCCACGGCGGGCAGACCGGGGCTCGCGGGCGCGGAAACCCGCCCGGCCAGTGCCTTGCGCACCGGCCCGCCCAGCGCCCAGGTGCTCACCGCCATGACCACCAGCATCGCCACCGTCGGGATCTGCCCGGCGAGCACCGCGACATCCAGCGGAACCCGGTAGACCACCACCACCCGCAGTACCGCGCTGAGCACAAAACCGATGCCCCACAACACGTTCAGCAGCTTGATCCGGCGCACGAACTCCGGATCCCGCGCCCAGCACTCCCGCCAGGCCGCCACCCTGGCCGGGTCGCCCCTGGTCACGAAGGGCTGGCCGACGTCGTAGATGAGGGTGCGCCCGAAGAAGGTGGTGGCCAGCCCGTACAGGCCGCCGACGAAGGGCATCACCGCCGACTTGGCCAGCACCAGCCGCCCGTCCCCGGTGACGAACACCAGCGCCAGGGTCGCGCCGAGCATCACCACCATCATCAGCGAGAACGCGTTGATCCGCCGCTCCCGCACACTGCGCACCGCGGTCCGCACCCCGGCCACCAGCGCGCCCGCGCTGAGCGCGAGCACCGGGTCGAGGCCGAGCAGGAAGTGCAGCAGGTAGTAGCTGAGCACGGGGGCGGCCATGTCGAGCAACAGGGGCGCGAGGGCGGCGAACCGCCGGGTGGACTGCTCCTTCACCCGGTCATCGTGGGCGGGGCGAATCGCGTGCCGCTGGGGCAGTTCTGGGACGCGGCTTCAGTCCTTCTGCTGCCAGTGCCGCCCGCCCTGGCGCCGCTCCTGCCGGTTGGCCGCTGCCATGGCCTCCTCCAGCTTGCCCAGCAGCCTGCCCAGCGTGCGCACGTCCGCCGGGTCCCAGTCGGCGACGAAGGTGGCGAAGCGCTCCAGGCCGACCTTGGTCAGCCGGTCCACCTCGGCGCGGCCGGAGTCGGTGAGGGTGATGAAGCAGGAGCGCCGGTCCTCCGGGTCCATGGCCAGGGTGACGTGGCCGGACTCCTCCAGCGCGCGCACCTGGCGGGTGATCGAGGACTGGTGCACGCCCAGCGCGGTGGCGATCTCGGAGGGGCGCACGTTGTCCCGGGTGGCGGCGGCCTGCAGCACGGTGAGCGCGGTCGCGCCGGAGCGGCCGCGCCAGGCCCGTTGCACGCCCACGCTGACACTGACCAGCGGAACCGCCATCCGCTCCACGTCATCCATGCTCGGCCGCATGCCCCCATCGTAGAACTACTTGCTCTCGGCAATCACACATCTGGCGGAAACTCCCGCATCCAGTGCCGCCAGCGCGCGGCCAGCCGCTGCGCCCGGCCCGGTGACACCACGTCGGCCCGGTGCCACACGTAGCCACTGTCCGGCCACAGCACCAGCGCCAGCTCGAACACCGAGTCCCGCTGCGGCACCCGCTCCCGCCGCACCGTCAGCCCCGGCAGCACCAGCTCGCCCTGCTCGGTGTTCTGCACGACGAACCCGGCCTGGCAGAACGGGTTGCGCCCGGTCGCCGGCGGCGCCAGCTCCCAGTAGGCCCGCTCCAGCGGCAGCGACTGCGCCTCCAGCGCCCTGGCCAGCTGCGTCCCGGCCCAGTCCAGGCAGGCCGACGGGGTGCGCACCGACGCGGGGAACCGCAGCACCGCTGAGCTGGCGAAACAGCCGATCACCGAGTCTGCCTCGGCCACCGTGCGCCCGGCCAGCGGCAGGCCGACCGCGAAGTCCGCCGCCCCGGTCTCCTCCCGCAGCGCCAGCACCCAGGCCGCCAGCGCCGCGGCGGCCCGCACCCGGTCCAGGCCGGTGCGGTCCACCGGGACCTCGCGCAGCCCGTGCCCGCCCGGCGGGTCCGGTTCCAGCGGCAGCTCCGGCACGCCGCGCAGCTGGTCCAGCCAGTAGTCGTCGTCGGCGGTGTCCACCAGGCCGGCCTGGGTGCGGGCGACCGCGCGGTAGCCGGGGGCGGGCGGCAGGCTGCCGGTGGCGTAGGCGGTGGACAGGTCGCGGCAGAGGACCGCCTCGGACCAGCCGTCGAAGGCGGTGTGGTGCGCGAGGAGCAGCAGCTGGTGCCGTTCTGGTCCCTCGCGCAGCAGCCAGGCGCGCAGGGGCAGGTCCGCGCTGAGGTCGAAGGGCCGCGCGGTCAGCTCCGCCACCGTGCTCGCCAGGTCACCAGTGGGCAGGCAGGTCAGCGGATCCGCCGGCGCGTCGGTGAGCTCGGCGGTGATGTGCCTGCCGTCGGCGCTGTGCAGCCGGGTGCGCAGCGCCTCGTGCCGGGCGAACACCTGCCGGAGCGCGGTGGCCAGCGCGGCCCGGTCCAGCGGGCCGGTGAGGTGGAACAGCATGGGGTGCACCAGGTCCGGGGTGCCGGGGGCCTGCTGTTCCAGGTACCACATGCGGTACTGGCTGATCGGCAGCCCGCCGACCCAGCGCCAGTCCCGGCCGCGCCGCTCGCCCCGCCGGGCGGGGCCGGTCAGCCGGGCCGCGATGTCCTGTGGCCGCCGGTGTTCCAGCACCGACCGCACGGTCAGGCCCGGACCCAGCGCGGGCTGGAGGCGGCTGACCAGGCGGATCGCGGTGAGCGAGTCCGCGCCCACGGCGAACAGGTCGGTGTCCGGACCGACCGGGAAGCCCAGCAGTTCGGCGGCCGCCTCGGCCAGCGCGGTCACCTCGGGCGGACCGCTTGCCGCCGGAGCCACCGGCCGGGGTGGTTCAGCCAGTGCCGCCAGCCGCGCGGTGTCCACCTTGCCGTTCGGGGTCAGCGGCACACTGTCCACAGTGAACACCCGCTCCGGCACGAACGCCGGCGGCAGCGCGGCCGCGACCCGCTCCCGCAGCCCCTCGCCGGTCCCGGTGCAGAAGGCCACCACCCGCCGCTTGGCCACCTCGCCCAGCGGCAGGGCCAGCACGACCGCGCGGCGCACGCCCGGGGCCGCGGCGAGCACCGCCTCGATCTCCTCCGGGTCCACGCGCACCCCGCGCAGCTTGAACTGCCGGTCCACCCGCCCCCGGAACCACAGCACGCCGGCCCCGTCCCGCACCCCGAGGTCCCCGGTCCAGTACGCCCGCTCCCCCGCCAGCTCGCCAAAACGCTCCGCGGTGGCCGCCGGATCACCGAGATAGCCCAGCCCCACCCCGTCCCCGGTGACCACCACCTGTCCCATCGTGCCGGGCGGCGCTGGATCACCGGACTCGTCCAGCACGTGCACGCCGGTGTTCGCCGAGGGCAGTCCGACCGGCAGCTCACCGTCCGTCCACTGTGGAACGTCCCACCAAGTGACCGCGATGGCGCACTCGACCGGTCCGTAGACGTTGGTCAGCCGGATCCCGGGTTGCCCGGCGCGGAACCGCGCGGCGTGGTGCGGGGACATCCGCTCGCCGCCGGTGAGCACGTGCCGGAGCCCGGTGAAGGCACTGGGATCGCTGTCGACCAGGGCGTTGAACAGGCTGGTGGTCAGGAAGACGGTGGTGAGCCCGTGCGAGATCTCCCGGCGCAGCTCGCCGGTGGTCAGGTGCACACCGTCGAAGAGCACCGAGACGCCGCCGTTGACCAGCGGTGCCCACAGCTCCCAGGCCGCCGCGTCCCAGCCGGGCGGGGAGATCTGGAGCATCTGGACGGTGTGGTCCATGGCCAGGTGCGGGTCGAGGGCGATGCGGACGGTGCCGGCGTGCGGGGAGAGCACGGCGCGGGGGCCGCCGGTGGTGCCGGAGGTGGTGAAGACGCAGCAGGGGTCGGCGGCGGTGCCGGGGAAGGGATCGGGGCGGGCGGGAAAACTCGGCAGCTCGGCGACGCGGGCCACGGGGCAGGGCAGGAGCGGATCGCCCGTGGCGAGCGGCATTGGGGCAGGCGGCACCGAGCCACCCGGGGCTGGGGCGGCAAGCGGCGGTGGCGCGGGCGGGACTGGCGCGGCGAGCGGTGCTGAGGCGGGCGGGGCTGGCGCGGCGAGCAACGCCGGCGCGACCGGGGCTGGGGCGGCGTGCGGCGCGGACGCGACCGGAGCTGGCGCGGCGTGCGGCGCGGGCGGGATCGGCAGTGCGTCCTCCACCACCGCGAGCACCGCGCCGATGCGCTCGGCCACCCGCGCGACCCGCGCCACCGGCCAGTCCAGCGCCGCGCCCGCGGGCACCGCCCCGCACATCATCGCCCCGAGCAGCACCGCCACCTGCTCGGGCCCCCGCCCCAGCCACACCAGCAGCCGCTCCCCCGGCCGCACTCCCCTCGCCCGCAACCCGGCCGCCATCGCCGCGGCCCGCTCGGCCAGTTCGCCATAGCTGATCTCCCGCCCCCGCCAACGGAGGGCGGGCGCGTCCGGGCGGGTCTGGGCCCAGCGCAGCACCAGGGCGTCGAGGCGGCCGGTGGCGGGGTAGGCGATCTCGGGTCCGTGCACGAGGGGCATGGCAGCTCTGGGTGGTCGAGAAGTGCTGGCGCGGGCCTGGACCGAAACACCAGACCGGGGGCGTTGCATGGCTGGGGTTCCGGTCGGCGGGAGGGCAGTGATGGCGAAGCTCGGGGTGCTGCGGTACGAGGACACCGTGCTGCCGCGGCGGGTGGCCGAGTCGGCGCTGGCCGGGGACGGGGTGCACGACAGCGCGGAGGTGGCCGCCTGGCTGGCGGAGTGCCGGGTGCGGCAGCGGCAGCGGGTGCGGCGGATTCCGTTCGCGGAGCTGCGCGGCTGGGGTTTCGCGGCGGGGACCGGGGACCTGGTGCACGAGAGCGGGCGGTTCTTCAGCGTGGCCGGCCTGCGGGTGCGCACCGACTACGGGCCGGTCGCGGAGTGGACCCAGCCGATCATCAACCAGCCCGAGGTGGGCATCCTGGGCATCGCGGTGCGCGAGTTCGGCGGGGTGCTGCACTGCCTGGTGCAGGCCAAGACCGAGCCGGGCAACGTCAACGGCGTGCAGCTCGCGCCGACCGTGCAGGCGACCAGGAGCAACTACACCGGGGTGCACCGCGGCCGGGCCGTGCCCTACCTGGACTGCTTCCGGCAGCCGGATCCGCGCCGGGTGGTCGCCGATGTGCTCCAGTCCGAGCAGGGGGCCTGGTTCTACCGCAAGCGCAACCGCAACATCGTGGTCGAGGTCGGGCCCGAGGTGGTGCCGGGGCCGGACTTCCACTGGCTCACCCTCGGTCAGCTGCACCAGCTGCTGCCGGTGCCCAACCTGGTCGGCATGGACACCCGCACCGTGCTGTCCTGCCTGCCCTGGCCTGCCGGTGACGGCGGCAGCCTGCACAGCACGGCGGAGATCCTGAGCTGGCTCACCACCCGGCAGACCGAGCACGAGCTGCGCACCGACCTGTTGCCATTACAGGACATCCAGGGCTGGCGGCGCACCCCGGTGGCCATCGAGCACGAGCACGGGCGGTTCTTCAGCGTGGTCGCGGTGGACGTGCGCGCCCGTGGCCGCGAGGTGGGCGGGTGGACCCAGCCGTTGATCCGCCCGCACGGCGTCGGTGTGCACGCGCTGCTGGTGGCCCGGTTCGGCGGGGTGCCGCACGCGCTGGTCAACGCCAGGGTCGAACCCGGCTACCTCGGCGTGGTCGAGCTCGCGCCGACCGTGCAGTGCACACCGGAGAACTACGCGCACCTGCCACCGCAGGACCAGCCGCCGTTCCTGGACCTGGTCACCCGCCGCCGCCCGGAGCAGGTGCTCTTCGACGCGGTGCTCTCCGAGGAGGGCGGCCGGTTCCAGCACGCGCAGGGCCGCTACCTGATCATCGACGCCACCGGGCTTCCTGTCCACAATGGACCCGGCTTCCGCTGGATGACCATGCCGCAGCTGACCGGGCTGCTCCAGCACAGCCACTACCTCAACGTGCAGGCCCGCACCCTGGTGACCTGCCTGCGGAGCCTGCGATGACCGGCAGGCTGCGGATCGGCGCGCTGGGCTGCGCCGAGGTGCTGTGGCGGCGGCTCGGCCCGGCCTTCCAGGACCATCCGCGCACCGAGATCACCGCGGTGGCCAGTCGCGACCCGGCCAAGGCCGCTCGCTTCGCCGCCCGGTTCGACTGCGCGGCAACGGACTACGCCGGCCTGCTGGCCCGCGCCGATGTGGACGCGGTGTACCTGCCCGCGCCCCCGGCCCTGCACCACCACTGGGGTGTCCGGGTGCTGGCGGCGGGCAAGCACCTGCTGGTGGAGAAGCCGCTGGCGGCCACCACGGCGCAGGCGCGGGAGCTCATCGCGCTGGCCCGGCGGCGGCGACTGCTGCTGTGGGAGAACTTCCTGTTCCCGCGGCACCCGCAGCACGAGGCCGCGCGCAAGCTGCTCGCCGAGGGCGCGCTCGGGCGGCTGCGCTCGCTGCACGCCGCGTTCTGCTTCCCGCCCCGCGCCGAGGACGACATCCGTTACGTGGCAGCGCTGGGCGGCGGCGCGCTGCTGGACGCCGGGGTGTACCCGCTGCGGGCCGCGCAGCTGCTCCTCGGCCCCGGGCTGCGGGTGGCCGGGGCCAGCCTGCGGATGGACCGGCGGCGCGGGGTGGACCTGTCCGGGCAGGCCCTGCTGGTCTCCCCGGACGGGGTGCTGGCCGGGATCGAGTTCGGCTTCGAGCACAGCTACGCCGCCCGCTACACGCTCTGGGGCAGCGCCGCGCGGCTGCACGTGGACCGCGCGTTCACCCCGCCGCCCGACCATCCGCCGGTGCTGCGCCTGCGGAGTCAGGACGGCACCGAGCACATCCCGCTCCCGCCCAGCGACCAGGTGGCCGGTTCGGTCGGCGCCTTCGCCGAGGCCGTGCTGGCCGGGACGGAGGCGAACTCCCCGGCCGAGCGGGCCCGCGGCGCGACCGCGGTGGAGACGGTGTGGCTGACCGAGCAGATCCGGCTGGCCGCCGTGCGAGTGCCTGCCGAGGCAGAGGTTCCCGAGACTGGAGGACTCCCGAGATGACCGTGCAACCGACGACCGAGGTCTCCCCGCACCAGCACCTGCTGGGCCTGCTGGGCGGCAAGATGGTCGCCGCCGCGCTCTGCGTGCTGGCCAGGATCGGCGTCGCCGACGAGCTGGCGCACGGCCCGCTGCCGGTGGCCGAGCTGGCCAGGCGCACCGGCTGCCACCCGCCGACGCTGTACCGGTTCCTGCGCGCCACCGCCTCGGTCGGGGTCTTCGCCGAAACGCCCGGCGGCGACTTCGCGCTCACCCCGGCCGCCGAGCTGCTGCGCTCGGACGTGCCCGGCACGCTGCGCTACCTGGCCTACCTCTACGGCGAGACCAGCGTGTGGAACTGCTTCGGCTCGGCCATCGACACCCTGCGCACCGGCGAGCCCAGCGGACCGGCGCTGCGCGGCGGCAAGGGCTGGTTCGAGTACATGGCCGGGGATCCGGAGTACGCCGAGGTGTTCCACCTCGCGATGACCGGGGTCAGCGAGCGCGCCACCGCGGTCGCCGCCGCCTACGACTTCGACCGGTTCGCCACCGTGGCCGACATCGGCGGCGGGCAGGGACGGCTGCTGGCCGCGATCCTCAACCGCAACCCCGGTCAGCGCGGCATCCTGTTCGACACCGCCTCGGCCATCGGCGGGGCCGAGCCGGTGCTCTCCGGTTACGGGGTGGCCGACCGGGTCGAGCGGGTGGTCGGGGACTTCTTCGCCTCGGTGCCCCCTGGCGCGGACGCCTATGTGCTCAAGGCGATCCTGCACGACTGGAACGACCGGGACGCGCTGCGCATCCTGCGCAACATCCGCACCGCGCTGGCCGGCCGTCCGGACGGCCGGGTGCTCATCGTGGAGGCGGTGGTGCCCGGCGACAACGACTGGCACTACAGCAAGCTGATGGACCTGGCGATGGCGGTCAGCCTCGGCGGCCAGGAACGCGACGCCGGGCAGTGGCGCTCGCTGCTGGCCGAGGCCGGGTTCGAGCTGTGCGCGGTGACCGAGACCGCGCCACCGCACTGCGTCATCGAGGCCCGTCCCGTCGACCAGGAGCGCTGACCGTGCTGAGATATCCGTTCCAGTGGCCCTCCCCGGTGGACCAGCCTGCCGAGCTGACCGGCCTGCACGAGTGCCCGCTGGTCGAGGTGGAGCTGCCCAGCGGGGACACCGCGCTGCTGCTGACCCGCTACCAGGACATCCGCGCGCTGCTGGCCGACCCCAGGGTCAGCAAGAACCGCGACCGCCCGGACATGGCCAGGATGACCGAGCGCAAGACCAAGGTCTTCCAGCGCCAGGTGGACATGGACCCGCCCGCGCACACCAGGATGCGGCGGCTGATCGCCAAGGCCTTCACCGCGACCAGGGTGGAAGCCCTGCGCCCCCGGATCGAGGAGATCGCCACCGGCCTGCTCGACCAGATGTCCACAGTGGACGGACCGGTCGACCTCAACTCGGCCTACTCCTACCCGTTGACCATCCAGGTCATCTGCGAGCTGCTCGGCGTGCCGCCGGAGGAGCGCGCGCACTTCGGCAGCACCAGCGCGCCGCCGTGGGAGTACATGCGCGAGCTGATCGAGCGCAAGCGGGCCGAGCCGGGCGATGACCTGGTGAGCGCGCTGATCGCGGTGCGCGACACCGAGGACGGCAGGCTCAGCGCCGAGGAGCTGCACTGGTGGTGCACGCTGCTGCTGCTGGCCGGCTACGAGACCACGGCCAGCCAGCTCTCCGGTTCGGTGGTGCTCCTGCTGCACCACCCCGGGGAGCTGGCCCGGCTGCGCGCGCGGCCGGGGCTGGCCCCGCGCGCGGTGGAGGAGCTGCTGCGCCGCCAGGTGGTCGGCTCCTCGCTGTCCATGCTGCGCTACGTCACCGAGGACATCGACCTCGGCCAGGTGCGCATCCCGCGCGGCAGCAGCGTCATCCCCGCGCTGGACAGCGCCAACGCCGACCCGGCCGCCTTCGACTGCCCGGCGGCACTGGACCTGGGCCGCGCCGGGCGCCAGCAGCTGACCTTCAGCTCAGGCCAGCACTTCTGCCTGGGCGCGCCGCTGGCCAGGGTCGTCCTGCAGATCGCGCTCACCAGCCTGCTGGCGCGCTTCCCCGGCCTGCGGCTGGCCGTGCCCACCTCGGCGCTGCGCAGGCAGGAGGACGCGTTCTTCCAGGGCTTCACCACCGTTCCCGTCACCTGGTCACCCGCGCCGGAGGAGCCCCGATGACCGACCCGATCGCCTACCCGTTCCGCCGTCCCAGCCCGCTGGAACCACCGCGCGAGCTGGCCACCCTGCGACAGCGGCCGGTGCTGCCGGTGCGGCTGCCCAGCGGGGACACCGCGCTGCTGGTGACCCGCTACGCCGACGTGCGCCGCCTGCTCACCGACCACCGGCTCAGCCGCAACCTCAACCGGCCCGGCGCGGCCCGGATCAGCCGCGGCAACGCGCTGTTCCAGGACGTCAACATCGACCCGGACCCGCCTGCGCACACCAGGGTGCGGCGGCTGGTCACCAAGGCGTTCACCCCGGCCAGGGTGGCCGCCCTGCGCCCGCTGGTGCAGGGCATCGTGGACGAGCTGCTGGACCGAATGTCCACAATGGACGGACCGGTGGACCTGAACGCGGCGCTGGCCTTCCCGCTGCCCATCCGGGTGGTCTGCCACCTGCTCGGCGTGCCCGCCGGGGACGTGGCCGCCTTCCGCGGCTGGACCGATGCCTTCCTGTCCATCGGCGGGCACGAGCCCGAGCGGATCCGCCGATCCATGCTGGAGCTGAGCGAGTACATCGCGAAGCTCATCGCGGCCAAACGCGCCGACCCCGGCGAGGACCTGGTGAGCGCGCTGATCTCGGTGCGGGACAACGAGGACGGCAGGCTCACCGAGTACGAGCTGCACTGGTGGTGCCGGTTGATGCTGCTGGTCGGCTACGAGACCACCGCGACCCAGCTGGCCGGTGGGGTGGCCATGCTGCTGGCGCACCCGGACCAGCTGGCCCTGCTGCGCGCGGACTTCGGCCTGCTGCCGCAGGCGATCGAGGAGCTGCTGCGCTGGAAGCTGGTCGGCTCCTCGGTGTCCATGCTGCGCTACGCCACCGAGGACATCCCGCTCGACGAGGGCGTGCTGCCAGCCGGGTCCAGCGTGATCCCCGCGGTGGACTCGGCCAACCAGGACGAGACGGTCTTCGCCGACCCGCGCCGCTTCGACATCACCCGCACCGGCAACGAGCACCTGACCTTCAGCCTCGGCCCGCACTACTGCGTCGGCACCCACCTGGCCCGGCTGGAGCTCCAGGTGGCCACCGAGAGCCTGCTGCGCCGCTTCCCCACGTTGCGGCTGGCGGTGCCCTCGACCGAGCTGCACCGCCAGGAACACGCCCTGCTGGAAGGGTTCCTGGCGGTGCCGGTGACCTGGTAGCTCGGGCGTGGCTCAGGCCACGGTGTCCAGCGCGGCGGGCTGGTCCTCGGCGCCCGCCGCGCCCAGCACGAACGAGCGGACCAGCGCGGGCAGCACGAACCCAGTCTCGCCGCTGATGTCCAGATCGGCCAGCTGCAGGAACCTGGCGTCGGCGAGCTGGTCCAGCAGCACCTCCACCGCGGGCGCGTCCAGGCCGATCAGCGCGGCCACCCCGGCGGCGATGAAGATGGTGGCGTTGTGCTGGGCCAGCCGTTGCAGCACCCGCCGCGCCGGACCGGCCAGCCGCCGGTAGCTGGGCGTGAGCCGGGCGCCCAGGTCCAGCTCGCCGAAGCGCAGCTCGGTGAGCCGCCGCCGCTCATCGGCCAGCCGGGCGGCCACCCGGCACAGCGGGGTCCTCGGCCGGGCGGCGAGCTTCGCGCCGACCATGCGCACCGCCAGCGGCAGCTGCCCGCACAGCTGCACGATCGCCCGCGCGGACTCCGGTTCGGCCTGGATCCGCGCCCGATCGGCCAGCCTGGCCAGCAGTTCCAGGCAGTCCGGCAGCGGCAGGGTGTCCACCTCCACGATGCCTGCCCCGGCCAGGCCGGGCAGGTAGGTGCGGCTGGTGACCAGCACCGCGCACCCGGCGCCCCCGGGCAGCAGCGGGCGCACCTGCCCCGCCGCGGCCGCGTCGTCCAGCAGCACCAGCACCTTGCGCTCCGCGGTCCAGCTGCGGAACAGGCTGCTGCGCTCGGCCAGGGTGCCCGGCAGCGCCTCGCCGGGCAGCCCGGTGGCGCGCAGGAAGTCACCGAGCACCTCGAACGGATCAGCCGGATCCTCCCCGGAACCGCCCAGCTCGGCGTGGAACTGGCCGTCCGGGAACTCCGCCCGCGCCTGGTGCGCGGCGCGCACCGCCAGCACCGACTTGCCGACCCCGGTCATCCCGGTCAGCGACACCACGCGCACCGCGGTGCCGTCCCGGTCCGCGGTGGCCAGCTCCCGGACCCGGCGGATCTCCGCGGCGCGGCCGACCAGGTCGCCGATGTCCGGCGGCAGCTGCGCGGGCCGGGTGAACGCGCCCAGCGTGCCCAGGTTCAGCGCGCCGGTCAGCTGCGGCGGGCAGGGCGCCTCGTCGGCGTGCAGCAGCGCGTCCTGCAGGCCGCGCAGCCCGGCCGAGGGCTCGATGCCGAGCTCCTCGATGAGGGTGCGGCGCAGCTGCTGGTAGGTCTCCAGGGCCTCGGAGCGGCGGCCGCAGCGTTCCAGGCTCATCATCAGCTTGGCGTGGAAGTTCTCGTGGAACGGGTGCTCCACGGTGAGCGACTTCAGTTCGCTGATCAACTCGCGGTGGCGGCCCAGCTGGAGTTCGGCCTCCATGCGCAATTCCACCGCCTGGAGTTTGGCCTCGGCGAGCTGGTTCAGGTGCGCGCTCAGCACCGGGCCCGCCTCGACATCGGCCAGCGGCGCGGCCGAGGACAGTTTCAGCGCACCGGCGAGAATTTCCGCCGCTTTGTCCGGCTCGCCGCTTTCCAGCGCGGTGCGGCCCTGGGCGACCAGCTGCTCGAAGACGTCCCGGTCCAGGTCGCCGTCGGCGAGCTCCAGCAGGTAGCCGAGCGGTTTGGTCAGCAGGGTCCGCCGCTCGGCCGGATCGGCCCCGATCATCAGCCTGCGCACCTGGTAGATGTAGGTCTGGAGGGTGGCAAGCGCGCTGGCCGGCGCGTGGTCGCCCCAGATCTCCTCCATCAGCGTGCCGGTGGTGACGACGTGGCCGTGGCGTAAGGCCAGCAGTGCGAGCAAACTTCGCAGTTTCTGCGCACTGGGCGTGATGTTTTCCCCGCCGGCGGTCACCGCCAGCGGTCCAAGCACGGAAATACGCATTATGAACACCCCAGCAATGCATTAATTCATCACCCAGAAAAGGTGGACAACTACACGCTACCGCCAGCTTCTCCCTTCTGCAACAAACCGGCCGAATTCCCAAGAGCCGGTAAAGGAACAGTGGAATTCCGGTATTTCAGGACGCGCGGGCGATCACCGGCTCGGCGCCGATCCGGTCCTGGATGGCCCGCCCGTTCCTGGCCGCGAAGCGCAGCAGGCGGCAGAGCCGGTCGATCTGTTCCGCGCCCACCGCGGTGCCGGTGGGCAGGGCGAGGCTGCGCGCGGCCAGCGCCTCGGTGTGCGGCAGCCGGGTGCCGTCCCGGTAGGGCGCCATCAGGTGGCAGCCGGGGTGGAAGTACCGGCGCGCCAGCACGTTCTCGGCCAGCAGCACCTCGTGCAGGGTGTCCCGGCCCAGCCCGGTCACCGTCTCGTCGACCTCGGCGACCACGTACTGGAAGTTGTTGTCCTCGGCCGGGTCGAAGGCCAGCAACCGGATTCCCGGCGCGGCGGCCAGGCCGGCGGTGTAGCGGGCGTGGTTGTGCGCGTTGTGCGCGCGGAACTCCTCCAGACTGTCCACAGAGGTCAGTCCCATGGCCGCGGACGCCTCGCTCATCTTGGCGTTGACCCCGACCTGCGCCACCTCATCCGGCCCGGTGAGGCCGAAGTTGCGCAGGCTGCGCGCGCGCTCGGCCAGCGCGTCGTCGTCGGTGACCAGCGCCCCGCCCTCGAAGGCGTGCACGAACTTGGTGGAGTGGAAGCTGAACACCTCGGCCGCGCCGAAGGAGCCGATCGGCCGCCCGCGCCAGCTGCACGCGAAGGCGTGCGCGGCGTCGAAGAGCAGCCCGATGCCGTGCCGGTGGGCCAGCTCGGTCAGCTCGTCCAGGCGGTGGCCCCGGCCCCACAGGTGCACGCCGAGGATGCCCGAGGTGCGCGGGCCGATCAGGGTGGCGGCGTGCCCGGGGTCCAGGCCGCCGGTGACCGGGTCCACGTCGCAGAACACCGGGGTGAGCCCGAGCCAGGCCACCGCGTGCGCGGTCGCGGCGAAGGTCAGCGCGGGCACGATCACCTCGCCCCGCCAGCCCGCGGCGCGGATGGCCAGTTGCAGGGCGAGGGTGGCGTTGCAGGTGGCCACGCAGTGCCGGGCGCCGGTGATCCTGGCCACCCGGTCCTCGAACTCGGCCACCAGCGGCCCGCCGTTGGACAGCCAGCCCCGGTCCAGCGCGCCGCCGAGCCTGGCGAAGAACCGCGCCCGGTCACCGATGTTGGGCCTGCCCAGGCGCAGCGGGGTGCGGAACTCCGGTGTCCCGCCGAACCGGGCCAGCTCACCCACGACAGCCTTCACAAACCCACCCCCGTGACGCCCGGCGGAACCAGCGGCCCGATCCTGAGCGGCGCCGGTAGGACCGGACTGGGGCGACGCTGGTCCGCCGCGGCTCACCGGCGATATACGCTGCCCGGGAAGCTCAACCCACTGGGGAAGGAACATCTTCGTGCGTATTCGACGTGCGTCCGTCGCGGGCACGCTCGCGCTGACCGCGCTGCTGGTCCTCGGCGGCGCCACACCGGCCATGGCCGCGGCCACGCCTGCCGACCTGGGGGTGCTGCCCGGCACCGGCAGCTCGCACGCCACCGCGATCAACGACCACGGCGTGATCGTCGGCGAGTCCAGGAACAGCGACTACCGGCGGGCCGTGCGCTGGGCGCCGGACGGTTCGATGACCGAGCTGGCCCGGCCCGAGGGGCGCAAGTCCACGCAGGCCTGGGCGATCAACAGCAGCGGGGTCGTGGTGGGCGACACCCAGGACCCGGAGCTGGAGCGGCCGGTGCGCTGGGACGCCCAGGGCCGGGTCGAGGTGCTCACCCTGCCTGCCGACGAGCAGGGCAACAGCAGCGGTTACGCCGTGGGCGTCAACGATGACGGCGTGGTGGTCGGCCACTCCTTCTACTACACCGAGGACCGGTGGTTCGAGCGCGGCCTGCGCTGGAGCCCCGACGGCGCGATGTCCATTTTGGACCCGCTGCCGGGGCACGAGCGGTCCCTGGCCCGCGCGGTCGGCGCGGACGGCACCGCGGTGGGCTCCTCCAGCGTGGGCAACACCCAGGTCGCGGTCCGGTGGCTGCCGGACGGCACCGTCACGCCGCTGCCCGCGCTGCCCGGCCAGACCTCCAGCCGCGCTGAGGCGGTCAACCGGCACGGCGTGATCGTCGGTCTCTCCGGCAGCAGGCCGGTGCGCTGGAACCTCGACGGCACCGTCACCGACCTCGGCCTGGTGCCCGGTGGCCGGGCGGGGATCGCCAACGACATCAACGACGACGGGCTGATCACCATCGAGTCGCGCTTCCACGAGCTCGGCGACAGCAGGCCCGTGCTGCGCGAGCTGGACGGCACCCTCACCGTGCTGCCGGTGCTGCACGGTGAGGAGGCCGGGCTCACCTCCGGGGTGAACAACTCGGGCACGGTGGTCGGCCTCAGCGGCGACCCGCGCACCTTCAGCCGCGCGACCCGCTGGGACCGCTGACCACGCGGTGCTGGATCGCCGTCACCAACTCAGGGGCAGTTTCGCCAGGTAGTCGGTGAGCAGGCCGGAGATCAGCCGGTGGTCGTGCTGGGAGAAGTGCCAGTCACAGCCGAGGCGGTCCAGCGCCGGGTCGTTGTAGAACCAGTGGCGGATGCGGTTGTCCCCCTTGCGGTTGCGCTCCTGCACGACCTGCCCGGTGGCATCGGCGAAGGTGGTGGTGCTGGACACCGCGGTGGCGCTGACCACGATCGTCGTGCCGGGGCCGTAGCGGGCCCTCAGCTTGTCCAGGAACCCGTGGTAGGCGGCCTTGTACGCCGCGACCAGGCGCTCCGGGGTCCACTGCTCGCCGGGGTTGATCGCGGTGGAGAAGTCGTTGGCGCCCAGGCCGACCACGACCAGCTGCGGTCGCCAGGCCGGGTTGTGCCACACGTCGCCGGGCACGTGCTGCAAGCCGCGGTCGTAGAAGGTGCGGTAGGTGAGCTCGGGGGAACCGCCGTTGTAGTTGCGCACCATGCCCAGGCCGGACTGCGCGTTGACCTGGTAGTCGGCGTTGAGGGCGCGTGCGGTGAGCGCGCCGAAGCTCTGGTCGGTGTTGGTGTTGCGGCTGACCCCGCCGGTGGCCGAGCAGTCGCGCGAGGTGGACATGTTGCCGTAGCCCGCGGTCATCGAGTCGCCGATGAACTCGATCTGCCTGGCCCGCGCGGGCGGCTTGGCCAGCACCGCGCCGCCGGGCGCGGCCACGAACCCGCCGAACTCCCCCGCGGCCCAGGTGCTCTCGGTGCGCTTGACCAGCCGGACGCGGTGCGCGCCGTTGCTCAAACCGCGCACCCAGTGCGTGGTCCGGCCCGGGGTCACCAGGGTGGCCACGGTCTTGCCGTCGATCTGCACGTCGTAGTCGTTCACCGCGTCGTTGAGCACGATGCCGACGCCGGTGCCGCGGAAGCGGCCTTCGAAGTAGACGCCGGGCCAGGTGTACTGCGCGGACTTGGTGACCCGGCCCGCGGTGTGCGCCTGGTCCAGTGGCGCGGCCGCGGTGGCCTGGGCGGCCGGGGCGCTGCTGAGGGTCGCGGCCAGCACGGCGGTGAGCGCCGCGGCTGCCGCTGATCGGTACCGGTGCATGCTGAGTTCCTCCAGGGCTGTCAGGGATGTGCGGATACGCGGGGAGCCCGGGCTCCCCGCGTACCGCCGTGGCCTGGGTGGGTCAGGCCGTCGTGCCGGTGACCGTGCTGCCCGACTTGGTGACGTGGTAGGTCAGCTTGACGCCGCTCCAGTAGTGGAAGGTCAGCGTCACCCTGGCGTTGTCCCTGACCGCGGCGAAGAAGTCCGCGGTCAGGTTGGTGGCGTTGCCGGCGTAGTTGGGCGCGAACGCGCGGTCGTACTCCTTGAACGGGGTCCAGTCGTGCGGGCCCGCGTTGCTGCCGTCGTCGTACTTGGCCTCCATGGTGGCCAGCAGGTCACCGCGGAAGGTGGTCGGGATGGCGAAGGCGGCCGTGGTCCCGTTGGCGTTGCCCAGGATCGGCTGGTCGTGGGTGATGAGGTTGATCCGCCACGGCAGGCCGTTGGCGAAGCGGGCCGAGAGCACCGCGTTGACGCCGTACTCCCGTGCTCCGCTCAGCCTGGTGATCGCCGCCGCGGTCAGGGTGAGCTGGTCCCCGGCGACGGTGTAGTCCCGGCCGCGCGCCAGCTCGGTGTTGCCGTGGCGCAGCCCGGTGAAGGAGGTTCCGTTGAGGTTCAACGTGATCGTCTTGGCGGTGACGGCACTGGCGCGGGCGCTGAACACCTGGTCGGTGGAGGCGGTGGCCGAGCGGGTCCGCCAGCTCGACTTGATCTGCGCCCACAGCTCGGGATCGCTCCACTGGAAGGAGGTGCGGCCCAGGTGCTGGCCGTTGTCCCACAGCATGGTGGTGATCTTGCGCTGGCGCGCGTGGTAGCCGAGGTACTCGAAGAACTTCAGCTTCTCGCCCTGCTGGATGGTCCCGGTGTGCCGGTCGAAGCCGAGCAGGCCGTACTCGCCGAGGATCACCGGCACGCCGCGCGCGATGAAGGTGTTGTGCACCCGGTCGAAGGAGTCGGTGACGTCCTTCTGCGCGGTGGCGTCGAAGTGCGTGCCACCGGCGACGTTCACGCTGAACGGCCAGTAGCCGTAGTAGTGCACGGTGGCGATCAGGTTGGGGTCGTTGAAGCCGCGGATCGAGGTGGCCAGCTCGTCCAGCCGCGCCTGCTCGGAGGAGGTGTGCAGGGTGGGCAGCACCAGCAGGCGCCGGGCGTTGTTGCCGCCGGAGCGGCGCACGATGTCCCGGAAGGAGGCGTTGAGCTCGTGCAGCAGCTCGGCGTTCTGCGCCGCGCCCGAGCTGCCGGTGAACTGCGGCTCGTTGACGCTCTCCAGGGTCAGCCTGGTCGGGGAGAAGTCCTTGAACGCGGTGGCCAGCTGGATCCACAGCTTGTTGTAGCGGGCGAGCACACCTGCGCGGTCGGCAGGCATGTTCGAGATCCACTGCCAGGAGTCGTGGTGCAGGTTGGCCATCACGTAGAGGCCCTCGGCCAGCGCCCAGCCGACGACCTCCTTGACCCGGTTGAGGTAGGCCGGCTTGATCGTGTGGTCCGGCGCGGGCCCGGTGTGCTGGGTCCAGGTGACCGGGATGCGGATGCTCTTGAAGCCCTGGGCCTTCACGTTGCGCAGCAACGCCTGGGTGATCCGCGGGTTGCCCCAGGAGGTCTCGTCGTCGCCGGTGGAGTCCAGGGTGTTGCCCAGGTTCCAGCCGGGCTGCATCGCCGCGACGTGGGCCATCGCGTTGGCCGGCGCCCGTTCTTCGGCGGTGGCCTCGTTCGCCGTCAGCAGGGTGAAGCTCGCGGCCAGGGTCGTGAACCCGGCCACCAGTGCGCCGATCCGATGGCGGATCGAGCGGTTTCTGAGTAATCGCAACATGGAACCCTCACAATCTTCGTCGATTGGATGGTCAGAGGTGGTCACCCGCGTAGTCGAACCAGTCGAAGTGCACGGATCCCGCCGAGGCGTACATGCCGATGACCCGGCCGGTGAAGCCGCCCGCCACCTCGGTGGAGAGGTAGCGGCCGTCGAGCGTGCCCAGCACGGTGAAGCCGCCATCCGGCCGCACCAGGCCGAAGGAGAGGACGTCCGGCCCGGAACGGGCGTCCGCGAGCTCCCGCGTCGCGTCCACCTCGATGCCCAGGACCAGCGGTCCGGCGGGCACCGGCCGGGACGCCACCACCGTGCGCAGCTGGCCGATCCGGGCCAGCACCCGCACTTCCCCTGCGCCTGCCTCGATCTCGTAGTGGTGCCGCTCGTCGAAGCGGACCGCCAGGCCGCCGCTGCCCTCGGCGGGATCGAGGAGCGCGCGCACCCGGCAGGAGAGGTGTTGCTGGCGGCGGCCGAGGAAGACCACATCGAGCGCGTCCAGGGACTCACCGCGGGCGCGCAGGGTCAGCCAGCCGGGCCGTTCCGTTGTGGTGCAATGCTTTTCTGGGCGCTCACGCGGAGACACCCAGTGCGGCCGCAGCTCGCCGGAGTCGAACTCGTCCAGGCCCGGCTCGGCGGGGAAGGGGTGCAGCGGCCAGGGCGGCGTGGGCAGGGCTGGTGCCAGGTCGCCGACCACGGGCCAGTCCTCGGTCCAGGTCACCGGGGCCAGGAAGGTCTCCCGGCCGAGCACGTGCCAGCCGGGGGTGCCGCCGCCGGGCCGCACGCCCAGCAGCACCATCCACCACGAGCCGTCGGGACCCTGCACCAGGTCGGCGTGACCGGTGTTCTGGATGGGCTCGTCGGTGCCGCGGTGGGTCAGGATCGGGTTGGCCGGGCAGGGCTCGAACGGGCCGTTGGGCGATGCGCTCCTGGCGATGGAGACCCCGTGGCCCCGTTCGGTGCCGCCCTCGGCGATGAGCAGGTACCAGTAGTCGCCAATCCGGTACAGGTGCGGCGCTTCCGGGGCCTTCGCGCCCGGGGTGCCCGACCACAGTTTCCGGGCCGGGCCGAAGGTCTGCCCGGTGTGCGGGTCGATGCGGTACTGGCTGACCCCGGCGACCGTGCACCAGCAGTTGCCGTCGGCGTCCCAGGCCAGGTCCGGGTCGATGCCCGCGACCTCGGGCAGCCACACCGGATCCGACCACGGACCGGCCGGATCCGTTGCGGTGCACAGCAGGTTGCCGCCGCCCTCGCGCACGTTCGTCACGATCAGCCAGAACCGGCCGTCGTGGTGGCGCAGCGTGGGCGCGTAGATCCCGCCGGAGGACCACGCGCCGGCCAGGGCGAGCTGGCCGGGCCGGTCCAGCGCGTTGCCGATCTGCCGCCAGTGCACCAGGTCCCGGCTGTGGAAGACGGGCACGCCGGGGAAGTACTCGAAGCTGGAGCACACCAGGTAGTAGTCCTCGCCCACCCGGCAGACGCTGGGATCGGGGTGCATGCCCGGGATCACCGGGTTGGTCAGGCTCACCCGTCAGCTCCTCGCCTGAGCACCACGCAGCCACCGGGCGGCAGCTCCCGCACCTCGGTCCCGGTGAGCAGGTCGTGCGCGGCCGCGGGCAGCGGCACCGGCTCGGCGCGGTGGTTGAGCAGGAAGTGCCAGCGGCGGCCGTCCCCGGCGCGGCGGGTGACCGCCTCCACGCCCGGCGGCAGGCCCGGCAGGTCGGGGCCCACGCCGGTCTCGGTCAGCAGCCGGGTGATCAGCGCGGCGTATCCGGGGTCGTCCAGGCGGGTGGACAGGTACCAGCCCTGGCCGAACTCGAAGCGGTGCCGGGTCAGCGCCGGGACCCCGGCCAGCATGCCGTGGGTGTAGGCCAGCACCGGCTCCGCGCGCCCGGCGCTCAGGAGCTCGCTCCAGGCGGTGGCCGTCGAGCCGTCGGAGAGCACGATCCGCTCGTCCCGGCCCAGCGGCCGGTGTTCCTCCACCCGGATGCCCAGCGTCTCGCGCAGCGGCTCGGCCGGGTAGCCGCCGAGCCGGGCGTGCATGCGCTCGTCGAGCACGCCGCTGAAGTGCTGGACCAGCAGCGTGCCGCCATCGGCGACGTACCGGCGCAGGTTCACCGCCCCGGCCTCGGAGAGCAGCGCCAGCGCCGGGGCCAGCACCAGCCGGTAGCCGCTGAGGTCGGCTTCCGGATGCGCGAAGTCGGCGGTGACGCCGGCGTCCCACAGCGCGCGGTGCGCCCGCCGCAGCGCCGCGTGGTAGTCCAGCTCGGGCGAGGGCAGCCCGTCGGACTCCAGCGCCCACCAGGCGTCGGAGTCGTGCAGCACGGCCACCTCGGCGGTGACCGTGGACCCGGCCAGCTCGGCCAGCCGGGCGACCGCGGCACCGGTCTCGGTCACCTCACGGAAGATCCGGCTGTCCGGACCCGCGTGCGGGACCATCGCCGAGTGCCACTGCTCGGCGCCGGCCTTGGACTGCCGCCACTGGAAGAACAGCGCGCCCTCCGAACCGCGCGCGATGTGCCCGAGGGAGTGCCGCAGGATCTCCCCCGGTTCCTTGTGCAGGGTCCGATCACCGGCGTAGACGGTGTTGGTGCCCTGTTCCATCAGCAGCCAGGGCCGTCCACCGGCGAAGGAGCGGGCGCGGTCCGCGCCGAAGGCGGTGTCCGCGGCCGCGTCCAGGCCGGGCGCGGCCGGGTAGTGGTCGATGGCGACCAGGTCCACCTCCCGGCCCAGCGCCCACAGGTCCACGTTCTGGTAGCCGGGCAGCATCAGGTTGGTCGTCACCGGCCGGTCGCTGTGCGCGCGGATCGCCTCGCGCTGCTCCCGGTAGGCGGCGACCACCTCGTCGGAGAAGAACCGGCGGAAGTCCAGCGCCTGCCCCGGATTGTGGTGCCACTGGGTCGCCCGCGGCGGCAGGATCTGGTCCCAGCTGGTGTAGTGCTGGCTCCAGAACGCGGTGCCCCACGCCTCGTTGAGCGCGTCCAGGGAGCCGTGCCGGGCCACCAGCCACGCGCGGAAGGCGGCGGCGGTGTGCTCGCACCAGCACAGCGTCACGTACTCGTTGTGCACGTGCCACAGCGCCACCGCCGGGTGGTCACCATAGCGTTGCGCGAGCGCGGAAGCGATCCGCCTGGCCGCCTCGCGGTAGGCCGGGGCAGCCAGGCAGTAGGTGTCCCGGCTGCCGTGCACCAGCCTGGTGCCGTCGGCGGAGACCGGCAGCGCGTCCGGGTGGGCCAGGGTGAACCACGGCGGCGGGGAGGCCGTCGGGGTGGCCAGGTCCACGGCGATCCCGTTGGCGTGCAACCGGTCCAGGTGGGCGTCCAGCCAGCCGAAGTCGTAGCGGCCCTCCTCCGGTTCCAGCAGGGCCCAGGAGAACACGCCCACCGTGGCCAGGTTGACCCCGGCCCGGCGCATCAGCTCGTCGTCCTCCTTCCACACCGGCTCGTCCCACTGCTCGGGGTTGTAGTCCCCGCCGAAGGCCAGCCCGCCGAGCCGGTCGACCAGGCGACGGGTGCTCACGACTCCGCCAGCACCGGCAGCCGCGCGTCGTCGCGCAGGAACAGCGGGATGCGCTCGATCGGGGCCGCCACGGTCACCGTCTGACCGCCCGCGTGTTCCGCTCCGGTCCACGCGTCGGTCCACCGCGCGCCCGCGGGCAGGTGCACGGCGCGCTCGCGGGCGCCCGCCTCGGTGACGGGTGCGACGAGCAGGTCGGGGCCGAGCAGGAACTCGTCCTCGACCAGCCAGGACCGCGGGTCGTCCGGGAACTCCAGGAACAGCGGCCGCATCGGCGGCAGACCGGTCTCCGCGGCGGTGCGCATCTGCTCCATCACGTACGGGCGCAGGCGTTCCCGCAGCCGCAGGTGCTCGGCCAGGATCGGGTAGGCCTCCTCGCCGTAGGACCAGACCTCGTTGGCCAGCCCGGTCATCGCCGGTTCCAGGACCTGTTCGGAGCCGCGGAAGCCGTGCAGCCGGAACAGCGGGCAGAAGGTCCCGTACTGGAACCAGCGCACCAGCACCTCGCGGTAGGCGGGATCATCGGGATCGCCGCCGTGGAAGCCGCCGATGTCCGTGGTCCACCACGGGATTCCGGACATCATCACGTTCAGTCCGGCCTTGATCTGGGTGCGCAGCGAGGCGAAGTCGGTGGCGATGTCGCCGGACCACAGCGCCGCGCCGTAGCGCTGCGCGCCGGCCCAGGTGGAGCGGTTGAGCGAGATGATCTCGTTCTCCCCCACTGCGCGCAGGCCGTCGTGCACCATGCGGGCGTTCTCGCGGGGGTAGAGGTTGCCGACCTCCAGGCCGGGCCCGGCGTGGTAGCGCAGGCCGTTCTGGTGGCCGGGCTTGAGCTCCGGTTCGCCCGCGTCCAGCCAGAAGACCGTGATGCCGAGCTCCTGGTAGTGCCTGCGCAGCCGCTCCCAGACGAACTCGCGGGCCTCCGGGTTGGTCGCGTCGTAGAAGGCGACCTGGGCGGAGTAGGCGCCCAGGCCCTTGTCCGGCCAGTCGGCATGCGCCATCGGCCCGTACTCGGTGCCGATGAACAGGCCCTGGTCCAGCATGGCGTGGTAGTTCTCGCTGGCCGGGCTGACCGAGGGCCAGACCGAGACCATCAGCTTGACGCCCATCTCGGCCAGCTCGCGGACCATGCCGGCCGGGTCCGGCCACTCGGCCGGGTCGAACCGCCACTCGCCGAGGTGGGTCCAGTGGAAGAAGTCGCAGACGATCACCGACAGCGGCAGGCCGCGCCGCCGGTGCTCGCGGGCGACCTCCAGGAGCTCCTCCTGGGTGCGGTAGCGCAGCTTGCACTGCCAGAAACCCGAGGCCCACTCGGGCAGTTCGGGGGCGTGGCCGGTCGCGTCGGCGTAGCGGCGCAGCACTTCGGCGGGCTGACCGGCGGTGATCCAGTAGTCGATCTGGCGGGCGCTGTCGGCGACCCAGCGGGTGCCGGTCTCGGCCAGCTCCACCCGGCCGATGGCCGGTGAGTTCCACAGCAGGCCGTAACCCCGGTTGGAGATCAGCACCGGGATGGTGACCTCGCCGTTGCGCTGCACCAGGTCGACGACCGCGCCCTTCTGGTTGAACAGGCCGTGGGTGTGCTGGCCGAGGCCGTGCAGCCGTTCTCCCGGGTAGGCGCGGAAACGCTGCTCCAGCCGGTGGTAGCCGTTGCCGGTGGCGGTGGCCAGTCGCGGGCCCGGCCACCAGAAGTGGGCGGGCTGCTCGGCGAGCAGTTCCGTGCCGTCGGCGGTGCGCAGGAAGGTCAGCCTGCCCGCGGTCGGGGACAGCTCAGGGGTGAGCAGGCCTTCGCTGTCGGCGTCGATGCGGACCGTGATCTCGCCGTTGACCAGGATCGCGTGGTGCTCGGCGAGGGTGATCTCCGGCTTGCCGCCCTCCGGCGGCGCGTCCAGCAGCGCGCCGGGCAGGTCTGCCAGCAGCGGTCCGCCGGGGGTGGCCCTGACCCGGACGGCGTCCGGGCCCCACGCCTCCACGCGCAGGGTCTCGCCTTTGGCGCGCCATTCCAGGGCGTCACCGAGGTCTCGGAAGTGCGGGGACATGCGGCGCTCCTCGCGCTCGGGGATGGTGGGGTTCAGCGGTGGCGTCACGGGTGTGCGGCCAGTCGTGGTGCGGGACCGGTGCTCTCCCGGACGGTCAGGACCGGGTCCAGCAGCACCAGCTCGTCCTCCGGCCGCGAGTCGCGGGTGGCCGTGGCGAGCCTGCTCATCAGCTGGTCCACGGCCACCCGGCCGAGCTCCTTGGCCGGGCCGGTCACCGCGGTGAGCCGGGGCGCGTACTGCTCGACGAGTTGTTCGGGGCAGAGCGCGATGACCGAGGCGTCCTCGGGCACCGTGCGCCCGCTGGAGCGCAGCAGGCTCAGCAGCGGGCCGATCGCGCCCTCGTTCTGCACCACGAACCCGGTGGTGCCCGGCCGGTCGGCCAGCACCCGGCTGAGCGCGCCCGCGGTGCTCTCGTAGGTGCCCTCGCAGGAACGGTGCACGAACCGCAGCCCGCGCTGCTCGGCGCGTTCGCGGAAGCCGGACAGCGTGCGCTCGGCGTATCCGGCGTGCCGGTGGTAGACGCCGGAGCCGTAGCCGATGAAGGCGACCTCGCGGTGGCCCAGCTCCGCCAGGTGGTCGGCGCACAGCGCGCCGGCCGAGGCGAAGTCGTGGTCCACACAGGACAGTCCGCGCGGGTCGTCGGGCAGTCCGATCAGCGCGGCCTGGGCGCCCAGCTCGCGCAGCGCGGGCACCCGCTCGTCGGCCAGCTCGACGTCCATCAGGATCACGCCGTCGGCCAGTCCGCTGCCCACGATCCGGCGCACCCCGTCGGGTCCCTCGTCGTTGGTCACCAGTAGCACGTCGTACCCGTGCTGCCGGGCCGACATGGTGACCGAGACGGCGATCTCCATCATGATCGGCACGTAGACGTCGGTGCGCAGCGGCACCACCAGGGCGATGATGTGCGAGCGGCGACCGGCCAGTGCCCGCGCGCCCGCGTTGGGGTGGTAGCCCAGCACGGTCACCGAGTGCTCGACGCGGCGCCGGGTCTCCGCGGAGACCGAGCGCTTGCCGCTGAGCACGTAGCTGACCGTGCTGGCCGACACGCCCGCGTGCCTGGCCACATCGGCGATTGTCGCCATGGTCGGGTGTTCCTGCTTCCTGGGCTCAGCCCTTGATCGCGCCGGTGAGCACACCGGTGCGGAAGTGCTTCTGCACGAACGGGTAGACGATCAGCAACGGCACCAGGGTCAGCACCACCACCCCCATCTGCAGCGACAGCGGCGCGGTCTGGGCGAACTGGGTGCCGAAGCCCGCGTTGACCGAGCCGGGCAGTCCGTTGCCCCGGTTGACGTAGGTGAACAGCACGTACTGCAGCGGCCACTTCTCCGCGTCGGTGGGCATGTACAACATGACGTTGAAGAAGGAGTTCCAGTAGCCGACGCCGTAGAACAGCGCCATCACCGCGGTCACCGCGCGCGAGGTGGGCAGCACGATGGACCACAGGATCCGCCACTCCCCCGCCCCGTCGATCCGGGCCGCCTCGATCAGGTCGGCGGAGGTCGAGGAGTAGAAGGAGCGCAGGATGAGGATGTTGAACACCGACACCGCGCTGGGCAGGATCAGCGCCCACCACTCGCCGTAGCCGCCGAGCCCGGTGACCACCAGGAAGGTCGGGATCAGGCCGCCGCTGACGAACATGGTGACGATCAGCAGGATCAGCACGAAGCGGTGGCCGAAGGAACCGGGCCGGGACAGGCCGTAGGCGCACAGGATCGACACCACCAGCGAGACCACCGTGCCGACCGCGGTGATGCCGAGGCTGACCACCAGCGCCGAGCGCACGGTCGGGTCCTCCAGCATGATCCGGTAGGCCTCGAAGGTCAGGCCGTCCGGCCAGAGCACCAGGCCACCGGCGCGGTTGACCGCGGCCTGGGTGGACAGGCTGGTCACCACGATGATCCACAGCGGCACCAGCATGACCAGCAGCAGCCCGCCGAGGGTCAGTCCCTTGGCGGCCTGGCCGACGGCCGTCGGCGGCTCCTCCCACGGCGGGCGGGTGGACCGCTTCTTCCGGCGCGGCGCCGATCCGGTCGCGCCCGCGTCCCCACGGGCGCGTTCGATCGTGAGTGTGTTGGTCATTTCCGGTACAACCCGTCTTCACCGAAGGCGTGCGCCAGCTTGTTCGCGCCCCAGATGAGCAGCAGCGAGATGACGCTCTTGAACAGGCCGGCGGCCGCGCCGTAGCTGTAGTTGCCGGTGGCGATGCCGTAGTAGAAGGCGAAGGTGTCCAGCACGTCCGCCGCGTCGTGGCCGACCGCGTCCCGCTGGACCAGGAACTGCTCGAACCCGACGGTCAGCGCGTTTCCCAGGCGCAGCACCAGCATCAGCACGATGACCCCGCGCAGGCCGGGCAGGGTGATGTGCCACATCCGGCGCCAGCGACTGGCCCCGTCGGCCGCGGCCGCCTCGTACAGGTCGGTGTTGATGGCGGCCAGCGCGGCCAGGAAGACGATGATCCCCCAGCCGGCCTCCTTCCAGATCGCCTGCGAGGTGACCAGGAGCGCGAAGGTGTCCGGGTTGGTCATGATGTCCCAGGTGCCGATGTCGTTGTTGCGCAGGAACTGGTTGAGCGCCCCCGCACCGCCGAGCATCTGCTGGAAGATCGTGATGGCCAGCACCCAGGAGAAGAAGTGCGGCAGGTAGACCACGGACTGGATGAAGTTGCGCAGCCGTTGGGACAGCAGCGAGTTGAGCAGCATGGCCAGCGCGATCGGCACCGGGAAGAACAGCACCAGCTGGACGAAGCTGAGGTAGAGCGTGTTCTGCAGCGCCCCCCAGAACAGCGGGTCGCCGAAGAGTCGCTGGAACTGGTCGAAGCCGACCCATTCGCTGGCCCAGACCCCGGCCAGCGGGTCGTACTCCTGGAACGCGGTGACGATCCCGAACAGCGGCACGTAGTTGAAGACCAGCAGCAGGAGCACGGCGGGGACGGTCATCAGCAGCAGCGACCGGTCCCGCCGCAGCCTGACCCGCCAGCTCAGCCTCGGTGGTGCCGCAGGGGGCGCTGGTGGCGTGCTCACTGCCCGGTGCCGTACTTCTGCAGCACGTTCTCGGTCATCCACTGGGTCAGCCGGTCCCCGCCGCCGGTGGTCTTCCAGTTGGCGATGGCGGCCTGCACGTCGGCGACCTTCTTCTTGCCGTGGTAGCAGTCCTTGACGGCGTCCTCCACCGACTGCGCGGCCAGTGCCGAGGCCTGCGCCTGCGGCATGCTGAAGTTCATGGCCCAGAAGGCCGGCTTGGTCAGGGCCTTCATGTTGGTGGCCTGCCATCGGGTGTAGTCCCTGGTGACGACCTCCCCGCCGGGGTTGCTGATCGCCGAGGCCGGGCTGGCCAGGAACGGGTAGGTCTGCGCCTGGACCATCTTCTTGCCCTCGTCGGTGAAGGTCGGCACCCCGTTGACCATCGTGTGGTGCGTGCCCTCGGCGCCGAAGTTGACCATCGTGTACTCGGCCGACCCGTACGGCGCGGCCAGGTAGTTGGCCACCGCCAGCAGCTCTTCGATCTGCTCGGGCTTGAGGTTGATGTTGAGGTAGCTGACCAGGTTGGTGGAGGGGCCCTGGTAGATCACCGGCTTGCTCTTGCCGTCGGCGGCGAAGACGTTGAACGCGTCGCGCCGGTAGTCCCGGTTCGCCGCGCCGCCCGCCTGGTGGTCGGTGAGGTTCCACGCGCCCTGGCCGCCGCCCTGGATCAGCGTCTTCCCGGCGTAGAAGCGGGTGACGGCGTCGACGTTGTTACCGGCCAGCGCGTCGGGGTGCAGGTAGCCGGAGGTGGCCAGCCGGTAGTTCCAGTTGAGCGCCTCCAGGTACTCCGGCGTCTCGTAGGCGTGCACCAGCTTTCCGTTGTCCACCCGCCACTTCAGCGGCGCGCCGAAGGAGGTGTAGATGTAGGTCCACACGTCGTCGAAGGCCCACACGCCGCGCTTGGCGTCGGTCAGCTCCTTGCCGAGGTTCATCAGGTCCTCGGCGGATTTCACCTCATCGGCGCGGATGCCCTTGGCCTCGAACACGTCGCGCCGGTAGTAGATCAGGCCCGCGACCTGGAAGCCGGTGGAGAAGGAGGGGATCCCGTAGAGCTTGTCGCCCCAGACGCCGGTCCGCCAGGCGCCCGGGGACAGGGCCGCGAGGTTGGGGTACTTCTTGACGTTGTCGCCGGAGAGGTAGGGCGTCAGGTCCGCCAGCTGCGTGCCGGCCAGCGCACCGACGTTGAAGTTGGGGTTCCACCAGGCGGGCAGCTGGATCCAGTCGGGCAGCTTCTTGGCCGCGGTCATGGTCGGGACCATTGTGGCGTAGTTGTTGCCGTCCGCGGGCCGCATGGTCAGCTCGACGCCCAGCGCCTTGTGCATGGCCTGGTAGAAGGAGTTCCCGGCCGGCGGCACGGTGCCCCACAGCGGCGTGACCGCGGAGTACTTGCCGCCCTTGCCCGGCACCCCGTTCACGGTGGTGACCCGGTTGGCCGGGTAGCTGAGGAAGCCGGGGTCGGTGAAGGTGTCCGGGCCGCCGATCACCGAGGGGATGTCCGGTTTGATCGCGGTGTTGGGCACGTGCGCGGGCAGCGCGGCCTTGAGACCGGCGTCGGTGTTCGTGCCGGCCCGCTGCTGCGGGCCGCCGCCGCAGGCCGACAGCAGCGGGCCGGCCGCGACGGCTCCCGCGACCGAGGCGGCGGCGGTTAAGAAGTTCCTGCGGTTGATCTCGATACCCATGGCGGAACCGATCCTTCGTCATTGAAGTGTCGAAGCGCTTAAACGGATTGGGGGGAGAGTAATGACTTGACACCGCCGTAACAAGACGTTGACAGGTAAAACCCCTGCATGCCAATGTCGAAGCGCTTCAACACAGCATCCGACCTGAGGGGTTGCTCCGTGAGTTCCCAGTCCGACTCCGCCATTGAGCGGCTGCCGTTCCGCGACCCCGCGCGCCCCACGCGCGAGCGCGTCGACGACCTGCTCGGCAGGCTCACCCTCGATGAGCGGATCGCGATGCTGCACCAGTACGCGCCCGCCGTGCCCCGGCTGGGCCTTGGCGCGTTCCGGACCGGGTCCGAGGCCCTGCACGGGGTCGCCTGGATCGGCCAGGCCACCGTCTTCCCACAGGCGGTGGGGCTGGGCGCGAGCTGGGACGAGGAGCTGGTGCGCCGGGTGGCCGAGGCGACCTCGGTCGAGCTGCGGGCCTTCCACCACCACCGCACGCCGGCGATCGGCACCGGCCCGCACAGCCTGCAAGCCTGGGCGCCGGTGCTGAACCTGCTGCGCGACCCGCGCTGGGGGCGCAACGAGGAGGGCTACTCCGAGGACCCGGTGCACACCGCCCGCATCGGACTGGCCTTCTGCCAGGGCCTGGCCGGGGACCACCCGAGCTACCTGCGCGCGGCGCCGGTGCTCAAGCACTTCCTGGCCTACAACAACGAGGACGACCGCTGCGTCACCTCCTCCGGCCTGCGCCCCCGGGTGCTGCACGAGTACGACCTGGCCGCCTTCCGCCCGGTGGTGGCCTCCGGCGCGGCCACCGGCGCGATGGCCGGCTACAACCTGGTCAACGGCCGCCCCTGCCACGTCAGCCCGCTGATCAACGAGGAGCTGCGCCGCTGGGCCGAGCCGACCGGACACGAGCTGTTCGTGGTCAGTGACGCTGAGGCGCCGTCGAACCTGGTCGACCCCGAGCACTACTTCGACGACCACGCCGAGTCGCACGCCGCCGCGCTCAGGGCAGGCATCGACAGCTTCACCGACCACGGCGAGGACAGCGCCACCCCGGTCGGGCGGCTGCGCGCGGCACTGGAGCGCGGCCTGCTCGACGAAGCCGACGTGGACCGCGCGGTCCGGCGGCAGCTGGAGATCCGTTTCCGGCTCGGCGAGTTCGACCCCGAGCTGGACCCCTACGCCGCCATCGGCCCCGAGGTGATCAACTGCGCCGCGCACCAGGCGCTCGCGCTGCGCGCGGCCACCGAGTCGGTGGTGCTGCTGCGCAACGACGGGCTGCTGCCGCTGGAGGCGGCCAAGACCCGGCGGATCGCGGTGATCGGCCCGCTGGCCGACATGCTGTGCGAGGACTGGTACAGCGGCACCCTGCCGTACGCGGTCACCGTCGCCGACGGCCTGCGGGCGGCGCTGGCCGGGCACGGCGGCGAGGTGGTCGTGGCCGACGGCGCGGACCGGATCGCGTTGCGCGCAGGCACCACCGGCGAGCTGCTGGGCAAGACCGCCTTCGACGTGCTGGACTGGGGCGACGGGGTGCTCACCCTGCGCTCGGCCGAGACCGGGCGCTACCTGAGCCTCAAGGACGACGACGCGCTGGCCGCCGACCAGGACCTGATCAAGACCTGGGAGGTCCGCGAGACCTTCCGCCTGGAACCCGATCCCGCGGACGCGGACACCGTGCTGCTGCGCAACGTGCTCACCGGCCGCTACGCCGTGGTCGACCCGGTCGACGGCCGGGTGAGCGTCACCGCCGAGACCCCGGCGGAGGCCGAGCGCTGGCAGCGCGAGCTGCTGCGCGACGGCGCGGCCGAGGCCCTGGCCGCCGCCGAGTCGGCCGACGCCGCGGTGGTCGTGCTCGGCAACCACCCGCTCATCCACGGCCGGGAAACCGAGGACCGCAAGGGCATCGCGCTGCCCGAGGCCCAGGAGTCGTTGCTGCGCAAGGTCGCCACGGCCCACCCGGACACCGCGCTGGTCGTGATGAGCAGCTACCCCTACGCCCTGGACTGGGCCGATGAGCACCTGCCCGCCGTGGTGTGGACCTCCCACGGCGGGCAGGAGTCAGGCCACGGGCTGGCCGCGGTGCTGCTCGGCACGACCGAGCCCAGCGGACGGCTGCCACAGACCTGGTACCGCGGCGGGGACGAGCTGCCGCACCCGCTGGACTACGACATCATCAAGGCGGGCTGGACCTACCAGTACCACCAGGCCGCGCCGCTGTACCCCTTCGGCCACGGCCTGTCCTACACCGAGTTCAGCTACGGGGAGCTGAGGCTGTCCTCGGACACCGTGGCCCAGGACGGCTCGGTCGAGGTCTCGGTGACGCTGACCAACACCGGCTCCCGGACCGGCTGCGAGGTGGTCCAGCTCTACGTGCAGGCGCTGGACGCCCGGTACCAGGCGCCCCGGCTGCGGCTGGCCGACTTCGCCAAGGTCTGGCTGGTGCCCGGGGAGAGCGAGGAGCTGACCTTCTGGCTGCCCGCCGAGGCGCTGGCGCACTGGGACGTCACCACCGGCGCCTTCACCGTCGACCCCGGCGAGTACCGGGTGCTGGTCGCCCGCTCCGCCGAGCAGGTGGCGCTCATCGCCCGGCTCACCGTGACCGGCCCGGCCCCGGCCTGCCGGGCAGGCGTGGACCGGCGCATCGCGGCCGTCGACTTCGACGACTACGCGGGCATCACCCTCATCGACGCCACCCGCACCACCGGCGACGCGGTCACCCCGGCGGACCCGGCGGAGCCCGCGACGCTGTGGTTCCGCGCCATCGACCTCTCCGGCGCCTGCCGGGTGGAGGCCGAGGTCTCCCGGACGCAGGACGATCCGGACGAGGCCCGGCTGGAGTTCCGGACCGCCGACCGGCTGCTGGCCTGGATCACGGTGCCGGTCACCGGCGACCGCTACGCCTGGACGAACACCACGGCCGAGCTGCCTTCGACCCTGGAGGGCGTGCACGACCTGCAAGTGTTGCTGCACGGCGATTTCCGGCTCTCCGCCTTCCGCTTCAGCCCGCAGGCCTGAGACCGGAGGATCCCATGCCGTTGACCGATCTCGCGCTCGACGAGCTCACCCGCTACCGCCCGGAATCCTTGCCACCACCGGACTTCGACGCCTTCTGGGACCACACCCTGGCGCAGGCGCGCGCCTACGGCGGGGCGGTGCGGGCCGACCGGGTCACCGAGTCGCACCTGCTGCGCACCATCGAGGTGGACGACGTGCGCTTCCCCGGCTGGCAGGGCGAACCGGTGGCCGCCTGGCTGCTGCGGCCCCGGGACGCCGAAGGTCCGCTGCCCGTCGTGGTCACCTACATCGGCTACACCGGCGGCCGCGGCCTGCCCACCGACCACCTGCTGTGGTCCGCAGCCGGGTACGCCCAGCTGGTGGTGGACAGCCGCGGCCAGGGCCACGACACCCCGGATCACGATCCCGGCGGCGGCACCCAGTGGGCCAAGGGTTTCCTGACCCGCGGCATCGACTCCCCCGAGCACTACTACTACCGGCGGCTGATCACCGACTGCGTCCGCGCCGTGGACGCGGTCGGTGAGCTGCCCGGCCTCGACCCGGCGCGGGTGATCCTCGCGGGCGGCAGCCAGGGCGGCGGCCTCGCCCTCGCGGTCGCGGGCCTGGCGCGGGACCGGGCGGCCGCCGTGCTGCCGGATGTGCCGTTCCTGTGCCATTTCCGCCGCGCGGCCGAATGCAGCGGCGAGGGCCCCTACCAGGAGCTCGCGGAGTACCTGCGCTGGCACAGCAGGCACAACGTCGAGCCTGCTTTCACCACCCTGTCCTACTTCGACGGCGTGCACTTCGCCCAGCGGGCCACCGCGCCCGCGCTGTTCAGCGTCGGGCTGATGGACCCGGTCTGCCCGCCGTCCACCGTCTACGCCGCCTTCAACCACTACGCGGGCGCCGACCGCGGCATGACCGTGTGGCCCTTCGCCGACCACGGCGGCGGCTACGGCTCCAACCCGGCCGTGCAGCTGGCCTGGTTGCGCGAACGCGGCCTGGTCCCGCCCCGGTGACAGGAAGGTTCCTTCGATGGCGGTCCTGCCGTCCCGCGTCCTGTTCGGCGCGGCCTACTACCACGAGTACCAGCCGCACGACCGGCTCAAGACCGACCTGGACCTGATGGCGGAGGCGGGTTTCACCGTCATCAGGGTCGGCGAGTCGGTGTGGTCGACCTGGGAGCCGGAGAACGGGAAGTTCGACCTGGACTGGCTCCAGCCGGTGCTCGACGGCGCGCAGGAACGCGGCATCGCGGTCATCCTGGGCACCCCGACCTACGCGGTGCCGCCGTGGCTGGCCCGGCAGTACCCGGAGATCGCCGGGGAGAACGCCACCGGGCAGCGGGTCGGCTGGGGCGCGCGGCAGGAGGTCGACTTCACCCATCCCGCCTTCCGGCACCACGCCGAGCGGGTGGTCCGCAAGATCGTCGCCCGGTACGCCGGGCATCCCGCCGTCATCGGGTTCCAGGTGGACAACGAGCCAGGGGTGCACCTGCTGCACAACCACGGTGTCTTCCAGCGTTTCCTGGACCACCTGCGCACCACCTACGGCGACGTGGAGACGCTCAACCGGGAGTGGGGCCTGGTGTACTGGTCGCACCGGCTGACCACCTGGGCCGACCTGTGGACCCCCGACGGCAACGCGCAACCGCAGTACGACCTGGCCTGGCGGGACTTCCAGGCGCGCCAGACCACCGCGTTCATCGCCTGGCAGGCCGGGATCGTCCGCGAGCACGCCCGCGCGGAGCAGTTCGTCACCACCTGCCTGCACTACCCCCGTCCCGCGCTGGAGGACCACGAGGTGAACCGCGAGCTGGACGTCACCGCGGGCAACCCGTACTACGAGATGCAGGACGCGCTGGCCCTGCCGGACCCCGCGCCGGAGCGCGAGCAGGGCTGGCAGGCCGTCGGCGTGTGGGCGCTGTTCCAGGCCGCGGACCGGATGTTCTCCTCGCGCCAGGAACCGTTCCTGGTCACCGAGACCAACGCGGGCAACATCGGCCCGGCGTGGGACAACCGGCCTGCCTACGACGGCCAGTGGCGGCAGGCCGCCTGGGCCATGGTCGCCCGCGGCGCGCGGATGATCGAGTACTGGCACTGGCACACGCTGCACTTCGGCGCGGAGACCTACTGGGGCGGCGTGCTGCCGCACAGTGGCAGGCCCGGCCGCGTCTACGCCGAGGTGGCCAGGCTGGGCACCGAGCTGGGCATCGCCGGGACGACCGTGGTCGGCATCGAGCCGGACGCCGACCTCACCATGGTCTACTCCAACCAGAGCAAGTGGCACCTCCAGAAGTACCCGCCACTGTCTACTTCGGACGGAGAACCGGACCCGGGCGCCTACGATCGCATCTTCGACAGCTTCTACCGGGGCGCCTTCGAGGCCCGCCGCCAGGTGCGCATCACGCACGTCCGACAGCTGCTGGAGACGACCTCGGTCGAGGAGGCCGTGCGGCAGCACCCCGTGCTGGTCGTCCCCGGGCTGCACATCGCCGGGGACGCGACCCTGGACTGGCTGGCCGCCTATGCCGCGGCGGGCGGGCACCTGGTGCTCGGCCCGCGCACCGGCTACGCCGACCACGAGGCCAGGGCCCGGCCCGAACCCGCGCCCGGCCGGCTGGTCGAGGCCGCCGGCGTCCGGTACGAGGAGTACAGCAACCTGGCGCGGGACCTGCCGGTGCGCACCGCCCCGGGCGCACCGTTCGAGCTGCCCGCGCAGGCCACCGCCACCCGCTGGCTGGAGGGGCTCACCGTGCTGGACGCCGAGGTGCTGGTCGGCTACGACCACCCGCACTTCGGGCGCTGGGCCGCGGTCACCACCCGCCGCCACGGCCAGGGGCGGGTCACCTGCGTCGGCACCGTGCCCGGACGAGACCTCGCCCGGACACTGGCCGAGTGGCTGGCGCCCGCACCGCGCGGCGGGTGGACGGACCTGCCCCCGTCGGTCACCGCGACCACCGGCACCTCAGCCGAGGGCGACCGCGTGCACGTGGTGCACAACTGGAGCTGGGAGCAGGTCCAGGTCACCGCGCCGGTCGAGCTGACCGACCTGCTGGGTGGCGGGTCCAGCCCGGCCGGTACCCGGGTTCACCTGGGCAGCTGGGACGTGCGGGTGTTCACCGGACCGGCGACCGGTCGTTGACGACCGGCGGTCGTCCCGGTGCTCGCCGTCGCACCGGGACGACCGGGTTCAGCGGGTCACGGCCTGCCCGTGGTGAAGAACCGCCACACCTCGTTCTTCACCCAGCTCCGCGCGCCACTCTCGCACCCGGCGCACCCGTCGACGGGTCCCTGCTGGTGCCCGCCGTCAAAAGCGGCCCACACCACCGGGAACCCGGCCCGGCAGCCGGAGTAGGTGGTGGTGATGTGGGTCCGGCTGCCGCGCGCGGGCTCCCGCGGGTTCTGCGCGGTGCAGCCGTTGTTGCGCACGAACCGGTCCCGCAGTCCACGGCCCGCGCCGATGTTGTCGTTGATGCCGTGGATGCCCATGTAGGCGAAGGGCTGGTTGCCCCCGGCGCACCCGCTGATCTGCCCCGGCGTGGCGATGGCCGCGACCGCGCGGAAGACGTTCGGCCGCGAGCAGGCCAGGGAGTAGCTCATCGCGCCGCCCCAGCTGAAGCCCAGGGCGAAGCGCTGTCCCGGATCGACGCAGAGGCCGTCCTCGATCCGCTTGATCATGTTGTCCACGAAGGTCACGTCCTCGCCGCCTGCGTTGCCCCAGCCGCCGCCCAGGCCCTGGGGCGCGACGAAGATCGCGCTGTTGTCGGCCAGCCGCCGGAGCCCGTAGTGGGCGTAGACATCGCCGTCGCTGCCGCCGCCTGCGACCTGCTGGGCGGTGCCGCCGCGCCAGTGGAAGCCAAAGACCAGCCGGTAGCGGCGGTTCTGGTCGTAGTTGCCGGGGATGCTCAGGATGAAGCTGCGGTTCTTGCCGCCGCTCTGGATCGTGTGCGTCCCGTTCTGGAGGGTCGGCGGCCTGCCACAGGCCGCGGGGGCCGCCTCACCCTCCGCCGCCGCCACGCCGGTGTCGGCGGTGACCCCGGCTCCGGCGAAGGCCAGTGCGGCGGCGGCGAGCAGTGCCCACCGTCGCCTGCCGGATAGCCGCCGGGGCCGTTGCTCTGCTGAGTTGGACATCGTTGTCTCCTCTGCTGGGTTGTCAACGCGCGGTCGCGCGATAGGTGTGGCCTGCCTGGGCGGTGAACTCGACCAGGTCCGGCTCCGGTCGCCGGGGCTGAACCTGGACACCGCCGGTCTCGTCGCGGAGCTCGAAGCCGCCGGTGAACATCCGGCTGCGGACCCGCACCGCGCCATCGCGGTCGGGGGTGACGGAGAGCTGCTCGATCCGGCCGCCGCGCCAGGCCGCGCCGACCGTGTGCCCGCCGCGCCCGCGCAGTCCCTGGACACTGCCGGCGGGCCAGGCCGGTGGCAGTGCGGGCAGCAGGTGCAGCTCGCCGTTGTGGCTGTGCAGCAACATCTCCGCGATGCCCGCGGTCGCGCCGAAGTTGCCGTCGATCTGGAACGGCGGGTGCAGGTCGAACATGTTGGGCGCCAGCCGTTCCGGCGTCACCAGGTCGCGGATCAGCTGGTGCGCCCGGCCGCCCTCCTCCAGCCGCGCCCAGAAGTTGATCTTCCAGGCGAGTGACCAGCCGGTGCCCGCGTCACCGCGCAGCTCCAGGGTCCGGCGGGCGGCGGCGAACAGCTGGGGCGTGCCGCGCTTGGTGATCTGGTTGCTGGGGTGCAGGCCGTACAGGTGCGAGACGTGCCGGTGGTTCGGCTCGGTCTCCACCCAGTCGTAGAGCCATTCCTGGACATTTCCGCGCGAACCGACCTTCATCGGGGCCAGCCGGGCCCTGGCGGCCTGCGCCTGCCCCCGGAAACCGGCGTCCACGCCGAGCACCTCGCCCGCGCGCACGCAGCCGTCGAACAGGTCGCGCAGGATCTGGGTGTCCATGGTGGGACCCGCGCACACACTCGCGTTCGGGTGGTGCTGGAGCTCCGGTGAGTTCGACGGGTTGGTCACCAGCGACCCCAGCCTCGGCTCCGGCACCAGGGTGTCCAGGAAGAACTGGGCCGCGCCCTTCAGCGCGGGATAGTTGGCCCGCAGGAACTCCACATCGCCGGTGAACCGGTAGTGCTCCCAGATCAGGGTGGCCAGCCAGGCGCCGCCGGTCTGCCACATGCCCGCGAGCGCGAAGTCCACCACCGAGGCGCCCCGCCAGCCGTCGGTGTTGTGGTGGGTGACCCAGCCGCGCGCCCCGTACTGCACCTGCGCGGTGCGGGCTCCGGTGACCGTGAGGTCCTTGATCAGCTCGAACACCGGCTGGTGGCACTCGGCGAGGTTGGTGGTATGGGCGGGCCAGTAGTTCATCGGCAGGTTGGCGTTGATGGTGTACTTCGACTCCCACGGCGGGTTCAGCTGCTCGTTCCAAATTCCTTGCAGGTTGGCCGGTTGGGTGCCCGGCCGCGAGGAGGAGATCAGCAGGTACCGGCCGTACTGGAACAGCAAGGCGGCGAACTGCGGATCGGCGACCGCGTTGTGCCGCACGATCCGCACGTCGGTCGGCTGGTCGGCCGCCGCGGTCCGGCCGAGGTCGATCGTGGTGCGCCCGAACAACTTCCGGTAGTCCGCGACGTGCCTGCTCCGGAGGGTGTCGTAGGCGACGCCTTGCGCGGCAACAAGATTCCGCCGGGCGATGCCCTGGTAGTCGCCGTTGACGGTGCGGTAGTTGACGTAGCTGGTGCCGATCGAGATCAGCAGCGTCACGCTGGTGGCGCCGGCGACCCGCAGCGTGCCGCCGGAGCTGCTGGTGCTGCCGCCCTCCACGACGGCCTTGGCCAGTGCGAGGAACCTGACCGCGCCCGCGATGCCCCGCTGGTCACCGGAGCGACCGTCCAGGGCGATCGTGGTGCCGTCGGGACTGGACGCGCTCGCCCGCTGCGGGGTGCTGAACGAGGCCGAGAACGAGATGGAGCCGGGCTTGTCCGCGGTCAGGCGCACCGCGATCACCTGGTCCGGCGCGCTGGCGAGCACCTCCCGCCGGTGCCGCACGTTGTTCACCAGGTAGGTCGCCACGGTGGTGGCGGTGGTCAGGTCCAGCCACCGCTGGTAGCCGGAAACCCCGCTGCCACCGGGAAAACCGATCCGGAGGTCGCCGACCGGCTGGTAGGCCAGCTGGCCCGCCGGGTTGCCGAGCATGGTCCGGTTGATCAGGTCCTGGGCCCGCGCCCACTGGTCCTGGAACACCAGCCGCCGGATCTCCGGCAGGGCCGCCGCGCCCTGCGGGTTGCTGTAGTCGTGCGGGCCGCCCGCCCACAGCGTGTCCTCGTTGAGCTGCAACCGCTCGGTGTCGGGGTTGCCGAAGACCATCGTGCCGAGGCGGCCGTTGCCCACCGGCAGCGCGCGCAGCCAGTCCGCGCCGGCCGGTTTGTCGTACCACAGCGCCAGATCGTTGATCGCGCGCACTTCCGCGGGCGCGACCGACCCGGCCCGGGCCTGCGCGGTCCACGCGGCGGAGGCCAGCGTGGCTCCCACGCCTGCCGCGCCGAGCTTGAGCGCCTGCCGCCGCGTCACATCCGACATCTCGATCCTCCTGGGTGGCCGCCGCCCCGCACGCCGCGCGGGGCGGCGGCCGGCTCGGTCAGCAGGTTGAGTTGGTCTGGGTGAGCAGCCCCATCCGCCAGGGCAGCCGGATGTACTCACCACCCGCCCTGGGATCCATGCCCTGGTACACGTACTGCAATCGGCACGGGTTGATGGTCAGCGTCTGGTCGTTGTTCGCCCGCACCAGCTCGCCGTGGCTGATGTCCTGGGTCCAGGCGCCGCCGGGGAAGCTGACGTTGTTCCGCCCGGCGAAGGGCTGGTTCTCCGTCGCTGCCAACGGTGTCCACCTGCCGGTGAGGCTGGGCGAGGTGAAGGACCGGAGGTAGCGCCGCCCGGTGGAGCCGATCGCCTCCTGGATCAACAGGTACTGGTCCCGGCCGGCGACCTTGTACACGTTGGTCGCCTCGAACAGCGCGAACTTCGAGTCCGACATGACGATCTGGGTGTTGCCGAACCCGTTGGGGAAGTTCGCCAGCGAGGTCTGGGCCCGGTAGATGTGGCCGTTGTTGTCGCTGAAGAACAGGTAGCAGTTCGCCGAGTCGCAGATGACCCAGAAGTCGATCCACTGGCCGTCGCCCTTGTTCTGCTGGACGATCGGCGGTTCCTGGGCGATGAAGGTGCGCGGCGCCGACCAGGACCGGGGATCGGCCGGGTTGGTGCTGGTCGAGTAGGTGGGCGGGGCGGTCTGGTAGACCAGGTACCACAGGTTCTTCGGCGCGAAGTGGAACAGCTGCGGCGCGGCCCGGTACCCGCGGCCGATCGCCGAGGAGGTGTCCAGGTAGGTGTGCCGCGCCGAGGCGGCCTGGGACCAGTCGTTGAACGCGTACTGCACCAGTCCCCAGCCGGACGGGCTGGCCGTGGTCGCGTAGACCAGCCACTGGTTGTTGTGCCGCACCACGGAGAAGTCCTTGACCGCCAGCGCGCCGGAGTGCTGGGCGTCCGGCTTCGGGCCCGCCAGCACACCGCTGGAGGACCACCGGAAGTTCGACGGCAGGTTCGCCAGGGACTTGTCGCCGCCGGGGTTGGTCACCTGCTGTCCTCCCTGGGGTTCCGGGCTGGCCGCCCGCGCCTCGGTGGGACTCGCTCCGGCCAGCAGACCGACCAGCAGGGCGGCCACCGCGGCCACCGCCGTGGGCAGCCTGTTCCGTCTCCGGGTTCTGGTCATGCCGAGCATGTGCGTCTCCTTTCTGAAGGTTCGCGCCCTCGGGGAATCACCGTCGGTTGTTCAGGGCCGCGAGCGTCGCCTCGTAGGCCGGCTTCTTGTTGCCGCCCCGGTCGAACAGCAGCGGGTTCTCGTTCGCGCGCCAGGAGTCGCTGTCCCTGATGCCCCAGACGGTGATGCCGGTGCACCTCGGCACGCTCAGGCAGGCCCGGACCGTGTTGCCATAGGCATTCGGCGCGGCCTGCGCGATGTCCAGCTCGGTGAGCTGCACGTCGACACCGAGGGCGGCGAAGTTGGCCAGTGTGGTGCGGAAGCTGCCGGGCGCGCCGCCACTGCCGAAGTGCGCCTGCAGGCCCACGCAGTCGATCGGCACGCCACGGGCCTTGAAGTCGCGGACCAGCCGGTAGACACCCTGGGTCTTGGCCGCGTTCCAGTCCTCGATGTTGTAGTCGTTGTAGCAGAGCTTCGCACCGGGATCGGCGGCGCGGGCGGTGCGGAAGGCCTGCTCGATGAACCCGTTGCCGAGCACGTCGCGGAACACCGAGGGCCGGAGCTGGCCGCTGCCGCCGTCGGCGAAGGCCTCGTTGACCACGTCCCAGGAGTGGATCTGGCCGCGGTACCGGCCGGCCACGGCGTTGATGTGGTTGTTCATCACCCCGCGCAAGGTGTTCGCGTCCCGGATGCCGTTGACCCAGCCGGGCAGCTGCGAGTGCCAGACCAGGGTGTGGCCGCGCAGGCGCTGGCCGCGGCTGCGCGCGTGGTTGACGATCCGGTCGGCCGCGCCGAAGGTGAAGTTGCCGCGGGAGGGCTCGGTGGCGTCCCACTTCATCTCGTTCTCGGAGGTGACCGAGTTGAACTCTCGGTTGAGGATGTTCGTGTACTGGCCGTCCCCCAGCCTGCCCGCGGCCACCGCGGCGCCGAAGTACCGGCCGCTCTGGGCCGCCGAGGCGCCCAATGTGCTTGCCGCGTGGGCCATCCCGGGTAGCACGGCCACGGTGGCGGCAGCGGTGAGCGTCACCGCCGCGGCCCGAGTGAGCGCTCTCATCCAGCGACGGGGCGGAGCGGGAGCCGGAGTGGACATGGGTGGTCCTTTCTCGTGGTGCGGATTGCTTGCTGGGCTGGAACCCCTCACGCGGTGAACTGCCACCAGTTCAGGTTGAACAGGTAGCCGCTGCCGCCGGTGAACCGCAGGTGCAGATCCTGCGTCCCGGTCGCGCCGCTCACCGGGCAGGACACCGTGGCCCAGTTCTGCCAGCCACCGGTGCCGGGCACCGCGCACCGGCCGACCAGCGTGCCGTCCGGCCCGCCGAGCCGGAGCTCGATGGCGCCACCGGCCGCGCCCGAGGCCACCCGCGCGGTGAAGGAGCGCGCGCCGCCGCCGAAGGCGACGCTCTTGACCTTGATCCAGTCGCCGTTCTCGATCCAGCCGACGTTCATCCCGCCCTCGCTGGCGCGTTCGGTCTCGATGCCCGAACCCCACGCGATCGTCTCGGCTTCCTGGCGGGCAAAGGGGTTCAGCACATCAGCGGGCGGCGGACCGGCCGTGGTCATGGTCATGGTCGGGATCGAGCCGTCAGGGTTGTAACTGAACTTCTCCACCGCGACCGAGCGGGTGTAGCCGCTGCCGCCGGGCAGCGCGCCGTTGTGGTAGAAGAAGTAGCTGCCGCCCTTGAAGTCGATCAGGCCGGGGTGGTTGGTGAAGCTGCGGCCCTGGGTCGGCATGACCGTGCCCCGGTAGGTCCACGGCCCGGTCGGCCCCGGCGCGGTGGAGTAGGCGATGTGCTCGGAGCAGCACTTCGCGGCGTAGACGTTGTAGTACAGGCCGTTGCGCTTGAACACCCACGGCCCCTCCTCGTACAGGGTCGGCCGGTTGGGGTCCCCGGTGCGCGCGCCGAAACCCGCTGGAGTAAGGGGAATCCGGGTGGGACCACTGCCCGCGTAGGACACCATGTCGGCGTTGAGCTTGACGTACCACAGGTTCGGGTTGCCCCAGTACAGGTAGGCCTGGCCGTCCTCGTCGATGAACACGCTCGGGTCGATCTCGCCGTTCTCCACCAGCGGCCGCCCGATGGCGTCCCGGAACGGCCCGGTGGGACTGTCGGAGACCGCGACCCCGATGGCGTACCGGCCGGTCGCGCGGCTGGTCACCGGGACGTACCAGTAGAACTTGCCGTTGCGGTACACCGCCTGCCCGGCCCAGGCGTCGGAGCGGGCCCAGCTGAACGTGGCCAGGCTCAACGGCGAACCGTGGTCGGTCCAGTTCACCATGTCCGCCGAGGACCAGACCCGCCAGTCCTTCATGGTGAAGGTGGTGGAGCCGTCCTCGTCGTGTCCGGTGTAGAGGTAGACCCGGCCGTCGTGCACCAGCGGCGCGGGATCGGCGGTGTAGACGTGCTGGACGATGGGGTTGTCCGCGCTGGCGACGGCGGGTGACATCGCCAGCAGGCATGCGACAGCCAGGAGTGCCAAGCGTTTCACGATGACGCCTTCCTTCGACGGTCCAGCGGGAAGGGGTTACGGGGTGGTCAGCTCGAAGCGCTGGAGGGTGACCGCGCCGCCGAGTGACTGGGTGGCGTGGTTGAAGATGGCGAACCGGTAGCCCATGAAGAAGGTCCAGTTGTGGTTCAGGGTGAACCCGGGTCCGAGCGGGATGAAGTTCACCCCGTCGGTGCTGTAGGAGAAGCGGGCCTGCCTGCCCGCGCTGGGCCGGACGTCGGCGTTGGCACGCAACCAGATCCGGCTGCCGCCGAAGCCCGCGCTCGCCGCCTCGCGGCCGGTGCCGGTGGTGTTCCAGCTGCCGTCCATGGTGAGCCCGTTGACCATCACCACGCGGTTGCGGCCGCCTTCCCGCTTGACCCCGATCCAGGCCGAGGAGTCGCGCAGCATGGCCAGCCCGGTGCGGTCACCGTCCCGCATGCCCGAGAGGTCCAGTGTGATCGTCGCGGTCGAGCTCGGGCCGGTGATGCGGTGGGTCAGGGTGTTGCGCGCGGAGTACAGGTCGTTGGTGACCGTCGCGGTCCGCAGCCGCAAACCATTGCTGGCAGACCACTTCGTGTCGTCGGGGTTGTGGTTCCACTCCCACTCGGGGCCGAGCCCGGGGCCGGGGAAGGTGTCCACGCCGAGCATCGGTTTCAGCGGGCGCGACGGCAGCTTCGGGAACGGGTAGCTCTTGCCCCACGCGCCGTTGACGGTCTGGATCCGCGGCCAGCCGTCGGCGGTCCAGGTCACCGGCGCGAGCACCGGCACCCGGCCGCCGGGATAGGCGTCGACGAAGGCCAGGTAGTGCCAGTCGCCGTGCTGGGTCCGCACCAGGCCGCCCTGGTGCGGCACGCCGCCGCCCTGGATCGGGCCCGGCAGGTCCAGCAGCAGCTGCTGGATCGCGTACGGCCCGAAGGGTCCGTTGGTCGACTTCAGGATGTACTGCCCGTTCGCCGGGCGGGTGAGGAAGATGTAGTAGTCGTTGCCGCGCTTGTAGAACCTGGCCCCTTCCAGGGTGCCGATGTTCGGCGGGGTGCTGAACACCTGCTGCGAGCGCACCTCGGTCCGGCCGTCCGGCGACAGCTGCGCGACGCTGATGTTCTTGTTGCCGTAGGCCACGTACATCGTGTCGTTGTCATCGATCAGCAGACCGGCGTCGTAGTAGCACTTGTTGATGGTGGTGTGCCGCTGCCACGGCCCCTCGACGGTGGCGGCGGTGTAGATGTGCGTCTTGTCGAAGTCGATACACCCGCCCCAGTAGAAGGTGTTGTTGCTCTTGCGGTGGTTGAGGAAGGAGGCCCAGACACCTCGGACGTAGCCCCGGCCGCCGTTGAGGTCGTACTTGGCGCCGAAGTCCAGTTTCGGCACCGAGTGGCCTGCCACCTCCCAGTGCACCAGGTCGTAGGAGCGCAGGATGGGCGCGCCCGGCGAGTAGTGCATGGTGGAGGCCGAGTAGTAGTAGGTGTCGCCGACGCGGATGATGTCCGGGTCCGCGAAGTCCTGCCACAGCACCGGATTGTTGTACGTCGCGCTGGGCTGGGGCACGGGGTTGGCGGGGGCCGCGCCGGTCATGCTGACCAGCAGGCTGAGGGTGGCCGCGATCGCTAGCACCGCGCTGCGCAGTCGTCGTTGACGTGACATCACACTGGCCCTTCCCGGGTTACGCGCGAGCCCACTTCTGGTCGGGTTGGTTGTTGCAGCTCCACAGCACCAGCCGCGACCCGTTGGCGGTGGCGGCCTGGTTGACGGCCAGGCAGAGTCCGGAGTGGACGTTGGTGACCGACCCGTTGGCGTTGAGGGTCCACTTCTGGTTGTCCTGACCGTTGCAGGGCCAGGTGAGCACCCGGGTTCCGTTGGCGGTGCCCCGGTTCTCCGCGTCCAGGCACTTGTCGCCGAAGACCCGGACCTCGCCGCCCGCCCACGTCGTCCACAGCTGGTTCGCCGCGGTGTGGCAGTCCCAGATCACCGCGGCCGCACCGGATGCGGTGGAGCCGTTGTCGACGTCCAGGCAACGGCCCGACCCGCCACGCAGCCGCGAAGTCGTACTGGCCAAGGGGGTTCCGCCGGAGACCCGGTACACCGCGACGCCGTGTGCGGGCACGTTCGCGCTGAGCTGGCCGCTGCTGCCGGAGGTGGCCCCGGTCCACAGGTCGGTCAGCGTGAACGATCCGCCGGCGAGGCCGATCTGCGCGGCCGTGGTGCTGACCGTGGCCGCCCCGCCGCCGCGGTTGAACAGGCCGACCGCCACCGAGCCGTCGGCCAGCGGCTTGGCGAAGACCTCGGTCGCGCCGTCGTCGCGGACCCGCCTGCCACCGAGGCCGAGGCGGTCCTGGTTCACCGCGATCAGCCGCGAGTTGCGCAGGATCGCGCTGACGTCGGCGGACATGGTGCGGATGTCGTTGCCCGCCATCAGCGGCGCGGCCATCAGCGCCCACAGCGCGAAGTGCGCGCGGGACTCGGTCAGCGACAGCCCTGGCCTGCCGACCACCAGCATGTCGGGGTCGTTGAAGTGGCCCGGCCGGTTCTGCGCGGCCAGCGGGGCGTTGATGTCGACCACGTTGCCGACGCCCATCGGGTAGCTGTTGACGTTGCCGTTCTGCCAGATGTCGAGCAGGTCCTCGGTGGTCCGCCACAGGTCGGCGACCTGGCCCCAGTCGTACTCGTCCCCGGTGATCGCGTGGAAGCTGTTCGGGTTGATGCTGTAGACGATCGGCCGCCCGGTGGCGCGCAACGCGTCCCGCATCAGCCGGAACCGGGCCACCTGCTCGTCCCGGCTGCCCTCCGGCGAGCACCAGTCGTACTTGAGGTAGTCCACCCCCCAGGAGGCGAAGGTGCGGGCGTCCTGGGCCTCGTGCCCCTTGCTGCCGGTCTGTCCCGGGTAGTTGCCCACGCGCTGGGCGCAGGTGCGCTCGGTGGGCACCTGGTAGATGCCGAACTTCAGGCCCCGGCTGTGGATGTAGTCGCCCAGCGCCTTCATCCCGCTCGGGAACTTGGCCGGGTTGGCCCGCAGGTTGCCCTGGGCGTCGCGCTGCGGGTCGAACCAGCAGTCGTCGACCACCACGTACTGGTAGCCCGCCGTGCGCATGCCCGAGCTGACCATCGCGTCGGCCGCCTGGCGGACGGTGGTCTCGTTGACGTTGCAGCCGAAGCTGTTCCAGCTGTTCCAGCCCAGCGGCGGGGTGGCCGCCGGGTTGTCCGCGGTGGGTGTGCCGGACTCGCCTGCGCTCTCCGGTGCCGCCCGCAGCGCGCTGAACCAGGCCGCGGCCATCTTGTCGTGGCCCGCCGCGCTCGGGTGGATGCCGTCGTAGAGGTCAGCGGGACGCAGCGCGGCGTGCATGTCGACCATGCGCACCCGCTTGCCCGCGTTCACTTTGGCCCGCACGATGCCAGGGATCTTGGCGTTGAACGCGCGCACGTTCGCCTCCTGGCCGGGGTTGGCCAGCGGGATGATCGTGGCGACGAGCACCTCGGCGGCTGGTGCGGCCGCGGTGATGCGATCGAGCAATGTGGACAGTCGTGACGGCGCGTTCGGCAGGTCGCGGTTCTGCAGCACGTCGTTGGTGCCGATGTGCAGCAACACCGTGCGCGGGGTGTGCCTGCGCAGCCAGCCGGTGACGTTGGCCTCGATCTGGTCGATCCGCCAGCCGGGATGCCCCTCGTGGTCGCGGTCCCCCAGACTGGATGGCCCGTTGGCCAGCGAGCCCACGAAGTCCACCCGGTGCCCCGCCCCGGTCAGCCGTCGCCAGAGCCCGGTCCGGTACGCGCCGGGCACGGCGACGCCCTCGGTGATCGAGTCACCCAGCGGCATCACCCGCAGGTCGGCAGCTGGTGCGGCGGGCGCGGCGCTTGCCGGGACACCGGCGAGCACCCCCGCGGCCAGCAGGGCGGGGACGAGGACGCCCAGCACCCGCGCCACACGTCCGGGAACAAACGATTTACCGCGCATGAGAACCCCAATAGGTTCGTACGAGCCGTAATACAACGTTAATGAAAACGCTAACATGACGCTACCCGAGGAAACAATGCGTCCATTCCGGGGACCCCATTCGACACCGTGGTCGAATTCATCGAACAGGCTCGTCAGACGGCCCATTTACGGTTCCAGAACGGGATTTCCGGCATTTCGAAACGACAACGTCCCGAGCATTCACCGCTAATCCGAAACAGGGCAATGCCGCGACAATCCCGACCGCTGGGTCAGTGTCGCGTTCCGGTAAATCGGTGGGCCACCCGGCTGGTCACGCCGGTGGCGCTGCTCGGTTCGTGGACTCCTTCGCCGCCAGCGGTGCGGACCGCAGACAGCATATGTATGTATAGAATAAGCGGGCCGGATCGTCCAGTCACTACTTCAGTCGGTAGCAGACGTCATATGTCTGGCCCTACGGTTGAGGCGTGTCCCTCACCGACGAGGCGATCGCCCGCATCCGCGCGCTGATCCAGTCCGGGAAGCTGCCCCCCGGCGCGAAACTGCCACCTGAACAGCAGTTGGCCGCCGAACTGGGCATCTCCCGCAGTCCCATGCGCGAGGCGGTCAAGGCATTGGCCGTCACCCGGGTACTCGACGTGCGCCGCGGTGACGGCACCTACGTCACCAGCCTCGCCCCGGCCGTCCTGCTCGAAGGACTCGGCCTGGCGGTGGAGCTCATGCAGGACAACACCTTGCTCGAACTCACCGAGGCACGCAGGTTATTCGAGCCAATTGCCACCGGACTCGCCGCCACCAGGGCCACTCCCGCCCATCTCGCCGAGATCCGCGGCCACCTCGACGCGATGCACGCGGCCAGGGAGGACGTCGAGCTGCTGAACAAGCACGACGCCGCCTTCCACCGCGCGGTGGTCGCGGCCACCGGCAACGAGACCCTGACCACGATCATCGACGGCATCTCCAGCAGCACCCTGCGCGCCCGGGTGTGGCGCGGCCTGGTCGAGGCCGGTTCCGCCGACCGCACCCTGGCCGAGCACGACGCCATCTACGCCGCACTCGTCGAAGGCGATGCCGCCCTCGCGCAGGCGGCGGCCCTCATGCACGTCAGCACCACCGAGCGGTGGCTGCGCCAGGCGCACGAGGCGAGCCAGGCCGCCGTCTCCGCCGAGGAGTAGCACCGCACGAGGGCGTCACCTGCGCACCGGACCCTGCCCCGCACACCGGAGAACAGGAGCACACCCATGCGACCGGGCAACTCTCGTCCACGGCGGTGGAAGTTGATCGCCGCCACCGCCACCCTCACCCTGGCCTGCGCCCTACCCGCCGCCGCGGCCGAGGCCACCCCCGCGGCCCCCGCCGGCTGTGGCACCGCGCCCACGTTGACCAGCGGCACGCACACGATCCGCAGCGGCAACAAGAACCGCTCGTTCATCCTGCGGCTGCCCGACAACTACGACCAGAACCGCCGCTACCGGTTGGTCTTCGGGTTCCACTGGCGGGGCGGCACCGCCCACGACGTCGACTCCGGCGGGTCCGACGGCTACAACTGGTCCTACTACGGGCTCCGGCGGCTGGCCAACAACAGCGCGATCTTCGTTGCGCCACAGGGCATCGGCAACGGCTGGCCCAACTCCGGCGGCGAGGACGTCACCTTCGTCGACGACCTGGTCCGCCGGCTCGACGGCGGCCTGTGCGTCGACCAGGGACAGCGCTTCGCCCTGGGCTTCAGCTACGGCGGCGGCATGAGCTTCTCACTGGCCTGCTCCCGGCCGAACGTCTTCCGCGCGGTCGCGGTCTACTCGGGCGCGCAGCTGAGCGGCTGCGCGGGCGGCAACCAGCCCGTGGCGTACATGGGCATCCACGGCATCTCCGACTCGGTGCTCAACATCGGCGCGGGCCGCGGGCTGCGGGACCGGTTCGTCCGCAACAACGGCTGCACCGCGCAGAACCCACGCGAGCCAGGACCGGGCAGCCGGACCCACATCACCACCACCTACTCCGGCTGCCGGGCCGGATACCCGGTGGTGTGGGCCGCTTTTGACGGCGGGCACACCCCCGGTCCCATCGACGGGTCCACCGGCCAGGGCTGGCGAACCTGGACCTCCGGCGAGGTGTGGCGGTTCTTCACCAGCGGCGCGGTCCAGCGCTGAAACCTGGTGCGGGCGAACGGGGTGCGGGCAGTCCGCACCCCGTTCGCTTTGCTAGGACAGGGTCCACTGCTGGTTGCCGCCGCCGTTGCAGGTCCACAGCGTGACCTTGGTGCCGTTCGCGGTGCCGCTGCCGCTGACGTCCAGGCACAGCCCGGACTGCACGCCGGTGGCCGAACCGTTGGCGTTGAACCGCCACTGCTTGTCCGCTCCCCCGTCGCACGGCGCGATCACCACCGGGGTGCCCGCGGCGGTCTGGTTGTCCTTGGCCGCCATGCACCTGGTGCCGCCGTGCACGGTCAGCTGACCCGACGCGGTCCGCGTCCAGACCTGGCCGGTCGCGCCGGCGCAGCCCCGGATCTGCACCTGGGTGCCCGGCGTGGTGCTGTTGTTCGCCACCTCAAGGCACTTGCCCGCGGCCAGCGCGAGCACGTTTCCGGTGCTGGGCCGCAGGGCGGGTTCGATACCGGCCTGGGCCATCACCCGCTGCGCCTCCACCGGCCAACTGCCGGTCACCTGGACGTTGCCGCGCAGCACGTTGTGGTGCGGCGCGCCGGTGGCCACCCTGGTGGTGCCGGTGTTGTACCAGTTCCGGTCGAAGACGTTGTCGCTGGTGTTGTTGGTGGCGCTGGCGTTGGTGAAGGCCCAGACCCCGCTGTCGATGACCACGTTCTGCGCCACCGACACCGAGCGCGAGCCCTCGTCCAGGTACAACCCGATGGTGCTCCGGTTGTCGTAGACCAGGTTGTGGTCGATCGAGCCGCCGGGGTTGGCGGAGAGGTTGTAGAGGCTGCCGCCGTCGTGCAGGGACTTCTTGGTGCCGTGCACGACGTTGTACCGGACCACGGTCTCGCGCAGCGTGGTCGGCGTGGTGTACACCGGCTGGTAGTCGTACAGGCCGCGGTTGCGGTAGTCCTGGCTGCCGCCGGGATCGTTGGCGCCCCAGCCCCAGCCGACGTCGATGCCGTCGTAGGCGAGGTTGGACACCTCGTTGTGCTCGATGACCGCGCGGGTGACGTAGGTGGACAGGATGCCAGCCATGTCCTTGTAGTCCTTGGCCACCTCGGTCACCAGGTTGTTCTTGATGGTGATGTCCTTGTTCACCATCGCCGGGTTGGCCGGGTGGTGCGCGTCGGGCCGGACCCCGCCGACCACGATGCCGCCGCCGGAGAGGTTGGTGAAGGTGTTGCGCGAGATGGTGATGCCGGAGGCGCCCAGGCCGACTCCGCTCTGGTGGGCGTTGGCGTCGTTGCCGATGCCCAGCCCGACCTGGCCGAGGTGCCGGAAGGTGTTGCCGGTGAAGGTGATCCCGGTGGCGGCCGAGACCTGCACGGCGGCGGGCACCTGGCCCCAGCCGTTGCGCGTGGCCTCGAACTGCCGGCAGCCCGACTGGCAGGAGGTCAGGTAGTCGGCGGGCATCTGGTGGGTGGTGGTGATGAACGTGCCGCTCTGCTGGTTGGCGTAGCCGACCGAGGTGCCCGGCTGGAGCCAGGTGGTGTGCTCGAAGACCAGGTCCCGCACGGTGATGTTGCGCACCGGGTCGGCGTGGCTGCCGCTCATCCGCACCAGCGAGGTCAGCCGGGGCAGCACGATGTCGCGGCCTGCCGGCGACTGGCCCGCGGCCGCCTTGTAGTAGAGCCGTCCGGCCGCCGGGTCCAGGTACCACTGGCCCGCGGTGCGCAGGAACGAGTAGGCGTTGTGCAGCGTCAGGCCGCCACCGGCGAAGGGCTTGGCGAGGGTGTCGTAGCCCCAGTTGTTGTTGCGCCAGGCGGGTTGCTGCATGGTGATGGTGGTGCCGCTGATGCTCTGCACCGGCGAGAAGCGGTCGGTGAAGGAGTTCAGGCTCTCCAGCTCGATCCGGTTCTGCTGCGGCAGGGTGGCCAGGTAGTTCAGCGCCGGGTTAGTGATCGTCATGCCGGTGGTGGTGATCTGCACGTCGTCGCGGGAGATGCCGATCGAGGCGCGCGGCGCGAGCGTGCCGTCCACGTAGAGCTGCCGGGAGTCCACGCCCCTGGGCACCGGCGCGACCCAGATGTTCGCCGCGGAGTCGTGCGCTGTCCAGCCGGTCACCGGTTCCCCGCCGGAGACCCGCGGGGTGGCGCCGGGTAGGGCCTGCCAGGTGACGGTGTGGCCGTTGCGGCCGGAGTCCGCGCTGGTGAAGGTCAGCGGGCTGGCGAGCCGGTGCACCCCGTCGGCCAGCTCCACCACCACGTCGGTCCGGCCGGCGTGGGCGCGGGCCAGTTCCTGGGCCTTGGCGAGGGTGGCGACCGGCCGGCCGCGCTCACCCGAGTTGCGGTCGTCACCGCCGGGGGCGACGACGATCCGGGTGACCGCGGCCTCGGCCGCCTGGGCGGGAGCGGCGAGCAGCGTCGCCCCGGTGAGGGTCGCCGCGAACAGCGCGGCGACCACGGGTCTGGTGCGGACGGGCATGGGTCGTTCCACCTTTCCGGAGAACGGGCTTGGCAAAGCGGTCAGGAAGCCGGGGGCGGCGCGTCGAACGGGGTCCGGTACGACGGCGGCCGGTCGCGCAGGTCCAGGCGCAGGGTCAGCCGGACCCGGGTGGAGCGGGGCAGCTCCACCCCCAGCCACGGACCGTTGACCTCCACGGCCGCCGAGGTCACGACCGGCTCGCGGTGTCCGTGGTCGTAGAGGTCGCCGATCCAGGACGGGTCCGTGCAGACGGTGTGGCAGACCGAGCGGATGGTGTGCTCGGCGAAGGCCCCGGCCTGCACCACAACGGAACGGGTCGCCGCCGGATCGAGGTTGACCAGCTCCACCGTGGTCGCCGCCGGGTCGATGCTGGACACCAGCGCCGCCACCGAGGGCGGCAGTCCGGGCCGCAGCGCCTCGGCGTCGTAGTAGCGCACCCGCGCCTGCGGCAGGCCGCCGTTGTAGATGACCTGGGGAGCGCCCCAGGTGAGCTGCACCAGCGCCTCGGTGACCACCGGGTTCGCCTGCTGCCACAGGTGGATGTCCGCTTCGGCGACCTCGACGTCGCGGTAGCGCTCCATCCGGGCCAGCCGGTGCCGCACCTGGGCCTGGGCCGCGGCCAGGATCCGCTCCGGGTACGCGGGGTTGTCCCCGGCGAGGTAGGCCAGCCAGGGCTCCTCGTGCCCGGACTCCTCCTTGTTGCGGAAGGGTCGCACGGTGCGCCAGTCGTGCCCGGCGGCCGCGCGCAATCGTTGGAGGCGTTCCAGGTCGGCCGGTGCGGCGGAGTGGTGCCACAGCGCCGTGGGCACCGCCATCAGCACCGGGTTGTAGTCGAACCAGCCACCGTCGGCGTGGCGCAGCGGCACGTGCAGGGTGGGCGTGTGCACGTCCTCGCCCAGCTGCGCGACCCACCTGGCGGTCAGGCTGGAGTCCGCCTCGGTGCAGGCCATGGTCTTGCCCTGGTTGATGCCCTCGTCCAGGGCGGGCCGGACCAGGTCCAGGAAGGACTCCTCGCCGGTGGCCGCGACCGCGGCCAGCGCGGCGACCATGGCGGCCTGTCCCACGCTGTACCAGCCGTGCGGCCAGGACCAGCCGTAGTGCCCGCCGTACCAGCGGCCGTCCAGCAGCCCGCCGACCGTGCCGTCGGGGGCGACGTTGTCGGGGAGGATGCCGCCGTTGGCCTCGGCCCGTTCCCGCCAGGCCCCGACGTACTCGGCGATCCAGTCCCGGTAGCGCTGTTTCCCGCTCAGCAGCAACGCGTTGAGCACCAGCCCGGCGGCGGCCAGGTTGACCGCGGTGTCCCCGACGGCCAGCCGCAGGCGCATCTGCTCGCCCAGCCGCGGGTCGGGGTTTCCGTTGCCAGGGGCGGGAATCCAGTCCAGCGGGAAGCCGTACCGGCGGGCTTCCTCGGGCAGCCAGGGATAGGCGTCACCGTCGAACAGGCCGGTCCGCTGGGGGTCGCTTCCGTTGTGCGGGCTGCGGATGATGCGGTGCTCGGGGTCGTAGTTGCCGTGCGCGGGGTCGACGTAGAGCTCGGCGAAGCGCAGCGCCCGCTCGGCCCAGCGGCCGGGCGCGGCCATGCACAGGAAGTAGAACAGCAGCAGGCTTTCACCCTGGTGGAACCAGTCGTAGCCGCGCTCGTACTCGTCCTGGAGCATGCCCAGCTCGGTCAGCTGCCTGGTGACCCCCTCCCAATGCCATTCGGCCGCGTCCAGCAGCTCCAGCGACCCGCCGAGCAGGTAGAGCTGGGGCCAGTTGAAGAACGTCTCGTAGAAGTCGTCCACGCCGTCGCGCGAGCTGAGCCGGTCCGGGTAGACCAGCTCCCCGTCCAGGCCGGTGAAGTCGTCCTCGAACCGCCGCCAGGCGTGTTCGAGCAGGGCGAACAGCTCTCGCTGGGCGATGGCCCAGGTCGGTGGTTCGAGCAGGGGGACCGAGGCGATGATGACGGGGTACATCCGCGAGTTCACTCCTTGGTCGCGCCGGCCAGCATCCCGGCGACCAGAAATCGTTGGGAGAACAGGAAGACGAGCAGCACCGGGGTGATCGCCACCAGGGTCGCCAGCGCCAGTTGCGGGCGCTGCACCGCCAGCTCGCCGACGGTCGGGTTGAACTGGGGGACGTTGTTCAGCAGCTCGCCGAGACCGACCTGGACCGGGAACTGGTCGCTGGCGGGCAGCAGGACGTAGGGCAGGAAGTAGTTGGTCCAGTTGGCCACGAAGCTGAAGAACCCGACCAGTGCGACCACCGGCGCGGCCAGTGGCAGGGCGACCCGGCCGAACACGCCGAGCTCCGAGCAGCCGTCCAGCCTGGCCGCGTCCAGCAGCTCCCTCGGCAGGGCGGTGCTGAAGAAGATGTAGGCCAGGTACACACCGAAGGGGTAGAACGAGTACGGCAGCACGATCGACCACATCGAGCCGATCAGGCCGACCGCGTTCAGCTCCAGGAACAGCGGCACCACCAGCGTCGCGCTGGGCATGAGCATCACGACCAGGGTGACCGCCAGCAGGGTGCGCCTGCCGCGGAACTCGGTCAGCGCGAGCGCGTACCCGGCGGGCACCGCCACGCACAGGGTGATGACCAGGGCGAGGAAGGAGTACAGCGCGGAGTTGCCCAGCCACCGGAAGATCACGTTGTCCTGGAAGGCGGTCAGCGCCGCCCAGTTGTCTGCCAGCGCCTGCCAGGAGCCGAAGGACAGCGGGTGGTCGCGCACCAGCTGTTCGTCGGTCTTGGTGGCGGCCAGCACCAGCCAGAGCACCGGGAGGGCGAAGAAGAGCAGGAAGAGCGCGAGCACCAGCGAGGGCAGCGGGTTGCGCCGCAGGTCAGTCGGCATCGAAGAACCTCGATCTGGCGACGAACACGCCGGCCGCGACGAGCCCGGTCAGCAGCAGCCCGACCGAGATGGCCGCGGCGGCGCCGATGTCGTTGTGCTGGAAGGCGAACTCGTAGGAGAGCTGGTTGAGCGAGTAGTCCCGGCCCGCGACCCCGACACTGGCCTGGGACAGCAGCTGCGGCTCCACGAACAGCTGGGTGCCGCCGGCGAAGGCGAGGATCATCATGTAGACGATCCACTTGCGCAGCAACGGGAGCTGGATGTGCCGCGCGGTCTGCCAGGCGCCCGCGCCGTCGATCCGTGCCGCCTCCAGCAGGTCGGCGGAGATGGTGTTCAACGCCCCGTACATCACCACGATCCACCCACCCGCGCCGGTCCAGAACGCGATCAGGGTGAACAGGATCGGCAGGTGCTCCAGCGCGACCACCTGGCCGAAGGTGTCGAACCCGAAGGCGCGCAACAGGAAACCGACCGGGCTGACCGCGGGGTCGAGCAGGAACAGCCAGACCAGCACACTGGCCGAGCCGGCCAGCGCGCCGGGCAGGTAGTACAGGAAGCGCAACGACTTGCTCAGGCCGCGGGAGCTCACCCGGTGCAGCAGCAGCGCGAGCACGACCACGAACACCACCAGCGAGACCAGCCAGAAGACCAGGTACAGCGCCACGTGCCCGACCGCGGCGGCGAACCGGAAGTCGCTCGCGGCGGTGACGAAGTTCGCCAGGCCGACGAACGCGCCGTCGGCGTCGGTGAAGGCGAAGTAGATCGCGTAACCGGTTGGCAGCACACCAAAAGCGAGCAGCAGCACCACGTACGGGGCGACAAAACCGTGGCCCGCGCGCCAGCGCACCCCGGCGGTCATGAGCTGACGTGGTAGCCGTCGGAGCGCGCGTGGTCGGCGATCGCCTTCTGCCACTCCGGCAGCATCGAGACGATGGTCTTGCCCGCGTTCAGCCCCGGCGTCACCGTGGCCGCCCAGATCGCCTCCTGGCTGAACTGCCCGTAGCCCCACCCCGCCCACACCTGGCCCGCCGCGGCTTGCAGGGGCGCGGCGATGTCGTTGGCGTAGTAACCGGACGCGGCCTGCTTGGCCAGCCAGGCCTCGGCCGCGGGCCGGTACGCGGGATAGCCGGGGCCGAGCTGGCCCTGGTAGTCCGCCGAGGTGGTCACCCAGGTCAGGAAGTCGGTGGCGGCCTTGACCTTGGTGCTGTGCGCGGACAGCAGCCAGGTCCCGCCGCCGACGTTGCCCGCCGAGGGGCTGGGGTCACCGGCCCACTGTGGCATCGGGGCGACCGCGATCTGGCCGGGCGGCACCTTGAACGTGCCCTGGAACAGCGAGCCGCCGTACCACGCGGGGCCGGGCATCATGAGGATCTTGTCGGCGTGGTTCTTGCCGAAGTCGGAGCTGAACACGCTGCTGGTGGACAGGGTGCCGTTCTTGATCAGCGTGTCCAGCAGCGCGGCCATCCGGGTGCACTGCTGGCCGGTGGTGTTCACGGTGACCTGCTTGGGCCCGGTGATCTGGTTGGCGCCGCACTTGCCCGCCCACAGGTAGATCTCCGGGGTGAACGTGTCACCGGCGGAACCGACCAGGTAGCCGGGGTGTTCGGCGGCGACCCGGCGGCCGAGCTCCTCGTACTGCTCCCAGGTGGCGGGGACCTGGTAGCCCCACTGCTTCAGCAGGGCGGCGTTGTACCAGAGCACCGTCTGGGACAGGTCGTTGCGCAGGCAGTACAGCGTGCCCTCGACCACGCACGGGTCGTTCGCGCCGGGCGCCCAGCCGTCCAGCAGCGACTGCGGGATCGCCCCCTTGTTCAGCGGCGCGGCGAACTTCGCCGGCACGGCCCAGGTGGCCTCGTTGTTCTGCGAGCTGAAGACCACGTCCGGCCAGCCGCTGCGGGTCCGGTTGAACAGGCTCACCTTGGTCTGCAGGTAGTTCGAGCCGTTCGCGCCGCCGTCGTAGGTGACGATGTCCATCGGCACCGAGGGGTTCTGCTTCTGGTACAGCTGCGCGGCGGCCAGGCGCGTGGAGTCCACCCACACCGTCAACGCCTGCTGAGCAGCCGTGCCACCGCCGTTGCCGCAGGCGGTGGCGGCCAGCACGAGTGCGGCCCAGCCGGCCAGCCACGCGAGCTTCGCTGTCATGAGCTACTCCCCAGAATGTGTCTGACTCATTGCGGACCTGCTGACCGGCTCGTGCGGCATAACCGCCGCTTGTGTCATACATAGGAGTCGCAGTGTGACCATCAGGTCAAGATATGAGTCTGATTTATACCCCGCGCACCTCAACCTCGGGCAGACTTCTTCCTGGTGGTCCCACGGGGTAGGAGGCATGCGGGTGGACAATGCGGCACGTCCGGAGGCCGGTTCGTACAAGCCCGGTTACGAGCTGGTGGCCGAGCGGATCCTGGAGCTCATCGCCGAGCTGGAGCTACAGCCAGGCGACCGCATGCCCACCGAGAACGAGCTGGCCACCCGGCTGGGCTCCAGCCGGACCGTGGTGCGGGAAGCGGTCAAGATCCTCTCCGCGATCGGCCGGGTCAGGGCGCAGAAGGGCAGGGGGCTCTACGTCGCCGACGACGACGGGATGCTGGGCTCGGCGCGCTGGGGCGGGTTCTTCCTGCCCACCGACCTCGACCACGTCTACATGCTCTTCGAGTTCCGCCGCATCCAGGAGACCGCGGCCAGCAGGCTCGCCGCCACCCACGCGACCCCGGCCGAGCTGCGTGCCATCGCCGCCGCCGCCGAGATGTGCCGGCAGGGCCACCTGACCGGGCAGTCCGAGCTGTTCGACCGCGGCGACGAGGACTTCCACCTGGGCATCGCCGCCGCCGCGCACAACCACTTCCTGGTCGCCTCGGTGCGCGAGGCCCGCCGCCTGCAACGCCAGTCCCACGTGATCGGCCTGCGCGGCAGCCTCGGCGGGCACGCGGCCGAAGCCGTCGAGGAGCACGCCGCGATCTACCAGGCGATCCGGGACGGCGATCCGGAGGCCGCGGCCCATGCGACGGGAGTGCACCTGGACAACACGCTCGCCGACTACCGCCGCGAGATCCAGCGCCGAGTCTTCGGCTGACCCCGCCGCGGGGCACTACGATGCCGGGCAGGCAACCGGCGTGGCGCGAAGGGCGGGCATGATCACCATCAAAGAGGTCGCCCGCCACGCCGGGGTCTCCACCAGCACCGTCTCCTACGTGCTCAGCGGGAAGCGGGCCATCTCCGAGGCGACCAGGCGCCGCGTGCAGCGCAGCATCGCCGCGCTCGGCTACCACCCCAACGCCGGGGCCCGCGCGCTGGCCTCGAACCGGTCCCAGGTGCTCGGCCTGGTGGTGCCGCTGCGGTCCGGGCTGAACATGCCGGTGATCATGCAGTTCGTCTCCGCGATCGCCTCGGCCGCGCGCGCCCACGACTACGACGTGCTGCTGCTGACCAACGAGGCGGGCCCTGGTGAGGCGCACCGGGTCACCGCGCGGGCGATGGCGGACGCGATCATCGTGATGGACGTGGAGAGCGCGGATCCGCGGGTGCCCGAGCTGCGCGCGGTGGACGCGCCGGTGGTGCTGATCGGCATGCCCGACGACCACGACGGGCTCAGCTGTGCCGACCTGGACTTCGCCGCCGCGGGCCGGCAGCTGGCCGCCCACCTCGGCGAGCGCGGCCACCGCTCGATCGCGCTGATCGGCTCACCGCCCGCGGTGTACGAACGGGGCACCAGCTACGCCGCGCGCCTGCTGGCCGGGTTCGAGGGCGAGGCAGGCAAGCGCGGCCTGACCGCCTCCGCGCACCCCTGCTCCCCCGCCTACGACGCGGTGGTGCGGTGCCTGGACGAGGTGCTGGCTCCCGGCCGCGCGGTCACCGGTCTGGTGGTGCACAACGAGGCGGTGTTGGGTTCATTGCTGCTGGAGCTGCGACGCCGGTCGCTGCGGGTGCCCGAGGACCTGTCGGTGATCACGCTGTGCCCGGACGAGGTCGCGGAGAACCAGTCCGTCCCGCTCACCTCGGTCGCCATTCCGGTGGACGAGCTGGGCGCGATGGCGGTGGAGATGGTGATGTCCCGGCTCGGCCAGGAGCACCCGCCGGAGGTGCGGCTGCTCCAGCCCCGGCTCACCGATCGCGGCAGCACCGCCGCCCTCAGCTGAGCGCGGTCAGCCTGCCGTCGAGCACCTGGTGGCCGCCGGGCCCCAAGCTCGCCAGGTGGTCCCGGTAGCGCACCGCGACCGGCGACCGGAGATCGTGCACCACCACCGTGGTCAGCTCGCCGTTGTCCCAGGCCAGATCCACGGTGACGCCGCCGGGTGCGCGCAGCCCCAGCACCGAACCGCGGGGCCAGGTCCTGGGCAGCGCGGGCAGCAGTCGCAGCTCGCCGGGATGGCTCTGCACCAGCATCTCGGCGATGGCCGCGGTGATGCCGAAGTTGCCGTCGATCTGGAACGGCGGGTGCGCGCAGAACAGGTTGCGGTAGACGCCGCCCTGCCCGCTGGCCACGGTGGCGTCGGCCAGGAACTGGGCGAGCAGCTCCGCGGCGCGGTCCCGGTCACCGAGCCGAGCCCACAGCGCGGTCTTCCAGGCCAGCGACCAGCCGGTGCCCGCATCGCCCCGCTCCAGCAGCGCCTGCCGGGCCGCCGCGGCCAGCGACGGGGTGCGCAGCGGGTCGATCCGCTGCCCCGGGTACAGGCCGACCAGGTGGGAGACGTGCCGGTGACCCGGTTCGGCGTCGGGCAGCTCGGCCGCCCACTCCAGCAGCTGACCGCGGGCGCCGACCGGCGGCGCGGGCAGCCTGCCCAGCAACGCGTCCGCGCGCGCCACCACCTCGTCCCCGGTCAGGCCGAGTGCTTTGGCCGCCGCGGCGAGGCAGCGGAACAGCTCCCAGGTCAGCGCCAGGTCCATGGTGGCGCCGACGCCCACCGCGGCCGGGTTGCCCGCGGCGTCGAGGTAGTGGTTCTCCGGCGAGGTCGACGGCGCGGTGGTCAGCCTGCCCTCGTGCTCGATCAGCCAGGCCGCGCAGAACTCGGCCGCGCCGCGGAGCACCGGCCAGGCCCGCTCGCGCAGCCAGTCCAGGTCGCCGCCGAACTCGAAGTGCTGCCACAGGTGCAGGCACAGCCAGGCGCCGGCCATCGGCCAGTTCGCCCACGCCGGATCGCCGGTGCCCTCGCCCACCGGGGTGGCCAGGCACCACGGATCGCTGTTGTGGTGGGCGGTCCAGCCGGGCGCGGCGTAGAGCGCCTTGGCCACCTGCTCGCCGTGGCCGGCCAGTCGTTCGACGAACTCCAGCAGCGGCTGGTGGCACTCGGGCAGCCCGGTGATCTCGGCTGGCCAGTAGTTCATCGGCAGGTTGATGTTGAGCGTGTAGTTGCCCCGCCACGGCGGCTCCACGTGCGGGTTCCAGATGCCCTGCAGGTTGGCCGGCAGCGTGCCCGGCCGCGAGCTGGTGATCAGCAGGTACCGGCCGAAGTGGAACAGCAGCGCGGCCAGCGCCGGGTCCCTGCGCGCGATCCGCTCATCGGTCGGCAGGTCGGGGGCCTGCCCGAGGTCCAGCCGCACCCGGTCGAACAGTTCCCGGTGCGCGGCAACGGCTTCCGCCCGCAACCGTGACCAGCCCAGCCGCCGGGCGTCCTCCGCGCGCGTGGTGGCAAGCCGGGCGCACTCGGCCGGATCCCGTTCCGGTTCGGTGTCCGGGCCGCGGTATCCCGCCTCGGTCGCCACGTACACCGTCACCGCGTCCGGCCCGTCCCGCTCGACCACGGTCGCCACCGCGTAGGCCATCCCGGCCACCCCGGAGAGCCCGGCAACCGCCCCAACGCCAAACCCGTTGCCGCCCAGGGCGTTCTCCAGCCCCACCGTCACCTGGACCGCGCTGCCAACCTCGGCCTGCACCCGCCAGGCCAGCACGTGCCGACCGGGATGGCACACCACTTCCCGTTGCACCCCAACGCCGCCGACCCGGTAGCTGACCGTCTGGACCCCGGTACTCAGGTCCAGCCGCCGCCGGTAAGCCGCGGCCGTCCGGTCCCACCCCGCCAGGCGCACGTCCAGCCACAGGTCGGCGAGCGGGAGGTAACGAGCGGTGTCCGGGCCCTGGACGGTCCGCAGCAGGGCATCCGCCCCCATCGCGTCACCGGCCAGCGCGAGCCGCCTGGCCCGCTCCACCACGGCCGGATCGCCCTGCGGCGGCCGCATCGGCCCACCGGTCCACAGCCGGTCGTCGTTGAGCTGGAGCAGCTCGCGGTCCACCCCGCCGAAGGCCATCGCGCCCAGCCGCCCGGTACCCAGCGGCAACGCCTCCTCCCAGACCTGGGCGGGCCGGCGGAACCACAGCACGGTGTCCCAGCCGTGCCGAGCCGCGTCAGCGCTGATGACCACGCCGCTACCGCCTTCTTGTCGAAGCGCTTCGATCCCAGATGAGGGTGAGAAGACGCTGCCATAACGTCATACGACAGTCAACAGGGCACGCCACGAGCCACCAGCTATCGATGCGTTTCGACCGCGATGCGCTCGGCGAGGCGGGCGGCATCGCCTCCGGCAGAACCGAGCAGCGCCGACCCGGCCGAGTGCTGCCAGGGCAGTCCGAGCACGTACAGGCCCGGCACGGGCGTCACGCCCCGATCCTGGCGGAGGTGGCCGTGTTCGTCGGCCGCCGGGACCGGTTGCTGGTGAACCTGCCGTCGTTCGTGCCGGTGCGCACCATGGTCGAGCTCATCGCCCAGCCACCGGGGTAGCGCTTCTGCTCGCGGGAACCACTGGCGGACAAGGGAATTCGAATCGAATCGAATCGAACTCCCTTGACAGCAACGAGTTTCCGCCACACTTCCACTGCACGGCCTACTGACACGGCCAACCGCGCGACGTAACCTCGGCCCGAGTTCTTCTCCCCGGCTGAAGGGAAGACGTCGTGCGGGGTCAGCAGGCGGCGACCGGCCGGGACCGGTTCGGCCGGGAGTTGCGGCGGTTGCGCGAGCGAGCGGGACTCACCCAGGTCCAGCTGGCCGCCCGGCTCGGCTACGACCACACGTATCTGTCCAAACTGGAGAGTGGCGCCCGCGCGCCCCGGATCTCCTTCGCCAGTGCGGCCGACGACCTGCTCAACGCCGGCGGCGCGCTGCTCGCGCTGGCCACCCAGCTACGGGCACGACGGCGTTCCGGTGGCGAGGCCGTCGCGGTGACGGCGCCGCTGCCCTGTCCCCCGCCCGCCGATGGCCCCGCCCAGCCGCGCCGGTCCCAGCGGGTCGAGCTGCCCGCCTACGGCGTGATGTGCCCGCTGCACGAGTCGGCCGGCTGCACGGTGACGGTGCCGGCCGCCGGGCTGGCGGAGGTGCTCCAGGAGGGGACCGGCACGGTGGGCGCGGCGACGGTGCACGGCTTCGCCGCCCTGCTGACCACCTACATCGAGGCGGATCTGGACTCGCTGTCCGCGGCCAGTCTGCCCTCGGAGGTGGAGCAGGCGCTGCGCGCCCTGATCGGGCTGGTGCCCAGAGCGCGGGGCGCGGTCGCGGTCGGTGTGCTGAAGCTGGCCGCCCAGTACGCCGACCTGGCGGGCTGGCTCAGGGTGGAGCGCGGCCAGCACGGGATCGGCATGGCCTGGCTGCACCGCAGCCTGGAATGGGCCTCGGCCTCCGGCCAGCACGGCACCGCCTGCGAGGCGCTGACCAACATGAGCGTGCTCGCCCTGATGGAGGGCGATGCCGCCACGGCACTGGAGTACGGCAACGCCGCGGCCGCGGTGGGCGGCGACCGCCGGTGGATCGCGGTGGAGGCCAACCTGCACCTGGCGCGCGGGCACGCCCTGCTCGGCGACCAGCGCGAGTTCACCAGGCTGGCCGACCAGGCGCGGCGCGCGGTGGCTCGGCTGGGCGAGCGGGACCGGGTCGAGGCGCCCTGGTTCCGTGACGCCGAGGGCGAGGCCTGGATCGCCTCGCACCTGGCGGCCGGCCTGCGGGACCTGGCCCAGACCACCGGCGACCGGGCGATCGCGGGCCGGGCGGTGCGGTTCGCGGAGACCTCGCTGGCGAATGTGCCCGCCCGGATGCACGGCAGCAAGCTGCTGCTGACCCTGCGCCTTGCCGACAGCCACGCCTGTGCCGGCGACCTGGACGCCGCCGTCGCCGTGGCGCGCCCGGTCATCCCCTCGGTGCTGACCGCCAGGACCACCCGCATCGACCACGAGCTCGACCGGCTTCGCGGCAGGCTCGGCGAACGCTCCGGCGAGTTGTTCGACGACCGTTCGGCCGGCCTGACATGCCGCCACTGACAGCTCCCAGTCGCGCAGCCGCGACGGCTTTTCGCCCCTCCGTGGAAGGTTCCGCCATGTCCGAGATCCGCACCCGCACCCGCCGTCGCGTTCCGGGCAGGCTGGCCGTGCTGACCGCGACCACCCTGCTGGGCCTGGGCTCCCTGCTGCTCGGCCCCTCCTCGGCGCACGCGGCCACCGCGGCCACCATCGACGGCGGGCGGGCCCACCAGCCGATCGACGGTTTCGGCTTCTCCGAGGCCTTCGGCCGGGCCGCGATCATGCACGGCTCGGCGGGACTGCCTGCCCAGCGGCAGAAGGAGGTGCTGGACCTGCTGTTCTCCGGCAGCACGGGCGCCGGCATGTCCATTCTGCGGCTGCACATCGGGTCGACCCCCGGCAGCTCGATCCAGCCCAAGAACCCCGGCGGGCCGAACGCGACCCCGCAGTACGTCTGGGACGGCAAGGACACCGAACAGGTGTGGCTGGCCAAGCAGGCCAAGGCCTACGGGGTGAACCGCTTCTACGCCAACGCCTGGAGCGCGCCGGGCTACATGAAGACCAACGGCGACGAGGCTAACGGCGGCACGCTGTGCGGCTTGGCCGGGGCCTCCTGCGCCAGCGGTGACTGGCGGCGCGCGTACGCCAACTACCTGGTGCAGTACGCCAAGTTCTACGCCCAGGAAGGCATCACGATCAACGATCTCGGGTTCACCAACGAACCCGACTACACCACCGACTACTCCTCCATGCGGTTCACCCCGGCCCAGGCCGCCGAGTTCGCCAAGGTGCTCGGGCCGATCGCGGCGAACGCCGGCCTGAAGGTCACCTGCTGCGACTCCTTCGGCTGGAACCAGCAACGCGCCTACACCAACGCGATCGAGGCCGACCCGGCCGCGCGGGCCGCGGTGTCCCTCCACACTGGACACACCTACGCCAGCCAGATCACCGGCCCGCTGCCGACCTCCCGCCGCACCTGGATGTCGGAGTGGAACCCCAAGGGCGATGCCTGGAAGGAGAGCTGGGACGACGGCAGCGGCTACGACGGCTTCGCCATCGCCCAGGCCGTGCACACCGCGCTCACCACCGGCAACGTCAACGGCTACGTGTACTGGTACGGCGCCTCCACCGGCGCCACCCGCGGCCTCATCCAGCTCGACGGCCAGAACTACCGGGTGTCCAAGCGGCTGTGGGCGCTGGCGAACTACAGCCGGTTCATCCGGCCGAACGCCACCAGGATCGGCGCCAGCACCGCCGACGGCGCGCTGCGGCTGTCCGCCTACCGCAACAGCGACGGCTCGCTGGCCGTGGTCGCGCTCAACACCGCGAACAGCGCGGCCCAGATGAGCTTCTCGTTGCCGCGCACCGGGATCACCACCGGCACCGCCACCCCGTACCTGACCAACAACGGCAACAGCACCAAGGCCCAGTCCGCGATCCGGGTCACCGGCGGCGCGTTCACCGCCACCGTGCCCGCCCGCGCACTGGTCACCTACCGGATCACCGGCTAGTACCCGTGATGGAGACACGACCATGCGCATCAGATCCCTGCTCGCCTGTGTGAGCCTGGTGGCGGCCTCGCTCGCCTCGCTCTCCGGCGCCACCACCGGCACCGCGGACGCCGCGGCCGCCGCCGACGCCTCCCCCGCCGCCCTGCCGACCAGCTTCAAGTGGCGCTCCAGCAACGCCGTCATCGGGCCGAAGTCCGATGCCACGCACAAGATCCGCGCGGTCAAGGACCCGACCGTGGTCCAGCACAACGGCCGCTACCACGTCTTCGCCAGCACCACGAACGACCAGGGCCACTACAGCATGGTGTACCTGAACTTCACCGACTGGTCGCAGGCGAACTCCGCGCAGCACCACTACCTGGACACGACCGCGATCGGCACCGGCTACAAGACCGCGCCGCACGTGTTCTACTTCGCCCCGCAGCGGCTGTGGTACCTGGTCTTCCAGACCGGCGACAACGCCGCCTACTCCACCACCCGCGACATCGCCAACCCCCGGTCCTGGAGCGCGCCGAAGAAGTTCTACGCCAACGGGATGCCGCAGATCATCAAGGACAACATCGGCAACGGCCACTGGGTCGACTTCTGGGTGGTCTGCGACAACGCCAGGTGCCACCTGTTCTCCAGTGACGACAACGGGCAGCTCTACCGCTCGGAGACCAGCCTGGCCAACTTCCCCAACGGCATGGGCAACACCGTGATCGCGATGCGGGACCCGAACAAGTTCAAGCTGTTCGAGGCGCCCAACGTGTACAAGATCTCCGGCCGCAACGAGTACCTGCTGATCGTGGAGGCGATCGGCTCGGACGGCAGACGCTACTTCCGGTCCTGGACCGGACCGGCCATCACCGGCCCGTGGCAGGCCCTCGCCGACACCGAGGCCAACCCGTTCGCCCGCGCGAACAACACCACCTTCACCGGCACGCCGTGGACCGCGGACATCAGCCACGGCGAGCTGATCCGCAACGGCATCGACCAGAACATGACCATCAGCGAGTGCAACCTGCGCTACCTGTACCAGGGCAAGGACCCCGCCGCCAACGACCCCTACAACCTGCTGCCCTGGCGGCTGGGCCTGCTCACCCAGACCAACTCCACCTGCTGACCCGGGTGCCGCACCCAGCCGGATGCTCGCGGCTGGGTGCGGCCCGCGTGGCCGGGCACGCTCACCCGGCCGAGTGGTTCACCGCGGACGCGGGCCGGTCCCACGGCCGGCAACGACTAGTCTGCGCGGGCGAGCCACCGAAGCCACGCGGCGTCCCCGGCACCAGCGGAGCGAGCACCGTGCAGTCCGATCGTTTCCGCCCTCCCGGCGAACGCGTTGCCCTTGACGTGCTCCAGGCGCTGCGCTCGCCGGACCGCCCGCCGCTGACCGTCCTGAGTGGACCCGCCGGCATCGCCCTCGCGGCCACCGCGGCGCACCTGCGACGGCTCTGCGCCGACGCCGACCGCCCCGGTGGGTTCGCGCACGTGCGGGTGGTCGACCTGTCCTTCGCCGCCTCGGCCGCCTGGTCCACCCTGCTGGAGCTGACCCCGCCCGCCTCGGCGCTGCGTCGCGACACCAGCACCCTGCTGATCTTCAAGGACCTGCACCGGGTGCCGCCGGAGGGGCTTGGCGCGCCCTCGCTGCTGTGCGAGTCCTATGACCGGTACGGGCAGCTGGACGCGTTGCTGAGCCGGTCCTGGCTGCGCACCCTGATGCGCGGGCACGGGGTGACCGTCCCCGGCAGGCAGACCACGGTGGCCGAGAACGAGCGGCTGCTGGCCGTGCTGGTGACCGAGGGGCTGGGCACCCAGCAGCTCGCCACCGTGTTGCAGGCCAGTGCGCGCAGCGTCGAAGGCAGGCTGTCCCGGCTGTTCCAGCGCAGCGGGTACCGGTCCAGGGTCGAGCTGGCGACCGCGATGCTGACCGGGCACTTCAGCGGCTAGCGTCGTGAGTTGTTGGTTCGCGCGCAGTAGCGGGCGATGGAGTATTCCGTCGGCAGCGCGGAACTCAAAGCAAGTCCGCTCCGGCACAGAACCACGCAGCGGTACCCCGACGGGAATTCGCGCGAATCTTCTGGCGTGTGCACCTCTGAAGAGGATGGCTTCCACTCAGTGGAAGAGAGCCCTTGTGCGGGCACCAGCCCCGGCCGCAAGATCCCGTTCAGATCCACAGCGGCCCCATCGAGGAGGAAAATTGCCCAGGATTCGAGGCGTTCTCCTCGCCGTCCTCACGATGCTTTTCGCCGCGCCGGCGGTTCCCGCATCGGCTGAGAACAGCGTTGTCGTGCACACCGACATCTCCTACGCCCCAGCGGAGCCGGCGGGCAGCCGAGGACACCTCCTCGACCTGTACGTCCCGGACGGCGGGCACCGGAAGCCGCGGCCGCTGCTGATCGTGACCGGTGGCAGCGCATGGCTCGGCGACGACGGCAAGGCCTACGCCGCTCAACTGGCGCCACACTTCACCGCGGCGGGGTATGTGGTCGCCGGCGTGTCGACACGATCCAGCACTCAGGCCCAGTTCCCGGCACAGGTCCATGACGTGAAAGCGGCGATCCGGTGGTTGCGCGTCCACGCCCGGACCTACGGGATCGACCGCACGCGCTTCGCTGTGCTGGGCGACTCCTCCGGTGGCTGGACGGCGACCATGGCCGGCGTCACCGGCGGTGTGCCGGGGCTGGCGGGCAACGTCGGCCTGACGGGCGCCTCCAGCACCATCCAGGCAGTGGTCAACCTGTACGGGCCCACGGACCTCCGCCAGATGGACGCGCACATGCTGCCCGGCGCCTGCGCGGCGTTCAACACGATCATGGGCACGACCGACTGCCACAACGACATCGCCTCACCGGAGTCACGACTCGTGGGCTGCGCCATCCAGCGCTGTCCGCAACGAGCCCAGGCAGCCAACCCCATCCGGTACATCACCCCGGACGATCCACCCGTCCTGATCGCCCACGGACAGCGGGACATGCTCGTCCCGCACCACCAGAGCGAGTTGCTGTACGCGGCGCTGAAGCGGGCCTGCGTTGCCACGACGTTCTACTCCGTACCCGGCGTCGGCCACGCCAAGGACATCGTGTCACCGGACACGCCGCCAGCCGAGGTGCGGTCCACGACCGGTTGCCGCGGCATCGCACCACCGAGGAACCGCCCCACCCTCGAGACCATCGAGGCCTTCCTCGACACCGCCCTGGGTGTCCGCGGCCCCTGACGACACCCGTCGCAACGTTCCGGCGGACGCGAGGCCTGGAGAAGCGCATCTCTTGTTGTGCCGCCATCGGCTCTGGTAGTCGCGTCCGCAATTGTCATTCCAAACATTCCGCGTCGGAGGTAGAAATGCGCCATGCGAAAATCCGGCACGCTCTTTTCGTGAGCCTTCTGCTCGCTGTCAACGCACTCCTGTTACCGGCGAACGCGTCAGCCGCCACGGCAGCCGTTCAATCACAATCGATGGGCTTCATCGGCTGTTCGATGGCGGAGAACGTCGCTCAGGGGTATGTCGCCGTCGGCGGCACCCGCATGTGGGGCCCGTACGGGACAGGCGGCCTGGTCGTTCAGTCCTGGACAAATCCCAGCTCCAGCGCCTGGCAGAAGTTCGACCAGCAGGCGAGCAGGTTCGGCAAGCCGACGGCGGTGTGGGTGCAAATCTGCGTGTTCGCCCGGAACGGGGCCACCTATGACGAGGTGAAGAAGCTCATCGCCAACGCGCGCCAGCACGCGGCGGCCGGTGCGGCGATCTTCATCAGCGGACAGCCGCTCTACGACGCGGGCCACACGTGCTCCCTCGCCGGCGCGAACGGCCCGCGCCTGACGGACAACCTCGCCAGGCAAGCGGCCGCCGATTCGACGCAGAAGGTGACCTACGCCGGCGCGTTCCGCTTGAAGAGCAACGAGGTCGCCGACGGCTGCCACGCCAACGCGGCCGGCCAGCAGTCGCTGGGCAGGCAGGCGCTGTCGTTCTGGGGCTGATGAGCGGGAAGCATTCGTCAGCGGCCGCTACGGGCAGCGGGTGGGATCTCCCACTTGGCCCGTGGCGGCCGTTCCGGCTTGAGTTGCGTCAAGCGCACAGCTTGGCCGGTGGGTGCGGCCGGCGCGCTAAGCCGTGCCGCTGCGGTCGCAGCCGGACACGGTGAGCCTGCCCTCGATGCTGGCGGTGGCCAGGTCGAGCCGGCACCCGCAGCCGGTCTTGGCGAACAGCCGGGTGAGGTAGCTCTCCACCGTCTTCTCACTCACCCGCATCGCCCCGGCGATAAGCTCCACATCGGACAGTTCAGGGGCGGTGTCGCGCCTGCGCGGCGGGGTCACGCCGAACTCGCGCAGCCTGGCCTTGATCCTCATGCGCAGCAGGTCGCCGCCCAGGCGCCGGACGATCTCGTAGGCCTCCTGCAGCCACGGCCTCGGCTCCTCGGCCACCTGCGCGGCGATCAGGCAGGCCCGCATGAGCTCACCCGAAGTGGCCTTGACGGTCTCCCCGAACCCGCCCTAACGTACCTGGTAAGCGCTTTCCGCCGTTGTGCCACAACGGTTCTCCGTCGTCTGCCGGAGCTTGCGCGGGAAAGGTCGGGAGCAGTGTCGAACAACAAATCGAACGGCTGGACCCGCAGGTCGTTGTTGCGCGGTATGGCGATCGCCGGGGTCGCCCCGCTGCTGCCGGGGATCGCGGTGGCCGGGCCGGACGAGCTCGCCCTGGTCCGCGACGGGTCCGCGGCCGACCTGTTCGTGGACCAGGCGGACGATCCGGCCGTGGTCCGCGCCGCGGGTGACCTGGCCGCCGATGTGGCCAGGGTCAGCGGGACGCGGCCGCGCGTGCAGCGCACCACCTCGGGGTTGTCCGGGACCGCGGTGCTGATCGGCACCATCGGCGCGAGCCCGGTCATCGACCGCCTGATCGCCGAGGGCAGGCTGGACGTGGCGGAGGTGGCCGGGCGCTGGGAGGCCTCGGTGACCCAGGTGGTGCAACGCCCGCTGCCCGGCGTGGCCCGCGCGCTGGTGATCGCGGGCAGCGACCGGCGCGGCACGGTCTACGGCATCTACGACACCTCCGAGCGGATCGGGGTCTCGCCGTGGCACTGGTGGGCCGACGTGCCGGTGGAACGCCGCGCCACGGTCAGCGTCGAGACAGGCACGGTCAAGCGGCGTGAGCCGTCGGTGCGCTACCGGGGCATCTTCATCAACGACGAGCAGAACCTGACCACCTGGTCCAACCGCACCCAGGAGCCGGACAAGAACATCGGCCCGGAGACCTACAAGAAGGTCTTCGAGCTGTTGCTGCGGTTGAAGGCCAACTACCTGTGGCCAGCCATGCACCCCTACACCGACCACTTCAACAAGCACCGGGACAGCGTCCGGCTCGCCGACGAGTACGGCATCGTGGTCGGCTCCAGCCATCCGGAAGCGCTGCTGCGCAACGGGGTGCACGAGTGGCAGCCGTGGGCGGAGGCGCACCGCAACCCCGATGGCAGCCTGCCGGAGTACGACTACACGGTGAACCCCGGCGTGATCGCCGAGTACTGGCGGGCGCGCGCCAGGGAGAACGCCGCCTTCGAGAGCAGCTGGACGATCGGCATGCGGGGCCTGCACGACTCCGCCTTCCAGACCCGGCACGCGAAGACGGTGCCGGAGAAGGTCGCGGTGATGAACCAGATCATCAGCGACCAGCGCCGAATCCTGGCCGAGGAGGTCGGCGCCGCCGCCACCCCGCAGATCTTCATTCCCTACAAGGAGGTCCTGGACCTCTACAACGCCGGTGTGCGGGTGCCCGAGGACATCACCCTGGTCTGGCCGGATGACAACCACGGCAACATGCGGCAGATGCCCACCGGCGAGGAGCAGCGGCGGCCGGGCGGCAACGGGCTCTACTACCACATCTCCTACTGGGGCAGCCCGAAGAGCTATCTGTGGCTGGACACCACCCAGCTGAGCAAGATCTGGCAGGAGCTGCGCCGCGCCCACGAGCACCGGGTGGATCGCCTGTGGGTGATCAACGTCGGGGACATCAAGTCGCAGGAGGCCGGGCTGTCCTTCTGCCTGGACCTGGCCTGGGACATCAACCGGTGGGGCGCGGGCAACGTCGAGGACTTCCTCGTCGAGTGGGCGGGCAGGCAGTTCGGGCGGCGGCACGGCAGGGAGATCGCCGCCATCCGCACCGAGTTCGCCCGGCTGGCCACGCAGCGCCGCCCGGAGTTCGTCGACCGGGGCTCGATCTCGCTGGTGCACCACGGCGATGAGGCGGGCGGGCGGATGGCCGCGTACGAGGCCCTGCTGGCGCGGACGCGGGCGCTGGGCCGCCAGCTGCCCGCGGCCTACCAGGACGCCTTCTTCGAGCTGGTCGAGTACCCGGTGCACGGCGCGTACCTGATGAACCTCAAGTACTACTGGGCGGACCGCAACGCGCTGGCCTCCCGGCAGGGCCGGGGCGCGGGGGTGAACCGGTACGCGGAGCTGGCCGAGGCCGCGCACGCGCAGGAGGAGGCGCTCACCCGGCGCTACAACACCGAGATCGCCGGCGGCAAGTGGAACGGCGTGGTGAACCCGTATCCCTCGCAGATCCCCCAGGCGCCGGGCCGCCCGGCCGTGGTCAGGGTGACGCCGCAGCAGACCTCCGGGCTGGGCGTGGCCGCCGAGGGCAACGAGACCGGGGCCGCCCGTCCGCTGTCGTTCTCCTCCTATCCGCGCGACCGCCGTTTTGTGGACGTCTTCAACACCGGCTTCCGCTCCTTCCCTTGGCGCGCAACGACAAGCCACCCATGGGTGCGGGTGAGCGCGACCTCCGGCACCGTCACCGACCAGGTCCGCGTGTGGGTCTCCATCGACTGGCAGCGGGCGCCGCTTGGCAGGCACGAGGCGGTGGTGACCTTCACCGGGGCCGGGCGGAGCGTGTCCGTGCCGCTGCGCGTGCACAACGACGGCGAGCAGGCCCGCAGGCGCGCCACGGGTTTTGTCGAGGCGCACGGCTACGTCTCCATCGACGCGGCGCACTTCCACCGCCGGGTGCCGCGCGGTGGCGCGGAGTGGCGCGCGGTGACCGGACTGGGCAGGCGGCAGGCCGCGATGGAGGCCGTGCCCTCGACCGCCGCGCCCATCACCGAGGAGCTGACCACCCGCTCGCCGGAGCTGTCCTACCGGATCCAGTTCACCAGCACCGGCACCTTCCCGGTGACCGTGTTCCGCCTGCCCTCACTGGACGCGCGCGGAAAACGACGCCTCGCCATCGCCCTCGACGACGGCCCCGCCGTGGTGCTCTCCGGCCAGGCCATCGCCACCGGCAAGAAGGACGACGTCTGGGCGCGCAACGTCATCGAGGGCGTGGAGAAGCTCACCGGCGCGCTGACCGTCCGCACCCCCGGCGAGCACGTGCTGCGCCTGCTGATGGTGGACCCCGCCATGGTCGTGGACCAGATCGTGGTGGACACCGGCGGCCTGCCCGCCACCTACCTCGCCCCGCCGGAGAGCTACCACCCGGCAGCGGCGGACCGCCCGGCCGAGGCCGTCGACGGCTTCCCCCACGCGTGAGCAGGAGAACCGATGCCGAACCCACGTCTCGCGATCATCACCGCCGCCCTGGGGGTGGCCGCCCTGGCCCCCGTGCCCGCCACCGCCGCGCCGCGGGCACTGCCCCCGCAGTGCTCGGGAACCGCGCCGATCACCTGCCACTTCCCGGTCGCGCCGGGCAACTACGACGTCACCGTTGACCTCGGCAGTCCGGCACGGGCGGCCAGCACCTCGATGTCGGTGGAGGCGCGCAGGCAGGTCCTCAAGACCGTCGCCACCCGCGCGGGCCAGGTGGTCCGCAGCACGGTGACGGTCAACGTCCGCGAGCCCGAGGGCCAGCCCACCGGGCAGCGCGGCACCCCGGGACTGAGCATCACCTTCGGCGGCGGCGCCCCGGCGGTCGGCGCGCTGACCGTGACCCCGGCCAGGTCCCCCCTGGTGGCCTACCTGGCAGGCGACTCGACCGTCTGCGACCAGGAGACCGCGCCCTACTACGGCTGGGGCCAGTACCTGCCGGCGCTGGTGCGCGGCGGCGCGGTGGTCGCGAACTACGCGGACTCCGGCGAGGGCTCGGACAGCTTCCTGGCCAACCCGGCGCTGTTCCCGAGGATGAAGCCACTGATCAAGAGCCGGGACCTGGTGTTCATCCAGTTGGCGCACAACGACAAGGACACCACCGCCGAGGTCTTCCGCGCCAACCTCGCCAAGCTGGTCGCCGGGGTGCGTGAGCGCGGCGGCGTGCCGGTGCTGATGACACCGCCGGTGCGCAGGCTGTTCGAGGGCGGCAAGCTCAACTCGTGGGCGTTGCACGTCAACAACAAGGGCGTGGACCTGCCCGCGGCGATCAGGGCGCTCGGTCGCAGCGCGAACGTGCCGGTGCTCGACCTCACCGCCAAGACCAAGGCGCTGGTGGAGTCGCTGGGCCCGGCGGCCTCCGAGCGGCTGTACCTGACCAGGGAAGTCAACGACAACACCCACTTCTCCACGCACGGCGCGGCGGTGATGGCCGGGCTGGTCGCGCAGGGCGTGCGCGAGCTGAACCTGTCGCTGGCGGGCTACCTGCGCTGACCGGCTCATCCCGCCCGGAGCGCCGAGGCGAGCCGGGCGATCCCGGCCGGTCCGACCTGGCAGCAACCGCCGATCAACCCGGCCCCCGCGTCCGCCCACGCCACCGCCGCCGCCGGGTCCACTGTGGACGGACCGGACCACTCCTTGCGCCCGGCGTCCCACTCGCCGCCACCGTTGGGGTAGACCACCACCGGCTTGCCGGTCACCTGGCGCGCCGCCTCGATCGCGGGGGCCACCTCCGCCGGGGCGCAGCAGTTGACCCCGACGGCCACCACCTCGGGCACGGCGGCGGCCAGCGCGAACGCCTCGGCCAGCGGCTGGCCCGCGCCGGTGCGGCCGTCGCGCACGTGGAAGGACAGCCACACCGGCAGGCCGAGCCCGGCGACCAGGCCGAGGATCGCCTCGGCCTCGGCGAGGTCCGGGATGGTCTCCACGGCAAGGACATCCGGACCGGCCGAGGCCAGCACCTCGATCCGCTGCCGGTGGAACCCGGCCAGCTCGGGCACGCTGAGCCCGTACCCGCCGCGGTACTCCGAACCGTCGGCCAGCACCGCGCCGTACGGGCCGACCGAGGCCGCCACCCAGCGTGGTCCCTCGACCTCGGCCGCGGCCTCGGCGGCCAGCCGCACGCTGCGCCGCAACAGGCCGGAGACCGCGTCCGCGGGCATTCCCCGCCGGGCGAAGCCCTGGTAGCTGACCTGGTAGCTGCCGGTGATCACCACCTGGGCGCCGGCCCGGAGGTAGGCCAGGTGCGCGGCGCGGACCGCGGCCGGGTCGGCCAGCAGCAGCCGGGCCGACCACAGCTCGCCGGAGAGGTCCTGCCCCGCCTGCTCCAGTGCGGTGGACAGGCCGCCGTCGAGCAGCAGCGGACCACGGGTGAGCGCCTCGGAGAACCGCATCAGCTGCCTTCCGGCGTCCGGGAATCAAGCTTCCGGCCGGTGAGTTTACGGGGCGACCGCCGGGTCTCGCGTGCCCGGCGGCCGCCCCTGGAGCCGGTGCCCCTGAATGCATCCGGTGCGCGGCACTGGGCTGGGAGCAGTCCAGCACACCGGGCGCCCGCGCCGGCTCCGTTGCGGGCCCCGTCAGTAGACCTCGGCCCACCCGGCCCTGTCAGCCGGATCCGGGCCGATTGCGCATTGTGCGGAACTTTTCAGGACAGGCGACTGCCGAGCTCGTGCACCATGCCGCCACACCACCGGTTCACGCCTTGCGGTAGGCGCGGAAGTAGTCCACCACGAACTCCTTCGGCCGCGGGTCCGAGGGGTTCACCGAGCCGGTCCAGCCCGCGTTCTCGTAGATGCCCAGCAGGAATCCCGAGGCGTAGTCCGGAGACTGGTTGAGCGTCCTGGTCAGCTTGTTGTCGACGTAGAGCTTGATCTGGGTGGGCGTCCACTCCATGGCGTAGATGTGCATCTCGGTGGTGAGGTCGAAGGACACCGGGACCGACTGGGTGACCTGCTGGATCTTCGGGTCCGACCACTTGAACAGGTTGAAGTTGAAGGCCCTGCCGTGGATTCCGGCGTGCTCCATGATGTCGATCTCGGCGCTCTGCTCCCGGGTGTCCTGCTTGCCCACCGTCCAGAACGCGGCGTGCACACCGCTCCTGGCCGAGGTCTTCGCCCGGATCTCGAAGTAGCCGTACTTGGGCGCGTACTTCCAGATGGTGGGGATGGTGTGGTCCTGGGGCGAGCCCTTGTGCAGACCGGTCCGCTGCCCGGTCTGGATGCTGGAGACCTTCATCGGCTCGTTGGCGTAGTAGGTCGGCTGGTCGTTGTCGATCCGCAGCACCAACGCGTTGTTGCGGAACCCGTACCGCGCCCTGGAGCGCCATTCCGGGGTGCGCGACTCGAGGTAGTTGGTGATCCACAGGTTCTTGTCCAGGCTGCCGTTGAACTCGTCCTGGCGGTCCAGAACCCAGCCCGGTTTCGCCACCGGGTTCGGTGGCATCTCGGCGGCCTGGGCGGGCTGGGCGGACTGGGCGGCGAGAACCGCGGTCATGGCTAGGAGCAGGATTGTCTTCATCGCGGTCATGGGTGGCCTCCCGGGCTGTTGTCAGGCGGATCGCAGCGTAAGAGCGACAACAGCCCGGAAAGCCGGTCCCGGTGTTTCTGTCAACAACCGTCAAGCGGTGTTCTGCACGCTCAGCACGAATTTGGCCAGCTCCACCCGGTCGACGTGCGGACCGGGGCCGGAGGCGTTGCCGAGCACCAGCGCGCCGCCGGAAGTGTTGAGGCGCAACGGGGTGGGGTGGGACCAGAAGTTGTCCCAGGCGTAGTTGTGCCGGTACACCTCGCGCCTGCTGCCGCCGCCGGTCTCGGTGATGTCCAGCCACCGGCTGATCACGTCGGTGTTGTAGGCGTGCCCGGTGTTGCGCTCGGCGTTGGCGTAGTGCACCGACAGCACGTACTCCCCCGGCCCGAACTGGCTGGGCCGGTTGAGGGTGAGGGTGTTGCCCGCCCCGGCGCCGAGTCCGCTGACGTAGCCGCCGCCGGTGGCGTTGGAGCCGCTGCCCGCCGGCAGGCCGGTCACCTTGGCGGTCCCGCTCAGCTTCCCCTGCTCGGCCTCTGCCACGTGCACCTGGCTGTCCGCGTTCGCCGCCCGCGTGGTGCTGAGCTCGCGCAGGTTCAGCTCGGCGGCCGCGGTGACCTCGATCCGGGAGATGCCTGCCGGGAGGTACACCCTGGCGCGGGAGGTGCCTTCACCCGCTCGCTCCGCCCGCAGGCCCGGCACCGCGCGGCCGTCGATCCGCACGTCCAGGGTGCCCGCCTGACCGGCCTGGTAGGTCAGGGCCAGGTCCTGGTAGCCGTCTTCGGCGGTGGCCACGAAGTAGGTCGCCTTGGCGCGCCCGCCGAGTGTGACGGCCGGGCCGCCGGCGGCGCGCTGCAGGCGGGCGCCGTCGGTCAGCCGGGCGTCATCGGGCAGGTAGCGGCCGCGCGCCGGCCCGGTGACCTCGGTCAGGTCGAACTTGTCCAGGGTGATGTCGCTGCCCGGCAACGGTTCCCGGCCGTCGGCGCTGGTGCGCAGGGACAGCTGATGGGTGCCCGCGGTGAGCCGGAGCTGGACGTCGGTGCGGCCCCGGTAGGTCCAGCCGAGGTTGGCCGAGTACTGCACGACCTGGTTGAGCGCGCCGTCGACGAACAGCGCGTGCCGCCCCGGCGCGCGGTTCGCGCCCTGGTAGATCCCGAGCCGGTAGAGGCCGTCCCGTGGCACGGTCACCGGGAAGGTCACCGCGGAGCCGGGCCTGTTCATCGCGCCGACGTCGCGTTTGCCGGAGGTCGCGTACAGCTGCGGATCCGCGGTGGTGTCCTGGGTGTGGACCTGCGCGGAGGTCAGGGTGGCCGACTCGGCCTCGACACTGGCCGACCAGGGCACCTCGGCCTTGGGCTCCGCGCCTGCGGCCGGGGTGATCAGCACGCGGTAGGCGGCCATGACGTCCCCGCCCGGCAGGTCCAGGCTCAGCTTGCCGCCGTCCAGGTTGGCCCGCCGCGCGGCCACCACCGGGGGCGCTCCGGCGTCGCCCTCGTAGCCGGTCCAGCCGGTCCGGGAGACCTGCACATCGACCGTGCGGCCGAAGATCCGGCTGTCCAGCCCGGTCAGCTCCAGCCGCGCGCTGTCCGAACCGCCGAGCAGCACGGTGGCCCGCCGCGCGGACTCGTCCACCGCCGCGACCGCCTGCGCGGTGTCGGCCACGTTGGGCCGGGGCGGGCGCACCAGCGCGGTCTGCCCGGTCAGGTCGGCGTACCACTTGAGCAGCCACCAGCCGCCGTTGGCGCGTCGGGTGCGGACCGCGTGGTCGTCCAGGTTCCCGGCATAGGTCCAGTACGCCATGTCCGCGTCGACCTTGGTGTCCTCGAACATGGAGATCCACTGGATGAGCTGGCCGGGCACCGACATGTCCCGCCGGTTGCCGTACTCGTCGATGTTGATCGGCCGGGGGCTGATGCCGAGCTCGCGCTCCAGCTGCCGGTACCGCGCGAAGTGCCCCCGGTAGTTCGCCAGGCTGCCGCGGTTGAGCTCGTGCCAGGCCATGATGTCGGGCAGGCAGTCGCCCTCCCGGTCACCGGCGCAGCGGGTGTTCTTCGTCCAGGTGAGGAAGTCGCGCAGCCTGCCGGGGTTGTACCCGGCCTCGTTGGGGCCGACGATCCGCGCGTCGGGGTCGATCGAGCGGATGCGCTCGAACACCAGCTTCCAGTCGTCCAGGAACTTCTGCCGCTGGGTGCCCCAGTCCTGGTACCAGATCAGGTCGGGCTCGTTGAACGGCACCCAGACGAACCGGCCCTTGTCCCGTGGCCGCTGCTGGACCACCTTGCGCACCATGGTGTCCACTTTGGACAGATAGTCGGCGATGCCTAAGTTCTCGTAGGGCCACTTGGCGTAGATGTCCTGCATGTAGATCACCACGTCGGCGCCGCCCGCGGTGAAGAAGTCGTCGGCGACCACCAGCGCGTCGCCGTTGGGGTGCTGCTGGCCGTCGGGAGCCTTCTGCGCCACGGTGCGCGGCCGGGCCCCAGCGAGCAGGGCACTGCCCGGGACACCGGGATCGGAGAGGCCGTAGAGCATGCCGGTCGCGCCGCCGTGCACCGCGCCGGTGCGCTGGGCGAAGTCGACCGCGACCACCTCGGCGGCCGGGGCGGCGGCGCCGGGCGCGGCCGCGCTCAGCAGGCCGGTGGCGGCCAGCGCCGCGGCGAGGCCTACGGCCACCGCCCGTCGTGGCCCTCGGCCGGTTGGCTTGTGCTGCATCGGGTGTCCCCTTTCTCGGTGCGAACGCACGGGATCACTTGACCGCTCCGCCGGTGATGCCGGAGATGATCTTGCGCTGGCCGATCACGAACACGAGCACCAGCGGCAGGCTCATGAGCACGACGTAGGCGAAGATCAGGTGCCAGTTGTTCAGGTACAGGCCGGCGCTGGCGACCTGGAACAGGTTGAGCGGCAAGGTGTCCAGCCTGCCGCCGATGACGAAGAAGGCGTAGAAGACGTCGTTCCACACGTACAGGCAGATCAGGATCGTCGCGGTGGCCAGGGTCGGGCGCAGCAGCGGCAGGATGATCTGGAAGAACACCCGCACCGGCCCGGCCCCGTCCACCCGCGCGGCCTCCTCCAGCTCGGCCGGGATGGTCCGCACGAACCCGGTGACCAGGAAGATCACCGTGGACAGGTACATGCCCAGGTAGACCCCGATCATGCCGACCGCGGTGCCGGCCAGGCCCAGTTGGCGCAGCAGCAGCACGATGGTGACCACCGCCGGTGGCAGCACGATGCCGCTGACGGCCAGGGCGTAGAGCAGGGAGTTGGCCTTGGAGGAGCGGCGGGCCAGCACCCAGGCGGCCATCGAGCCGAGCAGGAGGACCCCGGCGACCGTGGGCACCATGACCAGCATGCTGCCCCAGAAGGCCGCCGGGATCCGTCCCTGCTCCCACACCTGCGCGTAGTTCTCCGCCAAGTACCACGCGGCAGGCGGGGCCAGGTTCGGGGTGAGCGCCTCGCCCTGCGACTTCACCGAGGTGATCAGCACGATGTAGAGCGGCAGCGCGATCAGCGTGATGACCGCGGTGAGCGCGAGCACCGGCTGGACCCGCCGCCAGGTCCGCGAGCCGCTCACAGCACGTCCTCCCGTCGGCGCAGCATCCGCACCACCGGGAAGGCCAGCAGCGCGACCAGCAGGAACAGCACCAGGCTCATCGCGGTGGCCTGGGCGAACAGGCCCTGGCCGAAGGTGCGGAAGACGAAGATGTTGAGCAGCTCGGTGGTGCGGGCCGGGCCGCCGCCGGTGGTGGCCTGCACGATGTCGAAGCCGTTCATCGAGCCGAGCAGCGCGGTGGTGACGCTGAAGGTCACCGCGGGCGCCAGCAGCGGGAAGCGCACGGTGCGGAACAGCCGCCACGCCGACGCGCCGTCCAGCCGACCGGCTTCCAGCACCTCCTCGTTGATGGACTTCAGGCCCGCCAGGTAGATCAGCATGGACAGGCCCATCCACTTCCAGGCGTGCACCAGCGCGACCACCAGGATCGTCCAGGTGGTGCTGCCCAGCCAGGGAATGCTGATCTCCTGGCCCAGCACCGAACCGAGCACGCCGTTGAGCGCGCCGTCCGGCCGCAGCACCGCCTGCCACACGTAGCCGGTGGCCAGCGCGGACATCACCACCGGGATGAAGAACATCACCCTGGCGAACCGGTTGACCCTGGTGTCCCGTTCCAGCAGCAGCGCCAGCGCCAGCCCGAACAGGTTCTGGAAGAAGGCCACCAGCACCGCGTAGACCAGGGTGGTGCGCACCGAGGCCAGCAGCGAGCCGTCGCCGAGCAGGTCGGCGAAGTTGCGCAGGCCGACGAAGTCGATCCGGCTCTTGAACCCGGACCAGTCGGTGAGCGCGTAGCCGAAGTTGAACAGCGTCGGCAGGAAGAAGAACACCCCGAGCACCGCGAAGGCCGGTGCCAGGAACCAGCCGGGGTGGGTGTGCGCGCGGGCGGCCACGGCTTCAGAACCCCGGCAGGCCCTGGGCCCTGGCCAGCTGGGCGAACTGGTCCTGGGTGCGCTGGGCGACCTGCTCGGGGGTCAGCACGCCCTGCACCAGGTCGGCCAGGTTGAGGTAGAGGTCCGGGTTGGCCGCGGCCAGCGCCTGCATCGAACCGACCGCGGTGCGCAGCGCGCCGTGCGCCTCCTGCGCGGCCTGGGGCACGCCGGGCGGGGACGGCACGGAGGGCTTGAGCGAGACGGTCTTGCGGTCGTTGACGAAGGCCGGGTAGCCCGGTCCGAGCCAGTAGGCCAGCAGCTGCCGGGCCGCGGCCTCCCGCCGCTGGTCGCCGGTGCGGAAGGCGACCAGCGCGTTGGTCTGGTCCGGGATGAAGGTGCCGACGTTGCCGCTGGGCGAGATGGGGAAGAACCCGATCCGCTCGTCCAGCTCGGCCGGGCTCGCCTTGGCCTGCAACTGGGTGAGGAAGGAGTTCACCTGCACCGCCATCGCCGCGCGCCCGGCCAGCAGCGCGTCGGCCTGGTCCTCCAGCCGCGCGGTCTTGAGGTCGGCGTTGAACAGGCCTTCGGCGATCAGCGCCTGGTACTGGGCGATGGCGCCGCGGATGGCCGGATCGGTGAACTTCTCCTTGCCGGTGTTCACCCGCTCCCACAGGCCGTCCCTGGCCGCGTCGGCCAGCTGCACCTGCACCCACCACTGGGTCGCCCAGCGGTCGCCGCCCATCTCGTGGAACGGGGTCTGGCCCTCGGCCTTGAGCTTGCGGGCCACGGTCAGGAACTCGGCCCAGTTCTTCGGCGGCGCGGTGATCCCGTGCCGGGTGAGGACCTGCTTGTTGTAGTACACGCCCTGCACGGCCGGGCTGGTGATCAGCGCCGCGTACCGGGTGCCGTCGAGCTGGCCGGTGATCTCGCGCAGCGCCGGGTCCAGGCTGTCCAGCCAGGGCGCGCCGGTCAGCGGCTGGAGGGTGGCCTTGGCGTTGACGGCCCTGAGCATCGAGCCGGTCGGCTGCCAGAAGGCCAGGTCGGGTTTGTCACCGGCGGCGACCTTGGTCTGCACGCCCTGCTCGTAGGGGTCGGGGATGGTGAGCACGCGCACGGTCGCGCCGGTGGCCCGCTCGAAGGCGGCGACGACCGCGGCGGGCGCCTTGGTGGAGTTCTGCGCGGCCCACACCGTCAGCGTGGTGCCGGCCAGCGGGGCCGAGGGGTCGGGCCAGGTGGTCACCGTCGGCGGGCCGTCCTGGGCGGCGCCGGGGTCGGAGCACCCGGCGGCGCACAGCCCGAGGGCGGTCAGCGCCGCCAGCAATGGCCGGAACTTCCTCATGACGTCTCCTCGGCTGTGCCGCGCGTGATCCTGATGAGCCGTGCCCGCGGCCCGGCGGGCACCCGCAGGCGCACCCCGCCGTCCGCGTTCCGCGTGATGTCCCAGTCGCCCGCGCCGCTGGGCGGGAAGGCCACGCCGAGGTCCCCGGCGGGCAGCGGCAGGGTGGTCTCCCCCGGCCCTTCGCCGCGGTACCAGACCGAGACCAGGGTCTGCGCCGGTGTGTCCAATGTGGACACCACCCACTCGTCGTGCCAGCCCGGCAGGTCCAGCGGCCAGCCCGGCACCGCGGTGGTCAGGTGGCCGGTGTGCTCGCGGGCCAGTTCGACCGCGGCGCGGACCAGGCCGAGCTGGCGCTGATCCATCCGGTCCAGCCGCCCGGACAGGTACAGCCGCCCGGCCAGCCCGGTGCACAGGGTGAACACGATCTGCTCGTCGGTCATCTCCGGCTGCGGGTAGGCCCAGTTGCCCGCCTGCTCGGGCAGCACCGACAGCGGGGCGGCCGCGGCCACCGGCGGGTAGCGCAGCGGGTTCTGCTGGTCGGAGGTGGATTGCAGGTGCAGCCGGGACAGCAGCGCGTAGTCCGCGCGCAGGCCACCGGAGGCGCAGTTCTCCACCAGCAGCCCAGGATGCCTGCGCAGCACGCCGTCCAGCCAGTCCAGGTGGGCGCGGTTGTGCCCGAGCAGCCCGGCGCCCGCGCTGTCGGCCGCGCGGTCAGTGCCCGCTCCGGGGGTGACGTTGTAGTCCAGCTTGAGGTAGCCGACCCCCAGGTCCTCGACCACCCGGTCCACCACCTCGTCGAGGTGCTTGACCGCTTCGGGATGCCGCAGGTCGAGCAGGTAGCGGCCCTGCTCCACGATCCGCAGGCCGCGGCGTTGCAGGAACGCCGCGTCGGGCAGCCGGTCGGCCACCGGGCTGCGGCAGCCAACCACCTCGGGTTCCAGCCACAGCCCCGGCACCATCCCCGCCTGCCGGATGTGGTCCAGGACGGCGCGCAGGCCGCCGTCGGGAAAGCGGGTCACCGAGGGCTCCCAGGCCCCGACGGAGTCCCACCAGTCGCCGTCGTCGGCGTACCAGCCAGCGTCGATGCAGAAGACCTCCGCGCCGACCGACCCGGCCGCCTCGACCAGCGGGCGGAGCTTGGCGCTGGTCGGGTCGCCCATCAGCGTGTTCATGTAGTCGTTGAACACCACCGGCGCGGACACCCCCGGCCCGCGCAGCGCCCGCCGGTAGGCCGTCAGCTCGGCCACCGCTTCCTGCCAGCCGTCCGCCACGGCCAGCGCGACCGGCACGGTGCTGAACTCCGCGCCGGGTTCGAGCACCTGCAACCACTGGTGGTCCGCGTCGGTCGGGCCGAGCAGGGCCAGCACCAGTTCGGTGCTCTCGTCATCGCCGAGCCGCTCGCCGACCTCGGCCCGCCAGGCCCCGTTGTGCTCGACCTGCCAGGCCACCGCCGGACCGCCGTCCGCAACCGCGAGCACGCCCGCCGGGATCCGGGTGCCGGAGGACCAGGCGCCCGCGCTGACCACCGCGTGCGCGCCACGGGCGTCCTGGTGCTGGTGCGCGCCCAGGTCCAGGTGCGGCAGACCGGCGGGCGCGCTCAGCGGGACCCGGTCCCAGCGGCCTTCGCCGACCCAGTCGTTGTAGCCGGTGCGCAGCTCCACCTCGGCGGGCGGCCGGGGACCGACCGGGTCGCCGAGGGCCAGCGAGGTGACCGCTTGCAGCAGCACGGGTTCCGCGCCCTCGTTGCGCAGGGTGGTGCTGGCCTGGACGGCGGCGGCCGTGGCGGGCGCGCGCAGGGTGCTGGTGACCCGCAGCCCGGTCACCGGGTCCTGCTGGCTGATCTCCAGCACCGCCCAGGTCCCGTCGGTGCGGGTGGTGTGGCCCAGGTGGCGCAGCCGCGCGCCGATCGCGGTGGCGGTGTTGCGGGTGTTCGCGCTGGCGTGTCCGTGGCCCACCGCCAGCACCTCCACCAGCGGCTGGCGGGGCTCGCGCCGGTGCGCCGGTGCGCCGGGGACGGTCGCGGCGAGGATCCGCACCGGGCCGTCCTGGCCGATCCCGAACTCCAGGCGCAGGCGTTCGGTTCCCCAGTGGAGGGAGTTCTCGGACTCGGTCACGCTTCCTCCACGCTCAGCGGGCTACGGTGCCGGAGGCTATGAAAACGTCATTCAGAATCCGACGCAAGAGGCCAGCTCAAATCTCTGACAGCGCTTTCAGAACGCGTGATCATGAGGAACCAGGCGGCATCGCGCGGAGCAGAACTCCTCAGCCCCTGGCCGACCTGGGCCTTCCGGAGGAGCCGCGGACGATCAGCTCCGGGTCCACCGCCACCGGGGCCGGTCTCGGCTCACCGGCGAGCACGGCGGCGAGCAGTCCGAAGGCCTGGCGGCCCAGCTCGACGAAGTCCTGGCGCACCGTGGTCAGCGCGGGCGACCACAGCTCGCTGAGCGGGTGGTCGTCGAAGCCGACCACGCTGACCTCCTCCGGCACCCGCCGCCCACGTTCCTGCAACGCGCGCAGCACGCCGATGGCGATCTCGTCGTTGCCGCAGAGCACCGCGGTGACGTCTTCGCGCTCGGCCAGGCCCAGCCCGATCCGGTAGCCGGACTTCGGCGTCCAGTCGGCTTCCAGCACCTCCGGCACCGGGATGCCCGCGCTCTCCAGGGCCGCCCGCCAGCCCGCGGTCCGCCCGGTCCAGCGTTCCGCGCGCGGCACGGCCACGTGGTGCACCACCTCGTGCCCCAGGTCCAGCAGGTACCGGGTGGCGTGCTCGGCGGCGACCCGGTCGTCCATCACCGCGCGCGGCAGGTCGCCGTGCCGGGACAGCGCGGGCGCGGCGGCGACCACCGGCAGCGAGGCCGGCATGGCGGCCAGCGCGGCGGCGCCGGCCGCGTCGTACTCCAGCACGATCGCCCCGGCCACCGGCTGGCTGAGGCTGAGCGCCAGCGCGCCGCCGACCACCTCGCTGGCGGTGGACTCCACCACCGTGATGACGACCAGGTACCCGGCCTGCCGGGCGGCCTCCTCGATGCCCTGGATGGTGCTGGCGTAGCCGTACCTGGTGGTGTTCCCGGCGACCACGGCGATCATCGACTGGCGGCCGCGCACGAGTGCCCTGGCCGCGCCGTTGGGGATGTAGCCGAGCGTGCGGACCGCGGCGAGCACCCGGTCCCGCTTCTCCGCGGCCACCGGCACCTCGCCGTTGAGCACCCGCGACACCGTGGACACCGACACCCCGGCGGCACGGGCCACATCGGCGATGACCGGCGGCCGGGCCCGCTCGTTGGACTTCACGCCGCCCAGGGTAGGCCAGCGGGCGCTTCTTCGATCATGAACGCCCCGCACGCCGAACAGCCGGTGACCGTGGCCACCGGCTGTTCGACTCGTCCTGATCACACGAAGGCGCTCTGCCCGGTGATCGACTTGCCCACGATCAGGGTGTTCATCTCGCGGGTGCCCTCGAAGGAGTAGATGGCCTCGGCGTCGGTGAAGAACCGGGCGATGTCGTGCTCCAGCAGGATGCCGTTGCCGCCGAAGATCTCCCGGCCCCAGGCCACCACCTCCCGCATCCGCGCGGTGACGAAGGCCTTGGCCAGCGCGGAGTGCTCGTCGCGGAAGATCCCGGCGTCCTGCAGCCTGGCCAGCTGCACCAGCATGCCCCAGCTGGCGGTGATGTTGCCCAGGCTCTTCACCAGCAGGTCCTGCACCAGCTGGAAGCGGGCGATCGGGCGGCCGAACTGCTTGCGCTCCTTGGCGTAGTCCAGGGCCAGCTCGTAGGCCCCGATCATCACGCCCAGCGCCTGCCAGGCCACCCCGCCGCGGGTGGCGCGCAGGATCTCGGCCACATCGCGGAAGGAGTTGATCCGCTGCAAGCGGTTGGCCTCGGGCACCCGGACCTCGGTCAGGGTGATCTCGGCGTTCTCCACGATCCGGAAGGCGATCTTGCCCTCGATCTTCACCGGGCTGAACCCAGGGGTGCCCTTCTCGACGACGAATCCCTTGACGTGGTTGTCGTCCACGTCGCGCGCCCAGACCACCACGTAGTCGGCGAAGGTGGCGTTGCCGATCCACTTCTTCGCGCCGTTGAGGATCCAGGTGTCGCCCTCACGCTTGGCGGTGGTGCGCATGCCACCGGCGACGTCGGAACCGCCGAGCGGCTCGGTCATCGCGAACGCGCCGATCTTGTCCATGGCCGCCATCGCGGGCAGCCAGCGGTCGCGCTGCTCCTGGTCGCCACCGGCGTGGATGGAGTACATCGCCAGTCCGTTGTGGACACCGAAGAAGGTGGCCACCGAGGCGTCGACGCGGGTCATCTCCATGGCCAGCATGCCGTTGAGCAGGTTGCTGCCGGCGGCCGGGTGCTCGCCGTAGCCCTCGTAGGGCAGTCCGGCCAGCCCGCTGCCGCGGAAGATGTCGATGAGCTCGCGGGGGAACTCGCCCTTGGCCCAGTTCTCGTTCACCAGCGGGCGGACCTGCTCGCGCATCAGCTCGCGGGCCTGCAGGAGGATCTTGCGCTCCTCGTCGGCCAGCAGCGTCTCGTAGTTGTAGAAGTCGGCGGTCAGCTGGTCTTCCAGTGCTGCCATGCTCATCTCAGTTCTCCTCCTTGCTGGCACTGTCCAAAGCGGACAGCACGGCGAGCTGCTTGCGGTCGCGCGCCTCGGCGAGTGCCGAGTACGTGGAGGAGCCGTAAGCCTTCTCCACGGCTTCGATGAGCCGTTCCTGTTCTGCTTCGTTCTGCGAGGGCTGGCCGAGGCCGGCCCACATCTTCTTCATCGACTTGCCGATGTGCTCGGCCAGGTGCCGGTAGCCGCCGGGGCCGCCGCCCAGGTGCGAGCCGAGGAACGGCCCGACCGTGGCCCAGCGGATGCCGAGGGAGTTCGTCATCACCTTGTCCAGGTCCGCCGGGGTCACCACGCCCTGCTCCACCAGGTAGATCGCCTCGCGGCTGAGCGCGTTCTGCAGCCGGTTGCCGACGAACCCGGGAATCTCCTTGCGCTCCACCACCGGGGTGCGGCCGAGGAAGGTGTAGAAGTCCACCGCGGCGCGCACGGAGTCCTCGCTGGTGCGCTCGCCGGGCACGACCTCCACCAGCGGGATGAGGTGCGGCGGGTTGAACGGGTGGCCGATCAGGATCCGGCCGGCGTCGTCCAGGTCGCCGGTGAAGGCGGTGGACGGGATCGCCGAGGACGAGCTCAGCAGCAGCGCGTGCTTCGGCGCCTCGCGGACCAGGGTGGCGAACAGGTCCTTCTTGAACTCGACGTTCTCGGGTCCGTTCTCCTGCACCACATCCGCGTCCCGGACCGCCTCGGTGACATCGGCGGCGAGCTGGACCCGCTCGGCCAGGCCGGTGACGTCCAGGCCTTGGGCAGCCAGGTGCGGGGTGAACTCGGTGAGCGCGGCGGCGACGGCCTCGGCGAGGTCCGGGCGGGGGTCGCTGACCCGGACGGTCAGGCCGTGCCCGGCGAACAGCGCCGTCCAGGACAGGCCGATGGTGCCCGCGCCGATCACCGCGGCAGTGCGGAACCGCTGGCTCATGACCGTGCTCCCTTCAGGTAGTCGAAGACCGGCTTGACCGGAGCGAGCGTCAGGTCGGTGAGGATGTGGCTGGCGGCGACGACCTCCAGCACCGGCAGGTCGGCCAGCGGGGCGAGCACGTGCTGGAACAGCTGGAGGCGGGCGGGCCCGGTGTAGGCGGCCTTGACCACCAGGTCGGTGATCTCGGTGCGCACCAGCTCCTGCACCCTGGGCGTGCCGTCGTAGCCGGGGATGGTCTTGAGCATGAAGGTGGGCACGGTGATCTGTTCCTCGGCCGTGCGCGGGTCCAGCTCGTGGTGCTTGTAGCCCATGGTCGCGGTGGCCACCCGCAGCGTGCCGTAGTCCAGGGTGCCGACCAGTGCGCCGCTGTCCACGTAGAGTCGTGGCGCGCCAACGGTTTTCGGGTAGGCGCTGACCTCGCGGCCGGAGGCGGTGGCCGGGAAGTTGTCCAGGTGCATCGCGTGCAGGTACTCGCCGCGCTCACCGTCGAAGGTCACCGGGATCGCCTGGCCCGCCTCGGTGTAGGGGCCGTACCCGCTGACATCGCCCATCTTCATCACCTCGAACCGGACCAGCGGCTCGTCGATCTCCAGGGGCTCGGGCACGACGGCCCGCAAAGCCTCGGGGTCGGTGCGGTAGACGATGTTGAGGTACTCGCGGTCGGTGAACTTCGGCACGACCGGCGGGAAGGCCGGGCTGGTCAGCGGGGTGGTCACCCGCTGCCGGACGTCGTTGATCCTCATCTCACGCCCCCGTCCACTGCGGGGCGCGGCGCTCGGCGAAGGCGGTCATGCCCTCGCGGACGTCGGCCGAGGCCATCAGCTGGGTCAGGTGCTCCCGTTGCGCGGCAAAGGCAGTGGGCTCGGGCACGCCGTGCGCGGCGCGCACGATGGTCTTCACCGCGGCCAGCGCGAGCGGGGCGTTGAGCGCGAGCTGCTCGGCCAGCTGCAGGGCGACCGCGGCGGTCTCGCCGGAGGCGGTGACCCGGTTGGCCAGGCCCAGCTCACCCGCGCGGCGGCCGGTGACCGGCTCGCCGGTGAGCAGCAGCTCCATGGCCAGGTGGTGCGGGATGCGCTGGGGCAGCCGGATCACTCCGCCGCCCGCGGCGACCAGGCCGCGCTTGACCTCGGGCAGGCCGAACCGGGCGTCCTCGGCGGCCACGATCAGGTCGCAGGCCAGCGCCAGCTCGAACCCGCCACCCATGGCGAAGCCCTCCACCGCGGCGATCAGCGGCTTGGTCAGCTCGGTCTCGGTCAGGCCGCCGAACCCGCGGCCGGGGATCTCCGGCGACTCGCCGCGCAGGGCGGCCTTGAGGTCCATGCCCGCGCTGAAGGTGCCCTCCGCGCCGGTCAGGACGCCTGCCCTGAGCGCGGGATCGGATTCCAGCTCATCGAGCGCGGCGGCCAGTCCGGTGGCGACCGCGGCGTTGACGGCGTTGCGGGCCTGCGGGCGGTCCAGGGTGATCAGCAGGGTGCTGCCGATCCGTTCGACGCGTACTTCGGTGGTGCTCATGACGTTCTTCCTTCTGCTGCCCGGGATGCCCGGGTTCAGCGGGTGGCGAGTTCGGCGAGGACCTCCGCGGTGTCCTGGCCGGGCACCGGGGCCAGCCGGCGGATCGAACCGGGCGTGACGGCGAAGCGGACCGGGATGCCGATGGCGCGGATGGGGCCCTCGGTGGGGTGTTCGACGGTGTCGAGCAGGTGGCCGTCGCGGACGTAGGGGTCCTCGTGCGCGCGGTCCAGCTCCAGCACCGGGGCCATCGGGATGCTGTGCTTGGCGCAGACCTCGGCCCACTCGGCGGTGGTCAGCGCGGGCGCGCACTCCTCGATCAGCGCGGCCAGGGCCTCGTGGTCGGCGCTGTCCACGGCCGGTCCGTTCACCCGGGGGTCGGCGGCCAGGTCGGGGCGGCCGGCGGCGGCGAAGAAGTCGCGGAAGTTCTGCGGGTTGTACGGGATCACGCAGGCGAAGCCGTCCTTGGTGCGCACCGCCTGGTGGCCCTTGGTCATCGACAGCGCGAAGCCGGTCTGGCCCTGCGGGGGCTCGAAGACGTGCCCGGCCAGGTGCTCGACCAGGTTGAAGGCCAGCAGCGTGTCGGTCATCGGGATCTCGATCCGCTGGCCCTGCCCGGTGCGGTCCCGGTGCACCAGCGCGGCGAGCACGCTGTAGACGATGGTCAGCGAGGAGACCTTGTCGGCCAGGATGGTCGGCAGGTAGACCGGCTTGCCCAGCGCGCGGTTGGCGATGTCGACCAGGCCGGAGGCGGCCTGCACGGTCTCGTCGTAGGCGGCGTGGCCAGCCAGCTCGGAGTCGCCGCGGAAGCCCTGGGCGTGTGCGTAGATCAGGCCGGGGTTGGCCTCGGCGAGGTCCTCGTAGTTCATGCCGAGCCTGCTCAGCGCGCCGGGCCGCATGTTGGTGATCACCACGTCCGCGGTGCCGATGAGCTCCAGGGCGGTGGCCCGCTCGGTCTCGTCCTTGAGGTTGAGCGCGACGCTGCGCTTGTTGCGGTTGACGTTGAGGTGCAGCGGGGTCATGCCCGGCGTGGTGCGGTAGTGCCCCACCCGCGCGGTGTCCGCGGGCGACTCGATCTTGATCACGTCGGCGCCCAGGTCACCCATGATCTGGGCCGCGTACGGGCCCATCACCACGGTGGAGAGGTCGATCACGCGCACACCGTCCAGAGGGCCGGTGGCGCCGGTGAGCTCCGTCATTGCTCGTCCTTTCGCGCCGGTTCAGTTCGTCTACAAACGAACCTAGGCGCGAACGGAAAGAATGGGAATGTTCGAATCGCGAACAATGGTATGACCACAGCGGTCATACCATTTGTCAGACTTCGAGCGGTTCGGCGAAGACCTCGCGAGCAGCGGAAATGAGTTCGTCGAGGTCCCCGCCGTGCGCCCGGTCGTGCCGCCAGAGCAGCCCGGTGTCCAGGCGCGGGTGGAAGTCGGCGAACGGCAGCACCGCCACGTTCGCCAGCTTGTAACCATGCATGGGACTGCGTGAATCGAGCATGGAAATACCGAAAGCAAGCCCCTCGGAAATGAGCTCGGAAACTCCGCCATATCCGGCACCGGTCAGCCGAATGCGTTTTTTCACGCCGAGCTCGGCCAACTCGCCGTCGAGCCGCTCGAAGTAGCCGAGCATCTCCCCGGCCGGACCGGCCACATAGGACAGATCCGCCAGCTCGGCCAGCGTGACCGACTCCCGCCCGGCGAAGGCGTCCGCGGGCACCACCGCGCCGAGCCGCTCGGACATCACCGGCAGCTGCTCCAGCGCCGGGTCGGCCACCGGCAGCCTGGCCAGCGTGAGCGCCAGCTTGCCCTCGCGCACCGCGGTGACCAGGTCGGGGGTCGCGCCTGGCCACCGCTTGAGCTCGAAGCGCTCGCGGACCCGCCCGGCCAGCTCGTTGACCCGCTCGCGCAGGTCGGGGTGCACGCCGGAGGGCAGGCCGAGGAACACGGTGCCGCGCCCCTGCCCGGTGGCCTCCCGCAGCCGCCACGGGATGGAGTTGACCCGCTCCAGCACCTCGCGCGCCATCGGCAGCAGCGCGGCCCCGGCCGGGGTCAGCGCGACGTGGTGGGTGTCCCGGTCGAAGAGCCGCTGCCCCAGCTCGTGCTCCAGGTCCTTGATCCGCTGGCTGAGCGGGGAGGCCGCCATGTGCAGCCTGCGTGCGGCGGCGGCGAAGTTCAGTTCCTCGGCCACCGCGAGGAAGTAACGCAGGTGCAGCATCTCCACGGTCGCCAACCCTATAAAGCTGACCGGCAGTCCACAATGGATGCCGGCGCCGGTCAGCGGCTCGCTCGGCTCAGCCCTTGCCCCAGAAGGCGTCCTCGGCCTCCGGGTCGGGGGAGAACAGCCACGCCTCGGCGATCCGGTCGCCTTCGATCCGCAGCAGGTCGAGCCCGTGCTGGGACATCGTCGCGCCCTCGCGCTGACCGGTGAAGTGCACGGGGGCCGCGACCACCGACCCGTTGAGCATGGGGGGCGCGGTCAACGAGAGCGCGAAAGTCCCTTCACTGACGGCCATCATGGCGCCGATCATCTCGCCCACCGCGGCACTGCCGTGGTGGACGCCGGAGAACTGGTTGCCACCCGGCTGGTGCCAGACGATGTCGTCGGCGAACATGCCGGCGACGGTGCCGAAGTCCTTGGCGGACAACGCGTCGAAGTACTTGGTGGCAACGGCGAGCGGGTCGGTCGACTGGGCCATCGGAGATCTCCTTGGGGTGAGTTCCAGGTACCGGCCAATAGTGACTATTCGTAACCAGTCACCTCAACGTAACCAACGCGAACCTGTGACCGGCGTCACCCCAAGAAGTGTCCACTCAGGACTGGCGGTCGGGGTTGCGCCCGTCCCCCATCGCCCGCCCTGCCGCCCGCAGCTTGCCCAGCGTCACGGCGAACTGCTGGAGGGAGCGCTCGGAGACCACCGACCCGAGCCGGACTTCCAGCTCGGCCTCGAAGACCTTGGTGGCCTTGGCGAGCAGGCGGTTCCCGGCGGCGGTCAGCTCGACGATGGAGGACCGGCGGTCATCCGGGTTGGCCCGGCGCCTGCAGTACCGGGCGGCCTCGACCCGGTCGACCACCTTGCTCACCCCGCCGACCGTGATGCCCAGATCCGTGGCGATGTCCTGCACCCGGCAACCCGGGAGCCGCGCGATGACCCGCATCACCTCGAACCAGGTCACCTGCAGGTCGCACTCCGCGCGCAGCCGCCGGTCGACGGCGTCCCACAGCTCCATCTCGTAGTGGATCAGGTCGTGGTACAGCGCCTTCAGGTCGACCATCGTGCTTCTTCCAGAGAACCATCTTCCGCGGACACCTCATTCTACGCGGCCCCCGACGGTCCAGCTGGCGCACGCGGAACTGGGCAGGGTGCCCCGGCCACACGCGCCGGGGCACCCTGCTGCTCAGCTCCGTGAGACTGCTACCGGCGGATCGGGTTGATGCCGGTCAGGGTGGGCACCACCGGCTGGATGCTGCCGTCGCGGTTGAAGCGCATCCGGTCGATGGCGGTCTCCCGGTGCGTGCCGTCCCCGCCGGGGATGGCGAAGCGGTGGTAGGCGATGTACCAGTTGTCGGAGCCGGGCGCGCGCAGCACCGAGTGGTGCCCGGTGCCCTTGATGCCCTGGTCCAGCCGCTTGCTGAGGATGACCCCGCGCTTGGTCCACGGGCCCAGCGGGGACGGGCCGGTGGCATAGGCGACCCGGTAGTCCTCGCTGCGGGTGTCCCCTTCCGACCACATGAAGTAGTAGGTGCCCCGGCGTTTGAACACGAACGAGCCCTCGTTGTAGTCCTGGGGTTTGTGCGTGCGCACCTTCGCCGGGTCGAAGGAGACCATGTCCGGGTTGAGCGGCACCTGGTGCGAACCGCCCTGGCCCCAGTACAGGTAGCTCCGGCCGTCGTCGTCGGTGAACACCATGGGGTCGATCATCTGGCCGCCGTAGGTCCCGGCGGGGACGAGGGGTTTGCCCAGTGCGTCCTTGAACGGGCCGGTCGGTGAGTCCGAGACGGCGACGCCGAGGTGCTTGCCGGTGTCGCCGGTGGCCTTGCCGCCGCTGAAGTAGAAGTAGTACTTGCCGTTCTTCTGCGCCATCGCCGGGGCCCAGGCGAACTTGTCCGCCCAGGAGATGTCCTTGTCCAGGTCCAGGATGACGCCGTGGTTGCGCCAGTGCACCAGGTCGGTGCTGGAGTAGGCGGAGAAGGTGCTGCCGCCCCAGCCGGGGAAGCCGTCGGTGGTCGGGTACAGGTAGAACCGGCCACCGGCGGTGGTGAGGTGCGGGTCGGCGGTCAGGCCGGGCAGCGCGGGATTGCCCATGGCCGTACCGCTTTCCGCCGCCGCGGGCAGTGCGCCGCTGAACAGCAGCGCCGCGGTGGCCGCGACCGCGACCCGCCGGAGGTGGTTGCCTCTCATCACAGCATCGACTCCCAGGTTGTGCTGCCGGAGGAAGCGTCGGCCGGCAGCCGGTCGCGGGCGGCGGTGTCGGCGTAGAGGCCCCAGCGCATCCAGTCCACGAAGGTGTTGCGGGCGCGGGAGTCGCTCCAGTAGCTGCTGTGGTCCCCGCCGCGGAAGGTGAGGAAAGCCTTGGGGCGCGGCAGTTCCCGGTAGGCCTGGCGGGCGGAGGAGTAGGGACAGACGGGGTCCCGGTCACCGTGGATGAACAGGACCTTGGCCTTGACCGAGGCGGCCGGGTTGCCCATGTCCACACAGGCCAGCGGGACCGCGGCGGTGATCCGCGAGTCGGGCACGATGGTGAGCAGGCTGTGCGTGGTCATACCGCCCATCGAATAGCCGTAGGCGCCCACGCCCGCCGTGGTGTTGATGTGGCCCCGCAACGGGTCATTGCCCGTGTTGAGCGCCAAGGTCCGGGTGATGACCTCGGAGACGTCCCGGCCCAGGGTGCCGTTGTAGGCCTCGCCGATGCTGGCCCTGTTGAAGTTTGGTGCCGGGACGATGAAGCCCGCCGCGGCCATCGGCCGGATCTGCGACAGCGCGCCCTGCGGGCTGGCGCCGCTGCCGTGGGTGTACGCGCAGACCGGGAACACACCGTCGGCCACGGGCGCGTTGGTGACCGGTCCGCTACCGGGACTGCCTTTGGCCGGGTAGTAGACGTAGGTGGTGACCCGGCGGCTGCCGCGCATCCAGTTGTACTGGCGCACGCCGACGGCGAACGGTGTGGTCGGCGCGCCCAGCGGGTTGACTGTGGCGAGCGCCTGTCCCGCGCCGAGCAGGCCGAGGCCAAGGCCCGCCGCTCCAGCCGCGCCAACACGTAGGAAAGCACGTCGTTGCATGGTCATGGCTGACTCCGTGGGGTGTGGGTCGGGCGTCACGGGTTGAGGAAGCTGGCGTGCGGCGGCTGGTTGTAAGCGGTGTTCTGCCACGCCACGGCCAGCCGGTACTGGCGGTCCTGCATCAGCGAGGCCCGGCTGATCGAGGTCGGCGTGGTGGTGGAGTAGATCCGCAGCGCCCGGTTGTCGCTGGTGCGCCAGATGACCTCTTCCCGCCAGTCACCCAGGATGTCGGCCTGCAACACCGGAGTGGACTTGGTGCCGTTGT
>NZ_JAMHIV010000031.1 GCF_023897065.1 Crossiella sp. SN42
CGCCGGCACACGCCCTCTACGGCACCGCTGACATCAAGCCGATCGAGAGCAACATCGCCGCCAAGTTCTGGGCCTCGGCCACCGCCAGCAGCGGCTCGTCCACCGCCCCCTCGGCGATCGACGGGAACCCGGCGACCTCCTGGTACGCGGAGGGTGCCGGCAGGCAGTGGCTGACCGTCGACCTCGGCGGCGGCTATGACAACCTGCGCAAGGTCAAGGTGCTCTTCGCCGAGCGCGGGGTGACCCACCGGTACCGCGTCGAGGTCTCCGCCGACGGCCGCCGGTGGACGCAGATCGCCGACCGGACCGCCGCGCGCGGCGCGGTGCACCTGTTCACCCGGCCGGGCACCCGCTTCGTCCGTCTCACCGTGCTCGGCGCGTCCGGTCAAGCCAGGATCGGGGTGAGCGAGCTCCAGGTCTTCAACTACCTGCGCCCGGACCTCACCCTCGGCGCGGACCTGTCCTGGGTGGACGACCGCCAGGACCAGGAGCACTGGGTGCACCCGCTGGCCGCCAACAAGGGAGCCGGGCCGCACCTGCTCGACGTGGCCAAGGACCGCGGCATGGAGTACGCCCGGCTGCGCATCTTCAACGAGCCGAGGAGCGAGAGCACCGGCGAGCCGACGCCGATCCCCCGCCAGGGACCGGAACGCTCGCTCCAGTCGGCACGGTGGATCAAGGACCGGAAGATGGGCCTCGGCATCGACTTCCACTACGCCGACTCCTGGGCCGACCCGTCCAAGCAACCGAAACCGCGCGCCTGGGCCGGGCTGGAGTTCGAGGACCTGACCAAGGCGGTCTACGGCTACACCCGCGACTACCTCCGCCAGCTGATCCGGCAGGGCACCAGGCCGGACAAGGTCGCGGTCGGCAACGAGATCATCAACGGGTTCCTGTACGGCAGCGAGGCGGCCCTCATCGGCACCACCGACCCGCCGTACTTCGTCAACCAGGCCGAGATCTACCAGGCCAAGCCCGGCGGCGGCCTGCTGTGGCGCTACTGGCAGTCGAGCGACCCGGTCGAGCAGCGGCTCTACCACGAGGCCTGGGACCGGTTCACCACGCTGGCCGCGGCCGGGATCAAGGCGGTCCGGGACACCTCGCCGCAGTCCAAGGTGGAGATCCACGTGATCGTCGGCACCGACCGGCTGGCCAAGACCATGGAGTTCTGGCACCAGTTCCTCACCAGGGTCAAGGCCAAGGGCCAGAACCCGGACGTGCTCGCCATCTCCTACTACCCGGAGTGGCACGGCACCCCGGAGGCCCTGGACCGCAACCTGCACACGATGGCCAAGGCCTACCCCGGCTACGAGATCGACATCGCCGAGACCGCCTACCCCGCCTCCGGGGGCAACGGCTCGCCGATGCCCAACTCGCCCTTCCCGCGCACCATCCAGGGCCAGGCAGACGCGATCCAGCGGGTCTTCCAGGCGGCCAACGACGTGGTCGGCAACCAGGGCGCCGGCGTGCTGGTCTGGGAACCCGCTGGCTTCCAGCCGATGTTCCGCGCTGTGCCCGGCCTGCCCAACACCTGGGAGCCGCACGCCTCGATCAACGTCTTCAACGCGAGCCGGGCCAAGCACGTCCTGGAGGACACCGTCTACCTCAGCGCCCGCACCGGCGAGGTCCCGGCACTACCCGCCACCGTCCGCGCCCTCACCACCGCGACCAACACCACCGCGGCGATTCCCGTTCGCTGGCAAGCGTTTCCGGCCGGGGCGACCGGTGAGGTCGTGGTCGTCGGGACGACGGCGCTGGGCCGGGTCACCGCGGTCATCGACGTCAACTAGCGGGGGCCACCAGACCGTGGGCAGGCGGGCTGAACACACCGCCCGCCTGCCCACGTTTCAGCCGCGGTCAGCCGCCCGAGACCGAGTAGCTGTTGGTGGTGAAGTTCAGGCCACCGTTGGAGGAGGTGATCTCGTAGCCGAACTGGACATCGCCGACGGTGACGTCGCCGTACCAGCCGCGGTTGCGGATCCAGTCCAGCACCGCCTTGATGTCGACCGTGCCTGCCGAGGTGTTGGAGGTGCGCAGGAAGGAGAACACGGCGTTGCTGCCGTTGGAGCCGCGGTAGACGTCCCAGGTGTGGCCGCCGACGCTGGCCCGGACCTGGAAGGAGCCGATGGCGCCGACCGGGCCGGTCTTGTTCATCCACAGCATGATCTCGTAGGCGTTGTTGTTGGCCCAGATGTCATACGCGGTCGCGTAGGCGCCCGAACCGGGCACACTCACGTTGAAACTGCTGCGCAGGGAACCGATCGAGCTGATCCGCTTGTTGATCGCCTTGCCCGCGTGCGGGTACGACTTCACCCCGCCGGTGTTGGGGTGGTTCGCCCACACGCCCCAGTTGCTGTACGAGTTCGCCCAGATCGACTGCGGGCCCGCACCGCCGCCCCAGATGTTGTTGCGGACCGTGTAGCCACCGTTTGACCAGGTGCCCCACTTGTCCGAGGACGACCAGGCCGCCGCGGACGCGGCAGGCGCTCCCAGCGCCACCGCCAGTAGCGCGGCCACCGCCACCACAAGCGCACGAATTAGTTTGCTCATCAACTCGTCCTTTCCGCACAGCATTGAACGGAATTCGATCCGCCGCTGAATCGAAGCGGTTCACCGGGACCTTAGAGAGCGAATGTGTCGAAGGCAACGAAAAGTTGGTTCGACGTGCGTTCGACAGTCGAAACGGTCGATTCGACGGAAGAAAGGAGTCAGGCCTCGGTGTGCCCGAGCAAAGGTTCGGGCACGAAGTGCACGACCGGCTCGCCCATGGCGTCGAGCTCGAGCACGACCACCTCGTTCTCCCCGGCGCGGACCACCGGGCCGGGCAGGTAGAGCGTGCGCTGCGGGGTGCGCGACCAGTACCGGCCGAGGCAGAAACCGTTGACCCACACCACGCCCTTGCCCCAGCCCTGGGTGTCCAGGTGCAGGTCGGCGGGCTCCGGCAGGCTGAACCCGGCGCGCAGCAGCACCGGTCCGGCCACCGGGCCGGTCAGCGGCGTGCGCTGCTCGTCGGGCCACACCGGCGGCGGGCAGCTGAGGTCGATCGGCAGCACGTCCCAGCCGGTGAGGGGGACGCCGTTGAGCGTCGCGCCGCCGATCAGGCCCTTGGGCTCGCCGATGCGCGGGCCGTAGTTGACCCGGCCCTGGTCCTCGATGAGCACCGACAGCGAGCCGGTGCCGCTGCCGAGTCCGAGCACCCGCTGGTGGTGCTCGCGCAGCAGGGTGCCGACCGGCTGGTCGTCCAGGAACACCGAGGCCCGGTCCCGCACCTCGCCAAAGCCGAGCACCGCGGCTCCCGGCGCGTCGATCCGGGTGCGCAGCAGGGCCAGCCGCGGCGCGCCGTCGAGGTCGTCCAGGCGCGGGAGGGTGTGGTGGTGCTGCCAGCTGCCCCAGGCCTCCGGGTTGTCGAACAGGCGGACCGGGTCGCCGAGCGGGGTCGTCAGCGACGGCGCGGGCGGCGCCGGCGGCGGCGCGTCCGGCACCGGGTGGTACTTGGCGATCACCTCGCGGAAGGCGTGGTACTTGGCGGTCGGCCTGCCCGCCTCGTCCAGCGGGGCGTCGTAGTCGTAGGAGGTCACCGTGGGCTGGTAGACGCCCTTGTCGCTGGCGCCGCTGGTGAGCCCGAAGTTGGTGCCGCCGTGCACCAGGTAGATGTTGACCGAGGCGCCCGCGGCCAGCAGCGTGTCCAGCTCGGCGGCCGAGTCCTCGACCGGCGTGGTGTGGTGGTGGGCGCCCCAGTGGTCGAACCAGCCGACCCAGAACTCCGAGCACATCAGCGGTCCGGTCGGCTGGTGCCTGCGCAGGGTGGCCAGGCGTTCCGCGCAACGGGAGCCGAACGAGCCGGTCATGTGCACACCGTCGATCCGGCCGGCCACCATCATCTCGTCGATGGGCTGGTCCACTGTGGTCAGTGGCACGGTGATGCCCGCGTCGCTGGTGTAGTCGACCAGCGTCTGGAGGTAGGCCTTGTCGCTGCCGTACGCGCCGTACTCGTTCTCGATCTGCACCAGGATCACCGGTCCGCCCCGGTGCACCTGCAACGGCGCGATGACCTCGTGCACCCGGCGCAGGTACTCGCGCACCGCGGTGAGGTAGCGGTGTTCGGAGCGGCGGATGCCGGTCTCCGGGTCGCGGAACAGCCAGGCGGGCAGGCCGCCGTTGTCCCACTCGGCGCAGATGTAGGGGCCGGGGCGGACGATCGCGTACATGCCCGCCTCGGCCACCAGGCGCAGGAACCGGCCGAGGTCGAGCCCGCCGGTCAGGTCGAACTCGGTAGGCGTTGGCGCGTGGGCGTTCCACGGCACGTAGGTCTCGATCGTGTTCAGCCCCATCCGCCTGGCCTTGTCGATGCGATCGGCCCACTGTTCTGGGTGCACGCGGAAGTAGTGCAGCGCACCGGAGAGGACGCGGAACGGCTGGCCGTCGAGCAGGAAGTCCTGCTCGCCGATGCGGAACTCGGGCACGAGAGTTGTCCTCCGGGTCAGGGTGGTCAGCGGGGCGGCCGGGGCACTCGTTGCCAGTCCACATCGGAGGCGAGGTAGAAGCCCGGGTAGGCCGGTTGGTTGTAGCCGGTCTGCTGGCGCGCCACGTCCACGCGGTACTGCTTGTCGTGCATGAGCGTGTACATCTTGTGGTTCGTCGGCTCGGTGCTGGTGAAGATCCGCAGCGCCGAGCTGTCCGCGGTGCGCACCAACAGCTCCTCGCGCCAGTCGCCGAAGACGTCGGCGACCAGGGACGGGTTGCCCTTGGTGTGGTTGTTGGTGCGCGTGCCCTCGGCGGTGAGCAGCCTGCCGCGCCGCCAGTCGTCGATGGCCGGTGTCTCCTCGATCGCCCCGCTGACCAGCTGCGTGGTCAGGTCGCCTGCCCAGCGGATGCTCATGTTCGTGCCGGGAGAACGCTCCTCCACCAGCCTGCCGTCCGCGCTCCAGATGCCGACCGCGCCGGAACCGCCCGGCATCGACGCCCAGGTCTCGATGCCCGGCACGTCCGGCCGGACGTCGCCGATCATGCCACGGCCGGTGTCGCGGCCGGAGTAGCCGCCGTACCGGGTCTCGCCGGTGGCGGCGTCCCGCAGGGCATAGCCGTACGGGGCCCACCTCGCGCCCTCGTGCACCATGTAGATCTCCAGGCCGGGCCGGTGCGGGTCGATGTCGGTGACGTGCAAGGCGTCCCCGTGCCCGACCCGCGCGCGGGCGCCCGGATCCGCGCTGCCCGGCGGCAGGATCCCGGTGGAGCTGTACTTCAGGCTGCCGTCCTCGTCCAGGGTCGCGCCGCCGTAGACGATCTCCTGCCTGCCGTCGCCGTCCACATCGGCCACGCTCAGCGAGTGCGCGCCCTGGCCGGTCAGCTTGGCGTGGCTGGGGTTCTCGCCGTCGCGGCCGTGCGGTGCGTCGTTGAACGGGTTGCTCATCGGCGTCCAGCCGCTGTCGGCCAGCCAGCGCTGCTTGAGCCGCCTGCCGTCCCAGTCGTAGGTGGCCACCGCGGCCCGGGTGTAGTAGCCGCGGGCGAAGATCGCCGAGGGGCGTTTGCCGTCGAGGTAGGCGACGCCGGCGAGGAAGCGGTCGACCCGGTTGCCCGGTTCGATCCGGCCCATCGCGTAGTCGCCCCACCGCAGCCCGTCGTCGCCCCGGCCCGGCTGGTAGCGCACCGTCTGCAGCTCGCGGCCGGTGGCGCCGTCGAACACGGTGAGGTACTCGGGTCCGTCCAGGATGAACCCGGCGAAGTCCCTGAGCTTGTTGTTCGGGCTGCGGCCGGGCGCGTAGACGTCGATGAAGTGGTCGGCCAGCGCCCTGGCGTCGTTGTCGGACAACGGATACCGGTAGCGCGGTTCGAGACCGAAGGCCTGTTCCAGCGTCTTCGGCCACCGCCCGGCCAGCACCTCCGGATGCCGGTCCCAGCCCCGGAACACGGTCACCAGGTGCTGGTAGTAGCCCGCGGCGCTCAGCCGGTAGTCATCGGTGTGCCGGTAGCCCGCGCGAACGTCCTCCGGTGGCAGCGTGATGTGCCGTTCGCGGCCGTCGCGGCCGGTCGACTTGGTGCCCGGCGCGGTCTTGACCATCAGCTCCGAGCGGCCGTCGCCGTCGAAGTCGTAGACCAGGAACTGGGTGTAGTGCGCGCCCGCCCGGATGTTGACCCCGAGGCTGACGCGGTTGAGCAGCGTGCCGTCGAGCCGGTAGGTGTCCAGGTGCACGGGACCGGTGTAGCCGACCTGCGAGACGTCCTTGGCGTTGGAGGGCTCCCACTTCACCACGTACTCGTACTGCCCGTCGCCGTCCACATCGCCGACGCTGACGTCGTTGGCCAGGTAGGTGTAGCTCTCCCCGGCCGGCGTCACGCCGTCCGCGGGCTTGCGCAGCGGCAGGTCGTGGAAGGAGGCGGCCCACGCGGTCACCGGTTTCGACCACCGGACGGGTACGCCGCGCACCAGTGGCGCGACCCGGTACCGCGCGCCGGGCCGGGCGGTCGGGTCGAGGTAGGTGGTGCTCGCCGACACCGTGGCCACCCGGGCGCCGTCGCGGTAGACGGCGAACTCCGGCCCGGCCATACCGGTGGCGGTGGCCCCGGTGACCTCCTCGCCGAGCAGCCGCCAGCTCAGCTGCACGCCCCGGTCCGTGGTGGCGGCGACCAGGCCGCGGTCGAGCTGTTCCAGCGGGGCGCGGTGCCGGGGGCCGGGTCCGGCCACCGCGGTGGCGGGCAGCAGCAGCGTCACCGCCAGGACCGCCGCGTGCATTGCCCATCGTCGCGAACCCACGGCGGTTCCTCCTCGCTCCGGCGACTTCCTTACCCTGCAACACGGAATGCGCTTTCCGCAACGGCTTGACGCCAGCCCGGCCGCTACCCTAGCTTGTCTTTGAATCGATTCAACACACCAAGCTCCGCCCTGACCTGATCTTCGGGCCTACACTCCGCTACGGGACCCGAGGGACAGGAGCGGTGGTGCGGCCACAGGTGAGCATTCGCGACGTGGCGACACGCGCGAAGGTGTCCGTCGGCACCGTGTCCAACGTGCTGAACCGGCCGGAGATCGTCGCGCCGGGCACCAGGGAGCGGGTGCTGCACGCCATCGGGGAGCTGGGTTTTGTGCGCAACGACGCCGCACGGCAGCTGCGCTCCGGCACCCCGAAGGCCATCGGCCTGGTGGTGCTCGACGTCGGCAACCCGTTCTTCACCGACGTGGCCAGGGGCGCGGAGGAGGCGGCCAGCGAGGCGGGCCACGCGGTGATCCTGTGCAACAGCGACGAGTCGCCGCAGCGCGAGGCCAGGCACGTCGAACTGCTCACCGAGCAACGGGTGCACGGCGTGCTGATCACGCCGGTGGCCACCGACCTGGCCTCGGTGCGCAGGCTGCGCGAGTGCGGGCTCTCCGTCGTGCTGGTGGACCACCCGACCACGGAGCTCGACCTGTGCTCGGTCGCGGTGGACGACCGCGCGGGCGGGCGGCTCGCGGTCACCCACCTGCTCGCCGAGGGGTATGAGCGCCTGGTGATGGTCAACGGCCCCGCGCACGTGCACCAGGCGCGGGAGCGCTGCCGGGGCGCGATGGACGCCGTGCGCAAGGCACGCAGGCCGAAGGGCGTGCTGGAGGAGCTGACCGTGCCCGCGCTCAACGTCGCCTCCGGGCAGCGCGCGGGCGAGCAGATCCTGGCCAGGGCCACCCGGCCGGACGCGGTGTTCTGCGCCAACGACCTGCTCGCCCTCGGCATGCTGCAAACCTTCGTGCGCACCGGTGTCCGGGTGCCGGAGGACATCGCGATCGTCGGCTACGACGACATCGACTTCGCCGCCTCGGCCGCGGTTCCGCTGACCTCGGTGCGCCAGCCCAGGCAGCTCATCGGCCGCACCGCGGCGGAACTGGTGATCGCGGAGACCATGACGCCTGCCGAGCACGAGCACCAGCACGTGCTCTTCGCGCCGGAGCTCATCGTGCGGGAGTCCAGCCTGCGCGCGCGTAAGCGGTGACGCTTCAGAGCCGGATGTCATGGCGGGAGGCGGCGTTGAGCTTGCGGCACACCTTGGCCACGTACTCCTCCACCGTGCGCCGGGAGATGAACAGGGCCTGGGCGATCTCCCGGTTGGTGCGGCCGCTGGCCACCAGGCGGGCGATGTCCTGTTCGCGCGGGGACAGCTGGCTGCCGTAGCCGCGTCTGCCCCGGGGCGAGGGGGTGGGCACGCCGATGCTGCGGATGTGGTGGCGGCAGCGGGCGGCGTCGACGGTGGCGCCGAGGGCGTCGTAGGTCTGGGCGAGCGAACCGAGTGCGGCGGTGTCGGGCGGAGCCGCGCGCAGGGCCGCTTCGGCGAGCTGGGTGGCGCGGTAGGTCAGGCCCAGTTCGCGGTGCTCCTCGACCGCGGCCTGGTAGAACCGCTGGGCCTCGCCGCGCTCGCCGGTGGCCGCGGCCAGTCTGGCCCGGCAGGCGGTCAGCGTCGCCTGGGCGAACGGGGCGTCGGTGCCGGTCAGGCCGTCGGCCAGCTCGGCGAGCAGGTCACGGGCGGCCTCGGGGCGGTCTCCCGCCAGGTAGCACTCGACCGCGTGCGGCACCACCTCTCCCGCCCAGATCCAGGCCCCTTTTCCGCGCAGCAGGGCCACTCCGCGCTCGGCCTGCCGCTCGGCGGCCGCGGTCTCGCCCCGGCTGAGCAGCATGGCGGCCAGGCCGCCGACCGCGGCGATCCGCACCGGGATGGTGGCCGCCGCCGGGTGGGCGCCCTCGGCGGCCTGGAACCCCGCTTCGGCGCGCGCCCAGTCGCCGCGCGCGGTGGCCAGCCAGCCGCAGGCCAGGTTCAGCTCGGTGGTGACCGGCGGCAGGTGCGCGTAGGTCCGCAGCAGCTCGGCGATCCGCTCCTCCAGCCCTGACCACTGCCCGGTGAGCCAGTCCAGCCGGACCGCGGTGGCCTCGGCGGCGCCAATCACGTACGGCGCGCCGACCCTGGCGGCGAGGGTGAGCCCGGTGCGCAGGAAGGCCTTCGCCCGCTGGTGGTGCCCGATCCACGAGCAGGCGTCGGCCAGGTTGCAGTGCGCGCGGGCCAGGTGGCGCACCTCCTCCGGGTCCAGCGCCTCGGCCGGGGCGGGCAGCCGCGCGGCGCGGTCCCAGGCGCTGGGGTCGCCCGCGATCAGCCTGCCGCCGAGTGTGGTGGCCAGCACGGCCAGGCGCAGGGCGCGGGTGGGCAGGTGGTCCAGGATGCCCTCCACCCGGTCCAGCCAGGCCTGGTGCTCGGCCAGGGGCGCGGTGTTCAGGTAGGGCACGGCCAGCACCGCCATGCCGCGCGCGATCCGGCCGGGCTGGTCGGCCAGCAGCTCGACCGCGTGCGCGATCTCCGCCTCGGCGCGGTCGGACTCGCCGGTCTGGCGGAGCAGCAGCAGGCCGAACCACAGGTGCACCTCACCGCGGACGTCGGCGGTCAGCCGGGGGTCGGAGAGCAGGTCCTCCACGCGGGCCAGTGCCGAAGGGCTGTGCAGCCCGGCCACCGCGTTGTCGCACAGCTTCATCGCCAGCCGGTTCACGTCCTCGGCCCTGGCGTCCGCATCGGAGATCACCTGGCAGAGCAGGTCGATCGCGGTGGGCACGTCCCGGCCCGCCACCGCGGCGTCGGCGGCCAGCTCGCTGTACCGGAGCCAGTCGGTGACCAGGCCACCGGCCTTGGCGTGCGCGGCCAGCCGGGCCAGCGGCTTGCGGTCGAGCCCGGACAGCACCCGGATGGCGCGCTTGTGCAGCTCGCCGCGCCACGGGCCAGGGGTCGACTCGCGCACCGCCCGCGCGGCCATCGGGCACCGGAACCCGTAGCGGTCGGCCGAGACCTCGACCAGCACCGCCGAGCGCACGAGCAGGGTCAGCTGGTCCAGCTCGGCCTCCCCCGCGACCGCGGCCAGGGTGTCGGCCGACTCCGCCACGTCGAGCACCGCGGCCGCCTCGGCGAGCGCGCGGGCGGCGGGCGGCAGGCCCCGCACGCGCTCCTGCACCGCCTCGCGCACCAGGGCGGGCACCCCGGTCTCGGCCAGCACCCAGCGCGCGGCCGTCTCGTCGGTGCGCACGTCCCGTTCCGGCGCGGGCAGCGCCCGCACGGTCTCCTCCACCACGAACGGGATACCGGCCGTCTCCCGCCACAGCGCCTCGGCGAAGTGCGCGGAGGTCAGTGGCGCGCCCAGCACGGCGTTGACCATCGCGCGCACCTCCCCCGCCTCGAACGGGCGCAGGGTGAGGTGCACCCCAGTCACCCCGGGCGGGATGCGCAGGGCGCGGCCGAGCGGGGCCTGCGCCGGCAGATCCTCGGAGCGGTAGGTGGCCACGACGGACAGCTCCGGCGGCGGGTCGGCGAGCACGAAGCGCAGCACCTGGCGGGTCCGCTCATCCGCCCAGTGCAGGTCCTCCACCACGAGCACGGTCGGGCCCAGAGCGGCGAGCAGCTGCCGGATGGCGCGGAACACCCGGTGCCGTTCGGCCACCGGATCGCCCAGCGGCGGCGGCGCGGGCGGCAGCTGCGCGGCCAGCTCGGGCAGGTGGTCGCGCAGCGCGCCGGTCACCGGTCCGGGATCGCGCAGCCGGTGCCCGCACCGGCTGAGGCAGTCCAGCAGCACCCCGTACGGGAACGGGTCGGCCAGCGGCTGGCAGGCGGCCATCACCACCTGGGCCGGCCCGCCGCGCGCGGTGGCGGCCAGCTCGGCCACCAGCCTGGTCTTGCCGATCCCCGCCTCGCCCGCCACGAAGGCCACCGAGGGCGGCCGTGCGGTCGCGGCGCGCAGGGCGGCCAGCTCCGCGTCCCGGCCGATCAGCGGCGGCGGACCGGAGCGGGTTCGCACGGCATCGTCGAGCATCCGCACTCCCGTCGTCGACCGCCAGGGTAGGTCGGCGGATCTGCCGCCATAACCCCGAATTCGGCTGGTCCGCCGGGTGCGGTCAAGTCGGGTACCCCTACGGGGACTTACCACGGTTGTTCCCCCTCCGCCGAGGCCGAATGGTGATGTCCACCCACTGCGGAATGGAGGAAACCGATGCACAGGACGCGAAGAACAGCGGCTCTGCTGGCCGTCGCCGCGGTCGCGATGACCGTGACCGCGGGAGTCGCGACCGCCCAGCCGGAAGCCGCCGTCGTCCAGGCCGGCGAGCACATCGCCGGGCGTTACCTCGTGGTGCTGAAGGACAGCGCCCGTGCGGCCGAGGGCCACGCGAGCACGCTCACCCAGCGCTACGGCGGGGTGGTCGCGGACACCTACTCGGCCACCCTGAACGGGTTCGCGGTCCGCGACCTGCCCGAGCGGCAGGCGAAGCTGCTGGCCGCCGACCCGTCGGTCAAGGCGGTGCACGAGGACGGCACGACCAGGGCGGTCGCCGAGGAACAGCCCAACCCGCCGTCCTGGGGCCTGGACCAGATCGACCAGCGGACCACCAGCCTGGACAAGAAGTACACCTACCCGAACAAGGCGGACAACACCACCGCCTACGTCATCGACTCCGGGGTGCGCATCCAGCACTCGGAGTTCGAGGGCAGGGCCAGCCACGGCTACGACTTCATCGACAACGACAACGACGCCAGCGACTGCTTCTGGCACGGCACCCACGTGGCGGGCACCATCGCGGGCAAGACCGTCGGCGTGGCCAAGAAGGCCAAGGTGGTCGCGGTCCGTTCGCTGAACTGCGGCGGTTCCGGCCCGGACTCGGCCACGGTCAGCGCGCTGGAATGGGTGGCCAAGAACGGCGTCAAGCCGGGCGTGGTCAACCTGAGCCTGGTGATGGACACCGTCGGCGTCGGCGACGAACAGGTCAAGGCGTTGGTGGCCAAGGGATTTGTGGTCGCGGTGGCGGCGGGCAACAACGGCCAGGACGCCTGCACGGCCAGCCCCGGCCGCACCCCGGAGGCCTTCACCATCGGCTGGATCAACCAGGGCGGCGGCCGCAGCGGCAACTACGGCCGCTGCGTGGACCTGTTCGCCCCTGGCGGCAACATCTACTCCACCGACCACACCGGCGCCTACCGCACCGGCAGCGGCACCTCGATGGCCTCTCCGCACGGCGCGGGCGCGGCTGCGCTGTACCTGGGCGCGAACCCGGGCGCGACCCCGCAGCAGGTCCGGGACGCGTTGGTGGACAACGCCACCCCGAACCTGGTGACCAACCCGGGGGCCGGTTCGCCGAACAAGCTGCTCTACACCGGGTTCATCGGCGGCGGCCCGACCAAGTGCGGGGTCAAGACCAACGACGAGGACGTGTCCATTCCGGACGCGGGCGCCGCGGTGGGCAGCACCGTGACGCAGAACTCCTGTGAGGGCAAGGCATCCGCGACGCTGCCGGTCCGGGTGGACATCGAGCACGGCTACACCGGGGACCTCGCCATCGACCTGATCGGCCCGAGCGGAGCCACCTTCCCGCTGCACCGCGCCGGTGGCGTCGGCGAGGCGGGCGGCGTGCACCAGAGCTTCACCGTGGACGCCTCCCGCGAGGAGGCCAACGGCACCTGGCGGCTCTCGGTCCGCGATGTGCACCGCTTCGACACCGGAACCCTGACCGGGTGGTCGATCACCTTCTGAGTCCGCGCCAATCCCCTGCGAGTCAAGGAGCACCATGAGAACACCACGTCTGGTCACCGCCCTGTGCCTGGCACTGGCCGCGCTGGCCATGCCGGTGACCGCGGCGATCGCCGAGCCCGCCCCGATCAGCACCGCCGCCCTCCCGACCGATGAGCTCAAAGCCGGCGACGCGGGCGCGAACGTCATCAACGGGCAGCGCACCACGGTCAAGGAGAACCCCTTCGTCATCGCCGGTGTGCGCGCCGGCGGCGGCGGGCCGCAGGGCCAGTCCTGCACCGCCGCGGTGGTGGGCAAGCGCAAGATCCTCACCGCCGCGCACTGCATGATCGACGTCGGCGGGGCCAAGAGCTACATCTACGGCGACGACGACCTCACCACCGCGGGCGATGAGACCTTCCGCACCAAGGTCACCTCCTTCAAGGCGCACCCGCGCTACACCGGCCCGAACTCCTGGCAGACCGGCCACGACGTCGCGGTGATCACCACCGCGGACGACCTGCCCGTGCCGGAGAGCCAGTGGGCGAAGGTGGCGGGCTCCGGTGACACCGGGCTCACCCAGCCCGGCAAGTCCGGCACCGTCTTCGGCTACGGCCGGACCAGCTCCAGCGGCGGCTCCGGTGCGCTGTACAAGACCACGTTGCCGGTCAACGACGCCAAGAACTGCCAGGTGTTCAACATCCGGGTCAACCCGGATGTGATGGTGTGCGTCGGTTATGACGACGGGCGCACCGGGACGTGCAGTGGCGACAGCGGCGGTCCGTACATTGTGGACGGTGTGGTGGCCGGGGTGGTGTCCTGGGGCGCCAGCGGCTGCGACCGCTACAGCATCATGGCGCGGCTGACCAACGAGATGGGCGACTGGGCCAGGAAGGAGATCGGCGGGCAGCCCGGCGACGGCAAGTTCACCGTGGGCCTCTCACCGTCCTCCGGCAAGGTCGAGCCCGGCAAGCACATCTCCACCAGCGTCACCAGCAAGGCGGGCGACCAGGGTGCGGAGAAGCTGGAGCTCAGCGCCGCCGGCCTGCCCGACGGGGCCACCGCCACCTTCCAGCCGGCCTCGATCACCTCGGGTGAGGTCGCCAAGCTGACCATCGAGACCGCGTCCAGCACGCCGAAGGGCACCCACAAGGTCACCGTCACGGCCAAGGGCGGCTCCGGCGCGAAGACCGCCGAGTACACCCTCACCGTCGGCGACGGCGGCTCCACCGAGGGCCCGAAGCCCGCGGCCACCCCGAGCTCGGCCACCTCCGGACCGGGCGGGTTCATCAACACCACGGTCGCCGTCACCGGCGGCACCGGCACCATCAGCCTCAGCGCCGAGGGCCTGCCCTCGCGGCCGATGTTCATGCCCGCCACGGTCAGCCCCGGCGGCAGCTCGCGGATGAGCGTGGGCGTCCCGTTCCAGACCGGCACCTACAAGATCACCATCACCGCCACCGACAGCGCGGGCAAGTCCGGCAGCACTGAGTTCACCCTCACCGTGCGCTGACCCCCGCGGGCCGGAGCCCGTGCCGCCGCCCGCGGCACGGGCTCCTCCGCACCCGCCGCGACCAGCCATCTCATCCGGATTTCAGCGCGGGCTGGGACGCTGCGCCGGTAGCACGACGGCTACCGAGATGGGGGTTCTTCGTGATCAAGAGACTCGGGCGCAGACCGGTGGCGGCGGCACTGGCCGCCCTCGCCGCGGCGGGTTCGGTGCTGGCGGGCGGCACCGCGCACGCCGCCGACGGCCACGCCGACACCCAGGCGCTGCTCAACGGCTACCAGTCGCACGCGGGACCGGGCGCGGCGGTGTACGCGGGCAACCGGAGCGGTTCCTGGCACCTGAGCGCGGGCACCGCGTCGATCACCGGACCGGCGCGGCCGATCCGGCCGGACGAGCACTTCCGGGTGGGCAGCCAAACCAAGACCTTCACCGCCGCGGTGGTCCTGCAGCTGGTCGACGAGGGCAAGGTGGCGCTGGATGAGCCGATCGAGCGCTACCTGCCAGGTCTGGTGCAGGGCAACGGTTATGACGGCAACCGGATCACCGTGCGGCAGCTGCTCCAGCACACCGGCGGGGTGGCCAACCCGAACGTGCTGACCTACGCCCAGCAGGCCGCCGGGCTGCTCAAGCCGGACGGCAGCGTGGAGCTGCGGCCGCTGGTCGAGGTGGGCCTGCGGACCTTCCCGCCGGTGGCCGAGCCGGGCGCGAAGGTGGAGTACTCCAACCTGGGTTACATGATCAACGGGCTGCTGGTGGAGCAGCTCACCGGCGTCTCCATCGGCGAGGCCATCACCAGCCGGATCATCAACCGGCTCGGCCTGACCAGGACCACCTTCCCCGGCCCCGGCGACCGCTCGCTGCCCGCCCCCTACCTCTCCGGCTACCGGGGTGTGCGGGCCGGTCCGTTCTTCTTCTGGACCGAGACCACCTCGGCGCCGCTGATCTCCGAGCCGTCCATCGGCAGCCCGGCGGGTGCGGTGCTGTCCAGCCTGGCCGACCTGTCGAAGTTCTACCGGGCGGTGGTGGACGGCGGGCTGTTCTCCGCGGCCACCGGGGCGGAGATGCGCCGGATCGCGACCATGCCCAACCCGGCCGACCCGCGCTGGCTCGGCATCGGCCTTGGCGTGCAACAGCTCGCGCTCTCCTGCGGTGGCCATGCCTGGTTCCACAACGGCATCGCCACCTCCGGCTACACCTCGCTGACCGCGGTGACCGAGGACGGCAGGCACGCCTCGATGATGACCAACGCCTGGGAGATGACCGCGATCAAGCCCACCCCGGTGGACGTGATCGAGTCCGCGCTCTGCGGCAGCCGGTGAGGCGTCACGGGGTGGCGGGGCCGCCCGCCGCCCCGTGCAGCACCGCCTGCCGCATCCGGCGCAGCTCCGGCCCCGGCCGCGCGGCCAGGTCGGCGGCCAGCCGGTCGCGCACCCGGTCGAACAGGGCCAGCGCGTCGGCCGGTCGGCCACCGGCGCTCAGGGCCCGCATGAGCAGCGCGGCCAGCGGTTCGTGGTGCGGGTGCACCGAGGCCAGCGCCCACAGCTCGTCCAGGGTCTCGGCGTGCCTGCCCAGGCGCAGCTGGCAGTGCGCCGCGCGCAGGGCGAGGTGCACCCGCCGGTCGGTCAGCCGGAGCCGTTCGGTCTCCGCGAACGGTCCCAGCAGCCCGGCCAGCGGGTCGCCGCGGAACAGGGCCAGCGCCCGCCGGTAGGCCCGCACCGCCTCGGCCAGGTCACCCGCGCGCTCGGCGGTGGCCGCCTCCGCCGCGATCCGGGTCAGCCCGGTCAGGTCGAGATCCACGGCGGTGGCGCGGAAGCGGTAGCCGCGCTGGTCCCGTTCGATCACCGGGTCCGCGCCGCGGTGCAGGCATTTGCGCAGCCGGTAGACGTAGACCGGGACCACGTTGCCCAACGGCGGTTCCAGCCCCCACACCCGGTGCAGCAGCTCGGCCTGGCTGACCGGGAGGTCCGGGCGCAGCACCAGCGCGGCCAGCAGGCTCTGCTGGCGGACCGGCCCGAGGTCCAGCGCTTCCGCGCCGTGCCAGGCCCGCACCGGTCCGAGCACCGAGATCCGCAGCCGCGCCGCCGGGGCCGGGGTGGTGCGCGGGAGGGTGATGCCGTGGTCGAAGGCGTAGACGATGGCCGCGGCCCGGTCGCGCAGGCCGAGCTTGGCCTGGATGCGCCGGACGTGCCCGGTCACCGCCTGCTCGGTGACCGCGAGCGCGCGGCCGATCTCGGCGTCGGTGCGGCCGCGGCCGAGCGCGCGCAACACCTCGCGTTCGGTTCCGGTCAGCTGTTCGGCGGTGAGGCTGGACACCCGCTGAGCGTGCGGGCCGGGCCGGGCAGCCGACCAGGCCAGGAACCGGCCATTTGTGGCCGGTCCGGTCACCGCTTCGGCTGCGGCCTGCGCCCCTGCCGCCGGTACAGCCGCAGCGCCTGCCGCCACACGTCACCGGCCGGTCCGGGCTCGCCAAGCGCGAGCTGGGCCTCGGCCAGTTTCGCCAGGGTGTTGGCTTCCTCGTAGGTGTTGCCGAGCTCGCGGTACACGGTCAGCGCCTGCCGGTAGTAGTCCAGGGCGTCGGCGTGCCTGCCGGTGTGCTGGGCGATGTAGCCCAGGCTGTCCAGGGTGTAGCCGAGGCTGTCCGGCGCTGCGCGGTCAGGCTGCTTCCTGAGCAGGGACAACGCGTTCTCGCAGTGCGCGCGGGCCTGCTCGAAGTCGGTCAGCAGGGCGTGGTACCAGCCCACCGCGTTGAGCGCCTGCGCTTCCCGCAGCGGCAGTCCGAGCCCCCGGTACAGCGCCAGCGCGCGGGTGGCGTGCGCCAGCGCGTTCTCGTTGTCCCCCAACTGTTCCCTGGCCCAGGCGAGGGTGTGCTGGGTGTGCGCCTGAGCCAGCCGGTCATCACCTTGTTCGGCCAGCTCCAGCGCCTGCCCGAGCTGCCGCACCGCCTCCTCGTGCTGCCCAGCCCTGGCCTGGGCGTGCCCAAGCAGCCGGTGCGCCCTGGCCCGCGCGGCCGGATCACCCAGCGCCTCGGCCGCGGCCAGCCCGGCCTGCCACAGCGCGAGCGCCCCGTGCAGCCGCCCGCGCCGCCGGTGCACCACGTCCAGCGCCCCGGCCAGCTGCCACACCAGCAGGTGCCAGCCCCGCTCCCCGGCCAACCTGAGCACCGCGGCCAGGTTGCCCTCCTCGGCGTCGAACCAGGCCAGCGCCGCGGCCTCGTCCCGCAGGTGGCTGTCGGTGGCGGCCGGTTCCAGCGGGATCGGCTCGCGGTGCGGGGCCAGCAACCGGTCCGCGGCGTGCGCGGTGCTCAGGTAGTGCCCGGCCAACGCGGCCTCCCGGTCCGCATCGCCCGCCGCCAGGCGCTGGGCGTACTGCCGCACCAGGTCGTGGAAGCGGTACCGGCCGGGCGCGGGCTGCTGGAGCAGGTGCGCGTCCACCAGCTCTTCCAGCAACTCCTCGGCCGCGGCCACCTCGATCCCGGCGAGCGCGGCCGCGGCCCGCCGCTCGATGTCCGGCCCAGGATGCAGCCCCAGCAACCGGAACAACCGCTGCTGCCCCGCCGTGAGCTGCCGGTAGGACACCTCGAACGCCGCCCCCACCCCCGCCAGCCGCCCCTCCCGCAACCGCTCGGTCAGATCCGCCACCGTCCACGCCGGCCGCCCGCGCAACCGGGCCGCCGCGATCCGCACCGCCAGCGGCAGGAACCCGCACCACCGCACCAGCTCCGCCACGGCTTCCCGTTGTCCCGCAACACGTTCCGCCCCAGCCACCCGCTCGAACAACGCCACCGCGTCCCCGGCGGACAACACATCCAGCGACACCGCCCGCCCACTGCCCAGCCCGGCCAGCCGCCCCCGGCTGGTCACCAGCGCCAGACACCCGGCCGCCCCCGGCAACAACGGCCGCACCTGCGCCGCGCTCCCCGCGTTGTCCAGCACCACCAGCACCCGCCGCCCGGCCAGCTCCGCCCGCCACAACGAGGCCCGCTGATCCAGCCCAGCCGGAATCCGCTCCCCACCAACCCCCAACGCCCGCAACAACATCTCCAGCGCCGCCGCCGGCTCGGTGGCCTCCCGCTCACTGGCGTGCCCATGCAGGTCGATGAACAACGCGCCGTCCGGATAACGCCCGGCCAGCCGGTGCGCGACGTGCACGGCCAGCGTGGTCTTGCCCACCCCGGCCATACCGTCGATCGCGTCGATCACCACCGTCCGCGCCCCACCGTCATCCAGCTCCGCCAGCAGCCGCTCAACCTCCTCGGCCCGCCCGGTGAACTCCGCGGTGTCCCCCGGCAGGTCATTGCGACCACTGGCAGGCGACGCGGAACCACCGACGGCCGCGGCCAGCAGCCGCCCGCGCTCGGCCGGCGCCAGCTCCAGCGCGTCGGCCAGCCGCCGGGCCGTGGACGGCCGGGGATCGACCCGCTTACCGGTCTCCAGCCCGCCGATGGTGCGCACACCGACCCCGGACCGCTGCGCCAACTGCTCCTGGGTAAGCCCCGCCAGACCCCTGAACTGCCGCAACAGCAAGCCAAACCGGCCCGTCACCCGTCCCTCCCCCTCCGGCGCGGATCACACCAGGGCGAGGTTAGCGCGCGCCTGGCCACCGATGGCCGGTGCGTGTCCTGGATCAAAGTGAGAGCAACTTCTGATTCGCGCCCCAAGCCGGAACCGATCGGCCACAACAAACCGCCTGCGCTACGGTGACCCACGGGGAGTGGCACGTACACAGGGGTGGAAATGACCAAGCCCCATGGATCCCGCAGGTGATAAACGTCAGAAGTCTACCGCCGCAACAGAAACACATCTGAACGCACCAGGAGCTGGAGCGCTGATTAAAAGGGCAGCCGGGTGGGTGGATCCGGCTGGCACGGGGAGCGAGCAGGTCAAGATGAGCAGCAAGGGCAATATCGACTGGGTGAACAGGTGATCCGCCGTGAGTTGACCGGCCCAGGAAACTGCGGGACGTGTTCCCGTGCAGACTCCTGACCGAGGCCCAGAAGAGCAGTCTCGGCATTGGCTTGATCAGCTCTACCGGCGCAAGTCGGAGTTCAGCACCTTCACGCCGGCCACTGTGGACGGTTACCCAGCGGTGCGGACCGCGGATGACAAGAAGTCGTGCAAGCTCCAGGTAGCGGTCAACGAGGACCAGAGCTTCGAGGTCGACCTGGTGGCGATCGACCTGGCCAAGCCGTTGTACGGCGGCGCATGTGAGTTCGCGGAGGCGATCGCCAAGGCGATGTTGCGCAACGTTCCGGACGGGCGCTGAACTCCAGTCTCCGTCCCACTCCAACATATAGCGCACCGGGGGCCTTGCGGCAAGGCCCCGGTCATGCCGCAGAATCTCCCGCCGTAGCCTCAACCAGCGAAAACGGGAGTACCCAGGTGCGAATGACGGACGCCGACGTGATCATCGTGGGCGCGGGCCCGACCGGGCTGATGCTGGCCGGTGAGCTCCGGCTGGCCGGGGTGCGGCCGCTGGTGCTGGAGCGGCAGCCGGAGCTGCGGGACATCCCGAAGGCCGGTGGGCTGGGCGGGCAGGTCCTGGAGTTGTTGCGCTACCGGGGTGTGCTGGACAAGCTGGTCGCGGCCACCACCGGTCCGCTGCCGCCGCCCCGGTTCCCCTTCGGCGGGGTGCACGTGGACCTCACCCGCCTGCCGGATCCGCCGATGCACGCACTGCCCCTGCCGCAGGCGCGGCTGGAACGCGTGCTGGAGGACCACGCGCTGGGGCTGGACACCGAGATCCGGCGCGGGCACGAGGTGCTCGGGGTGCGTCAGGACGAGGGCGGGGTCACCGCGGAGGTGCGCGGGCCGGACGGGCCGTACGAAGTGCGGGGCAAGTACCTCGTGGGGTGCGACGGGCCGCGTAGTCCGGTGCGGGAGCTGGCCGGGATTCCGTTTCCTGGCACCGCTTATCCCGAGGTGAACCGGTTCGCGCACGTGACCTTGCCGGACTCGGTGCGGGTGCTGGACAACGGCGATCTGGACATCGCCGGGCAGCACCGGATCAGCGCCGGTTTCACCAGGACCGAGCGGGGTGTGTTCGCCTTCGGGCCGCTCGCCCCCGGGGCGTTGATGGTCTACACCACCGAGGACGAGTTCACCCAGCCCGAGGACGACGCGCCGATGACGCTGGCCGAGGTCAGCGAGAGCGTGCGCCGGGTGCTGGGGGTTGACCTGCCCATGGGCGAGGCCAGCAGGCTTTCCCGCTACCGCCACCAGGCGCGGCAGGCCGAGCGGTACCGGGACGGGCGGATCCTGCTCGCGGGTGATGCGGCGCACCAGTTCCCGGCCACCGGGGTCGGGCTCAACGCCGGCCTGCTGGACGCGGTCAACCTGGCCTGGAAGCTGGCCGCCGAGCTGCAAGGCTGGGCTCCGGACGGGCTGCTGGAGACCTATCACCGGGAGCGGCACTTCGCCGGGGCGCGCACGCTCCAGCACACCCAGGCCCAGGTGGCGTTGCGGCGCGGGCAGGACGCGGCCGCCGACGCGCTGCGGGCGGTGTTCCTGGAACTGCTCGCCGACGAGCCCGCGGCCCGGCGGATCGGCGCGATGATCGCGGGTTCGGACTTCCGCTACCCGCTGCCCGGCGCCGACCGGCACCCCTTGGTCGGCGCGTTCGCCCCCGACCTCGCCCTGCACACCGACCAGGGCGGCACCAGCGTCGCCGAGCTGCTCGCCACCGGGCGGCCAGTGCTGCTCGACCTGACCGGGCGGGCGGACCTGCACGAGGTCGCCGCGGACTGGCGGCACCGAGTCGACCTGGTCACCGCCAAGACCGAGGACCGGCCCGCCGACCTGCTGCTGATCCGCCCGGACGCGCACATCGCCTGGGCAGCGGGCATCGACGAGTCCGCGGACACCGCGGCACCCGCGCTGCGCGAGGCCCTCGCCACCTGGTTCGGCGACCCGGCCGCCCGGTGATGCCGAGCTGGTGCGGCCGCGCTGCCTCCGCCAGGGGCAGCGCGGCCGCCACCGCCTACTGGAGACCAACCCTGACCACGAGTTTCCCCACCGCGCCGCCGTCCTGCATCAGCTGGTGGGCCTCGCGGATCTCGGTCAGCGCGAACACCCGGTGGATGCGCACCGGCAGCGTCCCGGCCTCGATCAGTTCCAGGTAGCGCTGGAGGTCGGCCTGTGGCAGGTCGCTGCTCTCGCCGCCGTAGGCGGTGAGGCGGACGCCGTTGGGCAGGTAGTCCATCGGGTAGAAGTCCGGGATGGTCCACTGGTCGCTGAGCATGCCGGTGAAGCAGACCGTGCCGTGCTTTCCGGTGGCGCGCAAGGTGTCCGGCAGGGTGTTGGTGCCCACCAGCTCCAGCGCCGCGTGCACGCCCTCCGGCCGGATCTCCCTTACCTGGGCGGCGATCCGGCCGTCGTCGAGGATCGGGTGGTCGACGCCGAGGTCGCGCAACGCGTCCAGCTTGGCCGGTTTCCTGGTGGTGGACAACACTTCCAGCCCGTGCTCCTTGGCCAGCACCGCGGCCGCCACGCCCACCGAGGAGGTGCCGCCGCGGACCAGGAAGCTCTGGCCGGGCTGGATCGCCAGGCCGGTGTGCAGCGAGCCGTGCGCGGTCTGCAGCATCTCCGGCAGCGCGCCGAGGGTGGCCCAGTCCAGGCTGGTCCGCACCGGGATGACACTGCTCGCGGGCACCAGGGTGTACTCGGCGTAGCCACCGTCGAAGGCCCGGCCCATGCCACCCATCATCGCCACCACCGGCTGGCCCGGCTCGAACTCACCACCCGGCGCGGCGTCCACGGTGCCCACCGCCTCGATGCCGGGAATGATCGGAAACACCGGGTTGGCGGCCAATCCGGTGCGCAGGTGCTGCTCGGAACGGTTGAGCCCGAAGGCCTCCACCTTGATCCGCACCCAGCCGTCCCGGGCCTCCGGCACCGGCACCTCACGCAGCTGGAGCGCCTCCACCGGACCCGGCCCGTCCAGCACCACCGCACGCATCGTCCTCATGCCGTGATGCAACCCGCCCCGGTCCGGAAAAGTTCCCGGACCGGGGCGGATCATTCGATCAGTGCGAGGCGCGCAGCGCGGCGATCACCCATTCGAAGGCGGGCACCGCGGGACCGGCCGGCCGGGGCGGCCACCCGTTGAGCACGCCCAGCAGGTGCCAGTACCGCTCCACCCTGCGGTCGGTGAAGGTGGCCAGCTGATCAGCCACCCCGGCCCGCTCGGCCGCGGGCAGCTTGGGCGCGATCCGGTCCAGGTAGGCCGCGGCCTCCGGCGCGTCCGGCGCGACCCCGGCGGCCAGCGCCGCACCCGCGTGCTCCACCACCAGTTCCGGCGTGATGCCGAAGTCCGGCGACTGCTGCCCGGCCTGCTCGGACCCGGCCACCGCCATCTCCCGGACCCGGCGCTGGAAGTCCTCGTCCCGCACCAGCTCCGCCAGCTCCACCCAGGCGTTGACCTGCTCATCGGTGGGATCGTCGGGCAGCTCGGCAGGCAGCTGCCGCATGGAGTCCGCGAGCCCAGCCCCGGGTGCCGCCGGGTCGGTGCCGTCGAACGCGCGCTCGACGAACTCGTCCAGGATGCGCTGCCGCTCCCCCGCGGACAGTCGCGCCAGTTCGTGCATGAGTTTCATCTCCTCGGTAGTTCCGCCACGTCGAACGACCGCCCGCAGCACCGCCCGCCGCACCCGCAAGGTGCGGATCTCGGCATCCAGCGCGGTCACATGCGTCCGCGCCACATCGGTCACCGTGACCTGCTCGGCCAGCACCTTGGCCACCGTGTCCAGGTCCATCCCCAGCTCACGCAGGGTGCGCACCAGCTCAAGCCGGCCGACCGCGGCCGCGTCGTAGAGCCGGTAACCCCCGTAGGACCTGGCGGTGGGCGGCAACAGTCCGCTGTCGGACCAGAACCGGATCGTCCTGGTCGACAGACCGGTGCTGCGGGAGAGCTGTCCGATGGTGAACAGCTCGTCTTCGTCGTTCACGAGGAGCAGCCTGAACCTTCCAGCAGGTGGAAACTCAAGCCCATTCTCACCGAGCCCCCGCCAACTCGCCCGAAACCGGCACTCGACCGGTCATGATCACAACCGAAACGCACTCGATTTCGGACCACGTGAACCAAGGGCCCACGGTGCTCCATTTGCCCTGGTAGAGGCCGTCAGGTCTCGTCAGGACCCGTCATCAGACGGCCCAGGGACGGCCCCAGTGTTGATCTTACTCGGGCCGGTATCGAAGTCGCGGAGCTGAGTGCTCCAGCGCCAGGCCAGCCGACTGCTGGCCGGAAGCCTCCGGCTGGCGGCCGCACTAAGTGATCAGTTCAAAATGAGTTTTCGTAGGCAGATGATCGAGCAGGCCAGGCTGAGCATCGCTTGGTGGACGTCGGCTCTGTGCTCGGTGCGGACTCGGAGTCGACGGAAGCCCTTGAGCCAGGCGAAGGTGCGCTCCACCGGCCAGCGGAGTGTGCCCAGACCGAGGCCGTGTTCGACTCCGCGGCGGGCGATGACCGGGGTGATGCCGCGTGCGCGGACCAGGCGGCGGTACTTGTCGTGGTCGTAGCCGCGGTCGGCGTAGAGCCGGCGCGGTCGGCGTCTGGGCTTGCCGACCACGCCACGGATCGGCGGAATGGCGTCGATCAGCGGGATCAGCTGGGTGACGTCGTTGCGGTGGCCGCCGGTCAGAGTCACGACCAGGGGGATGCCGGTGGCGTCGGTGATCAGGTGGTGCTTGGAGCCGGGCTTGCGCCGGTCGACCGGGCTCGGCCCCGTGTGGTCCCCCCTTTGAGGGCGCGCAGGTGGGTGGAGTCGACCAGCATGGCGGAGAGGTCCAGCAGCCCGGCCGCGCGCAGCTCGGCGAGCAGGCGTTCGTGCACCTGCTGCCACACCCCGGCCTCGTGCCACTCGGTCAGCCGTCGCCAACAGGTGGCGCCCGAGGCACCGAACAGTGTGGTGGGCAGCCGGTTCCACCCGATGCCGGTGCGCACCGCGTACAGGATCCCCTCCAGCGCGGCCCGGTCGTCGGCACGCCTGCGCCCCGGATGGCGAAAGCGCCTCGGACGCACCGGGATCAGCGGCTCCAGTCGAGCCCACAACTCGTCGGTCAAGACCTCCTCACGCACAAGGCGATCCTGGAACACCTTGCCGCACCGGCAAAGCCGACACGCGAGCTCATTCTGAACTGACTACTAATACGACAACGACAGGTTGTGATCTGTCGTCGGGATCTGGTAGTTGATCTCTGTGTCGGTGGAGTTGGTGGCGGGGTGGTCGGCGGCGTTCGACGCGTTCTTGGGTCGGTTCGCGGGGCGGTTTCCTCGTGTGGAGTCACGGCGGCGGATGCGTTGGTATGTCAAGGGTCTGCTCTCCGAGGTGGAGCGGAAGAACGGTTGGACGCTGGCGGAGGCCGCTGGCGACAGCGGCCCGGAGGGCATGCAGCGCCTGTTGAACTTCTACGCCTGGGACACCGATGGGCTGCGCGATGACGTGAGCGCTGCGGTGGTCGAGGCGATCGGTGACGCCGAGGACGGTGTGCTGATCGTGGATGAGACCGGTTTCCTGAAGAAGGGCACCAAATCCGCCGGGGTGGGGCGTCAGTACTCCGGGACAGCAGGACGAATCGAAAACTCGCAGATCGGCGTGTTCCTGGCCTATGCCTCGCCTCGTGGGCGGGCGTTGATCGACCGGGAGTTGTACCTGCCCAAGTCATGGACCGAGGACCGGGATCGTTGCCGGGCGGCGGGAATCGGTGACGAGGTCGGGTTTGCCACCAAGCAAATGCTCGCCCGGCGCATGATCGAACGCGCGCTGGAAGCCGGGGTGCCGTTCGGGTGGGTGACCGCGGACGAACTCTACGGCAACGACACGATGTTCCGTCTGTGGCTGGAAGGTCTCGAGGTCCCGCACGTGGTGGCGGTGCCGAAGAACGCGATGGCGGTGTCGTTCGACCTGTTGAAGGTGCGTGTCCACCGCCTGATCACCCAGCTGCCCGACACGGCATGGGAAAGGCTTTCCTCCGGCGCGGGGACGAAAGGAGCGAGGATGTCGGACTGGGCAGCAGTCGACATCCGGCCGCTGCGCAGACCGGGATGGGGCCACTGGCTGTTGGCGAGGCGGAGCATCGCCGATCCGTCCGATATCGCTTACTACATCTGCTTCGGCCCGGTCGGCACCACGCTGCAACGCTTGGTGAGCGTCGCGGGCGCCCGATGGGCGGTCGAGGAGTGCTTCCAGACCGCGAAGAACGAGACCGGCCTGGATCACTACCAGGTCCGCGGCTACCAGGCCTGGTACCGGCACATCACACTGTCGATGACTGCCCTGGCCTTTTTGGTGATCACTCGCGAGATCGCCAAAAAAGGGGCTTCGCGGTCGGCGTCGGCCAACCGCTGATTCCGTTGTCCATCAACGAGATCCGTCGGCTATGGAACCGGCTCGCCACCCGGCTTGACCACACTGTCGACCACATCCTGCACTGGTCGACTTGGCGGCGAACAAGCCAAGCCCGTGCCCAAATCAGCCACCACAGAAGACGCGCACATCACAACCTGTTGTTGTCGTACTAACTCGCGCTCCGCTTGGTCCATGGCAACCGCCGCGCTCCCACCAGTGACGCGGGAACCACCCGCACGCGCGCGTTACCTGCCTGCCCGTCCTGTCCCGGAACAAGGAGGGGTGGCCGCTATGACGGCTCCATCACTATCAGAGAACCCACGCCAAGATGACCGCGATGGGCTGATCGAACTGCTGCGAGTTGCCGACACGTGGGCTCAAGCGCGAGATTTCATCGTGCCGCTGGGCCTGCACACCAGCCGCCAGGCAGGGCGGCTGGAGATCGTGATCACCGCGCTGGATCCGAACATACCCGGTCCGACGTTGATCGCGGTGACCAGTCCGTCCTCCGCGGCCTTGTCGGTGATGGCGGGAGCGCGCAGGATCCGTTGGGTCGCCGCCGATCTGGTCGCCACGGCGACCGTGCTGGCCCAGGAAGGGCTCCGCCTCCGGGCTGCGCTGCGGCTACGCACTGGCCGAACGGGCGTTGGAGACCTACCACGGTGTCGTTCCCGAAGCGGTGCCGAGCAAGGAAGTGCCGCTCTCGCATCGGTATGCGTTGGTGTGTGAGCGCTTCAAGTCAACTGGCGACGGCCCTCCCGTGGAAGCGCTGGTTCGGCTGGACTCGGTCAACGCGTTGCTGGCAGCGGAAATGAACGCCGCCGGTGTCGGCTGGAACTCAGCCAGGCATGAGCAGTTGCTGGGTGAACTACTGAACAAGCCGCGCAAACGCGACCCGTACCCGCGGCTGACCAAGCTCGATCGGGACATCGCGAAGGCGCTAGGGGCAACCAGAACCGAGTGGTGGCACCAGCTTCAGCAAAATCACCTCCACGACGATGCCGAGGCGATCGCCACCCGGGTGATCCAGCGGCTCAGCGTGGACAACCCCGCCACCAAGCTGATCATCCGGTGGTTGGAGCTGAAGTCGGTGGCACAGCACGGGTACGACTGGGCCGAGCGGTGGGTGGCCGACGGCAGGTGGTGGCCGGTGTTCCGGCCGTTCGGCACTGTCACGGGCCGGTGGGTCGCCGAAGGCGGCGCGATCGGGCTGCCGATCGAGCTGCGGCCCTGCGTGGTCGCCAGATCTGGCCGGACGCTGGTGCGAGCCAGGCTGGCTCAGCTGGAGGCGCGGATGTTGGCGCACCTGTCCGGGGACACCCAACTGATCCCCTTGTGTGGCCAGGACAACCTGTACCGGCGAGTGGCCGACCTTCACTGCACCGACGAAGGCGTCGTCAGGGCCTACCTGCAGGCCGCCCTCCGGGATGACCAGTCGTCCACGGGCCCGCGGGGTACGGCCGTCATGACCTCGTGGTTTCCCGATGCCATGCGGTACCTGGGGGCGAGCCTGGCGGAAGATCGGCAAGCACGTCCGCTACGCCCCGGAGGACGTCCGGGCGTGGCTGGCCGCGATCAGCCACCGCGAACGGTCCGACAGTGCTCACCGGCCTCACGAGCCGGAGACAGAACAGGGATGACCTTGGCACACATACAAGACCGTTGGTGGCGAGACAAGAAGGATCCGGCTACTGGCCAAGTACTGTTTGGCACCAACGGAAAGCCACTGCGCGAGAAGACGGAACGCTACGGGCTGGGCGACCGGCACCGGGTTCGCTACGAGGATCCCGACGGCCAGGAACGCTCCAAAAGCTTCCCCGACAACAACCTCGGCAAGGCCAAGGAGTTCAAGACCAAGGTCGAGAACGATCTCTTGGCCAGGACCTACCGATCACCGGACGCGGGGAAGGTCCGCGTGGACGCCTACGGTCCGAACTACCTCAAGGGCCGCTCCCTGGACGAGTCGAGCCAACTCACCATCGGCGGTATGTTCAAACAGCACATCTATCCGTTCATGGGCCACAAGTACCTCGAGAACATCGACGCCGACGTTATCCGGGACTGGCTTGCCTGGGTGAACCACGAAGACGGCATCTCGGTCAACTTCCAGGCTCAGGTGTGGGCCGCGGCCTCGGCGATGATGGAAGCCGCCTTCGACGAAGGAAAAATCGCCAAGAATCCCTTCCACAGCAAGTCGATCTCAAAGCCCAAGCCGGTCAAGGAGAAGATCCGCCCCTGGTCTGGGGCGAAGATGCACAGCATCCAGGCCGCACTGCCTGCTCGGAGCATGATCGTCGTGCCGGTTGGCGCGGGCCTTGGCCTACGCCAAGGCGAGATCTTCGCCTTCTGTCCGGACGACATCGACCGCGAACTCATGGTGTACCACTGCAATCGGCAGCTCTTGACCAAGAACAGAGTCACATACTTCAAGCTGCCCAAGGGCCACAAGACCAGGAGCGTCCCGATTGGGATGGGCGTCCTGGAACAGGCTGACTGTCACATGGAGCTGTTCCCTCCGGTACGGGTGACTTTGCCGTGGGCAGAACGGGATGGCAAGGAAACCGAAACCGCCAACCTTCTCATCACCACCGCCAGCGGCAGTCCGTTGAACGGCACCACGTTCAACAAGGGCCACTGGAAGCGTGGGTTCGTCCGCTCAAGCCTGGACTACGGCCGCTTCCAGGACGGACTGACGCGCTACGGCACCTCTTCGCCTCGCACATGCTCGCCCGGGGCGTGAGCATCAAGGAGCTGGCGGAGTACCTCGGCCACGCCTCTGAGGCGTTCACCCTGCGCACCTACGCGCACCTCATGCCCTGCAGCCACCACCGCGCCCGGCTTGCCGCCGACGCCCTGTTCCCCCCGGCGACAGCACGAAAGCTGGCCCTGGCCGGGAACGTCGCGGCCTGAGGTGGGATGGATCGTGGACGTCGCCGTCGGTACCGGGTCTGGTCAGTCACATACCGTTCCCCGTTGTCGGTTGATCGCGCGAAGGCCAGCAGCTACGTCCTCAAAGGACCGCAGCGAGCTTCGTCTTAACCGGACGGTGGATCAGATCGTCGTACCAGCGCAGCGCGTACTCCGGACACGAGACGCAGTGCAGGTGGTTGTGCCCGGCCATCGGCGGCGAATGAAGTGCTTGCTTGGACCAGGCCATCGAGTCCGAGCTGGCAATGTGCTGGGCCTCTTCGACGAGCGCCGTCGTCTTGAAACCGAAGGTGTGCAGGCGAATTCCAGCCTCGGCGAACTCGCGGATGAGGAGCTGGATGGGGATGCTCCGTTGCAGTCCGCACACCGAGCCGAGTCCCACGATGGGCTCGTCGGTCAGGTAGATTCCCTCGATTTCGTAGTAGCCCCAACACCTTCTGCGCTGGGCCACGGTCCAGCCCTGAATCTCCGGCGCCACCAGGGCCACGCCGGCCAGTAGCTCCCGCATCCGTAGCACCGATGCCACGGTGGCCCGCATGTGGTCATCGATGCTGAGCCCGGTCTTGGCCAGCACCTCCCGTTCGCACATCCACGACTGTGGCGCGACCCAGGTCAGGCCGCCTACCTCCTCGACGTAACGGTGCACGGCATCGGCGTACTGCTCTGGGGTGGTTCGCCAACCGACGAACCTGCCAACCTCGGTGTAGGCGCCGGAGTCGAGCATCCACGGCCCAGTGGCACGGTGCAGGGTCTTGTGGCGGGCCAAGCGTTGGTATGAAACGCACAGCGGCACGTGGGCGAACTCCGGCCGCCACAACCAACTTCCCTCTGGTGCTCCGAGGTGGACCCGGACCAGGTCCCCCACCGCCGGCTGTGTCTGTCGGGCGGCGCGGACCGCGCTGAAGCCGGACCGCTGGCCGACGCTCACACCTACAAGCTTGTTGGAAAACATGCAGTTGATCGTGGACGGCGCGTCGAACTGGACCGCTCCTCTTACCTGGCCACGCTGCACCAACGATGTGCCGACCAACGTTTCAAGGCTGCATGGTCGCCATCGGCCAGTCCTTTCAGAAACTCAACTAAGCGCTAGTCGGCGTTCAGTGTCCTGTGAGCGACAGGGACCGGTATTGCCCACCGTCAACGCTGCGCTCAGACGTCGGCCGCCGGACCGGAGTCTTTTCGCAGTTCCTCGATATCGGACACCATGTGCAGCAGCTCTCGGGTCTGCGCCTCGTAGCCGAGCTGGCCCAGCGTCGCGAACACGTCGAGCTCAGCGTCGTCCGGCAACCGCAGGCGGTAACTGTCGTTGCGCAGAATCGTGCCACCTGCGTCCGCGACATCTTGCTGCCCTTTTGCCTCGATGTGATCAGCGAGCCGCAACTGCCAGCCGATCTGGTGCACGGCAGCCAGGACACCCCGAACGGCCTCCTCGTCCTGGGCATCGCTCGGGCGGTGAATGTTGCCGGTCGCGGGGTCGACATCCACGTAGAAGCCGCGCTGCTTGTGCTCGTCGTCCTCTTTGGCCCAGGTTTCCAGCGTTTCCAGGTAGACATCCGTCTCCCCGAGCAGCAGCTCGTGTGGCTGGGGCGGGTTGGTGGCGAACCAGTGCTGTTCCCGCACGAGGAAGTCACGCACGGCCATCAACTTCAGCCGGTGGTTCGACCACAGGTTGCGCAAGCCCGCATTGACGAACGGCTCGCCTTCCGGGCAGAAGGCGATCGCCACTCGGCGCTCGTGGATGGCGATCGCCTTGCCCGACTCCTCCAGGCCCAGGATCGCCAGGGAACGCGCCAGGCCGACCTTCCCGCTCTTCAGCAGCAGCTCGGCGGCGCTCAGTAGTTGGTCGGCGTTGGCCAGCACCAAGTCGTACAGCATCCGCACCTGCTGCGGTTCCAGGTCGGGCAAGCGCGGACGTGCCACGTCACCACCTCCGCGGAGTCCAGTGGCACCAGCGTGCGCCGTTGTGGCTCTGGCCGCAATCCGCAGCCACGGTTCCTCTCACAGGAACGGCAGGTCGGGCGAGATGTGCAGAGCAAGGCTGATCAAGGAGTGGATGCGGGTGACCAACGGGCTGGTAGAGGCGGTAGTTGCCGCCGGTGCGTTCGGCCAGGGTGAGGCGCGGACAACGCGAAGCGCACAGCCCACTTTCTTTCGATACAGAGCTGCACTGTATTGTAACGAGTATGGGAACCGATGACCGTGCTCCTGGCCGTCCGCGGAGCAAGGAAGCCGATGCGGCGATCCTGGGCGCCGCGCTGGAACTGTTGATCGAGCGCGGCGCGGAGGCGACCAGCATCGAGCAGGTCGCCCGGCGGGCCGGGGTCACCCGGGCCACCGTCTACCGGCGGTTCCCGGACAAGACCCGGCTCCTGATCGCCACGGTCGAGGCCGCCTACGGCAATCCTCCACAGAGCCCGGAAATCCGCGACGTCGAGCAGTTGGTGGCCGGGTGGGTTCTCGTCCTCACCGACCCACGCCAACGCCGCCTCCTGCGCCGCCTCTACGGGGCGATCGAGGACAACCCGGAACTCGCCAGCGCCTACCACGACCAGTTCGGCCGGCACCGCGACCAAGCCCGCCGGGACGTGCTCGAACGCGCCCGCGACCGCGGACAACTGCCCGCCGACAGCAATCTGGACATCCTGCTGGACGTGCTCACCGGTGCGGTTTGGCAACACCTGGCCGTCCGGCCGGACACCGGCACGGCCGATGAGGTCGAGCAGTTCCTGCGCGCCGTGCTTCACCAGATCGGCTACCGGCCCGGCGCAGATCGGCGACAACCCGTCAAGGGCAACCAGTAACCCCGCGCACCCGAGGACAAGGAGCACCGTGTCAACCGCCACCGTCGAAGCGCAGAAGCGCACTCGGGCCTTCGCCCGTGTCATCGGCCCCTACGTCGCGACCTTCACCACCATCTACGCCATCCGCCTGCCCGAAGGGCTGGACATCGTCAACAACCTGTTCGCCCAGCCCGCCCTGGTACTGCTACTCGGCGCCCTCATGCTCGGTGCCGGACTGGTCATCATCGGCGGTCACCGCAGTTGGCGCGGACCGCTCGCGGTCACCGTGTCACTGTTCGGCTGGTTCGTCGCCCTGCGGGGCTTCCTCTTGATCGTCGCCCCCTTGACGGTCGAGTCGGGCGCCGAAACCACCATGCTCTCGCCAACCGGAGTGGTCCTGGCCCGCATCTTCTTCGGCACCCTGGCCGTGACAGGCCTGCTGCTCACCTACGCCGGGTGGTTCACCACACCAACCACCCCAAAGCCAACAGCAACCGCGACCCCGTGACCGCCACCGCAACCGATCAACTGATCCCGGCCAGGTTCCACCGACACAAGCCTCATGCGTCTATTGCCGCTGAAGCCTGTCTGGCCGCGCCGCTCCGATATTGGGCCCGCTGATCCGTCCGGCCGGTCCCCGCCGTGGACGGAGGTCGACATGGCGTCAGCACGCCGAGGCCGCGGTGGCCTGCCCGCGGCGATCGAGCCCATGCTCGCCAGCCCCGACGGCGGCACGCTCGTCGATGACCCGCGGTTCGCCTACGAGTTCAACCGGCGAACGAGCTCCCCCGCATCTTCCGGGCGCACTTCGACGGCGTCGAGCACCTGGGCGAGACCAGCGATACCGCCACCATCCGGCAGGCACACTGACTTCATCGGCCCCGCGCCCTGTCGAGCTGACCTATTAACCGCGCATCAGCCAGGCGATGTCGCGCAGCTCCCACACCTCGGGCTCGGCCGGGTCACCCACAGCGCGGCCGAGGGTGAGGCGAGCAGGATGTCCACGACCAGCCCGGTCCTGCCGCGTCCGGCGCGCCGGTGCCCGATGCGGCCACCGGTGCGCGGCCGGGCCCGTCGCTACCCCTCCGACACCCGCGACGCGGAGTGGCGGCTGATCGAGCCGAGATCGCGTGGTCCGATACCAGGTACTCGTGCAGGAACTGACCGAGTCATCGACCCCAGGCTGAGGCTGTGGACTTCTTGGCACGGGAACGAGAGGGCTCTCGCGCGGGTGCGGGAGAGTACTTGGCGGCGGTGGCGGATCTGCAACCGCCGCTGGGCTGATCACCCGCCGAGCGTGTGCGGGGCTTGGGTGGGCCGCGGCGGCTGCGCACTGTGCCGCCGCGGCGTTGGACCGGGCCACGCGAGTGGTCAAGCTTCGACGCAGAGGTCCACATCGAAGACGCTGATGGTCACGGTGGTGCCCAGCGGGCCGGGAGGGCCCTCGCAGTTGCCGAGAGGGGGCTGGGCCAGGGCGGTGCCGGCGCCGGCGAGCATCAGCAGCCCACTGGCCAGGCCTGCCACACAGACCGCGGCCAGACGTTGATGCAGCCTGCGGTGTGTCTGCCGGGTGGGAGCAACGGTGTTGTCCATGAGCTGTCTCCTGTTCTCGTTTGTGGTGGTTGTCGGTGTCCGCCCTCGGGGAGCCGCTCGGACACCACCCATTAGATGCCGATCAGTCCAGTTGATTAGTACAATTGGCCTAGCTGTGACGTGAGTGGGTGACCATCTGTGACTTTCCCGATTGGCTGTGTGACGGCACTTCTGGGTTGCCAGGAATGGGCGGCGGGACTGGTCCGGGCGCCCAGGACGAGGTTCTCGAAGTCGCAGAACAGGGCGGTCGGTCCCTCGTCAGGCGATGGCCCAGCCGGTCGGGGTCGTGGCGGTTCGGCTGACGGTGGGTGGCATGGTCGCGGGTCAGCCTCGCCGCTGCTGGGTCATGCGGAGCCGGTAGGACTGGTCGCCGGTGTCGATGATGTGGGCGTTGAAGGTGACGCGCTCGACGATGGCGTTGCAGAGCCGCTGGTCGATGAAGGTCTTGCCCCATTCCCCGAAGGGCGAGTTGGAGGCGACCGCGAGGGCGAGGCGTTTCTCGGGGTCGGTGAAGATCTGGAACAGCAGCTTGGCTCCGGCCTTGTCCAGTTCCAGATATCCGAACTCGTCCAGGCATAGCAGGTCGACCTGGCCGTAGCGGTTGAGGACCTTGGTCAGCTGACGCTCGTCGGCGGCCTCGGCCAGCTCGTTGACCAGGTTCGCGGTGGCGGTGTAGCGGACCTTGTAACCGGCCTCGGCGACGGCAGTGCCGATCCCGATGAGCAGGTAGCTCTTGCCGGTCCCGGAGTCGCCGATCAGGCAGAGCGGGTGTCCAGCGGCGACCCAGCCGGGTTCGGTGAGGGTGTGGATCCGGTGCCCGGCCAGCGCCCCACCGCATCGGTCCCACCTGATTCCCGAAGAAGGAAGGACACCTTCGGGAATCAGGTTCACGCTAACGAGTTGCCGTCAAGGCTGATTTTTTCGCGTCATCTCCGGTAACCCTAGGTAATCACGAAGTCACACTTCGGACGACCGGGGTCACCCATTTTTTACTTCTGCGTGTTTCCGCTACGAGCTACTGTCGAAGTCGTTTTCCGATCCTCCCGTCGGTAGACCTTCGTCACTAGTCGAGCTTGGAGATTGTCATGCGCGGAATTCCTTTCCTCGGCATGCTGTTCGCGTTGCTCATGTTGAACACAGTGGCGCCGGTGGCCCAGGCCTCCCCCGAACTCGCCGTTGTCCAATGTGTCGCGGGCGGCAGCAGTGCCTACAGTCCGGGACTGACGATGACCGCAAGACCGATCGACATCACCGGCGAAGGGACCTTCAACACCTGTCTCGGCGATTCCGCGGTCTCGGGCGGCACGTACACCTTCACCGCCCACAGTGACAGCCTGGCCTGCACCCTGGGTGACGCCACCTCGACCGTCAAGATCAACTGGCTGCCGCTCAACGTGACCAGTACTGTTGATCTCGCGATCGCGAGATCCGTGCGTCCGGGCGGCGAGACTGCCGCCGTGATCACCGGGACCATCACCGCGGGTCGATATGTCGGCGCGAGCTATACCAGTCTGGCGGTAATTGTCAATCCCGCGGCAGGGGCCTGCCTTTCGGATCCCGGCGTGGTCAGTTCCACCGGAACCGGCACCATCACGATTCTCAAGGCCTGAGCCGGAAAGGTTTTTTCGGCTGATTGGAAAGCATTGCCGGATGGGGCCGCATTTCACCGTGATGCTCCTCCCTATCGCGTCGACCGCGTGGGCGCACCTGCGTGATATGTGCATGGAGGCTCTATGAATACCTGTGATCCGGTCGGCGGCTCGCGATTCCTCGCCCTCGGCGGCTATCGCCCCGCCACGGTGATCTCCAACGCGGAACTGGCCCAGCGGCTGGGGGTCAGCGAGGACTGGATCCGGGACCGGGTCGGCATCCGCGAAAGGCACGCGGCAGGCCCCGGGGAGTCCGTGGTGATGATGGGCGCGGAGGCCGGGCGCAAGGCGCTGGCCGCCGCGGGCCTGCCCGCCGACGCCGTGGATCTCATCCTGCTCGCCACCTCCTCCATGCCCTCGCCGATGCCCAACGGGTCCGCCGCCATCGCCAGCGCACTGGGCATCCCTGCGGCGGGCACGCTGGATGTCAACGCGGCCTGCGCCGGGTTCGGCTACGCCGTCGGCATCGCCGACGGCCTGATCCGATCAGGGCTCAGCAGGCACGCCCTGGTCATCGGGTCCGAACGGATGCGGGACTGGGTTGACCAGGATGATCCGGCCACCGCGGTCATCTTCGCCGACGGCGCGGGTGCGGCCGTGCTCGGCGCGGCGCGCACCGCCGGGATCGGACCGGTGGTGTGGGGTGGCGACGGGACGCGGGCCGGTCTGATCGGCATCCAGGACCGGGCAGGCACGATCCGGATGCAGGGGCCCGCGTTGTTCCGCTGGGCCATCACCACCCTCGCGCCGATCGCGCGCGCGGCGTGCGCGCGAGCCGGGACAACCCCCGCTCAGCTGAAGGCTTTTGTGCCGCACCAGGCCAATCTGCGCATCACCGAGGCGCTGGCCGAGGAACTGGACCTGCCACACGCGGTGATCGCACGCGACATCACCAGTTCCGGCAACACCGCGGCCGCCTCCATCCCACTGGCCCTGCTCCGGCTGCTGGAACAGGGTGCGATCAGCACCGGCGATCCGGTGCTGCTGCTGGGATTCGGGGCCGGCCTGAGCTATGCCGCGCAGGTCGTGCACTGCCCCTAGCACCTGTCCTGGCCAACGGAAGGGAAAAACATGTCCGACAGCACCAGTGTGATCAACTCGCTGTTGTCGCCACGCTCGGCCCCGGATCCCTACCCGGCCTACCGCGCACTGCGCCAGGCCGCCCGGACGCACTACTTCAAACCGCTGAACATGTTCCTGGTCACCGGTTTCGCCGACTGCCTCGCGCTGCACCGGGACCAGAATCTCCGGGTGATCAACAGCACCGGCCGGGGGCAACAGCAGCTGGGGCGGTGGCCGGATGAGGTGCTGCGCTCCATCGACCAGTGGCCGGTGTACCAGAACCCGCCCGTGCACGGGCCGGTGCGGCATGCGGTCAGCAGGCACTTCACCCCGGCGAAGATCGAAAGCCTGCGGCAGTGGGTCGAGCGGCAGTTCGAGCGGGAACTCGACCGCGTCGCGGAGCAGGGCGCGCACGGCGCGGTGGTGGATCTGCAGGCCAGTCTCAAGCGGCTGCCCATGGTGGTGATGTCCCGCCTGCTGGGGCTGCCGCGGGCGGATCTGGCCGATCTCATCGAGGTGGTCTCAGAGTTCTCGCTGTTCTTCGACGTGGTGCTGACACCGGCGCAGCACCGGCGGCTGCTGGAGAGTCACGACCGGCTCATCGGCTACCTGATCGCGCTGGTCGCCCCGTACCGGCGAGCAACCGCGGAGTCGGTGCCGCCGCTGATCGCCGGACTGATCAGCACCGCCGAGGACATGTCGAACCGGCAGCTCGCGGGCATGATCGCGGGGCTGTTGCTGGCCGGTTTCGAGACCACGGTGGGACTGCTGGGCAACGGGGCGCACGCCTTGGCGCTGCACCCGGATCAGGCCCGGTTGCTCGCCGGGCAGCCCCGGCTCGCCCCGACCGCGGTGGAGGAGGCGCTGCGCTGGGACGCCTCGGTGCAGGTCAACTGCCGGATCGCCGGGCCGTCGATGGAGGTGGGCGGGGTGCCGATCCCGGAAGGCGCGGTGATCGGCCTGATGTACGGGTCCGCGCACCGGGATCCCGAGCGCTACCGCGATCCCGACCGCTTTGACATCACCCGCGTCGGCAGTCAGCAGCTGAGCTTCGGCATGGGGATCCACTACTGCCTGGGCTCGCAACTGGCCCGGCTGGAGGCGATGGTGGCCTTCACCGGACTGGTCCGGCGGTTCCCGAAGCTGCGGCTGGCGGAGCAGCCGCGGCGGCGCAGGCCGGGGTTCTCCCTGCGGGCGCTGGAGACCCTGCCGGTCCTGGTCAGCTGAACCGGCTCGCCGGTCCGGGTTCGCTCAGGAGAGGCCGGCCAGGATCCGGCGGGCCTGGCGGACGTTGCAGAGCAGCCTGCCGTCCTCGGCCCAGCCGGTGATGTTCTCCATCACCCAGCCACTGCCGACGTGTTCGGTGGTGGCGCGCAACAGCACCCATTCCCCGGCCGGACCCTGGTCGAGTGCCTCGGTGAAATGCGCGCTCATCCCCACCGTCGGCACCGGCACCGCCGAGGTCAGCACGGCGAACAGCGACGGCGGCAGGCTGTCCGCCAGGGTCAGCACCGCCTCGGCGTCCACCGCTCGGCGGTCGGTGAACCGCACCCAGAACAGCAGTTCGGCCTGCTCGCCGCCGGCCAGTGCGAGGGCCGGGCCGGCCGGGCGGTACTCGATGTGCACCGACATCGGCACCCGGTCGGCAGGCGCGGACTGCACGGGCTCGCAGGAAGCCACGCCGGGCACCGCGGGCATGGCCGTCCAGGCATGGCTGTGCGGTCCCCTGCCCAGTCCGAAGGTCGCGGTGGCCAGCAGCGCCAGGCCGCGATCCTGGTGCGCGCGCAGCGCGGCGTGACTCATGCTGCGCCCCGCGTGTTCCAGCGTGACCGCCAGCGACAGCGGGCGTTCGTCGACCGGTGCCAGGAACGACGCCGACAACGTCCGCACGCGCTGTGCGCCGTCGACCTGACCCCGCATCGCCGCCAGCGCCAGCGCGGCCGTGTACCCACCGTGCGCACCAGACCAGGTCCACCAGGAGCGGTCGATGGTGCGGGTCGTGGTGGAGGAGGTGGCGGCCGCGCCGGATCCGATCACCCGGCCACGGTAACCATGGGCCCGCGCCCACCGCGGGTTCGACCGCGGATCAGTAGCCGACCGGGTGGACTTCCTTGGCAGCGGTGGAATTCCGGGCGATCGGCGTGGCGGCCAGGGTCACCTGGGCACCGGGGATCTCCGGTTGGCCGCGGCCAGGCCCAGCCCCAGCGCGGCCAGCACCACCCCGGCCGCCGGGAGCCAGCCGACGCCCGCGGTGGCCAGCACGACTCCGCCGATCGCCGAACCTGCCCCGGCGCCGAGGTAGATCATCGATCCGTTGAGTCCGAGCGCCACGGTCGGGGAGTCCGGCGCGGCGGAGAACAGGCGGTGCTGCTGCGGCACCATCAGCATTCCGGCCGCCACGCCGATCGCCCCGGCGAACAGCAGCGTGCCGGGCAGGCTCAACCGGGCGAGGTTCAGCGCCGCGAACCCGGTGACGCAGCCGGCCAGCGAGGCGAGCACCACCCGATCCGGGCCGAACCGGTCGGTCCAGCGACCGGCCAGCGAATTGCCGGTGAAGTGCCCGGCGCCGAAGGCGACCAGCACCCAGGACAGGGTCGCGCCGGTGGCCGAGGGTTGCGCGACCACCGGCAGGTAGACCAGCACGGCGTACAGGGCGAGGGTGCCCAGCACGGTCACCAGCAGCACGGTGGCCACCCCCGGGCGCGCGAACACCGACAGCCGGACGCGCAGGCCCACCGGAGGCACCCGGACCGCGGGCAGCACCGGCGTCAGCAGCGTGAGCAGCGCCCCGGCCACGCCGATGCCGCACAGCACCGCGCGCCAGCCGAGCCATTGGCCCAGCAGCACCCCGATGGGCACCCCGAGCACCATCGAGGCGCTCATGCCCGCGGCCACCGTGGCCAGCGCCCGCCCGCGCCGGGCGCCGGTGGCCAGCGCGCCGGCCACGACGTAGGCGTTGGACTGGCAGGCCGCCGCGCCGATCGCCGCCACCCCCCTGGATACCAGGACCACGGTGTAGCCGGGGCCGAAGGCCTGTCCGGCCATGCCCAGGGTGAACACGGCCAGGCCGCCGCCAAAGAGCCACCGCCGGTCCCAGTCACCGGTGGCCGCCGCGAGCAGCGGTGAGGCCACGGCGTAGGTGAAGGCGAAGACGGTGGTCAGCTGCCCTGCCGCGGATTCCGACACCTGAAGGTCCTCGGCGATGGGCAGCAACAGTCCATTGAGGACGAAGCCATCGGTGCCGACGACGAACGTGCCGAGGGCGAGGATGAGCAGCATCCGCGTTGGCAGTCGGTCATCCGGCGATCGATGAACTGTCATGGAACGGATCGTGCCGCCTACCGGTCGAGCACGAACTTGCCGTCACGCACCACGACCGTGGTCAGCGTCCCGTCGGGCAGCCCGACGTGGTTGCGGCCGGGGGTGAAGACCCCGGTGACCCCGGTGTAGGACAGGTTCGCCAGCCGGTCCCTGGCCCGCGCGCGGTCGCTGGTGGTGGCGAATGCCTTGGTGAGCATGCCGAGCGCGTCCGCGGCGAAGCACGGGTAGGCCCCCGGCTGACCGTGTTCTCGCTCGAAGGTCCTGGCGAACAACCGCATCCGGGCCAGGTTGGGCAGGGTCAGCGGAGCCGACCGGTACACCGTGGCCCACGGGGTCAGCACCCGCACCCCCTCGGCGGCGGCGCCCGCGTTGGCCAGGAACTGCGGATGCGAAGCCGAGGGACTGCAATACACGCGTTTGGTCCAGCCGAGTTCCCTGGCCTGGGCCACCGCCAGCCCGTTGCTGGGTGGCAGCCCGAACACCGAGATGGTGTCGGGCTTGGCCGCGATCAGCTTGGCCAGCTGTGGCCGCATGTCGGTGGCGCCGTGCTCGAACGTCTCCACCCCCGCGTTCTCCAGGCCGAATCCCGGCAGCTTGGCAAGGTCCGCGTCGAGGACGGGCCCGACCCAGGCCGAACCGATCAGGATCGTCACCCGGCGCAGTTTGTGCTGTGCGGCATCGCGGGCGACGGATTTGATCAGGTCCAGCCCGAAGGGCGCCCTGGAGGTGAAGACGTAGTCGTTGACCGGGTCGGCGAGTCCGGCGAGCAGCGGGTTGACCATCGGCACGCCCGCGGTCTGCGCGGCTGTCCGCAGGGCGCCGACGGTGGCGGGCGAGGAGGTGCCGATGAGGCCGTGCACCTCCTCCCGCCGGATCAGTGCGTCGGCGGCGGCCGCGGTCACCTCGACACTGCCCTTGGTGTCCCGCTCGATCAGCGTGACCCTGCGGTGGCCCGGCAGCAACCCAGCGTTGATCAACTCGCACATCCGCCGGAGGCCGAGGACCTGCCGTTGCGCATGTCCGGCTCCCGGACCGGTGAAATCGGCCAGCACACCAACCCGCATCGGCGGTCCCGAGGAGGCCGCCTGCGCGGTCGCACCGAGGAACGGGACCGACACCGCGGCCGCACCACCGAGCAACACGGAACGACGGGAGACAACAGCGCTGACTTGGTCGGCCCGCGGCATCGCGATCCTCCTGTGGGTGAGCGGATTGACCTCGACGGTAAACCAGCGCGGGACCGGCCAATCCGCCCCGCCGCCTGTTTCATCAGATCGAGTCGCCACTTCCACCCGGACAACCAGGTTCAGCACAGTGTCCCGGCCGGGGTTCACCGGAATGAGCGGCGTTACGCGGTGGTGACGCCGGCGGGAACACGCCGCAGACGGACAAATTCCCGCCCTGCACAGGGAGAATCAGACACGAAATTGAAAGACGTGCCCTTGGCTTCGCCGGGACCCTCGTCGCGAGTGGATTCGCCGGTGTCGGCTCCGCCTCCGCCGCCGCCCCTTGCACCATCGGACCGGGAGTGACCCAGACCGACACGACCGTGACCGGCTCCAGCGGCAACGACACCATCGATCGCACGAACTCCAGCCCCGCTAAAACGATCGACGGCGACGGTGGCAACGACACGATCACCGGCGGCGTTAACGAGGCCGCAGCGCGCGCTGGACGAAGCGTGGGCAAGCCAGTCCTGATCATGTCCTCGCCGGCCGCCTGAGGTCCCAGGAGACAACCACGGCCAGCGCCTCGGCCACCGTCTCGGGAGTGGCCGTGCCCAGAGCGAACCCGACGCCCGCGCCGCTGGCGGCGACGCGTTGTGCATGCAGGCCCTGGCCAGCACCCAACGGAGGCGCCTCCAAGGGCAGGCCGTGGTTGAGCACGCCAAGTGGGCCGAGGCCAAGGATCTCGGTCGGTGTCGTGCGGTCCATTACGTCGGGCGATACGGCCGAGCGGCCTGTGCAGAACTGATGCTAAGACGGCCAGTGCCGCTGTGTCGTGCCTGTCCAGCACGTGTCGTCCCCGCACACGCGGGGCTGGTCCCATCACGGGTCCGAGGGGGTAGCGGCGCGACCGGCTCACCAGCCCGTCGTCTCCGCACAGGCGGGGGTGGTCCCGGCAACGCGGCGGCGTGGCCGGTGTTTCGGCTGTCGTCCCCGCGCAGGCGGGGTGGCCCCGACGACGCGCCAGGTCGCTCGCCAGTCGTGCAGTTCGTCCCCGCGCCGGCGGTCCTCCATGGCCCGGACGACGACGTGGCGGCATTCGCCGGCACCAACGTTCCGCGCACTCCAGGAAGCGCAGGAACGCGAGCTTTCCCCGGAAGCAGCGCGGCAGACCTTACTCACCAACTCGCGGTCGCCCGGATTTGCCACTAAGGCCGTAGCGGGCTGGGACTCACCGCGAAGTGCACCGCCAGCGCCGCCACAGGCACCCGTCACCCGACGAACGCCCGGATCCACCGACCGCCCATCCGCCATCGACACGTTCACGCGGCGACACACGACCTACAGAAGCAGACGGTCACCGCCAAACGGGGGGACTGCGGCCACCGTCGCGCACTCGCACCGCGAAGAGGTATTCTGGCTGCGTGATTCCCCAATATTTGGAGATTTCACGCACTGCCGGGTTCAAGTCCCCCTCGGACACGCGACGCAGTCCTGCTTCAGTGAGTGCCTGTCTGCGCAGTAGCCCACAGACGGGCACATCCTCGCTCACAACCGGGAATTTTCAGTTCAGCATCACCTCGGATGGTTTGCACTGATCATCGCCTCGTTTGGGGTTCACGGCCGTAAGGCCGCATTTCTTCTTGATCGATAAGTCCGGCGTGCGACCCAAGCCAGACGGCCCGGAGACGGCCCAGAAGGCTGGCGACGCCCTAAGACAGGCAGTTCGAGCAGGTCAGCGGCGGTCCACTACAGAGATGTTCCAGTTGTCCGGGCCGTCGGGCCAGGACAGGTAATCCTCCCTGGTCGGGAGCCCGTGGGATCGGGCTTCCCGACCAGGTCTAGCTGTGCGGGAGTTGACCAGGAAGCGGGCATTGACCAGCCAGGACAGTCCTGGTCACTCCCCCGGCCACCGGCAGCCACCCCGTCGGGCGCGCAAGCCGGCGGACTCCGACTGGCTTCTGGTCAGCACCGTGGCCAGGAGCGTCGAGGCGACCCAGATTCGCGTCCTCACCTAGAACTCATTTCCGCTGGTCAAGGCTAGTCTCGTCTCATCCGGTCTTAACCTGTGACGGCCTACAGACGGCCCAGAGTTGATCACCGCCATCGACGGCACTGCCACGCGCCGAGCTGACGCCGGCCTCACCGCCGGTAAGAGCCGTTATCGGCGGTCAGGGCGTGCTCGACACCGGTTCCAAAAAGGCCGGAGTTTGCCTGGAACAACGCCTTCTCCCGCTGGCCATCACCAATAGTGACTTCGGCAACCAGGCGCTCCCTGTTGCGTTACCTGCCTGCCCGTCCTGTTCCCGGAACAAGGAGGGCTTGGCCGCTATGACGGCTCCATCACTATCGGAGAACCCACGCCAGGATGACCGCGATGGGCTGATCGAACTGCTGCGAGTCGCCGATACGTGGGCACGGGCGCGCGATTTCGTCGTCCCGCTCGGTCTGCACGCCAGTCGGCAGGCCGGACGACTGGAGATTGTGATCACCGCACTTGATCCGAACATGCCCGGTCCGACTTCGATCGCGGTGACCAGTCCTTCGTCCGCGGCACTTTCGGTGTTGGCGGGTGCGCGCCGGATCCGGTGGGTCGCCACTGACCTGGTCGCCACTGCGACCGTGCTGGCAGAGGAGGGACTCCGGCTCCGGAACGCGATGTGCTTGTCGCTGACGGAACGGGCATTGGATGCCTATCACGGTGTCATTCCCGAGGCCGCGCCGGCCACGGGAGTGCCGCTTTCACACCGGTACTCCTCGGTCTGCGGGCGGTTCGAGTCGGCGGACGACGGCCCTGGCGTGGAATCGCTGGTTCGGCTGGACTCGGTCAACGCGTTGCTGGCAGCGGAAATGAATGCTGCCGGTATTGGCTGGGACTCGGCCGGGCATGAGCGGTTGCTGGGCGAGCTACTGCACAAACCACGTAGACGCGACCCGTATCCGCGGCTGACCAAGCTGGACCGGGACATCGCGAAGGCGCTGGGGGCGTCCAGGACCGAGTGGTGGCGTCAGCTTCACCAGGGTCGTCTGCACGACGATGCTGAGGCGATCGCCACCAGGGTGATTCAGCGGCTCAGCGTGGACAACCCAGCCACCAAGCTGATCATTCGATGGCTGGAACTCATGTCGGTGGCCCGGCACGGGTACGACTGGGCTGAGCAGTGGGTGAGCGATGGCAGGTGGTGGCCGGTGTTCCGGCCGTTCGGCACGGTCTCTGGCCGGTGGGTCGCCGAAGGCGGCGCGATCGGGCTGCCGACCGAGCTACGGCCCTGTGTGATCGCCGGACCTGGCCGGGTGCTGGTGCGGGCCAGGCTGGCTCAGCTGGAGCCGCGGATGCTGGCGCACCTGTCTGGGGACACCCAGCTGGTTCCCCTGTGCGGTAAGGACGATCTTTACCGACAGGCGGCTGGACTTCACGGTGCCGACGAAGGCGTCGTGCGGGACCACCTGCAGGCCGCGTTGCGGGACGACCAGTCGTCCACAGGGCGGCGGAGCACGGCCATCCTGACCTCGTGGTTTCCCGAGGCGATGCGGTACCTGGGCTCGATGACATTGCGGGGACGCACCGGCGAGTTGGTCCGATCCGGGCTGGGCCGGACCTGCACGCCACCGGATCCGTGCATCGCCGCGGCACTGCACAAGCCGTGGTCGCGACGATCCATGGACGAGCGGAAGGTGCAGGTCCTGCGCGGTGCGCAGGTTCGTGCCTTCGAGATCCAGGCCACTGCCGCCGAGCTCGCCTGCGTCTTGGCGGCGGAGATCCGGGCGGAACTCACCGCCCCGGACACCCGGGTGGTCCTGTTCGACCGCGACGAGTTCGTGATCGAAACACCGGCGGACCACGTCACGGCAGTCGAGTACTCGCTGCCCAGGCTGGCGGAACGGGCCGCGACCGCGGTGCTCGGTACGAGCCGGGTGCGCTGGCCGTTGGTCATGGGCCACGGCGCCAACTGGGCTGAAGCGAGCCGGAAGTAGCGCCGGTTTCACCGGCCAGGTTGGGGCCGGCCCGTCCGGCCGGTCCCAACCACCTCTCCCCCGGTTCAGCCGGCTGGCCGGTAGAAGCCGATGAAGCGCATGCTGAGGTTGGTGGTGCGCAGCCTGCTGATCCGCACCGGATCTCCCGCTTCGACCATGCGGCCCTCCCCGATGTACATGGCCACGTGCCCCTGCCAGACAACAAGATCGCCGGGCTGGAGTTGTTCACGGGTGACCCTGGCGCCCACAGCCTGCGCGGTGGAGGTGCGCGGGATGCGCACGCCCGCCTGCCGGTAGGCCCATTGCGTCAGGCCGGAGCAGTCGAAGCCCTTGCCGGGACTCACTCCGCCCCACCGGTACGGCACGCCGAGTTGGGTCAACGCGGCCCGGACCGCGGCCGCCCCTGGACCAGCGTTGGTCGACGGAGTGCGAGCCCTGCCCGATACGGGGCGGGTGTCTGCGGGGCGTGCGTCGGCGGGGCGAGTGGCCGGGCCGTCTGGCCTGTGCTGGTGGACCGGGCTGGGGACGCGGTTAGCCGGCGGGGTCAGCGCGTCCGTGGTGCGCTTTGCCGTGGCCTCCGCGTTGGTGAGCAGGGCCTCGGCCGCACGGAGGGCGTTGTTGGTGGATGGTGGCGTGGTGCTCAGCGCCTGACGGGCCTCGTGGATGGCCGCGATCGCGGCAGCCAGGTGCTCGTGCGGTCGAGACCGGGGGCCGGTGCCGCTGTCCGATGTCTTGCGTGCCGCTTGGTCGGCTGTGACGGCCGCGTTGTGCGCGGCGAGCGCCTTGTCCACGGTCTTGGCGGTTGCCTCGGTCTGCTGCAGGGCAAGGAGTTGGCGGTGCAGGGCGGGCAGGCGGCTGGTCAACTGGTGGATAGTGGCTCGGGCGTCGTCGGCCTGATCGAGTAGTTGCCGGGCGCGTCCTCGGTGGTGCTCGGATGCGGACTTGGTTGCCTGGATGGCGGCTTTCGCCGCGGCGAGCCCGCCGGCCGTTGGGCCGGTGGCTGCCTCGATCGCGGCGGCGAGTTCGAGCATGGTGGCCGCCGCGGCTGTGGCGGGCTGGCCACTGTCGAACGCGCGATCGAGGCTCGCGCCTACGTCGGTTGCGCGGCGGGCGGCGGCCTCGGCTGAGCGGATCGGCTCGGCGGCTTGACGCAGCGCCTGGTCGGCGGCTTGGTCAGTAGCGGTCTGCTGGGCCCGCGCGATCCGGGTGGCGTAGTTCTCTCGCAGCTGTTCTGCCTGGCGAAGCAGGGATTCGGCTCGGGACAGGGCTGCCTGTGCGGCTGGTTCGCCCGGCTTCTGCAGCCGCCGGACTGTGTCGGTGGAGCTGGTGATGCCAGTGACGGCGTGTGTCAGGTTCTCCGCCTGTGACCGCAGTTGTTGCAGCGCAGCTGGTTCGCCGCCGGCGCTGACCGCGGTCAGCGTCTTCTCGGCGGTGTTGATCGCTTTGGTTGCTTCGGTGAGCGCGTGGTCGACGCGCCCCATCACCGCCAGGTCCGGATCCGGCTTCTCGGCCGTGGGTGGTGCGGGCTGGGCCGGTGGTACCACGGGCTGGGTCGCCTCCGCGGCGGGGTTGAGCGCGGCGTTGATCGGCGAGGCCACGGCCAGTGCGGCGATGCTGCCGGTGACCGCGATGCCCGCGGTGAGCGGCCGGGTGGCGGGGTGCTGGCGCAATAGCCGCAAAGCGGAGGCGCCGAGGTCACCGCGGGACACGGGTTCGGCTCCGTCGGTTCTGTCTGGCTCGGGGGTGAGGCAGTAGAAGTCGCGTCGCACGGTGGTTCTCCCGGACGAGTCACTGAGTTGGTGGGCGGCACATGGTGGTGCCGGGGACCGGCACGAGGCATGGCGCGGACGGGGTGGTGCTGATGTCGTGCAGCAGTGCGGGGATCTTCGCGGTGGGCGCGGCCGGTTGCGCGGGCTGGCGCGGGGCCGGTGGCTTCGGTTTCGGCTGTGCCGCCTTGGGCTGTGGGGTTGGCCGCGCTGTCCTCGCCTGGGTCGTCTTGCCCGGGACGTTCTTCTCCGCCACGGGGACTGGGCGTGGCGGGGCGGGCGGCGGCGACGGCGGTGGTGGAGGTGCGGCGACAGGTGGGCGAGGCGGCGGTTGCTCGGCGGGAGGGGTGCGTTGCTGGTCTGGCTGAGGGGCAGGGGGTGGTGGGAGGACCGGTGGGGTGGGTGGCGGCGCGCTGGCCGCGGGTGGTGTCTCGCGGGCGGCGGTCGCTGCGGTGAGCAGCTGGCGCAGCAGGGCTGGAGCCTCGGACTGGCCAGCGGTTGCCTCAGCCCGTGCTTGGCGAGCGGCTTGAGCCGGGTCCGGCTGCTGGGCCGGTGCGGGTGCCGCTGGGGGCAGGCCGGGTGGCGCCGGGGGCGGAGGCGGCGATGGCGGTGGCGGTGGAGCGGGCGCTTGTGGGGCGGGGCTTGCGGTCGGGGGCGGAGTGGGTTCGGGGGTGGGCTGCTCGGGCAGGGCGGCGTTGGTGTTCGGTGCTGGGCTGCCCGGCGGCACACCGACCTGCGCTCCGGCGATCATGACGGCTGCGGCTACGGCCAGGCCGCCCGCGGCGTAGCCGACGCTCCGGCGGGCCGGGGCCTGGCGCAGCAGGCGCAGACGCGCGGTGAGGTTCTCGGTCGCGCCGGAGTTCGACGGCGAGTAGCTGCGGGCGTTCTTGGTGAGTTTGTGCCAGGGGTCGGCGGAAGCCATCGAGTGCTCCTTGACTGGATGTCGGGTCAAGGTAGGTAACAAGCAGTGCCGGTTCTGGCCGGAAGTGTCCACTGTGGTTGGTCGGCGAGGAGTTCGCGGAGCAGCGTGTGCTGGAGCTCGCGGCGGGCCGCGGCGTAGGCGTGCACGGCCAGTCGCCGGTACTCCGCCACCGGGTCGGTTCGGGACCAGGTCGCGGTGTGGCTGACGCTTTGCAGGGCCAGCAGGGTCTCGAGTTGCTGGGACCAGGCGTGGTCCAGAGCTGCCAGGATGCGGGCCCGGGTTCGGTCAGGGGGTTCGCGGGTGGTTGCGGCGAGCAGGTGGTCGTGCAGGACAGCGGCGACGCCTTCGGTGCCGAGGCGGGCGGTGCTGGGCAAGGTGCCCGGGAGGGTTGCTGCAAGCGGGCCGTCCGGCGAGCGGCCGCTGGCGACCGCGGTGGCGAATCGTCGCAGCACCAGCGGAAGTGGCGTAGCCAGGATCTCCAGGCGCTGGCTGCTCACCGCGTCGTGCTGGTGGCCCACGACCTCGTCGAACCGGAGCATCTGCTTGCGCGCGGTGTACTGGCGCGAGTCGGCCAGGGCCTGTGCCCGCTCAGCCAGCGCTTGGGCCTGCGGTCCGGTGACCGGCGCGGTTCCGGCTGCGGTGAGGACCGGTTTCAGGAGGCGCAGCGCCTCCGGGACGTTGTCCAGTAGGAGGTCGTCCTCGGCGGAGAGCAGGAACTGCGCGGCGCCGGGATCGCCTTGCCGTCCGGCCCGGCCGGCGAGCTGGTCGTCGGTGCGGCGGTTGGGTCCGCGGCCGAGGCCGAGCACGAGGAGTCCGCCGAGTTCGCGGATCTGCTCGGTGTGCTCGGGTGGGTCGCCGCCCAGGCGGATGTCGGTGCCCCGTCCGGCCAGCGCCGTGGCAATCGTGACGGTGGCGAACGCACCTGCTCTGGCGATGACGGCGGCCTCGCTGGCGTCATCGCGCGCGGTGAGCAGGGCATGGTCGATGCCCAGCGCGGTGAGGTGGCGCGCGAGGTCGTCACCGTCGTGGACGGTCGGGACGCCAACCAAGACCGGGCGGCCGATGCGGTGGGCGTCGGCGACGCGTTCCACCAGGCCGGTCATCCGCGCGCTGTGGCTGGCGAAGAGCTGATCCGGCAAGTCGAGGCGCGCGGAAGGACGGTGGGTCGGGATGGTGACTACCGGAAGTTGGTAGACCTGGTGCAGCTCCACCGCTTCCGAACTCACCGTGCCGCTGAGGCCGCCGAGGATCGGGTAGCGGCGGAGGAAGCGCTGGATGCTGATGCTGGCCAGGGTGCGCGGCTCCGCGCCCACCGCGAGGCCCTCCTTGGCTTCCAGAGCCGCATGCAGGCCGCCGCGCAGCCGCCGGTCCGGCAGCCGACGGCCGGTGTGCTGGTCCAGTAGGACGACCCGGTTGCCGGCGACCAGGTAGTCGCGTCCGTACTGGTACAGCACCAGGGCCTGCAGAGCGTTCTGCGCCGCGTTCAGGAAGTCTTGGTCGTGCCAGGCTCGGTCATCGAGGCCGAGGGTGCGCTGGAGTTGTTCCCAGCCCAGGTCGGTGAAGGCGACCTCGCGGTCGGCCAGGAGCGCCTCGTAGTGGACCACCGGCAGCAGGTTCGCCAGGACGGGCGCCATCCGGGTCGGCCACTCGTGCGGGCCGGGCGCCGGGTCACCGGTAATGATCAAGGGTGTGGAGGCGTCGTCGACGAGCACGGCGTCGGCCTCGTCGAGCAGGGCGGCATGCGGCGCACGCTGGATTCGGTCGTGCGCGGCGGTCACGAGGTTGTCGCGGAGGTAGTCGAACCCGCACTCGCTGACGGTGCTGTAGGTGACGGTGGCCTGATAGGCGGTCCGCCGGTCGAGCTGCCCGGTAGCGCCGGTGATCACCCCGGTGGACAACTGAAGGAGAGCGTAGGCCGGTCCGAGCAGTTCGGCGTCGCGGGCGGCGAGGTAGTCGTTGGCCGTCAGCACGTGCACTCCGGCACCGGACATGGCGTGCACGGCCGCGGCAAGGGCAACGGTCAGCGTCTTTCCCTCACCAGTGCCCATCTCCGCGGCGTAGCCACTGGCCAGCGCGGCGGCGCCCAGTAGTTGTTCCGGATGCGCCCGGATACCGAGCCGGCGACGACACGCCTCAGCCATCAGCCCGATTACCGCGGTACCACGAGCGCGAGGTGACCGACGGAGTTCGCGGTACCGCGTGGACAGGTCCTCGTCAGGCAACTGACGCGCGGTGTGTTGCTCGGCCTGGGCAACTCGCACAGCCGCCTTCAGCGCCCGCGGGATTCGCCGGTCAAGAGCGGCGCCGAAGCGACGCAAGGAGGTCATGTTCTGGAAGGTCGCCTCGCCCGGGCTGACCGCGGCCTTCCAACCGGTCCTGGTGGCGCCTCGTTACCTGCGGGGCGCGCAGCCATGCGTCCGTGGCCTGTCTGGATCGGCAGGCGCGGCAACGGAAAGGTCCTGGCATGTCCGAGCAAACTCAGCTGCTGCTGTGCTACCTGGCAGCGGTCGCCGTCATCGCGTTGATCGCCGGGATGGTGCACTGGCTCCAGCTCTACCGCCAGCGTCAGCGCACGGCGAAGGAACAACGGATGGCGGTCAAGCTGGCCCCGTTCGCTCGTGAGTACCGATTTCCGGTGCGGTCAGACCTTCCGGTTGACGAGCGGGAGGAGTACAGCGTCGTGGTGCGCTGGCAGGGCCCCGCGGATCGTGGTGGCGATCTGTGGTCAGTCAGCTGCCAGGGTGTCGTGTACGACCGGCTGGGCTCGCCCATCGACGAGCGGGCGGCGCGGCAGTCCGCGGCGGAGCTCCCGGAGACCTACCGCTACCAACTGCCGTTGCCGTGCTTGCTCCAGCTGCCCAAGGCGTTGGAGGTTGCGCACGACGTGGTGGTGCCGACGGTTCGCCTCGAGTGGGAAAGACAGCAGCGGATGATCGCGCAGATGATGCCGCCACACGAGCAGGATCAGTAGCGGGGCCGGGATGAGTGTCCACAGTGGATACTCATCCCGCCTCTCCCCCGGTTGCCACGCTTGCCGAGCGGTGACGCACGGCTTCGGCGTCGGCGCCGCAGTCCGGGCATCGCAACCAGGGCAGGACGAAGCGGGACGCCAGAGCGGTCTCGTAGCCCGCCCAACGGCACGACCCGCGACATTCGTATCGGACGAGAAGCCGGTGCGGGTGGCCCAGAATGGTCACCAGGGCGCGGTCTTGTTTGTGCGGAAGAGACTTGGTGAAGATCTGCGGCACCGGTCCGGGTGGCGGTGTTGTCGGTGGGAGCGGGCCGAGGATCTCGGCGAAACACTGGAGTCCCATGCCTTCGAGGTCCTCGTCGGTGAGCTGGGCCACGAGGTGGTGCAGGCGACCGCCGGGAGTGCGCAGCTCGGCACGCACCGCGGTGAGCAGGTCGTGGACGGCGCACCGTTTGATGCCGAGTTGGGTGGCGACCGCGCGTTCGCTGCGCTCGGTGTCGGGCAGTTGCTCGTAGGGCGGCAGGCCGACGCTGCGAGCGACGATCTCGCGTTGCACCTGGCCGAGTTGCAGGACGTCCAGGGCCACACGCCAGCCGCTGGTCGCCAGGCTCGCGGTGTTGGTGACCTGTTGCAGCACCTCCTCTTCCCAGTCGTCGGGCTGGTGGTCGGACCGGTCCTGAGTCGCCAGGTGGAGCAGCGGCACCTCAACGCTGTCGGACTCCCGCAGCCGTGTGCTGCTGCCCAGGACCAGGGACCCCAGGCCGAGGCCGGTGTGCCGTCGGCGCATCCGGGTCTGGCGCTCGTCGTCGAGGTCGGCCTGGGTGAAGGCGCCGTCGTGCCGGGCCAGCACCTCCGCGTCGGTGGGCGGGCGGCCGAGCTGCTCGTACAGGGCGGCGTTCACCGCGGCGATGCGCAGGAACCGGCCGTAGGTGCGAGCGGGGAGGGTGACCTGGTAGGTCAGTCCGGCCAGATCACGTTTGACGTGTTCCTCGATCCAGGCCCGGAGGTAGTGCGCACCGCTCGGGCGACTCGGGTCGTAGGCCCAGACCCCTTGCGCGACGGCGGCCCGCCCGGTGTTGAGCATGTCCTGGACGTCGATCACGGTGGTCCTGGCCGCCTCGCGCAGCCGCTGCTGCCGGACGATCCGCCGGATCATGCCCTCGGCCAGGCCCACCAGGTGCGTGGTGGCGATCTCTCCGGCCGCGCGGTGCCCTTCCAGCCGTGCGTGGACGGCGGGATCCGCGGCGTACTCCTCGGCCTGCGCCCACGTCATGGTCGCGGCCAGCCGGGAGCGTGCCACGAACGACGGCGGTGAGGAGTGTCCGGCGGTCCATTCGCCGGCGTGCGCGGCGATGAACAGGATCAGGTGCGCGACGTGGCCGTCGGCGGCGATCGGGGCGAGTTCAGCCAGCGCGAGCGCGGTCAGCCCGGTGTGACGCCGGCACAGCGCCCTGACCGCGGCCGCCGTGGGCGGCGCGGTGCTCGGCGGCAGTTGGGCGCGCAAGGGTCTCTCCGCTTCTGCTGGGTGGTGCGGGTCAGGCGGCGCGGCGGACGCGGTAGCGGCCGAACAGGTTGCGGCGCAGGCGATACGCCGTACGCGGGCGGCCGTCCCGATGCAGGCGCGGCAACAGGCGGGAGACGTCACGGGTGATCGGGGCGACGCGGTTCGGGCCGAGCAGCGCCTCGGCGAGCAGGTGGATCCGGGCCGCCCAGTCGGGGCGGTCCCACAGGATCCGGACGAACTCGCCCGCGTTGGCGGCTCGGGTGTGGTGCGCACCGGTGTCGGGCAGGTACTGCAGGTGCCGGAGCTCGGTGTGGTCGCGGAGCTCTTCGACCGGTGGGGCCAGGCCGTTGAGCACGCGGTTCCACACGACCCCCAGGTAGCGCATGGGAAAGCCGTGCCCGGTCTCCGCGCAGAGGGTTCGGAGCAGTGTGGCCAGGGCTCGGGCCGAGGCGCGGGAGGAGTCGGTGACGAGCAGGATCTGGCTCGCGCAGTCGATCAGTGCACGTTGCCGTTCGAGGTGGTCTTCGTCGAGTGCGTGGGTGTCGATGACGATCAGGTCGTAGTTCCGGCGCAGCGCCCGCATTGTCGAGTGGGCGAGCTTCGGCGCGGCGGCGAGCACGTCCAGCTGGACACCAGCGAGCCGGTGCACGTGGCCGAGGACCGTGCCGCTGCCCGGCGTCGCGTCCGCGAGCACTCCGGTGGCGGTGGTCACCGCGGCGGCTCGTGGGTCGAAGTCGGCGAGGCAGACGCGAGGACGGGCTCGCGCAGCACCATGCCGGTGCTGCGCCGCGACGTAGGCGGCGATGGCCAGGGCGATGGTGGTTCTGCCGACGCCACCCGTGGCAGAGAGCACCAGCACCACGTGCGCCCCAGGACCGACCTCTTCTGGCCTTGAGCAGGGCGCCAACGGGTACCGCTGCACGAACGCGGACGGGATGGCTGGGCTGCCGGACACCGCGTGGAACAACACGCTGGCCCACGTTCCCACCGCGGAACCGCGGGTGTCGGTCCAGACAACCACGATCCGGCCTGGTGGCAGGCTGGTCGTGGCCGGATGCAGCTCCGGGTGGCTGAGGAAGGTGGCGGTGGGGACCGGTGGATCCTGCGGCCGGGGTTCGCCGCGGAGCAGGACAAGGGTGAGGTCCCTGGCTGGCGAGGCAGCCAGCGCGGCAAGCCAGCGGGCGACCTCGGCCGGCGGACCGGCCTGCTCGGCGAGGACGACCACGTTGTGGGCACCGCCGCGGATGAGCGGGTGGTCCATGCTGAGGAACCAGTCTAGTTGCTGGAGGTTCTCAGCGACCGGCTCGAGGTACCAGTCCAGGCCCGCGTCGCGCACGGCGGTGACCACCAGCTCGCTGGGCAGGCCGCACACGATGAGGTGGACCTCGTTGTCCTTGTGCCCCATGGCCTTCAGGACTCCAACGAGGAGGTCTTGGGCTTGCCCGCGACGCAGACCAGCGCCCGCCCGGAGTGCTTCGCCCGGAGCAGCGCCGCGTCCGCGTCACGGAGGAGCTCGGCGGGTCCGAGGTGGTCATCCGGCCCCTGCACGGCCAAGCCCGCGGACGCGGTCAGCCCTCGGATGGTGACTGGCAGGCCATGGGCGTTGCGAGTCCGGGTGACGAGCGTGTTGATATCGGCGCAGATGCGCAGCGCCAGCAGCTGCGCACCGGCCAACTCGGTGTCTGGCGCCAGGATCACGAACTCGTCGCCGCCGTGGCCGCCGTAGCGGCCGACCACGTCGCCTTCGCGGGTGCACTGGCGCAGCACCTCGGCCACCGCCTGCAGCACGGTGTCCCCTGCTGGGTGGCCGTGCCGGTCGTTGACCCGCTTGAACCAGTCGAGGTCGACGATCAGCAGCGCCATGGTCCCGGCTCGTCGCCGCACCTGCTCGTGTGCGCGGGCCACCGCGTCTTCCCAGCCGTCCCGGTCCAGCAGGCCGGTTAGCCGGTCGGTGCGCAACTGGTCCACCGGGTGGCCGCAGCCCGGACAGTTCCGGGCGTCAGCACGATCCACCGAACTCAGTGGCGGGCGCGGTCGTGGTGGTTGCGGTGATGTCGCGGACTCGCAAGTCCGCCTATTCGTGCCGGTGACGAAACAAGGGTGGAAGGTGTCTTGGAAAATCATGTTCCGGTTCTACACCTCGCTCCCCGGCTAACCTCAAGGTATGTACGGGAAACTTCACCGGCCAGCGCCCGAAAGAGCCATCACCGACAATTAACTGAATTAAGCTTTTCGGGCCAAGTGTTCCCTCCCCTGCGAGGAGAAATCAATTTCCCGCTAGACGCTCACGAGAGCAGGTCCCACCCTGCGCCCGGCTTCGACCTGCGCACATGCACCATCAGGACCGGTGCACCCCGAAAGATGTTCGGGTTTCAAGCTCCAGCCGGACCCTATTCCCGGCCTACTTGAACGCAAGCAGGCACAGATGCTCCAGCACGTTCGATATCGGGCCAAGCGGCGGCACCCACGACGTACCCTCGTTCAGTGTGTTGTCGAAGCGGCGGCAGCCGGAGTTGGACTGGGTCAACTCCTCGGGCAGTTTAGGTGGTTGCGGAGGTGACTTCGCGCGCTCCTTGTTGTCGCGGTGTTGCTGGAGCAGCGCTTCCGGTGGCCGCGCGGGCAGTTCGGCAAGACCTCGGTGGAAGCGGTCCGGGTCGAAGGCCGGGCCCTCCCGGTAGGCCAGGCCGACCGGGGTGTCCAGGCAGCGGCCTGCTTCGCCGGGGCGACCGCCGGTGACCGCGTGGTCCTGGATCCGGTTGGTGATCGCGGTACGGCAGGAGTCGACGCTCTCGGCGCGGCCGGCGACGAACGCGGTGGGATCCACGACTTTCCCGCCGGAGACCTCGGCGAGGCTGGGCATCGTCAGCAGGTTCGCAGCCAGTGGCATCCTCGGCGCGGATCCCGAGCCGCCAGCGAGAGGGGACCTCAGCGGGGAGTCGGCGAGCAATCCGATGCCCGGGATGCCGCGGGCGAGGTCGGGCCACGCACCGCGGTTCGCGCTGGCGGCGGCCAGGGCACGTTGTTGCAGCGCGGGAAGGCTGTCGGTCGCGCTGGTGAGGTTGGCTCGCTCCAATGCGTCGCGCTGTGCCTGGAAACCGGCGAGCGAGCGGTTCAGCGGGGCGCTGAGCCGGTTGGCCGCGGCCAGGTCCGCGCGCGCCGACAGCATGTCGAGGTATGCCTGCTGACGCGCACCGAACGCGCCGGTGGCCTGGAACGGGCCGGTAATGGTGAAGGCGGGCAGCGAGGACGCTGGCCCGGGAGGTTGGGTGGGTGACGGGCTGGGACGCTGGTGCGGAGCAAGCGGCGGTAGGTCACCCGGCAGCGGTACCGGTGGGGGCGGCGCTGGCGCCGCCGAGCTAGCCGTGGTGCCGGCCAGGAGGATTCCCATGGCGGCGAGGACGCGAAGCAGGCGGTGGGCGGACATGTTCAACCTCCGGACAGGTGGGGAGTGAGGGTGTTCAGCGCGACCATCGTGGTCGTGACGGCCTGCCGGGCGCGTCGAGTCGCCGCCACGTCGCGCTGCTGGCAGGCGCCTTCGAGGGCCGCGTAGTGGCCAGCCAACTCGTTCAGCTTGCCGAGCAGCTCCGCGGACTCCACGCCGCCGTCGGCGGCGGTCCGGCTGAGCTGCCCGGCGCGCTCGCGGCCGTGCCTGGCCAACGTGGCCAGGGCGGTGAAGTAGTTCGACCCGTCGGGTTGGGCTCCGGGGCGCCGCGGCTCGTTGGCCGCGGCAGCCACCAGCTGTGCCTCCACGGAGTTCAGCCCAGCCACGCCATCGGAGAGCGCCCGAGCCTGCGCCATCGGCGGAGTCGGCGGCCTGCTCCCACACGGCATCGCACCACATCCCGCCACCACGGCCACGGCGACGCCGACCAGGACGGACCGGATTCGTCTGGCCATCAACGTTCCTTCGGTTTCCATCGCACATGAAAGCTCTGACCGAAGTGCTTGCCGGTCACCAGGAACTCGCCGTCGCGGATGGCGGCGATGCCGTTGAGCGCGTCCTCAGCGCCGGTCGGCCGCTCGATCCGGTGCAGCCGCCGGAGGTCGGCCACCGCGGTGACCCTGCCCGTGTCCGGGTTGATCCGCAGGATCGTGTCGCGGAGCCACTCGTTGGCCCACACCGCGCCGTTGGCGCACTCCAGTTCGTTCAGCTCGCCCACCGGCCCGCCGTCAGGCCGGCTGACGTGCACTTCGCCGGTGCGGTCGAACGTGTTGGGTTTTCGGAGGATCAGCCGGTCCATGCCGTCGGAAGTGACCAGCCGGGTTCCGTCGTAGCAGACGCCCCAGCCCTGTCCTGCGTATCGCACCCGGCGGATCTCGGCGAAGGTGTCCGGGTTCCGCAGGATCGCCACGCCGTCCCTCCAGGTGAGCTGCCAGATCCCCACGCCGGGCACCACGGTGATTCCCATGGCGTACAACGGTTCCGGCACCGCGACCTGGCGCTGCACCCGCCCGGTGGTGAGCTCGACCGCGCGCAGCGAGGAGCGGCCGATCTGCCCGGTACTCTCCAGCACCATCCCGTCCAGCATCTCCACGCCCTGGGTGTGCGCCTGCCGATCATGCGGGTACTCGTGCAGGATCTCGGGCTCGAGCAGCTCGATCTCGCCGCCAGGCCGCGTGCTCGACGTGCTCGGAACCGCCGTGGTGCTCACGGAGGAGGTGCTGCCCGGGCTGGGAGCCTTCGGGGTGGTGCAACCGCCTGCGGCCACCAGGGCGAGGACTGGCAGTACGAGTGTGGTGAGAGGCCGAGCGCGTGGCGCCCGCAATGGTGAGGTCGTCATGACCGGGCAGGTAACACGTGGCGCGGCCATTGGCTGCCGGGGTGGAGGGGGCTCCGGTCAGAGCCCCCTCCACCGACTCATCCCAGCGGGGCGGGCCGGGCAAGCCCGAGCCGCCTCATGCTGGCGAACGGGATCCTGGACAGATCAGGCACGAGGCGGCGGTGGGCTCGCGAAGGCCTTGGCCGCCGAGACATCCCTTCAGTCTTTTGTGGACTTTCGCTGTCCGGCTGGACCGGTATCGCGATGTCCGCGATGCGCTGACGGAGGCCGTTCAGCTGGGTGGCGATCTCGGTGACGCTGACGCGCAAGCGGTCGAGCACCTCTTGGTGCTCGGCATGAACCTCCGCGTCACGCATGCCTCGGGTGTATCCGGTACGAGCGGCGTGGATGTCCAGCCCGGACCACAGCCTACGCACCGCTTTGGACGGGATGATCTTGTAGGCCAGGTAAGCCAGTCCGGCCAGGGTTGCGAGGCCGAACAGGAGGGTCAACATGCTGTAGAACGTCAGGGCGAACGACGGTGCTGGGTACATGGGATTCATGGGTTCGTCCTCGTTGCGCTCGCGGCTCGGCCGCTGGGAAGGTCGGCCCGCGATAGGTAACGCGATCCGCCCAAACTGGCCGATGGTGACCTGGGCTGGCGAGGTGCTGGACCCGATGGTGACGTCGTTGTCCATGATCTGGCCGGTCAGCGCGTCGACCCTGGTGACGTAGTCCGGGGCCTGAGCTTGCGGAGCGTGGAGGCGGAGCGGGACACCGTGATATCACGAGTCACCCACGGATCCGATCGCGGCGGTCAGGGCGATGGCGAACAGGCTCGCGCTCAGGAACGCGAGCCGTCGACGGGACCAAGTGGACTGCGCGGTTAGGTAACGCGAAGGCAGGGGGTTGGGTGTTGCCGGACTGAGGTAGTCCGGCAACACCCGCGGTTGACCTGTGCACGACGTACGGCCCGGGGCTGGTTGCCGTGTCAGTCGGCCTTGGTCATGGTGTTGTCAACTCGCGAATCCGCAGTCAGGACAACCCTTTCCGCGCTGCACGGCACGGTAGACCACGGTCTGCACGAGCTTCGCGGCCGCTCGGCCCGGTTCACTGTCATCGGCGAAGGCGCCTTGCCACCAGTAGTTGAACGCCGCGGTGACCGGAGACGTGCTCTGCGCCCAGGGATGAACCCGGCCGCCGGTATCAGCTCCGACCTCCGCGCTGCCCAACAGGTCGTCGACCATCCCGTTCAGCGGGATGAGCACGTGCGCTTGGTTTGCCTCAAGCGATCGGATCGACTTGGTCTTGAGGTAGTTCTCGTTCCACCTCGTGCCGCATCGGGTGCATACGATGTTGTCCATGGCGTGCCTGGCGCACCAGAACCCGTAGCGGGCCGCCAGGGGTGACACCGCCTTCGGTGCTGGTTGGTGCTCCCTGGCGTGGAGCGTCTGCTGCTGACGGTTGTCGCTGAACGGGCCAATGTGCGTGTCCGCCCTCGGCTGGACACGGTGATGGGTAACGCGTCAGGTTCCCGAGTGGTCGCGCCGTCCGCGCCACCACAACAGCTGTTCCAGCAGCGGGAGCACCGGGACTATGGTCAGCGAGGTCCAGTCGAAGCGCTGATAGGCGAGCAACCCCCGACAGACAGCGCAGGCAAGGAAGTGTGTTCCGCCGAGGATCGCACCGTGCCTCGGACTGGCCGGCCGGTCTCGGAGGCGTCCGGCGGGAGCTGGCCGAAGGCTTCGGCACTCCACTCTGCCGCGGCCGCCAGTTCCGGCGCCAGGCTGAGCGCGGTAGGCCTGACCGTGGCGGCACTGCCGACCTGGCTGCACGCGCAAGGCGTACGGCCGGGCTCTGGGGTGTTCGCTCCACCGGAGTAAGCCATGCGGTGGTGCTGCGCCGAACCGGCAGGCCGTGCTGGCCAGGCGTTGAGAAATCGCCACGCTCTGACGCCTGATCTCATGCCATGACCTGCGCAGACAGGCGCTCTGCACCGACTGCGCGATCATGCCGACATGGGCGGTAAGTCCCATGTCTTGGGCGGCCTTTTGGTCTCGCGGTACGACCGTTGCCGCACCCCGCCTGGACAACAACGTCACCCTCAGTAGACCAACTGTCGTCAATGACCACCCGATCTGGTCATATACAGCAGTGGACGCGTGCGTGAGCCTGAGATGGCCAAGCGACGCGGAGGTGGGGGCCAATGCCTGCTGGTCGGCCAGGACCACTGGCGGACAAGCTGAACCACTTGTTCAGCACGGTCAAGCCGCTTGACGGCAAGGGCCGGGAGTACAGCAACGACTTCGTGGCCCAGCAGCTGACCCAGGCCGGGGTGTCGATCTCCGCCTCGTACATCTGGCAGCTCCGCAAGGGCAAGAAGGCCAACCCCAGCCTGGAACACATCCAGGCGCTCAGTCGCTTCTTCGGCGTGACGGTGGACTACTTCACCAACGACGAGGTCTCCGCGAAGATCAACAGTCAGCTCGACGTGCTGCGCGGGGAACAGCAGGCCAAGCTGGACCGCCTCTCGGCCGACCCCGAGGCGCAGGTGATGGCGGCCAGGGCCGCCGAGCTGTCGCCGGAGGGCCGGAAACAGGTCTCCGAGCTGCTCAAGTTCATCCACCAGATGGAGCTCAGCAACCGCAGAGACGGTGGGGAGGCCGGACGGTGAGCGAAGCCAAGATGCGGCGCTGGCTGCGACGCGAGCTCAGGGAGCTCGAAGTCCGCCCGCCACTGGACATCGAGAAGTTGTGCCGGGCGCTCGGAGACCGCCGCGGCCGCGAGATCCGGCTGTTGCCGTATCCACTGCGGGTGCCGGGTCCGTACGGGCTGTGGATCGCCACCGGCGAGGCTGATTACATCGTGTTCCAGGCCGAGACCAGCAAGCCCCACCAGGACCACATCATCCTGCACGAGATCGGCCACATCCTGCACGACCACCGCTCCGATGACGAGGACCCGGACTACCTCCGCTCGGTGATGCCCGATCTGGACCCGGACGTGGTCCAGCGGGCGCTCCGGCGCACCAGCTACGACTCCGAGCAGGAGCAGCAGGCCGAACTGGTCGCCACGATCGTCCTGGAGTGGGCGGCGACGGCCAAAGTCTCGCCGGCGCCTGCCAGTGACGGGCGACTGCGGCGGCTCGACGAGGGCCTTGGCGACCAGCAAGGCTGGTTGTGATGCTGTCGCACCCGATCACCGCGGCAGTGCTCTACGGCGCCCTGATCTGGAAGCTGTACCAGCTGATCCGGGCGCCGCACCGGTGGACCTTGTGGGCGGTCGTGGGCTGTCTGGCGTGCTTCGTGCTCCAGTCCCACCTGACCTGGCCTTCGCTGCGCGACTGGGTGGACAGCTGGTCCGCACCCGGTGTCGGCAAGCTGGTGCAGAACCTGTTCGTGCTCGGCCTGGCGTCCTTCCTGGTCAGCTTCTTCCTCATCTCCGCCAGCGCCACCAAGGCGGAGGCCCGCCGCCGTCTGCTGTGGCTGTGCGTGCCGTTCGTGCTGACCGCCACTCTGCTGACGGTGGCCGCCTTCTCCATTCCGGCGGAGGTGCGGGTCGAGGTGCTGCTCGCCTCCAATGCCCGGCATCCCTGGGCCGCGACGTTCTTCCTCGCCCAGCTGACCTACGTGATCGTCGCCTACGTGGCGGCGTTGTACTGGACGGTGCGCTACTACCGAATCGCTCACCAGGACACCAACCGCCGCCTGTGCCGAGGTCTCCAGATCGTCGCGGCCGGACTGGTGGCGCTGATCACCGCCTGCACCCTGCGGGCCGCGCTGGTGGCCATCCAGTTCAGCGGTGGCCTCGTTCCGCCGCCGGTCACCTCGCTCGGGGTGAACATGGTCGTGGCCGGCATCGCGGTGCTGCTGATCGGCGTGAGCTACTCCGGTATGGCTACCCGCCTGGCCGCGCTCCGGAACTGGCTCAGCCACTGGCGGATCTACCATCAGCTCCGTCCACTGTGGACCTTGTTCCACGAGGCCTACCCGCAGGATGCTCTGAACCGATCGACCCCGGCCCGGTGGCGCGACCTGTTGAGCCTGCGCGGGGTGCACCGCCGCTACTACCGCCGGGTGATTGAGATCCGCGACGGCGTGGTGCGCATCAGCCCGTACTTGGCCCAGCTCCAAACCCAGGAACCTGCGGTATCAACGCCCACTCCCACCACCCTGGCCACGCAGCTGCGCGCCGCTCTGACCGCCCAGGCGCAAGGAATCCCGGTCACCGCGTCGGCGGTCGCGGTGGCCCTGCCCGCCCGCAATGATCTTGACGACGACGCCCGCCAATTGCTCGCGCTGGCCCAGGCACTGCCGGCGCGCTGACCAGAACGGAGCCGTGGTGACCGACCACTCCACCACCGAGATGACCCCCCGCGAACGCAACGCGATGATGATCGAAAAAATCCGCGGCGGCGAAGTCCAGCCCTACATCGAGGGCCGCCACGTGCTGCGCATCCTGCACATGCCCGGCCGCCACACCGGCGAACCCCGCTCCACGCCCATGGCCGTGACCCAGCTGGACGGCCAGCGCTACGTCTGCTCCCCCAGCCGGAAACGGGACTGGACGGCCAACCTGCTGGCCGCCGGGCAGTGCCGCATCGAACAGGACCCTGACCTGACCTACCAGGCCGAACTGCTGGAGAACGACCACGCGGCCACCGTCCTGGCTACCTACCTCGGCAACGTCCGCCCTGGCGGCGTCAATATGTGGCCCTTCCCCAAGGACGCGCCGCCCTCGGTAATCCGCGAGCACCTCAATGAGATCGCGGTCATCCGACTTGACCCGGTGCCCGCAACATGAGCCTGGATTTGGCCAGTTGACCGTTTTAGCCACTCAAGCGACTCGACTACCCAGGGAGCTGCCATCGGTACAGCTGCCGCTGCCAGGAGACCGGGTTCAGCCGTGAAGGCTTGATCGGCGAGCAAAAGCAGTCCGAGGACAACCAGCTCGTGGACGTGCGTTGCGGTCATACCTGGTGTTGTCGGCAGATCCAGGGCTAGGCGCGGCGGCGGATCGGTCAGCGGGTGAGCGCGGTGAGGTCGATGTCCACCGGGCCGATCACCGTGCTGCTGAACCGGCCGTGGTGCGCGCCGGTTTCGGCGTACGCGCCGGTCGATGTGTCCAGCACGTAAGTGTGCATGACCGGGGCCAGTGCGCCACTGGCCTGGCTCTCCAGGCGCCAGTAGTGCCGCACCCCGGCCTCGGCGTAGGCCAGCGGCTTGGAGCCTCGGTCCTCGCGCCGGGAGCCCTTGGAGACCACCTCGACGGCGAGCAGCACGGCCGCCGCGGGGATCGGCCGGGTGGTCAACGGCACCTCGGCCGCGAACACGACGACGTCGGGCGCCACGTAGTCCAGCGGCTCCTCTGCCAGGAGCACGTCGACGTCGACCTCCAGCTGCCACTCCGGCGTCAGCGCGGGTTCGAGGGCCGCGGCGAGCCTGCGCATGATGCGCTGGTGGATCGGCAGCGGGCTGGGGTTCACGATGAGGGCTCCGTCAAGCACTTCCACACGACACTTCTCCGGAAGGGCCCGCACATCCGCCAGCGTCCAGCCGCCGGGCGGCGGATACAGGTAGTCGGTCGGCAGCGCGGTCATGGGAACCCCTCCTCGCCAGGCCACTCTACCGCTACGTGGCTCGTGGGCTTCCTCCTCGCGCCGCCCGCTTTCACGTCTGTCCAGGCCGTCTTGGTGGTTTGATCTGCGGAAATTAGTTTTAGTTAACACTGAAGTAATTGCGGGAACGATATTCGCGAGCGCGAGAAATGCGATCTTCACCCGGTCGTGGCCAGCAGGTGCGAGGTCAGGTCATCCGCTGGACGAACTCCTGGAGCATCCGGTCCAGTTCGGCTGGTGTGGGTCTACGCTCGAAGCGGTCGGCGCGGTTCGTCGACACTCCAGCGCCGTTGAGCACCAACTTGTTGTAGTCCTCGAGCCGCCGGTACACGATCCTTGAGAGCTCGTTGTCCAGGACCGCGATGTCCGGCACCGCCATCCCGCAGGCGTAGAACGCGGTCCACCGCAGGGTCAGGGCCACTCGCACCGGCAGGGTGAACGGCCGCGGGCGCTGGATACGACTCGCGAGCGCAGGCGAGAGCGGGTGGCGCGACAAGACCTCGGTGACATCCGGCCGCAGGTACAGGGTGGCCACCAGCTTCCACTGGCACAGCGACCGCACCCGGAACAGTTCGGGGAACGCCGCGGTCACCGGGGGAAGCACTGGGTCCGGAAGCCGTGGTGCGGCAAGGGATACCGGCGGCCGAGTCCGGCCTGCGCGTCTCCGCGGCGGAGCTGTTGTCGTCATCGGTCAGGCGCTCCTTGCCCGGACCGACTGGTCGGCGTTGGAGCGCCACCGGAACTCCAGCCTGGCCATCTCGTGCAGCGGCGCGCGGTCGTCGGTCAGGCGCCACATCACCGCGATCCAGCGTCCTGGCTCAGCGTGCGCGCGCTCGAACCAGTCCTGTGCGCAGTACCGAAGCCAGTCCTCGGCGCGTTCACGGGTGGTGCCGCCCCAGCTGACCGCGAAGCCGTGGTTGTTGACCTCCTCGGCATCGACGGCCGGCCCGACCACGCCGCGTTCGATCCGGTGGTACTCGATCCGGTGCCAGGACTCCCGGAGACACTGGCCCCTTACCGGCAGTGGCCTCCCGCCTTCGTCCATGTCGCTCGCCTCCACGCCGCTCCGCAATTGGATCTGCGCCGATCTCTTTGGCACCTGGCCAATCCTCGATCGGGGAGACCAAGACCGGAACAGAGCTCCACCCGGAGGCCCAGCCCGCACCACGGCCCGGAAACAGCACGGATCAGACCCGGAGGATTGCCCGGAGGATCACGCGCTCGCCCATCACCGGTCAGCCCGCCTGGTTACACTGAGGATTCGGTCAACTGCGCACGGAAACGGTTCCCGGGATGTGAACGAACTTCTGGTGGCGGCACGCGAAAAGGCCGGGCTGACGCAGGCGGAACTCGCCGAGCGGGTCAACGACCAGGTGGAACACGACACCGGTCAGCGCGGTGCGATGGGCGCGGACCACGTCGGCAAGCTCGAGCGCGGCGTCATCAAGCGGCCCCACCGGCACTACCAGCGGGCGCTGCGGATCGTGCTCGGTGCCGCGACCAGTGCCGAGCTCGGTTTCCAGCGACCACGGCGGTCCGAACCGGCCGTGGGAGCAGACCCCCGAACGACGAATGTTGGTGATGACGTGGAGCGGCAGACCTTCCTGCGAGTCCTGGCCGGCGGCCTCGCCGGTCTCGCCTTCGACAACCCGGTACAGGCGTTCAACGAACACGCCGCCGCTTCCTCCGCCGGCCGCCAGGTCGGCAGGGCCGAAGTCGAACACGTCCGCCACATGGCCGCGATGTTCGCCCAGCAGGACCACGTCTTCGGCGGTACTCCGTCGGTCCAGACCGTGCTCGCCCAACTCCAGGCGTCCGATCTCCTGCGCACCGGGAACATGACGGAGACGACCAGGATCCAGTTGTTCTCCGCGCTCGGCGAGCTCGCCGACACCGCGGCCGGCATCTGCTTCGACGCCGGATCCCGTTCCCACGCAGCGCGATGCTTCCACCTCGCCGTGGCCCGCGCCACCGACGCACAGGACTGGGCACTTCGCGCCAAGGGTCTGTCGGGACTGGCGAACCTGACGCTGCACCAAGCCGCGGTGAAGGAGGACCAGGGCGGCGCGGAGACCGAGGTCCGACGTGCCTACGACGACGCGCTGAGTTTCGCCGAGCACGCACTGGTGCGCGCGGACCGGCTGGACCCGGTGGTGCAGGCGGTGGTTCACACCCGGCACGCCCGAGCCCTCGGCTCGCTGGGCAAGGAGCGCCAGGCCGACTGCCTCGCCGCGATCGGCCGGGCCGAGGACGCCTTCGCGGCCCGCCACGGCGACGAACCCGGCTGGATCTCCTACTACAACGCCTCCAGACTCGAGCGCGACTGCGGGCGGGCCCTGCTCGGCCTGGCCATGGGCGGTGGCGACCCGACCAGGGCGCACCACTACCTCAGCTCGTCCATCTCCGCGTTCCCCACGGGGCAACCGCGGGGCAAGGCCCTGGCCGTGGCCAACCTGGCCGCCCTCACCATGGCGCACGGCGATCCGGACCGGGCCACCGCGCTCGGCAACGAGGTGCTGGACACGGTCGGCGCCACCGGCCAGGTTCGCTCCGACCGCGTGGTGCAGGCACTCGGCCAGCTGCGCCGGGCTGCCCTGCGGCACCTCCAGCAACCGGGCGTCCGCGAGCTCCGCAGCCGGATCAGCAAGCTCCGGGCAGGGACGTCTACACGCGGTTGACGGCCCAAGGAGACGGCCGCACAGCCGCTCGTCGGCGTCGGCGTGCGGCCGACCTGATCACCGTGTCGCGGCGCGGAGGAACTCCTGAAGCAGCTGATCGATGTTTGGCGGCGTGGTGCGGCCGGTCTTGCGGTGGAACGGGCTGCGGTGGATCTGCGGAAGCCCGGCGCCCTTCAGCACGAACTGGTCGTACTCCGCCAGCCGCCGGTAGATCGTCCGGCGAGGTTCGCTGTCCAAGGCGGCGATGTCCTCGGTGGCCATCCCGCAGGTGTAGAACACCGTCCAGCGCAGGGTGAGGGCGACCCGCAGCGCGAGTTCGAAGGACTGCCCGCGGGTCGACAGGCGCGGCACGATGGGGTGGGCCAGCAGAACTCCGGTGACCACTGGGCGCAAGTAGAGCTCGGCCACCAGTCGCCACTGGCACAACGGCTTGCGCTCGAACAGCGCCGGCAACACGGTGATCACCGGCCCGAGTCCGCGGTCCGGGAGCACGGGGACGGCGAACAGGCTCGGCCGCTGGGTCACGTTGGCGATCATCTGGTCCGCAGTCCCTTCCACCCACCGTTGTTCTGGTAGCGGAACCTACGCGTGTTCGGCATCGCCGCGAGGCACAGTCTGTGCCCTCACTCGATCAAGCGACCAGGCCGAGCCGGTAGGCCAGTTGCTCGGCCCGGGGCCGGAGACGAACTGGGCCGTTGCGCGCCTCCAGCACGATCTGGCGGGCGTGGCCGTTGTACCGGACCGTCTCGATCGCGGTGTCCGCCGCCGCACCAACCAGCTCCAGCGCGGTCTCCAGGTCCTTGTGGAGCAGGTGCGCCCTGGCGATCTCGATCTGGTGCCTGCTTCGCCGGGGTAGCGACGGGATGGCCGCGGCGTCCAGTTGTCCGGCGTGCCTGAGCGCCTCGCCGCCGCGGCAGAGCTCGACGCTGACGGTCACTGCGTGCGCGGTCATGATTGGCGTGGAGAACGAGGTCATCGGCTGGTAGAGCCCCTCGGGTAGCCGTTGTGCGGCACGATCGGCTTCGTCCAGGTGGTGCATCGCCGTTCCCGCTCTTCCGGCGCGGGCGGCGGTGAAGGCCGCCTCGAACTGCAGGGCGCCGTAGAGCGCCAGCAGTCGCGTCGAACCGTCGGGCAGCAGCGGTTCCAGCATCGTCAGCGCGTCCAAGGTGACCGCCTGCGCCTCATCCCAGTCGCCGGAGTCGCGGTGGGCGTAGGCAAGCGACCAGGCCGCCATCGCGATCGCGTCGGGGTGTCCCGAGTCCTGCGCGGCAGCCATGGCCCGTTCCTTGGCCCGCCACAGCAAAGACGCCGAGGGCTGGTAGGCCAGGTAGAACGTGGCCAGGTTCAGCGCTTCGGCCAGCAACGCCTGAGCACGGGCCCGGTCCGGCCCGTGGTAGCCGCGCACCGCGGTCTGGGCATCGCGCAGGAGCCCCGGCAGTAGGTCGCCAAGAACGGTGCGGTGGTTCGCCGCGGCGTGCCTGGCCTGCCAGGCGAAGACGAGTCGCTCCCGAAGATGCGCCAGGGACGGCGGCGGGCAGTCCGCTCCGGTGAGCCCGTAGGAGTTGAGCGCCGACCACACCGCGGGCAGTGCCGGATGAGCCGAAGTAGAGAGCACGTCCACCGTTCGCGGCTCGAGCACACCGGTCAGGTCCGCGAGGTCGCGCACGCCCAGGATCCCGCTCAGCTGAACCAGGACCGGAAGGCGAGGTGGCAGGAGCCGGCCGGTTTCGACCGCCTTGAGCCAGCTGACCGACTTGCCGAGTCGCTCGGCGACAACCGGGCGGCTCAAGCCCATGTGGACGCGGAAGAACTGGATGCGCCTGCCGACCGGCAGGTCGGGATCGAGCGGATCTGCGGCCATCATCCTGCCCACCGATCGTCACCGTGGATGCCTCCAGCGTAGCGCTCAGCCCGGCGCACGACGAGCCCACTGATTCGCCGATCGTGATCACTACCAGGCATCGCGCGTTACCTGACTCCCGTCCTCAGACCTGCCGAACACGTTGCGCCGTAAGGATCCAGTCTCGTTGCTCACCCGACAGCACGATGCCAGGAGGCCGTGGCGGCCTCACCGCAGTCCGGGCAGCGGATCGCGGCGAGGATGAGGCGAGGTGAGGGCGCGGTCTCGTGGCCCGTCCAACCGCAGTCCCCTCGGCACTCGTAGCGCACCACGACCCTGCGCCGTTGTGCCAGCCCGTGAAAGTCATCTCCGGCCCCGTGGCGGGACAGCGGCTGGGTGAGCACCTGGGGCACCGGCTCGGGCAGTGGTGCGCCCTCGGCGAGTGGTCCGAACATGCCGGCGAAACGCTGGAGTCCCAGTCCTTCACGGTCCTCGTCGCTCAGCCGCGCCAGCAGGTGGTGCAGGCGGCCGCCCGGCTTGCTCATCTCGGTGCGCAGAGTCGTGATCACCTTGCGGACGGTGCAACGCTTGAGCCCTAGGCGAGCCGCGATGGCCCGTTCACTCCGGTCCGATCCGGGTAGTCGTTCGTGCGGTGGTAGTCCCATGGCTCGCGCGATGATCTCCCGTTGGACGGGCCCGAGTTGAAGCACGTCCAGGGCAGCACGCCAACCGCTGGTTTCCGGCGCCGAGTGGTCGTCGACTTGCTGGAGGATGTCCTCCTCCCAGTCATCGGCCGTGGTGTCCGAGCGGTCATGGGTTGCCGGCCGGAGCAACAGGGTTTCCCCGCTGTCAGCTTCTACCGTCCGGGTTCCTCTGCCCGGCATCAGCGATCGCATGCCCAAGCCGGCGTGCCTGCGTCGCATCCGGGTCCGCCGTTCGTCATCCAGATCGGCCTGGGTGAACGCGGCATCGGGCCGCGCCAACATCTCCGCGTCCGAGGGGTTGCGGCCGAGCTGTTCGCACAGAGACGCGCGGATCGCGACCATGCGCAGGAACCTCGCCTGGGTCTTGGCCGGGATCGACACCTGGTAGGTGAGTCCGGCCAGATCGCGTTTGACGTGTTCTTCGATCCACGCCCGCAGGTAATGCGGACCGCTGGGCCTGGCCGGGTCATACGCCCAGACACCTTGCGCGACCGCCGCCCTGCCAGTGTTGATCATGTCGGCTAGGTCGACCACCGTGGTCCGGGCCGATTGCCGCAACCGCAACTGCTTGACGATGCGTCGGATCATGCCTTCCGCCAGGCGCACCAAGTGAGCTGTTGCGATCTCACCGGACAGGCGGTGTTCCTCCAGTCGCACGCGCACGATGGTGTCCTCGGCGCACTCCTCAGCCTGTTCCCAGGTCATCGAGGCGGCCAGCCGGGCTCGGGTCACGAAGGCTGGCGGCGTCTGGTCCCCGGCAGCCCACTTCTTCGCTTTCGCGGCGATGAACAGCACCAGGTGAGCTGCGTGGCCGTTGGCCGCGATCGGGGCGAGCTCGGCTAGCGCTAACGCGTCCAGGCCGGTGTGTCGCTGACAAATCTCCTCGACCTGGGCCACCGTCAGCGGTGTCGTGGTCAGCAGTTCCTGAACCCGCAAGGGTCTCACCGTCCTTGTGGCGAGTCAGGCGCCGCGGCGGACTCAGTACCGGCCGAACAGGTTGCGGCGCAAGCGATAGCCGACCCGGTGACGGCCGTCGCCGTACAGTCGTGGCAGCGGGCGGGCGATGTCGTCGGATAACGGGCGACTCGGACCGGGCCGAGCAGCGCCTCGCTCAGCAGGTGAATTCGGGCAACCCAGTCCGGCCGGTCCCAAAGGATCCGGGGAACCGGCCGCGGTTTCCGGCGACGGTGTGGTCCGGCCCGGTGTTGGGCCGGAGGACCTGGCTGGCGTTCTCCGATCAGCCACCGCTGCGGCCCGCGGTGATCACCGTCGAGCGCGTGCGTGTCCAGATCGAAAAGGTCGTGGTTCCGCCGAAACTCGCGCAAGGTCGAGCTGATGGCGGTAGTGCTCGGCGGTGCGGCGAGCACGTCGAGGAGAGATCCGGTGAGGCGGCGCACAGGAATCGACCGGGCTAATTCGTCCACTGTGGACGAAGCTTCGGCCCGCACGATCGAGGCAGGCGCGTGCCGATCCAGGTCGGCCACGCACGCTCGTATCGGGTTGCCTTCGTGCTGCGCCGAGACATAGCTGGCCACCGCCACCGAGCTCCGTGCCAGCGGATACCGTCGAAGGACGGCGGTGACGACCAGCTCGCTGGGGAGTCCGCACACGATGAAGTGCACCCCACTGTCCTCGCGCGCCATGGCTCAGGACTCCAGCGAGGAGGTCTTGGGCAGGCTGGAGACGCAGACCATGCCGCGGCCAGAATGCTTCGCTCGCAGGAGCGCAGCGTCAGCGCAGCGGATCAACTCCGCCGGGACGAGGTGATCCTGCGGGCATTGCACCGCCACCCCCACCGAGGCGGTCAGCTTGCTGATCGCGACCGGCTGGCCGTAGGCATTGCGGGCCCGGGTCACCAACGTGTTGATCTCGACGCAGATCCGGCGAGCCAGGGTCAGCGCGCCGGCCAGGTCGGTGTCCGGCGTCAGGATGAGGAACTCGTCACCACCGTGTCCGCCGTAGCGGCCGACCACGTCGATCGCGCGCGTGCACCGCTGCAACACCGCGGCCACGGACTGCAGCACGGTGTCGCCGGCAGGATGCCCGAAGCGGTCGTTGATCTGTTTGAACCAGTCGAGGTCGATGATCAGCAGCGCCATGGTGGCCGCCCGTCGGCGAACCTGCTTGTGGGCACGTGCTACCGCGTTTTCCCACCCGTCCCGGTCCAGGAGGCCGGTGAGCCGGTCGGTACGGAGTCGCTCCGGCAACTGGCCGCAGGTCAGGCAGCGACCGCCGCCGCGAGGTGACGTCCGAAGCGACTCGTCACAGCCGTTCGACGGGGTTTCGAGGCGGTCGTCAGTGAGCGTTGAAGAGCTGTTTTGTGAAATCATGTCAATATTCCTTGAGGCGTGGTCGAACAGATCCGAGATCTCCGGTTGTACACCCGGCACCCCAGAGAACCTCAAGGTTCCTACGAGAAAAATGACCACTACAGGCTTACACCCAGCCATGCAGATCAATTCACTGAATACCCAGGTGGACTATCTGGCTGTCCTCATCGCAGCGATCAGTCGCTGTGCGTCCTCGGTTAGCGCGTAACTGACCTCCGGCGGCACCGAACCTGCGCGAACATGCCTGCTGACCAGGCCACGAGCTTCCATGGTGCGGAGCGTGCCGGTCAGGGTCCGGTTGTGCAGAACAGGGTTTCCGGCCGGCAACCCATACTCTGGACCCGCTGCCCGAATTCGATCCGCCAAGACGTTGTAGCGCAATGGTCCATGAGATAGTGCGGCCAGCACCGGCACAACCCATTGCCCAGCGAGAAGCCGACCGGTTTCTGCCATACCCGGCCAGCCTTGGTTATCACCCGCCACGACCCCTCCCCATCGAAACGGCGCCACACCATGGAGAGAATCGCAGTCAGAGGGAAATCTCCGAACTGCGCAAGCTCAATCCATAGGCGCATCAGCGTTGGCCACGCCCCCGGCACGGCCAAGCATGCAACGCGACCCCGCGGTCGCCGCCCCCGGCACCTCCATCCCCGCCCTCACACTGGTGTCCAACTTTTTCACTAATCAACCTTTGACACCAGTTAACGCCTAGATCAGCAGGGTATGGCAAAATTCGTGGCCCTTCAACCAGGGAAAACGCAACCACACGATCGGGTAGGACATGTCGGTGGACCTACTCGAAAGCGACCAGGCACAGGTGTTCCAAGGCGCTCGAACCGGCCCGAGCGGCGGCAGCCAGGACATGTCTTCATCCATGGTGGAGTCGAACCGGCGCCAGCCGGAGTTGGACCGAGTCAGCCCCTCGGGCGGCTACGGGTGCCCCCCGGGGCGACTGTTTCGCCTCGCGGTGATCTTGCCGACTGCACCGGGCAGGGATCGGTTCATCGGTACGCGCGTCCGATTCGCGCTGGCCAGGTCAGCGCGCGCGGCCTCGGCACCGGCTGGAGGTGAGGTGGATCGGAGTGCGGTTGCACCGGGAGGCCACCCGACAGCGGGGATCGATAGCGGTGACGATGGTGTGGCGGAGCTGAATCCATTCCCGATCGCGGCGGGCCGAACAGGAGGCCAGGTCGGTCCGCGGTAGCTAACGCGATCCGCCCGTACTGGCTGGATGATGTGGTGCCGACAAGTGTCCGACCTCCGTCAATCGGCTGCCAGCCGAAGCCGCTCATCTAGAGTGCTGACCGTAGATAGGTCGGATGAGCTGGTTGCGAACGGGGGCGGATGGCGATCGTGAGGGAGTCCAAGTTCGGTCAGCTACGCTCATCCGGTAAGATCAAGAGAGTCACACCGGAGGCCCGGAGGCCCGGAGGCCCGGAGGCCCGGAGGCCCGGAGGCCCGGAGGCCCGGAGGCCCGGAGGCCGCTACCCTAGTGCGAATCTGGCCGCCAGGAGCGCCGGTGGCGTCTGAAGTTCTCCCGCACGGCCCGGCAGCCACCGACGCCATCCGCTGGCGGACCGTACGCCCCCTGCGCACCGTCCTGGCAATCGCGCGCACGCTGACCTCGGCCATTCGGCTGCTGGAAGCAACCCCGGTCTTCCAGCACGATCCCCGGGTACAGCTCGTCTTCACCGTCGATCCCGGTTCTCGCTTCTCCACCGGCGTGCACGACCTGCTCCACCGACTACAGGCCCAGGTCGTGCTGTGGGCCGAGGTATCCGGGCTCGACTGTGATCTGGTGATCACCGCCAGCGAGAACGCCGGGTTCGACCGCCTCGGCCAGGCGCCGATCCTGGTGCTGCCGCACGGCATCGGCTTCCACAAGTTCGTCCCCGCCAGCGATCGCGACGGCACCCGGCTGTCCGGATTGGTCAACCCGGAACTGGTGCGTGCCAAACAGATCATCCACCTGGTCACCCATCCCGACCAGGAGGCGCAGCTCCGCGCGGCCTCTCCGGCGACGGCGGGCCGGGTCGTGGTGGGCGGGGATCTGAGTCTGGACGGCCTGCTGGCCGGAGAACCGTTCCGGGACGACTACCGGCGGCGCATCGGTGTCCGTACCGGTCAACGCCTGGTCGTGATCAGTTCCACCTGGGGCGAGGAGTCGGTGCTTGGCGGGTTCCCGACGCTGCCAGACCGGCTGCTCGCGGAACTGCCCGCCGACCAGTACCGAGTGGCCATGATCCTGCACCCCAACGCCTGGACCTGGCACGGTCGCTGGCAGGTGCGGCAGTGGCTCGACAACGCGGTGCGCGGCGGTCTCGCGCTGATCCCACCCAACGAGGGCTGGCACGCCACGGTCATCGCGGCTGACGCGGTGATCGGCGACCACGGCTCAGTCGGCCTGTACAGCGCGATAACCGATCGCCCGTTCCTGCTGGCCGCCTTTGGCTCCGAGGTCGTGCCAGGCACACCCCTGGCGGATTTCGGCCGCTTCGCCCAGCGTCTCGACCACGGAGCAGGACTCCAGGAGCAGGTGGACAAGGCCATCGCCACCCAGCAGGCGGGTCAGTTCCGAAGTCTGGCCGAGCGGCTGTTCAGCTTGCCCGGCGAGGCGGCGCGCACGCTCCGCGGCATCTGTTACGACCTGATGGACCTATCGGAGCCGGACATCGACCTTGTGCTCGACGCAGTGCCCGCCCCGGTCGCCGAACAACGGCCGGTGCACTCATTCGAGGTCCTGGGCGAGTTGCTGGGACAGGACACGGTGATGTTGCATCGGTTTCCCGCCTCGGTTCGCCACCACCGCCCACCGGCTCCGCCGGAGGTGCTGCGGCACCTGGCTGTGGACACCGAAGAACGAAGCCTGCGCCTGTACTGGAACGCCTCGGTCATCGTGTGCGCCGACACCTCCACCCGGGCGGCGGGCAACGACCGGGTCGACGACCTCCAGCTGCGTTTCCCGGGCTGCGCGGTGACCGCGGTGGCCACTGTGGACGGTTGCCTGACCAGGATCCGGGACTGGGGCACCATGTTGGTGACTACGGAGGAAGGCGCGCCGGATCCGATGGTGGCCGCCTCAGCCCTGCACGTCCTGTGGTGCGCGGACCAGCTCCAGCCAGGCCGCTTCGTGGTGCGCGACGGCGTCCGCGAACACCGCCTGATCCTCACCCCAGGGTGAGTAGCGGCTAATCTTCCAGCCGGTCCAGCAACTGTCCGAGTTCGGCGACATCCGGGCCGCCGGTCTCCTCGTGGTAGCGCAACGCCGCCTGCAGATGCTCCCGCGCCGTGGCGGCGTCTCCTTGTCGCACCGCGATATCGGCCAGCGCCCGATCCGCCTGTGCGCGCAGGTGCGCGGCCTTCCGGTCGATGAACACCGACAGCGCCTGCTCGAGTTCAACCCGCGCCTGGTCGTCCAAGCCCTGTTCGGCGTGGATCTCGGCCAGTGCCAGCAATGCCCGACCGGCCAGACGCTGATCATCACGTAGCGCATTGAGCGCCTCACCAAGCGAGTCCAGCGCCTCATCGGTCCGGCCGAGGGCGTGCAGGGTGCCGCCGAGGTACAGCTTGCCGAGGCCGACCCCGCGGTGCTCGCCGGCCTCCGCGTTCAGCTGAATCGACCGCTGGTACGCCTCTTCGGCGCCTGCGCGATCGACCAGGTCCAGGTATCGGCCGGTGAACTCCCACACCGAGGCCAGCAGGATGCGGTTCTTGCGGTTGGCGCCGTCCAGGCCCTCGGCCAGTTCTCGTGCGATGGCCAATTCCTCGCGGGCACGGTTCAGGTCACCTAGTCCGGTGTGGGCGCGCGAGACCACGCTGCGCAAGCGAGCTTCCGCGTCCGGCCGCCCCGCGCGCCTGGCTGCCGGCGCCCCCAGGTCCGCCGACTCGATCCAGTCGGCGAGGTGGCGGCGGTTGAAGTACAGCGGCACGAGGAGTTCGGCGAGTTGCCAGGCCTCGTCGTCCCAGCCGAGCTCGGCCACGGCGCGGAGCACGCCGAGAAGGTTCGCCCGGTGCGCGGCCATCCACTCGATGGCCTGCCCTTTGGCGTCGTCGCCGGCGAAGGGATCGCGGTAGTCCGCCATCGCCTGATCGAGGTCGACGATCCGCAGCCGGTCCGCGCCCATGATCGCTCGATCCGCGAACGCGGAGTGTGCGAGGTAGTAGCCCCACAGCCGCCGGAACAACGCCTTGCGCGCGTCCGGGAACTCCTGCGTCTCGCCGCGGTCCCTGGCGTGCAGCAGGATCAGGTCGTGCTGGCGAAAGCGGTCGTCGCCGACCTCATTGAGCAGGTTCGCGGTGACCAGCTCTTCCAGCAGGTCGGCTGCCTCCTCCGGATCCACATCCGCGGCAACTACCGCGAGCTCGATGGTGATCTCGCGCAGCGGGAGCAGTCCGAGCCGCCGGTGCAGCACGCGCGCGGACTCGGACAGGTCGTCGTAGGCGCTGTTGAAGACGGCCGCCACGGACAGGCGGCTCAAACGGCTGCTCTCATCGGCCAGCTTGTCGGCCAGCGCGGCCAGCTTCAGTCGAGGTCTGCCGAGGAGTTGGGCGCCCACCACCCGGAGCGCCACGGGTAGCCCAGCGCACAGCCGGGCAAGCCTGCGGGCGTCCTCCGGTTCAGCGTCGATCCGGTCGGCGCCGCACTGTTCACGCAGCAGCTGGACGCTGTCATCCTCATCCAGCGGTTCGATCAGCAGCGGTCGCGCTCCCGCCCTGGTCAGCTCGTGCAGCAGCTTCTCGCTGGTCACCAGCACCAGGCTGTCCGGGGAGGTCGGCACCAGCGGCGTAACCTCCGCGGCGTCGGCAACGCCGTCCAGGACCACCAGGACGGACCGGTTGGCCAGCCAGGTCCGGTACAGCGCGGTGCGGCCGGACAGCGAGGCCGGGATGTGGTCGATGGCGACCCCATTCCGCCGAAGGATCTCCGCGATCGCGTCGCCGACCGCGGTGCCCTCCTGCGAACGGAACTCCGCGAGGTCCACGTACAGCTGACCGCCGGTGAACCGGTCGCTCATCTGCGCGCTCCACCACTGGCTCAAGGCGCTCTTGCCGATCCCGCCGATTCCCCAGATCAGCACGATCCGGACCTGGCCGGACAAGGTGGTCAGGTCCACCAGCTCGGGTTCCCGGCCGACGAATGGCTCCTGAGCACTCGGCACCTCGGCCGGAACCGGCCATGACTCGCTCATGTCGACTCTCCCCGCCTCGCGCACACCCCGTGATCAAAAATCTACGCCATGCCACCGCGCCGTGGTGACCGGCATGAGGCCAACCGGTCGCGACTTCTGGTTGCACAAAATGTGCGACCTGGGCTGGTTACGCTATAGCCATCACAGATGGCCGACCGTGTAGTGCAGGAGAGGAGCCGCCGGATGGACGAGAACGACGCCCGGGAGAATGGCCGGCGACTGCGGTACTGGCGGTTGCGGCGAAACCTCAACCGGAAGCAGTTCGCGGCCTTGATGGACCGTTCGGTGTCCTGGGTGGACATGGTCGAAACTGGAAGACGGAATCTGGTACGTCTGCCGACGATCGAACGCGCGGCCGAAATTCTCGGCATCCATCCCGATGTGCTGACTAATCGCGTCGTCGCCACCAGAACCGAGCAGTCGGTTGACGGCCAGGAAGTGTTGGCCGTCCGGGCCGCACTCGGTCGATACCCGGTGCTGCCGCAGGCTGACGGTCCTCCGGTCGACCTCCGGAAGGTCCACCGGCAGGCGGAGTACCTCGAGCAGGCCTGGGTCTCCGCCCATTTCACCAGCGTCGCGCAACGGCTTCCTGCCCTGCTCCGCGACGCCCAGGAGGTAGACCGGAACGCTGTGGGCGCCGATCAACTCGCGGCCCGCCGGGCACTGATCACCGCATACCGGCTCGCTTCCTCCCTGCTGCTGAAGTTCGACGCCAACGAAGTCGCCTGGCTGGCCGCCGACCGCGCCATGCACTCCGCGCTGGCTACTGACGACGCCTGGTCGCTGGCCAGAGCGGCCAGAAGCGCCGCCCGGGCCATGACCAGCAGCGGCCAGCAGACCGAAGCGGTCGACTGTCTCCTGGAGACGACCGATCGCGTTCGTCCGGAGCTCCCAGGGCACGAGGAAACTCTCCTGTCGTTGTACGGAATGCTCTACCTGGCTGCCTCGATGACGGCCGCCGAACAGGAGAACGCGGCCTTGGCGCGAGAAATGCACGACGAGGCCACCGTCGTTGCCGAGCGAATGCAGCCGGGCTTCTGCGCACACCAGACCTATTTCGGTCCAGCCAACGTGCAAATTCATCGAGTCGCCGCCTTGAGACGCCTGCATGAATCCGGCCGGGCCATCGAGTTCGCCGCCACCATCAACCCCGCGGCGGTCGCCAGGTTGTCCCCTGAACGGCGAGCGAACTTCCTGCTGGACCTCACCGACGCCCACACCCGAACAGGTGACTTCCGGAAGGCCACTCAGCTCCTGGAACAGGCGGAGCGCATCGCGCCGCAGGAGGTTCGCGGGCGGCCGTTGGGGCGCGGGCTGCTGGAGGCACTGCTGCGCAACTCCACCGGCGAGTCCGCCCGCCTGGTCAACCAGATGGCCAGCCGGGCCGGAGTGACCCCGTGACCGGCCGGGTCCTGTTCCTGGTGGTGTGCGGCGCCGGTCCCGCCGGCCAAGTCGACGTCATGGTCCGCCTGGCGCAGGCCGAGGGCTGGGATGTGCACTGCCTGGCCACCGAGGCCGCGACCACGCGCTTCCTCGACCTGGACGACTTGGCGGCCTTGACTGGTCACGCGGTGCGCACCAGTTACCAACGGGCCGGACAGCGCGGACTGCCGAAACCCGACGCGGTGGTGGTCGCCCCCGCCACCTACAACACGATCAACAAGTGGGCCGCCGGGATCGCCGACAACTACGTACTCATCCAGCTCGCCGAGCTCACCGGACTCGGTGTGCCGATCGCGGTGCTGCCCTTCGTCAACACGGCGCTGGCCGCCAACCGCGTGTTCCAGCGCAGCGTCGACGAGCTCCGGTTTGCCGGGGTGACCGTGCTCTTCGGCGAGGGCGGGTTCGTGCCGCACCCGCCGCGCACCGGAGGTAAGGCATCGGCGTCCTATCCCTGGCACCGCGCGCTGGAGAGCGTGGCAAGCAGTCCCAAGCGCTGAGCGCTCAGCTGGCGGCGGAACAAGCGCTGTACACCGCTGTGCCGACGAACTCCTCCAGCAACCGGGCCAGCTCCGCACGCGGAGGGCAGTGTTCGCACCGGTTGGTGGCTTTCCGGTGGCTGCGCGGAATCCCTTGTGAGGCAAGGACATGCGCGTCATAGTCAGCGAGCCCGCGGTAGACTCCCCTGGTCGCGTAGTGGTCCAGGTCGGCGATGACCGACACCGGTGCCCCGCACGCGTACAACACGGTCCAGCGCAGGGCCATGGCTGTCCGGACTGGAATCCGCAACGGCTCACGGATGTGAACCTTGCTCCCCACGTTGGCCTGCGCCCGAGCCAGGTACAGCGCGGAAAGCGGATGGCGCAACAGGGCTCTGGTGATTTCGTCGTGCTCCTGCAGCGTCATCGTCAACCGCCACGCGGACACCGTCTCCAAGACGAACAGCTCAGGCAGCGCCCCGACGACCGCGTGCAGTGCGGGATCCGGCAGGGCAGGGACCACCAAGGGGATCGCCATGATCATGAGCCTTGCCTAAGCCGTGGCCGAGCCGCGCTCGGTCCCGTCCACATTGGACTGGAGCCGGAACTCCAGCCGGGCCATCTCGTGCAACGGCTGCTGGTCATCGTCAAGGCGCCACAACACGCCGACCCAGCGCCCGGGCTGGCCGGTGCCGGTGTCCAACCAGTCCTGCGCGCAGTACCGGAGCCAGTTCTCCGCGCGCTCCCTGGAAGTTTTGCCGTCGTCCACACAGAATCCGTGGTTGTTCGCCTGCTCGGCCCACGCGACCGGCTGCACCACACCACGCACAATCCGGTGGTACTCGATCCGGTACCACGACTCCTTCAGCGGGCGCCGTCGCGCCTGACCCTCCGCGTTCCCGATCATCGTGGACCTCGACCCCTCCGCGTCGTTGACCATCAGCATCAGACCGGAACCTATGCGCTATTTTCGCTCGGAGGCCGCACATTTTGTCCGACGCTCGATCGAGTGATGGATCTTGAACTGGCGGATCAGCCGAGCAGGCCGAGGTCGGCGTCGGTGGGCCGGGGGAAGTCGACCGCGTCGATTGCGACGAGCACCGGGGCGCCGTCGATCCAGTCGCGGGTGGGCCGGCGTTTGATCACCGCCCAGCCGGTGGGGATCTCGGAGAGGAACTGCTGGAGGTCGCGGTGGTCGTAGCGGCCGTCCTTGCCGAGCTTGGCCATGACCCGCTGCTTGGACTCGTAGCTGTCCGCCGAATGGACCGCGACCAATCCGGCGCAGTTGATTGCTTGCTGGGACAGGTTCTCCGGGCTCTGCACCACCAGCATCAGCGCCAGGCTGAGGGAGCGGCCCATGGACAGGCACTGATCGAACACCGTCTGCTGGACGCCGCTGACGTCGGAGTCGCGTTCGTTGGGCAGGTAGTCATTCGCCTCCTCCAGCACCACCAGGGTTTCGCTAAGGCGGCCGGGGTTGTCGCGGGCGTAGGCGAACACGGCGGTGAAGACCGCGGCCAGGACGAAGGCGCCCATCTGGGCATCCAGGTGCGCGGCTTCGAAGATCACGCAGTCGCCGTGGCCGACGAGCTCGGCGATTTCCAGGGTTTCGCTGGTGGGTGCGCCTGGTGGGTCGGGCAGGAAGATGCCGGCGCCGAAGACGCCACGGTGGAAGAACTGCAGGCGGTTCTGGATGACGTTGTAGCCGGTGATCAGGTCCTTGCTGGTGGTGGCGCGGCGGCTGATCGACTCCAGGTGCTTGTCGATCCAGTCGGCCATGTCGGCCATGCCGACGAACCGGGACAGCTCGGGGCGTTCGTAGACCGTGGCGGTGTCGCCGCGCGCCGGATCCGGGCGAGGCGCGGACCAGAGGGCGTTGAGGGCTTGCCAGAGGATGCCGCGGCCGCGGTGGCCGAGCTGGCCGACCTTGGCCATGGTGTCGCAGATGGCGTCCCGGTAGGTGTTGGGCGCGACGCCCGGTGGGATGCGGAGCAGGTTGTAGCGCAGGTAGGGGTTGGGGATGCCGGTGGTCGGCCGGTAGTCGGCGGGGCGTTCCCGGGAGAGGTCGTAGAAGCGGAAGCGGTGGCGTGCCTCGGCGGGGAGTGAGTGGTAGAGGCGGCGCCAGTCGGACTTGCGGTCCAGGGCCAGCACGCCGCGCGGGACCTGTTGTGGTGCGGGAAGGCCGGTGTCGCGGTCGATACCGCGCAGGGTCTGGGTGGTGTGCAGCCACTCGTGCGCGAGGCGGATGCCGGTTTCGGTCTTGCCGCGGCCGGTGGAGCCGGTGATCAAGGGGTGCAGCAGGCCGTTGTGCTCGTCGGTGACGGTCAGGCCGAAGCGTTCGGTGGAGACCACGGCGCGCTGGGTGTCCACCACGTGGCCGAGGTGGATCTCGGTGTCGCCGGTCTGCGGGTAGACCAGGTTGGGGACGCGCATGGCGGCCGCGGCGGCGATGCCGGGGACGTCGATGCGCGGCGGGGTAGTCAGCACCGCGACCTCGTGGGACAGCAGCGCGGTGGCGTAGTAGTAGGGCTCCATGACCTCGGCGCGCAGGTCGGCGTGGGCGCAGGGGCTGAAGACCCTGGCGTGTTCGATCAAGTGCTCAGACTGGGGCGGGGTGAGGTTTCCGGCGACGCAGAAGGGTTGCGGGACCGGGGTTTTCTGCCCCGGTGCCCAGAAGCTGGAGGTGAGCAGGCCCGCGGCGGAGGCGGCGGTGTCGGCGTCGGGGACGAGCATGTAGCCCTGCGAGAGCCACATTCCCTCCTCGTGGCCGAGGGCGAGGCGGTTGACCTGGGCGGTGAGGATCTTGGCAACCTGGTCGGCCATCGCATCCACGGTCTGCCGGGAGGCACCCATGCCGAGAGTGGGCACGAAGGACAGGGAACCGGCCACCTGGGAGTTGCGGGCGAAGGACTGCGACAGGCCGTCGGAGCGGCCGTAGGTCTCGCCGAGGCTGTGGCCGAGGCTGTCGGTGACCCCGTCGGCCATGCTGCGGGTGCGGCCGTTCTGTTGGGACACCGACTCCTGCTGGGCGAGGCTGTGGGTGCGGGAGTTCGCGGTGGACTGCTGGATCCCGCTGTTTTCCCCGACGCCTTCGCTCCAGCCGCGGTTGCCGCCGACGGAGTTGGTGCTGCCGAGGCTGGTGGAGTCGGTGCCGGTGAGGCTGGCGCCGGTGCTCACGCCCTGGGTGCGGCCGACGGTGGTGCCGATCTGGTGGCTGGTGCCTTCCGTGCCAGTGGTGTTCCAGCCGAGGTTGGCTGAGCGGGAGATGCCGCCGGCGTAGCCGGAGTTGACGCCGTGGGCATTGGTGGTGCCCTCGGCTTGGGACTGGGAGGCGGTGATCCCGTGGTTACCGCCCAGGTTGGTGCTGGAGCTGGCGCCGTGCTGGGCGGTGTAGCCGATCTGGTCGCTGGTGCCGGAGCTGGTGTTGACCGTGACGCCGAGGGAGCCGCCGAGGTTGCGGCCGGAGTTCTCGCCGTGGGTGGCCGACATGCTCGAACCGGCCGAGCGGCCGGTGCCCTCCGACCAGTTCTCGCCTCGGGTCTCGCTGCCGCTGATGCCGCGGGAGAAGTTCTCGCCCCGGCTGTCGTTGGTGCCCAGGGAGATGGTGTCGCTGGTGCCGCCGGAGATCCCCCCTGACTTGCCGACCGAGATCTGCCGGTTCTCGCCGCTGCTCTGGTTGATGCCGTAGTTGGCCCCGTCGTTGAGGCCCACGCTGGTGCCCTGGCTGATGCCCTGGGTGTCCTGGCTGGAGGTGCCCTGGGTGGTGTTGAGGCCGCCGGAGAGGCCTTCGGTGTGGTTCCAGCCTCGTTGCGCGCCTTGGGTGTCGGTGGTGCCGACGCCGTCGGTGCGGGTGGTTCCGGTGGTGTGGCCGGTGCTCTCGGAGACGCCGTCGGTGGCGGTGCGAGAAGTCCCCTGCGTGGAGGACTGGCTGTCGCTGGCGCCGTCGTTGACGCCGAAGGAGTGCCCAGTCCCGTGGGCATCGCCAGTGGCGGTGGAGAACATCATCGGCAGCCCGACGCCGGCGGAGATCGAGCGCTGGCCGTGTACCTGTGAGGCCACTGTGGACAGTTGCTCGGCGGCGGCGGAGAGGCGGTCGGTGATCTGGCCGAGGGTGACCGGGCTGGCCATGAGCACCAGGAGGTAGCCGGGGCCGCCGAGCATGCCCCGGATCAGCTCCTCCACGCCCTCCTCGATCTCCGGTGTGGCCGGGGTGGTGCTGGTGACCGCGGTGCGCAGGTCTTGCCCGGCGTCGCGGCGGGGCATGGGGATGCCGCGGATGGGCAGCACGTGGGACCACTGCTGCTGGGTGTGCAGCAGCCAGTCGGCCTCCGGCGGGCGCAGCGGGCGGAAGCGGATCTGCGGGTAGGTGCCGGTGAGCTGGCTGGACAGCGCCGCGTAGTGCCGGTCCGCCTGCACCTGGGCTTCTTGCAGGGTCTCCCCCACGCCCTGCACGCCCATCAGGTGCAGCACACCGTGCCCGGCCGGGCCGGTGTCGCCGAGCACGCACACGTAGTGGATCTTCTGCATCCACAGGGCGCGCACCAGGTCGCGCTGGTCGTCGTACTCGCTGGAGCGGCGGCGGATGCTGGTGTCCACCGGCATGCGCACGATGCGCAGGAATCGGACGACTTTGACGCGCGTGGTCCAGGTGGTCTCGCCGTGGTCGCGGACGCGGAGCCGGTAGGCCAGGTGGTGGATCTCGTCGCGGTTGGCCGGGTGCGGGGTAATGGTGGCGGAGTCGACATGGAGGTCCTCGTACTCGGCCAGCGGGGTGTGGGTGACGGAGCGCAGGCCGCGGCTGGTGCCGGGGCCGAGCAGGCGGGTGAGCATGTTCATGGCTGGAACCGGTCCTGTCGGCGGGCGTGGCGGACGATGTGGTCGTAGCGCTGGGTCCGGCCGTGCAGCCGCCACCGCTGGGTCAGCCACAGCGTCCAGGCGAACGGCACGGAGATGATGGCGTAGACGAACAGGCTCGGCAGGTGCCCGCCGAGCAGGCTCTGCGCGGTGGCGGAGAACTCGGCGCCGAAGGCGTCGCTGACGCCGCGCTCCCCCGCTCCGGCGAACAGGGTCAGGGTGAGCCGGACGGCGAGGGTGCCGGCGCAGAGCACCGCGATCCAGCAGCGGGTCTCGTGCCGGATCTCGGTGGCGACGTTGGGCAGCAGGGCTCCGGCGGCGATGCCGGTGATCAGCAGGTAGAGGGCGACGTAGAGGATGGCCGGGGAGTGAGTGTAGGCGGAGATCGCCCACACCGCGACGGCCAGCACGGCGTGTTTGCCGAGCACGGCCGCGGTGTCCACGGTGGGTTCGCGCCGCTGGGGCTCGCGGGACATCGGCTACATCCGAAGGGTGCGGATCTTGGCCGCGGACCGGCGGGCCGCGCGCAGCTCCTGGTTGGCCAGGATGGCACTGGCCACGATCAGGGCGAGCAGGTGCAGTCTGTTCAACAGGGCGCTGGCCGTGGTGTGCAGGCCGTTGGACAGCAGCACGAGCAGCAGTTCGAGCAAGCGCATGGCCGTCTCCGTCTCGGTGGGGCGGAGCGGGTCAGGTAACACGAGTCCGGTCGGGTGGCTGCCCGTCGAGCCAGAGGCGCTTGACCAGTTGGGGGTCGTAGCCCGCAGCCTGCACGAGCGGTCCCCAGCCGTGGTCGTCGGCGCCTTCCGGGGGCCTGGTGCCCGCCACGGCGAGACCGGATTCGGGGTCCCGGCCGCGGGCACGGGCGAGCAGCTCGCGCAACGACGGTTCCTGGCCGGGGAGCCACGGCAACAACCAGCGGGCGGGCATGGCCGGGCCCTGCCGGTTGCGCAGCCGCAGCAACGGGAGTCCGGTGGGTTTGCGTTGCGCCGCCATGACGTTGTGGTCGCGAGCCGCGGTGGCCACGATGCGCAACAGGAGGCGGCCGGTGGGCTCGGGCAGGTCGGCAGCGGCGGTTAGCGCCAGAGTGGCCGGGGAGGCCTTGCGTGGGCCGAGCACGGCGCCGACGTCGTCGGCGAAGTTGCGCAGGTTGTCCTCAGTGCTCAGCAGGGCGGCGAACTCGGGGTCGTGCAGCCGGACGAGGTTGTGCTCGATCAGGGCCTGCAAGAGGGACTCGGTGCGAGGGGCGGGTGCGGCGCCGAGGAGTTGCGGCCGGGTCCAAGCTGATCCGGACCACAGTCGTTGCAGAAGCTGTTGCCCCCATTGGGCTTGGTAGCACTTGGCCGCAGCGGTCCAACGGCTGCGGACAGCGGGCGGCTTTCCGACGCGGAGCGCCGGTTGATTGGACTCGGCCCATTGCCGGTACCAGCTGTCAGGGTGAGGAAGGTTGGGTAGCTGGTGGCCTCGAGTCGTGATGTGGTCGCACAAGCGCACCACCGCGCACGACAGTTCCCGCCGGTTGTTCTCGGCCTCGGTGAGCGCGGCGGTCTGCTTGTCCAGTTGCTCGCGCAGGCCGCGAGTGCGGTCGAGGGCGCCTTGGCCGTCGCGGTGGCGTTGTTCGGTGTGCTGCGCGGCCGCCTTCTCCAGCTCAGCATTGCGGCGGCGTAGATCGCGGAGTTCGGTCTCGAGCGAACGTGCGGCGGTGGTGCGGGTTTCGGCGTCCTTCATGGCGTCCCACTGGGTGAGCGCGGCCAGCAGAGTGGTGTTGTCGCTGTACGCGCCGAGCGGATGCCCTTGCTGCTTCAGCTGTTCGGTGCGCAACGGATGACGGGACCTGATGTGGTCGAGGAGGCGGCGGCGCAGGTCGTGCAACTCGTCGAACTGGGTCAGGCCCACCTGGTAGTAGTCGCGGCGCGCGGCGGTCTCCCGGGTCAGCGCCAAGGCGTAGTCGCGGCAGCCAAGGCAGTCCGGGTTGTGCTTGCGAGTGGCGGGTTCCACCGGTGACGCTGGCCGCCCGAAGGCGGGGTCCAGGCGCCACTGGTACGGACCGGGTTCGGGCGTCACCGGGGCACCTCGGCCAGGGTGAACCCCGCGCGGCGCAGACCGTCCTGATAGGACTGTAGGTAGGCCATGAGTGCCTGGGCGTACTGGGTGTCCAGGGTCTGCGCGGCCAGCATCGCCTGGTGCTGGTCCTGCTGGTTCTTGGCGGTGATCGCCTTCTGCAACGCCTCGTAGTGCTGGCTGAGCAGAGTCGCCAGGGCGAGCAGCCGGGTGTGGCTGTCACCGAACTGGTCCGGGATCTTCTTGCTCTCCCCCATGGTGCGCAGCTCGGTGATCCCCGCCTGGAGCAGATGGCGGAGGGTGGCGAGGGAACGGTGCACCGGTTCACTGTTGAGGTTGCGCGAGTTGTGCGTGAGCACCGCGCGCATCGCGACGTCGTTGTCCATGATCTGTCCGGTCAGCGTGTCGGTCCTGGTGACGTACTCCAGAGACTGGGCCTGGGGCGCGTCGAGCCGGAGCGGGACGCCGTGCAGGTCGCGGGTGACCAGCGCGCCGATCGCCGCGGCCAGCGCAGCTGCGAACAGGCAGGCGCGCGGAAAGGTGTGGCGTCGGACGGCAGAGGGCCCGGCAGCTTCCGCGGAAGTCGGGCCGGCGGCCGCGGGGAGTGGGAGTTCGTGGCTGCTCACCACGCGGGAGGTAACGCGGCCAGTGGGGGTTGGGTGTTGCCGGACCAGACGTGGCCCGGCAACACCCGGCAGCTGATGAGTTCGGCGCACACCGTCGTCCGGGAGATCGCTCGTGCACCAGTTCTTCGGGTATTGCGGTCACACGTTGGGTATGAACCGGCACTTGGGACAGCCGCGTCCGCGGCGCACCGCCAAGTGGATCGCGTTGTGGACAAGGGTGGCGGCAGCCGCGGACTTCTCGTCCCCGGCCAGTGCCTTGCTCTGCCACCAGTACTGGAGCGCGGCCGTCACCGGTTCCCGGTGCACGGCCCACGGGTAGGCGGCACCGGTGGAGTCGATGCGGCCGGTCCTGCGCATCAGATCGGCGCCCAGGTCGTTGATCGCACGGATCTTGGCGATCTGACCGAGCGGGAACAGCGTGATGGTCTGCGAGCGCAGGAAGTAGCTGTTCCACGATTCGCCGCAGCGGGCACATTGGATGTCGTTCATGGTGTTCCTGGCGCACCAGCACCCCGGTGGGGCCGCCAGGGTTGACCACCACCTTCGGTGCTGGTTTCGACTCCCTGGCGTGGAGCGCCTGTTCGGCGTTCTAGCGTTGCGTGGCGAACTTGGTGAGCTGTTCCGGCGCGAGGATGAACAGGGTGCGGCCTTCGATACGGATCCAGCCGCGGTGCCGGAAGTGGGACAGCATCTTGTTCGTCTGGTCCCTGCTCGCGCCGATCATCTGCGCGAGCTCCTTCTGGTTCAGTCCCAGATCGACTGTGCACACGCCTTGTTCCGTTGTGCCCTGGAGCTTCCAGCGTTGCAGGAGCGACAGGGCCAGGCGGCTGGGCAGGTCGGCACACCGTAGGTGCGTCAACTTCTCGTAGCTGTGGCGCTGATCCCGGGCCAGCAGGCGTAGCAACGCGTGGCCGACATCCGGGTGGTTCCGTATCCAGCTCCGCAGTCGCCGGCGGTTCATGGCCAGCACGGTGAGCTCGCTCCTGGCCACCGCCGAGGTGACCCGGGGTGAGTCGTCCAGGAAGTCGACCTCGCCGAAGATCTCGGCCGGGCCGCGCAGGCCCAGCACGAGGCGTCCTTCTCGGTCGCATGCGGTCCTGGTGAGCATCACCTGGCCCGAGGCGATGATGAACATCCGGTCGCCGGGATCTCCCTCGGCGTAGACCGGCGTCTTGGGCTGGTACACCCGGCGTTCCAGGTTGACCGCGAGGGACACCGCCGCCTTGGCCGGCGCCGCGGCGAAGATCGGGCACTTGTCGAGCATTCGGTGGAACTCGGTTGAATTCATGGCATGCCCTGGCACACCAGGGCTTCCGCTGGGTGCGACGGCCTCGGCGGCCCCGACACCAGGCGGAAGCCGCCAGGGGTCGCACCGCCTTTCCAGGTGTCGAGGTGGTTCCCCTGGCGTGAGGAGCGTGGCCGGACTCGGGCGAGCTATCTAGTGTGGAAGCCGCATGCCAGGCAGCCCTTGCCGTCCTTGGTCGCTTGGTAGATGGCGTGCTGCACCACGACCGCGGCGGAGGCGCCAAGGGGGCTCTTGTCGGTGAAGTCCTTTGACTTCCAGTACTTGTAGGCCGCGGTGATCGGAGTGTCACTCGCGGACCACGGATAGTTCGATCCCGATAGCCAGTTGGCCATGCTTCCGTCGTCGATGGCGTCCAGTTGCTGGAGGCTGACTACCTCGTGCTGCTGGATGTCTTGGATGGAACGGTTTCGCAGATAGATCGGGTCCCAGATGGACCGGCAGTAGTCGCAGACGATTGGACTCATGGTGTTCCTGGCTCGCCAGAACCCCGAGGGGCTGCCAGGGATGCCACCACCTTCGTTGTGGGTCGTGACTCCCTGGCGTGGAGCGTCTGTTGTGGACGGTTGTGCGCTGTGAACGGATCAACGTGCGTGTTCGCGGGGCGAACACGGTGGTAGGTAACGCGTCAGGACGGTGGCTGGTTCCGTCGGTTGTGCCACCACAGCAGTTGTTCCAGCAGCGCGAGGGCCGGGACGATGGTCAGCGAGATCCAGCCGAAGCGCGGATAGGCGAAGATGCCCAGGCACAGCGCGCAGGCGAGGAAGTGGGCTCCGGCGAGGAACCGCTGGGTGTGCCACTGGGCGCCGCCGGGTACGAGCAGGCCGAGGAGAAGTCCGAAGAGGACGGTGCGCCGGCTGGTCACGAATCCGACCCTTCTGCGCTGGGCCGCCAGTCGTGCTCCGCGCTGACCAGAAGGGCGTGCAACCGGCTTCGGCAGGACGGGGGCAACGGCGCGGGGAGCTGTTCCAAGGCAAGAAGAACGCGACCGAGCTCAGCACACAGCCGGTTGAACTCCTCCTCGGTTGGCGGCGGAGAAGGGGGGCCAGTTGGCCCCCCTCGTACTTCTCGTTCGCTTTGCCCGTTCGCTTGAACCGGGATGGTGTTCGGCGGCAAGCGGTCTGGCGCTGTCAGGGCGTAGGCGGTCGGACTGTCGGACCATCGTGGCGGGGCCGGGCTCGAGTGGGCGTCGCCAGCGGCCGCAGAGGAGGGCAGCGTGCCGGTGACGGCGAAGACGTGCTGGCTGCTGGGGTCGGCGGCGAAGACTGCGGCCTGTGCCCAAGTCGCTTCAGTGGTGTTGAGCCAGTCGGCCACCGCGGGGTGCCAGTGCGGACGGCGGTCCCGGATCTCGCGGTAGATCCGCCAGTACCGCTTGAGCGTGGTCTCGGGCAGGTGCATGATCCGGCCGACCGCGTTGCGTCCGCGGTTGCACGGCGGGGTGGCGAGCCGGTCGATGGTGTTGAGGGTTTCCAGGATGCTCAGGTTCTTGCGGTGCGCGTTCTCTGAGGCCTGGGCCTGGATGATCTCGGCGAGGGTGTCCTCGGTCAGACTCCGGTGGTCCACGAAGGCCTGGATGGTGGACAGCCCGAGGCGGCGGTGGGCGAGCAGGCGGCCGTTGCCCTTCACCAGGGTCCAGGTGCCGTCGCCGTTGGGCATGACCTCGACGGGGTGCAAGAGGCCGAACTCGCTGATGTTGCCGGCCAGCCCGGCGACGACCTCCTCGGCGGCGTCCACGCCGCAGACCTGGATGGTGCTGGTGATCGCGGCGACCGGAATGGGGACCGCCGTCCGGTCCTCCGCGCCGTCGGCCAGGTCGCCCAGCACCGAGGTGTGGTCGGCGTCGGCGGGCCCGGTCACTGGTTCTCCGGCAGTGGTGGCTGGTGGAGCCGTTCCCGGACCCAGGTGGCCAGCGCCACGGAAGTCTCGTGGGTGCGACGGGCGTTGCCCAGGCTGAAGGGGGACCGTCCGTGGCGCAGCGCGTTGGTGACCCAGCCGTCGTGGCCGATCCGGACGGGGCACAGCCGCAGTGCGCGCAGTTCCGCGGCGGCGGACAGGTCCGCCAGCAACGCGGCCTCGCTCGGGTCCTTGCGGAGCTGGTTCAGCACCGTGTGCAGTTCTCCCCGGGCGTGCTGGCGCAGCTGCTGGTGGGTGTGGCCCAGGGTGCGCAGGCCGAAGGCGTTGGCCACCACGTGCAGCACGAGGTCGGCGCCTTCGACGAAGGCCAGCGCGCACGGCGCGGGCAGCTTCACCGTGTCGACCACGACCCAGTCCAGCTCGGCGGCACCGGCGGCTCGGCGAAGCCGGTCCGGATCGCACAGCGGCTGGCCGAACGGGCGGGTGAGGCTGCGGTCCGGCGCGAGGTAGTAGCCGTGCGGCGCCGTGGTGATCTCGTGCAGTACCTGGCGCACCGGCCGGGTGCCGTCCAGGAAGTCCCGCACGGTGCCATGGCCGGTGTGCACTGGCACAGCAAGGATCTGGGCGCCGTCACCCTGGGGTTCGTAGTCGGCGAGGACGGTCGGCGCGTGCTGGGCCAGCCCGTGGGCGAGCAGCGCCGAGATGTGCGTGGCGCCGACGCCCCCCTTGAACTTGGTGACCAGGATGAGCCTGGAGGCCATGGACACCCGCTTCGGTTGAGGAGAAGTCCGTCAAGCGGAACAGTCGGCACGGCCGCGCCCGGTGTGGCCGCATCCGACAGTGCAGTTCGTGGAACCTGCTCTATGTCCTGGCCAAGCCGCGCGAACAGCCCGCCGTATCGGTCTGCTCGCGCCGCGTTCGCCACCGACAATCGCTGCTGCCTGGCGGCCGTTGTGGTGGGCGATCTGCGAAGTCGGCTGGCTCGAAGACGATCTCCTCGACCTACTCGGGCGCACACCGCCGGTTTCCAGCTTGGACGAGGTGAAGCGTCAGCTCCGCCGACTCCGCGCGGCTGGCTGGCTCGCTGCCGAGCACGGCCGGGGACGTCCACCACGGCCCCTTCTGGTCACGGCGCAGGGCCGGGACGCGTTCGGGCGCTTCGCCGGGCACGCACCGGACTGGTCCGCGTCAACACGCGAGGTCACGCGCAGGGCACTGGCCTTGATCCTGGGCGCGGCGACCAGCCCGGTGACCGCCGCCGACGCGGTCAGCCAGGTCCTCGCGACCGCGAAGGCCTGGGGTCGTCTGGTGCACGAGGCCGATGTGCGCATGGTGCTGGCGGACTGGCAACGCCACCAGTTGCTCCGCCCCGGCCGCCCGGCGCCGAAACGCTGGACTTGCACCGAGCACGGCCAGCGCGCTCTGCGCGCCGTGGCCCGCACCGTTCACGAGCCGCTCCCCCGCCGCCCGAAGCTGCAGGACCAGCAGCACGACCAGCTCGTGCTCCGTGCGGTGCTGCGGATGGCCACGGTCGCCCCGGACATCGTGGGCGTGATCCGGCTGGCCCGGCGCACCCGCCTGACCGGTTCGACGACCCGCTGGATCCTCCCGGACGCCTTGGTGGGCTTCGCCACGGACGAGGTTCCGCTCATGGTGGCATTGGAGATCGAACGCCACGGCCGGTACCCGAACCTGGCCGCCCACATCGGCAACTACGGGCTGCTGACCCGGCAGTGGCCTTGGTGCCGGATAAGCGTCGGCGTGGTGACGAACCGGGTGATGGCGGGCAGGAGGGCGGTCCTGGCCGCCGCTCTGGAAGCCGCGACCACCGCTCACCCCGAAAGCAGGCTGGCCGCGGTGAATCTGACGGTGGCCGCGTTGCCCTCATGGCTCCGTACCCAGGGCGTTGAGCCGGAGTCACGTGTGTTCTCGTGCTCGGAGATGTCCGTACAGTTGCACCGCGCGGAAGCGAAAGACGGTCGCTGCCACGTGTTCGGAAATCACCGGTCCATGTCCCGCTATCCCCATGCTTGACCTGCGAGGACAACGACTGCGCCGCTTCCGCGCAGTCATGCCGATATGGGCCGGTAAGGCTCATATCTTGGGCGGCCCGTCGGGCCGCTCTTCTCTGGGATGCGGCCTCTTGCCGCATCCCACTGGAAGTTCTGGCACCAACTTAGGCCGATCATGGCCGGGCGAACAGCGGTCCACCGGTGGCAGCTCGCCTGCGGCTTGACCAGGTGCGCCGGCCCGTGAGTTTCTCACGGGCCACGCAGGTGGAATTGCACTCTTCTACACTGGAATGAACAAGAGCATAATTCGTAGCGTAAAATAAAAAGGGCTGCCGAATATCGAGGAGAGTTCAATGACGTCCACCCACTGCGAGCGGCATGACACGTCGCGGCGCTGGTGCCGGGCCTGTCGTCAGCAGCGGTCGCGGGCGAGCGTGGCCGCGTCCAAGACCTGGACGGTGACGCCGGTCGCCGAGACCGGTGACGACACCGCCGCGGCAGCCGCGCTCATCGCGGGCACCACCATCGGGAACACCCCGAACTAGCCCGCGAGTCACTTGAGGTCGCCGACCTGGAAAAGACCGGAGGCCAGTAGCGCCAGGGCGAGCAGCCAGCCGAGCAGGACGGTCACCGCCGCGGGAACCAGCCATGGATGCTCGCTCAGCCCGAGCAGGGACATCGTGGAGCCCGCCGGGAACACGCGCCGGATCTCGGGCCAGGGGATCAGCAGCGGGGCGAACAGCGACACCGCGGTAGCCAGCGGCGCGAGCACGTGGTGGCGCACGATGGTGCCGACCAGCAAGCCCCAGGACGCCAGCACCGCCGACAACAGCAGGCCGGCGGGCAGCACCGCGAGCAGGCCGGTGGCCACGCCGGTCAGCGCGCCGGTCCGGGCCAGCAGGGCGAGCGCGCCCGCGCCGAACGCGACGAACATGATCACCGCACCGCCGATGGCCGTGGTGCAGGTGGTGGCGCACAGCACCGGGCCGCGGCGGGCGAGCAGCAGCGCGCGGGCCACCACGCCGTGCCGGTAGGCGATGGTGAAACGCACCGCGCCGTAGAACGCGGTCAGCAACGCTGTCTGCAGGCACACCACGGGGAAGGTGACACCGGGTGCGGCCTTTCCGGTGAGTACCGAGATCGCGGTGGTGAGCGCCGCGTAGACCAGGAAACCCAGTAGCGTCAGGTCCCGGCGCAGGCGCAGCAGTTCCATCCGCAGCGCGGCGGTCATGCGGACTCGCCCGTGGGCGCGCTGTCGATCAGGTCGAAGTAGCGTTGTTCCAGATCGAGCCTGCCGCCCTCGGTGAGTTCGGCCAGGCTGCCCGCGAAGAGCAGGTCCCGCTTGATGATCACCACATCGTCGATGGTCTGGGCCACCTCGGCCAACTGGTGGCTGGAGAGCAGCACGGTGCCGCCGCCGTCGGCGAACTCGCGCAGGAACCAGCGCAGCCAGCGGATGCCGTCCGGGTCGAGACCGTTGGCGGGTTCGTCGAGCACCAGCAGGTCCGGATCGCCGACCAAAGCGGTGGCCAGGCCGAGCCGCTGCTTCATCCCGGTGGAGTACCTGCCGACCCGGCGGCGGGCGGCCGCGCGCAGACCGACGTCCTCCAGCAGCCGCTCGACCCGCCGCCGGGACGCGCCCGCGGCCGCCGCGCAGATCCGCAGGTGCCCTCGGCCGCTGATCCCCGGCTCGAACCCCACCCCGTCCAGCTGCACCCCGACTCGCCTGCCGGGGGCGGACAGTTCACCGTACGGCCGGCCGAAGACGGTTGCCGATCCGGCAGTCGGCCGCAGCAGCCCGAGCAACCCGCGCAACGCCGTGCTCTTGCCGGCGCCGTTCGGGCCGAGCAGACCGAGGATCCGGCCCTGGCCAACGGTGAAGCTCAACTCCCGCACGGCTTCCACCTGACGGTAAACCTTGCTGAACTTGCTGAATCGCACGACTGGCGTCATGTCCACACCTCTCTTCCACTCGAACTGATCACGCATCGGCTCACTGGCACGATGGCGCCTGTGCGCGGGCCTTGGCCAGCGCCGAACCGGACTGCAACCGGGTCATCCGCCGCAGCAGCGGTGGCGCGCAGACCGCGCCCAGCACGGTCCAGGCGCCCAGCACCAGTCCCACCGCGAGCAGGCGGGCCGGCGCCGGTCCGGGTGTGAACGCGATCCGGATCCCCTCGGCCAGCCAGGACAGCGGAAACACCTCGCCGACGATGCGCAGTGGCCCAGGCAGGGAGTCGGCGGGGAAGAAGATGCCGGACAACGGGATCAGGCCCATCAGGAACAACCCCAGCACCGCGACCAGCCGCGGATTGGGGGCCAGGGCGCCGCCGATCGCGCCCAGGCCGGACATCGCCAGCACGCCCAGCAGCAGCACCCAGGTCAGGTTGACCCAGCCGGGCAACCCTGGCGGCAGGCCGGTGCCCGAGACGACCACTCCGATCGCGAGCAGCGCGACGACGTAGCCGAGGGTGAGCACGCCGAGGACGGCGAGCTTGCCGAGCAGGTAGCTCTGCACCCCGCCGGGCACCCCGCGCAGGCGCAGCAGCGCACCCTCCTCGCGATCGGTGGCCAGCCACTGCATCAGGCCCAGCAGACTCGTGGTGACCACGCTCAGCGCCAGCCCACCGGCCAGCAGCAGTTCGGCGTAGCGGGAGTTCGTGCCGGGGATGACGTCCTGGCCGAGCAGCACCAGCACCACGGCCATCATCGCGGGCACGAAGGCGTGCCCGGCTCGTTCCCGGCGGCTGCGCAGTTGCAGCTTGAGTTCGACCACGGCCCGCCGCCGGGCCGCGCGCAGGATGGTTCCGTGCTGGGACAACGGGTTCACCGGCCAATCAGGTCGAGATAGGTGTCCTCGAGGGAGGCTCGGCGCACTTGCAGTTCCGGCACGGCGCCGGCGAAACGATCCTGTAGCTCGCGCAGCAGGACCGAGGGGTCCTCCACCAGCTCCCGGCGTTGTCTGCCCGCCTCGACCCAGCGCACTTCGGTGCCCGCACCGGTCAGGGCGGCCAGTTCGGCCGGGGTGCCGGTGGTGATCAGCCTGCCCTGGACCAGGATGCCGATCCGGTGGGCCAGGCGTTCCGCCTCGGCGAGGTCGTGCGTGGTCAGCAGGATGGTGATGCCCTCGGTGACGGACAGCTGGGTCAGCAGGTTGTGGAACTGCCGCCGGGCCACCGGGTCGAATCCGGCGGTCGGCTCGTCCAGGAACAGCAGCTCGGGCCGTCCGATGACGCCGAGGGCGACGTCCAGGCGACGGCGCTGTCCGCCGGAGAGGTCGGCCACCTCGTGGTCTCGTTGCGCGGTGAGGCCGACCAGTTCCAGCAGCCCGGCTGGATCGTGCGGGGCCGGGTAATGACAGGCCACGTAGGACAGCAGCTCGCCGACCCGCCACTGGCCGTGGTCGCGCCAGGACTGCAACACGATGCCGATCCGGGCCCGCCAGCCGGGTCCGGGCCGTTGCGGGTCCGAGCCGAGCACGCGCACCTCGCCGCCGGAGCGCATCCGGTGGCCTTCCAGGATCTCGATCATCGTGGTCTTGCCCGCGCCGTTCGGGCCGAGCAGGCAGAAGACCTCACCGCGCGGGATGGTCAGCTTGACCCCGCGCAGCACCTCAGCGCGGCCGTAGCGCATCCGCAGCCCCCGCACGGACACCGCACCGGGCTCACAACTGTCCACTGTGGACTCCTTCGATGGTGTCGGTGACCAGGTCGACGTAGTTGCCCACCTCGTCGGCGTGCCAGCCGATGTAGGCCACGAAGTCGTGCAGGTGCAGCACGATGCGCAGCACTGCCATCCGGCCCACGCGGTGATCGAGCGCGGTTCCGTAGCCCTCCGCGATCGCCTCGATCAGTTCCGGCCGGCCAGGACCGGGACGGGCGCGGCTCAGTTCGACGACTTCGCCGAGCAGCCAGCCGAGGTCGAAGGCCGCGGGCGCCGCGCCCAGGTCGTCGCCGAGCAGCAGCTGGACCCGCTGTCCCGGCACGATCGCGGCCAGTCCAGGCGCGCCGTGCGCGAGCACCGGGTCCGGGTCGTCGGCGAGCTCGGCGCACCAGTCCCGCAACCGGGCCCAGACCGCGATGCCCACGCCCTGGCAGAGCGTGGCCGCGGCCAGGCGGGTGGTCTCGGTGCGACCGCCGTCGTGCAGGAAGGCGGTGAGCCTGCGGAGGGCCGGTGGCGGACCGCTGAGCGGCGGGGCGTTCCGGTGCACCTCGGCCAACAGGCGAGCGGCCTCGCGCAACGCCCCGGCCAGCCCCACGCGGGCGGGAGCCGCGCCGGTGAGCAGGATGTCCGCCGCGGACCGCCAGTGCTGGACCGGGTAGACGCTGCCGGCCGGAGAAGGCCGGGCGGGGACCAGACCGCCACCTGGGGTTGCCACCCTGGCGAGCCGGGCGCGCAGCGCGGCATCCGGCGCCCGGAACGGGGTGCGCCGGTCCGGGCCGGGCCAGCGCAGCAGTTCGTAGCCGCCGTCGGGACCGGTGCGCACCAGCTGCCGTTGCCAGCGGGTGCCGTACTCGGGCACGACCACCGTCCGCCGGGTCACCGGAGCCCGCCCGCGTGCAGCTCGGCCAGCGCCGCCAGCACCACCGGCAGGTCTGCGGGCACCCAGGCGTCCTGGCGGCCGGTGGTGCGGCTGAGGCCGGGTTGCGGGGGCACCAGCACGAGGTTGTCCCGTTGCCGCAGGGTCTCCCGGTGGCTGGAGTATGCGGCGCTGGCCGCGCCGCCCGGTGGCAGCGCCGGGGCCAGCGCGATCGGCGCGTCGCCGCACTGGGCGGCCAGCAGTGCGGGTGAGTCGGCCAGTCCCAGGGCCAGGCGGGCGGTGAAGTGCAGCGTCGCCGGGTACACGGCGATGGCCTCGGCCCATTCAGCCAGTTCCACGTGGCGGGCCGAGCGGCTCGGCCCATCCGGCCAGCTGTCCTCCAGCACCGGCTGCCGGGTGCAGGCGGACAGCGCGTCCCTGGTGACGAAGCGCTGGGCGCTGCGGGTGAGCACCACCTGGGTGTCCAGCCCGGGATGGGTCAGCTGGAGCCAGTTGAGCCAGAACGGCAGGAACGCCGCACTCGCCGCGCCGGTGCCCACGAACAGCAGCCGGCTGAACCGGAGGGCGCTCACGCGGTCACCGCCGCGGTGATCTCGGCCAGCTCCCGCACCGCGACCGCGGCTCCCTCGGCCAGGCCGACGCCGCTGAGGTTGAGCACGATCTCCCGCACCCCGGCGGCCCGGTAGGCGGCCAGACCGGTGACCACCTGCGCCAAGTCGCCGCTGAGGAAGACCCCGGCATCGACCAGGGCCCGCGCGCCCGCCGCCGGATCAGCCGGATCCACCGGGATTCCCGCGCGGCGCAACATGTCCGTGTAGTGCGGTGCGGTCAGGTGCCCGCTGGAGACCCGGGTCGCCAGCTCGACCGGGTCCCGGCCCGGCCTGCGCAGCGCGACGTGCACCACCGCGGTCAGCTCGGGCACCGGGCGTCCGGCCGCGGCGGCTCCCTCGGTGAGCGCCGGCAGGATGGTGTCCCGCAGGTACTCCGGCGGGGTGAGCCAGGTGAGCGCGACATCGGCGAGGCGCCCGGCCAGCCTGGCCATCCGCGGCCGCAGCACCCCCGCGCCGAGCTCGACCGGCGGGTGTGGCAGCTCGGTCAGCCTGGCCGCCAACGGGAAGTACTCGGCGTCCGCCTCGGTTTCCGCGCCGTCCAGCAGGGCCCGGCAGGCGGTGAGGTACTCCCGGACCGCGGTGAGCGGGCTGCGGTAGGCGCTGCCGAGCACGGCCCGCTGGAACCCGGTCGCGCCGGGGCCGATCCCGGCGACGAAGGAGTGCCCGGTGATCCGGGCCAGCGAGCGGGCCTGCACCACGGCTTCCATCGGGTTGCGCAACGGCATCAGCGACACGCAGGTGCCGACCGGGACGCGCAGGCCGAGTCCGGCCGTGTGCGCGAACAACTGGTGCGCCTCCAGGCCGAGGAGCTGCCCGCTCCACAACCGGTGCAGCGCGCTGCCCTGCACCAGGGCCGCCACCGGGACGAGTTGTTCCGCGCGGGCGGGCAGGAACGGGATGAGCGCCGAGAACCGGGTCATCGCGACGCCACCGACTGGGCCGCGAGCAGTTCGCGGTAGGCCGGGCTGGTCAGCAGCACCTGCTCGTGGCTGCCGCTGGCCTGGACCTGCCCGTCGGCGAGCAGGATCACCTTGGCGGCGTGCCGCACCGTGGAGAGCCGGTGCGCGACCACCAGCACGGCCCGGTCGGCGGCCAAGGTGTCGATGGTGGCGCGCAGCAGCTCCTCGTTGCCGCTGTCCAACTGGGAGGTGGGTTCGTCCAGCAGCACGATCTCGGCGGTGCTCAGGCTCACCCTGGCCAGGGCGAGCCGCTGCCGTTGCCCGCCGGAGAGGTCGATGGCCCCGCCGAGCACGGTGTCCAGACCCTCGGGCAGCGCGCGCACGGCATCGGCCAGCGCCACCCGCTCCAGCGCGCGCCACAGCTCCGGCTCTGGCACGTCGTCGAGGTGGCCGACGGTGAGGTTGGCCCGCACCGACTCGGCCAGCAGCGTGAACTCCTGGTCCAGGTAGGCGATCCGGCCGCGGAGTTCGGCCAGCGGCCACTGCCGGCTGTCCCGGCCGAGGATCCACACGCTGCCGGTGTCCGGTTGCAGGAAGCGCTCGATGAGCGCGAGGGTGGTGGTCTTGCCCGCCCCGGACTCCCCCAGCAGCGCGGTCAGCCCGTGCCTCGGGATGTCCAGGTCGACTCCGCGCAGCACCGGTCGTTGATCGTGCGCGAACCCGACCGCGCGGAAGGCCACCGCCGGGGCGTCCGACGGTAGCGGAACAGTGCTGTGCGGCGGATCGCCTGCGTCCTCAGTGGACAGTGCGAGGATCTCGTCGAAGCGGCCCCTGGCCGCCAGCCCGGCCTGGACCTGTCCCGCGCCCATCGAGATCATCATGATCGGCGCGACCAGTTGCAGCAGGCACAGCAGGAAGGCCACCAGGTCGGCCACGGCCAGCGAACCGGCCACGAACCGCGCGCCTCCGGTGACCACCACCGCGACCAAGCCGATCTGCTGCCCCAGTCCCAGGACCGGACTCATCAGCGCTTCCAGCCGGACAGCGCCCAGCGCGGCGGCCGAGGTCTCGTGCGAGGCCTGTGCCAGCTGGACGGAGAGCCGTTGCTCGGCCCGGCAGGCCTTCACCATGGGCAGGGCGTCCAGCACGGTGGTCAACCGGTGGGCGAGCCGGCCGAGCGCGCTCTGGTAGCGGGTGTGCGCACGGCGCAGCCCGGTCACCACCAGACCGATGAGCAGCCCTGCCACCAGGAAACCGCCGAGGGCGGCCACCAGCAGCACCGGGTCCAGCACGGCCATCACCACCAGGGTGCCCACCGCGGTGACCACGGCGGTGGGCAGCTGGACCACGCCGAGATCGGCGATGGTGCGCAGCTGGGCGCTGTCCGCGGTGACCCTGGCCAGCAGATCGCCCGAGCCGTGCTCCCGCACGGTGCGCAGCGGCAAGCGCAGCACGTGCGCCATGATCCGGCTGCGCAACCGGTGCACCATCCGCTCGCCCAGCCGGGCCAGCAGATAGCTGGAACCGGCGGCCGCGGCCGCGCCGCCCAGTGCCGCCACCGACATCGCCACCGCGCGCCAGAGCAGGTCCTGCCGGGTCTGGACCGCGGCGATCAGCCCGGAGACCAGCAGCGGCAACGCCAAGGTGCCCGCGGTGGCGACCAGGGAGAGCAACACCACCAGGGCGAGCTGGCCCCGGCGGCCACGGGTGAGTTCGTGCAGGATGCGCAACGGCTGGTGCGCTGCCGCCACCGGCATGATCTTTTCCTCTCTGCCAAGGACAGGGGCGCCCGCGGTGCGAGCGCCCCGCTCGGCTAGCTGAAGATGTCCTTGGACACCTGGTACGAGATGGTGAAACTGGCCATGAAACAGGCCGGAGTGGTGGCCGGAGCCTCGGTCATCGCCGCGAGATCCAGCTCCGCGACATCGACGTAGGCGGAGTAGCCCGCCACCATTTCCTCGATCGCCATGGTGTTCCTCTTCTCTTCTTGGGTGATCAGCAGCCGGCCTTGACCGAGGCGGCGGCCCCGGCGCCGGTGGCCGCGCCGGCGCCGGCCAGGCACCAGCCGCTGCTGGTGGCGGCCAGGCAGGCCATGCTGCTGGTGGCCGCGGCGAAGCAGATCGGCGTGGTGGCCGGAGCGTCGGTGGCGGCGGCCACGTTCAGCTCCTCCACGTCGACGTAGCTGCCGAAGCCGGACATCATCTGCTGGGTGTTGATCAAGGTGTGTCTCCTTCGTCTTGGGTTGCCGGGATCAGGACAGGGCAGACAGCGAGTGCGCTGTCTGCCCAGCGACGACCCCGGCGGACCCGTGGTCAGGTCAGGTTGCGGGCGGGGTTGCCCGGGTCGATCCGGGCTTGGCCGAACGCCCGGCGCACCGCCGTTTCCGGGGATTCGCCGTCGTGTGCGGCGGCCAGCAACGCGGTGGCCAGCACGTGCGCGCGGTGCTGACCGAAGCTCAGTCCCCGCATACCGGGGCGGTGGTCCACCGGTTCCCAGGCGGTGGCCACGCCGGAGCCGAGGGCTTCGGCGAACACGGACACCTCCGCACCGAGACCGGGATGTCCCTCGACCGCCGCGGCGATCAGGTCCGCGGCGTGCCAGTTGCCCTCGCCGAGGTAGACCACCAGACCGTCCCGGCGCGGGAAGCTGCCAGGTTCGGAGATCACTTTCGCCCGGTAGGCGATCTCGTTGGTGTGCAAGGTGTTGAGCACGATCGCCCAGACAGCGGGTGCGGACTCGGCGGTGCGCAGGTGCAGGTACACCCGAAGCTGCGCCGGGGAGTGGACCGGTGGGCGGCTGCTGTCGACGAGGAAGAAGCCGGGAGACAGGGCGGGGCGAGCCGGGTTGCGGCGCAGGGTCAGCGGGCTGCCGGGGGCGTGGTCGAGGTGTCCGCTGATCGTGTTGGCCGGCAACCAGACCCGGACCCCGTCGCGTCGCACCAGCACCCGTCCGGCCACTGGGTCGCGCTCCAGGAACTCGACCGTCACCGGTGTCTCGCGGTGCGGCACGGCGGCGGCGAGCCGGTGCTCGAAGGCGTGGTCCCGGCGCGACCGGGTAGATCCGGACCTCGGTTGCGCCCAGCCCACGTGCAGCACCTCGTAGCAGGCCAGCGCGAGGGCGCGGGAGAGGTCCTTGGCGGTGGTGGCCCGCAGTTCCCGCGGGCCGAGCACGGCGAGGTGTCCGGCGGCGTCGATCTGGATCCGGGCCATGGCCGCGGCCAGCCGGTCGGCCAGTGCGGTGCTGTCCACTGTCATGCCCGCTCTCCGAGGCCGAGGGTGTCGACGTAGCTCTCCGGGCTCAGCAGCACCGTTCGCCCCACCCCGGCCGCGGCTCGGGCCACCGCGCCAAGCTGGGGGCTGAGCGCGGCTCCGGCGATGAGCCGGTCCCACAGGTGCCACCCGGCGAAGCCCGCCGCCCGCGCGGCCAGCCCGGCGTCGGACACCGGGCGGCTTTCCCGGTATCCGGTCCAGAACGCCACCACCACCGGTCGCAGCCGTTCGAACTTGCGCACCCCGCGGCTGATCACCTCCGCCGGGGTGAGGGTGAGGTCAGCGAAGGCGGTCTCGCCCGGCACGCCGGTGTCGCCGCGGGTGGTGACGATGTCCAGGATCGAGCGGTAGAGCCATTCCCCGGTGAAGGAGCCCAGGTCCCTGGCCGGGTCGGCCAGCCGGAACTCCTCCCAGTCGGTGAGGTGCAGAGTGTTGCCGCGCAACAGGAACTGGTCCAGGCGCAGGTCGCAGTGGGCGGGCACGCGCGGTGCGGCGGCCTCGGCCTCCAGCAGCCGCCGGATCGCCGCGGCCAGGTCCGGATCCCGCTGGAGCAGCCGCCAGCAGGCGAGCTCGGCGTGGCTGCTCTGGTCGAAGACCTCGGCTGGCAGGCCGTGCAGCAACTCGGCGGAGGGCATCGGCGGAGTGCTGGTGTCCAGTTCCAGCCCGGCCGGAATGTGGTTGCCGTGCACTGTGCCGATGGCTTGCCCGGCGGCCCGGCCCAGGTCTGGGCCGAAGCTCTCCTCGACCATCAACTCGGCGCCGGAGCGGGCATCCGGGATGCGTTCGAAGACCACCAGGCCGTGTTGCTCGTCCCAGCCGTGGCAGCGCACCGTGGCCAGGCGCGGCTGGGGCCGCTGCTCGACGAGGCGCTGGAAGGCCAGGGTCCGCCGGAGCCTGGCCGCGGGCGATCCGTTGTGCTCGGCCAGCTTCTTCACGAACACCGGGTGTCCCGCGCTGGTGGTGCCCGCCCAGTTGTCGTTGCGACCGGGGAAGGTTTCGCAGTCCTCGGTGCGCAGGACGCCCAGGCCCAGAGCGCGCAGCAGCGTGTTGACCTCGGGCACGGCCGCCAGCTCCCGCGGCGCGATCCGCGGTGACCCGGTGGCCACTTCTTGAAGTCCTTGCATACCAAGGAGTCAATCCGCCGAACGGGTTGTTTACCACCAGCTGGTGGTATTCCCGGAAAACGGCAACAACTCGGCCGCCGCCAGCTCCTCGGCGCTCTGGTCGCTGCTCACCACGCCGGTCAGCGCCGCCGGGCTCAGCAGGCGCGCGCAGGCTAGCCCCAGCTCGGCGGCGGTGACCTTCCGCAACTGGTGTGGGAAGCGGAAAACCCAGTCCGCCGCGCGGCCGTAACCGAGATCGGTGGTGATCTTGTCAGCCAACGCCGCCGGCGAGTCCAGCACACCGAGGAACTGGCCCAGCGCGAAGGTCCTGGCCGCTTCGAGCTCCGCGCCGGCCGGTGGCCGCTCGCGCAGTTCCGCCAGTTCCGCGCGCAGACCGGCCAGCAGTTCGCGGCCATGACCGGCGGGGGCCTGGGCGGAGAGCAGCAGCAGGCGTTGCCCGCCGATGACGTCCAGACCGGCCGCCGCCGAGCAGGCGGGGTCCGGAAACCGTTGCGCCAAGCGGGAACCGGCATAGGCGCCCAGCGCCACGATGAGCAGGTCGTGCGCGGCGGGTGAGTCCGCCGCGGCTCCGCTGGGCGCGCACAGTTCCAGCAGCGTCTCCCGCTCGCCGCGGAGGGCGAGCAGGTTCCCGGTGGGGGTGGGCCAGGGCCGGTCCCGTGCCCGGGGCTCGCCGTCGGGCCAGCACCGCCGCGCCGTTCGGGTCATCGTGACCACCGCCGCCTCGGGATCGATGTCCCCGGCCAGCACCAGTGCGGCCCCGGCCGCGGTCAGCGTCCGAGCCCGGAACTCCCGCAGCTCCGCCGGTCCGGTGGCGGCCAGCAGCGCGGGATGCGGCAGGTCCAGTGGGGGGCCTGGTGGCGCGAAGGCCCGCTGCCGCAGCGACCGGGCCAGGAGTTGCCGGTGATCCCGCGCCCGCAGCCGGGCCTGGTTGACCAGACCGGCGCGCCACCTGGCGAAGTCACCATCCAGGATCTCGCTGGCGCGCAGGCATTCCAGTGTGCGTGCCAGCCCGGTGGCCCAGGTCCCAGCTGGCAGGCTGGCCTCCACGCGAAGCCATTCGCCGTCCCAGCTCACCTTGGCGTGCGCGGTGGCAGCCAGGGCGGCCCGGAGACCTCGGGCGAGCAGCTCGGCAAGACCGGCCCGCCGGGAGTCCGGTGCGACCGCCGGGATCAGCAGCCGCAACTCGGCCACCGGCGCCCTGGCGTCCCGCACGGCGATCAACCGCATCCCGTTGTGCACTGCGGATTCAGCCCACCTCGGGGTCATCGAGGGGTCTCCGGCACCACGCGCAGCACTCCGCGCGGCAGTCCGCGCAACCGCTGGGCCGCGGTCGCGGCGGCGCCCACCGGCAGCGCGTCCAGCAGCCGTGGCCAGTCATCGAGCAGCTCCGCTCGGCCGAACAGGATCTCCAGCCGTCCCAGGGCACAGCAACGGGTCAGCAGGTCGGCGTGCCGCCGGTGGTGCTCGTGCCGGAGCCGGTCCCGATGCTCCTCGAACGTGTGCTGCCGCATGCCGTGCTCTGCCAGTCCGGCCAATCGTCTGTCCAGATCGGACAGCAGTGCGTCCGCGGGTGTGTCCGGTTGGTGCAGCGCGGTGAGCACCAGGGTGTCCGGAACCGCGGCGTCCAGGGACTCGAAGAAGCCGCAACTGGAGTCCGAGGTCATCGCGAGATCGGCCGGCCAGCGCAGTGCGGGTGCCAGCACCTGGTGGGCGAGGTAGGCGGGCAGGTCGGTGTCCGGATCGGGCAGCGGGTACCCGATCGCGAGGCCGGGCAGGCTGATCCGCGGGTCGCTCACCTCGATCGTGCGCGCCCGCCGGAGCCACTCGCTCAACCGGGGCACTGGCCGGACAGTCCTGGCGGGGATGGCGCCGAAGTGCCGGGAGATGAGCTCCCTGGCCTGGCCGGGGTCGAACCCGCCGCACACGGTCAGCACCGCGTTGCCCGGCGGGTAGTGCAGGCGGAAGAACTCCCGGCACTGCTCCGGGGTGACCTCGGCCAGCTGGTCGGTGTCGCCGAAACCGTCGTGCGCGTTGGCGAAGTCCCGGTAGAGCGCCGGTGGCAGGCGCGGCCACGGGAAGCCGCCGTACGGGCGTTCCCGCACCGAGATCCGGATCTCCTCGGCCACACCGGCCAACTGCCGCCGGATACCGGCTTCGGCGAACCGCGGCGCCCGCATCCGGTCGGCCTCCAGGAACAGCGCGAGGTCCAGGGATTCGCTGGGCAGCACCTGGAAGTAGCGGGTGTAGTCCTGATGGGTGCGGGCATCGCCGGCCCCGCCCACCGCGTGCACCCGCGCGCCGTGCTCGCGGGGACCGACTCCTTCGCTGCCCTCGAACATCAGGTGCTCGAAGAGATGAGCGAAGCCGGCTGCCTGCTCCGGCTCGTTGCGGAAGCCAACGCGGTAGTGGACGCTGACCGCCACCCGTGCGGCCTCGGGCACCGGCGCGAGCAGCACGGTCAGCCCGTTGCCGAGTTTGCCGCGCCGCAACCGGTCTGGCTCAGTCGCCATCGTGCTGGACCAGCCCGAGCAGCCCGACACCCGCGGAGATGAGCCACAGCGCCAACTTCCGGTCCGATCCCCCGGCGCCGGCCCGCTTCGCCCTGCGCTGGGCCGCGGCGAGTTCCCGCCAGCGCCCGGCCCACTCCTCGACGTCACCGCCGCAGGCCCGCACGTAGCCCCGGAGGACCGGCAACGTGGGCAGCCGGTTGCCCCGGGCGGCATCCGAGAGCGCGGTGATGGAGAAGTGGGCCTGCCGGGCGAGTTCTCGGTAGGGCGGGCTGCCGGCCTTGGCGCGCAACGAACGCAGATCGGCGGCGAAGCGGTACAACGGGCCCGCGCTCGGGTCCAGCGGCAACTCTGGTCGTGCCACGATCAGCTCCCCAGTCGTGATCAGGTGTGTTCCCGGCGCTGGTGGGCCCACCAGGCGAGCGCACCAGCACCGGCCAGCCATGGGAGGAAGGCGACGGGGGCCGGAAAGTCCCCTGGGCCCCCGGCCACGGTCAGTGCGAGCACCGCGTCCGGCAGGTAGCCGCCCAGCTCGGGCCAGCTGAGCACCAGGGGAAGTTCCACGGCCAATGGCAGGCCGAAGGTGAGGGCGGTGGCGACGTAGTAGTTGGTGCACAGCCGGGTCAGCAACACACCCCAGATCCCGGCCAGCACGCAGGCCAGCGCGCAACTCAGCGCCAGCCGCCAGCTCAGCCCACCGAGGTAAGGGTCATCGCCCAGCTGCGACTGCCAGATGACCGCGCCCCAGCCGAACACCCCGGCCATCGCGACGACGAGCCCGGCGATCGCGCCGGCCAGGCAACTCGCCAGGAACGAGGCTCGTCGGCTGCTGAGCCAGGCGGTGCGGCTGCTGGAGCGGTAGTAGTAGTCCCGGCTGACCAGCCAGGAGCCGATCCAGCCTGCGGTCAGCGGACAGGCGGCCAGGAAAATCCACATCCGCCGGCCCGATTCGGCGATCTCACCGACGCGTCCGGCCGCTTCATCAGGAGCGTAGCGCCACAGGATGAACGGCATCAGCACCGCGTAACCGAAGGCGACCGCGGTCCACCAGCCACTGCGCAACCGCAACAGTTCCGCCCGCAGGGCCTCACGCACGGTCGCTCGCCAACCGGAATTGTGCCGTGCTGTGCGGGCGCGCCAGCGGCCCGGATCTCCGGCTGCTATCAGCGAAACACATTGATGAGGTCACTCTCCGCTCTTCCCGTGCCGGCCCCTCCAGGATCTCCCCTCTTCAGCGGCCGCGAGAAGTAGCGTTTGACACCCACCAGGCATGAGTAAGTCACTGATGGCGAATGTGATCCGCTTCGCCGGTTCGAGCCGGAGCAGGTGGCCAGAGTGCGATCGTGTTGGCGACCGCGCGTCCGGTGACCCAGCCGAAGGGGTAGGTGATCAGCAGCGCCGACTCCCGCCGCACGCGCTCCAGCCGCCGCAACAGCCCGGTGCCCAGGGCAGCCCACGAGCAGGCGACGATCGGGAACTGCAGCCACGGCCCACGTCTGAGCTGAGATGAACGGGGGTGTGGAGCCGAGCCCGAACCCGAATCCCGGCCCGGTGTGCAGGCGGCCCAGATGGACCAGGTCGGTGATCAGCCAAGGCCGCGGCCGGAGTGCCTTGCCAGGTCCGCTGCCCGGCCAGCGGGTCGGGCAGGTGGCCGCCGTCGCTGGCCAGGCGGCAGGTGCCGTCGGCGTGCCACCGGCTGTTGGTGAGCAGCTCGGTGACGATGAGTTCCAGCTCGGACGCCCGCTGAGCGGCCAGTCCCAGCGGGCGGGCCTCTCGGCTGAGCACCAGCGGCCGACCCGCAGCTGCGCGACCGCGGTCACCGTCAGCACCACGACGCCGTCGGGTTCGGGCAGCGGCTGGTTGTAGCGGCTGATCACGACCTCGGTGGTGTAGTCCGCGCACGGGGCGTGGCCCTGGCGTCCTCGAGCACCTCGGTGGTCAGCCGGGAGGTGTCGTAGGGGCACCGGATGGTCAGGTCCCGGCCGGTGGAAGCCGCGTTGATCAGCGCCTCGTGCTGGGCGCAGGCCGGGTACTCGGCCTCGCTGCGATCGGCCCAGATCGGCTCACCGATGATCCGCACGTGCTTGCCCGTATGGCTGTCAGCGAACTTGCTGAGCAGCGGCCTGGCTCAGCGAGTACGGCTACGTCACCGTCTGCCTGCCCCGCCTCTCCCGGACCAGCCCGTTGCGCGCAGTGCGGGAGGTGCTCTGCTGGCTGCACTGGGCGCGGGCCCAACGCCTGCGCGCTTGGTGCGGATCCGGACCGGATCGCGCTGCTGGGCTGTTCCCGCGGCGCCGAGCTCGCGCTGCGGGCCGCCGGGTTGCCCACGGCGCCGGCCGTGCGCGCGGTACTCGCCCTGCACCCGGTGCTGGACCTGCCCCTGCCGCACCGCACTTTGCTGAACACCCGCACAACCGCGCCTCGCGCGCCGGACCCCCACTGGGCGGACAACCCGCCGCACGCGGTGTTCCTGGCCGCCGGAGAACGCGACCAGTTCGTGCCGCTACCGGACTTTCACTGCTACGCCCAGGAACTGCTCAGCCGATCGACGGAACACCGCGTCGTGCTGCTGCCGGATGCCGACCACTGCGTGGACCGGGTGTGGCACGGTCTTCCCGCCAGGATCCTGCGGCACACGCTGCTGGAGTTCTTGCATCGCCACCTGAGCCCGTAAGAAGTCCCACGATGAGGCCCGGATCCGGTTCAGGATTTCGTGGGTACCAAGTCCGGCAGGCCGACCTCGTCTGCCTGATCCCAGTGGACGTCGAAATGGTCGAGTCGCATGATGTCCGGCTCCATGGAAGTAGTGGCCTGAGTGAAGTCGACCCGGGTGTTCATCTCGTGGATCCGGTGGTGGCGATCGGCGTGCAGGTAGTAGAAGGCGTCGAGGTATTGGTGCTCGCGAAGCATTTTCGCGAGGTAGATCCCGTCCTCGAGGGCGAAGCTGGCGCCGGTACCGGTGATGGGCTGGATCGGGTGTACCGCGTCTCCGATCAGCGCCACCCGTCCACTGGACCACGCGGGCAGCGAGGGAAGGGTGAGGACCTGGGTGGGCGCGATCCGGGTGGAGGCGGCCACAAAATCCGCAAGAGCGAGCGAGTGGTTGCGCACGCTGGTTTCCAAGTTCTTCAGCAGTACCCCGCTCTCGAGCAGCTCGAAGCTCTTGGCCGGGATCTTGCGGTCCGTTGTGCCGCTGAGCGACCAGGTGACTTTGCGCGAGTCGAACGGGTCGTCCCGGTAGGCCATGAAAATCACGCCAGCAAAGGACTCCAGCCATCCTTCCCCCTGCTCCAGTGCCGCACACGCTGCGGTGTCGGAACCGTCGGTGTTGGCGTGTCCGTAGATGTGCCATCCGCCCGTGTGCTGTAGCGGTACCTGCGGGAAGACGCAGGCGCGGACTGCCGAGCCGCGTCCGTCTGCCCCGATCAGCAGATCGCTCTCAGCCTGCGAGCCGTCAGTGAACGAGGCGACCACGAACTGCGGATGCTGCCGCAGGGAATGCAAGCGTTTACCGAAGCGAATCTCGATTCCCCGGCGTCGCGCCTCCTTTGCGAGAATGTCCAGCAGTGTCGCCCGGCTGAGAGACCTGCTGGCCGGGCCGAACTCCTCCCAGTTGTCGTGCCCGTACTCCAACTCTGCCCCGGAGGGATCGGCGGTGAAGAACCGTGAGGGCATCGTGTAGCTGTGCCGGATCACCTCGTCCAGAAGGCCGATTTCGTCCAGGACCTGCAGGCCAGAGTCCCGGATCAGGAAGCTGACCCCCGCGTCCGTGTGGTCAGGCCGCGCATCGTAGACAGTGGCCCGCACGCCGGCCATGTCGAGGCTCACGGCCGCCGCGAGCCCGGCAACCCCCGCACCGATGACCACCACGTGGTCGGTCTTGCTCATTAGTCCTCCAGTCTTGCGCTCTCGCGTCATTGAGCGGGCGTAGTTTCGTTCTAGCTGGTCGGTAGGTGTTTGAGCAGGATCCAGGCAAGCAGCGACGCTCCGAGAAGGAGGACTGCTCCGACGCCAGCGGCAACGGCGAGCCCAGAGGTGAAGGTTTCCTGCGCCGATGCCAGCAGCTGCTGTCCCTGCGCCGCGGGCATGCCTTGGGAGACCTGCACGGCGTTGGCCAGAGAGTCACGTGCGACGCGCGCGAGGTCTTCCGATGTTCCCGCTGGCAGGCGGACACTTTGGTAGAAGGCCGTCACGATGGAGCCGAGTGTGGCGATGCCCAATGCCATGCCGAGTTCGTAGCCGGTTTCGGAGATCGCGGCGGCCGCCCCGGCTTTCTCTTTGGGCACGCTGGACAGGATGATGTCGTTGGCGGTGGTGTATACCAGGGCCATGCCGACGCCGATCACAACCATGGACACCGCAAGGATCAGGTAGCTGGTGGTCGGAGTCAGCAACGCCATCGGGATCGTGCCCACCCCCATGAGCACCAGGCCGCCGGCCAGGACGGCGCGCGGTGAGATGCGCGCGAGGAGAACGCCCGCAAGAAGACTGACCACGATGGCCCCAGCCGTACCCGGCAGACCCGCCAGGCCGGCCATGAGAGGGCTGTATCCCAGGACCAGTTGGAAGTACTGGGAGACGAAGTACATCAGACCCGACATCCCGAACACCGAAAGCATGTTCGCGCCGATCACGCCGACGAAGGCGCGGTTACGGAACAGGTCAATGTCGATCAGCGGCCGGGGAAGTTTCCGCTGCCGCCTGACGAACAGCCACAGAGCTGCCACACCCACGGCGGCCGCCACCGCCACGGCGGGGCGTACGCCGTGCGCGACGGCATCCTTCACCGCATAGACCACGCCGATCATGCCGACCATCGACAGGGCGACGCTGCACAGGTCCCACGGCCCTGGATCCGGATTCTTGGCCTCAGGCAGCAACACGGCCCCGGCCGGGATCAGCAACAGCACCACCGGGACGTTGATGAGGAACACCGATCCCCACCAGAAATGCTCCAGCAGGACCCCGCCGACGAGCGGGCCCAGCGCGCCGCCGCCGAGCGCGGCCGCGGTCCAGATGCCGATTGCCGTGCGACGCTCAGTCGGATTCGAGAACAGGGTGCGGATCAGGGCGAGGGTGGACGGCATCAGCGTCGCCCCACCCACACCCAGCAGGGCGCGGGCGCCGATGAGTGCCTCCGCGGTCGGCGCGTAGGCGGCCACTATGGAGGCCAGTCCGAAGATGGAGGCGCCGATCAGCAACAGTTTCTTGCGGCCGATGCGATCGCCGAGGGTGCCCGCGCTCACCAGTAGGCCGGCGAGCACGAAGGAGTACACGTCGCCGATCCACAGCACCTGTGCGGCGGTCGCGTCGAGGTCCTTGCTGATGAAGGGCATGGCCAGGGCCAGCACGGTGTTGTCGATCATGACCAGCAGGATGGTCAGGACCAACAGGCTCACACCGAGCCAGCGCAGGCCGGTGGCCTTGCCCGCGGGGGCGGAGGTGGAAGTCATTTCGTGGCTACGTGCTTTCTCGCTGGTTGCCGGCGCCGGAGAGCACCATCTGGGTGACCATGTGCGCGAAGTCGCGCTGGGCGCACCGGCCGCTGCGCACCGCCCAGACCGCGCCGGCCACGAGGCTGAACAACGCCTCGGCCATCCACGGCGCGGTCAGCCGGGTGGTGAACTCCCCTGAGCTCTGGCCGCGTTCGAAGAGCTCGGTGACGGCCTGGTCGATCTGCTCCCAGATCGGGTATTCGGAGGCTGGGAGATCGTCCTGGCTCAAGGTGTACAACAGCGCCAAGTAGGGAGCGTGCTCCACGGATGCGGCGACTAGGCGCCGGACCGCGGAGGTGCAGTCTCCTTTGTCCAGATCGGCGGTGATCAGCGCCTCCTTCATCTTCTTGGCAGCGTTACGCACCAGTGCCTTCAGCAGGTCCTCGCGTCTGGGGAAGTACCGGTGCAGGGTGGCCCGGCTGACGCCGGCCGCTTTGGCGATCTCGTCGTAGGTAGCGTTCGGCCTTCTGCCGAGGAAGTCGGCTGCGGCGAGCAGCATGCTGTCCGATGGCGCACTGGTCATCGCTAGTCGGGGCGCGGTGTCCCGCAGGACCCGTTGCCCCATCCCCTTTCGATCCGTCCACACCGCAGCCCGAGCCGCGGCGCCGCTGATGCCCCGCTCCCTCCGGAACGCGGCGTAAGACAAATCTATCTTACATGAGAGGATTTTGTCTTGCGCGGTCGTGGGGGACATGTTGTCATACGGATCGGGCGCGAGAACGCGCTGGACAGGAGGACCATGAGCAAGACCGACCAGGTGGTGGTCATCGGCGCCGGGGTCGCCGGCCTCACCGCCGCTATCTGCTTGGACAGGGCTGGCGTGCGGGCCGCGGTCTACGAGGCGCAACCAGACCATGCGGACGCGGGGATCAGCTTCGTGATCAGGGACTCCGGCCTCCAAGTCTTGGCCGATATCGGTCTCGGGGAAGAGGTGATGCGACACAGTCACCCGATGCCCTCTCGGCTTTTCACCATAGAAAGTCACCCCGGCGCGCAGGTGCACTACCTACCGGACAACTGGGAGGAGTACGGCGTAGCCAACCGGTGTATCGACCGGCCGACACTGACGGACATCCTCGAGAGAGAGGCACGTCGCCGGGAATCGAGCTTCGCTACGGCAAGCGCCTGCACACACTGCGGCAGGGCCCGGAGTCGGTGCTGGCCTCGTTCACCGACGGAACTCAGGCAGAGGGCGGCCTGCTGGTCGGCGCGGACGGTCGCGGTTCGGTCACCCGCACCTGCATTTTCCCCGAAGCACGGCTGCTTCACTCCCAGGAATGGGCCGTTTACGGCCATTCCGACATCCAGAGGCTCGACCCGGCGCCGGGCGCGGCACTGGCTCGCGGGGCGGGATTGATGGTGGACCTCGCTGACGCGCTGTTCATGGCCTACCGGGACGACCCACAAGCTTCACGCAATGTCACGTGGCTGCTCGGAGGCCCGACAGACCGGAAGATACCGGCCAAGAACTTCGAGCTGCTCGACCGCGGGATCCTGCTGCGGGAACTCGATGATCTCCTGCGCAGGCGCTCACCGGTAGCTGCGGACATCGTCGCCGCCTCCAGCAAACTCGCGCCCACCCAGGTCTTCACGCTGTCCCCTCTGCCCGCGTGGTCCTGCGGCAGAGTGGCTCTGATCGGGGACGCGGCGCATCCGGTCCAGCCCGTCACGGGAACGGGCACCACCTTCGCCCTCGAAGATGCGATGTACCTCGCGAGAATGCTTCGTGAGCACCACTATCTGGACGCCTTCTATTACCTGCACGCCGATCGCCACCACCGGATCGAAGAGATGATCAGCCGGGCCGGGAACAAGTCACCCGGTGTGGACATGGAGCTAGGATCCATGCGGCTCAACAGTTTCGATATCAACTGGGAGAAGCCGGATGACGTACCGCTGACCGAGCTGGTACCCGCGCCGAATCTCTGACGGCCCCACCCAGCCGAAACCATGCCGGGACGCGACAGGCTCCAAGCGTGAGCGCCGGCAGCCACTTGTCGCGTCCCCGTTCGGCGTGGTCTCTGGTGGGAACAGCCGATCGGCATGGGGCGCCAGGACATTGACCACCGCCATGCTGGTCAACGTCTTGGTCTCGCAGGGCGGTTTCTACACGATGTCCAGAAAGAGATGCCCCTCCGAAGAGAGGCCACCAAGGCCGTGTAGTTGAGCAGCCGGGCGTACCAGCGCGGTATGGGCCATCCGGTGCTCCGCGGCTCCTCAGCCGTGCTTGGCCACCCAGCACCACGCACGAGCACAGGCCCGGCATCGTACGGCGTCCTCAGAGCAAGCCTCGTGTCGGCACGTTTGCTGCCATCGCGCCTAGCCCTGCCACCGTTCGGCCCGGAAGGAGGCAACCCGGCGCACTGTCTCGGCCGACAGGTTCCGCCGGGACTATCCGGCAGTGGTGCGATGTGGGCGAGGCAATCCTCAACGTCACCCACGACAAGTCAAATGGCCGCATCGCAACGCTCGTTCCGTACACCACTGCGGTCTTCACTCCATTGAGCGGTTACTGCTCGGGGCACGAAGAGGGCCCGGCATCGGCAATGCCGCCTGACAGCACGTCCACTGCCAGGCGGCACGGTTCTCAGCCGACGATCACCACTCGGTGATCACAGGGGAAGGCACTTCGCCGCGGTCCGCTGAAGTCGCTCGGCCCGGACCCAGTACCCGCCACTGGCGTTGAGGTGCTTGACCGCCACGCCGGCTCTCGGGTTCCAGCTCGATCCGGGCGCGCCCCAGACCCGGGCGTGGGGCCAGTAGTAGGTGGTCGGCATCTCCCCGCCGTGGAACTGCGGGCTGTTCCAGCCTCCGGTGCCGGACCCGGTGACCTTGTACTCGCAGGCGATGGCCTGGTCCGGTTCGTCCGCGAGCACCGTGCCCGCGGTGGCGACGCTGGTTGACGTGACCAGGGCGATCAGGAAGGCCCTGCGAAGTGGACGATAGGAAAGGTGTTGTGCCACTTGGTTTTCCTCGTTGTCTGGGCGGCGTGCGCCGCAGGTGTGGCCCGATGTCACCGATGTGGGACGGGCTTTCTGGTAGCCGTGGTGAAGTTGGAGCTCGGCTCAACCGCTGAGGTAACGCGGGACAATCGAGCTGGTTGGACTGCGGGCGGGCTGGCGCATGCCCCTCAGGCGGCCTGGCGCAGTTGGGTCAGCTGGCCATTGGAGGCGCGAGTTCGTGTGCGCCGTCCTGCTCTGCTTCCGGATGGTTCAGCTGTTGGCAGCGCTGGTAGTGGTCGGCTTCGACGTCGGTGGGCGAGCAGCCGTGGGCGAGCAGCAGCCGGTAGAACTCCTCGACCACCTCGGCCGTGCTGCTGGTCTCCGGCGAACTGGCTACCTCGTGCAGGTCGACCACGGTCATGGCGACCACCCGGTGCGCGGCTTTGCGGGCTGGGACCGGACCGCCCGCGGACGGCGGGCTGCAGAGGCGGTCGGCCATTTCGGAGTCGTGCAGGTCGACCTGGTGCAGCGCGATGACGCGCAGGATGTCGTCGAGCCAGGCCGCGGCCTTGGCCTGGGTGGCCAGGTTGCGGGTCAGCCACTTGGCGCGGACCTCGGCGGCGGTGGCCAGTTGCTCGCGCCGCTCGTCTCTACGGGCGCGCCGCTGTTCGAACTCCTCCAGTTGATCCCGGGTGCGGTACGAGCCGGCGATCCGCTGATATCCCTTGGCTTCCGGATCCAGGCAGACGTAGGTGATGCGGGCGCTGTCGACCGGGTGCACGAAGTCGATGATGGCGGCGAAGCCGTCCTTCGTCCGGACCGCTTCGGCGTCGATCTCCGCGCCGTCGGCGGTCCGCAGGTCTCTCAGTGGTGCGACCGCGCTGGAGTACGGGAATCCCGGCGGTTCTCGCACAACGGCTACTCCTTCGGCGGTGAGCCGCTGTTCTGCTTCGGCGTACAACCGGGCGCGCTGGTGCTTCCGCCGGGCGTCGGCCATCGCGAAGCGGATCTGATGGCTCTGGCGGTAGGCGTCGAGGAGCTTCTGCGCGAGGCCCGGTTCGATCTCGTTGAGCGCGCTGAGTTCCAGGACGTCGTCGAGGCTGAGTTGCTGGTCGTCCACCGCGCGGGCGGCCTTCGGGCCTAGTTGGTGTACCGCCAGGGATCCTTCGACCTGCTTGGGCTTGCGCCGGGTCGCATTGGCGAGCTTGGCCGGGGTGTCGAACTCGGGGAACAGAGCGAGTTCGGCGTCGATGGCGGCGCGCTCGGCGGTGCTGAAGTGCTCGTGGGTCTCGTTGTCCTCGCGCACGGCGAGCAGGGCCAAGGCATCGGTGAGGTCTTCGCGGAGGATGCACGGCACGGTGGGCCAGCCGAGGGTTTCCGCGGCTTGTACCCGGTTCTGCCCAACGATGATGCGGTGTCCGCCGTCCTCGGCGGGCACGACCACGGGTGGCTGGAGCAGCTTGAGCTCGGTGCTCATGCTGGCCTGCAGTTCGGTGAGTCGTTCGTCGGTGACGACCCGGTTGGCCGGATGCCGCAGCAGGGCACCGGGGTCCAGGTCGATGATGGTCATGGGACGGGTCTGTTCGGTCATCTCGACTCCTGAGGTCCACTTCGGACGGACTGAATCCGTTGTCCGACAAAGACCTTGCGAGATTTTCGGTTCGCGGCCGCTCCCCTACCCGGCGGTCAGCGCAACCGCCGCTCGTTGAAAGATGGCCCCTCGAATGCCGCCTGCACCAAGTGCTCGGCCATGGCCACGTGGCCCGGGCACCGGTGGCGGCCGTCGGGCAGGACCATCCAGCCGGCCGTGTTGAGCCAGCGGACCTGGGACGCGGACAACTTCGGTTCGTCCAACTGGGCGCGTACCAGCTTGTCCTCGGTGTCCAGCCAGTACAGCCGCTCAACACACGGGCCGTGCTGCTGAAGCCCGCCGCACTGGACCGTCCAGACCGTCAGCGGCCGGAAGCTCATCGGGCCCTCTTCTCGTTGGCGGGCATGGGAACGCCGCAGCGGCGGCAGTGGTCGCCAAGGCGCTCGTGGTCGCCGTCGAGCTGGGCAACGCAGCCGGCGCGCAGGATCTCGCCCACACTGGTCTGGGCCCGGCAGTGGTCGCACAGGCCCCAGGTGAGGGGCAGGGACCGGTCGGCGGGCAGTGCGCGGCCGCAGCCGTAGCACTCCAGCCCGGCCTGCCGGATGGCCAGCAACAGTTGGCCGCTGTCGGCGACGGCGTCCTCGGCCAGCACCGGCAGCATGCCCCAGGCCTCGGTGCGGGTCACCCGCTCCCACTCGCGCGGGGTCAGCTCGCGTTCGGGACCACCGGGATCGGTGACGAGACGGGCCTGGATGTCGACTCGAGTCCAGTGCACCAGGGCGATCCCGAACCGGTCGGCGAGGGCGAGCATGACGTGTCGTGCCTGGTCCTCGTCGAGCTCGGACTCGGCAAGCGCGCGCCGCCACTCAGCCGGTAGCCGGGAGAAGGCGAGTTGGTCCCCTGTGGACGGTGAAGTCCCGCCCCCAGGCCGTAGCGATGGAGGGTCGTCGGCGCGGTGTCGCACGGCGGTCATGCCTCCTCGGTCGCGTCGAGGTCCGGTTCGTCCGGCTCCTGGCTGGGTGCCGGGACGGCGGTGGCCTGCAGCAGCGAGGGCCCGCACTCGATGACCTCGACTTCCAGTGCGGTGCGGGTGCTGCCGTCGCTGGTGGTGAGGGTCCGCGGGCGGAGGCGGCCGTGCACCAGCAGCCGGTCGCCCGCACGCAGGGAGGCGACGAGGTTGCCCGCCTGGGCGCGCCAGACGGTGCAGCGCAGGATGAGTGGGACGCCCGGTTGCCAGTCTCCGCTCTCGCGGTCGTAGCGGCGGCGTGGCGAGGTGACGGTGAAGTTGCAGACCGTGGTGCCGCCGTGGGTGCTCCGGAGTTCCGGATCGGCGGTGAGCTCGCCGGTCACGGTGATCATGGTGTCGCCGAGCATGCTGGACCTCCACGTGTCCCGGGATGGGCAGCGGTAGGTAACGCGACGGGCTCTGCGTGGTTGGCACCGCGGTCACACGGCCTTCTCCTCCGGCGTGGACCCGGTCACGGCGCGGTCGACCTGGTGGGAGACGGCGGCCGGGTCGGCCTCGGGTGTGAGGTCGACCCTCAGACGGCCGTCGATGGCCAGGGCCGTGGCCAGGGGCTGACTGGTGGCCTCAGCCGGGACGTCGCCGAGGAGCAGGCGCAGCGGGGTCTTGCGGGCCATGGCGTCGAAGTCGGTGCGCCACGGACCGATGAGCTGGTCGCGCTGGTCGCGGGCACGGGCGTGCCGGTCTCGGTGGTCCTCGATCTGCTCCCGGGTGAGGTAGAGCGGGTAGCGGCCGCCGGTGAGGTACTCGACTGTGGCGTAGTAGCCGTAGGCGGGTCCGGGGCGACCGGTCAGCAGCGGCTTGTGGATGACCGTGCCGGTGCCGTAGTCGATGTCGAAGGTCTCGCCCTGGCGGACGGCGCGGGCGGTGATGGTGCGCACGAACCCGGAGCGGTAGGCCAGGTCGATGAGGCCGCGGTAGCCGACGACCACGGTGGCGCGGTACAGCTCGGCGGCGGAGTCCCAGAACGGCAGGATCCAGGCGCGGCCATTGAGCGGGCGAAGCCGCAGTTGGGCGCAGGTCATCACCGCGCCGAGCACCGAGTTCGGTTCGGCCTTGGCCAGGTTGTTGGTGGTGCGCAGGTTGGTCATGGCGTCTCGGACGAGCTGGCGGGCGAAGTCCTCGGTGGAGGCCTGCGCGAGCAGTTCGGTCTTGGCCTCCAGCAACTCGACCGCGGGTTGCGGCCGGGCTGCCGGCTCCTCGTGGGTGTCTCCTGCCGGGAGTTCGGCGGCGACCTTGGCGATCTTGTCACGGAGGCGTTGCGGCGACGTTCCCATCTCAGCTCTCCTGGCGCAGGATGCGGAGTTGCCGGTAGTGGGTGGCCGCGACCGTGTGCTCGGCGCGGCGGGTTTCCCGCCACTGCACGAGCGGGCGGCCGAGGTGGATGCCGGTCTCGGCTGGCCCGAGGCGGTGCTTGATCCAGTTCTCCAGTTCGGCGATGGATCCGCGCAGCGCCTTGGCCTGCTCCTTGAGGGCGATCAGTTCCTCCAGCACGCCGAGGTCATGCTCGTCGAGCTCGACCCGGAGCTCGGCCTGGGCCTCGCGGTAGAGCTGGTAGAGCGTGCGGGCGCAGGAGGCCGAACCGTCCGGGTCTGGTGGTCGGCGGGCCAGGACGTGCTGGTGCCAGAAGGACTCCTCGACCGCGATCAGGTTGGCCTCCAGCTCCAGATCGCGGGTGATGCGGCGGATGACCGGGCGCTGGCCGCCGATCAGGGCGATGATCCAGGCGTGGCCGCGGTCGAGCACCGCCATGCCGTGCCGTGCCTGCGCTTCGGCGGCCTCGGGAATGGCGCCGTCGGCCCAGTCCTCAGCCCGGAAGGCCGAGGTGGTCTTCACCTCGAGCAGGCCGCCGTCGCCGGTGAGCCGGTCGGGGGTGTAGCGCATCCAGTGGTGTTCGGCGTGGGCGAAGAGCCCGGCGCGGCGGACGGGGATGTCGCGGGTGGCGGCGAAGTAGGTGGCGATGACCGGCTCCAGCAGCCGGCCCCATCTCATCGGCGCGGTTTCCACCTTGGGCGGCAACAGGTTCAGCTTGTCCGCCCACACTTCGTAGGCGCTCACGGCCGGGTGCAGGCCCAGCACGGCGAGTGCGTCGGAGCCGCCGATGCCCTGGCGTCGTTCGGCCAGCCACATCGATCGGGGGACACGGGCGGGCAGCAGCGGCTTCGGTCGCCGCGGGCGGATTCGCGGGCGCGCAACGCGCTGGCGGAGGGCGGTCATCGGGCACCGGTCCTTCGGTTGGCTTCTGGTCCGTCCAGCAGCCTGCACGGGTCCCGGGCCCGCGCCGCTCCCCCGCTGATCGCGGTCAGTGCAGGATGACGACGTGGGACGCGCGTCTCCGGAGCGTCGCGGCCAGCGTCTTGGGCGGTGCGCAGACGGTGCTGGTGGTCAGCGCGGGGTGTTCGCACAGGGCGCTGAACCGGTGGTGCCCGGTGGCCAGCACGATCTCGGTGTAGCCGATGCCCACCAGGTGCCAGGCGCGGTCCAGCAGGATCGAGGTGGCGCCGCGGGTTCGCGCACAGGCCACCGGCAGGTGCAGCGCCACCAGCTCGGGCAGGTACCGCGCGAGGGTGGCCGGATGCGCGGCGGCCAGGACGTGCTCAACGGCACCCGCGGCAGCCAGCACGGCTTCCAGGCGAGACCGGAGCAGGGCGGCAGAGGCTCGCACGCCGTCCTCGATGGTCAAGGTGTCCAGGTCGATGAGCAGTGCCCGTCGCCGGGCGCGGGCCGCACTGTGGATGGTCATGCGCACTCCCTGAGCGAGAAGGGAAGGCCGGCGGCGGGTGCCGCGAGCTAGGTAACGTGCCGCCGTTGCTCTGGGTGGAGGCCGCCCCAGATGCCGACGGGCTCGCCGGTGGTCATCGCGTGGCGCAGGCACTGCCCACGCACCGGGCAGGCAGCACAGACCTCGATCGCCAGCTCGGTGCGCGCGCCGAGCTGGTCGGGCTGCCAGTCACCGGGTTCGAGACCGCGGGGACGGTGCCACGGCCCGCAGGCCGCGTGCTCGGTCCAGCACCCCAGGACCGCTCGGTGGCTCAGGGGACGAGGCTGGCGGCGGGGTGATCGCCGTGAAGGTGGCGCCATGGCGGGGTGTCCCTTCGTCAACCGCGGTCGTGGGGTTCAGAACTGTCCACTCCGGACAGACCCGGCCCGCTCCCCTGCCGGCCCGGCGGAGGACGGGCCGCACCCAGCAGGGCGGCGGCCACTTCCGCAGGCAGGTCCAAGGCGTTGATCAGTGCGACGGCGACCCGGTGGGTTGGCCGCCATCCCGGTGGTGGGTGCTCGGCGGTGCGGATCGTGCTGCGGGCGAGGCGGCTGCGGCGGGCCAGCGCCGACTGGGTCAGGCCGAGACGCTGGCGGTTCGCACGGATCGCCGCACACACCGAGACGTTGATGCCGGTGCGGGCAGGCATGGCCGGTGAGGTAACGCCGCGGCGGCCACCTCGGCCGGGACGGCGTTACCTGCCCCGGCACCACAACTGAACAGCGAAGGCACCACTCCCGAAGTCCACTCCTCCGGCCCGTTCCCGGCGGCGGCACCCAGCCGCCGCACCGGCGAACTGGGCAGCCGCCGTCTCCGCGCGGGCGGGATGACCGCCAAGGAGACGACGATGAAGGTGACCTTGACCTCCACCCAGGCCGGCGCGCTGGCCAGCTGCATCGGGGACCTGGAGCTGATGGCCGGGCGGACCGTGCACGATCCGGCCTGTCCGGTTCGCGGTGGGTTCGTCTGCATGTCCGCGGGCAACGGCAGGTTCACACTGCGCGCGGCGGAAAACGAACCCTATGTGCTCGCCCAGATCTCGGTCACCGCCGCGGTCGACGAGCCGGGCCAGGCCTGGGTCGCCACCCTGCCGCTGGCCGACCTGCTGACCAAACGTCCCGCCGCGGCGGCCGACCTGGAACTGACGGCTACCCCGGCGGCCGGGTGCGTCCAGGTGGTGTTCCGCACCGACACCGGGCGCACCATCCGCGTCCGGCAAGCGGCGGCGATGGCGGTGACCGAGGACAACGCCCTGCGCACCGTCACCTCGGGCCCCAGCGACCCGGTGTTCTCGGTGCCGCTGACCCCGGACCTGGTGGCCAGCCTCATCGGGCAGGTCCGCCAGCACGAGGACCTGACCAGCGACCGACCTCGGGCGGTGTGGCTGACCCTGGAGGCCAGCCAACTGCGGCTGGAGGCCTGGCTCAGCCGGTTCGAGGCCACCGCCGTGGACTTCCCACTGCCGCAGGCACCGACCATGGCCGGCTGGCTCACGGAGTCCTTCGGGATGCTCCTCGGCCGGGCAGCGGCCCGGATCAGCAAGGTGGTCGACCGGGCGCCCGGGGTGATGGAGATCCGCACGATGCTGTCCAACTCCGTGGACCGGCAGTGCCTGATCCTGCGCGCCGACCCGTACGAGTTCATGCTGCCGCTCACCAAGGTCGACAACGCCGGGATCACCCAGAAGATCCACCGCCTGCGACATTGCCTGGCCAGCGCCAGCACGGTCACCGTCGAGGTCGACGGTGCGGGCGGCCTGATCAGCCAGATCTGTCAGGAGTCCACCGGCGCCCTCCGCCACCCCCGTGCGGTGCTGGACTTCTACGACCGCAACGGCGAGCAGATGCTGCTGGTGCACGTCGCCGACGACGTCAGCTCGGAGGGACCGGCCGCCGAGATCTACTCCGGCGAATACCCGGTGGTGATGTCCGCCCCGTTCAACCGGCGGATGGCTTTGGACCACCGGAAGTTGGCCGCGGCCCTGACCGTCTTCCGCAGGCATCCCCGGATCCTGCTGCACGCCGAACCCGCCGGCACCGATGGGGCGACACTGCTGGGCATCACCCCGGCAGCCCAGAACGCCAACCCGATCACCGAGTTCCAGGCCAGCGACATCCGCACCATCCTGGCCATCCTTCTCCAGGCGCCGACCCGGCTGGCACCGTACGCCGACACCGGCCCGATACCTCGCCTATAGCCGATTCGCTTGCGGGACAACATGGTCGGGTCCGCTTCTCACGGTCGCGGACCCGACCCACACCCGCGGTCGGCAAGGTGCCCCTGAACTCCTCATGCGGCAATGGCCGCCCGCCAGGTGCTTTCGAACGTGCCTGGTTGCTTGTCCGTCACCACCGCGGGTGCGGCCACCAACAGCTCCTCGACCGAGGGATACAGCGTGCGCGGGCGTCCGCCGTGCCGATCCAGAACAACCTGCCGACGGCGTGTCCAGACTCGAAGATGCCCGTCCGATTCCTCGACGCACCGGCGAGCACACCCAGCCATGCGGAGCAACGCTCTCCGCATGCGCGCACGGGTTCCCGTGCTCACGATCCGCACGCTCCGAACAGCCCGACCGCCGCGGCGCGGATCCGACTTCGCCGCCGGAAGGTAACGCCGAACCTGGTAGACCGCCCACGGCACACAACTGAGCTGACGCTGTAACTGCTGCAAGGCAACGGTATTGCCGTCCGCAGTGAGGTGCTCCAGCAGGCTGGTCGAACCGTACAACCTCGCCAGCGGGTTGAGTGCCATCGCCACATGTTCGATCAGCAGCGCCTGCGCCGCCAACTCGGGGTGGCGACGGAAGCGAGCGAGGTGCCCGGCCCGGGACCCCGAGCACACCAAGAAGGGGCAGAAGTAGCAGTAGGATGCGGGGCACGGTTCGCCGGTCCTGGCAAACAGGTACTGCTCCGCGAGGGCGTTGTCCCAACCCCAGTTCAACAGCGGGTAGTACGGGTCGCGGGCGTTGGTGGAGTAGGAGCGGTCACGGACCGCCCGGCGCGCTTCACCGGCGTGGAACCCGAGGACGTGGACGTAGTCCGAACCGAGCACCCGCGCCGCCCAGGTGTCCAGCGGCCAGCCCTTCCACTTGTGTGTGCAGGTGCGCCGCCCCGCGGCGAGAAGCGGCACAGTGCCGGACAGCGTCAGCTCGGCGGACAACCGGACGGGGCCGGAGCGGAACATTCGGGTGGGTGTCGTGGTGTCACTGAGCACGGTCACGCCCTCGCGCTGACAAAATCCTCCGCGCGCGATCTGGACCAGGCGAACGTGGTGCTGGGCCAGCTTCGGCAGAAGGTGCTTTTCGGCGTACCGCAAGGAGTCCGGCCACTCATCACCGGTGACGGCGTGCACCACAACCAACTGGTCGAGGCCGAAGTCCCGGCTGCCCGGGTCATCCAGCCAGCGCAACAGGATCGCGTTGCTGTGCCGCCCCAGGCCCCAGCTGAGCATGACGGCACGGCCCGCGGTGGGGACCGGGCGACACAGTTCGTCGAACCACTTGGGCGAGAACACTCCGGTCGCCGAACTCACCTTCGCTCATCTCCCTGCGCGGTTCGGGCGCTGTTGGTGAGCGCGGCCGCGTCCCGGGCGATCACGCCAAGCCGATCGGGTGGGGTCTCCAGCAGAGCGTGGATCATGGCGAGTTCACCAGGCCAAGGGCCGCCAGGTCAGCACGAAGCCGTGCGCCCAGAACGGCCGCGTCTCGGGCGCGGATGGCCTCGCGGCGTGCGCGCCCCGCCTGCTCCAGCACGTCTCCGGCGAGCACGTCGCCCACACCGAGGAGTACGTTGCGGCCCAAGCCCCACAGGTGTGCGTTCACCGCGCAGGCCGCGATGGCCAGTGGATCAGCGTCGACGCCGATCCAGGTGGCGCCCGTGGGATCGAACCCGCTCGCGCGCATCCGTTGAGCAACAGCGCGAAACAGCCCACCAGTGCCGATCGCGACATCGTGCACGGTCATCCCGGGGCGGACCGGCGGGATGCTGATGCTCACCATCAGGTCGGCCACGTCCATCGGTGTGAAGAACTGGCCGGTCATCGACCGCGAACCACTGGTGTGCAACTGGCTCCACAGCGCGCCGAGGAGGTCGGCCTCGCCGGATCGGGCTGGGTCGCAGATCCAGTCGATGATCCCGTGACGGATCGCGGCCTGGACCATCGCCTGCGCACCACGAAGGTTCTGTCCATTGTGGTCGGTCCACAGCCAGGTCAGCATGGCGTGCGCCGCGGGCCACAGGTCCGGTCGGCCAAGGCCAAACCGCCGCCAGACGTGGCGTAGCCGGGTAGCGATCTCCGGGCCAGGCGTGAGCTGTCCGAGCCAGTCCTTGAGCCCAGCGACATCCATGTCAGCCGGGCGCACCAACATCAGCGCGGACGCGACCGACAACGGGACGTCGAGGCGACCACCGTCTCCAGCGGAATACCAAGCGCGGACAAGCAGTTCGGCGAACCGGTGGCAGTCCTCGCTGGACGAGGTGTCGTTCGGTCGTTCAGGCATGGGCACACGGTCGCTGGCCCGGACACCCGGCCCGCTCCCCTGCCTGCGGCGACCACTGCGGTCAGCTGCGGACGCGGAGCTGCTCGAGGCTGGGCAGTGCTCCCCGCAGCCTCAGCAGAAGCGCCAGCTCGACCGCCGTCAGGCTGAGCTCGACCTCGGGCTGATGAACTCCGGGTTCGTCCCGCTGCTCCTGATCGCCGGCCAGCTCGACCTTGGCCCGCAACCCGCGCCAGGCCGGATGCACGGTGGTAGGCGATGGCGGCCTGGTCGCGCAGAACGAACGCAGGTCCGCCAGTACCGACGCGGGCAGTCCGCAGGTGACAGTGGGCGCGACGACACCGTCGTCCGGCTCCGGGTTCACGGCGAGCAGTGTCCGGCGGGCAGGATGACGGTGAACATGGCCGTGCCGATCGCGCCGGTGTTCGCCCAGCTCACCGCCAGGCGGTCCCAGCAGGCTCGGCTCCAGGACAGCGCCGGGTGGGGCAGGCGTTCGGCGTGCACCGCGTCGAGATGCCGCAGCACCGTGCCGGTCACCGGGGACGGCTGGGTGCCGCGCACGTGCAGCAACCGGCCGCGGCACCGTGAACCGCACTGCTCGACGTCGTGTTGCTCCTGCCAGGCCACCCCGAGCGGCTCCGCGAGCACGACACGCGGGCGCCGGGATGGTCCGGCTGCGCACCGGTGGGCAGCCTCGTGCAACTGCCGCCGCCGACGCAGACTCGGCTCGGTGGCGAAGGTGTGGTCGGCCAGCAACAGCAGCCCGAGCACGGTCAGCAGGCCCGACTGGTCGGGCTCGCTGGTGCGGATGACCGTTCCACAGTCACGGACCTGCCAACCGACGGCTCGTTCCCGGACAGCGGCTGGTGACGACGAAGAGGATGAGCTCATACCCGCTGTTGTCGGCATCACAAACGCCAAGTGCGGCAACACCAGCTCCCGGCTTTCCTCCTGGCTGGTTGTGGTTCTGGCCTAACCGAATAGATTTCAATCGAAACTGAAGCAATCGTCAACACTGATGCGGCAGGCAGGCGACCGGCCGCTGGTCACGGCGCGACTACCGAGCGGAAGAACTACCTGCCCGCCGACCTCGCAGTCTCGATGATCCGGCGTGCCTCGTCGGTCAGCGCGTAGACGACCACCGGCGGTATCCCCCGCTCCACTTCTCGCCTGCTGACCAGGCCGCGGGCCTCCAGGGTCTTGAGCGTGTTGCTCAAGGTCCGCTCGTGGAGGGTCCGCTCACCCGAGGGAGTGCCGTACTCCGGCCCGGCGGCGCGAATCTGGTTGAGCAGTTCCTTGTACCGCCGCGACCCGCGGGACAGCACCGCCAGCACCGGCACGACCCAGTCACCGGACAGAATTCGTGTTCTGGTCGCCAGGTCCTGCCAGCTCTGCTGATCGCCCATCACCAGCGCACCCCCGCCCGGATCCCGGCCGGCGCTGGACGTCGGCCGCCAACATCTTGACCGCGGCACCGGCCGCGAGACGATTCGGTCATGGTCATGGGGTAACGCGCCAACCGCGCCCCGGTTGCGGCCCTCGCGGCGACTCCGACTCCGGACGGCCCGTACGTCTTGACTGGCGCTGATCACCGCGACGGTCGCCGGCACAACCAGCGGCGTCCACACCGCGTTACCCGGGGCCGGGTCCGGACAACCCACGGCTCCCGGGAACGGACGTCACAACGTTCGGCCACCAACCACCGAACAGCTGCCGCGTTACCTCTCCAGGCGAGCCAGCAAGCTCACGGCCGATCAGGAAGCCGAAGTCGGAGAGGAGGATCGTTGTGACTGAAGGAGAGCTGCGTCGCGCCCTGGCCAGGCTGAGCATCGCCTCAGCGGCTCGGCACACCGGGAAGTTCAGCCCGCCGATGCGAGTCCACTGCCCCGGATGTTCACGCGAACTCGCTCCCGGTTGGGGCCGTCGTTGGCGGTGCGCGGACTGCGGCCGCGGTGGCGACGTAGTGGACTTCCTACGCGCTACTGGGCTCACGTTCGCGCAGGCTCGCACCCTGCTGGTGGCCGAGGCTGATCAATGGGCAGATGTCGAACGAAAGCTGTTGCGCGTAGCGGTGCCCATCCCGATGGTGTTGGCACTGCTGGACATCCCGACCGAGGGCCGGATGATTCGTTGCCCGAATCCGGCGGCGCATCGACGTGGGGACGCCCGGCCTTCGTGCGCGGTCTATCCCGATGGGCTGCACTGCTTCAGCTGCGGGTTCCACGCCGACGCGGTGGCGCTCTGGCAGCAGGTCCGGGGATGCGACTTTCGAACAGCCTGGCAAGATCTGATGCGACAGGCGCAACAGAACACCGTTGGGGCAGAAGCACATGAGGTCGTTGCGACCCCGCGCCCGATGCGGAACGGCCGGGACTTCGTTCCGCTCTACGACGAGGTGCTGGCCTGTTGCCCGCCGCTGCAGGAGACCGCGGGCGCCGCGTACCTGGCCACCCGTGGCGTTGACGCCGAGGCTGCCCATCATCTTGGCGTGCGGTGGGTTTCCAACCCGGCACTCGGCAAGATCCAGAGCTTGCTGGACTCGCTACCGGCGGGGGCAGCAAGTGACGCCGGGCTGGTGGACTCGCACGGTCTGTTCGCGTTGCGGTGCCACCGTCTGCTGTTTCCGGCCCGGTGGGACGGGCAGACGGTGTGGTTGCAGGGTCGGTCGACTCGCCGCGACGTGGCCAAGCACGAGCGGTGGCGTTCGCTGGCCGCGATCCGGCCGTGGCCGGTCGGCCTGGACCTGCTGGACCGGTCCGGGCCGGCGGACCGAGTTTTCGTTTGCGAGGGTCTGACCGACTGGCTGGCGATGGCTTGCCGCGGTTGGACCACGATCGGGGTGCCAGGGGCGCAGGCGATCGCCACCCTGTGGCTTCGCCTGCTCACCGGCCGGCGCGTTGTGCTCGCGCACGACGGCGACGACGCCGGTGACCGGGGTGTGCAGCTTTGGCGCGAGCGTTTCCGGCCATTCCGGGTGACACCGGAACGCCTTCCGCTGCCGCCGGATGTTGATGTGTGCGACTACCTCCGCGCCGTTGGTTCGCACGCTCGACCCGGACAACTGCCCATGCCCGTGGCCCTGCCGGATCCCCCTCCCTGAACCTGGGATCCGGCCACCCTAGAGGGTGGGGCGCGCCACGCCCCCCGGCGCGCTCCACCCTCCCCTTT
>NZ_JAMHIV010000032.1 GCF_023897065.1 Crossiella sp. SN42
CCCGCAGACGGGGCTTTGACGACCCGGCCTAGGGCGACCAGCGGGTGCGCAGATCGGCGCAAGAGCGCGCCAGGCAGTCCAGGGCCAGTGGCAGCAGGGGGTTGCTGTTCTGCGGGCGGTGCAGCACCAGCACCCGGCGGAAGGCCTGCCACCCGGCCGGGCGCAGCACCCGGACGCCCCGGTCCGGCACGGCCAGCCTGGGCATCATGGCCACTCCCAGCCCGCGCGCGACCAGCTCGGCGACCACGCCGTAGTCGTTGCTGCGGAAGATGATCGCCGGGTCGAACCCGGCCGCGGTGGCCATCCGGCCCAGGGACCGCGCGCCCGCGGTGTCCGCCCTCGTGCAGATCCAGCGGTCCCCGGCCAGCTCGGCCAGGTCCACCTCCTGGCCGCCGGCCAACCGGTGCGTCTCCGGGACGGCGATGGTCAGCGGCTCGGCCAGCAGCTCGGTGCCGCGCAGCTCCACCGGCCACACCCGGGGATCCAGGTCGTAGGCGAAGACCACCGCCGCGTCCAGGGTGCCCTCCAGCACGCCGCCGAGCACCTCGTCCGGCTCGCCCTCGTCCAGGTGCACCTCGGCGTTGGGGCGCGCGGCCACGATCGCGGCCAGCGCCACCGGTAACACCTTGGCGTTGGCAGTGGCGAAGCTGGCCAGGCGTAACGTGCCCGCGTCGCCCGCGACCAGGGCTTTCGCTTCCCGTTCCACTGTGGACAGCGCGCCGAGCACCGCGCCGCAGCGCTCAGCCAGCAGCTCGGCCACCGCGGTCGCCCGCACACTCCGCGCGGACCGCTCGAACAGCGGGGCGCCCACCGCGCGTTCCAGCAGCACCATCTGCTGGGAGACCGCGGAGGCCGTGTAACCGAGGTTGCGCGCCGCCTCGGCGAAGGATCCCGTGCGGACGCACTCCCGCAGGGTCCGCAGATGGATCGGGTTGAGCATTGCGCGACTCTACGGAGATCGGACAGGCCACCGCACCCCCTACGTGGTATCTGCAACCCAAGAGTTGCGCCCCGAACGGTCATGTGCAACTCTGGGGTTGCGCCTAGAGGAGGACAACATGGACCGCATCGAACGTCAGATCCACATCGCCGCCCCGCCCGAGCGGGTGTGGTCGGTGCTCACCGAGGCCGAGCACATCGCCCAGTGGTTCGGCCAGACCGCGCAGGTCGACCTGCGCCCCGGCGGCGCGGCCAGCTTCGGCTGGACCGAGCACGGCACCAGCCAGGCCACCATCGTCGCGGTGGACCCGCCGCGCTTCTTCTCCTACCGCTGGAACCTGGTCGACCACGGACCGGCCGAGGAGGGCAAGACCTCACTGGTCGAGTTCACCCTGGCCGAGGAGAACGGGGGAACCAGCCTGACCGTGGTGGAAACCGGGTTCGAGTCCCTGGCGGTGTCCCCGGACCGGCAGCGCAAGCAGTACCAGGACAACGTGGGCGGCTGGCAGGCGGAGCTGGACGAGCTGGTCGCCTACGCGGAGAAACTCGCAGGATGACCGACCAGGTCGACGAGGTGATCGTGGCGCTCTCGGACCCGCTGCGGCGCCAGCTCCTGGAGCGGCTGTCCCGGCTCGGCTCGGCCAGCGCGACCACCCTGGCCGAGCACCTCCCGGTGACCAGGCAGGCGGTGGTCAAGCACCTGGTGGTGCTGGACCGGGCCGGGCTGGTCACCGGCGGGCGGCAGGGCCGGGAGGTGCGCTACGCGGTCCGCCCGGAGGCGCTGCTGGTCACCGCGGAGTGGCTGCGCCGGGTGGCCGCGGACTGGGACAGCCGCCTGTCCGCGATCAAGCGCCTGGCCGAAGGTGGTTAGAGGATCTCCTCGACGTTCTGGATCGGCCGCGCCAGCCGGGTGCCCTTGCCGGTGACCACGAACGGCCGCTCGATCAGGATCGGGTGCTCGGCCATCGCGTCCAGCAGCGCCTCGTCATCGGCCCCGGCCAGGCCGAGCTCGGTGAACAGCTTCTCCTTGCGCCGCACCGCCTGCGCGGGGGTCAGGCCCGCGTCCGCGATGAGCTTGGCCAGCTCCTCGCGGGTCGGCGGGGTCTTGAGGTAGTCGACCACGGTCGGCTCCTCGCCGGACTCCCGCAGCAGCGCGAGGGTGTTGCGGGAGGTGCTGCACCGCGGGTTGTGGTAGATCGTCGCCATGGTGGTCATTCTGCCTACCGGGAGCGGGGCAGGCGGCCGCGCAACGCCATCGCGGTGCGCACCCGGTCCTGGGCCATCCGCATCGCCGCGGTCCTGGGCAGCACGCCGGTGCGCCGGGACTCGGTGAGCACCAGCTCGGTGTTGGCCCGCATCTTCGCCGCCACTGTGGCCATGATCGCGGCCGGATCGGGCCGGAACGGGGAGTAGCGGGCGTCCATGGCGAAGGCGGCCGCGACCACCCCGCCGGCGTTGGCGATGAAGTCCGGCACCACGGTGACCCCGCGTTCGGCCAGCGCGGACTCCGCGGCCGGGCTGGTGGGCAGGTTCGCGCCCTCCACCACCAGGTTCGCCCTGATCCGGGCCGCGGTCGGCTCGTCGATGACGTCCTGCACCGCGGCCGGGATGAGCACATCGCAGTCCACCAGCAGCTCCGCCCCGGCCGGAACCCGTTGCGCCGGAGCCAGTTTCACGCAGGCGTCGCCGTGCTCGGCGCGCAGCGCCAGCCAGTGCGGCACGTCCAGGCCGTCCGGATCGTGCACCGCGCCCTCGCTGGTGGACAGCGCGATGACCACCGCGCCCAGCTCGTGCAGACGGCGGGCCGCGGCCAGGCCGACCGCGCCAAACCCTTGCAGCGACACCCGTGCGCCCGCGGTCGGGCGGCCCAGCAACGCCAGCGCCGCGTCCACCGACTCGGCCACCCCGTGCCCGGTGACGCCGATCTTGTCGTAGGCCACCCCGCCCAGCTCCTCCGGCACGCCCACCGCGGCGCCCCGGTCGCCCAGCTCGTCCTGGATGATCGCCGCGTCCGCCTCGGTCATGCCCATGTCCAGCCCGGCCACGTAGCTGGACGGGATCTGGTCGGCCAGACGGCGGACGAAGGCGCGCAGCACCGCCTCCTTGTCCGGACTGGCCGGGTCCCACCGGATGCCGGCCTTGGCGCCGCCGTGGAAGAGGTCCACCGCGGCCCACTTCCAGGTCATCACCCTGGCCAGCCGGGCGATCTGGGCCACCGTGACCCCAGGAGCCATCCGGGTGCCGCCCTTGCCGGAACCGCGCGCGGTGTTGTCGATGACCAGCACGCCGCGCATCCCGGTGCGCGAGTCGGAGACGCTGACCACCTTCTCCGGGCCCCACTCGTCGAACTCGTGCAGGTCCACCGAGGTTCCTCTCAGACGCAGTTGTGTTCCGGCCGGACCCCGGCCCCGGCGAACCGGCGAACGTCCAGCGCGGCGACGTCCACCACCGGCTCCCGGCCCAGCACCAGGTCCCGCAGCACCTCGCCGATCGCCGGTCCCTGCAGGAAACCGTGGCCGGAGAAGCCGGTGGCGTAGAGGAACCGGCGCACCCCGGCCGCCTCGCCGACCACCGCGTTGTGGTCCGGGGTGACCTCGTAGAGCCCGGCCCAGCCGTGCGCGATGCCCACCTCGGTCAGCGCGGGCGCCCGCCTGGCCACCGCGGCGCTGAGCCTGGGCAGCCAGGAGTCGGTGCGGGACAAGTGGAAACCGAACTCCTCGTCCGGGTCCGACATGCCCACCAGCAGCCCCGCACCCTCGCCGTGGAAGTAGAAGCTGGTGCCGAAGTCGATGGTCATCGGCAGCTCCGGCGGCAGGTCCGGCACCGGCTCGGTGACCAGGATCTGCCTGCGCAGCGGCCGCACCGGCAGCGCCACCCCGGCCATCGCGCCCACCTCGGCCGACCAGGCCCCGGCCGCGCAGATCACCGTCGCGGTGCGCACGGCCCCCTCGCCCGTGCGCACCGCGCGGATCTCCCCGTCCTCGGTGTCGATGCCGGTGACCGCGCAGTGCCGCCGGATAAGCGCCCCGTGCCGCCGCGCGGCCCGCGCGTAGCCCTGCACCACCGCCTCCGGGGTGCAGTGTCCGTCGGTGGGGGAGTAGGCGGCGGCGAGCAGCCCGTCGGTGTCGATCAGCGGACAGAGTCGTTTCGCCTCAGCGGGTTCGAGCATCCTGCTGGGCACGCCAAGTCCATTTTGGACGGTGACGCTGGCCTCGAAGGCGGCCACGTCCTCGGCGTTGTCCAGCAGGAACAGGTAGCCGTGCTGGGCCAGGTCGATCTCCCCGCCTGGCCGCTGCGCGAAGTTCTCGAACGCGGCCAGGCTGCGCTTGCCCAGCTCGATGTTGACCGGGTCGGAGAACTGCGCGCGCACCCCGCCCGCTGCCCGGCAGGTGCTGCCCGAACCCAGCTCGTCCCGTTCCAGCAGCAGCACCTCCGCCCCGGCCTCGGCCAGGTGGAAGGCCGCGCTGACGCCCATCACCCCGCCGCCGATGACCACCACGTCGGTCGCGGCGGGCAGCGGGGCGCGGCCGGTCACCGCCCGGCCCAGTGCTCGGGCAGCCGGTAGCCCAGCTCCGGCTGCACGGTGGTGACGTCCATCTGCGCCTTCTGCAACCTGCCGGAGAAGTCCCAGTTCATCGACTGCCAGCGGGTGAACTGGTCCAGCACCCAGATGCCGGACTGCCGGGAACCGTTGCCGGAGCGGCCATTCCCGCCAAACGGCAGGTGCGCCTCCGCGCCGGAGGTGGAGTTGTTCACGCTGACCATGCCCGCGCCGATGCCCTGCCGGAACCGGAACGCCTTGGCCGGATCGGTGGTGTAGATCGAGCAGGACAGCCCGTAGCCGGGCGCGTTGGCCAGTTCGACCGCCTCGGCGAACTCGCGGTAGCCGGTGATGCCGACGATCGGCCCGAAGGTCTCCTCCAGGAAGATCCGGTCGGTCGGCCGCACCCCGTCCACGACCACCGGGTGGTAGTACAGGCCGGTCCCGGCGTTGCCGTGGAAGCCTTCCCGCGGGTTGTCCGCGCTGATCCGGCCGATCCCGGTGGAGCCGAGCACGGTGTGGTGCGGCTGGATCCAGTCCAATGTGGACTCATAGGAGTCGGCGAACTTCTGATCCAGCAAGGGTCCGTAGAGGACAGGGCCGTCCGGTTCGCCGACCACCGCGGCGCGCACCGCGGCGTCGAAGCGGCGGGTGAACTCCGCGCGCACGTCCTCGTGCACGATCACCGTGCCCAGCGAGGTGCAGCGCTGCCCCGCCGAGCCGAAGCCGGAGAACAGCGCGCCCTCCACGGCCAGGTCCAGGTCGGCGTCCTCGGTGACCACCATCGGGTTCTTGCCGCCCAGCTCCAGGCAGGGCGACTGGAGGTGCCGCCCGCACAGCTCGCCGATCCGCTCCCCGACCGCGCTGGAGCCGGTGAAGCCGACCTTGTCCACCAGCCGCCGCGCCAGCGCTGTGCTCAGACCGTCGAAAGTGGACGGTCCGTCGGCCAGTACCAGGCCGAGCACCCCCGCGGGCACCCCGGCCCGCCAGGCCAGCTCGGCGAAGGCGGCCGCGCTGGCCGCGGCGTACTCGGCGGGCTTCCACACCACCGCGTTGCCGCACAGCAGCGCGGGCACCAGGTACCAGGAGGGCACCGCGACCGGGAAGTTGCCCGCGGTGATCACCACGGCCACCCCGACCGGCGCCCGGAAGGTGAACAGCTGCTTGTCCGGCATCTCGCTGGGCACGGTCTGCCCATAGAGCCTGCGGCCCTCGCCGAGGAAGAAGTCGCAGGTGTCCACGATCTCCTGCACCTCGCCGAGCGCCTCGGCGTAGGGCTTGCCGATCTCCCTGGTGACCAGCCTGGCCAGGGTCTCCTGGTTGGCCTCCACCAGCCTGCCCAGGTTGGCGATCACCCGGCCGCGCACCGGCGCGGGCACCGCGGCCCACTCGGTCTGCGCGGCCCTGGCCACCTCGGCGGCGTGCACCAGGTCCGCCGCGCCGCCGAGTTGGACCGTGGCGACCACGTCGGCCGGCTCGGCGGGGTTGCGGGAGAGGTAGTCCGTGCCGCGCACGGCCTTGCCGTCGATCACCGAGGTCAACGTCGTCGTGTCCACACAGCTCACCGTAGGGCGCGCGCCGGATCGGACAAGCCACCCAACGCGCACACTTGCTCGCGCTCAGCGTCACGGAGAGTTGGCCTCGGTCGCGCGACCCCGTGGCCGACGGACGGGGGTGTGGCCAGACTGGAGTCATGACGGCGAGTGCGGGTCCCGTGGTGCTGTCCGAGGCCGAGGTGTCGGCCCTGCTGGAGCTGGACGGGGTGATCGACAGCCAGCGGCAGGCGTTCACCGCGCTGGGCGAGGGCAGCGGCCTGGTGGCGGAGAAGGCGGTGCTGAACAGCCCGGACGGCGCCACCGTGCTCAGCTACCTGGGCCGGGTCTCCACCGCGCACGGCGTGGTCAACAAGGTGGTCAGCGTGCAGCCGGACAACCCGGCCCGCGGCCTGCCCGCGATCACCGCGACCCTGGTGGTGCTGCACCCGCTCACCGGCGAGGTGCTGGCGGTACTGGCCGGCGGGGAACTGACCGCGGTGCGCACCGCGGCCGCCTCGGCGGTGGCGGTGGACGCGCTGACCCAGCCCACCGCGGGCGATCTGCCATCCTCGGTTCAGGGGTGCAGGGGCGCTGGCACGTGCGCGCGCTGGCCAGGGTGCGCAACCTGCGCCGGATCCGGATGTGGAGCCCCAACCGGGAGCGCTGCGCGCACACCGCGGGGCAGCTGACCGAGGAGCTGGGGGTCGAGGTGGTGCCGGTGCCTGACCCGGTGGCCGCGGTCGGGGACGCCGACCTGGTGATCGCCGGCACGCTCAGCCACACCCCGGTGGTGCCCACCGCGGAGGTCGCCGCCGGCGCGACCGTGGTCAGCGTCGGCTCCTTCGCCCCGGACCGGCACGAGGTGGACCAGGCGCTGCTGGACCGGGCGGACCGGGTGGTGGTGGACCACGTGCCCACCGCGACCGGCCACGCCGGGCCGATCATGCGGGCGGTCGCCGAGGGGGTACTCACCGAAGGGGACCTGACCTCGCTGGGCGAGGTGCTCTGCGGCACCAGGCCGGGCCGCCGCGCGCCCAGTGACCTGGTGGTCTACCACAGCGTCGGCCTCGGTGTGCAGGACGCGGCCGCGGCCGCCTGGGTGCTGTCCCGCCACCACGCCGCCAAGCGCTGAGCTACCCCAGAAAAAGCGAAAACCGGGCTGTCATGAAGACAGCCCGGTTGCCTGAATATTCAGGCCGTCGCCATCAGTGGCCGGTGACGTTTTCGGCCTGCGGGCCCTTGGGGCCCTGGGTCACGTCGAAGGTGACCTTCTGGCCCTCCTGGAGCTCCTTGAAGCCCGTGCCGTTGATCGCGGAGAAGTGCACGAAGACGTCAGGGCCGCCCTCGTCCTGCGCGATGAAACCAAAGCCCTTTTCCCCGTTGAACCACTTCACACTGCCAGTTGCCACAAATCCTCCGACCACAAAAAATCAGTTAACGCGACGAACCCTACCCCGTCCGGCGAATTTCGGGAATTCCCACCCCCAGATCGGGTGGTGCGACCCCCTCCGGAGCCGGTCCCGCCCGGCCGATCGTCCGCGCACGTCACCCGCACCTCACCCGGGCGCGCGCGCCCGCGCACCGGCGGCCCGGCCATTCGCCGGGGCTCGACGTTGTGCCTGGTCACAGCAGGTGCGAAGGATGTTTCAGCGGCCAGTTTCCGCGAGCGCTGCTGGCGCTCACCCCGAGGTTTTGCCGGGGTCGGCCACCTTCCCCGGGCCCTGTCCGGCCAGCCAAGCTCGGCGGCACTGTGACCTGGGACACGAAGGGTGAGTGATTCCGTGGGCGACGGACTGCTGGGCACGGGGCCGCGCGGGGTGTTCCGGCGCCCGCTGCCCCCACTTGACCAGGCACATCAGCCCCGGATGGCCAAGGTGCTCGGGCTGGGGCAGCTCACCCTGATCGGCGTCGGCGCGATCATCGGCGCGGGGATCTTCAGCCTGGCCGGGGCGGTGGCCAGGGACGTGGCCGGACCGGCGGTGCTGATCTCGTTCCTGATCGCGGGGGCGGCCTCGGTGTGCGCGGCCTTCGCCTACGCCGAGTTCGCCGGCATGGTGCCGCGCGCCGGGTCCTCCTACACCTACGCCTCGGCGGTGCTCGGCGAGGTGGTGGGCTGGATCATCGGCTGGGACCTGCTGCTGGAGTACACCGCGATCGTGGCCGCGGTCTCCATCGGCATGTCCGGGTACGCGGGCTTCCTGCTGGAGCGGATGGGCATCGAGCTGCCGGTGTGGATGATGGGCGCGCCCGGCACGGGGGAGGGGCACCGGGTCGACCTGGTCGCCATGCTGATCTGCCTCGGCGTGGCCTGGCTGCTCAACCGGGGCACCAGGACCTCGGCCCGGGTGGACGCGGTGCTGACCGTGGTCAAGATCGCGGTGGTGCTGCTGGTCGTCGTGGTCGGACTGACCAAAGTGGACAGTGCGAACCTGGAACCGTTCGCGCCCTTCGGTTTCGGCGGTGCGGTGGCGGGCGCGGCCACGGTGTTCTTCGCCGTCTTCGGCTACGACGCGCTGAGCACCGCGGCCGAGGAGTCCAAACAGGCCCAGCGCCACCTGCCCAAGGCGATGCTGCTGTCCCTGGCGATCTGCATGGTGCTCTACGCGCTGGCCTGCGTCGTGCTGACCGGGATGGTGCACTACACCCAGGTCGACCCGGCCCGCGGCTTCTCCGCCGCGTTCGAGGCGGTCGGCCTGGGCGGGGTGGGCACGGTGATCGCGGTCGGCGCGGTGCTCGGCATCGTCACGGTGAGCTTCTCGTTCATGATGGGCGCCTCCCGGCTCTGGTACGCGATGAGTCGCGACGGCCTGATGCCGCGCTGGTTCGGCGCCCTGCACCCGCGCCGCCAGGTGCCGCACCGGGCCACCTGGATCATCGGCGCGGTGGCCGCGGTGCTGGCCGGCCTGCTCCCGGTCCGCGAGGCGGCGGAGCTGACCAACATCGGCGTGCTGTTCGCCTTCGTCCTGGTCTGCCTCGCCGTGGTGGTCCTGCGCTACCGCCGCCCCGACCTGCCCCGCGGCTTCCGCAGCCCCGGCATGCCGGTGGTCCCCTTGCTGGGCGTGGGTTTCTCGGTCTGGCTGATGTCCTTCCTCAAGGCCGAGACCTGGTGGCGCTTCGGGCTGTGGCTGCTGGTGGGGCTGGTGGTGTACGCCGCCTACAGCTACCGCGCGACCCGCAAGGTGGTCCCCGGTGGTTCGGTCGAGCTGGGCGGCTAGTCCTCGCGGACCCAGCGCTGGCGCGGCGCGAACCCCTCCCGCCGCAGCCAGTGCTCGGTGTAGACCACCCGGTCGATCCCGATGCGCAGCAACGGGTTCTGCGGCGTCTCGGTCACCGACCGCCCCCGCTCAGCGGCATCGGACTGCCACAGGTACACCGCCATCCCGGCCTCGAACTCCGCCGACCCCGGCAACAGCACCTCGGCCCGCCCGAACAGCTGCGCCCCCCGCGAGCTGGCCAGCCCGGCCAACGGCGCGAAGATCCCGATGGAGACCCGGGGGTCGGCCTCGATGTTGCGCAGCTTCGGGGTTTTCGCCTGGGAGGTCACGTAGAGGGTGAAGCCGTCGCTGTAGTAGCGGACCGGGGTGGCCAGCGGGCCGTCCGCGCCGGTGGTGGCCAGCACGCAGAGGTTCTGCGTGGCGAGCAGGTTGAGGATGCGCTCTTCCAGTCGCGGGCGGGGGAGTTTCGCGGTGGGCGTGGGACCGGCCAGCCAAGGGTTCGCGATCATGCCCAACCCTAGACGCCTGAGCCGCCCGTCCTCACCCGAAGACCGGCAGCCTCGCGGCGAACCGGCCGGCCGTGCGGCGCTGGAACTCCGTCAGCGGCACCCGGCCGGTGCCGGCCAGCACGATCACCTCGTCGTCGAGCGCGGGCAGGATCGGCGCGCCCGCCAGGGACTCCACCGTGCCGCGGGCCAGCTTCAGCGCGGTCGGCGCGGGCGGGGGCAGGGTCAGCTCGTGCTTGAGGTCCAGGTGGTGCACGGCCACCTCGACCGCCCAGGTGGCCAGGAAGTCGCCGGAGGTCAGCACCTTGCCCTGGAACCGGACCGTGTTCGGCGGCAGCGCGGTGACCATCCTGGACACCGCGTCCGAGGTCGGGCGCAGGTGCCCGAGCAGCCCGGTGGGGCGGCGGTAGGCCGAGGCCAGCCTGCGCACGTACTGGATCTGGCCGATCCGCTCGGTCTCGGTCTCGCGGCCGGGCAGCCTGCCCTGCCAGTAGCTGGCCGCGTCGGTGTCCGGCGTCGCGTCGGTGGGGGAGACCAGGCCCAGCAGCATCTCCTGCAGGCCCAGGTGCACGTGCGCGATCACGTCGCCGACGGTCCACCCGTGGCACCGGCTGGCCGCGAGCATCTTGGTGTCGTCGAGGGTGTCGCAGACCGCGAGCAGGGCGGACAGCGCTTCGAGGAAGGCCGCCTGGCCGTCGTGGTGTTCGACGCGCATGGCCGTCACCCTATCGGGTCAGGAACGATACGTACATTTACGTACAGCCCCGCTGTCGAATTCCTGCCCGCACGCCTTATCAGGCTCAGGCGACTTCCCAATGGTGCAGTCGGCCCAATTTTTCTTGTCGTGCCGCTTTTCCTCCCGGAGTCTCGACTTCAAGCCGCGTTATCGGCGGAATGGCATTTGTGGCCCGGCGCGCGAGGGAGGGGGTTCGGACGTGGCACGACTGCTCTGGACGGCACCGCCCGAACCCCGCCACCCTTGGCGCAGCTGGGATTGCCCGGTGTGCCGGCCTGTGACTGGACCCCGGCCCAGCTCCAGGCGTATCCGCGTGGGGCCGCGGCGTGGAATGGGCGATCGCGTACGAGGAATGGCGCGGAACCGGGTCAGGGGCCACATGTTTGATCCGGCCGGGATTGAGGGCGGGTGTGGGAGACGAGATGAGCTACGACGACGCCTGCCGGGCATTCAAGAACGTCCTCGATGAGGAGTTCGAGAACCCGAACAACAATGGCCGTAAAACCAGTCTCCGCACCCTGATCTCGGCACCCGCCGGGCACTGGGTCCCGGCGCGGCGTCGCAGGGCGGTTGGGCGGGCTGTCGTCACGGGACGGCCCGCCCAGCCGGCCGCCGGGCAGGTCAGCTGCTGATCGACCGGACCAGCCCGCCGTCGACCAGTAGGTCCTGCCCGTTGACGTAGCTCGCGCCCGGCGAGGCGAGGAAGGCCACCGCCTCCGCGACCTCCTCGGCGCGACCGAGCCGCCTGGCCACCGTCTCGGTGCGCAGCACGGTCGGGGTGACCGGGCCCATGGTGGCCTCGTTGAGCATGTCGGTGTCGATGTAGCCGGGGCTCACCGAGTTCACCCGGATCTGCCGCTCGGCCAGGTCGGCGGCCAGCGTGCGGGCCAGGTTGTGCACCGCGGCCTTGGTGGCGCTGTAGATGCTGGTCTCGGCGCGGCCGCGGTGCAAGGAGGCGGCGCAGTTGAGCACGATCGCGCCGCCGTTGCGGAACAGCGGCAGCGCCTTCTGGATGGTGAAGAACACGCCCTTGAAGTTGACGTCGACCACGCAGTCGAAGTCCTCCTCGGTGAACTCCTCGGTCCGCTTGAACACCCCGGTCCCGGCGTTGGCGAAGAGCACGTCCACCCCGCGGAACTGGCCGCGGACCTGCGCCATCAGCTCGTCCAGGTCGGGCAGCACCGCCGAGTCGGCGCGGATGGCCAGCACCCGGTCCGGGCTGCCCAGCCGCCGCCGCGCCGCGCTCAGCCGCTCCTGGCTGCGGCCGGTGACCACCACCTTCGCGCCCTCGCGCAGCAGCAGCTCGGCCGTGGCCAGCCCGATGCCGCTGGTGCCACCGGTGACCAGCGCGACCTTGTCCACGAAGCGACCCCGCGTGTCCGTGCCCACACGCTCAGCATACGGATCTCCACAACGTGATCATGACCGGCGTCACAATCGGGTTGACCTCCAGTTAGCTAGAGGTTGTTGGCTGGGCGCACAACTTCAAGGCAACGAGGAAGTGGACGCACCCATGGCTCAGTACGTGCTGCCGGAACTTGACTACGACTACTCCGCGCTGGAGCCCGCGATCAGCGGGGAGATCAACGAGCTGCACCACTCCAAGCACCACGCGGCCTACGTCAAGGGCACCAACGACACCCTGGACAAGCTCGCCGAAGCCCGCGACAAGGGCGACTTCAGCTCCATCGTCGGCCTGGAGCACACCCTGGCCTTCAACCTGGCCGGACACGCCATGCACGTGGTCTGGTGGAAGATCCTCTCCCCCAACGGCGGCGACAAGCCCACCGGCGAACTGGCCGCGGCCATCGATGAGGAGTTCGGCTCCTTCGACAAGCTGCGCGCCCAGCTCAACGCGGTCTCCACCACCATCCAGGGCTCCGGCTGGGGCGTGCTGGCCTGGGACCCGATCGGTCAGCGGCTGATCACCCAGCAGCTCAAGGACCACCACTCCAACCTCTCCATCGCCACCACCCCCCTGGTGGTCTTCGACGTGTGGGAGCACGCCTACTACCTGCAGTACCGCAACGTGAAGGCCGACTACATCAACGCGCTGTGGAACGTCGTGGACTGGACCGAGGTCGGCAAGCGCTTCGAGGACGCCCGCGCGGGCAAGAACGGCCTGCTGCTCCCCTGATACCCGCGGTGCCCCGGGCGCGCGGCAGGGGCGCGCCCGGGACGCCACCGGGTCAGGCCGCCAGTTCGGCCACGGCGGCCGCGACCGTGGCCACCTCCTCCTCGGTGTTGTAGTAGTGCGGGGACAGGCGCAGCGCCCAGTCGACCTCCTTGTCCCGGAAGTCGAACTGGGCGAACTCGCGGAAGCTCAGCGCCGAGTTGATCCCGCGTTCGTCCAGGGCCGCTTTGAACGCCGCGGCATCCCACCCGGCGATCGCGAAGGTGACCATCGCGGACAGTCGCGGGCCCCGGTCCAGCACCCGCACCCCCGGCACCTCGGCCAGCCGGGCGCGCAGGTCCGCGCCGAGTGCGGGGGAGTAGCGCTCCACCTCCGCCATGCCGACCTTGAGCGCGTAGCGGGCCGCCGCCGCGCAACCCAGCAGGGTCGAGTACGGGAACTCCCACTCCTCGAACCGGGCCGCCGAGGCCACCGGCTCATACCGGTCCGGCTCGGTCCAGCGGGCGCCGTACATGTCGATGAACAGCGGCTCGTAGCCCTCGCGCAGCACCCGGTCGGAGACGTAGAGGAAGCCCGAGCCGCGCGGGCCGCGCAGGTACTTCCGGCAGGTGGCCGAGAGCAGGTCACAGCCGATCTCGGCCACGTCGAGCTCGAACTGGCCGACCGTCTGGCAGGCGTCCACCAGGTACAACAGGTCCAGCTCGCGGCAGTGGCGGCCGATCTCCGCGATCGGCTGCACCAGGCCGGAGTTGGTCGGCACGTGGGTGACCGCGACCAGCCGGGGCCGCCGGCTGCGCATCAGCGCGGCCATCGCCTCCACGTCCACACCGGTGCCGTCGGCGTGGTCGGGCGCGTGCACCACCTCCACGCCGAAGCGCTTGCGCAGGGCCAGGAAAGCGATCTGGTTGGAGATGAAGTCGTTGCGGGTGGTCAGGATGACGTCACCGGGCTGGAACGGGATCGCCGACAGCGCCTTGGTGTAGGCGTGGGTAGCGCTACCGGCGAAGGCGATGTTCTCCGGGCGGCAGTTGATCAGCTCGGCGAGCGCGGCGTAGAAGTCGCGCACCTGCCCGGCTCGCGCCGCCGACGCCTCGTAGCCGCCGATCCGGGCCTCCAGGTCCAGATGTTCGTGCATGGCGGCCAGCACCGGCCGGGCGAGCAGCCCGCAGCCCGCGTTGTTGAAGTGGATGACCGACTCGCAGCCCGGGGTGTCCGCCCGTAGCGCTGCCAGATCCAGTGCGATAGCGCTATCGTTGTCTCTCATGTCCCAGAGTAGCACCGTGGCCTGGCTGGCGGACCGGCTGCGCACCGAGGTGGCCCGGCTCGCGGTCGGCGAACGCCTGCCGAGCAGCCGCGACCTGGTGCGCAAGCTGGGCGTGAGCCCGGTGAGCGTGGCCAGGGCGGTAGCGCTACTGGCCGCCGAGGGGCTGGTGCAGACCAGGCCGGGCACCGGCACCTTCGTCGCACCCCGCCGGGCCGCGCCCGCCCGCGGCGACACCTCCTGGCAGACGGTGACCCTGCCCAGCCGCCCGCTCGACCCGCTCACCGTCACCGACCTGCTCAGCGCGCCCCCGGACGGCGCGATCACCATGGCCGGCGGCTACCTGCACCCCTCCCTGCAACCCACCCGCGCCCTGGCCGCCGCGCTGGCCCGCGCCGCCCGCAGACCTGACGCCTGGGACCGCGCGCCCTCGCAGGGCCTGGCCCCGCTGCGCACCCTGTTCGCCCGGATGGCCGGCGGCGACCTCGGCCCCGAGGACGTGCTGGTCACCGGCGGCGGCCAGGGCGCGCTGGCGATGGCCTTCCGCGCGCTGGCCGTGCCCGGCAGCCCGGTGCTGGTGGAGTCCCCGACCTACCAGGGCGCGCTCGCCGCGGCCCGCGCCGCCGGACTGCGGCCGGTGCCGGTTCCGTTGGACGCCAACGGAATCCGCCCCGACCTGCTGGCCGACGCCTTCGGCACCGGGGCCCGCCTGCTCTACCTCCAGCCCGGCTGCCACAACCCCACCGGCGCCGCACTGGCCGCCGACCGCCGCCGCCAGGTCCTGGAACTGGCCCGCGCCGCCAACGCCTTCGTCATCGAGGACGACTTCGCCCGCCACCTCGGCCACGCCGCCCCGCCCCCGCCACCCCTGGTCGCCGACGACCCGGACGGCACCGTGGTCTACCTGACCTCGCTCACCAAACCCGCCGCCCCGAGCCTGCGGGTGGGCGCGCTGATCGCCCGCGGCCCGGTGCTGGAACGCCTGCGCGCCACCAGGCTCGTGGACGACTTCTTCCTGCCCCGCCCCCTCCAGGAAGCCGCCCTGGAACTGCTCAGCACCCCGGCCTGGGACCGCCACCTGCGCGCCCTCGCCACCGTCCTCACCGACCGCCGCGCCACCCTGGCCGCGGCCCTCGCGCGCGAAACTCCACAGTGGACAGTCAGTCAGCCGTCGACCGGCCTGCACCTCTGGCTCGCCCTGGACCGCGCGGAGGAGGACGTCGTGCGCGAGGCCAGGGACCAAGGCGTGACCGTGGTGTCCGGCCGCGGCCACTTCGCCGCCGAGCCGCCGGGACCGCACCTGCGGCTGAGCTTCGCGGCCGCCGCCGACCTCGCGGAACTGGCGGAGGCGGCCCGCAGGCTGGGTCGTGCCGTCCGCGACTGACTGCGGGCTGGGCTGGGCGGTCCGAGGCTGACTGCGGGCTGGGCTGGGCTGCCCGCGGCTGACCGCGGGCTGGGCCGAACTGCCCGCGACTTGACCGCGGGCTGCGCCGGGCCGCCCGCCACTGACTGCGGGCTGCGCCGGGCCGCCCGCCACTGACCGCGGACTGGGCCGGGCCGCCCGCCACTGACCGCGGACTGGGCCGAACTGCCCGCCACTGACCGCGGACTGGGCCGGGCTGCCCGCCACTGACCGCGGGCTGCGGCGCGCCGCCCGCGACTGACCCCGCCCAGCCGACAGCCCCCGGCACTGGAACCGGGGGCTGTCAGTGAGTGGTCGATCAATCAGTGAACGACAGGTCCGCCAGCGCGATCGCGCCCTTCGGCGTCTTGTTGAACGCCAGGTACACACTGTCCACCCGGGACAGATCAACTCCGCTGAACGCGCTCAACGGCACCCGGACCTGGTTGAACAGCAGGTGCGGGATGACATCCGGCGTGCCCGGCGGCACGTGCGGGTAGTCCAGGGCCTTGCCGAACTGCGCCACCGGCACCGAGCTGCGCCCACCGGCCCGGTCGGTCACCACGACCTGCAGGTCCTGGGCCACGCCTGCCGGGTTGGCCGGGTCGGTGAAGTCCACCGCGGCCCGGAACCGCACCGCGCTGAACTTGCGCACGTCCTGGTACGCCACCGGAATCGTGTTGCTCAGCGTGTCCGAGATGTGCCCCCACAGCAGCCGCTGCGCGGACACCCCGAGCGTGCCCCAGCCGCGGTGCGGTTCCCGCTGACGGCTGGCCTGCTTGGTGTTCAGGCAGGAGACGTCCGTGGTGCTCGCGGTGCCGCCGCACAGCCGCGAGGTCAGCGTGCCGCCGGGGACCACCTGGCCGCCCAGCTGGTTGACCTTGTCGGAGTCGGCCGCGGCGAACCGGTTGATGTCCAGCCGCCGGTTGTTCTGGCTCGGCGCGTGGTAGCTCACCAGCACCGTCGCCGGGGCGATCGAGGCGGGGGTGCCGGCCTCGCCCTTCCACAGCGGCGCGAACGCGGCGTCGCCGCCGAGGTAGTGCCGGAAGAAGCTGCCCAGGTAGCCGTTGCCGACCTTGCGCTGCTGCTCCTCGGTCAGCCGGGTGGACTGCGAGGGGTGGCACTGCGAGCTGGTGTTGGAGGAACGCCAGTCATCGAGCGCGCCGGCCAGGCCGCTGCTGGGCGCCCAGTTGGTGTTGAAGTAGTTGTGGTTGGCGCCCAGCACGGTGAAGATCGTGTGCACGCCGATGTCGTTGGGGTCGCTGTAGCGGGCGTCGTCGTAGTAGTGCACGCCCTGCAGGTCCGACAGGTCGCCGTCGCAGGTCGGGATCAGCGTGCCCACCGGCAGGTTCAGCGGGATCCGCCGGTGGAAGTCGGTCGGCGCCAGCGGCAGGATCGCCTTGATGGCGTACGGCTGTGGCCGCTGCGAGTTCAGCTCCACCGCCCGCACCACGCCCTCGCCGCCGCGGGAGTGCCCCATCAACCCGATCTTGCCCAGGTCGAAGGAGCGCACCGCCTCCTGCGGGATGGGCGCGCCGGGCTGGTCCCGCCAGTCCCGCCACAGGTCCAGGTGCTTGAGCACCAGGTGGCCGCGGGCGACCATGCCGTACTGGGCGTCGGCGTTGTCCACCGCGTTGATGCCGTTGGCGCTGATGGAGACCACCGCGTAGCCGTGGCTGGCCAGCGCGCGGGCGGCGTAGTCGTAGCCGCGGTGGCTGGGGATCGGCAGCCGGCCCTGGGTGCACGGCCAGGCCAGCGTGGCGGTGCCGCCGGTGGGCGCGGACATGCAGGTGGCGTGCCTGCCGTGCAGGAACAGCACCAGCGGGTACGGGCCCTTGGCCGCATCACTCGGGTAGTAGACCTGCCCGGTCAGCTCGACCGGCTTGGCGAAGCCCGGCGGGGTGTAGGCGCTGTCGCCCAGGTCGTAGGGCGCCTCGCTGACCTGGTGCGTGCCGTTGACCAGCGGGTCCGGCACCTCGGCGGGCGCGGCCTGCGCGGTGCCCGCGACGAGCACGGTGGCGGCCAGCGGGGTGAGCAGGGCCGCGGCGAGCAGGCGCCTCATCGCGGGCCTCCCATGGTCAGCGTGCCGACGGTGACCGGCGCTTCGTCGCCGTACCGGTAGGTCACGGTGGCGCCCGGCTTGAGCTGGACGTCCTCGGACAGCACGGCCCTGGCCGCGTCCAGGTTCTCGGTCAGCAGGCCCCTGCCGACCGGCTTGCCGTCGATGAGCAGCTCGTAGTCCAGGGCGCGGACCTCGAAGGCGGCCGAGACGGTCAGCCTGCGCACCGGGCGGGCGCGCTCGGCCACGGCCACCTCGTCCACCACGACACCCTTGCCGTGCGCGAGCACCGTGCCAGTGGCGGCGGTGCGCACCTCGGCGGCGACCGAGGGCTCCGGTGCGGGCGGCAGCGGGTCGCCCACTCCGGCGCCCGGGGCCACGGGCGCGTGCGGCACGGGCCGGGGCTGACCCGACTCATCCGCGGATGGTGACTGTGCGTATAACGTGGCCACCGTCACGATCGAGGCGGCCACCGCCGTCAACACGGCCAGCCTGGCGAGCCAGGTGGTTCGAGTTCTTCTGGGCAAATGAGGTCTCCCGCCGGTACTGAAACGGTTATCCGGTGGCTCAGGGGAGCCGGGATCTCACCGACCGTACGAAACGGCCAAACCTCCAGGTAGGGGCCGATTTGCTGGAGCCGGACCGACCGAAGGCGGTTCTTGTTCGAGATTTCAGTTCCACTTGACATGCGCGCCCCGAAACGGCCGCCCAGGTTGGTAAGGTGCGCACCTGATTTGCGCGATTTCAATTTTCTCCGCGCCGGAGACCTTCCGTTCCGCCGAGTTAGCCTCCACCGTTGTCATATGCGGGGAGGTAACTCTGGGGTCAGCACGCTGGACCGGCCACCACGGCCGGTGACCGCGCGCTGGAGACCCGTCTGGCCGGCGTACGCCGCCGCGGTCTGGGTGATCGTCTACGTGCTGTGGGTGTTCCTGGACCTGGCCGGGCACGTGCTCAGCGGCGACTACCTGAACGCGCCGCTGCTGGCCTCGGTGCTGGCCGACTCGGTGCTGCGGGCGGTGTGCGGGGTGCTGGCGCTGGCCACCGTGCGGCCCTGGCGGCACACCGTGCCCGCCGGGCCGATGCTGCTGCTGGCCTGGGCCGCGGCCGGGGGCAGCCTGGCCTTCCCGCTGCTGAAGTACACCCAGGTGGGGCTGGCCGGGTACGGCCTGGCCGAGCCGTGGCCCGGGCCGCTGTTCACCGTGGCCTCGGTGGGACTGACCCTCGGCTCGGTGCTCTTCGTGCTCGCCGCGGTCTCCTTCCTCAACCGCAGCACCGCGCCCCGCCGGTGGGCGATCCTGGGCCTGTTCCTCGGTTTCTGCGTGATGTACCTGCCCGTGTCGCACTGGTGAGCACGGTCAGCGCAGCAGCCCCGAGCGGAACGTGGACGGGGACTGGCCGGTCTCCCGCTGGAAGAACTTGCCGAAGTTGGTCGGCTCGCTGAAACCGAGCCTGCGGCTGATGTTGGCCACCGGCAGGTTGGTGTAGGCGAGCAGACGTTTGGCCTCCAGGGCCACCCTGGCGTCGATCAGCTGTTTGGCCGCCTGACCGGTGGCCGAGCGGCAGGCCCGGGTCAGCGTCTTGCTGGAGCAGCCGAGCCGGTCCGCGTAGTCCTCCACCTGCCGGGTCTGGGCGAAGAAGCGCTCCAGCTCGCGCTGGAACTGGGCGAAGGTCGGATTGTTCCCGTTGCGCTCGGACTCACTCGGCCGGGGGAGCTGGGCGATCCGCAGCAGCAGCGTGGCCAGCAGGTGCCGCAGCAGCTCGGTCCAGGCGGTGTAGTCGCCGGTGTCGGTGCGCGCGTAGTCGGCGGCCAGCAGCTCCAGGTTCGCGGTGATCGCGGCCAGGTCCGGGCCGGCCAGCTGCCAGCGGACCGGGCCGCCGCGCCGGGTCAGCAGGTAGTCCGCGGCGCGCAGCCGGGGCGGGAAGGCCGGGGCGAAGAAGACCAGGCAGGCCTCCAGCTCGTCGTCCCTGGTGAACTGCTGCACCTGGCCCGGCCGCACCCACAGCAGCGTGCCGGGGCGGCACTCGTGCGCGACGAAGTCCACGGTGTGCGTGCCGGAACCCGCGGTGACCAGGGCGATCAGGTGGAAGTCGATGCGCTGCGGGGCGTGCAGACCGGCCTGGCCGCCTGCCCGCGCACGCAGCTCGGCCAGGGTGCCGCTGGCCATGCCGAGGCCGGGGAGCTGCGGGTTCTCCACCGCGCTGACTCCCCGGCCTGGCCGGTGCTGTCCGAAAACAACCCCCATACCCAGCGAGATTACCTTCCCCGGTAACGACTGTGACAGTTGCGACATCCCGACCTGGGTCTGATTGACCATCGTTTCACCGGGTGGGACGGTGGCGGGATGCTGCGAGCGCTGAGCACCGCCTGGGTGGTGCGGGAGGCCGTGCCCGGCCCCGACGTGGACGAGTTCACCGATCCGCGCCAGGTCAGGGCCGCTTTGTCCGCGCAGACCGCGGGCCGGGTCACCCTGCTCGCCGTGCAGCACCCGCACCGCACGCCCGACTCGCTGGCCCGCCACCGCGGCCTGAGCCAGGTGCTGCCGGACGCGCGCGCCAAGCTGCGCCGCTTGCAGCGCGAGTCCTACCGCCGGGTCGCCGACGTGGTGGCGCCCTACCAGGTGGACGGCCCGGACGGCAGCACCCTCGGCCTGCTCTGCCTGGCCGACCCGGCCGAGGTGGACGAGGTGCACGGCTCCGCGGTGCGGCGCACCGAGGAGGTCTACCCGGACATCGTGGCCGAGCGCGCCGCGGTGCTGGCCGAGCTGGGCTGCCTGACCAGCTCCGCGCTGCTGGTCCCGGTCTGCGGCGGCGAGGAGCTGACCGCCGCGCTGCGCACCACCGTGGCCGGCCTCGGCGATCCCGAAGTGTCCATTGTGGACGTTCTGGGCAACCGGCACCGCCTGTGGCTGCTCGGTCCCGGGCAGCAGCGGGAGGAGCTGCTCGCGCTGGCCGGACGGCACCCGCTGCTGGTGGCCGACGGCAACCACCGGGTCGCCGCCGCCGAGGCCGCCGGACTGGGCGGCCTGCTCGCGCTGGTCACCGCGGGACCGCTGCTGCGGGTCGGGCCGATCCACCGGGTGCTGGCCGGCACCGGCCTGAGCCTGGCCCAGGTGGCCGGGGCCTGGCGGGCGCACGGGCTGACCGTCACCGAGGCCGACCCCGCCGAGGAGCCGATGCCCGGCACCGTGCTGGCGCGCGCGGAGGGTCAAGCCGTGCGGGTCGAGCTGCCCCCACCGCCGGCCGGGGAACCGTTGCCGCGCATCGACCACAGCGCGGTGGAGGAGACGCTGATCGCGGCCGCGCTTGGACTGGACCCGGGCGGCCGGAGCGTGCTGGCCGTGCCCGGTGGCCGCCGCCCCGCGCCGCGGGAGCCTGGCGACATCGAGCTGCTGATCGCGCCGGTGCCGCTGGCGGACGTGCTCGCGGTGCACGAGGCCGGGCGGCGGATGCCGCGCAAGAGCACCTACTTCACCCCCAAGCCCCGTAGCGGGCTGTTGCTGGCCGAACTCGACGGCGGCTGAGCCGCCCAGACTCGATGGAGGGACGGCGGGCGCTGCCGTGTCGTGATCGTGACCTGACGCGATATGCTACGGGCGGTAATTGCCCGGTTCTGGTGCGTGTTGCCATGAGAGGTGGGATTGAGCCCCGCGGGTCGCGCCGAGCTGGCCCGGCGGTGGACGGTGGCGGTCAGCACGGCCGCCTATGTGCCACTGTCCAGGGAACAGCTCGAGCAGCAGCTGCTCGACCTGGTCGACGAACTCCTCGACCTGGTCGCCGCTGACCCGTTCGACCCTCGCCCGGCCGGCCGGGCCGGCGCCCAGCTGGTGCTCGGCAACATCACCAGCCGACTGGCCTTACGCCGCAGCATCGAGCTGCTCGGCGAGGGCTGCCGCCGCGAGCTGGCCGAACGGCAGGGCTCGGTCGACGAACCCAAGGTCACCGCGCTGCTCGCGGAGTTCGCCGCGGGCTTCGCCGAAGGGGTCCGGCAGTTGACCTTCAACCAGCAGGAAGAGCTCAAGAAGGCGCTGTTCAACGCCAAGCTGGACGCCGAACGGGAGTTGCGGGTCAGCGAGAGCCGCTTCCGCGAGCTGTTCACCGCCTCCGCCATGGGCATCGCGATCAGCGATCTGGACGGCAACTTCATCGAGGTCAACCAGGCCTTCACCGAGATCCTCGGCTACACCGGGCCGGAGCTGGGCTTCCTCACCGTGCCGGACCTGTTCGCGCCGGAGGAGACCGCCGACCTGGCGCTGCTGTACCGGCACCTGGTGGACGAGCAGGTGGACCGGTTCCGCTGCCGCACCCGGCTGGTCAGCAAGGAAGCCGACAGCGTCTTCGCCTACCTCGCGGTCTCGCTGCTGCACGACGCGGACGGGCGGCCCAACGGGCACGTCACCATGGTCGAGGACCTGACCAACCTGCACCTGCTGCAGGGCCGGTTCAGTCACCAGACGCTGCACGACCAGCTCACCGGCCTGCCCAACCGGCAGTACCTGCACTCCCGGTTGCAGAGCGTGCTCGGCCGGGCCGAGGCCGGGCAGATCATCACCCTCTGCCACCTGGACCTGGACAGCTTCACCGTGATCAACGACGGGCTGGGCCACCACATCGGCGACGAGCTGCTCAAGACCACCGCGCAGCGGCTGCGGGCCGCGGTGGCAGGCCACAACGCGATGGTGGCCCGCTTCGGCAGCGACGAGTTCGCCATCCTGATCGAGGACTCACCCACCCCGCCGGATGTGCCCGGGCTGGCCGCCCGGATCAACGAGGAGCTGACCGAGCCGACCTACCTGGACGGCTACGGGGTCGCGGTCACCGCCAGCATCGGCGTGGTGCAGCGCCCGGCCAAGGGCATGGTGGCCGCCGAGCTGCTGCGCGCGGCCGACCTGACGCTGCACCGGGTCAAGGCCAGCGGCAAGGCGCAGTGGGGCCTGTTCGACCCGGCCCGCGAGGCCCGCGACCGGGCCCGGTTCAAGCTGGCCGCCTCGATGCCGGGCGCGGTGGAGAACGGCGAGTTCAGCCTGCGCTACGAGCCGATCCGCTGGCTGGGCGGGCGGGAGCTGATGGCCACCGAGGTGCTGGTGGAGTGGGCGCATCCGGAGCTGGGGCCGCTGCCGCACCAGAAGTGCGTGGAGCTGGCCGAGAGCACCGGGCTGATCCTGGCGCTGGGCCGCTGGGTGCTCAAGCGGGCCTGCCGGGACGCCGCGGAATGGCGGCCGCCGCAGGGCGATCCGCCGATCGTGCTGGCCACCCTGACCCCGTACCAGTCCCAGGACCCTGACCTGGTGGACAACGTGCGCAAGGCGCTGGCCGAGGCCGGGCTGCCCCCGCAGCGGCTGCGGTTGCGGATGCCGCTGCGCGCGGTGGTCCGGGAGGACAGCGACGCCGCGGACAACCTGCGGGTGCTGGCCGACATGGGTGTCACGGTGGCCCTGGACGAGTTCGGCCGCGACTTCACCGACTTCGTCCGGCTGCCCCCGCTGCCGGTGTACGGGGTGCGCTTCGACCGGGTGCTGGTGCAGCGACTCGGTGCGCAGCCCGATCCGGGTTCCTCGGTGGCCAGGGTGGTGGCCAGCCTGACCGAGCTGGCGCACGAGGTGGGCGTCAAGGTGATCGCCTCCGGGGTGGACAGCCCGGCCAAGCTGGACTGGCTGGCCGGGATCGGCGTGGACGCCGGTCAGGGCCCGCAGCTCGGGCCGCCCCGTCCCGCTGAGGCGTTCATCGCGGTCAGCGCGCACTCTGCGCGGTGACCTGACGGGCGGTCACCGACCCGTCCGCGGCCCGCTCACCCTGCACCGTCACGGTGGCCCCCGGCTGAATGTCGCCGACCTTGCCGGGCTGGCTGAGCTGCACCGCGGTGTCCGCGCCGAGCGTGACCTTGACCTCGGATCCGTTGGGCCCCTTGAGGTAGAGCGTGTCGCCCTCGATCCGGTCCACCGTGCCCGCGGTGGGCGTGCGGCCGCCGGGGCCCAGCAGAACGCCGCCGCGCTGGCCGGGGGCGGCGCTCGCGGAGCCGTCTGCCAGGGCGGTGGCGGCCCACATCCCACCGGCGAAGGCGACCGTGGCCAGCGCCGCCGCGGCCAGGCCGAAGGTGAGCTTCGAAGGGTGGGACCGCGCCTGTTCGGAATCCGGTGTGCTCGTCATGGCGGACATGCTTGGATCCGGAGGTGGGAGCGCGCTGGGCGCTGCCTGGCAACTGCCTGGGAGAGGGGAGCTCGATGAGCCGCCGGACCGATTTCCTGGACACCGCGCGGGTGGCCGCCGGGCTGCTGCGCGATCCGGCACTGGCCCGCGACTGGGACAAGCCGAGCGCGCTGCCCGAGTTCTCCGTGGCCGGACTGGCCGGGCACTTCGCCTACCAGGTCCTGGCCCTGCCCGCGATCCTGGACGGGCCGATCCCGCCGGAGCTGCCGATCTCGCTGCTGGAGCACTACGGCCGGGTCGAGTGGGTGGGCGCGGACCTGGACCACGACCTCAACGTGCGCATCAGGGACAGCGGCGAGCAGGCCGCGACCGAGGGTCCGGCGGCGCTGGCCGACCAGGTGGACGCGGCGATCGCGGATCTGGCCGGGCGGCTGCCGGAGACTCCGGACCGGCCGGTGCGCATCCCGTTCTGGGGGCCGTGGTCGCTGTCCCTGGAGGACCTGCTGGTCACCCGCATGATGGAGCTGACCGTGCACGCCGACGACCTGGCGGTCAGCATCGGCGTGCCCACCCCGGAGTTCCCGGTCAGCGCGGTGGAGTCGGTGCTGGACCTGTTGAGCCGCTTGGCCTTGCGCCGTCGCGGCGCGCCGGCCATGCTGCGCGCGCTGACCAGGGCGGAGCGCGCGCCGGGGGACATCACCGCGTTCTGAGCCGGTCCGGCAGCGGTGCCAGGGGGTAGCGCTGCCAGAAGAAGGCGTCCGCCGCGTGCTGGTCGGCGGCGAAGTTCACCGCCTCCACGATGCGCCCGCGCTGGATCCGGTAGGCCAGCACCCAGGTGATGTCCAGGCCGGGCGGGCTGGTGCTCCAGCCGCGGTGCAGGTCCACCACCCAGTCCCCGTCCGCGGCCAGGAACAACACCTCCGCGCGGAACCCGGCCCGGCCCAGCTCGGTGAAGAACGCCAGCACCTCCGTCACCCCGGTCTTGGTGCCTGCCAAGGGGTGGTGGCCGGGGATGGTCCAGCGGATGTCAGGGGCGAAGAACTCGCGCAGCGCGTTCAGGTCGCCCTTGGCGTAGGCGGCGTAGTAGCGGCGGATCAGCGCCACGTGCGGGTGTTCCTTGGCGCCGGCCTGTGCCGTGCCGCCGAGCAGGGCCGCCGCCACCGTGGCCGCGCCACCGGCCAGCACCGCGGACCGGCTCACCGTTGTCTCTGTCATGCCGTCAAGGCAACCGCGTCCGCTTCACCGGGGTCCAATACCCGTGCCCATACCGTTCGGGCATGGCCGATGTGGACACCCGGCTGCTGCGTTACTTCCTCTCCGTCGCCGAGCACCTCAGCTTCACCGCCGCGGCCAAGGCGCTCTACCTCGCGCAACCTTCGCTGAGCCGCCAGATCCGGCAGCTGGAGGCGCGGCTGGAGGTGGAGCTGTTCGACCGCGGCGGCACCGGGATCCGGCTCACCGCCGCCGGTGCGGAGCTGGTGCCGGCGGCCCGCGCGCAGCTCGCCGACTGGCAGCGCACGCAGCGGCTGGTCCGGGCTGCCGCCGCGGCCGAGCGCGGCGCGCTGCGGGTCGGCTTCGTGGCCACCGGCTGGGGCCCGCTGGCCCGGCAGGCCCGTGCCCGGCTGGCGCCCGGCGCGGTCGAACCGCGGCGGCTGGACTGGGGTGGCGAACCCGAGGCGCTGCGCGAGGGCACAGTGGACATCGCGTTCGTCTGGCTGCCCGCCGACACCACCGGTCTGCACGTGGAACCGGTGGCCACCGAGTCCCGCTGGGTCGCGCTCACCCGCTCGCACGCGTTGGCGGACAAGGACTCCGTGTCCATCCACGACCTGCGCGAGGAACCGGTGATGTGGACCCGCCGGGCCCCGGCCGCCTGGGTGGACTGGTGGGCGGTCAACCCCCGCCCCGACGGCTCGACGCCGCGCTGGGGACCGGAGAACGACAACGTGGAGGAGATGCTGGAGGGCGTGGCCACCGGCGCGGCGGTCTGCATCGGCCCGGAGTCGATGGCCCGCTTCTACGCCCACCCGGACCTGCTTTGGCGACCCATCACCGACATCGAACCGCTCCGGATCGCGCTGGCCTGGCCCCAGGACCGCGGCGACAACCCGCTGTTGCGCGCCTTCGCACACGCCGTGCTGGCCGGGCGGGGTGATGGGGATCAAGGTGTGCGCGTCCCCCAGACGGGGTAACGCACAGGGAGCCGTTGTCCCAGAACCGGAAGGAGCCCTGTGCCCGCGTACTGGACCGACGTGCTGCTGCTGATCGGCAGCACCCTGGCCGCCGTCGCGCTGGCGATCCTCGCCGTGGCCCTGCTGCACAGCCTCATCCAGCGCCTGGGCCGCCGCGCCCGCATCCTGGCCGACCTGGCCCGGCGGGCCTACCGTCCGGCCCAGTTCCTGGCCGGGCTGACCGCCATACAGCTCTCCCTGCTGCTGGGCGCGCCCGGCGGTGCCTGGCGGGAACCCGTGCTGCACGGCCTGGGCCTGGCCCAGATCGCCGCGGGCGCCTGGCTGGTGATCGCGCTGGTGCTGGTCTTCGAGGACACCGCGCTGGCCCGGATCCGGCTGGACCAGGCGGACAACCGGCAGGCCAGGCGGATGCACACGCAGATCACCCTGCTCCGCCGGGTCGCGGTGGCGGTGATCGCGGTGCTCACCGTGGGCGCGATGCTGATGACCTTCCCCGGCGCCCGCGCGGCTGGCACCAGCCTGCTCGCCTCCGCCGGTGTGATCGGCGCCATCTCCGCGCTGGCCGCGCAGTCCTTGCTGGGCAACGTCTTCGCCGGGATCCAGATCGCCTTCAGCGACGCGATCCGGATCGAGGACGTGGTGGTGGTGGAGAAGGAGTGGGGCCGGATCGAGGACATCACCCTGACCTACGTGGTGGTGCACCTGTGGGACGACCGCCGCCTGATCCTGCCCACCTCCTACTTCATGAAGACCCCGTTCGAGAACTGGACCCGGCGGGAGTCCCAGCTGCTCGGCACGGTCGAGCTGGACCTGGACTGGACGGTGCCGGTGGAGGCGCTGCGGGCCGAGCTGCGCCGCGCGCTGGAGGCCAGCGAGCTGTGGGACGGCCGGGTCTGCGTGCTCCAGGTGACCCAGACCACCAACACCCTGGTCCGGGTGCGCGCCCTGGTCAGCGCGGCCGACGCGGGCAGCCTCTGGGACCTGCGCTGCCTGGTCCGGGAGGACCTGGTGAACTGGCTGCGCGAGCACCACGCCGAGGCGCTGCCGCAGCTGCGGGTGGCCCAGGCCCGCACCTACGGCCGGGTGGAGCCGGCGACCGCGACCGACGACGCGGACGCCAGGCTCTTCGGCGACACCCCGGACGGCAGGCGGCGCGAGCACGCCTTCAGCGGTCCCGCCGGCAACCCCGTCGAGAGCTGAGCAGCACCTCTTCCCAGGCGTTGAGCACCGAGAGCACCGTCCCCGCCAGGGCCACCGCGAGCGCCACCCGCAGCACGCCCTCGGCGGGGAACTCGCCCAGCACCACCACCAGCGCCCCGGCCTGCACCACGGTGAACAGCAGCGTGATGACCAGGCGACTGCTCATGGTCGACCTGTCCCGGCGAACCTGTTCCTGCTGGCTCATGACCTGACCCCTCTCTGCCCGGTCGAACTGGAGGAGTACAGGTGTAATGGCGTTTCCGCAGGTCCTCCGCGTCAGATGACACAGAACTCCAGTCAGGTGCGCCAGGTCACGCCTGCTGCTCACCCAGCTCGCGCAGCCCGTCCAGGTCCAGCACCGTGATCCGCTGCCGCCCGGTGTCCACCAGGCCGCGCTTGCGCAGCTCGCGCAGCACCCGGGCCAGCGACTCCCTGGAGATCGCCATGGTGTCGGCCAGCTGCTGCTGGCTGATCGACAGCGCGATCTCCACGCCCGCCGCCACCGGCTGGCCGTACTGCTCGGCCAGGTCCAGCAGCAGCGCCACCGCGCGGTGCGCGGCCGGGCCGTCGGTGTACTCGCCGCGCCGGTCGGTCTGGCGCAGCCGGTCGGCCACCACCCGCAGCATCGCCCAGGCGATCCGCGGCTGCTGCTCGCACAGCCGGTCCAGCCGCGCGGCCGGCACGACCAGCGCCTCCACCTCGTCCACCGCGGCCACGTTGGCCGAGCGGGTGCGGCCGTCGACCGCGGAGAGCTCCCCGACGATCTCGCCGGGACCGCAGATCGCCAGCACCGCCTCCCGCCCGGCCACCGAACCGGTGCTCACCCGGATCCGCCCGGCCAGCACCACGAACACGTGCTGGGACGGCTCGCCCTGGCTCCAGATCACCGCACCGGGCGCGAACCGCCGCCGGGTGCCCGCCGAACGCATCGCGGCCCGCTCGGCCGGCTCCAGAAGCCCCCAGAATGTGCCGATCGACGGCCGCCTTCCGCATAGCCCGACGGTTGTCCGGCTCTCACCCTGCTCCACCCGGGTTTTCCCTTCCGTGACCGCGATCACGCTCATCACGGATAGGTTGCGATCTGCTGAGAACAGTCCGACACGGGTGTCGAATATGCCGCTTTTTCCGCGCGGCGGGCTCGCGGCGGTGCATCATCCCGGCATGAGCACGGGGGCGAGAAGCCGACTTTCGGACCTGGCGAGGCGTTACTGGACCAGGGGCGCTCCTGGCCGGGAGACACCGCGGGAGCTGCTCACCGGGCTGTTCCGGCTGTGGCTGGTCGCGCTGTTCCTCAAGGTCCTCGGCGCCTCCTGGGACGTCTCCTGGCACTTCAAGTGGCTGCGCGACGACACCGCGCCGCCGCACATGATCAACATCACCGGCAACGCGATCGTGCTCGCGCTGGTGCTCTTCCATGGCTACACCGGCTACGGCACGGACCGGCTCGGCCTGCGGCTGATGCAGTGGGGCGCGGGCATCTTCTTCACCGCGGTGCCGCTGGACCTGATCAACCACCGGGTCAACGGCCTGGACATCACCTCCTGGAGCATCTCGCACGCCCTGCTCTACCTGGGCACCGCGGTGATGATCTCCGGCGCGATCCGGGCCTGGTGGGTCGGCGCGCCGCGCGAGGGCAACCAGCGCGCGGTGGTGATGGGCCTGTTGTGGCTGTTCTTCCTGGAGAACGTGTGGTTCCCCAACCAGCACCAGGAGTACGGCGTGCTCTCCATCGCCGCCTGGGACCGCGGCGCGCCCTACGCCGAGCCGATCCTGCTGCAGTTCGCCGCCGACCAGATCGGCAAGGCCCAGGTGGACCGGGACTCGCTGGTGGCCTTCTCGCTGCCGGTGCCGGACTGGGTGTACCCGGTGTGGGCGTGCACCGCGGCGCTGCTGGTGCTGGCCATGGCCAGGGCGATGGTGGGCCGTCGCTGGACCGCCACGCTGGTCGCGGCCGGGTACGTGGGCTTCCGCGCGCTGCTGTGGCCGCTGCTGGCCGGTATCGACTTCCCGCCCTCGGCGGTGCCGTTCTTCTTCGTGCTGGCCGCGGTGGGCGTGGACCTGGCCTTCCTGCTGCCGGTGCCGGAGTGGGCGCGCCCGCTGCTCGGCTCGCTGCTCGCGGTCGGCCTCGGCTACGGCGCGGTCGCCGCGCAAGGGTTCCTGCTGGTCGCGCCGCCGGTGGACTACGGCTCCGCGCTGCCCGCGGCGATCCTGCTGGCGGCCAGCTGGTCGCTGGTGGTGTGGCTGCACCAGCGCCGCGGCTGGCAGGTGCTGCCCAGCGGCGCGGCCGTGGTCAGCTGACCACCGGCGCCCTGGTGAGCACCACGGCCACCCCGTAGGCCAGGCCCATCACGCCGACCTCCAGGGTCGCCCAGCCGAGCAGCGCGGTGCGCTCCCGGCGGGCGATCCGGGGCAGCAGCCGGAACCGGATGTGCGCGCCGGTGGCCGCCAGCAGCACCAGGAACACCGTCTTGGCGATGATCAGCCAGCCGTAGACGCTGGTGAGCAGGCCGCCGGGCAGGCCGCCGCCCGGGGTGAGCGCGATCTCGACCAGGCCGTTGAACAACCCGGTCGCGCCGACCAGGAACAGCGCCACGGTGGCCAGCTTGGAGAACTTGGGCAGCGCGCGGGCCAGCAGTTCGCCGTGGCCGAGCAGCAGGGTGGCGATCACCGCGAGCCCGCCGGTCCAGACCGCCGCGCCCATCACGTGCAGCTCCATGGACACCATGCTCACGTCGTGCCAGCGCCAGTTGGAGGCGTGCCCGGTCAGCGGGAGCAGCAGGATGCCGAACACCGCGACGAAGATCCGCAGCTCGGCGGGCACGGCCTCGCCGAAGCGCACCGCCAGCCGCCCGATCAGCACACAGCCCAGCGCGCAGCCCGCGCTGACCAGCAGGCCCTTGCCCGCCCCGACCAGCATCACGTAGTCGTAGACCAGTCCCGGCGTGGGCAGCGTGCCCGGCGCGAGGTCGGTGGCCTGCAACACCACCGAGGCCAGCGCGCACACCAGCCACACCGCCGCGGTCCAGACGGTGAGCCTGCGCGCCACCGAGAGCACGCCCTCGGTGCGCTCCGGATCGTCGATGCCCACCAGCTTCGGCAGCAGGCTCAGCCCGACGGTGGCCACCGCGGCGATGTCCAGCAGCACCCGCACCACCGGCAACCCGAAGGTCACCAGCGTGAAGGGCCGCGGCAGACCGGGCACCTCCGGCACCGGCACCAGCGCGGTCCCGGCCAGCGCCGCCGCCACCCCCGCGGCCACCAGGCACAGTCCCAGCACCGTACGGGCCAGTACGGGCGAGACCCCCTGCTCCCTGCTCACACCCAGGCTCACCCCGAGCATCCTGCCATCCGCTACCGGCGGGCCCGCAGGGCACGGACCACCGCGCGCACGTAGCGGCGGGCCGAGGGCAGGAACCGGGTCAGGTAGCTGGAGCCGTGGATGTGCCCGGGCAGGTCGAACCAGGTCACCGGCACCCCGGCCGCGCGCAGCCGCTTGACGTAGGCGGTGCCGCTACCGCGCAGGGCGTCGAACTCGCAGGTGAGCACCACGGTCGGCGGCAGCCCGGTGAGGTCGGCGGTCAGCGCGGGGGAGGCGTAGTCGCGCAGCCCGCCGTCCCCGCCGCCGGTGTAGAGGTCGGCCGCGCCCCGAAGGTCCACAGTGGACAGACCAACGCCGGTGTCCACGGCGGTGGTCAGCGTGGTGTCCACGAACGGGATCTCCAGCACCTGCGCCGAGGGCAGCGGGGTGCCCCGGTCCCGCGCCATCAGCGTCGCCGCGGCCGCCAGTCCCGCCCCGGCCGACACGCCGCCGATGGACACCCGCGCCGGGTCGACGCGCAGCTCGGCGGCTTGTGCGAGCGTCCACTGGAAGGCGGCGTAGACGTCCTCGGCCGGGGCGGGGAAGGGGTGTTCGGGGGCCAGCCGGTAGGCCACGGAGACCACCGCGCACTCCGCGTGCGCGCAGTACCAGCGGCACAGTGGATCGGTGTCCTCGATGGAGCCGAGCCAGAACGCGCCGCCGTGCGCGAAGACGTGCGCCGGGAACGGTCCGGGGCCGTGCGGGAGGTAGATCCGGAGCAGGATCTCACCGCCGTCCACCGGGATCCGGCGGGCCAGCACCCTGGCCGGCGCCGGCGGGCGGGCCATCAGGCGGTGGATCACCCGGTAGGAGCGGGCGTCCCAGTCCCGGTAGTGGGCGAGGGAGGTCATCTCCGGGGTGCGCACCCGCCGCAGGAGCCAGAGTCCGAACCGGACCGCGGGGTGCAACGCCACAGCGTGATCTTAGGCGGGCGTGAGCACATCGGCGGTGTGCGCCATCGACACCAGCAGCGGCCCGTGCGGTTCCGGCCGCTCGGCCAGCAGCGCGCGCAACCGGTCGGTGGCGGCCCTGACCTCGCCCTCGGCGTCGCCGGGATCGGCGCTCAGCGCGCGGACCGCCTCGGCCAGCGGTGGCAGCAGCTCGCGGTAGCCCGCCGGAGGAGTCGGCAGGTCCCGCAGGGTGTCGGACTGGTGGCGCAGCTCCTCGGCGACCCGGCACAGCGCGCGCAGCGTGTCCGCCCTGCGGTGCGCCTCGGCGCGGCCGTGGTGCCGGGGGTTCCAGCGGGTGCTCTCGGCGTCCCTGCGGTTGGCGCGCTGCGCGGCACGCGCCTGGTCGCAGAGCTCGTCGGCGCGGCGGGCCCAGTCCCGGGCCTCGCCCTCGCCCTCGCCCCCGGCCATGTCCCGAGCCAGCTCGGCCAGCCCCTCGGCCAGGCCGTGCAGGGCCCGGCGGGCGTCGCGCAGGTGCGCAGGGGGCAGCAGGAACAGGTTGACCGCGGCGCCGATCACCACACCCAGCCCGCTCTCGGCCACCCGCAGCGCCAGGTACTGCTCCTCGGTGGCCATGCCGTAGGCGAGCATCAGCAGCGCGGTGACCGCCACCCACTCCCCGTTCTCACCGAAGACCCGCCACCGCCCCAGCGCCAGCCCGGCCAGCACCACCACCCCCAGCGCGAGCAGCGGCCACGGGATCAGCTCCCCGGCCACGAAGGCCAGCACCACCCCGGCCAGCAGCGCGCCCAGCTGCTGCACGCCGTTGGCGAAGGAACGGTAGACGGTGTCGCTGACCACGTAGAAGGCCGCGTAGGGAGCCAGGAACGGGTGCGGCACCTTGAGCAGCCAGGCGGCGACGAACCAGGCCAGCACGGCGGCCAGCGCGGTCTTGACGGACTGGATCCAGAATTGGCGTTCTGGCGGGCTCATCGGTGAGGATTACCCGAATTGGGGAGATCACACCAGCGAGCACATGCCGTCCACTTGAGACGGTTGGCAGGGAGCTAGCGTTCGGGCGAGGACAAGACGCTGGTCTCCGAGGCTGCCCAGGAGGCGAGCAGTGACAGTGCCTGCGCGGTCGGCGAGCCGGGTTCGGCGGTGTAGATCGTCATGACGAGATCCGGCTCGGCCCGCAGCTCCATGCTCTCGTACGCCAGGTCGAGATCGCCGACGACGTGGTGGTGGAAGGTTTTCACACCGGTGCCGTGGATGCGGACGTTGTGCGCGCCCCAGCGGCGGCGGAACTCCTCGCTGCGGGTGGACAGCTCGCCCACGAGGTCGTGCAGGCCCTTGTCGTGCGGATCGACGCCTGCGGCGGTGCGCAGATTTGCCACCAGCATGTCGGCGGCGACGTTCCAGTCCGGGTAGAACCGGCGCGCGAGAGGGTCGAGGAAGGTGAACCGGCCGAAGTTCGGCACACCGGCTGAGTCGGTGCAGACGTCGGTGTACATCGCGCGGCCGAGCAGGTTCGCGGCGAGCAGGTCCTGACGCAGGTTCACGATGATCGCCGGGGCGGTGACGCTGTCGAGCGACCATTGCAGGCTGGGCCGGATCGCGCGCTGTCTCGGCTTGCGGGTGGGACGCGACAGTGCGCCGCTGCCGTTGGCCTCCTGGGCCAGCCGCAGCAGGTGGGCGCGCTCGGCGTCGTCCAGTCGCAAGGCGCGGGCGACTGCCTCCAGCACGCCGGGGGAGACCCCGGCGAGGTGACCGCGCTCGAGTTTGGCGTAGTACTCCACGCTCATCCCGGCCAGCGCGGCCACCTCGGTGCGACGCAGCCCAGGGACGCGGCGCTGCCCCGCGGTCGGCAGGCCGGCCTGCTCCGGCGTGATCTTGGCCCGCCGCGAAGTGAGGAAGTCGTGCACTTCGGCTCGGTTGTTCACGGTCTCGACGGTACGACGCGTCCCGCTGAACTGGGATGTACTGCCAGTACACCTATGGCTGGTGTCTTCTTGGCACCGCCCGGAGCCGGTTTGCTCGAACACATGCCCGCACTGATTCCCGCGCCGACGTCGCCGGCCGACAGGGGCGTGCGTCGCCAGGCGCGGCTCACCACCGGCCTGGTCGCCACCGTGATCTTCCTGACCGCGATCGCGCCGCTGGCCACCGACATGTACGTGCCGGCGTTCCCCCGCGTCGCGGGTGATCTGTCCGCGACGGCGACGCAGGTCCAGCTGACCCTGACCACCTTCTTCGTCGGCATGGCCCTGGGACAGCTCATCGGCGGCCCGGTGTCCGACCAGCACGGCCGGCGGCGGCTGCTGATCGCCTCGATCGTGGTCATGACGGCCGCCTCGGTGGTGTGCGCTCTCACCCCCTCCATCGCGGTCATGATGACGGGACGCTTCCTGCAGGGCTTCGCCGGCGGCTGGGCCATGGTGATCGGCCGGGCCATCATTGTCGACCTCGCTCGTGGCGCCCGGCTGGTGCGCGTCTTGAACGTCATCGCAGCCGTCGGCGGCATCGCGCCGATCGTCGGGCCGTTGCTCGGCGCGGTCATCCTGCAGCTGTCGCATTGGCGAGTGTCGTTCTGGGCCGTCGCGGCCATGGGCGTCGCGATGATCCTCGCCGTGCTGGTGGCCGTACCGGAGACGCTGCCGGTCGAGCGGCGGCACGGCGGCGGCCTGCGGGCATTCGCGACCAACGGGCGGCAGGTGCTGCGGCAGCGCCGCTACCTCGGTTACGTGCTGGTCAGCGGGTCAGCGATGGGCGCTGTGTTCGCCTACGTGGCGACGTCGGCGTTCGTGCTGCAATCGATGAACGGGATGTCCCCGGTCGCGTACTCGGCCGACTTCGCCGCCAACGCCGCCGGTATGACGGCCGCCGCGCTGATCGCCGCCCGGCTCGCCGGACGCGTCGCGACCCGCAAGGTCATCGTCGCCGGACAGATCGCCGCCCTGCTGGCCGGCGTGGCGATGCTCGCCGGTGCGCTGTGGTGGGACACCCCACTGCCGCTGGCGATCGCCTGCTTCGCCGTGCTCATGACCGCGCAGGGCCTCATCGGCCCCAACGGCGGCGCACTCGCCGCCGCGGAGGTCCCCGAGCACCCCGGCACCGGCTCGGCGATCCTCGGCTTCGTCCAGTGGATCGCCGCCGGCGTCATCGCCCCGATCGCCGGGCTCGGCGGCGAGCACACCGCGGTGCCGATGGCCCTGCTGATGATCACGTGTGTCGCGCTGTCCATGGTGGGCCTGCTCATCCTCGCCCGGCCCGCCGTCGCACCCTTTCCCACCAATCGAATGTGAGGTTCACTTCATGGAACGCCGCACAGCGCTCGGACTGTTCGCCGCCACCGCCGCCTCTTTCGCGGCTCTGCCCTCCCTCGGCGCGGGGACCAGCCGCGCCGGAGACGCCACCGGACAGGGCAAGGGCGGTTACACCTTCGCGCTGGACAAGAACGTCAAGCGGACCTCGGTGCGGTTCAAGAACCGCTACGGCATCCTGGTCGCCGGGGACCTCTACGTGCCGGAGAACGCCACGGGCAAGCTGCCCGCCCTGGTGGTCAGCGGACCGTTCGGCGCGGTCAAGGAACAGTCCTCGGGCCTCTACGCCAACGAGTTCGCCCGCCGCGGCTACCTCGCCCTCGCCTTCGACCCCTCCTGCACCGGGGAGAGCGGCGGCACGGTGCGCGACGTGGCCTCGCCCGATGTCCACACCGAGGACTACAGCGCCGCCGTCGACTTCCTCGGCCTGCAGAAGATCGTCGACCGCGAGCGGATCGGCGCGCAGGCGATCTGCGGCTTGAGCGGTATGGCGCTCACCGCGGCGGCCGCGGACAGCCGTATCAAGGCGGTCGCCACGGCCTCGATGTACGACATGTCGCGCAGCATGTCCCGCGGCCACCAGGACTACTACACCCGCGAGCAGCGCCAGAAGGTCGTGGACCACCTCAGCCGGCAGCGCTGGATCGACGCCGGGAACGGCACCTACGCGAGGCTCTCCCACGAGGTCCCCTTCGACGAGAACGGCAACGTCGCCCCCTCGAACCGTGTCCTGCCCAAGACCCTCCCGCCGAACGCCGACCCGATCACCAGGATCTTCTTCGACTACTACCGCACCGAGCGCGGCTACCACCCGCGCTCGATCAACTCCACCACCGCGTGGACCGCCACCACGCCGATGTCGTTCTTCGCCTTCCCCCTGATGACCAACATCGACATGCTGGCGCCCCGCAAGGCCCTCCTGGTGGCCGGTGCCGACGCGCACTCCCGCTACTACTCCGAGGACGTCCAGGCGATGGCCCCCGGCACCGTCGACCTCGTGATCGTGCCGGGCGCGGACCACGTCGACCTGTACGACCGCAAGGACCTCATCCCATTCGACAGGCTCGACGAGTTCTTCACCACGAACCTCGCCTGACCGCAGGGTGGGGGGAATCTCCCCGAACCAGCCCCAGAATCGGCGTTCGCTCATCACTTACCCGGGTATCCCCTGGTTCGGGGTTCAAGCCGGGAGGTCGGGTGGAGCTGGTGCTGGCGGTCGCGGGCGGGCTCGCCCTGCTCGCGGCCGTGCTGCCGAGGGTGTTGCACGGCCGCGCGCTGTCCGCGCCGCTGGTGCTGACGCTGCTGGGCGCCTCGGTGTTCCTGCTGCCCGAAGGTCTGGTGCGGCTGGATCCACGGCCGGAACTGGACCTCGTGCAGCTGCTCACCGAGCTGGCGGTGATCGTCTCGGTGGCCGGCGCGGGGCTGAAGCTGAACCGGCCGATCGGCTGGCGGGGCTGGGGATCGACCTGGCGGCTGCTGGGGATCACCCTGCCGCTGTCGGTGGCCGCGGTGACGTTCCTGGCGCTGGGGCTGCTCGATGTGCCGGTGGCGGCGGCGCTGCTGCTCGGCGCGGCGCTGGCGCCCACCGACCCGGTGCTGGCCTCCGAGGTGCAGGTGCCCGGACCGGACGAGGAAGAACTGGGCAGCGACAACGAGGTGCGCACCACGCTGACCGCCGAGGCCGGGCTCAACGACGCGCTGGCCATGCCGTTCGTGCTGGCCGCGGTGACCCTCGCCGCGCATGGCGAGCTGGGCGTGCGCTGGGTGCTGACCGAGGTGGTGTGGTCGCTGGCCTGCGGGATCGGGGTGGGCTGGCTGGTCGGCAAGGCGCTGCACCGGCTGTTCTTCCGGGCCCGCTCGCGTTCGCTGCGGCTGGCCGAGCACACCGACGGGTTCGTGCTGCTCGCCGTGGCGCTGCTGCCGTTCGGGCTGGCCGAGATCGCCGGTGGGCTGGGGTTCCTGGCGGTGTTCGTCTGCGCCTACGTGGTGCGCGGCAACGCCGAGTCGCACGACTACCACGACGTGCTGCACGACTTCGGCGAACAGCTGGAGGTGCTGTTCGTGGCGGCGCTGCTGACCGCGCTGGGCGTGGCGGTGGGCAGCGGGCTGCTGGCCGGGCTGCGGCCGGCGGAAGTGCTGTTCGCGGTGCTGGTGGTGCTCGTGGTGCGGCCACTGCTGGGCGGGCTGGCGCTGCTCGGCGGCGCGGCCCGGCCCAGGGCGGCCGCGGCGATCGCCTTCTTCGGCATGCGCGGCATCGGCACGCTGTTCTACCTGGCCTTCGCCTTGGGCCACGCCGACTTCGGGCCGGTCGACCCGCTGTGGCGGGTGGTGACCTGCGTGATCCTGCTCTCGGTCGTGCTGCACGGACTGACCGCCGGGCCGGTGATGCGGCGGCTGGAACGCCGTGGCGCGCACCAGCCCCGGCGCTGACCCGGTGACTCGGCTACCGTCGGGAGCATGGCGTTGACCGAGGTGGACGCGATCGTGATCGGCTCCGGCCCGAACGGGCTGGTCGCGGCGAACCTGCTCGCCGACCAGGGCTGGGACGTGCTGGTGCTGGAGGCCGAGGAGGCCCCCGGCGGCTCGGTGCGCACCGCGGAGATCACCGCGCCCGGCTTCCACAACGACCTGTTCAGCTCCTGCTACCCCTTCGGCGTGGCCTCCCCGGTGCTGGCCGGCCTGGACCTGGGCGCGCACGGCCTGCGCTGGCGCAACGCGCCGCACCCGCTCGCGCACGTGCTGCCCGACCAGCGCGCCGCCCGCCTCGGCGCCACACCGGAGGACACCGCGGCCTCGGTGAGCACCTTCGCCCCCGGGGACGGCGAGGTCTGGCTGGCGGAGTTCGCGCGCTGGCAACGGGTCAGGGACGGGCTGATCGAGGCGATCCTGCGGCCGTTCCCGCCGGTGCGGCCCGCGCTGACCCTGGGCAAGGCGCTGGGCGCGGCCGAAGGGCTGCGGTTCGCCAGGATGGCGCTGTCCTCGGTGCGCGGCTACACCGGGGAGCGGTTCGCCGGTGAGGGCGCGCGGTTGTTGCTGGCGGGCAACGCGATGCACACCGACCTGAGCCCGGACGCCGCGGGCAGCGCGGTCTTCGGCTGGCTGCTGAGCATGCTGGCCCAGGAGGTCGGCTTCCCGGTGCCGGAAGGCGGCGCGGGCGCGCTGACCGCGGCTTTGGTGGCGCGGCTGAAGCAGCGTGGCGGCGGTGTCCACTGTGGACGGATGGTGCGGCGGGTGCTGACCGCGCGTGGCACCGCGGTCGGCGTGGAAGACGTGACCGGGGAACGCTATCGGGCCCGCAAGGCCGTCCTGGCCGACGTGCACCCGGTGTCGCTTTACCGAAACTTGGTGGGGGAGGAGCAGCTCCCGGCGCGGCTGGTGGAGGACCTGGCGCGGTTCGCCTTCGACGACGCCACGGTCAAGGTCAACTGGGCGCTGTCCACGCCGATCCCCTGGCTGGCCCCGGAAGCGCACGGCGCGGCCGTGGTGCACCTGGGCGCGGACCTCAACGGCCTGAGCCGGTTCGCCACCGACCTGGCCTGCGGTGTCGAGCCCAACCACCCGTTCGTCCTGTTAGGACAGATGACCACCGCCGACCCGACCCGCTCGCCTGAGGGCACCGAGGCGGTGTGGGCCTACTTCCACGTGCCACGCGGCCTGGACTGGACGCCGGACCGGCTGCACCGCTACACCGACCTGGTGGAGTCCTTGCTGGAGCGGCACGCGCCGGGTTTCCGGTCGCGGATCCTGGGCCGCGCGGTGCAGGCCCCGCCGGACCTCCAGGGGCGCAACCCGAGCCTGGTGGAGGGTTCGGTGAACGCCGGCTCGACCGCGCTGAGCCAGCAGCTGGTGTTCCGGCCGGTGCCGGGACTGGGCCGGGCGGACACCCCGGTGGACCGGCTGTACCTGGCCGGTGCCGGGGCGCATCCCGGTGGGGCGGTGCACGGCGGGCCGGGCGCGAACGCGGCGCGGGCGGCGCTGGCGCGCAACGGGATCGCCGGTGGCGTGTACCAGACGGCGATCCACGGCCTGCACCGGTTGGTCTACGGCTGACGGGCCCGGCCGACGGCCATGTCGGCCAGCCTGCTCAGCGCCTCCCGGTTCCGCGGCCGCAACAGGGCCGCCTGCACCGCGTTGGGCAGCAGCTTGCCCGGCCCGGCGTCCACCAGCTCCGACATCGCCACCACCGTGGCCCCGTCCTGCGTCGGCGCCAGCTCCAGCCGCACGGTCGCCTTGCCCATCGGCCACATCCTGGCCTCCAGGACCAGCAGCCGGGACGGCTCCAGCTCCCGCACCACGGTCACGTCCTCGACCTGGAGCGGCCACGGGCCGATGCTGTGGTGGATGCGGGTGCCCACCGCGGGCCAGCCGGCGTCCACCTTGCGGATGTGCGAGGCGCCCACCACCCAGCTCGCGTAGCTCCAGCCGTCGGCCAGCACCGCGAAGACGGTGCCCGGCGCGGTCTCGATCCGCTGTTCGACCTCGATCATGAAGCCTCCCGTGTCGCCCGGGGGATACCCGGCGGGGACCGGAACATGCTCACGACTTCTGCCGCACGCCCTTGACCACCACCAGCACCAGGGCCAGGGTGATCACCGCCTCGGCCCAGAAGAAGGCGCAGTAGTCGATCATCGAGCCGATCGGCGGCAGGCCGGGAGCGGCGTTGCGGAAGCCGACCAGCGCGAACAGGGTGGCCGCCATCCAGCCCAGCGCTGGCCAGATCATGCCCAGGCCGCGGCGCACGATGTGCAGGGCCCCGGCCAGCACCGACAGCGCCAGCGCCCACATCACGATCACCTGGAACCAGGCCAGGATGAACGTGCTCCGGGACCGCTTGATCAGCAGGTCCGCGCTGACCCCGCCGTCCTCGGCGGCGCCGCTGACCACGCGGGAGAGGAAGAACGGGTCGTGGTCGGCGTAGCTCAACGTGGTCGGCACGGGGGAGCCGCCCGCGGTGACCTCGAAGTAGAGCGTGGTGCGGTAGCGGTCGAACGGGAAGTCCGAGACCACGCCGTCGTCCAGCGGTATCCGCAGCTCCTTGGCCGGGATGCGCTCGCCCGCGGTGAACCGCAGCGGCGCGGTGGCCACCGAGGAGCTGTCCACCACCAGGTTCCGGCCGGCGGCGCGCTCGTCGCCGTGGTCGCTGAAGGCCCCGCGCGGGGTGATGTGCAGTTGCAGCACCAGTTCCCTGGCCGGGGCGTCCACCCGCTGCACGTAGACCGAGACGTCCACCCGGTCGGCCGCGGCGGTGTCACCCAGCTCGTAGAAGCCTTCCCTGGTGTCCCGCTCGTGGTAGTAGGCCAGGATGCCGAGCAGGACGGCGAGCAGCACGCCGAGCGGCGCGACGAGGTAGGGCCACTTGCGCACGTTTCCTCCTGCGCGGGAAACGCCACAACCCCGCGCGGCGGCGGGGTTGTGGCGAGAGGGTCGCTCAGAGATCGATGTCGATCCGGATGCCCAGCAGGGTGCCGTGCACACCCTCGTTCAGGTCGATGTCCAGGCTGTTGTCGTTGAGGTCCAGCGTCAGCGGGCTGACGTCGACGTTGGCGCCCAGCGGCGACAGGCTCGCCGAGACGGACGGGCCGTCGTGGGAGTCGCGCTCGGCGGCCAGCGCGGTGCCCGCACCCGCTCCGCAGAGTCCGGCGACCACGAGGCCGGTGGCCGCGACCTGGGCGAGACGACGACGCATGAGCGTTCTCCAATCGACGTGCCTGCACTGCTGCGGGCGGAATCCGAACACGTCACCGGGACCGCGGCAAGAGTTGATCATCCGATCCGGCGACGGCCCCGCCCGTGCGGGTGATCCCGCCGAGCGGGCGGGCGGCGGCGGTGGCACAGTGCCTTATCCGCCCGGTAAATCACCTGCCCGGCCCAGGCCGCTTTGGCACACTCACCGGACATGACCAGCCAGCACACCCTGACCGCCGGAGACGCCGACCCCGAGCTGGAGCAGCGGCTGGAGGAGGAGCTGGTCGCCTTCAACGACACCGCGGTGGGCCACGCGCCCAAGGGCGGGTTCTCGGTGCGGGTGCAGGACGAGGCCAGTGAGCTGGTCGGCGGCCTGACCGCGTGGACCTGGGGCGGGCTGGCCGGGATCGAGCTGCTGTGGGTGCGCGCGGACAGCCGGGCGGACGGCTGGGGCAGCAGGCTGCTCGCCGCCGCCGAGACCGAGGCCCGGCGGCGCGGCTGCGACCGGATGGTGGTGTCCTCCTTCACCTTCCAGGCGCCCGGCTTCTACCGGAAGCACGGGTTCGCCGAGACCGGCCGGACCCTCGGCATCCCCGGCGGCGCGGAGGACGTGCACCTGTTCAAGAAGCTCGGCTAGATCGGGTACCGGCTGTGCTGCGGCCCCACGGTGATCCACCGGGTGGTGGTGAAGGCGTCCACGCCCCAGCGGCCGCCGAACTTGCCGTAGCCGCTCTGCCCGACCCCGCCGAAGGGCGCCTGCGGCTCGTCGGCCACCGACTGGTCGCCGACGTGCGCGATGCCGGTGCGCAGCTGCCGCGCGATGGCCAGGCCCCGGCCCTGGTGACCGGTCAGGATGCCGGTGCTCAGGCCGTAGCCGGTGTTGTTGGCCAAGGCGACGGCTTCCTCGTCGGTGTCGAAGGTCAGCACCGTGCACACCGGGCCGAAGACCTCCTCGTGCTGGATGCGCATGTCCGGGGTGATGCCGGAGAGCACCGTGGCCGGGTAGCTCGCGCCCTGCGCCGGGCCGCCGCCGGTGTGCAGGGTGGCCCCGGCCTCGACCGTCTCGGCGACCAGGGCGGCCACCCGCTGCGCGGACTCGGCGCTGATCAGCGGTCCGAGGGTGGTCGCGGGATCGGCGGGCGCGCCGCGGTGCAGGGTGGCGGCGCGGGCGGTGAGCCTGGCGGTGAACTCCTCGGCGACCGCGCGGTGCACCAGCACCCGGTCGGCGGACATGCAGATCTGGCCGGTGTTGGCGAAGGCGCCGAAGTTGACCGCGGCGGCGGCCTGGTCCAGGTCGGCGTCGTCGAGCACCAGCACCGAGTTCTTGCCGCCCAGCTCCAGCACCGCGGGCTTGAGGTGCTCGGCCGCGGTCACCCCGATGATCCGGCCGACGCCGGTGGAGCCGGTGAAGTTGACCATCCGCACCCGCTCGTCGGCGATCAGCGTGCGGGCGATCTCGGCGGCGTCCTCGCGGGCGTTGCTGACCACGTTGAGCACGCCCGGCGGCAGGCCGGCCTCGTGCAGCAGGTCGGCCAGGAAGTACCCGGCGGCGACCGGCGCGTCCTCGGAGGGCTTGAGCACCACGGTGTTGCCCACCGCCAGCGGCACCGCCAGGGACCGGACGCCCAGGATCACCGGCGCGTTCCACGGCGAGAACGCGGCCACCACGCCCACCGGCTCGCGCACCGCCAGGGACAGCTGCCCGGTGAACTCCGAGCTGAGCACCTCGCCGACCGGCTGGGTGGTCGCGGCGGCGGCCTCGCGCAGGATCTGGCTCGCCAGGTCCACGTTGAACAGGCCCCAGCCCCTGGTGCCGCCGGTTTCCGCGGCGATCAGCTCCACCACCTGCTCGGCCCGCTGTTCCAGCAGGTCAGCGGCCTTGAGTAAGACCGCGCGGCGCTCGCTGGGCTTGGCCGCCGCCCAGGCCGGGAACGCCTCGTGCGCGGCTTCGGTGGCCCGCGTGACGTCGGCCGGGGTGGCCGCGGCGACCTGGGCGTAGACCTCGCCGGTCCAGGGGGAGAGGTCGGGGGCGGTGCGCCCGCTCGCGGCGGGTGTCTCGACGCCGTTGACGATCAGCTGACGGGTGCGCACAGGGGAGCTCCTCGCGGGAAAGTGTTCGTGTAGCGAACTTTTGTTCGTCAGGGATACAGTGCAGTCTGGCGTGTTATCGGATAGGGCGTCAACAGTTCGTGCCGTGGAAGGAGCAGAAGTGCCGGTCGAGAACGGGCCACTGGAACGCGGGCTCGCGGTGCTGCGCGCGATCGGCGGGCACCAGGGGTCCCGGCTGCGGCGCGCCGACCTGGCCAGGCTCACCGGGCTGGCCCGTTCGCCGATCGACCGGATCACCGACACCCTGCTGCACCTGGGCCTGCTGCGCGCCGAAGGCCCGGACCTGCTGCCCGCGCCCCGGCTGCTCACCTTCGGCCACGCCTATCTGGACGGCACCGGCTTCGTCGCCCCGCTGCGCCCGCTGCTGGCCGAGCTGTCCGAACGGCTCGACGAGTCGGTCTCGCTGGCCGTGCCCGATGTCGGTGGCGTCCGCCTCCTCGCCCAGTCGGCCCGGCGGCGGGCGGTCTACCTGGCCTTCCACGTCGGCGGGCTGCTGCCGGAGGACCGGACCGCGGCCGGGGTGGTGCTGGCCGCGGGCTGGGAGCACGAGCAGTTCGAGGAGTGGGCCGCGGCCAGGGCGGCCGACCCGCTGGACCACGGCTATCCCGCGGTGCCCCCGCTACGGCAACCGCTGCCGCAGCGGCGGCTGACCTTTCAGCGGCGGACCGCGCGGGCCTGGGACCTGGGCTGGTCCCTGGACGAGGAATGGGTCGAACCCGGGCTGCTGGCGCTGGCCGCGCCGGTGCGCGGACGCGGCCAGCTCGGCGCGGTCAGCGTGCTCAGCCACACCAGCAGGCACACCCCGGAGACCTTCCGGGAGACCGTGCTGCCGGTGCTGCTGGAGGCGGTGCGCGAGATGGAAGCCCGGCTCGCCCAGCCCGACCCGCCTGCCGCGCCGCCGCCCGCGCCGGTGGTCCCGGCCAAGGACGAGCCGGGCACGGAGTTCGTGGCGGCGCTGGCCAGGGGACTGGCCGTGCTGGGCGCCTTCCGCGCGGGCGGCCTCACCGTGGCCGCCGCCGCGCGGGCCACCGGCCTGCCCAGGGCCACCGCCCGGCGGGCGCTGCTCACCCTGCACGAGACCGGCTACGCCACCGAGGACGAGGGCGTGTTCCACCTGCTGCCCTCGGTGCTGGACCTGGGCTACGCCAAGCTGTCCGCGCTGACCCTGCCCGAGCTGCTGGACCCGCACCTGGCCGAGCTGGCCGCCGCGACCGGGGAGCCGGTGGCCGCCGCCGTGCTCGACGGCGCGGACCTGCGCTGCGCCGCGGTGGTCGGCACTGGGCGGGTGGTCCGCCTGGACCTGGCGGTGGGCTCCCGGCGACCGGCCGCGGACTCCGCGCTCGGCCGGGCCATGCTCGCCGGACGGGACTGGGCGGAGGTCGACGCCGAGCTGCCGGACGGGGTGCGCTGCCTGGCGGTCCCGGTGCCGGGCGGCGTGCCGCTCGCCTCGGCCGACCTGGCCCGCGGCGGCGGCCCGCTCGCCCTGGCCGTGCTGCCCACCGGACCCGCGCCAACGGAGGAGGTGTTAACGCAGCTCAGAGCGGTCGCCGCCCGGGTGGAGGCCGATCTGCGGCTGACCGGAGGCTTCTGAAAAACTAGCGACTATGGCAGATCCCAGGGCGGAGGCCGCGGTGCGCACCAGGGTGCGGGTGCCGCTGCGCTTCGGCGACGGCTTTGGTGTGACCGCGACCGCGGTGACCTTCCACGGCCTGGCCGACGGACTGGAGCACCTGGCCCTGGTCTTCGGCGAGCCGGAGCGGACCCCGGAACCGTTGGTGCGCTTGCACTCCGAGTGCCTGACCGGCGACGTGTTCGGCTCGGCCCGCTGCGACTGCGGCCCGCAGCTGCGCGAGGCCGCCGAGCGGATCGGCCAGCGCGGCGGCGTGCTGCTGTACCTGCGCCAGGAGGGTCGCGGCATCGGCCTGTACAACAAGCTGGACGCCTACGCCCTGCAGGACAACGGCCTGGACACCTATGCCGCCAACACCGCCCTCGGCCTGCCCGAGGACGGCCGCGACTACACCCCGGCCGCGCAGATGCTGCACGCGCTCGGCGTCGGCGAGCTCGACCTGCTGACCAACAACCCGGACAAGGCCGCCCAGCTGCGCGCCCTCGGCGTGCGCATCCGCCGCACTGTGCCCACCGGCGTCTTCGCCACTGAGAGCAACCTGCGCTACCTGCGCGCCAAGGCCGACCTCACCGGCCACACCATTCCGCTGCACGGCCTGGCCGGTTGAGGCCTCAGCCCAGGAACTCGTCCACGTTCGCCCGGAACACCGCCGGATCGTCCAGCCAGATCTGGTGCGCCGCGCCGGGCACCTCGACGTGCACCGCCTTGGGGAACAACGCGACCATGGACTCCACCACCTTCGGCCGCGGCCCGGTGTCCACCTCGCCGGAGAACATCAGCACCGACCCGGTCAGCCGGGCCAGTCCCGCCCTGGTGATCTCGGGGTCGAACGCGCCCTCGGCGATGTAGGCCATGGCGGCCTCGTTGTTGCGATGGCGGTCGCAGAACTCCGCGTGCGCCCGGGTCTCGGTGTTCCAGTCCCGGTACCCGAACGGCGCGAGCTTGGCCACCACCTCCGGCCCCGTCTCACCCGCCCGCAGCCGCGCCAGCGCGGCCATCGCCTCCGGGTACCACGGTTCGCCCGCCCGCAACGCGATCGCCTCATCCCGGTCCGACAACGGGAACTCGATACCCACCGCCCGCGCCCGCCCGGCGATCAGCACCAGCCGCTCCACCCGCTCCGGATGCGCGCCCGCGTAGGACAGCGCGAGGTCCCCGCCCGCGGAGTGCGCGAGCAGATCGATCCGCGCCAGACCGAGATGGACCCGCAGCGCCTCGACATCGGGCACCTGGCGGTCGCAGCGGTAGGTGGCGGGATCGGCGGGGACCGCGGAGTCGCCGGTGCCGCGCAGGTCCAGGCGGATGAGGGTGCGGCGCTCGGTCAGCCCGGCGAGGTCGCCGAGGTAGGCCGAGGAGGTCATCGGGCCGCCGGGCAGGCAGATCAGCGGCGCGCCGGTGCCCTCGACGTGGTAGGAGAGCAGGGTGCCGTCGGGGGCGGTGAAGGTGGGCATGGGCGCAGCGTAGGTGGGGCGGGGGGATCTCGGGGGCGGTTTGGCCGCGCGGACGGGCCGGGGGACTGGCGTGGGCGAGGGGGTGCTGGGCGGTCGCGGGTGTTCAGCGGGGCGGGATGCGGGGTGGGTGCTGGCGTTGGGCGAGCGGGATGGTGGGTGGGTGCTGGCGTTGGGCGGGGCGAGGACGCGGGGCGGGGGCTGGCGTAGAGCGGGACGAGGGTGCGGCGCGGTCGCTGGCGTGGGGCGAGGCTGCGGGGAGGTCGCGAGGCGAGGGTGCGGGGCGGGGCGAGGTGCGGGGGCGGGTGTGGGGAGGGTGCTGGCGTGGGGCGTGGGGCGTGGGGCGCGGGGTGAGGGGCGGGGCGGACGCTCGCGTTGGGCGAGGCAAGGGTGCCGGGCGGATGTTGCCGTTGGGCGGGGTGAGGGTGCCGGGCGGATGTTGCGGTGGGGCGGGGCGAGGGTGCCGGGCGGATGTTGCCGTAGGGCGAAGTGAGGATGCCGGCTGGCCGCTGCCGTGGGGCTAGGTGAGTGCGTCGCGTGGTCGCACGCGCTGGGCGGTGCGGGTCTGCCGGGCGGTCGCGGGCGGCGATGGCCGGGGCGTGGCGGGGGCGGCGGGGCTGTGGCGTGCCGCGGGCGGCGGGCTGCGGTGGCGCTGGGTCAGTCCGGTGTGGACTGTTCGTGGTGGGCGAGCAGGCGGCCCAGCAGCTCCACCAGTTGGTCGCGTTCGGCCGCCGACAGTGGCGCGGTGAGGCGGTCCTGGGCGGAGTCCAGGGCGTGGTCGAGTCTGCGCAGCCGTTCCTTGCCCGCCGGGGTGATGCGGATGATGTTGCGGCGGCCGTCGGCGGGGTCCGGGGTGCGTTCGGCGTGGCCCTCGGCGGCCAGTTCGTTCAGCGCGTTGACCACGTCGCTGCGGTCCATGTTGCCGCGCCTGCCCAGCTCCGCCTGACTCGCCGGGCCGAACTCGTGCAGGGTGGCCAGCAGCCGGTAGTGGTAGCCGCGGGCGCATTCCGCGCCGAAGACCTCGGTGACCAGTCGCCTGGCGTGGGTGGCGGTCTGGGTCAGCAGGTAGGTCGGGCGGGTGCTCAGCCGGCGCGGGGCCTCGGACATGGCCACCAGCCTAACAGGATTGTTGGCGGCACCAACGGTCTGTGTTAGCGTTGGTGTCACCAACGAAATGAGGGCTCATGACCGACTTGCAGGAACTGGTGGACCGCAACGAGATCACCGCGTTGCTGGCGCGGCTGGGGCGCTGGCTGGATGGCCAGGGCGGGGATCCGGGGGAGATCTACGACGCGGAGGTGGTGGTGCGCAGTCCGCGCGGGGAGTTCCGCGGGCTCGCCGCGGTGGCCGAGGTGGCCGCGCCCCGGCCCGGTGAGGAGCTGGCCCAGCACTTCCACACCGATGTGCTGGTGGATCAGGACGGCGACCGGGCCACGGTGCACGCCAACCAGCTGGTGCGCTTCTTCCATCCGGACCAGCCGCCGCACCGCACCTCCGGCCTGCGCCTGACCTACCAGGTGCGGCGCGGGCCGCAGGGGTGGCGGGTGGTTGAGGCCACCATCGAGCTGGTTTGGCTGGACACCAAGTCAGCGTGACGGAACGCCTGGGCCCCAAGGGATTCCGAGGGCCCACCAGGCCAGGAACAACACCGTCCAGCTGAGCGTCATGGCCACCGCCAGCGGCAGCGTGTAGGAGGCCAGGGTGCCGATGCCCGCGTTCTTCCGGTAGCGCTGCATGAAACCCAGCGCCATGATGAAGTACGGGCTCATCGGCGTGATCGCGGTGGAGCCGGAGTCGGCGATGCGGAACAGCGCCTGGGTGGTCTCCGGCGAGATGTGCACCAGCATCAACATCGGCACCAGCACTGGGGCCGCGATGGACCACATCGCCGAACCGCTGGTCACCATCACGTTGACCAGGGTGAGCAGCACCAGCACCAGCAGGAAGATCACCGGGATCGGCATGCCGCTGTCGCGGAAGACCTCGGCCGCCTCCACCGCCAGCACATCGCCGAGGTGGGTCCACTCGAAGTAGGCCAGGAACTGGGCGATGGCGAAGAACAGCACCAGCACCGGGGCCATCTGCTTGAGACCCTCGACCATCAGCTTCGGCACGTCACCGGCCTTGCGGATGGTCCCGGCGGTGACACCGTAGACGATGCCGACCACGCCGAAGAGCAGCGCGACCACCGCGGCGATGCCCTCCAGCAGCGGGGAGTCGATGATGCTGCCGCCCTTGCCCCGCAACGGGGACCAGCTCGGCAGGGTGAGGGCGGCCAGTAGGCCCAGTGACACCGCCAGGGTGGCCAGCGACAGCCGCAGGGCCAGGCGTTCCCGTTGCGCGACAACGAGATCACCGATGTCGGTCAGGTCGGCGTCCGGATCGGGGTCCAGGTCCGGGCGCTTGGCCAGCACCAGCTTGGTGACCAGGGTGATCACCAGCGCGAGCAGCACCGAGGAGGCGATGTTGAAGAACCAGTTGCTCAGCGGGGAGACCGTGATCTCCGGGCTGATCAGCCGGGCCGCCGCGGTGGTGATCCCGGCGAAGATGGCGTCGTTGGGGGTGGGCACCGGGCTGGCGTCATAACCGGAGGCGATGGCGGTGTAGGCCACCACGATGCCCAGGATCGGCGACTTGCCGACCGCGCGGAAAGCCAGGCCGCCCAACGGGACCAGGATGATGTAGGCGGCCGCGGAGGCCACGTGCGCCACGGTGCCGGCGAAGGCCACCGCGAACACCACCCAGGAGGCGGGCACCCTGGACACGCTGACCTTCATCAGCGTGCCGAGGAAGCCGCTGCGCTCGGCCACCGCGACACCCATGATCACCACCACGATGGTGGCCATCGGCGGGAACTTGGCGAAGTTCTCCACCATGGTGGACAGCGCCATGGTCAGGCCGTCGCCGCTGAACAGGTTCCGCACGGTGACGGTCTTGCCGTTGCTCGGCGAGATCACCGAGACGTCGAACCCGGCCAGCACCGCGCTGATCGCGCCCAGCAGCAGGGACAGCAGCCAGAACAGCCAGAACGGGTGCGGCAGCGCGTTGCCCGCGCGCTCGATCACGGCCAGCAGCCGGAGCACGCCCGGCAGCTTGGGTTTCTCTGTGGCGGGGGAGGTGGTCATGTCGGGATCCCCGGGCTTCAGCGGGGCAGCCGGTAGTCGCGGACGAAGCGCCACAGCACCTCGTGCGCCTCGATGGTCTGGGTGGTGACGCCGCCGCCGCTGTAGCTGTCCGCGCCCGGCCAGGTGTGCCCGCCGCCGCTGACCGCCACGTGCTCGACCTCGACCCCGCCCTGGCAGTCCGTGCGACCGGTGATCGTGATGTCCGCGCCGATCTGCCGCTGCGGCAACGACTTCCGGCACTTGTCCCGATCGGCCCACTGGCGCACCCAGCTCTGGATCGCGGGCAGGCCGCGGTCCTCGTCGCCGGTGTAGGGGATGGTGGCATCGGCGGTGCCGTGGAACTCGATCACCGGCACCGGCCGGGACGGGCGGCAGCTGATCCCGTTGGGGTAGAAGGCGCCCGCGACCGGCGCGATGGCGGTGATCCGGTCGGCCATGGCGCAGGCCAGGATCCCGGTGAACCCGGCGCCGTTGGACTTGCCGGTGGCGTACACCCGCCGGTCGTCCACGCACAGCGTCCGCTCCAGCGAGTCCAGCAGGTCGCGGGTGAAGGCCACGTCGTCCACACCGGGCGCGGAGTAGGGCGCGCCCTGCCAGGCCTGCCGGTCGCCCTCGCCGGTGCCGATGACCCCGTTGGGGTAGACCACCACCGCGGGCAGGGTGGACAGCTTGGCGAACTTCTCGGTGGCCGCGCCGGTGCTGCCCCTGCCGTGGAAGGCCAGCACCAACGGCCAGTCCTTTGTGGACTTGTAGTCGGCAGGCAGGTGCAGCTGGTAGGTGCGGTCCAGACCGCCGCTGCGGATCTGCTGGAGGGCGCTGGTGCCCGGTGGCTGTGGCGGTGTCTTGCCGCAGCCGTCGGCAAGGGCGGTCCGGGGCTCGGACCAGGCCGCCGTCGCGGCCGCGCTGGGGAGGATCGCGGCGACGGCGGAGATCAGCAGGACCGCGGTGCGCAGTCGGGAGGGACGAGACATGGGAGTCCCTTTCGTCGGCTCTGACGAGGGATAGCTGCGAGTATCAGGTGGCGAGCCAGTCGTCGAGGTAACCGACGATCCGGTTCACCACAGTGTCCACAATGGACTCACCGTGCCGCGCGGTGGCGCGTCGCGGATCGCCCAGCACCCCGTTGGGGCTGAGCCGGTCATAGCGCAGTGCGAGTTTCGGATGACCGTCCTTTCGGGACAGTCGGGCCAGCGGGGTCAGCTCGTCGAGGGTGACGGTGCCGGGGATCAGCAGGTCGGTGCGCACCAGTTCCGGGGCCAGGTAGAGCATTTGCGCGGTCTCGGCCTCGCCGCTGTGCCCGTGCACCTCGCTGACGTTCATCTCGGCCACCACCGCACCGGCCAGCGCGGTGAGCGGGGTCCAGGCGAACTGGAGGTCGGGGTGGGTGGCCAGGAAGTCCTGGGCGACCGTGCCCAGCGCGGCGTTGTTGCCGCCGTGCCCGGTGATCACCAGGATCCGCCGCCAGCCGTGCCGGTACAGGCTCTCGCAGTACTCCCGCACCAGGGTGGCGAAAGTGGTGGTGGACAACGAGATGGTGCCGGTGAAGGCCAGGTGGTGCGGGGAGACCCCGACCGGCAGCGAGGGCCCGATCAGCGCCCGTCCGGCCAGCTTGGCCGCGACCAGCTCGGCCACGTGCTCGGCCCTGATCAGGTCGGTGGCCAGCGGTAGACCGGGTCCGTGCTGCTCGAAGGCGCCGGCCGGCAGCAGCACCACCGGGCTGGCCAGCACCGCGGCCTGGGCTTCTTCGGTGGTCAGCTCACCAAGGCGGTGCCTGCTCACGCGCGCTCCGCGGCCACCGCGGCCCTGATCGAGCGCAGGTGCTCGCGCACGAGTCGTTCGGCGAGGTCGGCCTCTCCGTCCCGGACCGCGGCGACGATCTCGCGGTGCTCGGCGTGGTCCCGGTCGCGGTCGTGGTAGCGGTGCCGGATCTCGATCTGCTCCCTGGAACGCATGTGCAGCAGCGCGTCCACCATCTCCCGCAGCAGCCCGTTGCCGGTGACCGCGGCCAGTGCCACGTGGAAGTGCAGCGCGGGCCGGACATCGCCGTCCGGTGGCTGCAACGCGTTGTCCGCGGCCACCTCCAGCGCGGCCAGTGCCTCGGGCACCCTGGCGCGGGCGGCCTCGGCGGCGATCGCGGGTTCGAGCACCAGGCGGGCGTCCACCAGTTCCAGGATGGAGTCCCGGTCCACCGGCGGGCGGTGCGGGTTGGCCAGCAGCCTGCGGTCCAGGCCGGGGCCGACGTAGGTGCCCGAGCCGTGCCGCAGCTCGACCACGCCGGTGGCCTCCAGGCGGCGCAGCGCCTCGCGCACGGTGGGGGTGGTGACGTCGAGCCTGCGCGCCAGGTCCCTGGAGGAGGCCAGTGCCTCGCCGGGGACCAGTCGCTCGCTGCGAATGATCTCGACGATGTCCTCGGCCAGCCGCTCGGACAGCGCCTGCTCGCGTCGACTCATAAAGTGACTAAATCACTTGATGAGTGTGCTGGTCAAGCGCGATGTCAGGATGTGCACCCGACGAGCTATCTGGGACGGGAGAGTGCGTGGCGCGCGCGGAACGACCGCTGGACGAGGGCGAAGGGCCACTGCTGAGCCTGGCCGCTGACCTGCGACAACTGCGCCGCGAGGCGGGCAGTCCGGCCTACCGCGAGCTGGCCAGGCGCGCGCACTTCGCCGCGGGCACGCTCTCCGAGGCCGCCGGGGGCCGCAAGCTGCCCAGCCTTGAGGTGACCCTGGCCTACGTGCGGGCCTGCGACGGCGACCCCGAGCAGTGGCGTGAGCGCTGGTTCCAGGTGGCCGCCGAGCTGCACGGCGACCCGGCGAACCCGCCGCCCGCCGAGGCGCCCTACGTGGGGCTGGCCGCCTTCGGCACCGCGGACGCCGACCGGTTCTTCGGGCGCGAGGAGCTGCTGGCCGAACTGACCGAGCGGGTCGCCGGGCACCGGTGCGTGGTGCTCACCGGGCCCTCCGGCTCCGGCAAGTCCTCGCTGCTGCGCGCCGGTCTGCTGCACCAGGCCAAGGGCTCGCCCGCGCTCCTGCTCACCCCCGGCCCGCGACCGGTGCAGGAGCTCGCGGTCCGGCTGGCCGCCTTCACCGGGGCGTGCGCGGTCGAGCTGGCCCGCTCGCTGGCCGAGCCGGCGGCGCTGCACCTGACCGTGCGGCAGGCCCTGGCCGACCGGGAGGGCGACCTGCTGCTGGTGGTGGACCAGTTCGAGGAGGTCTTCACCCTCTGCGCCGACCCGGCCGAGCGGGACCGGTTCCTGGAGCTGCTGCTGACCGCGGCGCGCGCGGTGAACAGCCGGGTGCGGATCGTGCTGGGCGTGCGGGCCGACTTCTACGCGCACTGCGCGGCGCTGCCCGGACTGGTGGAGGTGCTGCGCACCGCGCAGGTGCTGCTCGGGCCGATGAGCACCGAGCAGCTGCGCGCGGTGATCACCCAGCCCGCGCTGCGGGTGGGCTGCCGGGTGGAACCGGACCTGGTCACCCAGATCCTGCTGGAAGCCAGTGGCGAAGCTGCTGTGCTGCCGCTGGTCTCGCACGCGCTGCGGGAAACCTGGGCGCGACGCAAAGGCACCATGCTCACCCTGGCCGGATACCAGGCCACCGGCGGGATCAGCCAGGCCATCGCGCGCACCGCCGAGACGGTCTACGCCGAGCTGACCGCCGGGCAGCAGGACTGGGCGCGGCGGCTGTTCGTCCGGCTGGTCGCGCTGGGCGAGGGCACCGAGGACACCGGCCGCCGCCTGGACCGGACCGAGCTGGAACCCGCCGAGCCGGTGGTGCTGGAGCGGCTGGCCGCGGCCCGGCTGATCAGCCTGGAGCAGGACGGCGTGCGGATCGGCCACGAGGCGCTGATCCGCAACTGGCAGCGGCTGCGGGAGTGGCTGGCAGAGGACCGGGAAGCTTTGCGCAGGCACCGCCAGCTCACCGAGGCCACCGCGCTCTGGGAGTCCCTGGACCACGACCCCGGCGCGCTCTACCGCGGCGCCCGGCTGGCCATGGCCGCCGACCTGCCGCCGGAGTCGCTGACCGGCCGGGAGCGCGAGTTCCTGCGGCTGAGCCGGGCCGCGGCCCGTCGCCGGCGGCGGTTCGGGCGGGCGCTGGTGGCCGCGTTGACGGTGCTGCTGCTGGTCAGCGCCAGTGCCACGGTGTACGCGGTGCGGGCGGAGAACGCGATGGCCCGGCAGCGGGACGCGGCACTGGCGCACAAGGTCGCCGGGGAGGCCGTCGCCCTGCACGCGAGGAACCCGGAGCAGGCGGCCAAGCTGGCCATCGCCGCACACCGGCTCTCGCCCTCGGCGGAGACCGCGGACAGCCTGCGCAGCGCGCTGGCCGTGCCGCTGCCCGGGCACACCGACGCGGTGACCGGCACCGTGTTCAGCGCCGACGGCCGCAGGCTGGCCACCTCGGCCTACGACCGGACCGTGCGGCTGTGGGACCTGACGGACCCGTTGCGGCCCAAGAAGATGGGCACGCTCACCGGGCACACCGGCCCGGTCCTCGCGCTGGCACTGAGCCCCGACGGCCGCACGCTGGCCTCCGCAGGGGCCGACCGGACGATCCGGCTGTGGGACCCGGCCGACCCGCAACGCCCGCCGACCGTCCTGAGTGGACACACCGGTTCGGTGGTGTCGCTGGCGTTCAGCCCGGACGGCCGCACCCTGGCCTCGGGCAGCTACGACCACACCGTCCGGGTCTGGGAGCTGGCCACCGGCACGGCGAGCACGCTGACCGCGCACACCCTCAACGTCAAGCGGGTGGTGTTCAGCCCGGACGGCCGGACGCTGGCCTCCGCCGGTGACGACCGGACCGTCCGGCTGTGGCGGCTGGACGATCCCCGGCAGCCGGTGGAGCGGGCGGTGCTGACCGGGCACACCGACTTCGTGGTGTCGCTGGCCTTCAGCCCGGACGGCCGCACCCTCGCCTCCGGCGGCGACGACCGCACCATCCGGCTGTGGGACCCGGCCGATCCGGCCCGCGCGCCCGTGGAGTTGCCGGGGCACACCAACGTGGTCTCCGCGCTGGCCTTCAGCCCCGACGGGCGAACCCTGGCCTCCGGCGGCTACGACCAGACCGTGCGGTTGTGGGCAGGCGGCCGGTCGCTGGCCACCCTGTCCGGGCACACCAGCGCGGTGTTCGCGCTGGCCTTCGCCCCGGACGGCCACACCCTGGCCACCGGCAGCCACGACCGCACCGCGCAGCTGTGGGAGACCGACCTGGCGCTGGCCGAGACCCGCGCCTGCGCCCAGCCCGCGCTCTCCACCGCGGACTGGGCACAGCACTTCCCGGAGGTCGGCTACCGGGTGCCCTGCTAGGCCCGCCGGGTGAGCCCGCGGGCGGGCAGCCGGATCGAGCACAGTCCAATCAGGACGGTCACGGCCAGGATGCCGACGTACACCAGCGGTGGCCCGGCCGGGATCGGGGAGCCGGTGAGGTTGAGGCTGAGCAGGGTCAGCGGCAGCACCGGGACCGCGGAGCCGATCAGCACCGCGATCGAGACCACCAGCGCGGACTCGGCGCGGAACATCCGCCGCACCTGGCGGCGGGTGCCGCCGAGCAGCCGGAGCAGGCCGACCTCGCCCGCCCGGTCCAGGGTGGAGGTGACCAGGCTGTTGACCACCGAGAGCGCCACGTAGAGCAGGATCACGCCGAGCAGCACCCGGTTCAGCCACAGGTTGGCCGCCTGCTGCGCGTCGGTGGCCACGGTCAGCTGCGCGCGGTCCTGGACCTGGAGACCGGGGTAGGTGGCGGCCAGCTCGGACAGTCCGTTGTGGACGGACGGGTCCTTGGCGGCGACCAGGATCGAGTCGGCCAGCCGGTCGGTGGTGTGCGGCAGCAGCACGTCCTGGGGCAGCAGCACATCGCCGTAGCCCAGGTTGTCCGCGAAGATTGCCACCACCTTCGGCGTGACCCTGGTGCGGTCGCCCAGGTACAGCTCGACCGGGTCGCCGACCGCCTTGCCCAGCCAGGAGGACTCGGACTCGCTCAGCGCCACGCTGTCCCCGCGCAGCTCGGTCAGCGCGCCGCGGACCGCCTTGAGGCCCAGGGTGCCGGACAGCTGCGCCGGGTCCACGCCGTAGGCCTTGGACCGGGACAGCGGTTCCTCACTGGCGTCCTTGTCCACCGCGATCACCTCGGTGCCCACCAGTGGGGTGGCGGCGGTGACCCCCGGCACCCGCCGTGCTGCGGCGGCCACCTCGGCGGGCACGCCCTGTGGCGCGGTGAGCACGTAGTCGGCGGTGGTGGCCGCGCGGGCCTGGTGCTGGGTGGCCTCGGCCAGGGTGGTGCCGCTGTAGAAGTGGGTGACCGCGAAGCCGATGGTCAGCACCAGCGGGGTCACCGCGGCGGCCAGGCGGCGGGAGTTCGCGGTGCTGTTGTGCGCGGCCAGGTACCGGTCGGCCCTGGGGGAGCACAGGAACAGCCCCGCGGCGATCCGGGTCGCGGCCGAGGTGAGCACCGGGCCGAGCAGGCCGAGCCCGATGATGGCCAGCAGCGCCGACATGCTGGCCGGGACCTGCGCCACTGGACCGGGGATGAACAGGGTTGAGCAGGCCCCGGCCAGTGCCACGCCCAGCAGCGCCCACCCGGTGACCAGGCGACCGCGGCCCAGCGCCGCCGGTTCCACCGCGGCCTCGCCGAGCGCGGCCGTCGGCTTGAGCTTGAGCATCCGCCGGGCCGCGGTCAGGCTGGCCAGCTGGGCCGCGCCCACGCACAGCAGCACGGTGGCCAGCAACGGGACCGGGCCGATGGACAGGGTGAAGTCCTCGGCCACCACGCCGATCGAGGCGAACATGCCCAGCAGCCACTGCGCGGCGAACACCCCAGGGGCCAGGCCGAGCAGCGCGGCGAACCCGGACACCAGCAGGGTTTCCGCGGCGATGAGCCCGCGCACCTGTTTCGGGGTGGCCGCGATGGCGCGCAGCAGGGCCAGTTCCCGGCGGCGCTGGTTGAGCACCAGGGCCAGCGTGCTCGCGGTCACGAAGACCACGATCATCAGCACAAAACCGGCGAAGGAGCCGGAGACCATCATCAGCACGAACCTGGACCGCGCGCCGTCCAGGTTCTCCGCCTCGCCCCGGTCGAGTCCACTGTGGACGATCACCCCGGGCGGCAGCTGCTTGGCCAGATCGGGTGCGGGACCGAAGACGCCGATCGCGGAGACCTGGTCCGGCCTGCCGGAGAGGGCGCGCGCGGTGTCGTCGTGGAAGAACACCGCGGACTGGCGCACCAGCCGGTCCCGGCCCGCCGGTGCGGCGATACCGCTGACCCGGTAGGCGCGCGGGGCCGAGTCCACCATGATCCGCACCTGGTCACCGGCCGAGATCCCGGCCCGCTGGGCCAGCTCGGCGTCGAGCACCACCTCACCCGAGCGGGGCGCGGTGCCGGAGGCCAGCGCGAACGGGGTCAGCGGCGCGCTGCCCCAGCCGTGGCCCAGGGTGCGGCCCTGGTCCGCGCCGGGCAGCACCCGGTTGTCCTTGCCCACCACGGTGGCCGGGAAGCTCACCTCGCCGATCGCGCGTTCCACTCCGGGTATCCGGCGCACCTGCTCCACCAGCGCCGCGGGCAGCGGCACCTGCTCGGTCAGGTCCTCGCTCAGGTCCGTTTTCTCCGGCCGTGCCACGGTGATCGCGCGGTCGCCGCCGAGCACCACCGGCGCGGCCGCGTAGCGCTGCGCGGGAACCCCGCCGAAGAGCCCGGACTGCAACAGCACCCCACAGGCGGTGAGCAGGACCGCGCCGCCGAACAGCGCCAGGAAAGCCGCGGTGAACCCGCCCTTGCGGGCCCGGATCGTCTGCCAGGCAAAGGAGAACACCGCTCACCACTCCCCGAGGTGGGTCATCCGCTTGGCCACCTGGTCCGCGTCCGGCCCGGGCAGCTCGTCCACGAACCGGCCGTCGGCCAGGAACAGCACGCTGTGTGCGTGCGCGGCGGCCACCGGGTCGTGGGTGACCATCACCACGGTCTGGCCCAGCTCGTCCACCAGCTGCCGCAGCAGCCGCAGCACCTCCGCGCCGGTGCGCGAGTCCAGCGCGCCGGTGGGCTCGTCGGCGAAGACCACCTCCGGCCTGGCCACCAGCGCGCGGGCCACCGCCACCCGCTGCTGCTGCCCGCCGGAGAGCTGCCCCGGCCGCCGGTGCAGCAGCCCGTCCAGGCCGACCCGGCGCACGATCTCGTTGAGCCAGACCACATCCGCGCTCCGCCCGGCGAAGCGCAGCGGCAGGGTGATGTTGTCGGTGACGCTGAGCGAGGGCACCAGGTTGTAGCCCTGGAAGATGAACCCGATGCGCTCGCGGCGCAGCTCGGTCAGCTTCGTCTCCGTCAGCCCGGTCAGCTCGGTCTCGCCGAGCCGCACCGAGCCGGAGGTGGGCGTGTCGAGCCCGGCCGCGCACTGCAGGAAGGTGCTCTTGCCCGAACCGGACGGCCCCATCACGGCGGTGAACCGGCCCCGCGGGATGGCCCTGCTCACCCCGCGCAGCGCCGTGGTCGCGTGGTCACCGCTGCCGTAGACCTTGGTGACCGAGTCCAGTCGTACTGCTGTCATGGCCACGACGGTAGGTTTCAGGGGATGTGCCGCGACATCCCGCGCGGTGCCGGATCAGGGGTGGAGCCAGCTCTACCACGGGAGGTCGGATGCGACCGGAGCTGCTGCGGGTGTGGCGGGCGATCCTCAGCCTCGCCCTCGGGTTCGCCACCGCGCTGGCCGGCCTGTTCGTCCTGTTCGGACTGTTGATCTGCGTCATGCTGGTGTTCACCCTGCCGCTGCTGCCGCTGGCGGTGCGGGTGCAGCGCTGGCTGGTCGCGGTGGACCGCCGCCGGGTGGCCGCGCGCACCGGCCGGCCGGTGGAGGAGCGCTACGCCGAGGTCTCCGGCCCGCTGCCGCAACAGGTCGTCACCGTGCTTACCGACCCGGCCACCCGCAGGGACCTGCGCTGGTTGCTGGTGCACGCCCCGGCCGGGGTGGTGCTGGGCCTGCTCGGGTTCGCGGTGCCGGTCTCGGTGCCGCAGAACCTGGTGGTGCCGATGATCTGGTGGCTGGTGCCCGGCGGCCTGGACAGCTCCTACGGCATCCACGTCGACTCCTGGCCGAGCGCCGGGCTGTCCGTGCTCACCGCGCTGGCCGCCGCGCTGGTGTCCTGGTGGCTGCCGCCGAGGCTGGCCGACTGGGAGGCGGGCTGGGCGAGCAGGCTGCTCTCACCCGGCCGGGCCAGCCTGGCGCAGCGGGTCGCCGAGCTGACCGCGACCAGGGCCGCCGCGCTGGAGGCGCACGGCGCCGAGCTGCGCCGGATCGAACGCGACCTGCACGACGGCACGCAGAACCGGCTGGTCGCGGTGGTCATGCACCTGGGCATCGTGGAACGCGCGCTGCGCCGCGACCCGCCGACCGCGCTGGCCTCGGTGCTCACCGCGCAGAACGCGGCCACCGACGCGCTCACCGAGCTGCGCGAGGTGGTGCGCAGCATCTACCCGCCGGTGCTGGCCGACCGCGGCCTGGACGGCGCGGTGGACGCGGTGGTCGCCCGCTGCCCGATCCCGGCCACCCTCACCGTCACCGGCCTGCGGCGGCTGCCCGCGGCGGTGGAGGCGGCGGCCTACTTCGTCATCGCCGAGGCGCTGACCAACGTGGCCAAGCACAGCGGGGCCGAGCACGCGGAGGTTTCCCTTGCCGTGCAAGGAGACCACCTGGTGATCGAGGTCCGCGACGACGGCCACGGCGGGGCCGAGGAGGCCAACGGCACCGGGCTGACCGGCATCCGCCGCCGGGTCGCCGCCTTCGACGGCCAGACCACCCTGTCCAGTCCCGAGGGCGGCCCCACCGTGCTCGGCGTGCGCCTGCCGACCGGAACCTGAGAGGATCACCCCCGTGCGGATCATGATCGCCGAGGACGACGCCCTGCTCCGCGAGGGCCTGACCCTGTTGCTGCGCAGCGAGGGCCTGGACGTGGTCACCGCGGTCGAGCACCCCGAACAGCTGCTGGCCGCGATCGACGCGGACACCCCGGACGTGGCCGTGGTCGACGTCCGGCTGCCGCCGACCTTCACCGACGAGGGCCTGCGCGCCGCGGTCGAGGCCCGCCGCAGGCACCCGGAGCTGGCCGTGCTGGTGCTCTCCGCCTATGTGGAGGACAGCTACGCGGGCGAGCTGCTGGCCAGCCCCGGCGGCGGGGTCGGCTACCTGCTCAAGGAACGCGTCGGCAAGGTCGCCGACTTCCTGGACGCGCTGAACCGGGTCGCCGCCGGTGGCACCGCGCTGGACCCGGAGGTGGTCTCCCAGCTGCTGGTCCGCCGCCGCGCCGACGACCCGATCCGCTCGCTGACCGCCCGCGAGCGCGAGGTGCTGGCGCTGATGGCCGAGGGCCACTCCAACACCACCATCGGCGAGATGCTGGTGATCAGCGCGGGCGCGGTGCACAAGCACATCGGCAACATCTTCACCAAGCTCGACCTGCCCAGCACCGACGGCGCGGGCCACCGCAGGGTGCAGGCCGTGCTGGCCTACCTGCGCGCCTGACCCGGATCCGTGCCGCCCAGCCGAGAAGCCGATGTCGGTCGTCGAACTGACCACTTTCATCACCAAGGCGGACCAGACCTCCGCGGCACGGACGAGTCCAGGGCCAAGGGCGCAGGCGCGCAGGAAGTGCGTCTGCTCCTTGGGCTGGCTGGTGCCTCGATCGACCGCAGCATCCAGCCACTGCCGCAGGTGCCCCTCCACCTCGGTGCTTTCCTGACTCCAAACCAGGGCGAGGCCCAGGCACACGTGCGTTCGCAGCAAGGCACTCCACTCCGGCAGGCGATCAGCCATGGCGTGCGTCCGTCGCCACGCGGTCGCGTGTCGCCAAGGTGCTCCGCGCATGATGCGCGGGGGGCTGTAGGGCCGAGCCAGCTGCCACACGGGCGTGAGCCAGCGTTGCGCTGCAGCCGACCGTTGAACCGCCACCAGGTTGTGGGACTCAGCCTGGAGCCAGGCCACCGGGAACCCAGGATCGCAGCTGCTGCGCGACCGCCTCGGTGGTGTGCTCGGCCTCGGTCAGGTTTGGTGCGCATCACGGTGTAGCGCCGGATCAAGTCGTGCATTAGCCACCGGCTACGGCTGTCCTCCCTGAGCAGCGAGGCCTGCGCCAGCCAGCCCTGGCCACTGGCACGCCGATCAGACCGGCCGCGGCGGCCAGTCGACTGCCATGCTTCAGCCTAGGTTGCCGTGCTCGGTACCCGCAGATCACCGAAGGTGTAGACGTTTCCCAGAGTCATCAATGGTGCGTAGCAGATGTCCTTTGGCTCGCCTTACTGACGCACCGACGAGCAACGCCATCCAGCCTCGGCGTTTGCTCCGTAAGGTTCCGAAGAGGTGACTGGTCTAGTCAAGTGCATGGTGCATGAACAAGGTGCCATTAATGATCATTTGGTACGTCGTTCCGCGCTAGTGATCTCGGTGCTTCTGAGCTGCGAGAGCAGCATGAAGTCAGCTAAGGCTGTCCTACCTTCATGTCCCTAAATGGCAACATGCCGTGCCGCCTTGTTGTAGGTCTGTCGGTGGTAGACGTAGCCTGATGCCCTCGGCGTAGTGGAGTGGTGCAATGGAAGTAAGTGAGACGCTAAAGAAGGCGTGGGCAGTTGTGCAGGAAGCCGACTTGCCCGAATCGATTCACGAGGTGGCGTTCCGAGAAGCGGTTCGCCTGCTTGCCTCTGCCGGAAATGGCCTGGCAGGTGAACCAAGGGTCGGGAATCATTACGGCGGGAGAACTGCTGGCCAGAATGATGCTTCGATCCGTGAAGGATCCAACGGCGATGGTGTCCCCCCTTTGACCGAAAATGAGATGTACGACCGTGTTGCGCAGCAGACCGATGTCGACCGTAACAAGTTGGAGCGCATCATCCACCTGGATGATGGCGACCCTAAGATTAGCATCGCTGGGATCAAGCTCGGTAAGAAAAACGCCGAGAGGGCGCGGGCGGTTGCGCAGATCCTGACTATTACTCGTGGCTTTGGTCTGGGCGAGAGCGAAACTTCTCTGGAGGTTATCCGTGCTGAGTGTGACCGTCTAAAAGTCTACGACGCGAACAACTTCTCCTCGCATATGAAAGCCCTTAATGGCTACGTCATCAATGGAAGTGGTCAGAATCGACGTCTGCGCGCCAAGGGGCCTGGTGTCGCAGCATTCGCCGATCTTGTAAATAAAGTGTTAGGAACTGAGTAATGGGCGATCTGGAGATCGATGCGATGTCGATAGTGGCAACTGCAATTGCCGATCTTGATGAGGCTGCTCAGGGTCGAGTCCTGCGCTGGGCGGCTGAGCGGTACTCCGTGCCCCTACCTATAGCTGGCCAGAGTGGGAATGGGCCCAGTGGCAGGATTGCTTACGAGGCCGTCTCTGGCGCTGATTTGAAGATTGCAAAGGAAACGACGACCTTCCAGTACTTTGCTGAGTTGTTCGCGCGGGCCCAGCCGAAGTCAGAAGCGGACAAGGCGCTGGTAGCTGCATACTGGATACAGGTGCATCAGAAGTACGACCAGTGGCCATCCCGGCTCCTCAATGTGGAGCTGAAGCATCTCGGCTATTCGCTGTCGAATGTGACGATGGCGCTTTCAAGCAATATGAACAAGAAGCCTCAGCGTGTTATGCAGCTCAAGAAATCTGGAAGTAGTAAGCAAGCGAACAAGATCTACAAAGTTACCAACGAGGGGATCGTCTACGTCCAAGGCATGTGGAGTGGCGGGAGTGTTTAAGGTGGGACTCTCGCCTGAAGACGCCTTTTCGGTCCTGCCTGTATCTCTGCGTAATGACTTGTTGTCAGCGTTCAATGAGATCGTGAAGAACTATCGGGAGCATCGTTGGGAGCCCTCGGAGTTAAATGGTGGCAAGTTGTGTGAGGCCGTGTACACGGTCTGCAAGGGCTGGTTGTCGGGGGGCATGTATCCAGTGCGAGCCGAGGGTCCAAAACGATTCCCCGATGCCTGTTTGGATTTGGCGATCACCTACCAGTGTGTGCCAAACAGCCGGTCTGCGCGCATCCTGATTCCCCGCATGATGATCGGGTTGTATGATATCAGGAACAATCGTGGAGTGGGACACGCAGGCGCTGATGTGGATCCGAATCAAATGGATGCGACAGCGGTCCTTTATGTTGCCAAATGGCTAATGGCGGAGCTGGTGAGGATGTTGCACACGCTTACTACCGAGGAGGCTACCGCAATCGTGGACGGCCTCATTGGGCGTGAAGTCTCGTGGGTGTGGGCACTCGGCGACAAAAAGCGGGTCTTGCGCTCTGGCATGACCTGGAAGCAGCAGACTCTTGTATTGCTACTTACGGATTCGGGCGATGTTCCTGAGGTGGACCTGATTCGATGGTTAGAGCATCCTAATCCGGCGTCATTTCGAAGGGATGTGCTGAAACAGTTGCACGTGTTGCGGCAGATAGATTTTGATACTGCCAAGCGAACAGTTCGGTTGCTTCCGCCCGGCGTGACCGCTGCCGAAGAACTGATTAATGATCGATCTTAAATGTGACGCAAGTAGCCGCCGCTAATCGCGTGATGGTCGATGGGTGGATGTCCAGTTCGCCGATCCGTTGCGGATCGACACAGTACACCGCTTTGAGGTCACCGCGTCTGCACAGGGACTTGCTAAGGAATCGCGAGCGGAATCCGATCGAAAACTCGTACCGGACCTGGTCGCCATCCGGGCTGCCGTAGTCGGACGCGGCGAGCGGCAGACCGAGTGCTTGCGACCTTGGGCGATTCGAACAAGCATGGACGGATCGAGCAGATGCTGATGACCTCGAAAACCAGGTTGACGGCGTTAGTGGATGGAGAGCCACGAAATGGCTGGTCAGTACGGTGCCTACCAGAACGAGATCTACCTGCAGGGCCTCGCCGACCAGCGGCCGCCGATGAGCACCGACCCCACCACCCTGGAGGCGATGGCCAAGGGCCTGATGGACCCGGGCCCGTTCGGCTACGTCGCGGGCGGCGCGGGTTCCGGGGCCACCGTGCGGGCCAACCGGGCCGCCTTCGACCACTGGCGGCTGGTGCCCCGCATGCTGCGTGAGGCGACCCAGCGCGACCTCAGCACCACCGTGCTCGGCCAGCGGCTCCCCGCGCCCGTGCTGCTCGCGCCGATCGGCGTGCAGGCGATCGTGCACCCCGACGCCGAGTCCGCCACCGCCCGCGCGGCCGCGGAGCTCGGGCTGCCGATGATCCTGTCCACCGCCTCCTCCAGCACCATCGAGGAGGTGGCCGAGGCCGGTGGCGAGGGGCCGCGCTGGTACCAGCTGTACTGGCCCAACGACGACGAGGTGTGCGCCAGCATCCTGCGCCGGGCCAAGGCCGCCGGGTACACCGCGCTGGTGGTCACCCTGGACACCTGGACCCTGGCCTGGCGGCCCACCGACCTCGACCAGGCCTACCTGCCGTTCCTGCGCGGCATCGGCACCGCGATCCCGTTCTCCGACCCCGCCTTCCGCGCCGGACTGGAGAAAACCCCCGAAGAGGATCCGCAGCTGGCGATCCTGCGCTGGGTCGGGCTGTTCACCGGGCAGGACAAGAGCTGGGACCGGCTCTCCTTCCTGCGCGAGCACTGGGACGGGCCGATCGTGCTCAAGGGCATCCAGCACGTGGAGGACGCGCGGCGGGCCGCGGACGCCGGGATCGAGGGCATCGTGGTGTCCAACCACGGCGGCCGCCAGGTCGACGGCGCGATCGCCTCCCTGGACGCGCTGCCCGGCATCGCCGAGGCCGTCGGCGACCGCTTGGACGTGCTGTTCGACTCCGGCGTGCGCACCGGCGCGGACGTGCTCAAGGCGCTCGCCCTGGGTGCGAAGGCGGTGCTGCTCGGGCGGCCCTGGGTGTACGGGCTCGCGCACAGCGGCGAGGCCGGGGTGCGGCACGTGCTGCGCTCGATCCTGGCCGACACCGAGCTGACCCTCGGCCTGACCGGGCACCGCACCCCCGGCGAGCTGGACCGGGACGCGCTCGCCGAGGTGCCCCGGTGAAGGTCCTCGCGGTGCTGTCCCCGCACGTCGGCGGGACCAAGCTCAGCGGCATGATCGCCGCGGCCCTCGGTGACGGCTTCGAGCTGACCGCGGTGGAGGAGACCGGGGCCGACCCGGTGGCGCTGCGCGAGGCCGAGGTCATCCTCAGCGCGCTCGCCCCGGTCACCGCCGACCACCTGGCCAAGGCCGGACGGGCCAGGCTGATCCAGTGCGCCAGCCACGGTTTTGACCACATCGACCTGGCCGCCGCCCGCGCCGCCGGGATCACCGTGTGCAACATCGGCTCCACCGGCGCCGAGGCCCAGGACGTGGCCGAGCAGACCCTGTGCCTGATGCTCGCGCTGGCCAAGCAGCTCATCCCCGGCCACAACGCGCTCACCCAGGGGGAGTGGGCCTTGCCGCGCTTGCAGTTCAGCATCACCGAGCTGTTCGGCAAGACCCTCGGCATCGTCGGCTTCGGCGCCATCGGCCGCGAACTGGCCAAGCGCGCCAAGGCTTTTGACCTGCGCCTGGTCTGCGCCACCCGGCGCGGCCTGCCCGCCGAGCTGGCCGAGCGCCATGAGATCACCGAACTGCCGCTGGACACGCTGCTCGCCGAGTCCGACTACGTGTCCCTGCACCTGCCGCTCACCGAGGCCACCCGGCACCTGATCAACGCCGACCGCCTGGCCCTGATGAAACCCACCGCCATCCTGATCAACACCGCCCGCGGGGCACTGGTCGACCAGGAGGCGCTGGCCGCTGCCCTGCACGCGGGGCGGCTCGGCGGCGCGGGCCTGGACGTCTTCGACCCGGAACCGCCACCGGCCACGCTGGCCCTGCTGCGCGCGCCCAACGTGGCGCTGTCCCCGCACGCGGGCGGAGTCACCAGGGAGTCCATGCTGCGCATCGCCGCCGCGGCCCTGGACAACGTGCGCCGCTACGCGACCGGGCAGGCGCCCGCCGACGTGGTCAGCTGACTGCCCGCTACAGCGGACAAAGAACCACCGGTATTTTCCGCTGGGCAAAAGGATTTTTGATGGCAAACTGTGCCGTAACCAAGCCGGTTGGGCCACTGAGGCAACCAACTCGGTCATCATCTCCGGCGCCCCTTGACGCATTTCCGCGCCCACTCTCCGACTGAACCATGCCCGCTTTCCGCCCGTTTCCGGACAACGATTGCCCAACCGGACTCCCGGCGGCAACTGGACAAAGCCCCCGAAGCACGCATCGGCCATCCAGACCAACCGGGCACAACCGGGTCCTGAACCGTCCGGCCTGGCGACACGCCTGCCCGCTTCCCGCCCGACTCGCCGGGGAAGCGCTCCCATCTGGGGTCGCCGATCCACACGTGTTGATGTCCGTACCCGGCCGTTCCGGGCACCGGCAAGATCGCAACAAGCCCGGAAGCCGACGCTGCCGATCTTGGACAGCCGGTGCCAGACTGGCCGTGCTAGCAGGGGCTGAGCTGCGGCGGACGCGGGTGTCGGCCGTTGGCCCCAGGCGAGACCAGGGGGCGGTGTGCGCGCCCCCGCGGTGTGAGGAGGCCCTGAAGATGATGTTGCAGACGAGTCAGGTCCAGCGTCCGGCTGAGCTGCCCGAGGACCTGCTCGATCCCCAGGCGCGTGCTCTGCTGTCCCTGATGTGCTCCGGCTGCACGGACGAGTCGATCGCCCGCCAACTGGGCATCAGCCCCCGTACCGTGCTGCGGCGGATCCGGACCCTGATGGACCGGGCCGGGTGCATGACCCGGTTCCAGCTGGGTTGTCACGCCGAACGCAGGGGCTGGCTCAACTGAGCGGTTTCCGCGCCTCGATCAGAAAACGGGTGGTGTGCGCCAGGAATGAGCCCTCGGATTCGATCCGCTCGTGCAGTCGCCGGAGGTCCGGCAGGTATTCGGCGACCGTGAACCCGGGCACCATCCAAATCACTTTGCGCAGGAAGTAGACCACCGCACCGATGTCGTGGAAGACGGTGCGCAACGACTCCATCCGGAGATCGAGCACCTCCAGCCCGGCAGCCTCGGCCGCCGCGCGCGCCGCCTCCGGATGCCGCCCGTTGCGCACCTCTTCCGGCTGCGGCCCGAGGAAGAACTCCACCAGCTCGAACACGCTGGCCGGCCCCACCTGCTGGGAGAAGTAGGTGCCGCCGGGCGCCAGCACCCTGGCGATCTCGGCCCACCACACGGTCACCGGATGACGGCTGACCACCAGGTCGAAAGTGTTGTCCGGAAACGGAAGCGGCGGCTCGTCGGCATCCAGCAGCACCTGCGCGCCCCTGGGTTCCAGCAGCGCGCGCGCCTTGGCCAGGTTCGGTTCCCAGGACTCGGTGGCGAAGGTCCGCTCAGCGAGCTGCGGCACGCCGGCCAGCACCTCGCCGCCGCCGGTCTGGATGTCCAGCGCGACCTTGGCCGCGGCCATCCGTTCGCCCATGGACCGCTGGTAGCCCCACGAGGGCCGCTGCTCGGTGGCGCGGCCGTCCAGCCAGGAGAAGTCCCAGCCGTCGACGGAGACCGCCTCGGCCTCGGCCACCAGTTCCTCGAAGCTCCTGCCCATGCGGGCATGGTGGCACCGGTTACGGCTTGGGGCGACCGGATAACCGCCAGGCGTCGAAGGCCTCGATGCCGCTGATCCCGTGGTCCAGCACGGCCCGGTAGACCTCGAAGCTCGGCTCCTGCCACGGCCAGAGGTCCAGGTCCCGCCGGACCATCAGCCCCAGCGCGGCACTGCCCACCACGGTTGGTTCTCCGGCTGTCGCCAGCCGCTCGGTCAACCCCAGCTCGGCGAGCACCGCCTCGGCTTCGGCCCGGACTTCTCCTTGCCGTGCCAGCGAATCCGTCATTTCGGCGACAGCCTGCGGATCTCCTCGGCGTGGTCCGGATAGGACAGTGCCAGCTCGTCCCCGGCCGGGAAGTCCACCACGTCGTCGGTGTACGGCGGGGCCATGAACGTGCCCAGCAGCGACCACTCGCCCACCGGCTCACTGGCCTGCCAGGTGCCAGCGGGCACCACCACCTGCGGCCGTTGCCCGGCCGCCAGGTCCAGCCCCAGCACCGGCCGCTGCACCCGCCCGTCCGGGTGCAGCAACAGCATCCGCGCGGGCGAACCGGCGTGGTAGCTGAACACCTCGGGGTGGGCCAGGCGGTGCAGGGCGGAGAAGTTGCCGCCGGTCATCAGGTAATAGATGCCGGTGCCCTGCTCGGTGCGCCAGGTCTGCGCCCAGAAACCGCCCTCCACGGGCAGGGGCTGGAGGCCGAGCTCGGCGATGATCTGTTCCGGTGTGAGCACGGGATTCCCTTACCAGTTCGGGTGGGTGGACATACCGCCGTCGACCACCAGGTTCTGCCCGGTGATCCAGGAGGCCAGCGGCGAGGCCAGGAACACGCAGGCGTTGCCCACGTCCTCGGGCTGACCGAGGCGGCCAAGGGGAGCGGCGCGCTGCCAGCGTTCGACGCCTTCCGGCCACTGGGTTTCCAGGCCCTCGCGGTGCAGCAGGCCGGGGCTGACTGCGTTGACCCGGATGCCCAGCGGGCCGTACTCCAGCGCGGCGGTGCGGGTGTGCATGAGCAGGGCGGCCTTGGCGGTGCTGTAGTGCGCGTGGCCGAAGGCCGGCTGGCTGCCCTCGATCGAGGCGATGTTGACCACCGAGCCGCCGGGGTCCATCCGGCGGACGGCGGTGCTGGTGGTGAGGAAGACCGCGTCCAGGTTGGTGTCCAACACCTCGCGCCACTGGTCGAAGGTCATCTCCGGCAGTGGCTGCACCGGTTGCACGGCGGCGTTGTTCACCAGGGTGTCCAGCCGGCCGAAGTGGTCCACTGTGGACTCGATAAGGTGCCGGACCTGGTCGGGGGAGAGCAGGTCGGCGGGCAGGGCCAGCGCGTTCGTGCCGCGGTCCTGGAGCTCGGCGACCAGGGCGTGCGCCTGGGTGACGCTGGTGCGGTAGTGCACGGCCACGGCGGCGCCCGCCTCGGCGAAGCGGCGGGCCAGGCCGTGGCCGAGGCCGCCGGCCGCGCCGGTGATCAGGGTGACGGTGCCGGAGAGGTCGGGGAGGGTCACCCGTTGACCGTATCGGCTACCGCCGTCCGAGTGGTTCGCCCCCGGTGCGGATGATCTCCGGTGGGCGCGGAAGCCGCAGAACAGCGGGGTTCCAGCCGCCGATGGGGGTCAATACGGTGAAACGGGAAATGTGGTCCAGATCACCGTACGTCCGTTACGGTTGGCGTTGTGAAGGTCGGAGTACCCGCGGAGTCGCGGGCCGGCGAACGCAGGGTTGCCTGTCTGCCAGGGACGGTTCCCCTGCTCACCGGCGCGGGACTCACCGTGCTCGTGCAGTCCGGCGCCGGTCACCACGCCTGCGCATCCGACGATGACTACCGCGCCGCCGGGGCCCAGCTCACCGAGGACCTCGGCGCGGCCGACCTGCTGGTCGGCGTGCAGCCACCCGACCCGGCCGTGGTGCGGGCCGGTACCACCGTGGTCAGCCTGTTCGTGCCGCCCGAGGACGCGCTGACCGCGTTGCGGGACAAGGGGATCACCGCCTACAGCCTGGCGCTGCTGCCCCGGATCACCAGGGCCCAGGGCATGGACGCGCTGTCCTCCCAGGCGCTGGTCGCCGGGTACCGGGCGGTGCTGCTGGCCGCGGAACGGCTGCCGCGCTTCCTGCCCATGTTCACCACCGCCGCGGGCACCATCGCCCCGGCCAAGGTGCTGGTGCTGGGGGCCGGAGTGGCCGGCCTGCAAGCGATCGCGACCGCGCGGCGGCTGGGCGCGGTGGTCTCCGCCTACGACGTGCGGGCCGCGGCCGCGGAGGAGGTGCGCAGCCTGGGCGCGCGGTTCCTGGAACTGGAGCTGGGCAGCCAGGAGGGCGCGGGCGGGTACGCCGCCGCCCAGTCCGAGGACTTCCTGACCCGCCAACGGGAACTGCTCACCACCCAGGTGGCCGCCGCGGACGTGGTGATCACCACCGCCGCGGTGCCCGGCAAGCAGGCCCCGGTGCTGGTGACCGCGGACATGGTGGCCGGCATGGCCCCCGGCTCGGTGCTGGTGGACCTGGCCGCGGAGTCCGGCGGCAACTGCGAGCTTTCCGTTGCCGGGCAAGAGATCCGGCACGGCGAGGTGACCGTGCTCGGCGCGCTCAACCTGCCCAGCGGCATGCCCGCGCACGCCAGCGCGCTCTACGCCCGCAACATGGCCAACTTCGTGCGGCACCTCACCGTGGACGGCGAGCTGCGCGCCGACCCGCTGGCCGATGAGATCCTGGCAAGCTGTTGCGTCACAAAGGAGGCGACGTGACCAGCGAGATCAGTCTGCTGACCATCTTCCTGCTCTCGGTCTTCCTCGGGTTCGAGGTGGTGTCCAAAGTGGCCACCATCCTGCACACCCCGCTGATGTCCGGCGCCAACGCCATCCACGGCGTCATCCTGGTCGGCGCGATCCTGGTGGCGGGCAAGGCGGAGAGCACCGTGGAGCTGGTGCTGGCGCTGCTCGCGGTGGTCTTCGCCACGGTCAACGTGGTCGGCGGGTTTGTCGCCACCGACCGGATGCTGAGCATGTTCGGCGGCAAGGAGCGCAGGCGATGAGCCAGGACCTGGTGCACCTCGTCTACCTGCTCGCCGCGCTGTGCTTCATCCTGGCGCTCAAGGGTTTGAGCACCCCCAAGCACGCCCGCGCGGCCAACCTGGTCGGCGCGCTGGGCATGCTGTTCGCGGTGCTGGTCGCCTTCTTCGACGGCCGGATCGGCAACGTGGGCTGGATCCTGGCCGCGATCGCCCTCGGCGTCGTCGTCGGCGTGCCCGCGGCCCGCGCGGTGAAGATGACCGCGATCCCGCAGATGGTCGCGCTGTTCAACGGCGTCGGCGGCGCGGCGGCGGCCCTGGTCGCGCTCACCGAGTTCCTGGCCACCCCGGGCAGCACCGGCATGCGCGCGGCCACCGTGTTCGGCGTGCTGGTCGGCAGTGTCAGCTTCTCCGGCAGCCTGCTCACCTTCCTCAAGCTCCAGGAGCTGATGACCACCCGCCCGGTGACCCTCCCTTATGGACGGTCGGCCGCGATCGGCGTTTCCGTGCTGTGCCTGGGTTTGGCGGTGGCCGTGCTGCCCACCGCATCCACCGGGCTGGTGATCGGGCTGACCGTGGCCGGGCTGCTGCTCGGCGTGCTGTTCGTGCTGCCGGTCGGCGGCGCGGACGTGCCGATCGCGATCTCCCTGCTCAACGCCTTCACCGGCCTGGCGGTGGCCGCCTCCGGCTACGTGCTGGGCAACACCCTGCTGATCGTGGCCGGCACCCTGGTCGGCGCCTCCGGCACCCTGCTCACCCGGCTGATGGCCAAGGCCATGGGCCGCTCGCTGACCAACATCCTCTTCGGCGCCTTCACCGCCACCGCGGCCGGCGGCGGTGGCCCGGCGGAGTCCCGCACGGTGCGCGCGGGCACCCCGGAGGACATCGCCATCCAGCTCGGCTACGCCCGCACCGTGGTGGTGGTGCCCGGCTACGGTCTCGCGGTCGCCCAGGCCCAGCACGTGGTCCGCGAGCTGGCCGACCTGCTGGCCGCGCGCGGGGTGGAGGTCGCCTACGGCATCCACCCGGTGGCCGGCCGGATGCCCGGCCACATGAACGTGCTGCTCGCCGAGGCCGATGTGCCCTATGCGCAGCTCAAGGAGATGGAGGAGGTCAACCCGCGGCTGGCCAGCACCGACGTGGCCCTGGTGATCGGCGCGAACGACGTGGTCAACCCGGCGGCCAGGGACCAGCCGGACAGCCCGATCTACGGCATGCCGATCCTGGACGTGGACAAGGCCGAGTCGGTGGTCTTCCTCAAGCGCTCCATGCGGCCGGGGTTCGCCGGGATCGAGAACGAGCTGCTGTTCAACCCGCGCACCACCCTGCTCTTCGGCGACGCCAAGGACTCACTCGCCAGCCTGGTCACCGCAGTGAAACAACTGGCCTAGTGCCCCGAGTCGGAAGTTCGCCAGCGGTCTCGACGGCCCAGCTTCCCGCTGACCGCACCGCCGGAAAGCCCACGTACAACCCGGTACGAGGACTTCCCTGCGGCACGCCCAGCGGAAACCTGGACCGCCGATACCGCCACCGAACTTCCGACTCGGGACACTAGCGTTGCGCCTTTCCGGTGACACGGCGCGCGAGTTCCCCGCCTTGACGATCACGGTGGCGCGGCTGCCGTATCTTCTTCGATCATGATGGTTGCCGCGCGCGAGGCGTCGCTGGGACCGATCCACCTGGGACGCTTGACCGTCGACGCGGGCCGGGTCCCGGATGGCCGGACCAGCTACCAGGTGCTCAGCGATGTCGTCGCCGGTCAGCGCCGGGTGCTGGACTTAGGTTGCGGCGACGGCCACCTGCTCGACCTGCTGGCGCACGCGCACCCCAGGCGGTTGGCCGGCACCGAGCCGGTCGCGGAGCCGCTTTCCGTTGCCCGCCAACGGCCCGCGCTCGCCGGTGCGGCCCTCGCGGTGGCCTGCCCGAGCGCGCTGCCGTTCCCGGACGACAGCTTCGACGCCTGCGTCTCGCACCTCGCCCTGGCCCAGCTGAGCGACCTGGACCGGGTGGCGGCCGAACTGGCCAGGGTGCTCGCGCCCGAGGGCGTGCTGGCCGTGGTGCTGCCCGGCGGGGCCGTGCCCGGCACCGCCTACGAGGTGTTCAACGACCTCACCCGTTCGGTGCTGGAGGAGGTCCCGGTGGACCGCCGCCAGCCCGAGCTGGGCGACCGCCGCGCCCGGCACCGGGCCGGTCTGGAGCAGGTGCTCGGCGGCGCCGGGTTCGGGCAGGTGGACTGGCGCACCATCCGGCTGGACCTCACCGGCGGACTGGACCAGGTGTGGGCGCGGATGGTCGAGATCTACGACCTCGGCCCGCTGGACCCGGCCGCGCTGGCCACCCTGCGCCGCTGTTTCGACAGCACCGTCACCGTATTGCCGGACGGCCGGGTGCCGTGCGCGATGAACCTGCACCTGGCCGTGGCCTTCGCACCCGGCGGTTTCACAGCGTGAACAAGAGGGTACGCTGCGCAAGCAAGCGGAATCGAGGTGAACGATGACGGCAGGGCAAGAGGCGGCGCAGGACGATCCGGAGCTGGTCGTGCTGGCCGCGCTGCGCGAGGCAGGCTGGATATTCCGGCCCTGGGTCGAGGCAGGGCAGACCCTCGGCCTGGCCGGTTCGTTCACCGACCGCGACTTCACCGACGCGGTGTTCATCGCCGACCGCGACGACGCCCGCGCGGTCCGCCTGCTCGCCGACCAGCCCGGCGCCAAGGGCGGCGTGGTCTGGGACTGCTCGGGCAGCCTGCGCGAGGTGGTGGCCGAGCTGATGGCCCTGCCCGCCCCGCACACCCGGCTCGCGCCGCGGCTGGTCATCGCCAAGTGGCCGTAAGACCACCGGCCTGGCCGGGGAGCCGACGGTGGCGGACTCCACCACCCTGCTGCTGGCGCGGCTGGACGAGGAAGCGCTCACCTGAAAGTGCGGTCGCTGGCACCCCCCGAACTCGCTAACCTCACTGCACTGGCCCCGCCGGGAGGTTGCCGTGCGCCCACTGACCATCCCGCTCCTGTCGCTCCTGCTGCTGAGCGCCTGCTCGACCCCAGCCCCGCCGCCCAGCAGCCCGTCCATCTCGGCGGCCGAAGCCCCTTCGCCGCTGACCGGACTACCCACCGCGGCCGGTCAGCCGGTGCTCGCGGTCAAGGTCGACAACGTCTCGCCCGCGCGTCCGCAGACCGGGCTCACCCAGGCCGACCTGCTCTACCTGGAACCGGTTGAGGGCGGACTGACCCGGTTCGTCGCGGTGTTCAGCTCGCGGCTGCCCGCCTCGGTCGGGCCGGTGCGCAGCGCCCGGGAGTCGGATCTCGAGCTGCTGCAACAGTTCCAGCGTCCCGCGCTGGCCTACTCCGGCTCCGCGCCCGAGCTCGCGCCGCGGATCGGCGCCGCCCCGCTGGTGCCGGTGCCGCCGGACAAGGCCCGGGACGCCTACACCCACGACTCCCGCCGCGCCGCCCCGCACAACACCTACGCCAGCCCGGAGAAGCTGCTGGCCGCCGCGCCCGGCGCGGGTGCGGTGCGCGACATCGGTTTCCGCTTCGGTACGGCCCCCGAGGGCGGCGCGGAGACCACCCAGCACGTGGTGCGCTACCCGGCGGCGGTGGTGTCGCTGGACTACAACCCGCAGGAGCAGCGCTGGCGGGTCGGCATGGACGGCGCGCCACTGGCCGCGGCCGAGGGCGGCGCGCTCAGCGTGGGCACCGTGGTGGTGCAGAAGGTCGTGGTGCGCGACTCGCCGTTCCGGGACAGCAAGGGCACCAGCCCGTTCGCCCAGACCGTCGGCTCCGGTGAGGCCACCGTGCTGCGGGACGGGCGGTCCTATCAGGGCCGGTGGTCACGGCCCGCTGCCGACAACGGGACCACGTTCACCCAACCGGGCGGTCAGCCGCTCACCTTCGCTACTGGACCACTCCTCGTGTTGCTTGTACCAGCATGAATGCTGTGACGCAGCACCTATAAGGCCGATCGGGCGATGACTTGCCGGTAACTCCGCACCGGCAGGTAGATCTGTTGTCCGGCAAGGGAAGTCGGGCGCGGCCGGTGGAGGATGAGGTAGTGAGGTCGTGATGTACCAGAGCGTGGTCCAGCAGGACGCGGTGGCCACCCGCGAAGACATGTTGGCAGCGGCCAAGAAGGTGGTGGAGTTGTTCGTCCCGGACACCATCGCCGAGATGCTGGACGAGATCCAGCGCCGTCCCCAGTCGCCGGTCATCCCCCAGCAGGCGAGGGCACGGGACTGAGTCACAAGCTCGCGAACGCCGCGGCCAGCCGCCGCACCCCCTCCCCGAGCACCTCGGGGGCGGCCGCGCCGAAGGTCAGCCGGAGATGCGGAGCCGGTGGTTCCGCGGCGTACCAAGGTCGTCCGGGAAACACGACGACGCCGTGCGCCGCGGCCGCGGTGGTCAGCGCGAGATCATCCACCCCGTCGGGCAGCCGGGCCCACACGTGCAGCCCGCCGCGGGGCAGCACGGCCAGGGTCAGCTCGGGCAGGTGCGTGGCCAGCGCGGTGACCAGGGTGTCCCGGCGCGCCAGTAGTTCGGCGCGCAGGGTGCGCTGGTGCCGCGCCCAGGCCGGGGAGGCCACGAACTCCAGCGCGGCCTCCTGCAGCGGCCCGGAGACGAAGAAGTCGTCGGCCACCCTGGCGGTGCGGATCCGCGCGCCCGCCGCGCCGCGCGCGCCGATCGCGGCCACCCGCAGGCCGGGCGCGCCCGCCTTGGTCAGCGATCGCAGGTGCACCACGTGGCCGTGGAGGTCCTCGGCGACCAGCGGCAGCGGCTGCTCGCCCTCGATCACCAGGTCCCGCGCCCAGTCGTCCTCCAGGATGAACGCCCTGGCCGCGCGGGCCGCGGCCAGCACCTCGGCCCGCCGGTGCGGGGCCAGCACCGCGCCGTGCGGGTTGGCGTAGGCGGGCTGGCAGTAGAACAGCCGGGCCCCGGTGCGCTCGAAGGTGGCGGCCAGCAGGTCGGGGCGCACGCCGTCGGCGTCCACCGGCACGCCCACCACGCGCAGGCCGAAGGCGCGCGCGGCCGCGATCACGCCCAGGTAGGTCGGCGCCTCCACCAGCACGGTGTCGCCCGGCACGCACAGCGCGCGCAACGCGGTGCCCAGCGCGGACTGCCCGCCGGGGCAGACCACCATGTCCCCGGCCCGCAACGCCCCACCGGTCTGGCGGGCGAACCAGGACCGCAGCTCCAGCCTGCCCTCCACGGTGCCGCGCTCCCAGGCCGAGGGCCGCCGGGCCGCCCTGGCCAGCGCCGCGCCGAGCGCGCTCACCGGTTGCAGCGCGGCCTCCAGGTAGCCGGCCGAGAGCGGGATCAGCTCGGGACGCGGCATGGCCAGCAGCTCGGGCAGCGCCTCTTCACCGGCCCTGCGCTCGCCGAGGGCCACCGCCTGCCAGGACAGGTCGGCCACCTCGGTAACGCCGGTGGCGCGCGGGGCGACAAAGCTGCCCTTGCCCGGCCGCACCTCCACCAGGCCCTCGCTGGCCAGCCGGCGGATCGCCCGCTGCGCGGTGACCGGCGAGATCCGGTGCCTGGCCATGAGATCCCGCACCGAGGGCAGCTGAGAGCCGACCGCGGCGGAGGTGACGTGCGCCCGCAGCTCTTGGATAACGCGGCGGGCGGCGTTATCGTCATTCATGAGGGACAAGAGTAACGTAATCGCCCAGAACCGGATAACGGGCGGCTTCCTGCTCGGCGCGCTGGGCGTGCTCAGCTTCAGCCTGTCGCTGCCGCTGACCCGCCTCGCGGTGGCCGAGCTGAACCCCTGGTTCGTCGCCTTCGGCCGGGCCGCGGTGGCCGGGGTGCTCTCCCTCGGCTACCTGTGGCTGACCGGCTGGGGACGGCTGAACCGGCGGCAGCTCGGGCGGCTGCTGCTGGTCGCCCTGGGCGTGATCATCGGCTTCCCGCTGTTCACCTCGCTGGCGCTGACCGTGCAGACCGCCTCGCACGGCGCGGTGGTGATCGCGGTGCTGCCCGCGGCCACCGCGGTGTGGGCGGTGCTGCGCGCGGGGGAGCGGCCCAGCGGCCGGTTCTGGCTCTCCAGCGGCGCCGGCCTGCTCGCGGTGCTGGTGTTCCTGGGCACCGCGGGCGGGCTCAGCGGGAGCTTCGAGTTCGCCGACCTGTTGCTGCTGGCCGCGGTGGTGCTGTGCGGCCTGGGTTACGCCGAGGGCGGCGCGCTGGCCCGCGACCTCGGCGGCGCGCGCACCATCTGCTGGGCGCTGGTCATCTCGCTGCCGCTGACCGTGCCGCTCACCGTGGTCTCCGCGCTGCCCATCGCACCGGCCGCGGTGAGCTGGCAGGCGTGGGCGAGCTTCGGCTACGTGAGCCTGGTGTCGATGTTCCTCGGCTTCTTCGCCTGGTACGCCGGACTCGCCCGCGGCGGGGTGGCCAAGGTCGGCCAGGTGCAGCTGGCCCAGCCGGTGTTCACGCTGAGCTGGGCGGCGCTGCTGCTCGGCGAGGAGATCGGGTTGTACACCGCGCTGATGGCGGTGGTCGTGCTGGCCTGTGTGGTGCTCACGCAGCGGAGTCGGACGGTTGCTCCTTCCGTGCGGGTCGATCGACCGTCACCACAGGTGGCCCGCCGGTCCTAGGGTTGTTCCTGGCGGGTGGGGGGCGAAGAGGCAACTGGGGGTTTTCTTCGCCGAGGCCGCCGAGCCGGCGCGTTGGTCCGGGCGGGACCGACGCGACGCTGCGGCGGCGGTGGCCGCGTGCGCCTCCCGTGGGCACACGCGGCACCATCCCGCCGCACACCCGGACGAGGAACGTGATCTCGATTAGCCGTAGTCGCTTGCCCAGGGCAAGGATCGGGCCAGGTCAGCGGAGCGCGTCCGCCTCGACCACCTGCCGGAGCGTGTGCAGGGTCCGGCGCAGCTCGGCGGGTTCGACCGAACCCAGCGCCAGCCGGAGTGCTTGCGGCACAACGGTAGTGGCCGCGAACTGCTCCGCGGTGGATACCGAGATGTGGTGCCGGGCAAGGGAAGCCGCGATGCGGTCCGCCCGCGCGCTCTCGACCAGCGGCAGCCAGAGGAAGTAGGAGGCCGGGTGGCCGAGCACGGTGAGCCCGGCCAGGGCTTCGCGGGCGATGGCCTGCCGGGCCTTGGCGTCCGCGCGTTTCTCGGCTTCGAGGCGGTCCACGGTGCCCTCGGCCAGCCAGCGGCAGGCGAGCTCGGTGGTCAACGGGGGCGTGTGCCAGGTGGTGGCCCGGACCGCCCGCTCGATCGCGGCCACCCGCTCCGGCGGTGCGGCGAGGAAGCCGACCCGCAGGCCGGTGGCCACGCTCTTGGACAGGCTGGAGACGTAGACCGTGCGCTCCGGGGCCAGCGCGGCCAGCGGCGGCGGGCAGTCCTGCGCGAGGTAGGCGTAGGCGGCGTCCTCGATGATCAGCAGGTCGTGGCGGCGGGCGAGCGCGACCAGGCGGTCGCGGGTGGTGCGGGAGAGCACCCAGCCGAGCGGGTTGTGCAGGGTCGGCATGGTGTAGATCGCGCGGACCGGGCGCTGGGCGCAGAGCTGTTGCAGCGCACCAAGATCCGGCCCGGAGCGGGTGACCGGCACGGCCGCGAGCTCCAGGCCGAGCGTCTGCGCGAGCACCCGGAAACCCGGGTAGGTCAGCGCGTCCACCGCGACCACGTCGCCGTGCTGGAGCGCGGCCATCGCGGTCACCGCCAGCCCGTGCTGAGCGCCGCTGACCAGCAGCACCCGGTCCGCGGGCACCCGCAGGCCGCGGCGGCGCAGGTGTCCGGCGACCGCGGCCCGGTCCTTGGCCCGGCCGCCATGGGGCTGGTAGTGCAGGTAGGAGTCGAGCTCGCCCGCGGTGGCCAGCTCGCGCAGGCCCTGGCGCAGCAGGTCGGCCTGGCCGGGCACCGAGGGGTAGTTGAACCTGAGGTCCACCGCGTCGGCGGCCACCGACTGCTCGTCGACGCCCTGACCCGGCCGCGGCGCCAGGTCGCGGACGAAGGTGCCCCGGCCCTGCTCGCCGCTGACCAGTCCCATCGCCGCCAGCTCGGCGTAGACCCTGGAGGCGGTCACCAGCGCGATGCCCTCGCGGGCGGCCAGCTCGCGGTGGGTGGGCAGCCGGGTGCCCACCGGCCGGCGCCCCGACCGGATGTCCGCGGCCAGCGCGTCCACCAGGCGCTTGTACCGGGGGATCCGCATGGCTGATTGTATGCATGACAATTTTTCGACTGTCCTGGATCGGCTGCCTAGGCTCGCGCCATGCACATCGCGATCCTGACCTTCGAGGGCTACAACGAGCTGGACTCGCTCATCGCGCTCGGCCTGCTCAACCGGGTCAAGCAGCCGGAGCTGCGGGTGACGATCGCCAGCCCCGCGCCTACGGTCCGCTCGATGAACGGCGTGGTGATCGAGTCGATGGCCACCCTGGAGGAGGCCTGCGCCGCGGACGCGGTGATCGTCGGCAGCGGGTCGCGCACCCGCGAGGTGGTCGAGGATCCCGCGATCATGGACGTGCTGCGCGGGCTCGACCCGGCCCGCCAGCTGCTGGCCGCGCAGTGCTCGGGCACGCTGGTGCTGGCCAGGCTCGGACTGCTCAACGGCGTCCCGGCCTGCACCGACCGCACGAGCAAGCCGTGGGTGGTGGCCGCCGGGGTCGAGGTGCTGAACCAGCCCTTCTACGCCAGGGACAACGTGGCCACCGCCGGCGGCTGCCTCGCCTCGCACTACCTGGCCACCTGGATCATCGCCAGGCTGGCCGGACCTGAGGCCGCGGAGGAGGCGCTTGCCTATGTGGTGCCAGTCGGGGAGAAGGAGGAGTACATCGGCAGGGCCATGCGCAACGTGCGCCCGTACCTACGGTCCGAACAGGCTCTTGCACTGGGCTGATCGTGAAGTCGGCCTCACTCCCAGCGACTATCGGCGGACCCAGCTAGCCAACACGAGCTAGTCTCTCCAGCCATGGACCCGGAGTGGGCGATCGAACGCGAGTTCCGTCGCTCAGCCCTCCGGTATTCCTTGCTTGTACGCACAGTCGTGCTGGCCTGCGCCGGACTGCTCGCGCCCCTCTCCGGCGCGGAGAACCTCTCGGTCACCATCGCCGCCGTGCTGGCGGTCAACCTGTGGAACCTGGTGCTGTGGTGGGCCGACGGACGCTGGGTGCTGCCCGTCGACCTGGCCGTGCTGACCGCGTTGTGCCTGCTCCAGGGCGAGATCGAGCCGGCGGCCGCGCTCGATGACGGGACCAGCTGGGTGCTGGTCATGGTCTCGGTGGTCGCGGTCAGCTGGCAGTGGCGGATCCCGCCCGCGCCCGGCGCGCTGGTCGTGGTGGTGCTGGTGCTGTTCGTGGCCTACTCCGGCGGCGTCGCGCTGGTGGCCGAGTGGGACACCGGAATCCCCTACGGCCTTTGGCTGTTCGTCGAGGCCGGGCTCGCGCGACTGCTGTTCGTGCTGGTCTGCCGCGGCGCCAGGGCAGCCGACACCGCCACCGCCCTGGCCGCGGAAGCCGCCCGCGCGGCCGAGGTCGAAGCCGCCAGGAACCGGGAACACCGCGAGTACCTGGCCACCCTGCACGACACCGGCGCGGCCACCCTGCTGATGGTCGGCATGGGCGTGGCCACCAAACCCGAACCCTGGCTCGCCGAACAAGCGGCCAGAGACGTCGCCGCCCTGGCCACCCGCCCCGAACCCGACCACGACCCGGTCCACCTCGCCACGGCCCTGACCCGCGCCGCCGAGGCCGCACCCGTGGCGGTGGACCTGCGGTTCGAGTACCAGCCGGTGGTCACCGCGGACGTGGCCGACGCCCTGGCGCGCGGCGTGGCCGAGGCACTGCGCAACGTGCACCGGCACGCCGGGGTGGACCGGGCGTCGCTGGTGGTGTCCGGGGACGGAGCCCGGGTGGTGGTGGAGGTGCGGGACGAGGGAGCCGGGTTCGCGGTGGAGGCGGTGTCGGCGCAGCGGCGGGGGCTGACCGGGTCGGTGGTGGCGCGGATGGACCGGGTCGGCGGGCGGGGGAGTGTGCGGTCGGCGCCGGGGGAGGGGACGACGGTGCGGTTGGAGTGGCCCGGATGAGGCGGGGGGCGTGGGGTGGGTGGCTGGCGCGGGTGCGGCGGGGTTGGGCTTGGCGGGATGGCGGGGCTGGCACTGCCGTAGGCCGGATCGGCGACCAGGCTGGTACTGCCGCACGCCAGACCGGCGACCAAGCCGGTGCTGCCGCAGCGCGAACCACCGGCGAGACCGGCACCGAACCAGCGCGGACCACCGGTCAGCCAACCCCCGCCGCGCCCCGGACCAGCGCCGAGACAGACATCCTCGCCGCCCGCAGCCCCGGGTGGACCGCCGCCGCCTACCTGCGCGGCCTCCGGCTGGCCACCGTCCTGATCACCTTCGCCGGGCTGCTCGGCCTCGCCCTGCCGGTGATCATCGCGCACGCCGAGGTCTACCGGTCCCTGGCCATGGAGCTGGTCGCCTTCGGCATCCTGTTCGCGGTCGCGGTCTTCTGCGCGGTCCGGGCCGATCCGGGGCGCTGGCGCTGGCCGTTGCTCGTCCTGGTCTTCGCCTCCGCCCTGCTCGCGCTGACCGGGGTGCCGCCGGAACTGGTGGTGAGCCGGGCCGAATGGTCCTTCATGTTGCTCGGCTGGTTCGGGATACTGTTGTTGCTGGACAAGGGGATTGGCGCGTTGCTGATCTTCCTCGGGGTGCATGCGGCGGTCAACCTCGGCCAGCTCGTCCTGGTGGGGCAGGCGAACCGGGCGGCGCTGGTGGGGCTGTTGATCGCCGGGGTGACCGTGTTCGGTTACCAGGTGGCGGTGGGGTTCGCGGCGGTGATGTTGCACCGGATCGCGGCGAAGGCGGCGGTGGCGGCGCGGGCGGAACAGCAGCGGCGGACGGCGACGGCGATCGCGGCGGAGTTGCAGCGGGACCACCAGGAACGGTATGCCGCGTTGTCGCGGACCGCGTTGCCGTTGCTGGTGGACCTGGCCGCGGGGCGGGCCGATCCCGGGGATGAGCTGGTGCGGCGGCGGGCGGCGGTGGAGGCGGCGCGGATGCGGCGGTTGTTCGCGGAGGGGGACGAGGTGGCGGATCCGTTGTTGCACGAGCTGGCCGCTTGCATCGACACCGCGCAGCGGCAGGGGGTGACGGTGCAGCTCGCGGTGCGCGGGCAGCGGCCACCGCTGGCGCTGGCGGTGCGGCGGGCGCTGACCGAACCGGCGCTGGCCACCCTGGTCGCCGCGGCCAGCACGGCGAGGGTGACCGTGGTCGGTTCCGCTAACGCCGTTACGGTAAGCGTGGTCGCCGACGCTCCGGAACCACCGGTGGTGCGGGCCGATGGCGTTGAGGTGACGAACCTGGTGAACGCGGATCGGGTGTGGGTGGAAGCCAAGTGGCGAGCGCAGAACTGATCACCGCGGTGGTGGTGGACGACCACCCCGCGATCGTGGCCGGTGTCCAGGCCTGGTGCAGGCTTGCCGATCCGCCGATCGAGGTGCTGGCCACCGGGCCCACCGTCGCCGAGGCCTGGACCGAGCCCGGCGCCAGCGCCGACGTGGTGGTGCTGGACCTGCACCTGGGCAACACCACCCAGCCCGGCTACGGCGACCTGACCAGGCTGGTCGACGCCGGGCGGCAGGTGATCGTCTACACCATGCGCGATGACGCGGAGACCGCGCTGACCTGCGTGGACATCGGCGCCTTCGCCTACCTGACCAAGGCCGAGGGCCAGACGCACCTGGTGGCGGCCATCCGCGCCGCGGCGAACAACCTGCCGTACACGCCCCCGGCGCTGGCCGGTGCGATCGGCACCGACACCAGGGGCAACCGGCCCCGGCTCGCACCGCGCGAGCAGGACGTGCTGGTGGAGTGGTTCACCTGTGAGTCCAAGGAGATGGTGGCGCAGAAGCTCGGGCTGTCCGCGCGTACCGTGAACACCTACATCGACCGGGTGCGGATCAAGTACGCCAACGTCGGCCGGGCCGCCCCGACCAAGGCCGCGCTGGTGGCCCGCGCCATCCAGGACGGCCTGGTTGCCTTGGAGGACCTGTGATCCAGCGTTGGAGCCCGGCGGTGGTCGGCCCGCCGGTCGGCCAGTACAGCCACCTGGCCACCGCGCCCGCCGGGCACGAGCTGCTGTTCGTCGCCGGCCAGATCGGGGCCCGGCCGGACGGCAGCATGCCTGCCGACGCGGAGTCCCAGTCCCGCCTGGCGCACGAGAACCTGGCCGCGCTGCTCGCCGAGGCCGGCGGCGGTCCCGAGCACCTGCTGAAGCTGTTCACCATGGTCGCAGGCACCGAGCACCTGCCTGCGGTGCGCGCCGGGCGGACCGGGCTGTTCGAGCAGTGGTTCCCGGCCAAGGACTGGCCCGCGCACTCGCTGATCGTGGTGGCCGGGCTGGCCGCCCCGCACATCCTGATCGAGGTGGAAGCGGTGGCTGCGATCCCCCGGGGGTGACCGGGGCCACTGGATTCGATCATTCACCGCGCCGCGAGCTAGGTTCTGCTCTCGTGGCCTCGTCCCGTTTCGCCCGTCCCGCCTGGCTCAACCCCAAGGTCCTGCGCACCGAGGTGCTCGCCGGGCTGGTGGTCGCGCTCGCGCTGATCCCGGAGGCGATCTCCTTCTCGGTGATCGCCGGGGTCGACCCGAGCCTGGGCCTGTTCGCCTCCTTCACCATGGCGGTGACCATCGCCGTCTTCGGCGGCCGCCCGGCGATGATCTCCGCGGCGACCGGGGCGATCGCGCTGGTGGTGGCGCCGGTGGTGCGCGAGCACGGGGTGAGCTACCTGATCGCCACGGTGATCCTGGGCGGGCTGGTGCAGATCGCGCTCGGCGCGCTCGGGGTGGCCAAGCTGATGCGGTTCGTGCCGCGTTCGGTGATGGTCGGCTTCGTCAACGCGCTGGCCATCCTGATCTTCCTGGCCCAGCTGCCCGAGCTGTACGGGGTGCCGTGGGCGGTGTACCCGCTCTTCGCCGCCGGGGTGGCGGTCATGGTGTTCTTCCCCCGGCTGACCAAGGTGGTGCCCGCGCCGCTGGTGGCGATCATCGCGCTGACCGCGATCACGGTGGCCGCCGGCATCGCGGTGCCGACCGTCGGCGACCGCGGCAAGCTGCCCAGCAGCCTGCCGGTGCCCGGCCTGCCGGACGTGCCGTTCACCCTGGACACGCTCAAGATCATCGCGCCCTACGCGGTGGCGCTCGCGCTGGTCGGGCTGATGGAGTCGCTGATGACCGCGAAGCTGGTCGACGAGCTGACCGACACCCGCTCGGACAAGACCCGCGAGTCGATCGGCCAGGGCATCGCCAACGTGGTCACCGGCCTGTTCGGCGGCATGGGCGGCTGCGCGATGATCGGCCAGACGATGATCAACGTGAAGAACGGCGCGCGCACCCGGCTGTCCACCTTCCTAGCCGGGGCCTTCCTGATGGTGCTGTGCATCGTGTTCGGGCCGCTGGTCTCCCAGATCCCGATGGCCGCGCTGGTCGCGGTGATGGTGCTGGTCGCCGTCGGCACCTTCGACTGGCACTCGGTCGCGCCCAGGACCCTCAAGCGGATGCCGGCCGGCGAGATCGGCGTCATGGCGGTCACCGTGGCGCTGGTGGTGGCCACTGACAACCTGGCCATCGGCGTCATCGCGGGCACCATCACCGCCATGGTCATCTTCGCCCGCCGGGTCGCCCACCTGGTCACCCTGGACGCCGTCCGCGAGGAGGACCGGGTGGTCTACACGGTCAACGGCGAGCTGTTCTTCGCCTCCAGCAACGACCTGGTCGGCCAGTTCGACTACCCGAACGACCCGGACCAGGTGGTCATCGACCTGAGCCGGGCGCACATCTGGGACGCCTCCACGGTGGCCGCGCTGGACGCGGTGACCGCCAAGTACGCCGAGCGCGGCAAGACGGTGGAGATCATTGGCCTGAACCAGCACAGCGCGGCCATGCACGGCAGGCTCACCGGGGAACTGACCAGCCACTAGCCCGGCTACCGGCTGCCGCCGCGGTCCAGCGGGCCCCAGTCGGCGCGGTACTCGGTGACCGTGCGCTCGGCCTCGGTCAGCACCTCCTCGGCGATCCAGGCCACCGCCCGGTCGCACCGCACCAGCGGCTCGTTGTCCGGCCCCCGGCCCACCTCAGCCCCCTGGAACAGCCAGGGCCGCACCTGCGGACCACGCCGTTCGCGCAGGTGGCGGTAGTCGTAGAGCCGGCGGGCCACCCACACCGTCAGCGGCCGGTCCGCCCACCACCGCTCCACCGCCAGTGGGTTGGCGGACAGGCCGGGCAGCTCCACCCCGGTCAGCTCGTCCTTGCTGACCGACCCCTGATCGGTGTCCGGTCCCTTCGACCAGCGCAGGTAGAGGTCCTCCGGGTGTTCGTCGACGACCTTGGCCAGCTCGTCCAGGCTGGTCAGCGTAGGTAGCTCCGCCTCCATGGCCAGAGGAGTTGCCCGGGATCAAGCGGGGTATTCCTGGCTGGTGGATCCCGTTCGGGCGTTGCGCCAGATCGCCTTCCACCTGGAGCGGGCCGCCGAGCCGACCTACCGGGTGCGGGCGTTCCGCCGCGCCGCGTCCACCGTCGAGCCGCTCACCGAGCAGGAGCTGCGGGAGCGGGCCGAGCGCGGCACGCTCACCGACCTGCCCGGCATCGGCAAGGCCACCGCCGCCGTCATCACCGAGGTCCTCGCCGGTCAGCAGCCCCGCTACCTCACCTCGCTGCTGGACACCGCGCCCACCCGCACCGGCGGCGAGGAGCTGCGCCGGGCCCTGCGCGGGGACTGCCACACCCACTCCGACTGGTCGGATGGCGGCAGTCCGATCCTGGAGATGGCCGAGGCCGCCCGCGAGCTGGGCCACGAGTGGATCGCCCTCACCGACCACTCACCCCGCCTCCGGGTCGCCAACGGCCTCTCCGCCGACCGCCTGCGCGCCCAGCTCAAGTTGGTCCGGCAGCTCAACGAGCGGCTGGCCCCGTTCCGCATCCTCACCGGCATCGAGGTCGACATCCTCGACGACGGCAGCCTGGACCAGGACCCCGCCCTGCTCGCCGAACTGGACCTGGTCGTGGGCAGCGTGCACTCCAAGCTCCGCATGCCGGCCGCGGAGATGACCGAACGCCTGTGCGCCGCGGTGGCCAACCCGCACCTGGACGTCCTCGGCCACTGCACCGGCCGCCTGGTCACCGGCAAGGGCCGCCCGGAGTCCCAGTTCGACCCGGAACGCGTCTTCACCGCCTGCCGCGACCACCAGGTGGCCGTAGAGATCAACTCTCGCCCGGAGCGCCTGGATCCGCCCCGCAGGCTGCTCCGCCTGGCCGTCGAGCTGGGCTGCGAGTTCGCCATCGACTCCGACGCGCACGCCCCCGGCCAGCTCGACTGGCTCAGCTACGGCTGCGCCCGGGCCCAGGAATGCGGAGTGGACGCGGACCGAGTGATCAACACCCGCACGGCGGCGCAGCTCATCCGCCGCGGCAAGGCCCGCGCCCCCTCCCGTGTACGTGCCCGTACCTAGACCTCTTCCTCATCCAGTGGGACCGATCGGTGCTGGTCTGCCACATCGGCGGGATCGGCCTCCAGTGGCCGCACGTCGATGAGCACGTCCTCTTCCTCCGGCATCACCTCGGTCCTCTGTTCCAACGCGTCGGCCTCGGGGACTTCGTCGGCTGGGCGGTTCATCGCACACCTCCTCCCCAGGGCCGTTCCCGATCACCGCGAACCACAAACACCAGGTGCTGAACGGCCGGATCTCGGGTAAGCATGCAAGATGGCGACCGAAACGCGGGAGATCGAACGCAAGTACGAGGCGACGGAACCACTGGTCCTGCCCGACCTGGACGGCCTGCCCGGCGTCGCCGCCCTGCTGGGCCCCGACGAGCTGGCCCTGGACGCCACCTACTTCGACACCGCCGACCGCCGCCTGCTCGCCGAGGGCATCACCCTGCGCCGCCGCACCGGCGGTGACGACGCCGGCTGGCACCTCAAGCTGCCCCTCGGCCCGGACACCCGCGAGGAGATCCGCCTGCCACTGGGCCGCAACCGCAAGGTCCCCGCCCCCCTGGCCACACTCGTCCGCGCGCACACCAGGGGTAACGACCTCGCCCCCATCGGCCGCCTGCGCACCACCCGCCGCCGCTGGCACCTGGTCGACACCGAGGGCACGGTGCTGGCCGAGGTGGTCATCGACGACGTCAGCGCCCAGACCATGGGCGAGTCCGCCACCCTGGACACCTGGCAGGAGGCCGAAGTGGAGCTGGTCAACGGCGACCTGGCCCTACTGTCCACAGTGGACGAACGCTTCACCGCAGCGGGAGCCCACCGCAGCACCTCCAAGTCAAAGATCGGCCGCCTGCTGGGCACCCCGCCCCGCCCGGTCTTCGCGCACACCCCACCCCGCCCCCTGACCAAGAAGTCCTCCGCCATCACCGTCGTCCTGGCCTACCTCCGCGCCCACGCCGCCGCCCTGGTGGCAGGCGACATCCTCATCCGCCGCGACAAGCCGGACGCCATCCACCAGATGCGAGTGGCCACCCGCCGCCTGCGCAGCACCCTGCGCGCCTACGGCAAGGTCATCGACAAGGAGCAGACCGGCCGCCTGTCCGACGAGCTCAAATGGCTGGGCGCGGTCCTGGGCGAGGCAAGAGACCTGGAAGTCCTGCACGAGCGCTTCACCCAGCACATCCAAGACACCCCGGACGAGCTCGTCCTCGGCCCGGTCCAGGCCAGGGTCGACGGCCACTACCGCCAGGAGTTCGCCGCCGCCCGCAAGAAGGTCCTCGCCGAACTGGACGGCCAGCGCTACCTGGACCTGCTGTGCCTGCTGGAGTTCGTCCTCTCCGAGCCCCCGCCCACCCGCCTGGCCACCCACCCCGCGAAGGACGTCCTGCCCCAGCAGGTCCGCCGCGCCTACCGCAAGCTGGACCGAGCGATGACAGAGGCGGCGACCAAGGATGGCCCGGAACAAGAACTGGCCCTGCACGAAGCCCGCAAAGCAGCCAAACGAGCCCGCTACGCCGCCGAAGCGCTGGAACCGGTGTTCGGCAAGAACGCCACCCGCTTCCGCAAGCGAATGAAGAGCATCCAAACCCTCCTGGGCCACCACCAGGACGCCGTAGTAAGCCGCCAAGCCCTCCGCGACCTGGGTATCCAAGCCCACCTGGCGACGGAGAACGGCTTCACCTACGGCCTGTTCCTGGGCCGCGACGAAGCAAAGGCGGCACAAGCCCGCACCGAACTCCCAGCGCTCTGGCGCAAGGCTTCGGCGAAGAAGCATCGAAAGTGGCTCCGCTAGTAGCGGCCGGACAGGAAATCGATGCCGGTCCGCTAGGCGTACCAGGTGGCGAAACCGGGTGGGGCCTGGCGGTCGGGAAGCATTGACCGGCAGCACAGACCGGATCAGCGGCCCGCAAGGCGGCGGACCGGGCATTTGGTTCCAGCCGGTCCAGGACGCAAAGACCGTGAAGAACCGCCTGTTATGTACCAGGAAGGAATCGACCACTACGCGATAGCGATGAAGGACCCCGAAGAGAACGAGTTCGACATCAACTGACCGCGACCGCCCAACAAGCAGAAGCAAACGCCCGCCAGCGGCAATAACGCTCTATGCGAGCGGTTGATTTTGTGATTTTGTTTGGGGGGAGGCCATCCCATAAGCTACCCCAGCGATTGGGCAGGCCTCACCGCCTGCCCCGAAAGCCCAATCAGGGATGGCCTAGGGGCCCCAAACCAAATCACAAAATCAACCGCACAACGCGGCTAACCTAAGAGCCATGCACCTGGCAACCCTGGCCAACCGCCCAGACCTCCGAGCAGCCCACGCGGCAATGGACTCCGCCTGGCCAGAGTTCATGCGGCACTCCCCGGTCTCCGCCCTCCTGGACACCGCGATCGACCGCTTCCCCGAGTACCAGCTCATGCTGCTCGAACAAGAAACCCTCATCGGCTACGGCCACAGCGTCCCCTTCACCTGGGACGGCAACCCCGAAACCCTGCCAGACCAAGGCTGGGACGCCATCATTGGCGACGCGTTGGCCGACGCCGACGAGCAACGCCAGCCCACCGCCGCCACCCTGCTGGAAATCGTGGTGGTCCCGGAGCGCCAAGGCGAAGGCCTGTCCACCCGCCTCGCCACCGCCCTGCGCGACCACGCCGCCCAAGCCGGCCTCACCGATCTCGTGGCCCCGCTCCGCCCCAGCCACAAACACCTGGAACCCCACACCCCCATGCCGGACTACGTCGCCCGCCGCCGCCCGGACGGCCTCCCCGAGGACCCCTGGCTGCGCGTGCACGTCCGCCTGGGCGCGCAGATCCTGCACACCTGCCCGGCTTCCATGGCCATCGCCGGTTCCCTGGCCCAATGGCGCGAATGGACCGGCCTGCCCTTCGACCGTGACGGCACCGTCGAGGTGCCGGGCGCGCTCGCCCCCGTGCTGGTCTCCACCGCTCAGGACCACGCCGTCTACGTGGAACCGAACGTCTGGATCCGGCACCGGCTCAGCTAGTCAGCAACTCGTCCATCGCGCGATAGATCCGCTTGTCCGAAACCGGATAAGCCGTCCCCAGGGACTGCGCGAAATACGAAACCCGCAGCTCCTCAATCATCCACCGAATCTTGGCCAACCCAGCCGCAGCCTGCGGCACCTCGCGCCGAAGCTCCAGATACGCCTGATGCACCTGCGAAACCTGAGCCTGCAACTCCGCATCCCGCCGAGGATTCTCCCCAACCTTCTCCAGCCGATGCTTGGCCGCCCGCAGATACCGCGGCAGATGCACCACCCGGGACCACCCAGTAGCAGTCACAAACCCCTTGTACACCAACGCATCCACCTGCTTCCGCACATCCGCGGCAGCATCCAGCGAAGCCTTGGTCTCCAACACGGCAGACACCTCATGCCAAGCCATCAGCGTCGCCTCAACGTGCCCCACCACCTCGAACACCGCCAGCTGCAACCCGCCCCGAACCCCATCCCGGAGCTTGTCGAACCCAGCCGCGTCCCAAGCAGGCCCGCCCCCAGCCGCGATCAGCTTGTCCGCCGCCGCATTGATGCAGTCCACCAGCAGATCAGCCACCCCGCCATGCGGATTCCGGCTCAACGTCAGCTTCGCCTGGTTGCTCAGTCCCCGCTGCAACTGCTTCACCGGCGAGGGCACCGTCAGCAGCAACAACCGCCGCGTCCCGCGCCACATCGCCCGCCGCTGCTCGGCCGCGCTGTCCAGCATCCGGACCGCCACGCTGTCCGTCTCATCGATCAACGCCGGATAAGCGGTGACCGTGAACCCGTTCTGCTCCTGCGAAAAAGTCTTCGGCAGCGTCCCGATGGTCCAGTCCCGCAACCCGGTCCGCTCCAGCTCGTTGCCCGCCTTGGACAACGTCTTGCGCACCTGGGCCGTGAGCTTCCGCTTCAGCGCCGCCAGGTCCTTGCCCTCGGCCAGCACCTTCTCGTTCTCATCGACCACCCGATACGTGGTCTTCAGGTGGTCCGGCACCTGGTCCAGCTGCCAGGCCTCCCGGGGCACCTCGATCTGGGTGAGCTCGTGCAGCACGTCTTCCACCGCGTCCAGCACGTGGCCGTCCTCGACCGAGAGCCGGCTCAGCAGCGCCTCGGCCACATCGGGCACCGGCACGAAGTTGCGGCGCAGGTTCTTCGGCAGCGACTTCAGCAGCGAGACCACGATCTCCTTGCGCAGCCCGGGAATGTGCCAGGCGAAGCCGTCGCCGTCGACCTGGTTGAGCACGCCGACCGGGATGTGCGCGGTGACCCCGTCGTCCCGCCTGCCCGGCTCGAACCGGTAGGTCAGCGGCAGCGTCACCCCGCCCTGCCGCCAGTCATCGGGGTAGTCGGCCTCGGTGATCGACCCGGCGGTGGCGTTGATCAGCGCCTGCTTGTCGAAGGTCAGCAGGTCGGGAGTTTCCCTGCGGGTCTTCTTCCACCAGCTGTCGAAGTGCCGCCCGGAGACGACCTCCTTGCCGATCCGCTCGTCGTAGAAGGCGAACAGCGTCTCGTCGTCGACCAGGATGTCCCGCCGCCGCGCCCGGTCCTCCAGCGCCTCGACCTCGCCGAGCAGCGCCCGGTTGGCGTGGAAGAACTTGTGCGTGGTCTCCCAGTCGCCCTCGACCAGCGCGTGCCGGATGAACAGCTCCCGGCTCAGCTCCGGGTCGATCCGGCCGTAGTTGACCTTGCGGTTGACCACCAGCGGGATCCCGTACAGGGTCACCCGCTCGATGGCCATCACCGCGCCCTGCTTCTTCTCCCAGTGCGGCTCGCTGTGCGTGCGCTTGACCAGGTGCCCGGCCAGCGGCTCGACCCACTCCGGCTCGATCCGGGCGGCGATCCGGCCCCACAGCCGCGAGGTCTCCACCAGCTCGGCCGCCATCACCCAGCGCGGTGGCTTCTTGAACAGCGCGGAGCCGGGGAAGATGGCGAAGCGGGCACTGCGCGCGCCCAGGTACTCCTTCTTCCGCTCCTCCTGCAGACCGATGTGCGACAACAGGCCGGACAGCAGCGCGGTGTGGATCTGCTGCTCCGGCGCGGGATTGCTGTTCGGGGTGATGCCGAGCTGCTTGACCACCTGGCGCAGCTGGCTGTGGATGTCCTGCCACTCCCGCACCCGCAGGTAGTTCAGGTACTCCGCCTTGCACAGCTTGCGGAACCGGTTGCTGGAGAGCTCCTGCTGCTGCTCCCGCAGGTACTCCCACAGCTTCAGGTAGGCGAGGAAGTCGGAGTTCGGATCGGCGAAGCGGGCGTGTTTGCTGTCCGCGTCCTGTTGCTTGTCCGCCGGCCGCTCGCGCGGGTCCTGAATGGACAGTGCGGCGGTGATCACCAGCACCTCGCGCACACAGCCCAGCTCGTCGGCGGCCAGCACCATCCTGGCCAGCCTGGGATCCACCGGCAGCTGGGAGAGCTTGCGCCCCAACGGGGTCAGCCGCTTCTTCGGATCGCTCTGCTCAGGGTCGAGCGCGCCCAGCTCCTGCAACAGCTGCACGCCGGCGGTGATGTTGCGGGCATCCGGCGGGTCGATGAACGGGAACGCGGCCAGGTCGCCCAGACCCAGCGAGGTCATCTGCAGGATGACCGAGGCCAGGTTGGTGCGCAGGATCTCCGGATCGGTGAACTCCGGCCTGGCCTCGAAGTCCTCCTCGCTGTAGAGCCGGATGCAGATGCCCTCCGACACCCGGCCGCAGCGGCCCTTGCGCTGGTTGGCCGAGGCCTGGGAGACCGGTTCGATCGGCAGCCGCTGCACCTTGGTGCGGTGGGAGTACCGGGAGATCCGCGCGGTGCCGGGGTCGATCACGTACTTGATGCCGGGCACGGTCAGCGAGGTCTCGGCCACGTTGGTGGCCAGCACGATCCGCCGTCCGGTGTGCGCCTGGAACACCCGGTGCTGCTCGGCCGCGGACAGCCGCGCGTACAGCGGCACCACCTCGGTGTTGCGCAGCTCCCGTTTCTCCAGCGCGTCCGCGGTGTCCCTGATCTCCCGCTCGCCGCTGAGGAAGACCAGGATGTCGCCAGGCCCCTCCAGCAGCAGCTCGTCCACCGCGTCGGAGATCGCGGTGACCTGGTCCCGGTCGGTGTCCTCGGTCTCGCTGTCCGGGTCGATGATCGGCCGGTAGCGGACCTCCACCGGGTAGGTGCGGCCGGAGACCTCGATGATCGGGGCGTCGCCGAAGTGCCGGGAGAACCGCTCGGGGTCGATGGTCGCGGAGGTGATGATCACCTTGAGGTCGGGGCGGCGGGGCAGCAGCTGGGCCAGGTAACCGAGCAGGAAGTCCACGTTGAGGCTGCGCTCGTGCGCCTCGTCGATGATCAGCGTGTCGTAGCGGGACAGCGTCCGGTCGTTCTGGATCTCGGCCAGCAGGATGCCGTCGGTCATCAGCTTGACCAGGGTGTCCGTGCTGGACTGGTCGGTGAAGCGGACCTGGTAGCCGACGGTCTCGCCGAGCGAGGTGCCCAGCTCCTCGGCGATCCGCTCGGCCACCGTGCGCGCGGCCAGCCGTCGGGGCTGGGTGTGCCCGATCAGCCCCTGCACGCCCCGGCCCAGCTCCAGGCAGATCTTGGGCAGCTGGGTGGTCTTGCCGGAGCCGGTCTCGCCCGCGACGATCACCACCTGGTGGTCGCGGACCGCGGCCAGGATCTCGTCCTTGCGCTGGCTGACCGGCAGCTGCGCCGGGTAGGTGATCTTGGGCCGGGAGTTGCGCCGGTTCTCCAGCCGGAGCTCCGCCGCGGCGACCTCGCCGGCGATCTCCGCGGTGACCGCGGCGCGCTTCCCGGCGTCCCGCAGCTTGCGGGCCCCCTCGATACGACGGCGCAACCGACGCTGATCACGCAGCATCAGCTCGGCGAGACGGTGGTGGAGTTCGGTGAGCGAGGGGCTCACAAGCGGCGTACCCATACTGCGGACCAGTTTAAGTGCCCGGCAAACGGTTTTCCCCGCTCACCCCGCGCACGGTGGTGAAACCCACGCGGCCGGGTAACGCCGGCGTCACCTGCCGCCCCCAGGATCGGGGGCCATGGACGACTTACCGGAGCTGATCCGGCTCGCCGGGCGCACCGCGCTGCTGCGCCGGGCCCGCCCGCCGGACCTGGACGGCCTGGTCGAGCTGCACCGCCGCTGTTCGGCGGAGACGCTGCGCCGCCGGTTCCTGGGCGCGCCGCAGACCAGCGGGCGGGCGCTGGGCTGCCTGGTCAGCCAGCACGCCACGCACACCCAGCTGGCCATGGCCGGGGCCGAGGTGGTGGGCGCGGGCAGCGTGTTCCAGGCCGCCGACCCCGCCGAGCTGGCCTTCCTGGTCCGCGACGACTGGCAGGGCAGGGGCCTTGGCCGGGCGCTGCTGCGGCGGCTGGCCAAGGCCGCGGTCGCCGACGGGGTGCGCGCGGTCTGCCTGCACACCTACGCCGACAACGCCGTGGTGCGGCACCTGCTCGACTCCTACGGCCTGCCCGGCCGCGGCAGCATCGCCGACGGGGTGCTCACCGTGCGGGTCGATCACCAGGTGATCGGCAGCTCCGCGACTCCGTAGACCGCCTGGCGCGGCTGGAACCGGATCTGCTCCGGCGGCACGGCCAGCGCCAGGCCGGGGAACCGGCGCAGCAGCGCGCTGAACGCGGCCCGCATCTCCGACCTGGCCAGCGTCGCGCCGAGGCAGTGGTGCGCGCCGTGCCCGAAGGCCAGGTGCGGGCGCGGCGGGCGGTCCAGCAGCAGCTCGTCCGGGCGGTCCAGCTGCTCGGGGTCGCGGTTGGCCGAGGCGAGCACGAACACCACGAGGTCGCCCGCGGGAATCCGCTGCCCGTGCAGCTCCACGTCCTGCACCACGATCCGGGGCACCCCGGAGGCGACCACGGTGAGGAAGCGCATCAGCTCCTCCACCGCGTTGTCCATCCGGTCCGGGTTGGCCCGCAGCCAGGCCAGCTGCTCGGGGTGGGTGAGCAGGGCGTAGGTGCCGATGCCCAGCATGTTCGCGGTGGTCTCGTGCCCGGCGAGCAGCAGCAGCGAGGCGATGTTGACCAGCATGTCGTCGTCCACGGTGGCGCCGTGCTCGCGGATGAGCATGCCGATCAGGTCCTCACCCGGGTTCGCCCTGGCCTTGGTCACCAGCGAGTGCATGTAGGCCTGGCCCTCGCGGTTGAGCGCGATCCGCTCCTCCACCGGCAGCAGCGCGTTCATCTGCCGCGCGCTGCGGGCCTGGAAGTCGGCGCGGTCGGCGTAGGGCACGCCGAGCAGCTCGCAGATCACCAGCGAGGGGATGGGCAGCGCGAAGTTGGCCACCAGGTCCGCGCCCGGCCCAAGCCGCTCCAGCTGGTCGAGGTGCTCCTCGACGATCACCCCGATCCGCTCCTCCAGCCGCCGCATCCGGCGCACGGTGAACTCCGAGGTCAGCAGTCTGCGCACCTGGCCGTGCTCCGGCGGGTCCAGGAACAGGATGTTGCCCTTGCGCATCCGGTCCGCCTCTTCCCTGGTCAGCCCCGGCGGCAGCGGGCGCGCGCCGAGGACGTCCGGGTTGTTGCTGAACCGGGTGTGGTCGCCGAGGCCCGCCCGCACGTCCTCCTGCCGGGTGAGCAGCCAGGCCTCGCCCTTGGCGCCGAAGACCTCGAACGGGACCTTGCGTATCGCCCGGCTGTCGCGCATTTCGGCCAGCTCGGGCGTCGGCGCGAAACCGTTCCGGGTCATGTACAGCGGGACGTTCACCGTGTCGGTCATGGTTCCCCCTCCAGTATTGCGTTGCCTGACTACCTAAGTTAGCCCCGGGCGGCGGAACTGTCTCTCCATCTCGCGAGGGAGCGGGTTCGCGCCAGGGGGTGAGCCAGGGGCCGCGGATCCGCGACACCGTTGCGGCAACACCGCCCTCTACCTCAGGAGACACCATGATTCGCTGGTCGGCCACGATCTGGTCAGCGCTGTACGCCGTGTTCGCTATCGGCTGGACGTTCGGCGCCCCCGGCTACCCCTTCGGGCCTGCGGACCCGTCCGCGCAGCTGTCCGCCCTCGGCGCGGTCCCGGCCGCGACCAGCGCCCCACTGCTCGCCCTCGGCATGACCACCGCGACCGTGGTGGCGTTGCTGATGTCCCTTGGCAGCAAGGCGATCCGCCCGCTGCTGCTCACCCTGGCCTGGCTGGTCACGGCCGCGCTGGCGCTGTTCCTCAACGACGGCCGGGTGCTGATGCTGGTCGGCTACCTGCCGATCGTGCTCATCGGCGCGCCCTTCGGCTGGCCCCCGGTCAGCTACCTGGACAAGTTCGACACCGCCAACCTCAACCAGTTCGCCATCGTCCTGGGCGCCCTGCTCTGGCTGGCCGCGACCCTGAACTACCAGCGCCGCACCGCGGACGCCTGCCTGAGCTGCGGCATCGGCCCCCGTCCCGTGCCCGCCCTGGCCACCCCCGTCGCGGCCGCCCGATGGGGCAAGTGGTGCGCCTACCTGGCCTTCCTGGTCCCGCTGGCCTACGCGCTGACCCGGTGGGCCTGGTTCGCCGGGTTCAGCCTCGGGCTGATCAGCGAGGAGTTCCTGCGGGAGGGACAGGAGAACGGGCTGTGGATCGCGGGGGCGGGGCTGGGCACCTTCGCCGCGCTGGGCGGGCTGCTCACGCTGGGGCTGGTGTACCGGTGGGGCGAGGTCTACCCGTTCTGGGTGCCGGGGCTGCGGGGCAAGCGGGTGCGCCCGCTGGCGGCGATCATCCCGGCCACGTTCGTCTCGGTGATCGTGACGGCGGCGGGGCTGGGGGTGTTCCTTCGGATGGTCGGGCGGGTCGGGTTCACCGAGTTCATCGTCAACCCGATGACGTTCTTCCCGTTCTGGGGCTTGGCGCTGGGCGGGGCGACGGTGGCGTACTTCCTGCGGCGGCGGGTCGAGTGCGATCGGCATGCGTCAAAAGTTTCGGCAGGTCTGTGACTTCAGTGATGAATGAAAGTAATCCGCCGGACTGACAAACCCAAAACCGCGGGGGAGGCGAGGCATGAAGATCGCGGGCGTGGTGGAGCGCAGGTTGCTGGTGAACTACCGGGTCGAGCCGGATCAGCTCAGCCGGACAACCGGTGCAGTCGTAACGCCAGCTGGACCTCCAGCGCCCGCGCCGGTTCCTGCCAGTCCGCGCCCAGCAGGTCGGCCACCCGCTCCAGCCGCTGGGTGACCGTGTTGACGTGCACGTGCAGCGCCTCCCTGGTCCGCGCGGGCGAACACCCGTGCCCGAAGTACTCGGTGAGCGTGCGCACCAGCTCCGTGCCCCGCCGGGCGTCGTAGTCCAGCACCGCGCCCAGGGTGTCCCGGACGAACCCGGCCACGTCGGCCCGGTCGCCGAGCAGCACCCCGACAAAGCCGAGCTCGGCCACGGCGGCGCCCTCGCCACGACGGCCAAGGGCGAGCAGCGCCCGCAGGCACCGCTGCGCCTCCCGGTGCGCCGCGCCAAGCCCGCCCAGCCCGTCAGCCACACCCCGCCCCGCCCCCGGCAACCCCGGACCCGCCGCGCCACCGCCAGCCCCGCCGCCGCCGATCCCTGCGCCGCCACCCGCCGCGCCGCCGCCGACCGCACCTCCGCCCGCCGCGCCTCTGCCGGTCGTGCCCTCGCCCGTCGCGCCGCCGCCGAGCGCGCCCCCGCCGAGTGCGCCCCCGCCGAGCGCGCCCCCGCCCGCCACCACCACCGGCCCCGCTCCACCCACCGTCACCGGCCCACCGACCGCCGCCCCTAGCTCCGCCGCCACCGTCCGCGCCACCGCCCCCGGATCCTCCCCGGGTATCAGCAGCACCGCCCCCGCCGCCAGCCCCTGCGCCGCCCGCGCCACCCTGGCCGCCGCCACCCCCACCCGCTCCCGCGCGCTCTCCGCGACCAGCACCACCTGCCGCCGCCCCAGGTCCACGCCCAGCCGGGCCGCCCGCGCGAGCAGCGCGTCCGGGTCGGCGGTGCCGGCCAGCAGGTCGGTGAGCAGTTCGCCGCGGACCCGGTTCTCCGCCTCGGCCACCGAGCGGCGCAGCAGCAGCACCAGCGCGGTGACCACCCCGGCGCGCTCGAACAGCCGCTGGTCGGCCTCGGTGAGCTCGGGGCGGTCGGTGAGCACCATGGTGCCGAGCAGTTCCGCCCCGGCCAGCACCGCGCACACCCAGCGCCTGCCGCTGCGCACCGCCCGGCCACTGGCCCTGGCCTCGGCCACCGCCTGGGCAGGCACCCGGGGCGGGGCGGTGCCGGTGCGGGCCAGCACCGCGCCCTCGGCGTCGCGGACGGCGATGCCGCCGCCGAGCAGCTCGGCCACCGCGACCGCGACGTCGTGCACGTCGCCGCCGCGCAGCACCAGGTCGGTGAGCCGGTCGTGCGCGGCCTCGGCGCGGCGCAGGGCCTCGTGGTGGGTGCGGGTCTGCTCCAGCAGGCGGGCGGTGTCCAGGGCGACGGCGGCGTGGTCGGCGAGGCTGGTGAGCAAGGCGATCTCCTCGGGGGTGAACGAGCGGGTGTCCCGTTCACCTGCGTACAGCACCCCGATGACCCTGTTCGCCAGGCGAAGCGGGACGCCGAGAATGGACACCAGGCCCTCGTCGGCGACCGCGGCGTCGATGGCGGCGGTGTGCGCGAACTGGGTGTCGCTGAGGTAGCCGGCGGTGGCCGCGGGTTCCGCGGTGTGCGCCACCCGCCCGCCGAGGCCCTCGCCCATGCCGAGCCGGACCTGCTGGAACCGCACCGAGATCGAGCCGTCGGTGACCCGCATGTAGGTGTCGCCCGCGGTCTCGTCGTTGAGGCTCAGGTAGGCCAGGTCGGTGCCCAGCAGCAGCCTGGCCCGCCGCACGATCGAGCGCAGCACCGCGTCCACGTCGCGCAGCGCGGCCAGGTCGCCCGCGGTGTCGAACAGCGCGGCCAGCTCGGCCTCCCGCCGCCGGTGCTGGCCGAGGGTGCGGTGGATGCGCAGGGCGTGCTCGGTCGCCTCGGCCAGCACCCGGAGCCGTGCGGCGGGCAGGCCGGTTTCCCGTGCGGCGGCCAGGGGCCGGGCCAGTTGCTCGGCCTCGGCGCCGGTGGCCAGCAGGCCGAGCAACTGGGCCAGGTCGGACTCGCTCACCCGAGCTGCTCGCCCCTGGTCTCGCGGGAGAGCAGCACCGCGCCGGTGGTCAGCACGGCGGCCAGGAACAGGTACACCGAGATCGGGAACGAGGACCCGAACTGCTGCAACAGGGCGGTGGCGATCAGCGGGGCCAGCGCCCCGGCGAAGATGGAGGCCAGCTGGTAACCGACCGAGGCGCCGGAGTAGCGGACCCTGGTGCCGAAGAGCTCGGAGAAGAACGCCGCCTGCGGCCCGTACATCGCGCCGTGCAGGATCAGCCCGACCGTGGTGCCCAGGGTGATCAGCCAGAAGGACTTGGTGTCCAGCAAGGCGAAGAAGGCGAAGCCCCACAGCCCGGTGCCGATCGCGCCGAACAGGTACACCGGTTTGCGCCCGAGCCGGTCCGACAGCGCGCCCCACAGCGGGATCGAGACGAAGTGGATGGCCGAGGCGATGAGCACCGCGTTCAGGCCGGTGGACTTGGGCAGGCCGAGCGGCCCGGTCAGGTAGACCAGGATGAACGCGGTGAGGATGTAGTAGCAGACGTTCTCGGCGAACCGGGCGCCCATGGCCACCAGCACCTCGCGCCGGTGCTCGCGCAGCACCCGCACGATCGGCGGCGCCTCGCGCTCCCCGGTCTGCTCGGCCTTGGCCTGAGCTGCCAGAAACACCGGCGACTCGGCCACCGCCAGCCGGATCCACAGCCCCACCGCGACCAGCGCGCCGGAGAGCAGGAACGGGATCCGCCAGCCCCACTCCAGGAAGTCGGCCTCGGGCTGCACCGCGGCCAGCACCGCCAGCACCGCGGTGGCCAGCAGGTTGCCCGCGGGCACCCCGGCTTGCGGCCAGGAAGCCCAGTAGCCGCGCCGTTTCGGGTCACCGTGCTCGGAGACGATCAGCACCGCCCCGCCCCACTCCCCACCAAGCGCGAAGCCCTGGACCAGCCGCAGCAGGGTGAGCAGCAGCGGGGCGGCCGCGCCGATGGTGGCGTAGGTGGGCAGCAGGCCGATCAGGAAGGTCGCGCCTCCCATCATCAGCAGGCTGATCACCAGCAGTTTCTTCCGCCCGAGCCGGTCCCCGAAGTGCCCGAACACGATGCCGCCCAACGGCCGGGCGACAAAGCCGATGGCGTAGGTGACGAAGGCGAGCAGGGTGCCGGTGAGCGGGTCGGAGGTGGGGAAGAACAGGGTGTTGAACACCAGCGCGGCGGCCGAGCCGTAGAGGAAGAAGTCGTACCACTCGATGGTGGTGCCGATCATGCTGGCGCCAACGATCCGGGTGATGGAGGACCGCGCGGGAGCGGCGGTGGGGACGGACATGGATCACCTCACGTCATCGGGAGGGCAGGGGAGGGAGAGAGTAAATCGTTACGCCCGATTCAGGAGCGCAACTCACCGCGCGGTCCAGCCGCCGTCAATGGGTATCGAAACGCCGGTCAGATGTCCGCTCTGCTGGCTGCACAACCACAACACCGCCTCGGCCACCTGCGCAGGCTCCAGCAGCCGCTTCACCGCGGTCCGGTCCAGCAGGATGTCGGTGAGCACCTCCTCCTCACTGATCCGGTGCGCCCGCGACAGATCGCTGACCTGCTTCTCTACCAACGGCGTCCGCACATAAGCCGGATTGATGCAGTTGCTGGTGACCCCGTACGGCGCCCCCTCCAGCGCGACCACCTTGCTCAACCCCTCCAGCGCGTGCTTGGCCGCGACGTAAGCGGACTTGAACGGACTCGCGCGCAACCCGTGTACCGAGGAGATGTTGACCACCCGCCCCCAGCGCCGCTGGTACATGTGCGGCAACACCTTCCGCAAGATCAGGAACGGCGCGGTGACCATGACGTCCTGCATCAGCCGGAACACCTCCGGCGGGAAATCGCTGATCCCGGCCACGTGCTGCATGCCGGCGTTGTTCACCAGAATGTCCACTGTGGACGGAAGGGTGTCGATCGCGGCGGGGTCGCTGAGGTCGATCTCGTGTGCCACGCCGCCGTAGTCCTCGGCCGCGGTGTGCACCGCGGGGCCGTTCTTGTCCACCAGGTGCACGGTCGCGCCCGCGCAGGCCAGCATCTTGGAGATGGCCAGTCCGATGCCGCTGGCGGCGCCGGTGACCAGTGCGGTGCGCCCGATCAGCCCTGGTTGAGTGGTCATGGACTCCGACGGTAGGCAAGTCGGGGCCCGCTGACCATGTGCGCGGGCACCACACCGCCGGGAGAAACAGTGGATTCCACCCACATGCACGCGTGCGGTCGCTGGATGTCACTGTGCGTACTAGCGTTGCAGCATGCCTCGCCGTGGTTTGCCGTTGCGGTTGCTGAACACCCCGGCCTGGCCGGAGCAGGAGCCGACCTGGCGGGCGGCCAAGCCCAGCCTGATCGCCGCCGCCCTCAAACGCGCGCAGGCCCGCCCGGCCGGGAACTGGTTCGTGCTGGCCGCCAGCAACGAAGTTCCCGCCACTAGGCCGTTCGGCCGAACCATCGCCGGGGTTGAGGTGGTGGCCTGGCGTGGAACCGACGGCACGCTGCACGCCGCGCCCGGTTCGTGTCCGCACCTGGGCGCGCCGTTGTGCCAGGCCGCGGTGCACGGCGGGAAGCTGTTGTGCCGCTGGCACGGGCTGGCGCTGGGCGCGGCGGGTTTCCCTGGCTGGCAGCCGTTTCCCGCGCATGACGACGGTGTGCTGGCCTGGGTCCGGCTGGACTCCGTCGGTGGCGAGCAGCCGCTGCCGGAACCCGTGCTGCCGCAACGCCCGGCGGCCGGCGCGCTGTCCGCGGTGGCCACCGTGATCGGCCGCTGTGAGCCGGAGGACGTGCTGGCCAACCGGCTGGATCCCTGGCACGGGGCCTGGTTCCACCCGTACTCCTTCGCCAACCTGCGGGTGGTCTCCGCGCCGGAGCGCGACGAGGAGGAGGACCGCTTCCTGGTCGAGGTGACTTTCAAGCTGGGCGGCCGGGTCGGGGTGCCGGTGCTGGCGGCCTTCACCTGCCCGGAGCCGCGCACGGTGGTGATGCACATCGTCGAGGGCGAGGGCGCCGGCAGTGTGGTGGAAACCCATGCCACGCCACTGGGTCCGGGGCGCACCGCGGTGATCGAGGCGACCATCGCGCACTCCGACCGGCCCGGGTTCCGCTTCGCCAGGGCCGCCGCGCCGGTGGTGCGGCCGGTGATGCGCTGGGCGGCGCAACGGTTGTGGCGGGACGACCTGGACTACGCCGAGCGGCGGTACGCCTTGCGCCGCACCGGTCGCTTCCCCGGCTGAGCCCTCAGCGCAACCGGCGGGCCAGCGTGCGCAGCAGCGGACTGCGGCCCTGCGTGGGCACCGTCCACAGCGTCCGGCCCTGCACGTCCCACTGGCCCAGCACCGCGTTGGCGGCCTGGAAGCCGGAGGTGGCCGCGCGTTCCATCAGCGCCACCGGCAGCCCGGTGCGCACGTGGTCGCCGGCCACCACCAGGAACTCCTCCGGGGTGGTCACCGTCAACCGCTCGGGGTAGGTGCCGGGCAGGAACAGCGGGCAGTCGGAGCGGATCTCGAAGCGTTCGTCCACGATCCGGGCGTCGGCGGTCTCCGGGTACACCTTGCCCAGCTGGGCCAGCAGTTCCGCGCGCACGTCGACCAGCACCGCGTCGGCGGGGATGGCGTAGGCGTGCAGTTCGACCACCGCGCCGTCGCGGCGGGCCGCCCAGTCCCTGGCCTGGTGCTCGTAGCGGTCCAGCACGCTGATGTTGTCCAGCGGCCCGAACCCGGCGGTGCCCAGGAAGCCGGCCCGGTCGGCGCGCACCGGGCGGTCCAGCCACAGTCGCAGCACGCCGAAGCGGGGTGCGGTGCGCAGCCTGCTGACCGCGCCGCGCCAGTCCGCGGTGGCGATGCCGGGGGAGTCGCCGACAATGGTGCGCAGGCCGCCGACGTCGGTGGCCAGCACCACCGCGTCGGCCTCCAGCGGGGCCAGTGAGCCGGCCAGGTGCACCGCGTAGCGGCGGCGGGCGCTGGGTTCCACCGCGGCCACCCGCACGCCGGTGCGGATGTCTGCGCCGCGGCCGGAGAGGTAGCGCCCCAACGGTTCCCACAGGCCGTGCGGGAACGGGTCGGCGGCCACGTCGAAGACCAGGCCCTCGCTGGAGCCGAGGAAGTAGATGTGGAACATCACCGCCAGTTCGGCCGCCGACAGCAGCCGGGGATCGCTGAAGAAGCTGCGGGAGAACACCTCGAAGGCCAGGTCCCTGGCCGCCACCGGGAACCCGATCCGGTCCAGGAACTCCACCGCGTCGATGTGGTCGAGCTCGGCGTAGGTCTCCGGCACCCGTACGTCGAGCAGCGTCATCGCCCTTCGGGCGTCCACTGTGGACAGTTCGGCCCAGGTGAAGGTGGGGCTGCGCAAGGCGAACGCGGCGGCGTTCCACGGCGGGGTGGTGGGCAGGCCGGCGAAGGTGTCGGCGTGGCCGTTGCTGTGCAGCAGCGGGTAGTCGGTCAGCGGGGTGAGCGCGCGCAGCTCGGGGTCGGCGCGGCGCAGCAGCTGGCGCAGGTTGTAGTACTGGCGGAAGAAGGCGTGGAAACCGCGGGTCATGGTGGCTTCGCTGCCGTCGGCCAGGGTCACCGGCCAGCCGCCGACCCGCCCGCCGAGGTAGGCCTCGCGTTCCAGCAGCACCACCTGCACGCCCCGGTCCGACAGCGCGGTGGCCGCGGCCAGCCCGGCGATGCCGCCGCCGATCACCACCACCCTGGGCCGGGTGGGCAGGTGCTTGACGTCGGCGCGGCTGCCGCGCGGCAGGTGCTTGACCGCGCGCCGGTCGGTGCCCAGGGGGATCATGCGGTGCCTCCGTCAAGTCTCCGGCGCCCGCGCACGGTGTGCGTGACGCCGCGTTGCCAGCCCCCGGCCGATCCGGCGCGGACCTCGGTGAAGCCGTTGCGGCGCAGCCGGTCCTGGAGCGCGTCCACCCGGTCGAAGTCCAGCACGCTGCGCCAGAGGTAGCGGTAGAGGCCGGTGCGCCCGGTGGTGAGCAGCCCGGCCGGGATGATCACGCCCCAGCACACCGCCGTCCAGACCGCGCGGCTGAGCGGTCGGCGGTCCAGGGTGTAGTCGTGCAGCACCAGGTGGCCGCCGGGGCGCAGCAGCGCGAGCAGGTCGGTGAGCACGGCGTCCGGGTCGGCGACGTTGCGCAGCAGGTACCCGGCGAAGATCGCGTCGAAGGGTCCGCGCACCCCGGCCGCGGCCAGCCGCTCGGCCCTGGCGTGCACGAAGGACACGCTGCCCGGCCACTGCTTGCCGCGCGCGGCGGCCAGCATGCCGCCGGAGGCGTCCGCGCCGACCACGGTGGCCAGCGGGTAGGCGGCCAGCACGGCGGCGGTGGAGGCGCCGGTGCCGCAGCCCAGGTCCAGCACCCGCTGCCCGCCGCCCTGTTCGCGCAGGCCAAGGCGGCTGGCCGCGCGGCGCAGGTCCCGGTGGTACCCGAGGTTGGCGCCCACCAGCAGGTCGTAGCGGCGGGCGTGCGCGTCGAACTCGCTCTGCAGCTCATCGGCGTCCAGCGCTCGGTTCATGAATTCAACCCTGCCGGAGCAACCCGGCGCGCGCACGCCGACGCCCGGACTCTGCCACGATTCGTTCATGGTCGAAGCCCAACCCCTGCGCCTGGTCATCCGCTGCGCCGCGGCCGCGGCCGTCGGGGCCTCGGTGGTGCTGCTGTGGCTGGCGGTGCTGCCGCTGCTGCCCTCCTCGTGTCCGAGCGAGCCGTGCGACGCCTCCCGGGGCTGGGCGCCCGTCGACTCGCTGACCAGCCCCGGGATCATGGTCGGGGTGGTGACGCTGCTGGCGGTGACGGTGGGCTGGTGGCTGCTGGGCATGCTCCAGGTGGCGGGCAACGCCTTCATCGCGCTGCTCGGGCCGGTGCTGGTGTTCCTGCTCAGCCGGATCGGCGGCCTGTTCGGGTTCACCCCGGCGCTGCCCTCGGTGGAGATGGCGGTGGTGGCCGCGGTGGCCTACCTGCTGGCCGCGCTGCTGACGGAGAAGACGGTGCCCTGGCTGTTCCGGCTGATCGCGGCCGGTGTGCTGGTGGCAGGGGCAGCGCTGAGCGGTCTCTAGCGGTCCCCAGACAGACAGCAACCCCCGGACCTGTCTCCCACCGGTAGCTGGGTGGGCCGAGTCGGACTGGGCTCGGAGGTCCGGGGGCCGGTAGCTGTCTGGAATTCGCTCAGTGAAGCCGAAGGCGGTCCTAGCGGACAGCCACCTCACGAGTCCTGTTGATATCCAACGCTGGACCACCTCCTCTCTCGTGTACCGCCACGCTAATCCGCCGTGTTCGGCGCTCGCAACGGCATTTTCGAGATCAGTTCCGGCGGGACAGCGCGGCCTGCGCGGTCTTGGCGATGTGCCAGCAGTCGTCGCAGGTCGCCCAGCGGATCCACTCGTGCTCGGAGGCGGTGCGGGTGAGCACCTGGCGTCCGCACAGGGTGTCCGCGGGCTGGCCCGGCCGGTGCGAGCCGTGCGCGCCACAGATGGCGTGCCGCCTGCCCTCCACCGGCATCCAGTAGAAGAGCAGCTGCTCGGGGCTGGGACTGCCGAACTCCGCGGGCAGCCCGTGCTCGGGCAGGATGGTCATGGCTGCTCCCTGGTCGCGGCGAAGGCGTGCGCGGGTGCGGGCGGGAAGCCACCCAGCGCGGTCTCGACGGCCCTGGCCACGCGCAGGCACAGGTCGTCACGGTGATGTGGTCCGACGATCATCATGCTCACCGGCAGCCCGTCCACCCGGCCGGCGGGCACGGCGATCGCGGGGTGGCCGCTGGCGTCGAAGGGGGCCACGTTGGGCACCAGGCCCAGCGCGGCGGCCACGTACTCCTCGCGGCTGGCCCCCGGGCCGGGCAGTGGTTTGGGCACGTGCGGGGCGGTGGGCAGCACCAGCACGTCGACCTCGGCCAGCGCCTGGTCGTAGCCCTTGATCAGGTGCGGCACCAGGTTCTGCGCCATGCCGTAGTGCGCGCCGTGGTACCGGTCGATGGTGTAGCCGCCGTTGAGGGTGACCAGCTTGACCGTCTCGGAGAAGGCGTCGGCGTGCTCGGCGCGGCCGCGGCCGAAGTGCGCGATCAGCTCGGGGTCGTAGCGCCCGGCCCAGTTCCGGCCGATCCCGTTGCCCTCGATCATCTGCCAGGCGATGCCGTCGGTGGCGATGACCGTCCAGACGGCCATGCCGGTGCGGTGCCAGGGCACCGAGATCGGGGTGACCCGCGCGCCCGCCTCTGCCAGGGCGTGGGCGGCGTTGCGGACGGCGTCGTCCACCCCGGCCTCGGACAGCCCTGGGATGTCGAAACCCTCGGTGAGCAGGCCGATCCGCAGGCCCTTGACGCCCTCGTCCAGGCGCTTGAGGTAGTCGCGCGGCTTGAGCGCGGAGTCCTGGCGCGGGTCCTCGGGGTCGTATCCGGCCAGCGCGGTCAGCATCAGCGCGGCATCGCGCACGGTGCGGGTGATCGGGCCCAGGTGGTCGAGGGTGTTGTCCATGCTGAACGCGCCGGTGCAGGGCACCAGCCCGTGGGTCGGCTTGTGGCCGACCACGCCGCAGAAGGCGGCCGGGATGCGGATCGAGCCGCCCTGGTCGCCGCCGAGGGCCAGGTCGGCCTCGCCGGTGGCCACCAGCACCGCGGGCCCGGAGGAGGAGCCGCCGGAGGTGCGCTCGGGGTCCCACGGGTTGCGCACCGGGCCGGAGTGGGCGGTGTGGCTGCCCGCGGAGTAGCAGAGGTCCTCGCAGGTGCCCTTGCCGACGATGGTCGCGCCCGCGTCGAGCAGCCTGCGCACCGCGGTGGCGTCCTGCCTCGGCACAAAGCCCTGTAACGAGCGGGAGCCGTTGCCCATCGGCACGCCGGCCACCGCGATGTTGTCCTTGATGACCACCCTGCGCCCGGCCAGCGGGCCGTCCTCGCGGGTGGACAGCTCGGTGTAGAGCTGCCAGGCGTTGAGCGGGTTCTCCGCCGGGCTGGGCACGGCGTAGCTGCGGCTGGGCATCGGCGGGGCGTGCTCGGCGTAGAGCTTCTCCACCGCGTCGTAGCTGGCCAGCGTGGGGATCATCAGCCCGCGGAAGGACTCCAGGTCGGCGTCCTCGAGGGTGAAGTTGTAACGCTTGGCAAGCGCGCGGAGATCTTCGATACTGGGAGGGACTGTTCCCATGGCCGAAAATCCCCTCCGTCTGCGGTAGTGGGCGCGCCGAGTTACCGAAGCGTATTGAGCCTACCGTTACGTGTCAATGGATCTTGACGCGAGTGGCTGACCGCTCTGCGCCGGTTGGGTGCCGGAGAATCACCCACTTGTCTTGCTGGTTACCGGGTGGATCGCCTACAGTGATCAAATTGGGGCGGTCGTGGGGGCCGAGCGAGCATGGTGGGTGGTTGCTGTGGGCGGTGGTGCGTCCGCATTTGACGCGTTGGCCGACGACACCCGTCGCACCGTGCTCAGCCTGCTGCGCGAGCACGGCGAACTGACCGTCACCCAGCTGGCCGGGCACATCGAGCACATCGGCCGCACCGCGGTGTCGATGCAGCTCAAGGTGTTGCGCGAGGCCGGCATGGTGCAGGAGCGCCGCGCGGGCAAATATCGCTACTACTCCCTCCGGGTCGAGCCGATCAACGATGTGGTGGCGTTCCTGAGCACCCTGTACGGAGCGTCGCTGGACGGACTCGCTACGATCACGGAGAAGCACCGCGATCCGGAGGCGGAACAGCGCAGGTGGGGAACCTCGTACTGACGCAGCAGCGGGACGTCGCCCTGCCACCGGGGGATGTCTTCGGACTGCTGGGACAGGACAAAGCGGCGGGCTGGCTCTTCGGCGCGGACTACGACGCGTTCATGGTCGGCGGACTGGTCCGCTTCGAGCTCCCGGTCAACCCGGCCGACCCGCAGAGCCCGACCATCGAGGCCGTGGGCCGCATCGCCTACCTGGACCCGCCGCACAAGATCGTCATCGAGCAGCAGGTGCCCTGGCCCGGCCGGGTCTCCTGCACCATGACCCTGACCAACGGCGGTCGCGGCACCACCGTCCGCCTCGGCGTCGAGGTGCCCGACGACGCGGTCACCTGGTTGCTGCGGCAGCGTGGCTACGACCCCCTTGAGGAGCTGGCCGGACCGCGCACGATCCGGATCGGCGTGCTGGTCAGCAAGTCCGGACCGGCCAGCATCTTCGGCGGGCCGAGTGAGAACCTGGCCAGGATGGCCGCCGACGAGGTCAACGCCGACGGCGGCGTGGACGGCTGCCAGCTCCAGGTCGTGGTCCGCGACGACGCCAGCTCGCCGGACATCGGCGCCGAACAGCTCCGCCGACTGGTCCACGCCGACGGCTGCCGGGTGGTGATCACCAACTGCACCTCCGCTGTGTTCCCCGCCCTGGCCCGCTGGGCCCGGCGGCTGGGTGTCCTGCTCGTGCACACGCCGATCAACGAGGGCGGCCGCTACTCGCCCAACGTGGTGCGCCTGGGGGAGCGGCCCTCCGCCCAGTTGCGCGCCGCGCTGCCCGCGCTGGTCGCCGAGACCGGCGGCCGCACCTTCCTGTGCGGCGATGACTACGTCTGGCCGCGCGTGTGCAACCGCGAGGCCCGCCGCATCATCGAACGGCTCGGCGGCTCGGTGGTCGCCGAACGGTACAAACCCTTGGGCACCAAGGACTTCGCCGACATCATCGAGGAGATCATCAGCACCGGCGCCAGCCTGGTGGTCTCCACCTTCGTCGGCTCCGACGAAGCCCACTTCGAGCGCCAGAGCCATGCCGCGGGCCTGCGGTCCCGCTGCCGGACGCTGTCCATGGCCTTCGACGAGTCCACCCGCGAGCTGACCGGCGGCATCGCCGCCCAGGGTGTGTACAGCGCGTTCAGCTACTTCCAAGAGGTCGACTCCGCAACCAACACCGCCTTTCTCCACCGTTACCGGAAACGGTTCGGCGCCACCGCCGCACCGCTGTCCAGCATCACCGAATCGATCTACGAGGCCGTGCACATGCTCGCCTCCAGCGGCGCCCTCCGCCGGGACTTCGACCTGGGCGCCGTGTCGGCGGCGATGCGTGAGCAACGCGAGTCCGCACTCTGGCGGTCCGCACGTCCGGCCCAGGGCAAGGCGCCGCTGTTCCTCGCCAAGGCCGTGCCCCACGGTTTCACCATCGTCGAGCGCTGAGCAACCCGCTCCGCCCGGCCCTGTGGACAACTCGCCGCAGCCTGCCTCCCTGTGGATAAACCGCGCTTGCCCTAGGTGCGCCGCCGTAGAATGAGGTGCAGCCGGGCTGGAGAACGACCGCACCCTGAGTGGCCGCCGGAGGTGGTGTGCCGCTGGTCTCCGGAGGCAGTGTGCCGCTGCCGCTGCCGCTGGAGCTGGAGCTGGTGCGCCGCTGGCCGCCGGATCCGGTGTGGCGCTCCCCGCCGGGGCTGTTCTCCGCTGGCCCGGGTGCGTTCGCTCAGCTGGGTGCGGCTGCGGCGGAACCGTTGCTGAACGCGAGCGTGAATGCCTGCGCTCCCAAGGCATCCCGGGTCGCCGCGGTGATCCGGTCCAGGTCGCTCCGGTCGGCCAGCGGAGTTCCGGTGCTCTCGCGCAAGCGGTGGGCCGCGCCCAGCAAGCGGGCGGATTCCGTTGGGGCGTCAGAAAGGTGGGTGGCTGCCAGGCCTTCCAGGGCGGTGGCTTCGGCGTGCGGGTTGCCCAGCTGACGGGCGAAGGCCAGGGCCTGGGTGTGGTGGGTTCGGGCTTGAGCGGGGTTGCCCTGGTGGTTGGCCAGGTGGCCCAGTTCGGTGAGGACGGTGGTGTAACCGGGGGCGCGGCCGGTGCGGCGGTACCAGGCGGCGGCTTGGCTGAGGCGGTCTTCGGCCTCGGGGAAGTCGCCGGTGCGGCGGGCGAGCTGGCCCTGGGTGAGGGCGACGTGCACCTGGCCGGGTTTGAAGCCGCGTTCGGTGGCCAGTTCACCTGCCCGGGTGAGCAGGTCGCGAGCGGCGCGGTGGTCGCCGCGGAGCAGCGCGATGCGGCCGAGGCCGCACAGCCGGTCGGCGGCCTCGGCCCACATGCCGAGGTCTTCGGCCAGGGCGAGGCCGTCGCGGTGCAGCCGCTCGGCCAGGTCGTAATCGCCGTGCAGTTCGGCGAGGGTGGCGCGTGGGTAGGTGGTGAGCAGTTCGCCACCGCGGTCGCCGACCGCGCGGAACAGGGCGACCGCGGCTTCGGCGTGGGTGTGCGCGGTGGTCAGGTCGCCCCGGGTCAGGGCGTGGTTGGCCTGCACGCAGGTGGTGACGGCCAGGCCCCATGAGTGGCCGAGGGCGCGGAAGGCGGTCGCGGCGCGGGCGGCCAGTTCCTCGCTGGTGTCCAGGTCGCCGGAGTGCAGCAGGACGTAGCCGAGGAACCAGTGCGCCATCGCCTCGCCCACCGGGTCGTCCAGGCCGTCGAAGGCGGTGAGGGCGGTGCGGGCGCTGGCCGCCTGGCCGGGTTCGAGGTCGGCGACGATCGCGATGCCCGCGGCCCAGCAGCGCACCCGCGCCCGCGCGGCCGCGGGCGGTCCGGGCAGCGCGAGCGCCTCGGCGCACCAGCGGGCGGCCTGGCGCACCCGGCCGCGCCGCAGCCAGTACCAGGCCAGGGCGTCGGCCAGGCGCAGGGCGTGGGCGGCGTGCTGCTGGGCGACGGCGGTGTCCAGGGCGCACTGGAGGTTGCCGCGTTCGGCGTCGAGGGTGGTCAGGTCGGCGCTGGGGGTGGTCTCGGCCAGGGTGAGGTAGTAGTGGGAGTGCCTGGCGCGCACGGCTTCCGCCTCGCCGGAGTCGGTCAGGCGGGTGCGGGCGTAGGCGGCGACGGTGTGCAGCAGGCGGTAGCGCGCGCCGCCGTCGACCACGGTGACCATCGAGCGGTCGACGAGGCGGGAGAGCACCTCGGCGACGTCTCGCGCCGGAACGGCCGGGCCGGGGCCGAGCACCTTGGCGGCCTCGTGCGCCGCGAGGGCCGGGCCAGGACCAGCGGGGTCGGCGCGGGTCGGCGCGGTCCCCGGCGGCGGAGTGTCGGCGCAGATCGCCTCGATCGCGAACAGGGTGCCGCCGTCGAGTACTGCCAGGCGGCGCAGCACCACTCGTTCCGGGTCGGTGAGCAGGTCCCAGCTCCAGTCCAGCACCGCGTGCAGGGTGCGCTGGCGGGCTGGGGCGCCTCGGTTTCCGCCGGCGAGCAGGCGGAAGCGGTCGTCCAGGCGGGCGGCGAGCTGGTGCACGCCGAGGGAGCGGATCTTGGCAGCGGCTAGTTCCAGGGCCAGGGGGAGGCCGTCCAGGTCGCGGACCAGGGTCGTGACGGCGGGGGTGTTCGCCGGGGTGAGGGTGAAGGCCGGGTCGGCGTCTTGGGCTCGGGCGTGGAACAGGCGGACGGCGCTGGACTGGAGCGGGTCTTCGTGGTCGGCAGGCAGGTCCAGTGGGGTGACGGGGTGGACCAGTTCGCCGGGGGTGGACAGGGGTTCGCGGCTGGTGGTGAGGATGCGCAGGCCGGGGGCGGCGTGCAGGAGGGTGCGGGACAGGGTGGCGACCTCGTCGATGAGGTGTTCGCAGTTGTCCAGCAGGAGCAGGAGTCGCTTGCCCGCCAGGTAGGCGGTGAGGCGGTGGTGGTGGTCCAGGGGGTCGGCGGCGGGGATGGGGCCGAGCATGGTGTTCTCCCGGATGCCGAGCACGGTCATCACCGCCTCGGCCAGGGGGTCGGCGGCACGTACCCCGGCGAGTTCGACCAGCCAGGCGCCGTCTGGTTCGGTGTGTTCGGCCGCGGCGGCCAGGGCCAGGCGGGTCTTGCCCACGCCGCCGGGGCCGGTGAGGGTCACCAGGCGGGCGGTGGCGAGGGCTTTGCACAGGTCGGCGAGGGTGGTGTCACGGCCGATCAGCTCGGTGACCGGGGCGGGCAGGTTGCCGGGGTGGCGGACCGGCTCGGGGATCAGGGCGGGGTCCCTGGTGAGGATCGCCTGGTGCAGGGCGATCAGGGTCGGGCTGGGGTCGAGGCCCTGCTCGGTCAGGTGGGCGCGGAACTCGGCGTAACCGGCCAGCGCCTCGGGCTGGCGGCCGGCCAGGTACAGGGCACGCAGGTGGCCGGCGCGCAGGCGTTCGTGGGCAGGGTGGCGGCGCACCCACTCGGCGAGCTCGGCCAGGGCGGTGTGCTGCTCGCCGAGGGCCAGGCGGGCTTCGGCCAGGTCGGCCACGGCGGTCAGCTGTTGCTCCTGCCAGCGCTGGCGCACCGGGGCGGCGAAGGGGTCCTCGGCGAACTCGGGCAGGGCCGGGCCGCGCCATAGCGCCAGGGCCTCGGTCAGGTGGGCGGCGCGGGAGTGCGGGGCGGCGGTGCGCGCGCGGCGGAGCAGGGCCTGGAACTCGGCGGCGTCGGTGGGGGCCTGGAGGCGGTAGCTGTCCGCGCGGTACTCGATCAGGGCGCGGGCGCCCGGTTCGGCGGCGTCCAGGGCGCGGCGCAGGCGGGAGACGCGGATCTGCAGCGCGTTGACCGGGTTCGCCGGGAGGTCCGCCTGCCACAGGTCGTCGATCAGCGTGGGCACCGGGGTCCACGCGCCCTCGCGGGCCAGCAGCGCGGCCAGCAGAGCGCGCACCTCGGGACCGGGAACCGGGACGGGTGCGCCCTCGGCGGTCCACACCGCGAGTGGACCCAGCACTCCGAACCGCACCCGCTCACAGTACCGGCGGACAGCGGACGGACAGCGCACGGCAAGTGCCCGCGCGCAGGGTGATCGGCATGGACACCCGAGAAGGAAATGACAACCTGACCAAGCAGAAACCGCTGTTCGCCCAGCTGCTGCCGCTGGCGACCGCGCTGTTCGCGGTGGGCACCGACGGCTTCATCATCGCCGGGCTGCTGCCGCAGATCGCCGCCGACCTCCAGGTGGGCCTGGCCGCGGCCGGGCAGCTGGTCACCGGGTTCGCGCTGGCCTTCGCAGTGTCCGCGCCGGTGCTGGGCGCGCTGACCAGCGGGCTGGACCGGCGGAAGGCGTTGCTGCTGGCGCTGGCGGTGTTCACCCTGGGCAACATCGCCACCGCGCTCGGCCCGGACTACCTGACCGTGCTGCTGGCCAGGGTGCTCACCGCGGCCGGGGCCGGGCTGATCGGCGCGGCCGCGTTCAGCGCCGCGGCCGCGATCGCCCCGCCGGAGCGCCGCGGCCGGGCGCTGGCGGTGGTGATGGGCGGGCTGACCCTGGCCATCGCCTTCGGGCTGCCCGCGGGCACCTTGATCGGCGGCGCGGACTGGCGGCTGACCCTGTGGGCGGTGGCCGGGCTCGGCGTGCTGGCCGCACTCGGCGTGGCCCGGTTGCTGCCGCCGATCGCGCTGCCCGCCGAACGGTTGCGCGCCCGGCTGGCGCCGCTGCGGGAACCGTGGGTGTTCGGCCTGCTCGCGGTCACCACGCTGACCCTGGCCGGCACGCACGTGCTCTACACCTACATCTCCCCGGCGCTGGCCGGGGCCACCGGCGGCTCGGCCACCGCGCTGACCGTGGTGCTGCTGGCCTGGGGCGTGGGCAACATGGTCGGCAACACCGTGGCGGGCAGGCTCGCCGACCGCTACCCGCCGCGGCACGTGGTCACCGGCGGCCTGGCCGCGGCCGCCGTGCTGCTCGCGCTGAGCCCGCTGGCCGTGCACGACCTGGTGGTCGCCGTGGTCTGGGCGGTGGGCTGGGGTGTGTGCGTGTCGCTGCCGGTGGTGCCGCAGCAGAGCCGGTTCGTCGAACGCGCGCCCAGCGCCTCGGCCCTGTTGCTGGGGTTGAACAACTCGGCCATCTACCTCGGCGTGGCACTGGGCGGCGCGGCGGGCGGACTGCTCCAGGAGCAGCTCACCCCGGCCCGGCTGGGACTTCTCGCCGCGGCGGTCACCGGGGTGGGACTGTTGGTCAACCTGGGCGCTGCCCGGAAACCTTGACCGGCCAGGGGCCGCGTCCTATGGTTGCCCAGTCATTGGACATGGGACGTCCTATCTCAGAGCAGAGGAGGCCGGGTGTCCACGACTCGGTTCGGATCCGGTCAGCCGTTGAGCCGGCGGGATCTGTTGCGCCTCACCGGACTCGCCGGCGCGGCCGCGGCCTTCTCCTCGACGCTGGGCGCCTGCGGCGGGCCCGCCTCCACCAACTCCACCGGCGACACCAAGGAGTCGCTGACCGCGGTGGTGGGCTACGGCAACAACCAGACCTGGGACCCGTTGCAAACCGCCTCGGCCTTCGCCATGGCCGCGATGCTGCACTGCTACGAGGCACTGGTGGAGGGCGATCCGCTCACCCGCGAGCCGTATCCGGGGCTGGCCAAGGCATTGCCCGAGGCCACCGGCACCCGGCTCGCCTTCGAGCTGCGGGCGGGCGCACAGTGGCACGACGGGCGGCCGGTCACCGCCGACGACGTCGTGTTCACCTACGCCAGGGCACTAGACCCAGCGGAGAACGTGCTGGTCCGGACCTTTCTCACGCCCTGGCTGAAGGAGGTCCGCAAGACCGGGGAGCACTCGGTGGAGTTCCTGCTGGCCGGGCCGTTCCACTATGCGCTGCAACGGATCCAGACGGTGAAGATCGTGCCCAAGCACGTCTTCGAGGGCCGGTGGCAGGACGCGGTGGCCGGCAAGGTGGTCGGGTCGGGGCCGTACCGGGTGGTGGAGCAGGCCCCGTTGTCGCACACCAGGTTCGAGCGCTTCGACGCCTACAACGGGACGCGGCCCGCGGTGTACCGCCGGATGCTGTGGAACTCCATCGTGGAGGCCGCGCCCCGGGTGGCCAAGATCTCCGGGGCCCGGCCCGCGGTGCAGATCGTGGAGAACATCCCGGCGGCCAACGCCGACCAGCTGCGCGCGGACGGGCGCACGGTGGAGTTCGCCGACGGCGGCAACAACCTGTGGCTGATGTTCAACACCGCGCGACCGCCCTTCGATAACAAGCTGGTGCGCCAGGCCCTGCACCACGCCATCGACAAGAAGAAGATGATCGAGGTCGGCCTGCGCGGCAAGGGCACCGCCGGCACCTCCTTCATCAACCCCAAGCTGGTCGCCCAGCCCGCCGCCAACGACCTGGGCTACGACCCGGGCAAGGCACGGGAACTGTTGCGGCAGGCCGGGGCCGGCGACCTGCGGATCACCCTGCTCACCACCAACACCACCCTGGTCGCCGACTGCGTCAACGTGCTCAAGGAGGGCTGGGACGCCATCGGGGTGCAGTCCACAGTGGACGCACAGGACACCAAGGCGCTGTTCTCCAAGCTGGACAGCGGCGCGGACTTCCAGGTGGTGGCCACCACGCAGAACGCCGAGCAGTTCGGCAACGACCCCGACCTGCTCATCCGCTACTACTACGCGGGCTCCGGAGTCGCGCCCAAGTACGCCAAGTGGAAAGGGCCGCAGGCACAGGAGCTGTCGCGGCTGCTGGACCGGACCTCGGCCACCGGCGCGGACGGGGAGCGCGCGGCGCTGGTCAAGCAGGCGCTGGACCTGCTCGCCGACCAGGCCGTGGTGTACCCGATCGTCTTCACCCAGAACGGGACCGCGTGGGATCCCCGGACCCTCGGCGGGGTCCGCGCCCAGGGCTACCCGGGGCTCAACCTCAACCAGGCCAAGCCGACCGGCTGAGCGGAGGCCTCCTTGATCGTGCTGCGGATGCTGCTCGGGCGGCTGCTGGCGCTGGTGCCGCTGCTGCTCGGGGTCACCCTGTTCGTCTTCGTGGTGATGCGCTTCTCCCCGGTGGACCCGGCGCTGGCCGCCTTCGACGGGGCCAACGCGACCCCGGAGCAGCTGGAGCGGTTCCGGCGGGAGAACGGGCTGCTGGACCCGTTGCCGGTGCAGTACCTGCGCTTCGTCTGGCTACTGCTGCACGGTGACTTCGGCACCAGCCTGATCACCAAGCAGCCGGTGGCCGAGACCATCACCACCGCGCTGCCGCTCACCGTGCAACTGACCTTGCTGGGCCTGGTGATCAGCCTGCTGCTGGCGGTGCCGCTGGGCGTGCTCTCGGCGCTGTTCCGGGACCGCTGGCCGGACCAGCTGATCCGGCTGGTCACGCTGGCCGGGGTGGCCGCGCCCGCGTTCTGGATCGCGCTGCTGCTGGTGCAGTGGCTGGCCGTCGGCCAAGGGTTGTTCCCCACCAGCGGCTACATCAGCCCGGCCGACTCCCTCGGCGGCTGGCTGAACTCGATGGCGCTGCCCGCGGTGTCCCTGGCCCTGCCGGTGGCCGCCCAGCTGACCAGGATCATCCGCACCTCGATGGTGGAGGAGCTGGACAAGGACTACGTGCGCACCGCCCGCGGCGGCGGGCTGCCGCCGGTGGTCGTGGTGGGGCGCAACGTGTTGCGCAACGCGATGGTCACCCCGCTCACCGTGCTCGGGCTGCGGCTGGGCTACCTGCTCGGCGGCGCGGTGGTCATCGAGACCATGTTCGCGCTGCCGGGCATGGGGCAGAACATGATCCAGGCGGTCACCGACGGCGACACCGCGAAGGTGCAGGGCTTCGTGATCACGATCGCGCTGGGCTTCGTGCTGGTCAACCTGATCGTCGACATCCTCTACCTGATCGCCAACCCACGCCTGCGGAGCCACTCGTGACGCGCCGCCTCAAGCTCCCGTCCCTGCTCGCCCTCGCGGTGCTGGTCCTGTTGGCACTGCTGGCCCTGCTCGCCCCGCTTTTCGCCGGGGACCCCTACCTGACCGGCGCGGCGGTGGCCGGGCCGAGCGCGGAACACTGGTTCGGCACCGACTCCGCCGGGCGGGACATCTTCGCCCGGCTGCTGCACGGCGCCCGCTGGTCGCTGGCCATCGGCCTGGGCGCCACCGCGCTGGCCCTGGTGGCCGGTGCGGTGATCGGCGCGGTCACCGCCACCTCCCGGCGCGCGCTGGACGAGACCGCGATGCGCGTCCTGGACGTGGTGATGGCCTTCCCCGGCATCGCGCTGGCCGCGGTGCTGGTCGCGGTCTTCGGCCGCGGCATCGAGGTGCTGGTGCTGGCCATCGCCTTCCTGAACACGCCCTCGGTGGCCAGGGTGGTGCGGGCCAACGTGCTGGCCCAGTACCGCGAGGACTACGTGGCCGCGGAACGGATCATCGGCGCCCGCCGGGCCTACATCCTGGCCAAGCACGTCGCGGTCAACTGCGCCGCGCCGGTGCTGGTGTTCTGCACGGTGATGGTGGCCGACGCGATCGTGTTCGAGGCCTCGCTGTCCTTCATCGGCGCGGGCATCCAGCAGCCGGACCCGTCCTGGGGCTCGGTGCTGGCCAACGGCAAGGACCTGGTGCTCACCGGCGGCTGGTGGGCCACCCTGTTCCCCGGCCTGCTCATCCTGGTCACCGTGCTCGCGCTGAACGTGCTCTCCGAGGGCATCTCGGACGCCTGGGCCACCCCCTCGGCCCGGCGCGCGCAGGCCGGTCAGGCGGCGAAAGCCGTTGCCACCAGCGAAGAACCGGCCGGGGCCGAGCCGGTGCTGCCGATCGAGGGACTGCGCGAGGCGGGGGAGCGGCTGCACCGGCGGGCCCGCGACCTGGCGGGCCGGGAGACCGTGCTGGCGGTGTCGAAGCTGGCGATCTCCTTCCCGGACCGGCACAACGGGGTCAACGTGGTGGACGAGGTGTCCTTCACGGTGCGGTCGGGCGAGGTGCTGGGCCTGATCGGCGAGTCCGGCTGCGGCAAGTCGCTGACCTCACTGGCCATCATGGGCCTGCTGCCGGACAACGCCCGCGTCTCCGGGGAGATCCGCTTCGCCGGGGAGAACCTGCTCGGCCTGACACCCCGGCAGCGCCGCCACTACCTCGGCCAGGACCTGGCGATGATCTACCAGGACGCGCTCAGCTCGCTCAACCCGGCGATGACCATTCGCAGCCAGCTCAAGCAGTTCACCCGCCGCGGCGGCACCCGCACCCCGGCCGAGCTCCTCGAACTGGTCAACCTCGATCCACAAAGGACACTGCGCGCCTACCCGCACGAGCTCTCCGGCGGGCAGCGGCAGCGGGTGCTCATCGCGATGGCGCTCTCCCGCAGCCCGGGACTGATCGTGGCCGACGAGCCGACCACCGCGCTGGATGTCACCGTGCAGGCCCAGATCGTGCAGCTGCTGCTGCGGTTGCAGGCCGAGCTGGGCTTCGCGCTGATCCTGGTCTCGCACGACCTCGCGCTGGTCTCCGAGATCGCCGACCGGGTGGTGGTGATGTACGGCGGCCAGGTCGCCGAGCTGGGCGCGACCGCGCGGATCGTCGGCTCACCGCGGCACCACTACACCCGCGGCCTGCTCTCCGCGGTGCTTTCCCTTGAGGACAAACGGGAAACACTCACCCAGATCAAGGGCGTGGTGCCCTCGCCTGCGGACTTCGCGCCCGGCTGCCGCTTCGCCGACCGCTGCCCGGCCGCCCGCGCGGTCTGCCACCGGGAACCACCGGAGCGGATCGGCGACCAGGCGGACCACCTCATCGCCTGCCACTTCCCGGCGGAGCGGACCGAGCTGCTGGAGGCGCGATGAGCCTGCTGGAACTCGACGGCGTCCACGTGGTGCACCGGATCCGCGCCGCCAAGCTGTTCGGCCACGACCACGTCTACGCGCTCACCGACGCCAGCCTCACCCTGGCCGCCGGGCAGACCATCGGCGTGGTCGGCGAGTCCGGCTGCGGGAAGTCCACGCTGGCCAAGGTGATCGTCGGCCTGCAACGGCCCACCCAGGGCACCGTGCGCTACCGCGGCGAGTCGCTGTGGGAGATGACCGCCACCGCACGCGCCAGCCGGTTCGGCCGCGATGTCGGCATGATCTTCCAGGACCCGGCCACCGCGCTGAACCGCCGCCTGCCCATCGCCAAGATCATCCGCGATCCGCTGGACGTGCACCGCGAGGGCACCCCGGCCGAACGCGCCGACCGGGTGCGCGAGCTGATGTCGTTGGTGGGCCTGCCCGGCAGCGTGGCCGACGCGCTGCCCGGCCAGCTCTCCGGCGGGCAGCGGCAGCGGGTGGCCATCGCGCGGGCGCTGGCCCTGCGGCCCGCGCTGCTGGTCGCCGACGAACCGACCTCGGCGCTGGATGTCTCGGTGCGCGCGCAGATCCTCAACCTGCTGGTGGAGCTGCGCGAACGGCTCGGCCTGGCCATGGTGTTCGTCTCGCACGACATCCAGACCGTGCAGCGGATGAGCGACCACATCGTCACCATGTACCTGGGCCGGATCGTGGAACGCGCCCCGGCCGCCGCGGTGCCCGCCGCCGCCCGCCACCCCTACATGCGCGCGCTGTTCTCGGCCACGCCGAGCCTGCGGCACGCCGTCGAGCCGATCGTCCTCAATGGACCGGTGCCCTCGGCCACCAACCCGCCCAGCGGCTGCAACTTCCGCACCCGCTGCTGGAAGGCCACCGCCGAGTGCGCCGCCGAACTGCCCCCGCTCACCGTCCTCGGCGAGCACACCTACCGCTGTGTCCACCCGGAGCTGTGAGCCGAGAGGAAACCCGCCGTGCGCGTGACAGCGTTGTTCTCCCTGTTACTCCTGCTGCTGGCCGGACTGACCGCACCGGGCGCGGCCGCGCAACCGGTCGAGCAGGCGGTGTTCAAGGCCGCCAACGAAACCGGCTACCACTGCTTCCGCATCCCCGCGGTGGTGCGCACCGCGCAGGGCTCGCTGCTGGCCTTCGCCGAGGGCCGGGTGCTCAACTGCGGGGACACCGGTGACATCGACGTGGTGCTCAAACGCTCCACCGACGGCGGGCAGACCTGGTCGCCGCTGCGGCTGGTCAACGAGGGCAAGGGGGACACCCACGGCAACCCGGTGCCGATCGTGGACCACGACACCGGCCGGATCTTCCTGTTCACCAGCTACAACAAGGGCCGCACCGACGACAAACCCTGTGACGTGCCGTGCAAGCGCACCCCGCACGTGCAGCACAGCGACGACGACGGGCTCACCTGGTCGACGCCGGTGGAGATGAGCGCCCAGGTCAAGCTGCCCGCCTGGGACTACTGGTACGCCACCGGTCCCGGCCACGGCATCCAGCTGACCCGCGGCCCGCACAAGGGACGCCTGGTCTTCGGCGTGTGCGGGGAGACCAGCGACCGGGGCAGCAGCAAGTCGGTGGCCAACGAGGCCGCGCTGGTCTACAGCGACGACCACGGCAAGACCTGGCAGGTCGGCGCGGTGGACAGCATCACCTTCCCGCACGGCGGGCCGTTCCCGTTGAAACCACAGGAGCTCACCGTCACCGAGCTCGCCGACGGCTCGGTCTACGCCGGGGCCAGGGAACAGGGCGGCAGCGCGGTCGGCAACCACAGCTTCGCGATCAGCAAGGACGGTGGCAGCACCTTCAGCCAGCGGTTCCAGGCCATCCCGGACCTGGTCATGCCGACCGTGCAGGGCGCGGTGCTGCGGCTGGAACGCACCGGCCGCCCGGACCGGCTGCTGTTCTCCGCCCCGGCCGACACCGACCGCCGCCGCTGGATGACCATCCGCTCCTCCTACGACCACGGCCGCAGCTGGGAGAACGCCGAGCAGGGCACCCGGATCACCTCGGACTGGTCCGGCTACTCCGACCTGGTGCAGCTCAGCGACCCGGCCGTGCCCAGCGCCCGGATCGGGCTGCTGTACGAGGGCGGCAAGGTCGACGCCAGGGACGAGATCCGGTTCACTCGCTTCACCGAGGACGACCTCGGCTGGCGCAACCCACCCGGTCCGGCCACCCCCGACACCTCCCGGATCCACAAGGACGCCAACGCGATCGGCGGTCCCGCGCTGACCGCCGGCCGGTTCGGCAAGGGCTTGGAGCTAGACGGCGCGGAGGACTACCTGCGGGTGCCCTACGACCGCGCCCGGCTGCCTGGCGAGGGCGAGCTCACCTTCAGCACCTGGTTCCGCTACGGCGGGACCCAGCGCGAGCAGGTCCTGCTGTGGCTGGGCGGCATGGGGGAGACCGCCCCGCAACTGTGGCTGCGCGCCGAACCGGCGAACCAGCGGCTGATCGCCCGGATCACCACGCCCAGCGGCAGCAGCTCGGTGACCACCACCAAGGCCTACGACGACAACCAGTGGCACCACGTCGCCCTGCAACGATCAGCCGGGCGGCTGCTGCTCTGGGTGGACGGCGTGCTGGCCGGTTCGGCCGCCGCGGTGGCGGGCCCGGTGACCCAGCGGGTGTCCTTCCAGCTGGTGCTGGGCCAGCGGCTGGACCACAGCCAGCGCTTCGACGGTGCGCTGGACGAGGTCCGGCTGCACACCCGCGCGCTGACCAAGGCCGAACTGGACCGCCTCCGGCTGAGCAACGCCGAGCTGCCGGACGCCCAGGTGCTCCGGCTGCCCCTGGACACCATCCAGCCCACACCTTGCACCTCCGTGCCCTACACCTCCGGCACCGAGGGCTACCACACCTTCCGCATCCCGGCGGTGGTGCGCGCTGCCTCCGGTGAGGTGCTGGCCTTCGCCGAGGGCCGGGTGCACTCCGCGGGCGACACCGGCGCGATCCACGTGGTGCTGCGCCGCTCCAGCGACGGCGGCTGCACCTGGGGACCGCTGTCGGTGGTCTCCCGCAACGGCGAGGCCACCGCGGGCAACCCGGCCCCGGTGGTGCTGCCCGGCGGCGAGGTGCTGCTGCTGACCACCCGCAACGGCCCGGTCACCGAACGGGAGATCATGACCGGCGCGGTGTCCCCGGCCGACACCCGGCGGGTGTTCCTCCAGCGCAGCAAGGACAACGGCCGCAGCTGGACGCCGGAACGGGAGATCACCTCGGCGGCGAAGAAGCCGGACTGGCGCTGGTACGCCACCGGCCCCGGCCACGCGATCACCACCAGGCAGGGCCGGATCGTGGTGCCCGCCAACCACTCCAGCGCGCCACCGCCCGGCTCGGCGGACACCGGGGCCGAGCAGAAGTACCACGGCGGGCACGCCCTGCTCAGCGACGACGGCGGCCACAGCTGGCGGATCGGCTTCACCGAGGACCGCGCCGACACCGCGATCGCGGCCAACGAGACCACCGTCGCCCAGCTGCCGGACGGCCGCCTGTACTTCTCCAGCCGCAACCAGGGCACGCTCGCCGGCAGGCTGGACGCGGTCAGCACCGACGGCGGCCGCACCCTCAGTTCACCGTACCGTCCACAAAGGACGATCGAGGGACCGAGGGTGCAGGGCAGCGTGCTGCAGGCGGCGGATCCCGGTCTGCTGCTGTACTCCGGACCCGCCGACCCGGCCGCCCGCCGGGCGATGTCGGTCCGGGCCAGCACCGACCAGGGCCGGACCTGGTGGCAGCTGCACCGGGTCTCCGAAGCCCCGGCCGCCTACTCGGACCTGGTGCGGCTCAACGGGTCCACGGTGGGTCTGCTGTACGAGACGGGTGTGCGCGGGCCGTACGAGACGATCACCTTCACCCAGCTCGGCTAGTTCCGGTACTCGCGGATCCAGTCCACCTCCATGGTGGCCGGCCGGAACTCGGTGGTCATGGTCGCGTCCAGCTTGATGGTCGGGCGCATCGGCCTCGGCGGCAGCTTGTCCCGCTGCGCGGTGTGGAACCACTTCTCGCCGTTGATGTAGCCGGTGAGCTCGTTCTCGGTCCACTCGACCGCGAAGTGGTTCCACTTCGTCATGTCGACCGCGCGGGAGGCGGTGTACCGGTTGTCCTTGGTGTTCTCATCGGCCAGGAAGAAGTGCGCGGTCTGCCGCTCCGGGTCGAACACCTCCAGGAAGACGATCTCGCCGCCCGCCGGGAAGTCGTTCTTGACCGGCCACAGGGTGAGCAGCGGGCGGTAGCAGGCGCAGCCCGCGGGCACCCGCACCCGCGCCTCCCAGCGGGTGCGGAAGGAACCCTCGTCGCGGCTGAGGTAGCCGGTGTCGCCGTTGGCGTCGCCGGTGATGGTCAGCACGTCGTCGCGCACGCTGACCCGCTCGGGGATCTGCCTGCCCTTGCCGTGCTGCCCCGGCCGCGGGCCCACCGCGGTCCAGCCGTCGTCGAGGCCGGTGCGGAACTCCGCGGCGTGCACCGGCTGGCCCCAGCCGAACCGCTCCGCGGCGGTGGCCGGCTGGGGAGAGTTGTCCGGCCACCAGCGGATCGCGGTCAGCACGCCCGCGGCCAGCACCGCGGTCAGCGCGAGCGAGGCGGCCACGATCCACCGCGACCGCCG
>NZ_JAMHIV010000033.1 GCF_023897065.1 Crossiella sp. SN42
GCGCGGCTACCGCGGGCGGGGCTTTGACGACCCGGCCTAGCCCAGCCCAGCGTGCGCCGTCGTGCGGTGACAGAATCGTGGCATGACCAAGGCACGTCTGGACACCAACCACGGCAGCATCGTCCTGGAACTGGACGCCGACAAGGCGCCGAACACGGTGGCGAACTTCGTGGAGTACGTGAACAAGGGCCACTACGACGGCACGATCTTCCACCGCGTCATCAGCGGTTTCATGATCCAGGGCGGCGGTTTCGAGCCGGGCCTGAAGCAGAAGCCCACCGGCACCCCGATCAAGAACGAGGCCACCAACGGCCTGAAGAACAACCAGTACACCGTCGCCATGGCGCGCACCGGTGACCCGCACTCGGCCACCGCCCAGTTCTTCATCAACACCGTCGACAACGACTTCCTCAACCACACCTCGCCCACCCCGAACGGCTGGGGCTACGCGGTGTTCGGCAAGGTCGTCGAGGGTCAGGAGACCGTCGAGTCGATCCGCGGCGTGGCCACCGGCAACGCGGGCGGCCACTCCGACGTCCCGAAGCAGGACGTGATCATCGAGAAGGCCAGCATCGTCTGACCCCCCGGTCCCCGACCGGCGCCCCACGACCGGTCGGGGACCACAGGTCACCGCCTGACCAGCAGATCCACCCCCGTCAGCTGCGCGGACAACCCCCACAGCCGCTCCGCCGACGCCGGGTCCACCGCGTAGGCCGCGACCCCGCGGTGCTCCACCACCGAGCCACCGACCTCGGCGATCTCGCAGTCCTCCAGGTAGACCCCGCCCATCCCCGCCAACTGCGGCGAGGTGGCCGCCCAGACCTGGGTCGCCGCCCCCTCCGGCACGGTCTTGAAGGACGGGTCGACCGGGTTGCCCTCCTCATCCGCCCACCCGTTGGCGATCTGCTCCTCCAACGGGATGTGCCGGGCCAGCGGCGTCATGATCGCCCCCGGGTGCAACGCGAAGGCCCGCACCCCGTGCTCCCGCCCGATGGCGTCCAGGTGCACGGCAAAGAGCACATTCGCGGTCTTGCTCTGCCCGTAGGCCTGCCACTTGTCGTAGCCATTGGCGAACTGCGGGTCCTCCCAGCGGATGTCGGAGAGGAAGTGCCCCCGCGAGGACACCGAAACCACCCGGGCATCCCGACCCGTCAGCGCCGGCCACAACCGGTTGACCAGCGCGAAGTGCCCAAGATGGTTGGCCGCGAACTGAAGCTCCCAGCCCGGTCCCACCCGGGTCTCGGGCGAGGCCATCACCCCCGCACTGTTGACCATGATGTCGATACCGCGACCAGTGGCGAGGAAGTTGTCGGCGAAGGTCCGCACGCTGTCGAGGTCGGCCAGGTCCAGCGCGGCGACTTCGGCCTCGTCGCCAAGGGCTTCGGTGGCCAGAATCGGACGTCGGGCTGGGACCACGACGTGCGCACCGGCGGCAGCCAGCGCCCGGGTGGTCTCCAGGCCGAGACCGGAGTAGCCGCCGGTGACGATGGCGAGCTTGCCGGTGAGATCGATACCGGCGAGGACTTCGGTGGCGGTGCTGTGCGCGCCAAAACCGGAGTTGAGGGGCCGTTGTGGGGTCGTCATGGCAACGACGCTATGACTTGAAGCGCGCTCCAGGTCAAGCGAATCCACTGTGGACAGTCCCGATGTGCGACAAGGTCCACCCCGGGGGTGAAAACCCACAAAGCGGGCCTCTCGTCTTCTCCGTACGGCCTGGAGACTGCTGACCGCGCCTCCCCGCCCGGCCCCTGCAACCTGCCGCCGCCCGGCCTGCCCAACGTGACGGGGGCCGGGCGGGGAGGTGTGGTTTGCTGTCGGAAGGTCGTGCGGAGAAGACGAGAGGGTCGCGAGCACGCTGGAACCGGCCCCGGCAGCCTGCTCAACCCCGCAACCTGCTTGTCCCGGCTTTTGACTTGTCCCACCCCTCCGGGGGCCTGCCCGTCCGGCGAGGACAATCTTTTCGCTTTTAAAGAAGAAGAAGAAGAAGAAGAAGTGTCCTCGCCGGACGGGCAGACCATCAAAGCAGGGGGGAGGATCAAAGGCGGCGAGATGAGTTGCAGACAAGTGCGAGTTTGTGTTGGCGCGCTTGCAGCGGCGTGGGTGGTTCCGCGGGGTCTGGGTGGTTCTGCTTCGACGGCCTTCCAAAACCAAACCAGCCCTGTCAAGCGCCCCAGTGCCAGCCTCCGGTGCGGTTGGCGGGGTGGGTGGGGCGCTTGACAGGGCTGGTGTGTTTTTTCCAGGCCGTCGAAGCAGAACCACCCAGACCGGCCGCTCCGTTTGCGATCAAAAGCCAAGGCCAGGCAAGTGTCGCGGAAAGTTTGCCAACATCAACTTACAACGTTGTACACTGGGGGTCTGCGACCGTGTCCTCGACCGTATCGGGAGCCCTGGTTTCGTGACCGCCGCGCACCTCGCCGCAGCCGACCATCCCCGCCCGCAGCTCATCCGCGATCCTGACTGGTCCGATTTGTCCGGGCCGTGGGGGTTTGCGCATGACGACACCGACTCCGGGCTGAGCTCCGGCTGGTACCGGAGTGCTGAGCCGTTCGACCGGACCATCGCCGTGCCCTATCCGCCGGAGTCCAAGCGGTCCGGGATCGGGGACCGGGGGTTCCATCCGGTGGTCTGGTACCGGCGGGAGTTCACCGCCGCTCCCCCTGCTCCCGGGCGGGCCTTGCTGCTGCACTTCGGTGCGGTGGACTACCGGGCCACGGTGTGGGTCAACGGGCATCAGGTTGGCGCGCACGAGGGTGGGCATGTTGGGTTCTCGCTTGATGTGACCTGGGCGCTGACTCAGTCCGGCACCCAGGTGGTCACTGTCCGGGTGGAGGACTGGCCGCAGGACACCGCGCAGCCCAGGGGGAAACAGGACTGGGCCGTTGAGCCGCATGTGATCTGGTACCACCGGACCACCGGGATCTGGCAGCCGGTGTGGCTGGAGGAGGTGCCCGCGCTGCGGGTGGACTCGCTGCACTGGACGCCGGAGGTGGCCGCTTGCCGGGTGCGGTGCGAGCTGGGGCTCAACACCTGGCCCGCGGAGGCGCACACGGCGGAGGTGGAGCTCCGGTTCGGGGACGAAGTCCTTGCGGTGCAGAGTTTTCGGCTCACCACTCGTGAGCTTCGGTGCGATATCGCCATTCCGGCGCTGCGGAACGCGCAGGACCTGGACCGTCTACTGTGGACTCCGGAGCGGCCGCACCTGATCGACGCCTCGGTACGGTTGCTGAGCGCGGACGGGGCGGTGGTGGACAGTGTGTCCTCCTACCTCGGGTTGTCCAGTTTTGGGGTGGCTGACCGGCGGTTCCTGGTCAACGGGCGGCCCACGTTCCTGCGGTTCGCGCTTGCCCAGAACTACTGGCCGGAGTCGCATCTGGCGGCCTCGGCGCAGGAGTTGCGGCGGGAGGTGGAGCTGGCCAAGGCGCTGGGGCTCAACGGGATCCGGGTGCACCAGAAGGTGGAGGATCCCCGGTTCCTGTACTGGTGCGACCGGCTTGGGCTGCTGGTGTGGGAGGAGATGCCGAGCGCGTTCGAGTTCGGGCCGACCACCGCCCAGCGGCTGCTGGCCGAGTGGCCCAGGGCCGTGCAGCGGGACCGCAGCCATCCCAGCATCATGGCCTGGGTGCCGTTGAACGAGAGCTGGGGGGTGCCGGACATCGGGGTCGACCCGGCGCAGCGGCACCTCGCCCAAGCCTTGTTCCACCTGACCAAGTCGCTGGATCCCTCGCGTCCGGCCATCGCCAACGACGGCTGGGAGATCGCCGGGGGTGACTTCTGGGGTGTGCACGACTACCACCAGGACCCGGACACGCTGAAGTCCCGCTACACCAGGGAGAACCTGGACCGGGGGCAGTTCACCGAGCGCTGGCCCAACTCGCGGCGGCTGCTGCTGGACGGGGTGGACTACGCGGAGCAGCCGATCATGCTCAGCGAGTTCGGCGGGGCCACCTTCACCCCGGTCAACGGGGCGGAGGTCTTCGGCTACGGCACCATCGACTCGGCCGAGGACTACGCGGCCATGCTGGACGCGGTGATCGGCGCGGCGCGCTCCGGTGGGCTCGCGGGGTACTGCTTCACCCAGCTCACCGACACCGAGCAGGAGACCAACGGGCTGCTCGACGAGCACCGTACGCCCAAGATTCCACTCGAACGGCTGCACTCCATCCTGTCCCGCAACCCCTAGGCCCAGCCGTCGTTGTGCTCAGCGCGAAGGTCCGTCGGCCTGGGGGACTTGGGGCTGCCCCGGCCCCCGGGCCATGCTGGAAACCCGGCGTGAAATGAGCGGAGAGACGATGCCCGAGCGGATCGACCCACTGGACCTGCTGTCCGCCGACGGGCTGCTCACCGAGGAGGAGCGGCTCATCAGGGACACCGTCCGGCGGTTCGCCGACCAGCGGCTGCGGCCGGTGATCGGGGACTGGTTCGAGCGCGGCTACTTCGATCGGGACCTGGCGCTGGAGTTCGGCAAGCTCGGGCTGCTCGGCATGCACCTCCAGGGTTACGGCTGCGCCGGGTCCAGCGCGGTTGGGTACGGGCTGGCCTGCTTCGAGCTGGAGGGCGTGGACTCCGGGTTCCGCAGCTTCGTCTCGGTGCAGGGCTCGCTGGCCATGTACGCCATCCACCGCTGGGGCTCCGAGGAGCAGAAACAGCGCTGGCTGCCGGAGATGGCCGCGGGCCGCGCGATCGGCTGCTTCGGGCTCACCGAACCCGACCACGGCAGCGACCCCGGCAACATGCGCACCAACGCCAAGCGCGACGGCGGCGACTGGATCCTCAACGGCGGCAAGATGTGGATCACCAACGGCGGGCTGGCCGACGTGGCCGTGGTGTGGGCGCAGACCGAGGACGGCGTGCGCGGGTTCCTGGTGCCGCGCGACACCCCCGGCTTCAGCACCCGGAACATCACGCACAAGCTGTCCCTGCGCGCCTCGGTCACCTCCGAGCTGTTCTTCGACGACTGCCGCCTGCCCGCCGACGCCCAGCTACCCGAGGCCGCCGGACTGCGTGGCCCGCTGAGTTGTCTGAGCGAGGCCCGCTTCGGCATCATCTTCGGCGCGCTGGGTGCGGCCAAGGACTGCCTGGACACCGCGCTGGACTACTCGGTCACCCGCACCCAGTTCGGCAAGCCCATCGCCGGGTTCCAGCTCACCCAGCAGAAGCTCGTCGACATGAGCCTGGAGCTGCAGAAGGGTTTCCTGCTCGCCCTGCACCTGGGCCGGCTCAAGGACGCCGGGCAGCTGCACCCGCGGCAGGTGAGCATCGGCAAGCTGAACAACGTGCGCGAGGCCATCAAGATCGCCCGCGAGGCACGCACCATCCTCGGCGCCAGCGGCATCACCCTGGAATATCCGGTGCTGCGGCACGCCAACAACCTGGAGTCCGTGCTCACCTACGAGGGCACCAGCGAGATCCACACCCTGGTGCTCGGCGAGGCCCTCACCGGCAACCCGGCCTACCGATGACCCAGCCGGTCGACCAGCACTTCCTTGACGTCATAAGGAATATGCCCACCGCACAGTCCACAATGGACATTGATGGGCTGGACGCGGACCGGGCGCTGGCCCTGTTCGACGCCCAGCTGGGCAGCCGCCACCTGGACCTGGCCGCGCGCGAGCTGGGCCGGCGCGGCGAGGGCTTCTACAGCATCGGCTCCAGCGGCCACGAGGGCAACGCCGCGGTCGCCGCCGCGCTCCGGGTCACCGACCCCGCCCTGCTGCACTACCGCTCCGGCGGCTTCTACCTCGCCCGCGCCGCCCAGAAGCCCGGCTCCACCCCGCTGCGGGACGTCCTGCTCGGCATCACCGCGGCGGCGGCCGAACCCATCTCCGGCGGACGGCACAAGGTCTTCGGCCACCGCGCCCTGTCGGTCATCCCGCAGACCTCCACCATCGCCTCGCACCTGCCCCGCGCGGTCGGCGTCGCCTTCGGCATCGAACGCGCCCGGAAGCTGGGCCTGCCCACCGAATGGCCGGCGGACGCGATCGTGGTCTGCTCCTTCGGCGACGCCTCCGCCAACCACTCCACCGCCACCGGCGCGCTCAACGCCGCCACCCACTGCGCCTACCAGAAGCTGCCGCTGCCGGTGCTGTTCGTCTGCGAGGACAACGGGATCGGCATCAGCGTGCGCACCCCGAAGGACTGGATCGCCGCCGCCTACGGCAACCGCCCCGGCCTGCGCTACTTCGACGCCGACGGCACCAACCTGCCCGAGGCGCTCCGGGTCGCGGAGGCCGCTGCCGACTGGGTGCGCACCCGCCGAGCCCCGGCCTTCCTGCGGCTGCGCACGGTGCGGCTGATGGGACACGCGGGCTCCGACGTCGAGTCCGCCTACCGCAGCCAGGCCGAGATCACCGCCGACCTGTCCCGCGACCCGGTCCTGCGCACCGCGATCCTGTTGGCCGAGCACGGCATCCTGACCCCGGCCCAGCTGCTGGCGCGGTACGAGGCCAAGCGCGCGGAGGTCGCCGCGCTGGCCGCCGAGGCGATCGCCGAACCGAAGCTGGCCTCGGCGGCGCAGGTGCTGGCGCCGCTGGCCACCGGCGACTTCCCTGCCACGCCAACGCTTTTCGTCGACACGTCCGCTGCCGAGCCCCGCACGCTGGCCCAGTCCATCAACCACGCCCTGGCCCAGCTGCTCACCGAGGACCCGGCCACCCTGGTCTTCGGCGAGGACGTGGCGGCCAAGGGCGGCGTCTACGGCGTCACCCGCGGCCTGCGCAAGTCCTTCGGCGCGGCAAGGGTTTTCGACACCCTGCTGGACGAGCAGACCATTCTCGGCACCGCGCTGGGCACCGCGCTCTGCGGCTTCCTGCCCATCCCGGAGATCCAGTACCTGGCCTACCTGCACAACGCCGCCGACCAGCTCCGCGGCGAGGCGGCCACGCTGCGCTTCTTCGCTGACAACCAGTACCGCAACCCGATGGTCGTGCGGATCGCCGGACTGGCCTACCAGAAGGGTTTCGGCGGCCACTTCCACAACGACAACGCCCTGGCCGCCCTGCGCGACATCCCCGGTCTGGTCATCGCCGTCCCCGCGCACCCGGCCGAGGCCGCCCCGCTGCTGCACGCCTGCGCCGCCGCGGCCCGCGGGCACGGCGCGGTCTGCGTCTACCTGGAACCCATTGCCCTGTACCACACCAGGGACCTGCACTCCCCCGGCGACAACGCCTGGCTCGACCCGCTACCGGCCGCCCCCGCCGGCCCCGGCCGGGCCCGCACCCACGGCGAGGGCACCGAGCTGACCATCGTCACCTTCGGCAACGGCGTGCCGATGAGCCTGCGGGTGGCCCGCCGCCTCGGCCTGTCCTGCCGGGTGGTCGACCTGCGCTGGCTGGCCCCGCTGCCCGTGGCCGACCTGCTGCGCGAGGCCGAGGCCACCGGCCGGGTGCTGATCGCGGATGAGACCCGGCGCACCGGCGGGGTGTCCGAGGCCGTGGTCACCGCGCTCACCGACCACGGCTTCCGCGGGCCGATCCGCCGGGTGTCCAGCGTGGACAGTTTCATCCCGCTCGGCCCGGCCGCGCACCACGTGCTGCTGGCCGAGTCCGACATCGCCGAGGCGGCCCAGGAGCTGCTGCACATTTCCTGAACCACCCGCCTTCAGCCCTGCCTGAACCATCTTGCGGGTGGTCCGAGCCATTCCTAGCTTCGTCCACAAGAAATGCGGGGGACTGGCCGCCACTGTTGCCCTCGCACTGACGGAAGTGGGGTTTCCACATGTCCAAGTTGAAGGCACTCGTGCTGGCCGCGGCCAGTGCGATCGCGCTGACCATGGGCGCAACCGCCCAGGCCACGGCCACGCCAGAGGCATCCGCGCCCGCGCCGAGGATCCCGGTGCCCTGTGACAACCAGTGGCACCAGACCGGAACCTTCGTCGGCGAGTGGATCTCGCCCTGGTTCGGGACTTCCCCCGGCCCCGGCTACACCCGGGAGATCCAGTTCAGGGCAACCGGCGGCGTGAACGCGACCCGGGGCATTCCGCAGGGCACCGTGGGCTGCTTCTGGCAGACCACCAAGGTCGCGGTCGCGGGTCAGCAGCGCACGACCAACTGCATCAGGCCGACCTCGTGCAACGTGAGCGGCTGGGCGAGCACCAACTCCCCGTGGCACAACTGGCGCAGCCCCGGCAAGGTCATTGGTTGGGATCCGTTCGCCTTCATCTGGCGCGAGTACGCCCAGCTCTGATCTGATGGGTGCCGGGCCGGACGCGGCCCGGCACTACAGACTGGAGGGGTCATGGCGAGCATCGGAGTACTGGGACCGGGCGGAGTCGGCGGGTTGATCGCGGCCCGGCTGGGCGCGGCCGGACATGAGGTCACCGTGGTCGCCACCGAGCGGACCGCGGCGGAGATCACCGCACACGGACTGTCCTTCCAGGCCCCGGGCGCCGCGCCGGTGGTGAGCCATCCGGACGCGCGCCCGTGGCTCACCGCACCGGTGGAGGTGCTGGTGATCGCGGTCAAGGCCACCGAACTGCTCGCCGCGGTGCAGCGGGTCCCGGCCGCGGTGCTGGACAAGGCGATCGTGCTGCCGCTGCTCAACGGGATCGACCACCTGCCGGTGCTGCGGGCGAGCTACCCGCGGGCCACCGTGCTGGCGGCCAGCATCGCGGTGGAGGCGGTCCGGCACCGGCCGGGTGCGATCGAGCAACTGTCCACAATGGCCGATCTGGCGATCGCGGACGGCACACCCGAGGGCGTGCGGGCGGCCGAGCTGTTCCGCGCGGCCGGGCTGACCGTGGGCACGCACCCCGACGAGCAGACCGTGTTGTGGCGCAAGCTGTCCTTTTTGGACCCGTTCGCGCTGCTCACCACCGGCGCGGACGCCCCGATCGAGGAAGCCTTGCGGCGCAAGCCGGAATGGCTGCGGCCACTGGTGGACGAGGCCGCGGCCGCGGCGGCCGTGCACGGGGTGGACATCAACGCCGACGCGGTGGAGTCCCGCATCCGGAGCCTGCCCGGCACCATGCGGTCCTCGATGCTGCGCGACCGCCAGGCCGGCCGGGCACTGGAGCTGGACGCGATCGCCGGACCGGTGATCCGCGCCCTCGGCCACGCCAAGGCCACCACCACCGTCGAGGTGGCGCGCACGATCCTGGGCAACAGCTAGGGTTTCCGCGCCGCTCCGGCGTAGAAACCGCTCACCGCCAGGGCCGGCTGACCGCGATCGGGCAGCCAGTCCACCGCGTCCACCAGCCCTGGCGGGACCAGCGGCAGCTCGCCGAACATGGCCAGCACGTCAGCCTTCGGCCGCGGGTGGATCGGGGTGGCGCTGCGCTGGTACAGACCAGCGACCGAGCGCCACTCCGGCGGCAGGTTGTCCGTGGTGACATGGGAGATCGCCACCAGGCTGCCGGGTGCGAGCCGTTCGGCGTAACGCCGCACCACCTCGGCGGGCTCGTCCTCATCCGGCAGGAAGTGCAGCACCGCCACCAGGAGCAGCGCGATGGGCTGACTGAAGTCCAGCTGCGCGCGCACCCCGTCGGCGGCCAGCACCGTTGACACGTCACGGAGATCGGCCTGGGTGACGCTCACCCTCGGATGCCCGGCCAGCAGCCGGTGGCTGTGCGCCACGGCCACCGGTTCGGCGTCCACATAGGCGATCCGGCACCGCCGATCGGCCGCGTGCGCCACCTCGTGCACGTTCGCCTCGGTCGGAATTCCTGAGCCCAGGTCCAGGAACTGCCGGAGGCCCAGGTCCACCGCGTACCGCACTGCCCGGCCGAGGAAAGCCCGGTTCAGCCGCGCCGCCCTGGGCAGTTCCGGGCGCAGCGCGATGGCCGCGTCGGCGAGCTCCCGGTCCACCGGGAAGTTCTGCGTGCCACCAAGGAAGTAGTCGTACATGCGCGCGGGATTCGCCCTGGTCAGGTCGATCTCCCCGCGCACCCAGCCCAGCTCGTCCGGACCCACACGATTGAGTGTGCGCACCCGCACCGGTTGCGGGCAAGATGGCAGCAACCGGAAGGGGAGTCCGATGACATCGATCCGTGCCACCACCGCGGTGTTCGCCGCGCTGGTCCTCATCACCACGTCTACAGGTACCGCCGCCGCGAGCACCGACCCGCATCGCGAGGCGGTGCAACGGCAACTGACCGCCGCGGTGGCCAGCGGGGCCGCGGGTGTGCAGATCCGGGTCACCAGGGACGGCCGCCAGTTCACCGCCCGCGCGGGCGTGGCCAAGCTGGGCAGCCCACAGTCGGTACCGCTGAACGGCCGCTTCCGGGTCGGCAGCATCACCAAGACCTTCGCCACCACCGTCACCCTGCAACTCGTCGGCGAGGGCCGGATCGGCCTGGACGACCCGGTCTCCCGCCACCTGCCCGGCCTGCTGCCCGACGGCGACCGGATCACCGTGCGGAACCTGTTGCAGCACACCAGCGGCCTGCACAACTACACCGACGACATCCCCAGGGACCCCAAGGAGTTCCTGCCCCGTCGCTTCGACCACCACACCGCGCTGGGCACCGTGCGCAAGGCCGCGGCCAAACCGCTGCTGTTCCCGGTGGGCACGAAGTCCTCCTACTCCAACACCAACTTCCTGGTGGTGCAGCTGCTGATCGAGAAGGTCACCGGGCGGTCGTGGCGCGCGGAGGCGCACCGGCGGATCCTGGGCCCGCTGCGGCTGACCGACACCGAGGTGCCCGGCGACAACCCGTTCATCCTCGGCCCGCACGCCCGCGGATACCTGGTGGTGGAAGGGAAACCGGTCGACGTCAGCGCGCTGAACCCGAGCATGGCAGGGGCCGCCGGGGAGATCATCTCCACCACCGCCGACCTGGACCGCTTCCACCTCGCCCTGCTCGAAGGCCGGCTGCTCGCCCCGGCTCAGCAGGCCGAGCTCACCAGGACCACCGCGGTCAGCCCGGGCTACGGCCTCGGCTACTTCAAGATGACCAGCAGCTGCGGGATCACCCTGTGGGGCCACACCGGCGGAATTCCCGGCTACCTCAGCGTGATGCTCAGCAGCGCCAACGGCAGCCACCGGCTGGAGAGCTCGCTCACCACCGGCACCGCGCTGGACCAGCAGGTGCTGACCAAGGTGGTGGACAGCGCGGTGTGCGGCTGACAGCCTTGTCGCGTGGCGGAAACCGATGTCGACTTCTGGTTCGACCCCAGCTGCCCGTACACCTGGGTCACCGCGCGCTGGCTGACCGAGGTGGCACGGGTCCGGCCGATCACGTTGCGGTACCACGTGATGAGCCTGTCCGTGCTCAACGAGCACCTGGAGGTCGACCCGGAAGGCGACACCGGCGGCTACCTGTGGATGCCGGTGCGGGTCTGCGCCGCGGTGGAACGCCAGCACGGCCAGGACGGTCTGCGCCGCTTCTTCGCCGCCTACGGCGCCAGGGTGCACGAGCACGGTGACTGGGACTTCGCCACCGCGCTCACCGAGGCCGGACTACCGGCCGACCTGGCCGGGGCCGCCGGCGACGAAAGCTACGACGCGGCTGTGCGCGCCTCGCACGAACGGGGAATCTCGTTGGTGGGCAAGCATGTCGGCACCCCGATCATCGCCGCCCAGGGCACCGCTTTCTTCGGCCCGGTGATCTCCACGGCGCCGCGCGGCGAGGCGGCCGGGCGGCTGTGGGACGGCGCACTGCTGGTCGCGGGCACCCCGGGATTCCACGAGCTGAAGGGAATCCCGCACCTGCCGCCGGACTTCACCTGAAGCCCCACCCACCGGGGATCAGTCCAGCAGCCCGGCCTCGTGCGCCACGATCGCCGCCTGCACCCGGTTCGCACAGTCCATTTTGGTCAGCACCCGGCTCAGGTGCGCCTTGGCGGTGCCGACGCCGATGTGCAGCCGCTGCGCGATCTCCGCGTTGGACAGCCCTTCGCCGACCAGCTTGAGCACCTCGCGCTCGGCGTCGGTGAGCCGGGCCACCCTGGGCCCGGCGTCCCTGGCGCGGGCCGGGCCGAGCAGGTGCCGCTCGATCAGGTCGCGGGTGATCCGCGGCCCCAGCACCGACTCCCCCGCCGCGGCCAGCCGCACCGCGCGGATCAGCTCGGTCGGCCCGGTGTCCTTGAGCACGAACCCGGTCGCCCCGGCCCGCATCGCCTGTGCCACATAGCGTTCCTCGCCGAAGGTGGTGAGCATGACCACCCTGGTGTCCGGGGCCAGCCGGGCGATCTCCGCGGCCGCGGCCAGCCCGTCCCCGCCGGGCATCCGGATGTCCAGCAGCGCCACGTCGATCCGCTGCCGCACACAGACCTCCACCGCCTCCGGCCCGCTACCGGCCTCGGCGGCCACCACGATGTCCTCGGCGGTCTCCACGATCATCCGCACCCCGGCGCGCATCAGCCGCTCGTCGTCGGCGATCAGCACCCGGATCTCCCGCTCGCTCACCGGCGCAGTTCCTCCTTGCTGACCAGCATCCCGTCCCGGAAGCACAGCCGGTACTGGCGCACCGCGGGATCGTCTGCCGCACGGTAGTGCAGGCACTCGGCGTTCTCCGGCATCGGCACCGGGTCGAACGGGCTGAGGTCGCTGCCCTGGCCGAAGCGCTCGCGCACCGACTCCTGGCTGGCGCCGAGGTTGAGCCCGGCGTAGTCGGCGGCCGGGATCGGGCCACCGCCGGTGAAGAAGCCCAGCACCACGAACACCACCGCGACCAGCAGCATCGGCGCCACCACCAGCAGGCCGAGGCAGCCGGAGCCGAGCACCCGGCCCGCGGTGAGCACCTCCCCGGCCAGCGGACCCGGCGGCGCGACCGGCGCCGCGCGCTCCGGAGCCGGCGCGGCGGGCGGCAGCATCGGCAGCGCGGCCCGCAGTTCGAACCCACCGTCCACAGTGGACCCGCTGGTGCACCGGCCGCCCAGCAGCTCCACCCGTTCCTGCAACCCGGCCAGCCCGCGCCGGGTGCCCAGCGGCCCGCCGGCGGCCGGACCGTTCTGCACCGCCACCCGGACCCAGTCCGCATCGACCTCGACCCGCACCTTGGCGGTCGCGGCCGGGGCGTGCTTGTGCACGTTGGTCAGCCCCTCGCGCACCACCCGGTGCACCGCCCGCCGCACCCGCACGTCGACCTCGTCCAGCTCCGGCCCCTGCCAGCACAGCTCGACGTCCACCCCGACCCGCCGCGACTCGGCCACCAGCCGGGCCAGGTCGGCCCTGGTGCCGCTGTCCTGGTCGAGCTCCTCGGCCGGGCCGACCCGCAGGATGCCCAGCACGTCACGCAGTTCGGCCATGGCGGTGCCCGCGGTGGTGCGCAACAGGTGCGCGTGCTCGCTCAGCTCGGGGGCCTGCTTGGCGGTGGCCAGCTCCAGCGCGCCGGCGTGCATGGAGATCAGGCTCAGCCGGTGCCCGAGCAGGTCGTGCATCTCCGCGGCGATGTGCGCGCGCTCGGCGGTGCGCGCCTCCGCGGCAGTGAGCAGCCGCACCTGTTCCAGGTACTCGTTCCGGTCGCGCAGCACCCGCGACAGCGGCCGCCGCCGCCCCACCAGCAACCCGGCCAGCGCGGGCAGCACCAACAGGCCCGTGGTGATCAGCAGGTACCCGGCCAGTTCCTCGGTCTCGAAGTCCGGCCCGCCGAGCAGGAACCCGGCGAGCAGGGTCACCGCGAGCGCGAGCCACAGCCGCGACCGGGGCAGCACCCGCCGCCCGGCGTGGAAGCTGATCACCGCCAGCACCGGCATCGCGGCGAACGAGCCGACCAGGTACAGCCCGGCCGTGCCGAGGAGCGCACCGGCCGGCCAGCGCAGCCGGGCCACGGTCAGCAGCACGGCCAGCGCCGCCGCGACGAACACCGACGGCATGGACAGCGGCAGCAGCACCACAGGCAGCAACGCCAGGCCGAGCACGAGCAGCACGAGCAGCGACTCACCGACGATCCGGGCCGGGGAGGCCGCGCGCACAGCGTCGAGGATCAGTCGGGGCTCCGCGCGGAGCCGGTCCAGCCAGGTCACGTGCACACCGCCTCTGTCCTACGTTCGGCGCAGTACATCGTGCCCGGCGCGGCCGCGGCCAGTGCCGACCGGCCATCGCCACCTGGCCGGGTGGCCACCGGCTCAGTCGATCGGCTCCTCGCCCGCGATGCCGTGCACCAGGCCCAGCTCCAGCAGGTCCTGCGGGCGCAGCCGGAGCTGGTTGGCGGTGTGCTCGACCTCGGCGGCCTCCCGCTTGAGGATCGCCGCGCCCAGCTCGGGGGCGATCACCGAGAAGTAGGCGTCCGGGGTGATCCACAGCCGGTCGGCCGAGGACAGCGCGAGCGCGCCGCCGGAGCCGCCCTCGCCGATGACCAGGGTGGTGATCGGCACGTCCGCCGCGGCCACCGCGCCGAACAGCTCGGCCAGCGAGCTGCCCACCCCGGCCTGCTCGGCGGCGCTGTCGTTGGCCGCGCCGGGGGTGTCGACCAGGGTGAGGATGGGCAGCCGGAGCTGGTCGGCCAGCCGGATCAGCCGGGCCGCGGTGCGGAACCCGGCCGGGGTGTTGGCGGTGCCGGTCTGGGCCACGTAGGCCACGGTGGCGCCGTCGCGGCGGCCGAACCCGCAGCGCATGCCGGGGTCCACGCCACCGGCCCGGTCACCGCTGATCTCGAAGCGCCGGTCGAAGTAGTCCTCCAGGTAGGCCTGCGCGCGCGGGCGTTCCGGCGCGCGCGCCCTGCGCACCGCGGACCAGCCGTCGGCAGGCCAGTCGTCGCGGCCCAGCGCGCGCGGCACGGTGGCCGGCTGCACCGGGGCGGCGCCGATCGGGGCGAGCAGCTCGACCACCTGCCGCAGCACCTCGGGCAGCTCGGCGGGCGTCAGCACCGCGTCCACCGCGCCCGCGGCGAACTGGCCCTCGCTGTGGAACTCCGGCCCGTCCCCGGTCTCCGGCGGCCGCACCCGGCGCCCGCCGAAGGCGACGGTGGCCCCGCGCAGCGCGAGCACCACGTCCGCGCCCGCGCCGAGGGAGGCCCACACCCCGCCGGTGGTGGGCTCGCGCAGCACCGCGATGTGCGCCAGGCCCTCCCACCGGGTGAGCTGGCACTGCCGGGCGATCCGCTGCAGCTGGGCCAGCGAGCGCATGCCCTCCTGCATCCGGCTGCCGCCGGTGGAGATCAGCGAGACCACCGGCCAGCGCAGCCGCCGGGCGATCTCGAACGCGCGGCAGATCCGGGTGCCCGCGCGCTGGCCGAGCGAGCCGCCGATGTAGCGGAAGTCGAAGGCCACCAGCACCACCGGCTGGGTGCCGATCTGGCCCTGCCCGCAGACCACCGACTCGGACTCGCCGGACCGGGTGCGCGCCCGAGCCCGCTGCTCCTTGTAACCGCTCCAGGAGAGCGGGCCATCGCCGTAGTCGGCCTCCGGGCCGGTGTCGGCGAAGGAGAACTCGGCGAACTCACTGGTGACCGCGGCGATCGCGGTCCGGGCGCCCCCATCAGTCACCGGCAAGCGACCTCTTCATGATCTTTCCCATCTCGTTGCGCGGCAGGCGGTCCAGGAACTGTACGCGGCGCGGGCGCTTGTGCGGAGCGAGCTGGGTAGCCACGAGGTTAACCAATTCTTCCGGCTCGGGTGTGCGGCCGGGAGCCGGCACGATCCAGGCCACGATGCGCTCGCCAAGATCGGGGTCGGGCTCGCCGGTGATCGCCACCTCGGCCACGTCCGGGTGCTCCAGCAGCACGTTCTCGATCTCGCCCGCGCCGATCTTGTAACCACCGCTCTTGATCAGGTCGGTGGCCTTGCGCCCGACCAGCCGGAGGTAGCCGTCGGCGGCGCGGGTGGCCACGTCACCGGTGCGGAACCAGCCGTCCCGGAAGGCCGCGGCGGTGGCGTCGGGCCGGTTGAGGTACTCCAGGAACAGGTTCGGGCCGCGCACCTCGACCTCGCCGACGGTCTCGTCATCGCTGCTGGTGACCACCGTGCCCTGCTCGTCAACCAGCCGCACCTCGACCCCGTCCACCGGTGCGCCGACCGTACCGGGCCTGCGCTCGCCGTCGGCCCTGACCGCGCAGTTCATCAGCGTTTCTGTCATGCCGTAACGCTCGAGGACTTTGATGCCGGTGGCCGCGGTGATCCGCTGGTGGTCGCTGACCGGCAGCGCGGCCGAGCCGGAGACCAGCAGCCGGGCACGGCCGATCGCCGCGGCCAGCGCCGGGTCGGCCTCCACGTCGGCGGCCAGCCGGTGGTACATGGTCGGCACGCCGAACATCATGGTGCCCGCCCCGGCCAGCTCGCGGGCGGCCGCCTCGGTGCTGAACCGGCCCAGGTGGCGCACCGACCCGCCCAGCCGCAGCGGGCCGAGGATGCCTAGGATCAAACCGTGCACGTGGAACAGCGGCAGGCCGTGCACCAGCACGTCGGCCGAGGTCCAGTCCCAGGCCTCGGCCAGGGCGTCCAGGTTGCTGGCCAGTGCGCGCCTGGGCAGCACCACGCCCTTGGGCGGGCCGGTGGTGCCGGAGGTGTAGACGATCAGCGCGGGCGCCTCCGGCCCCGGCTCGGCCGGGAGCTGCACCCGGGGCGTTTTCGCCAGCGCGACCGGGTCCACCTCGATCCTGGGCAGGGCGGCCAGCGCGGGCGGCAGGGTCTCGCCGGGGGCGGTGAAGACCAGGCCGGGCCTGCTGTCGCCGAGGATGTGCCCGAGCTCCCGCGCACCGGCCTTGGGGTTGATCGGGATCACCGGCACCCCGGCGAGCAGCGCGCCGACCACGGCCAGGCAGGTCGACATCGAGTTGGTGGCCCACACCGCGACCCGCTGCACTGAGGCGGCCTGACCGGCCAGCGCGCCCGCGGCGGCGGCGAGTTCGGCGTAGCTCAGCGCCAGGTCGCCGAACCGCAGCGCCTCCCGGTCACTCGGCTCGGTCAGGGCGGGCAGCAGCGGTGAGGACACGGGCACCTCTTTCGATCAGTGGAGCGTGGGCACGACCAGGGTGAGCCAGAGCAGCGGCGGGGCCGCCACCACGATGATGCCGCCATAGGCCATCAGCCTGCGGAAGAGCCGGTCCCGGTCGGCCTCGGCCGCGTTGGCCAGCACGATCGCGCCGTTGGTCGAGAACGGGCTGACGTCGACCACGGTCGCCGAGACGGCCAGCGCGGCGATCATGCCGACCGGGCCGACCGTGCCCTCGGCCAGGAAGGGCACCGCGAGCGGGATGGTCGCGCCGAGCAGGCCGACCGAGGAGGCGAAGGCGGAGACCACCGCGCCGATGTAGCAGAGCAGCAGCGCGGCCAGCAGCGGCGCGCCGACGTCCTTGACCGCCTCGGCGATGTAGGTGATGGTGCCGAGCTTCTGCAGCACGCCGACGAAGGTGAGCACGCCGCAGATCAGCAGCACGGTGGGCCAGGTGATCTGCCCGACCGCGGCCTTGTGCGTGCTCGGGGAGAGCAGGCCGAGCAGCACCGCGATGGTGATCGCGACCAGGCCGACGTCCAGGTTGAACGCCAAGGTCAGCACGACCAGCACGAGCAGTCCGGCCAGGGTGAGGACCCGGTCCCGGTCCAGCCGCACCCGCTCGCCCGCCCCGGCCTCGGCGACCGGGGTGCGGGGCAGGCGCAGGCCGCCGAGCAGCACGAAGGCCGCCACGGCGATGACCAGGTTGGCGATCAGGCTGGCCAGGAACACCGTGACCGGGCTGCCGGGCAGGCCGTTCTTGTCCACCAGGCCGTTGACGATCGCGCCGTAGACGCTGATCGGGGAGAAACCGCCTGCCTGCGCGCCGTGCACGACCATGATCCCGATCAGCAGCGGGTTGATCTTGTACTTGGCCGCGAAGCCGAGCGCGATCGGCGCGACGATGGCCACCGCGGCCGGGCTGACCGCGCCGATCGCGGTGAGCAGCGCGGCGACGGTGAACATCACCCACGGGATCACCGCCAGCCGCCCGCCAGCCAGTCGCACCGCGGCCGCGACCAGCCAGTCGGTGGTGCCGTTGGCGCGGGCGATGGCGAACAGGTAGGTGACGCCGACCAGCACCACGAAGATCCCGCCGGGGAAGCCGGACATGATCTCCTCGGTGGAGAGCCCACCGGCGAAGGCGCCGACCAGGAACGCGGCCGCGAAGGCCAGCAGTCCCATGTTGACCGACCACACCGAGGCCACCACGAAGATGGCGGCCAGCGCGAGGATGGAGACGATCTGAGCGGACAAGGCGACCCCCTCGAATTGGCTCAGCCACTGAACCACCAGGCCACTGACCGGGTCAACTGCTAACGTGGCCGGGAGCGTGCCGTCCTAGGGGGAAAGCCGGTGTCCGACACCCTGCGCCCGATCAACCGACCCCGCCTCTACGAGCAGGTCGTGGCGAGTCTGCGGGACTACGTGAGCAGCTCGGGCCTGCGCACCGGCGACCGGCTGCCACCCGAACGGGAGCTGGCCGAACGGCTCGGGGTCAGCCGCGCCTCGGTCAAGCAGGCGATCGTGGTGCTGGAGGTCCAGGGCCTGGTCGAGGTCCGCCACGGCGGCGGCAGCTACCTGCTCCGGGACACCCTGGACACCGAGCCGGTGGCCGCGCTGGTCGAGCGCCGCCGCAGGCTGCCGGACGTGCTGGAGGCCCGCGAGGCGATGGAGACCAAGCTCGCCGAACTGGCCGCCGAGCGCCGCACCGCGGCCGACCTGGAGGCCATCGAGGCGGCGCTGCGGCACATGTCAGCCGAGATCGAGGCGGGCGGCATCGGCATGGAGGGTGACCGCCGCTTCCACGCCGCGGTCACCGCCGCGGCCCGCAGCTCGCTGCTGGCGGAGTTCATGGGCATGATCGCCGAGCAGATCACCGAGAGCCGGGCGGAGTCGCTGCGCCAGCAGGGCAGACCGCGGCGCTCGCTGGAGCAGCACCGGCGGATCGCGGCGGCGATCAGGGCTGGGGACGGGCCGAGGGCGGTCTCGGCGATGCGGCGGCACGTGCGCACGGTCAGCCGGGTCCGGCTGCTGACCTGGGAGCCGGCCGATGAGGACTGAGATGACCGAAGCCGAGCTGCTCGAGGTGTTCAAGGCCCTGGCCAACCCGGTGCGCCTACAGCTGCTGCGCTGGCTGCGCGAGCCCGCCCGGCACTTCGCGGAGATCAACGAGGTCGGGGTGTGCGTGAGCCACATCCAGGCCAAGGCGGGGCTGGCCCAGTCGACGGTGTCGGCCTACCTGACCACGCTGGAACGGGCCGGGCTGGTGCGCTCCACCCGGGTCGGGAAGTGGACGCACTACCGGCGCGACGAGGACCGCATCGCCCAGCTGGTCGAGGAGCTGGGCCACTCGCTCTGACCCTTGCCTCAAATCGACAATCTGCGATACTTCGATTCAACTGAGTCGAGGGAGAGCAACGTGAGCACGATCGAGGGCATGGACCTGGGGCGCTTCGGGGTCTGGACGTTCGACTTCGAGGACCAGCCCGCGAGCCGGATGCGCGAGGCCATCCAGGAGCTGGAGGAGCTCGGCTGGCCCGCATTCTGGATCCCGGAGCGGGACGGGCGCGAGGCGCTCACCCACGCCGGGTTCCTGCTGGCCGCCACCGAGCGGATCGCGGTGGTCAACGGCATCGCGCGGATCTTCTCCCGGGAGGCCCGCTGGACCCGCGGCGCGGCCCTGCTGCTGGCTGATGCCTACCCGGACCGGCACCTGCTCGGCCTGGGCGTCAGCGGCGCCCCGACCGAGGTGCCGCCGCTGCGCGCGATGCGCGAGTACCTGGCCGAGATGGACGCGGTGACCAGCGCCAACCCCCTGCCTGCCAGGCCGATGCGCCGGGTGCTGGCCGCCTACGGGCCGAAGATGCTGGCGCTGGCCCGCGACTTGTCAGCGGGCGCGCACACCTACCACGTGCCGGTGCGGCACACCGCGCAGGCGCGGGAGGTGCTGGGCGCGACGCCGTTCCTCGGGGTGGAGCAGGCGGTGCTGTTCGAGACCGATCCGGCGCGGGCCAGGGAGATCGCCCGCGAGCACCTGCACGTCTACCTCACCTCGCCGTTCAACGTGGCCAAGTTCCGGCGGCTGGGCTACACCGAGGCCGACCTCGACGGCGGCCGCGGCAGCGACCGGCTGGTCGACGACCTGGTGGTCTGGGGTGATCTCGACACCATCACCGGCAGGCTGCACGAGCACCTGGACGCCGGCGCGGACCACGTCGGCGTGCAGGTGCTCGGCATCCGGCCGGGCGAGTCGGCGCTGCCCCAGTGGCGGCTGCTGGCCGAGGCGCTGCTGCCGCGGCCGGGGGCGGGTCAGGCGGCGTAGCCCGGGATCTCCTCGATCCGGTGGTAGACCGGGATGCCCCGCTGCCGCGCGATGGCCACGTCCTGGTCAGCGCCCTGGGATTCGCCGGGCAGGCGCAGCACCGCGTCGCAGTGCGCGAGCAGGCGCTCGGCGGTGGGGTACATGATCCCCTCGGCCACCGGATCGGCCGGACTGGTGCCGCCCGCGCCGCGCAGCACGGGCAGCGCGACCCACTCGCCGATCATCGGCAGGTGCCCGCTGCGGAAGATCGGCCAGGCCGCTTCCTCCAGCCTGCGCAGGTTGGCGGCCAGCAGCTCCGGGTCGTCACCGGTGCCGGAACGGTAGGGACCGGCGATCAGAATCAACAGTGGTGTGTGCATGCCCGGCACGCTAACGTGCATAAGTCGGCAAAAACAAGGAGAAATACGGATGCTCAGTGCGCAACGCCGCGAGCTGCTGCTGGCCCGCCTGCGCGAGACCGGGCGGATCGTGGCCAAGGACGTGGCGGCCGAGCTGGGCACCTCCGAGGACACCATCCGCCGGGACCTGCGCGAACTGGCCGCGGACGGGCTGTGCCAGCGGGTCTACGGCGGCGCGCTGCCGGTCAGCCCGGCCATCGGCGACTACGCCACCAGGGAGAACCTGCGGGTCTCGGCGAAACAGCTGGTGGCGGCCAGGGCCGCGGCTCTGGTCCGGCCACACAGCACGGTGATCCTGGACGGCGGCACCACCGCGCTGGAGGTGGCCAGGCGACTGCCGCGGGACCTGACCGCCACCGTGGTCACGCACAGCCCGACGGTGGCGGTGGCCTTCGTCGACCACCCGGGGGTGGAGGTGTTCCTGCTCGGCGGCCGCCTGTTCAAGCACTCCCTGGTCACCTGCGGCGCGGCCACCGCCGAGGCCGCCGAGGGCGTGCGCGCGGATGTGTTCCTGCTGGGTGTCACCGGTGTGCACGCCGAGGCCGGGCTGACCACCGGCGACGCCGACGAGGCCGCGATGAAGCGCACCCTGGCCGGGCGGGCCGCGGACACCTACGTGCTGGCCAGCTCGGAGAAGATCGGCGCGGCCTCCCGCTTCTCGGTGCTCCCGCTGACCAGGGTCGCCGGCATCATCACCGACGCCCCGCCGACCGACCCGACCGTGGCCCGCCTGACCCACGAGGGCATCGAGGTCCTGCACACCGAGTCAACCGTGCAAGATCGTGCATAACCAGGACCTCCCCGTCCCAGGGACGGAGAGGTCTCTGGTACTCCCCCGGCATCCCCGCCAACCTGGATGCCATGACCCCCACACCTCGCCTCAGACGGCATCCAGGAAGTCCGGCACCAACGGGAACAGCAGCGCGGGCTGCGCGGTCACGGTCGTGTGCTTGGTCCCGGGCAGGACCGCCAGCCGCGACTTCGGCAGCCCGGCGACATCGCCGTTGACGCCCCCGCCGAACAGCGAGAACAACTCCACAGTGTGAGCCAGCCGGATGATGTCGGAGTCACCGGCGATCAGCAGCACCGGTGCGGTCACCGCACGCAGCTGCGCCGGGGTGATCACCGGGAAGGCGGTCAGGTAGTTCTTGACCTTCTCCACCAGCCGGGGGAAGTCCTGCGGTCGCGGCGCGATCCGCAGGTACTCCTCGTGGTAGGGCGAGCCGACCAGGTGTTCGGGCTTGAGGTTGGCCATCGACTCGACCATGCCGGGGTGCATCCCGTCCAGCGTGTAGGCGACCGAGGCCAGCACCAGTTTCCGCACCTGGCCGGGATGGCGCAGCGCCAGCGACAGCGCCACCCCCGCCCCCATGCTGTAGCCGAAGACATCGGCCTTCGGCACCCCGATCGCGCGCAGCAGGGCGGCGGTGTCATCGGCCATGCCTTGCAGCGTCAGCGGCCGGTCGATGTCCGCGGTGTGCCCGTGCCCCTGGAGCTCCACCGAGATCACCTTGCGCCCCCTGGCCAGCCGCGGCAGCAGCGCGCCGAAGGAGGTCCCGGTGGCGGAGAAGGCCCCGTGCACCAGCACCAGCGGCGTCCCCCGCCCGTGCCCGTGCACCTCGTAGTAGGACCGCAGCCCGTTGACCTCGACGTAGTGCCCCTTGCCCGCCGCCGACTCGGGCGCGGCGGCCACGGTCGGGGCCGCGCCGACCGCGACTACGGCGGTGGCGGCCAGCACGACGCTGGTCAAGGTGGCGATGAGTGTGCGCATGGGTTCCTCCCGGTGTCTGTCCCACCCCTGCGTCGAACGGGGACCGGACGGATCGACACCCCCGCCGGAACTTTTTCCGCGAGTTCAGGCGACACCCGCGGGGCCGACCCGGGCCACCCCGGCCACAACCAGGTCCGAGCTGCGCCCGGCCGTCACCGTCGGGACGCTGCCCAGCACCCGAGGAGCACCGACCACCAGCGGCCCTGACGACAGCCGCACCCACCCCGCCGCCGCACCGCGTCCCGCTCCCGCTCGGCCAACGCCAGCCGCTCCAGCCGCAGCCAGGTCAGGCGCGCCAGCCTTCCCGCCGGGGCGCTGCCCGGCACCCAAGTGGCTGCGTCTCCTGCGGCCTCGGGCGACGCCCGCACCCCCAGCGGCACACCGCGTCCCGCTTCCGGACGGCCCGATGGCGTGGTCATTTCTGGACCCCGGCCAGTCGGCTCCGGCGAGCGGAAGCCGCCGCCAAGGACGCGACGCCGCCCTTCGCCCTCCGTGCGCAGGCTGACCCGGCCGATCAGCCCGCCTGCCGCGCGCGATCGCGATCGCGGTCGCGGTCGCTCAGGACAGCCGCAGGCCGCGATAGCCCTCGGCGGCGATCTGTTCGCACAGGGCCCGGTAGTTGTGGAAGCCGCCCGCGTACGGCATGAAGACCCTGGGCTTGCCGGGCACGTTGGCGCCCAGGTACCAGGAGTCGGCGTGGGGGTACAGGGTGGCCGTGGCGGCTTCGGCCACGTGGCGGGTCCACTCCTGTTCGGCGGCGGGGTCGGCCTCGGCGCGGTGCAGGCCCTGCTCGCGCAGGTGGGTGAGCAGGGCGGTGAGCCAGTCGACGTGTTGTTCGGCGGCCAGGATGACGTTGGCCAGCACCGAGGGGCTGCCGGGGCCGGCGAGGACGTAGAAGTTGGGGAAGCCGGCCACGGTCAGGCCGAGGTAGCTGGTGGGGCCTTCCGCCCAGCGGTCGGCCAGGCGGACGCCGTGCTCGCCGCGGATGTCCAGGCGGAGCAGTGGGCCGGTCAGGGCGTCGTAACCGGTGGCCAGGACCAGCACGTCCAGGTCGTGGTCCTGGCCGCCTGCCTGCACGCCGCTGGGGAGGATCTGTTCCAGGGGGTTTTTGCGCAGGTCGACCAGGGAGACGTTGGGGCGGTTGAAGGTCTGGAAGTAGCCGTCGTCGACGCAGGGGCGTTTGGCGCCCACCGGGTGTGAGTCGGGGGTGAGGGCGGCGGCGGTGTCCGGGTCGTGCACCAGCTCGGCGATCTTGGCCCGGAGGAACTCCGCGGCGGTGGCGTTCGCGGCCGGGTCGAGGATCAGGTCCTGGTAGGTGAAGAAGAAGCCGAGACCGCCTTCCCGCCAGCGCTGCTCGTAGAGCTCCGCGCGTTCGGCCGGGGTGGCCGCCAGCGCGGAGGGCTCCGACTCCAGCGGCACCCCGGCGAAGGAGGCCAGGGACTGCTCGCGGAGCTCGGGGTAGGTGGCCTGGACTTGCTGCCACTCCTGGTCGGTGAACCGGCGGTGCTGGGCGGGCACCGAGTAGTTCGCGGTGCGCTGGAAGACGGTCAGGTGTCCGGCGGTCTCGGCGAGCACCGGGATGGCCTGGATGCCGGAGGAGCCGGTGCCGATCACGCCGACCCGCAGGCCGGTGACGTCCACCGGTTCGGCGGGCCAGGCGCCGGTGTGCAGCAGCAGGCCGGTGAAGGTGTCCAGGCCGGGCAGGTCGGGCACGCTCCTGGCGGACAGGCTGCCCACCGCGGCGACCAGGTGCCTGGCACGCAGTTCGGCGCCGGTGTCGGTGTGCACCAGCCAGTCCTCGCCCTCGCGGGTGGCGCCGGTGACCCTGGTGCCGAAGGTGATGTCCCGGCGCAGGTCGAAGCGGTCGGCCACGTGCTGGGCGTAGGCCAGGATCTCCGCCTGGGTGGCGAAGCGCTCCGACCAGCGCCACTCGCGTTGCAGGTCCGCGTCGAAGGAGTAGGAGTAGAAGACGCTGGTGATGTCGCAGCGCGCGCCCGGGTACCGGTTCCAGTACCAGGTGCCGCCGACGTCCTCACCAGCCTCGACCACCCGGACCCGGAAGCCCGCGCCGCGCAACCGGTGCAGCGCGTACATCCCGGCGAACCCAGCGCCGACCACCACCACGTCGAACTCCGGCTCCCGCATGAGATCAAGGCTGCCGAAGTCAGCAAGCGCTCACCAGGTGTGATCGGGTGAGTTGTGAAGAACCTGTCAGGCCGGCGGGCGCGGCCACGGCACCGAGCCCGGTGCGCCTATCGTCGCGGGGGTGTGCGCGTTTGTGCTGGTCGCCGAGGACGATGTCAAACAGGCCGACATCCTGCGGCGCTACCTGGAGCAGGAGGGCCACACGGTGACCGTGGTGCACGACGGGCGGGCCGCGCTGGAGGTGGCCCGCACCCGCGGCCCCGACCTGGTGGTGCTGGACGTGATGATGCCCGAGCTGGACGGGCTGGACGTGTGCCGGCTGCTGCGCCGGGAGTCCGAGCTGCCGGTGCTGATGCTCACCGCGCGCTCCACCGAGGACGACCTGCTGCTCGGCCTGGACCTGGGCGCGGACGACTACATGACCAAGCCGTTCAGCCCGCGCGAGCTGATGGCCAGGGTGCGCACCCTGTTGCGCCGCACCAGGTCCGCCGCGGATGACCACGTGCTGCGGGCCGGTTCGCTGACAGTGGACCCGTTGCGGCACGAGGCGTTCGTGGACGGCAGGCTGGTGGAGTGCACGGCCGGGGAGTTCGCGCTGCTGACCGCGCTGGCCGAGCAGCCAGGGCGGGTGTTCACCCGCCAGCAACTGCTGGAGCGGACCAGGGGCTACGACAAGTTCATCACCGAGCGGATCATCGACGTGCACGTGATGAACCTGCGCAAGAAGATCGAGGCCGATCCGCGGCGGCCGGCCCGGCTGCTGACGGTGTACCGGGTCGGGTACAAGCTCGCCGACGGCGGCCGTGATGCGCCGTAGGGTCTCGCCGCACCGCAGCCTGGTGGTCAAGCTGCTGGCCAGCTCGGTGCTGATCGCGGTGGCCGCGGTGGGGCTGACCATGTGGCTGACCGCGACCACCACCAGCGAGGCGATCCGGCAGGAGCAGGGTCAGGTGCTCGCCGACGACGCCAGCATCTACGACGGACTGGCCGGCTACGCCGCGACCCACCCGAGCTGGGCGGAGGTCGGGCCGCTGGTGCGGGAGCTGGCGGCCAGGACCGGGCGGCGGATCGCGGTCACCGATCAGGACCGGCGGATCCTGGCCGACTCGGCCGCGCCGGGCACGCCGCTGCCCGCGCGCACCGCCGCGGTGGTGGACCCGCTGCGGCTGGATCCGGCACTGGCGCCGGGCGCCGCGCTGAGCCTGATCGACGCGCGCGCCATCGGGCCGTTCCGGCTCAGCGAGCAGGAGCGGGAGCAGTCGCGGCTGAAGGCGGAGAGGATGGCCAACTGCCTGCGCGGCGCGGGCATGTCACCGCAGACGGTGGTGCTGCCCAACGGCAGGGCCGAGGTCAAGGCCCCCGGTCCGTTGGTGAAGGCGGGGCTGGAGGAGTTCTGCGACCAGGGCTGGATCAGCGACACCGAGAAGCAGGCCCTCGACGAGGTGAACAAGCTCGCCGCGGGCTGCCTGCGCGAGCACGGGCAGCCCAGGATCCGGGTGGCCGAGGACTTCACCTGGTACGGCGGCAGCGGGGACGCGGCGGTGATCCGGTCCTGTGTGGACGACGCCCGCCGGGAACAGCTGCGGCCACACGTCTCCCCGGCCGCGCTGCTGTTCCTGGCCAGCCAGGCCGATCCGCGCGCCCAGCCCGATCCGGTGCGGGTGGACACCAGCCGGTTGCTGGGACTGGGTTTGCTGGTGCTGGCGCTGACCGTCGGGGTGACCGTGCTGGTCGGCGGGCGGCTGGTGCGACCGCTGCGGCTGCTCACCGAGGCCGCCTCGGCGGACGGGCGGCGGCGGGTGCCGGTGACCACCAGGGACGAGATCGGCGTGCTGGCGCGGGCGTTCAACGACCTGGCCGACCGGCGGCAGCGCCTGGAGGAACAGCGCAAGGCGATGGTCAGCGACATCGCGCACGAGCTGCGCACCCCGCTGACCACCATCCGCGGCGGGCTGGAGGCCGCCCAGGACGGGGTGGCCGTGCCGGATGACGCCTGGCTGTCCTCCCAGCTGGAGGAAGTGCTGCTGCTGCAACACATCATCGACGACCTGCAGGACCTGGCCGCGGCCGACGCCGGGGCGTTCCGGCTGCACCCGGAACCGGTGTCGGTGCCCGACCTGCTGGAGCAGGTGGCCGGTGCGCACCGGGCCAGGGCCGAGCAGTCCGGCATCACGCTGCGCACCGAGATCGACGGCGACCCGGAGCTGCACGCCGACCCGGTCCGGCTGCGCCAGCTGGTCGGCAACCTGGTGGCCAACGCGCTGCGGCACACCCCGGCGGGCGGCGAGGTCGTCCTGGCCGCGGGCACCGAGCGCGCGGAGGTGGTGATCTCGGTGGCGGACAACGGTTCCGGCATCACCGAGGCGGACCTGCCGCTGGTCTTCGAGCGGTTCTGGCGGGCGGAGAAGTCCCGCAACCGGGGCACCGGCGGCAGCGGGCTGGGCCTGGCCATCGTCCGGCAGCTCGCCGAGGCGCACGGCGGCACCGTGACCGCGACCAGCACCCCGGGGGTGGCCACCGTGTTCACCCTCCGGCTGCCCGCGGACCAGCCGAGCTGATCGGCTGACGGCTGAGCTGATCGGCCGACGGCCGCGATGACCGGCTAGCGGCCGGAGCCGCTCCCGGTCACGATGTGTGCCCTCGATCGGCCCCGGCCACCGCGCGCGTTCACAGCTGCCGCCGATCGGTGTAGAAGTGGGGCGTGCCCGACAAACCCCCACTGCGGATCGGCGTGCTCGGCGCGGCCCGCATCGCCCCGGCCGCCCTGCTCACGCCCGCGCGCGCGACACCGACGGCGGAGGTCGTGGCGATCGCCGCGCGGGATGTGGAACGGGCGCGGCGGTTCGCGCGCAAGCACGACATCGCCAGGGTGCACCCGGACTACGCGAGCCTGCTCGCCGATCCGGACCTCGACGCCGTCTACCTCCCGCTGCCCAACAGCCTGCACGGCCGCTGGACCCTGGCCGCGCTCGCCGCGGGCAAGCATGTGCTGTGCGAGAAACCCTTCACCGCCAACGCCGCCGAGGCCCGCCAGGTGGCCGCCGCGGCGCTGGGCAGCGGCCTGGTCGTGATGGAGGCCTTCCACTACCGCTACCACCCGCTGTTCCGGCGCGCGGTGGAGATCATCGCCGCCGGTGAGCTGGGCACGGTCGAGCGGATCGAGACCGCGCTGTGCTTCCCGCTGCCCAAGTTCTCCGACATCCGCTACCGCTTTGAGCTGGCCGGCGGGGCGCAGATGGACGCGGGCTGCTACGCCGTGCACATGGCCCGCACCCTGGGCCTGGCCGCCGCCGAGGGCGAGCCCGAGGTGCTCTCCGCGCGGGCCAGGCTGCGCGGGGAGGACGTGGACCGGGCCATGCGCGCCGAGCTGCGCTTCCCGGCCGGGCACACCGCGCGCACCCGCTGCTCGATGTGGTCGCGCGACCTGCTGCGAATCTCGGCCAGCGTCCGCGGCGACCGCGGTGAGCTGCGCATCCTCAACCCGGTCGCGCCGCAGTTCGGCCACCGGCTGACCGTGCGCGCCGGCGGCCACCGCCGGGTCGAGCGCTTCGACAAGCGCAGCAGCTACGCCCACCAGCTGGACGCCTTCGTCGCGGCTGTCCGGGACGGCGGCCCGGTGCTCACTCCCCCGGCCGACTCGGTGGCCACCATGGCGGTCATCGACGCGATCTACACCGCGGCCGGTCTGCCGGCCAGGGTCGCCGACGCCACCTGAGCGCGGTTCAGAACGCGGCGGCCAGCACCGTGTGGCCCTCGGTGTCCAGCACCCGGAAGCCGGTGGCCTCGGTGCGCAGCACGGCGCTGCTGAGGTTGCACCGGATCTCCCCGGAGCCGTTGCCGACGAACTCCCCCGCCGGGTGGTCGCCGCCGCGGCGGTCGGTGACCACCACCCGGTACCCCGCGCCCTGCTCGAAGCCGCGGGCGGTCAGCTTGATCTCGGTGCCCCAGCTGTGCGGCACCAGGTTCGCGCTGGCCGCCACCCTGGCCGCCAGCTGCTGCACCGCGACCGTCTCCAGCGGGGCCGGCGGCAGCCGGAGCAGGTCCGCGGCGACGTAGCCGACGGCGGTGCCGGTCAGCACCGCGAGGGCCACCCCGACGCTGAGCCGGGCCGAGCGGCGGCGCACGGTGCGCCGTTCGGCCCGGATCCGGCCCAGCACCGCCTCACCCAGTCCCGGCGGCACGGCCGGTTCGTCGCTGACCCGGTCCGGGTCGACCTCGGCCAGCGCCTCGGCCACCGGGACCAGCTCGGCCACCTCGGCCCGGCAGTCCCCGCAGAAGTCCAGATGTGCTTGCAGGGCAACGCATTCGGGTTCATCCAGCCGGCCGAGCACGTACGCGCCGAGCTGGGCGCGCAGTACCTGGTGCGACTCGCCGTTCACGGTTCCACGCCCATCTCCTCCATCGTCAGGTGCAGTGCCTTCAGGGCATAGAACAGCCGGCTGCGCAATACCGCGACCGGCACGCCGACCTCGGCGGCCAGCTCCGCGCTGGGCCGTCCGCGCAGGTACGCCTCGACCAGCACCACCCGGTGCGGGCCGGACAGGCGGCGCAGCGCCTCCTCCACCAGCCAGCGGTCCAGCATCGACTCGGCCAGTCCCGGCTCGGTCGCCAGCGCCGGCATCCTCGGCCCGGCGGGCTGGGCGGCGGGGCGGCCGGCCAGCCGCCGCGCCTGGTCCAGCACCACCGTGCGGGCGATCGCGAACAGCCACACCCGCAGCCCGGTCAGGTCCGGGTCGAACCGGTCCGCGGCCCGCCAGGCCCGCAGGAACACCTCCTGCACCGACTCCTGGGCGGTGCCCTCGTCCCGGAGCTGGCGCAGCGCGAAGCGGTACAGCTCGGGGCCGTGCGCGGCGTAGGCCGCGCGCAGCCCGGTCTCGGCGCTGAGGTCGGTGGCGAGACCGCCCGCGGCGGCGGTCCTGCCCCGTCGACGCCCAGTGCCGCGTCCAACGGTGTGCTCCATTGTTTCCCCTTGTGCCGTCGCCGGTGTCTACGAGTCCCGGCCCGGGGTCGTTCAGCCAAGGCACACAAACAGACGTATTCGTGACATCCGGTGAACCGGATCCGCCCGCTCCGGCGAATCCTTAGAATGGTCGTGATGCGTCGCCTGCGTTCCCCTCTCGTCATCCTGCTGCTGGTGATCCCGCTGGTCGGCCTGCTGCTGCTGATCAGCGACGGCCCGGCCCCGAAACTGCCCGCGCCCCCCGAGGACGCGCCCAGGGCGGTGGTCGCCCTCGGCGACAGCACGCTGTCCGGGGAAGGCGCGGGCGACTACGAACCGGGCACCAACGGGGAGAACGGCAACTGGTGCCACCGCTCCACCAAGGCGATGATCAACAAGCTGTCGGTGCCGGACATCGCGAAGACGTTCAACCTGGCCTGCTCCGGGGCGCGCGCGGCCAACTTGGTCGACCGGCCGCAGCACAACGAGGGCCCGCAGGTGCCCAAGCTGCTGGAGATCGCCCGGCAGTACCGGATCGCCGCGGTGGTGGTGCAGGTCGGCGCGAACGACGAGCCGGGGTTCAGCTCGGTGGTCAAGGACTGCGCGGAGGCCTGGCTGCGGTCCAACGTCACCGGCTGCTCCGGCGCGCTGGCCACCGGCTGGGGCGAGCGGGTGGACAAGATGGTGCCCAAGGTGGCCGCCGCGCTCAAGGCGATCCGCGCGGGCATGCGGGAGAACGGCTATCCGGACGCGAGCTACCAGCTGGTGGTGCAGTCCTACGCCGCGCCGGTGGGCCGCACCGTGGTGCACAGCCTGCGCAACCTGGGCGGCTGCCCGTTCCGCGGCGGCGACCTGGAATGGGTGCAGGACAAGGCGGTCGGCGAGCTGGCCGCCGGGCTGCGCACCGCGGCGGCCGCGGCCGACGCCCGGTTCCTGGACCTGTCCAGGGCCGGCATGGGCCGGGAGGCCTGCTCGACCAGCGGCACCGGCGACGGGGAGTGGTTCACCCGCTTGAAGATCAGCTGGAAGGACCTCAGCGACGAGGCCCGCTCGGCGCACGCGATGCAGGAGTCCTTCCACCCCAACGCGGCCGGGCACGAGCAGTTCGCCCGCTGCCTGAGCCAGTTCCTGCAGACCTCGGACAAGGCCGCGGCCTGCGTGGCCGACACCGAGCGCAACCTGCGGCCGGTGCCGGGCGCGGCCATCGGAGCGCGGGCGGCGAAGTAGCGGGTGTCCCGCGTTCCGGGGATACGGCACTAGCTGGTTCTCGTTCTAGGCTGCTGCCATGGACCTGGTCTACGAGCGTCGCGGTTCGGGTGCGCCCTTGGTGCTGCTGCACGGCGTCGGGCACCACTGGCAGGCCTGGGAGCCGGTGCTGGACCGGCTGGCCGCGCACCGGGACGTGATCGCGCTGGACTTCCCCGGCTTCGGGGCCTCGCCGATGTTCCCCGAGAACGTGCGGGTGCACCCGGGGCTGCTGGCCGACGCGGTGCTGGAGTTCTGCGCCGGGCTGGGCGTTGACCGGCCGCACGTGGCCGGGAACTCGATGGGCGGGCTGGTCGGGCTGCTGCTGGCCCAGCGCGGACAGGTGCGCAGCGTGACCGCGCTGTCCCCGGCCGGGCTGTGGACGCCGCGCGAGCGGGCCTGGGCGTTCCAGGTGCTGCGCGCCTGCCGGAACGCGGCCAGGGTGATGCCGCCGGGCATGGTGGCCAGGCTGGCCGAGCGGCCGGTGGCGCGGACCCTGTTCACCGGGATGATCTACGCGCGACCGGCGGCCCGGTCCGCGGCGGCGGTGGTGGCCGAGGTGCGGGCGCTGCGCGAGGCGGCCGGGTTCGACGTGGCGCTGGCGGTGGGCCGGGAGTTCCGGCTCCAGGGCACGGTGCCGGCCGAGGTGCCGGTGACAGTGGCCTGGGGCACCAAGGACCGGGTGCTGTCCCGGCGGCAGGGCCTGCGGGTGCGGGAGCTGGCGCCGCAGGCCCGGCTGGTGGAGCTGCCCGGCTGCGGGCACGTGCCGATGAGCGATGACCCGGACCTGGTGGCCGAGGTGCTGCTGCGCGGCTCGTCAGGCGGGGTGGTCAGTCCGCCTTCGCCACGAGCACCAGCTTGAACTTGCCAGTGACAAGATCCCGTTCCGGCGGGCGCGGATCGAGGGAGACGTCCACCGTGCCCAGACCCTGCCTGGCCAGGTAGCCGCACAGCTTGTCCCGCAGCAGCGGCCAGGCGTCCTCGGTGGTGGCCGCCACCCGGACCTGGAGCCGGTCGGGCGCGGTCTGCACGATCTGGAAGCGGCGCACCCCGGGCAGGCCGTCGACCACCGTGGTGACCGCCAGCGGCAGCAGTCGCACGGTGCTGCCGTCGGGGGCGCGCAGCGCGAGCAGGTCGTTGGTGCGGCCCTGCACGCGCACGGTGGGGAACTGGCGGCCGCAGCCGCAGAAGTCGGCGTCCACGGTGACCGCGTCGCCCAGGTCGTAGCGGATGATCGGCTGCACCCGGTTGGCCAGGTTGGTCAGCAGGACCGAGGTGGAGGGCATGCCGGGGGTGACCGGGCGGCCGCGCTCGTCCACCGGCTCCAGCACCGCCCAGTCGTCGTTGACGTGCAGCCGGTCCAGCGCACAGGCGAAGGTGAGCAGCATGAACTCCGAGCAGCCGTACTGGTTGCGCACCTCGGCGCCGAAGGCCTGGGCCAGCAGCTCCCGGTCCGCGGCCGGGATGGCCTCACCGCCGGTGGTGACCAGCGCGGGCGCGATGCGCAGCCGCCCGGCCAGCTGCTCGTGCGCGAGCGCGACCTGCGCGGTGGCGTAGCCGCCCAGCATGGTGGGCTGGTACTCGTTGAGCTCGGCCACCGTCTCCGCGATCGGCGCGTGCACCGAGAACAGCCGCAGCCGCTCGGCCCGCGAGGCCCGCCGGGAGCGCTGGAACTCCGCGGTGGCCACCCCGCCGAAGTGGCCGTCGGTGGCGACCAGGCTGGCCATCCGCCCGCCCTCGGCCGCGACCCGGCGCAGCAGGCCCGGCCCCAGCGCGGGCATGGTGCGCAGCGCGCCCAGCGCGGTGGACACCGAACGCATCCGCTCGTCCTGCAGCACCACCGCGCGCTGCCCACTGCTGCCCGAGGTGGTCGAGACCAGGTAGCGGTCCCGGAACAGCGTGCCGATCCGCGCCGGGTCGGCCAGGTGGGCCTCCACTTCAGCGAGCCGGACGGCCGGGTCGGTGACCCACTCGTCGAAGCGGTCCATCAGCTCCGGCTTGCTCGTCGGCGGCAGGTCGGTGAGCCGGAAGTCCCTGGTCAGGTCCGCGTAGTGGGCACGGTAGAAGGGGGAGTTGGCCCTGGCGAAACAGACCAGCTCGGTGATCCGGGCCCGCTGCCGGGAGAGCACCCGGCCGCGCTCGCCCCGCCGGTCCCGCCACGCCTGCCAGTGCGTCTTCATGGTCAGCCCCCAGGCCGCTGGTTGGGCGACCACGGTATTTCCTCCCGCGTACGGCCACAACCGAGTGCGGTAGCGTCCGCCGGGAGAAATCGCCAGTACGAGCCTGTTCTAGGGAGTGCCTGCCATGTCGTCCAGTGAGCTGCTGCCCGGCACGCGACGTGCGTTGTTGCGGCGGGTGGCCGTCGAGCAGGCGAGCAGCCGGCTCCCCTCGCTCACCACCGGGCTGGTCCGCGGCGGCGAGCTGGTCTTCAGCGCCTCCCGCGGCCAGGTCGAGGGCGCGCCGGTCACCCTGGACACCCAGTACCGGATCGGCTCGATCACCAAGACCTTCATCGCGCTGCTGGTCATGCGCCTGCGCGATGAGGGCAAGCTGGACCTCTCCGACGAGCTCGACCGGCACCTGCCCGGCACCCCGCTGGGCGGGCGGACCGTGGCGCAGCTGCTCTCGCACACCTCCGGCCTCACCGCCGAATCCCCCGGCCCCTGGTGGGAACGCTCCCCCGGCTACCCGGCCAGCACCCTGATCGACGGCCTGACCAGCGAGGACGTCCCGCACCGGGCGGGCCGCCGGTTCCACTACTCCAACGTCGGCTACGGCCTGCTCGGCGAGCTGGTGGCCCGGCTGCGCGGCCGGTCCTGGGAGGACGCGCTGCGCGCGGAGCTGCTGGAGCCGCTGGGCATGCAGCGCACCACCGCGATGCCCAAGCCGCCGCACGCGCACGGCTGGGCGGTGCACCCGTGGGCCGACGTGCTGCTGCCCGAGCCCGCGCACGACGCCGGCTCGATGGCCCCGGCCGGGCAGCTGTGGTCCACCATCACCGACCTGTCCCGGCTGGCCCGGTTCCTGCTCGGCGACACCGCCGAGGTGCTGCACCCGGACACCGTGGCCGAGATGCGCGAACCGGCCACCGTGGACGACGGCGACGAGTGGCGCGCCGGGTACGGCCTGGGCCTGCAACTGGTGCGGCACAAGGGCAGGCGGCTGGCCGGGCACACCGGGTCGATGCCCGGCTTCGTCTCCACGGTGTGGGTGGACCCGAAGGAGGACACCGCGGTGCTGTACCTGACCAACAGCACCGTCGGCCCCGCAGGCCCGATCGCCACCGACCTGCTCGACCTGCTGCACGAGCTGGAGCCACACCTGCCGGAGGAGTGGGCGCCGCAGCCCTCGGCCGATCCGGCGCTGCTCGCGCTGACCGGCCAGTGGTACTGGGGCCCCAGCCCGTACGCGCTGCGACTGCTGCCCGACGGCCTGCTCGACCTGAGCCCGTGGAACGGCCGCGGCCGGGCCTCCCGGTTCCGCGCCAACGACGACGGCACCTGGACCGGGCTGGACGGCTACTACGCCGGGGAGAAGCTGCGCATCGGGCGCGCGGCCGACGGCACCGCCATCCACCTGGACGTCAACACCTTCATCTTCACCCGCACCCCGTACGACCCGGCCGCGCCGATCCCCGGCGGGGTGAACCCGGAGGGCTGGGTGCCGGTCGAGCCGAACTGACGATCTACCTGCCGGTGTTGGCGGGACTGGGCGGATCGGCCAAGATTCCGTGGCATGCCGTCCAGTCCCCGCCGACGACGCCCCCGCCTGAGCACCACCAGCCGGATCCGCCGCGCCCGCCCGGATGCGCGCCCCGCCCCGCCGCGCGCATCCGCCGCGCCCGCACCCTCCGCGCCCGCGGCTCCGCCCCCGCTGCCGCCCGCGCCGCCCGCCCGGCGCGCGGCCCGCGGTCTGCTGCTGCCGGTGGCCGTGTTACTGGTCGGCCTGGCCGCGCTGGGCACGCTGTGGATCGCCTCCCGTTCGCTGGCCGCCACCGAGGCGCAGCTCGCGCTGACCGCGCAGTCCCAAGCGGCGCAACGGTTCACCGAGGCGGTCGGCCAGCTCGACTCGGCCAAGGCGGACATCCGGCTGGGCGCGATCTACGGCCTGGACAGCCTGATCCGCGACTCGGCCAAGGACGCGGCCAGGGGCGTGCAGGTGCTCACCGCGTTCGTGCGCAGCAGGGCCCCGATCGAGAACTGCGCCGGTGACACCGCACAGGCCCTGCAACGCCCCGCCGAGGACGTGCAGGCCGCGATCACCGTGATCGCCCGCCGCGGCAGCGTCTCCGGCGACCGCCTCAACCTCAGCCGCGCCTGCCTGGCCGGGGCCGACCTGACCCAGGCCCACCTGGACCGCGCCGACCTGACCGGCACCGACCTGAGCCGGGCCACCCTGGCCCGCGCCCGGCTGCGCTCGGCCGACCTCAGCGACGGTGTGCTGGTGCAGACCGACTTCACCGGGGCCGACCTGCGCCGCGAGGACGGCGCGGACGCCTGGACCACCCGCCTGCGCCAGGCCAACCTGACCGGCGCGAACCTCACCTCGGCCAACCTCACCGGCGCGGACCTGGCCGGTGCGGAGCTGACCTCGGCCCGGCTGACCGGCGCCAACCTCACCGGCGCGGACCTGCGCGAGGCCACCGGGGTCAGCTGATCAGCGCGGCAACCGGGCGGCCACCGCCCTGGCCAGCTCGGTGACCGGCGGACAGAGCTGCTCCCCCGGCGCGGTGTTGTCGCGCAGGTGCAGCCGGACCACCTCGATCATGGGGCGGCCCTGGACGTCGGCCAGCGGCCGGTGCGGGATGTCGGCCTCACAACCGTCGCTGTCGGCCTTGACCAATCCGTCCACGCCCGCGCCGAGATCGACGCTCCGGCCGCCTTTGCGCTGGGCCAGCGGCGGCTTGCGGTCGAACTCGATCATGACCTCGCGGCTGCCCCGCACCCACTCGCAGTCCCAGTCGCCGAAGCCGGGATCGGCCTCGGCCTCGCCGATGACCGGGGACAGCTCGGCGCGGGTGAGCAGCGCGCAGGCCTCCAGGCGCACCAGCGAGTTCTCCGGGGCCTCGGTGGCACGCCGCTTGACCCGGCCCTGGGTGAGCACCTGGAGCACGCCGGTGGTCAGCGTCTCGGCCATGTCGCACAGCGGGGCCGGCCGGTCGCGGAGGTGCTCGGCGCGGATCCGGATGCGGTAGCCGTCCGGCAGGTGCACGGTGCGTTCACATTCATCGCCCCGTTGCGCGGGCCGGTTGATCGGGGCGATCACGGTGGCGGTCGGCGTGGGGGTGCTGGGGCCGGGATAGCCCTGCAACTGCACCTGGACGCTGACCTCCTCGGCCGGGTCCTCCGGCTTCATGCGCACCAGCACCCGGCAGCGGTTGAAGTTGCCGTAGTCGTTGTCCAGGACCGGCTGGCCGAATCGGCTCAGCGCGGCGGCCTCGACCAGGGCGCACGGGTCGACGGTGCGCGGGTCGCCGAGCAGGCGCAGCCGGTCCTCCGGCGGCGGGTCGGGCGTCGGCCAGAACACCACGGCCGCGGCCACCACCAGCACCGCGGCGGCCGCGGCGGGGTAGACCGGCCAGCGCCGGCGCGGCGGCGGGACGCGGATGGTCAGCTCCAGGCCGTTGGCCACCTCGGCGAGCATGGCCCGGGCCGCCTCCGCGCTGGGCCTGCGGCGGGGATCCTTGTGCAGCAACACATCCAGCACCGTGCCCAGCGGACCGTCCTGGTGGTGCGGCTCCAGCAGGCAGGCCCCGGCGAGGGCGAGCTGGCCCTGCGGCCCGACACCCGATCCGCCCCACGGCGAGTGGCCCTCCACCGCGGCGAAGAGGGTGGCGCCCAGGGAGAAGACGTCCGAGGCGCTGGTCGCCAGCTTCCGGTTGGCCACCTCGGGGGCGACGTAACCAGGGGTGAAGTCCGAACCGGCCCCGCTGTCGCCGGTCTCCTCGGCCCAGCGGGCGATGCCCAGGTCGGTCAGCTTGGCCTGGCCGGTCGCGGTGATGAGCACGTTGCCCGGTTTGACGTCCTGGTGCACGATCCCGGCCCGGTGGATGGCGGCCAGCGCGGCGGCCAGCTGCTCGCCGATCCGGGCCGCCCGCTCCGGGGCCAGCGGACCGTCCTCGTCGATGACCTTGGCCAGGTCGCGGGACTCCAGGTACTCGGTGACCACCCAGTGGTCCTCGCCCTCGGTGAACGAGGTGAACACCGTGACCACGTTCGGGTGGTCGAGCGCGGCGCCCTGGATCGCTTCCCGCCGCGTCCGCCGCCCCCGCTCCCGGTCGTCCGCCCTAGATCGCTTCATGGCCACGACGCGCTTCAGGTCGGTGTCCATGGCCCGCCAGACCTCGCCGTGACCGCCGCTGCCCAGCTTCGCCAGCAGCCGGTAACGTTCCGCGACCAGCTCGTCACTCCCCATGTGGGCGGAGTGTAGGCACGGCCGTTATCTAGACAGCTGGTGGCCGGTCCTCGTACGGCGTGGAGAGCACAACCGTGGTCCGGGTGGAGACGTTGGCGACCTCGCGGATCCGCCGCAGCAGATCCTCCAGCGCCGTCGCCCTGGCCACCCGGACCAGCAGGATGTACGACTCGTCCCCGGCCACCGAGTAGCAGGACTGCACCTCGGGCAGGGTGGCCAGGCGTTGCGGGTAGTCATCAGGAGCCGAGGGGTCGATGGGGGTGAGCGAGATGAACGCGGTCAGCGGCAGGCCGACCTGCTCGTGGTCGAGCCTGGCCGCGTAGCCGCGCAGCACCCCGCGCTGTTCCAGCCGTCGCACCCGTTGGTGCACGGCCGAGACGCTCAGCCCCACCTTCTCCGCGAGATCGGTGAAACTGCATCGGCCGTCCTCGGACAGCACCCGCAGGATCGCGCGGTCGATCGGCTCAAGATTCGTCACGCGGGTAGTGATACCAGGTCATGGGGCTGGTTGTTCAGTCGCTGGACACCGGTTTCCGTAACGACCACGATGTCCTCGATCCGCGCGCCCCACCGGCCGGGCAGGTACACCCCCGGCTCGACGCTGAAGGCCATGCCCGGCTCCAGCACCAGGTCGTTGCCCGCCACGATGTAGGGCTCCTCGTGCACCTCCAAACCGATGCCGTGGCCGGTGCGGTGCACGAAGTACTCGCCCAGCCCGGCCTGCTCCAGCACCTGGCGGCCGGCGGCGTCCACCGACTCGGCGGTCACGCCGGGCCGGACCGCGCGCACCGAGGCCTCCTGGGCGGCCAGCAGCGCGGCGTAGCCGGTGGCCACGTCGGCGTGCGCGGGCTCGCCGAGCACGTAGTTGCGGGTGCAGTCGGAGTTGTAGCCCTCGGCGACCGGGCCGCCGATGTCGACCACCACCACGTCCCCGGCCTGGATCACCCGGTCCGACAGCGAGTGGTGCGGGCTGGCGCCGTTGGGGCCGGAGCCGACGATGACGAACTCGGCGTGGGTGTGCCCCTCGGCCACGATCGCGGCCGCGATGTCCGCGCCCACCTCGGCCTCGGTGCGCCCGACCTTGAGCCACTCCGCCATCCGGGCGTGCACCCGGTCGATGGCCTCGGCGGCCTTGCGCAGCCCGGCGATCTCGCTGGCGTCCTTGCGCATCCGCAGCTCGCGCAGCACCGGCCCGGCCAGCACCTGCTCGGCCCCCGGCAGCGCGGCCCGCAGCGGCAGCACGTGCCGGGCGGTCATGGCGTCGGCCACCGCGACCCGCGACGGCGCCTGGCCCGTGCACCGCAGCAGGTCGGCCACCAGCCGGTACGGGTCCTCGCCGTCGACCCAGGTGACCAGCTCCACGCCCAGCTCGGCCAGCGGCAGCGCGCTGTAGCCGGGGGCCTCCAGCTTGGGCAGCACCAGCGCGGGCGGCGCGCCGTCCTCGGCGGGCAGCACCAGGCAGGTGAGCCGCTCGAAGGACTCCCCGCCCGCGCCGAGCAGGTAGCGCAGGTCCGAGCCCCCAGCGACGAGCAGCGCGTCCACCCCGGCGGCGGTCGCGGCGGCGGCCGCGCGCTCCAGCCTGGCGGTGTGCGCCTGAACGTCCACTTCTCCGGTCGTCGTCGACATGAGCGCTACTCTAGGTCCTGCGTGAGGAGTGTCCCGCGCGATAGCCGCGCCGAGGCGGCCCCTGGCGGCACGGCCGGACCACCCGGATACGCCCGGTATGAGGGTGGTCCGGCCGCGCCGCCAGGAACCACCTCGATCACGACTCTCACGCAGGACACTCCTCACGCAGGACCTTGGCGGTCCATCTGCCGCCACACCCGGAAGACCAGCGGACACAACGTGGCAACCAGGTACAGCCCGCCGGTGAGCCACATCGTGGTGGACAGGCCGAGGTGGTCCACCGAGAGTCCGGCCAGCACGGTGCCCACCGGCATCCCGGCCGCGCAGCCCGCGGCGGTGACGCCGAAGACCACCGGCCGCTGCGCCTCCGGGATCCGCTCGTACTCCACCACGGTCAGGATCGGGTTGATCGCCCCGCACAGCAGCCCGATCGCCACAAAGCCCGCTACCAGCGTGAACATCCCCGGTTCGGCGATCAGCAGGAGCTGTTTGGGCGCGCCGACAGCGAGGAAGGCCAGGGTGTAGACCGGCCAGCGCGGCAGCCGCGGCCCGAGCCAGCCGTAGAGCACGGTGCCCACCAGCGCCGCCCCGCCGAAGACGCCGGTGACCACACCCAGGGCGACGCTGCTGCCCAGCACGTCCTTGGCGTAGCGGGGTAAGAGCACCGAGTAGATCGCGGCGTCCATCAGGTTGGTGACCATCAGCATCAGCGTGATCGCGCCGATCAGCCGGTCCTTGCGCAGGTAGCCGACCCCGGCGCGCAGATCGGCCAGGTAGGCCCGCGCGCCGCGCTTGGCCGGCACGTCGTCGGGGTGCACGCCGGGCACGAACAGCCCGACCAGCAGCGCGGAGACCAGGAAGGTGGCCGCGTCCACGAACAGCACCTCGGCCGCGCCGGTGACCGCGATCAGCACCCCGGCCAGCATCGGCCCGACCATCTTGGCCGCGCGGGAGGCCCCGTCCGCGGCGCTGGCCGCCCGCTCCAGCGGGGTGCCGCCGAGCTTGGCCAGCTCGGGCACGACCGTCGAGCGCGCGGTCTCCCCCGGCGCCCGGCTGATGCCGAGCACCGCGACCAACAGCACCAGCTGCCACAGCGCCAGTCCGACGGTCAGGTGCAGCACCGGGATGGCCAGCACCGCCAGCGCGGCCAGCAGGTCGGAGAGCACGCTGGCCCCGCGCGCGCCGAAGCGGGCCACCATCGGCCCGCCCAGCGCCGAGGAGGCCACCACCGCGATCAGCTCGACCGCGGCGACCAGGCCGGTCTGGGTGGAGCTGCCGGTGGTCTCCAGCACGAACCACGGGATGGCCAGGAAGGTCATCATGGTGCCGCACACCGACACCCCGTTGGCCGCGAACAGGGCCACCAGCGGCGCGCGGCGGCGCACCGGCGCGGGCGCGAGGTCCTCGACGATCACGCTTCCTCCTTCTTGCTCCGGCGCGGGAAGGACTGCCACTGGGTGACCACCGAGGTGTCGCCCTCGCGGCGCGGGCGTTCGTAGCGGTCGAGCACCTGCTCCAGCTCGGCGTTGAGCGCGGTCAGCTCGTCCGGGGTCAGCCACATCAGCCGGTCGGACAGCGCCGCGGCGTCGATCCACTCCCTCGGCCAGCTGGCCATCTCGCCCACGTACTGGGTGGCCTTGCGGTAGTAGATGTCGACGATCTCGTGCAGGAACGCGCCCATCGCGCCCCTGGCCGCCGGGTCCTCGAGCAGGTCGCCGACCTCGAAGTCGGTGAACTGGTGCCGGGCCCGCCACCAGCGGTCCCGGCGGCTGCCGCGCGCCGGGTCCTCCTCGATGAACCCGTACTCGGCGAGCTGGCGCAGGTGCCAGCTGGTGGTGCCGGAGCTCTCCCCCAGCCGCTCGGCCAGGCCGGAGGCGGTGGCCGGGCCGTCGGCGCGCAGCAGGCCCAGGATCTCCAGCCGCAGCGGGTGGGCCAGGCCGCGCAGGGTGCGCGCGTTCAGCTGGGTGGCCCGTTCCAGCGGACGTTCGTCTTCGCTCACGAGCAGCACCGTACAATCGCCAAGGACTCTTTGCAAAGGGTTCTTGGCGATTTTTGTCGGAGGGTCGTGGCAGGCTGTGCGGGGTGAACGCTCCCCTCGTGCTGATCGACGCGGCCAGCCTGTGGTTCCGGGCCTTCTACGCCGTGCCGGAGTCGATGACCGCCCCCGACGGCACCCCGGTCAACGCCGTGCGCGGTTTCACCGACATGGTGGCCAGGCTGATCGCCGACCGGCGGCCGGGCCGCCTGGTGGCCTGCCTGGACGCGGACTGGCGACCGGCGTTCCGGGTCGAGGCGCTGCCTTCGTACAAGGCGCACCGGGTGGCCGAGGAGGGCGACGGCAGCGAGGAGCAGGTGCCGGACACGCTGACCCCGCAGGTCCCGGTGATCCTGGACGTGCTGGACGCGGCGGGCATCGCCACCGCGGAGGCCGAGGGCTACGAGGCCGACGACGTGATCGGCGCGCTGGCCTTCGCCGAGAGCAAGGACCCGGTGGAGGTGGTCACCGGCGACCGCGACCTGTTCCAGCTGGTCCGCGACGCGCCGGTGCCGGTCCGGGTGGTCTACGTGGGCAAGGGCATCGCCAAGGCGGAGACCTTCGGCCCGGTGGAGCTGGCCGCCAAGTACGCCCTGCCCGAGCAGAACGCGGGCGCGGCCTACGCCGCCATGGCCGTGCTGCGCGGCGACCCCAGCGACGGCCTGCCCGGCGTCGCGGGCATCGGCGAGAAGACCGCGGCCAAGCTGATCACCCAGTTCGGTTCCCTGGACGCGCTGCTGGCCGCGGTGTCCGACCCGATGGACCGGGTGCTCACCGCCCGCGCCCGCACCAGCCTGACCGCCGCCGCCGACTACCTCGCGGTCGCGCCGAAGGTGGTCAACGTCGCGGTGGACGCCCCGGTCCGGATGTACCGCGAGGACGTCCTGCCGGCCACTCCCGCCGACCCGGCCCGCTTCGCCGCCCTCGGCCACCGCTGGGGCATCGACCGCTCCCTCAACCGCCTGCTCCAGGCCTTGAAGGCGAACGCGAGCTAGCCGACCGGCCAGCCCAGCGCCGAGACCTCATGCCGCACCCGCGCCCAGTCCGCGCCGGGCGCCAGCCGCCGCGTCAGCTCCGCGGTCAACGGCGCCTGGCGCAGCACCTCCCGGACCGCGCGGTAGTCCAGCTCGCGCTGGTAGTAGTCCTGCGCGAACCCGTGGTACCCCTCGGTCCCGTCCACGGCCACCACCTGGAACAGCCAGCGCGCCCCGTCCGGATCGTCCCCGGCCGGGAACACGATCTCCCCGCACTGCCACCGGTTCCCGTTCCACCGCCGCCACACCACCACGGTCGCGGCCAGCAGGTCGTCCAGGCAGAACGCGGGCTCCTCCACCAGGTCCGCGAAGTCGGTGGGCAGCTCGTCCACCAGCCCCGGCCACAGCTCCCCGTCATCGGAGACGAACGGGCTCATCGCCGACTCGTGGTCGAACCCCCTGATGAAGACCCCGGCCTCCTGGAACACGATCGAGTACTCATCGCCGGAGCCGTTGCGCATCCAGGCCAGCTCGCGGCCTTCCGCCCAGTCCGGGTCGTAGCCGAAGTAGCGGGACCCCGGATCGTCGTTGAGCACGACCTCCAGCGCCGCGATCGCGCGGCAGCGGGCGCGCAGGGTGTCGATGTCGGGCAACTCGCGCACCAGATCCAGGACCGTCACGCCTCCATCAGAGCACGCGACCCCGACATCAGCGGAACTTCGCCGTCCGCTGGTGGTACTCCTCTTCGGCGTCCGCGCCCAGATACCCCCACGGGATCCGGTGCAGCCGGTCCCCCATCCCGGCCAGGTGCGCCTTCGCCCGCTCCCGGTCCATCGCCATGCAGAACGCGGCCGCGAACAGGTTGTGCGCCTCCAGGTCCCGGGGGTGCCGCTGTGCCTCGGTGCGCCACCGGTCGGCGGCCTCGGCGAGCTCACCGGCGACCTTGGCGAAGTGGCGGACCTGCAAGGTGGCGATCTTGAGCGGGCTGCGTTCCTCGATCAGCTTGCGCAGCCGGGGCAGGTAGGTCTCGAAGTAGGCCAGCGGCAGCATGGCCACCAGCGGGTTGCCCGGCGGGGCCTTGTCCACGCAGCCGTGCGCGAAGGCCAGCATCTCCTCCTCCGAGCCACCCCACTTGGCCGCCAGGTACTGCAAGCGGTGCCAATGCGCCGGGTACAGCATCGGCGCCCGGTCGATGACCTTGCGCCAGAGGTCGTCGTTCTGTTCCCGGTCCACGTTCAGGCCGCGGGCCACCGGCATCAGGCTGACCCACGGCGCGGCGTCCTTGGGCAGCAGCTTCGCGCTGCGGTGCAAGGGTTCCACCGCGCGGCGCAGGGTGGCGTGGAAGAGCTTGGCGCGGTCGGCGCCGACGGTGGAGCCGCTGCCGGAGCCGCGGATGGCCCAGGCCTCCTGGATCCGGGCCTCGCCGACCAGCAGCCACAGGTCGGGGTCCTCGGCCTGTTCGGCGATGGCGGTCAGCTCGTCGCTGTGGCCGATCACGGTCTTGCCCAGCATCGCCGCGCGCAGGGTGCGGGTCTCGGGGTCCTCGCGGCATTCGGCCAGCACGGTCAGCCCGGCCTGCAGGCTGCCCTCGCCCAGCTCGGCGACCGCGGCGTCCAGCACCGGGTCGTGGTAGGCGCGGTCCTGGACCATCAGCGGTCTTGGCAGGGCCGCTTCCTTACGGGCGGCCGACCTCTTCCCCCAACCGAACAACCCCATTCAGCCACAGTATCCCGATCTCACCCGGCCCAGCGAGGCACCTCAGAAGAAGGTCCCGGACCACGGCACGCGGTCGCTGGCGAACAACCGGTCGGCCTCGGCGAGGGCCTCCGGCGTGGTCACGGTGACCCGTCCGGCCGCGGCCAGCTGGCTCGGCCTGCTGTCGCCGAGGTAGATCATCGCGAGCACGTCGGCGTCGAGCTCCAGCTGCGCCGCCGCCTCGGTCCGGGCCACCCCGTCCGGGCTGATGAGGTAGTGGCCGGTGTTGCCGGGCAGGAACCGGTCCCGCACCGAGAGCACCACCGGCTCGGCCGCGCCGTAGGTCCGCGCGGCCAGTGCGGCGGGCACGTCGATGAGCCGGAGCCAGATCTCGTCGGTCACGCCGGTGGTGCGCACCGCGTCCCGGTCGGTCAGCAGCGCCTCCAGCGGCAGGTCCATGGCCAGCGGGTCGTCGGTGACCACCTCCACCGCCAGGTCCACGCCGAGCAGGAACCGCCACAGCCCGGCCTGCGCGCCGGGGTTGTCCGCGTGCAGGTCCCTGATCTCCAGGTAGCGGCCGCGCTCGTTGCGGCCGGTGGTGTACACCACGTAGCCGTCCGGTCCGGCCGGTCCGGTGTGCACCGCGCCGACCAGGTACTCATCGCCGCCGCGGTGCCGGGCCAGCGCCAGCGACCAGTAGTGCTCGGAACGCTCCTGCCAGCCGGGCCGGGAGCGGTCCAGTCCGTGGTAGACCGAGGGCAGCAGCGTCTCCAGCTCCTCCGGCGCGAGCAGCCGCACCTCGCCGGTGACCGGCGCGCATGGGTGCAGCTTGGCCCGCGCGGTGCGCACCGCCAGGTCGCGGCCCCTGCTGGCCACGCCGTAGCCGAAGCGCCCGTAGATGGCGGCCTCGCTGGCCCGCAGGCTGGCCAGCACCTCGCCGCGTTCGGCCAGGTCACGCAGCTGGCTGCGCATCAGCTCGGTGACCACCCCGCGCCGGGTGTGGTCGGCGCGCACCCCGACCCTGGTGACCCCGGCGTGCGGCACCCCGGTCCGGCCGGGCACGGTCAGCGGCGCCGGGAACGAGGTGGTGGTGCCCACCAGCAGGTCGCCGCTGCGCACCCCCAGCGTGCGGCCGGGCACGTAGGCGCGCTGCGAGTGCTCCCACTGCTCGTCCGAAGCCGGCGGGTGGTGCATGGCGGCGCGGAAGAGGGTGTGCGCGGCCCGTACCTCGGCCGCGGCCAGCACCTGTACCTCGTGATCGGTCACCAGCCGATCGTGCCCCGCCCGCCTCGTTCTGACGAATGGTTTAACCGGCAGGACACTGCCATTCACCCCCCTGCCCCGATTTCGGCATGCTTGGCTCAGGGGTCGTTTCGAACAAGCTCGGGGTGGGGAAGCATGATCGAGACCTGGTTCCGGACCGCGGACGTGCCCGCCGCCGAACGACTCGACTACTGGCGGGAGCTGGCCGCCCGCCTGTGCGGCGAGGCCGCCATCGAACCGCTGGCCCCCGGGGTGTTCCACGCCGAGATCCGGGCCCTGACCATGGGCGAGCTCGGCGTGGTGCTGGAGCACCAGTCGCCGTTCTCCCTGGTGCGCACCACCACGCACGTGCGCCGCGAGGACCCGGACCGCTGTTACCTGATCCTGCTCGAGGAGGGCTCGGTCGGTTTCGATCAGGACGGCCGCTCCGGGGTGCGCCGTCCTGGCGACCTGATCGTGCACCACAGCAGGACCCCGTCGGTCACCCACGGTGGCACGGTCGGCCGGTCGATCAACTTGCACTTCCCGCGCACCCTGCTGCCACCGGTGGCCGGCGAGTTGCTGGGGGTCTGCTTACCCACGGGCGGCGGGCTCGGCGCGCTGGTCGCGGGCGCCCTGCGCGAACTGGCCGTGCTGCCCGGCGACCGCGATGAGGAGGCGCTCCGGCTGGCCGGGATCACCCTGGACCTGCTGGCCGCGCTCTGCCACCGGGAGCTGGGCACCGAACGCCCGGCCACCACCACCCCGGCCGCCCTGCTCGGCCAGGTGCGCGCCTTCGCCCAGAAGAACCTGGCCGATCCCGCGCTGGACCCCGCCATGATCGCCGCCGCGCACCACATCTCCGTGCGCTACCTGCACCGGCTCTTCCAACAGGAAGGCCAGACCGTGGCGGGCTGGATCAAGGACCAGCGCCTGGAACGCTGCCGCCGCGACCTCGCCGACCCCCTGCTGCGGGACCGGCCGGCGCACGCGGTGGCCCGCAGCTGGGGCTTCACCGACAGCGCCCACTTCAGCCGCGCGTTCCGCACCGCCTTCGGCCTGCCGCCCGGGGAGTACCGCAAGCTCGCGCAACCGCTCAATGATCGTCTCGAACAAGCTCGGGATGGGGCAGCATGATCGAGATCCGGTTCCGGACCGCGGACGTGCCCGCGGCCGAACGGTTCGACTACTGGCACACGCTGGCCAGCAGCCTGTGCGGCGCGGCCCGCATCGACAACCCGGGGCCGGGCGACTTCCACGCCGAGGGCCGGGCCCTCAGCCTGGGCGCGATGGGCGTGGTCACCGACACCAAGTCGGCGTTCTCCATCGTGCGCACCCCCGCGCACGTGCGCAGGCACGACGAGGAGCGCTGCTACCTCACCCTGCTGGAGGAGGGCGTGGTCCGGTACGAACAGGACGGGCGGCAGATCGAGCTCACCCCGGGCAACCTGATCATCTACCCCTCCTCCGCGCCCTCGGTGACCGCGGCGGTGAACCACGGCCGCTCCAGCATCCTGCACTTCCCGCGCACCCTGCTGCCGCCGGTGGCCACCAGCCTCATCGCGAGCACGCTGTCCGCGCGCGGCAGCCTGGGCGCGCTGGTCGCGGGCAGCCTGCGGGAACTGGTCGCGCTGCCCGGCGACCGCGCCGAGGAGGCGGCCCGGCTGGCCGGGATCACCCTGGACCTGCTGGCCGCGCTCTGCCACCGCGAGCTCGGCACCGAACGCCCAGCCACCACCACCCCGGCCGCCCTGCTCGGCCAGGTACGCGCCTTCGCCCAGCGGCACCTGGCCGACCCCGGCCTTGACCCGGCCATGATCGCCGCCGCACACCACATCTCCGTGCGCTACCTGCACCGGCTCTTCCACCAGGAAGGCCAGACCGTGGCAGCCTGGATCAAGGACCAGCGCCTGGAACGCTGCCGCCGCGACCTGGCCAACCCCTTGCTGCGGGAGCGCACGGTGCGCGCGGTGGCCCACCGCTGGGGCTTCACCGACGCCGCGCACTTCACCCGCGCCTTCCGCGCCGCGTTCGGCCTGCCACCCGGGGAGTACCGCAAGCTCGCGCAACCGCCCAGGCAGCGCCCGCACAGCGCACCGGCCCAGGCGGACCGATGATCGAGACCTGGCTGCGAACGGACGACCTGCCCGCCGAGGAGCGGCTCCCGCACTGGCACCGCCTCGCCGAGATCGGCTGGGGCCCGACCACGGTCAGCGTGCCGGAGGCCGCCGAGTTCCGCAGCACCAGCCGGGCGCTGCGCCTGGGCAGCCTGGTGATGACCGTCGAGGACTTGCAGCCGGTGCACCTGGCGCGCTCCCAGGCCCAGGTCCGCTGCTCCGACCCGGAACGCTGGCACCTGGTCCTGCTCGCCGAGGGCGTCTGCCGGTTCGCCCAGGACGGCCGCGCCGACGAGTTCAGCGCGGGCGACCTGCTGCTGCACCACACCTCCGCCCCGTTCACCGGCGAGGTGACCGCCTCGACCTCGCTGTTCCTGCAGTTCCCGCGCAAGCTGGGGCTCACCGGCCTGGAGTCGCTGACCTCGACCCGGATCCCGGCCGACCGCGGCATCGGCGCCCTGGTCGCGGGCTGCCTGCGGGAGCTGGGCGGACTGCCCGCGGGCCGGGCCGCCGAGGCCGACCGGCTGGCCGGGGCCACCCTGGACCTGCTCAACGTGCTCAGCGCGCGGGTGCGGGGCACGCCGAGCGCGCCGGAGGCCCACCCGGCGGCGCTGTACGCCGCGGTGTGCGCGTTCATCCGGGCCAACCTGGCCGATCCCGCGCTGGACCCGGCCATGATCGCCGCCGCGCACCACATCTCCGTGCGCTACCTGCACCGGCTCTTCCAGCAAGAAGGCCAGACCGTGGCGGCCTGGATCCGGGACCAGCGGCTGGAACGCTGCCGCCGCGACCTGGCCGACCCGCTGCTGCGGGACCGGCCGGCGCACGCGGTGGCCCGCCGCTGGGGTTTCACCGACGGCGCGCACTTCACCAGGGTCTTCCGCGCCGCCTTCGGCCTGCCGCCGGGTGCTTACCGCAGGCTCGTCCAGGCCGGTTCACTGAGCCGGACGGAGTAGTCCGTTGTGCCCGCACGGTCAAGGCCGGTGCGTTGGCAGTCAACGACGCCGGGTCCGGATTCGACCAGGATTGCTGACACGCGGGCGGCACGCTCCTGGGGAGGAAGCCCCGCCCGCCTGGACCGGCGCGGAGGCGTTCCTGGGGGCCGCCGACGCGCTGGTCCGCACCTACTCGCCGGACGGCCCCCCAGTGGCCGCGCCCGGTGGGGCCGGGTCAGGGCTGCCACCTGGCCCGCGCGCCGACCCCGCACGCCGGGCGGGCTCGGGGTCGGCGCTCCCACCCGGTCTCACTTGGGCAGGCTGACCTCGTAGATCGCGTCGCTGTTCTTGACCGTGATGGTCACGGTCTTCTCCTTGCCGTCGATCTTGACCTTGCAGTCGAAGGTCGAGCCCTGGGTGACGGCCTGGCCGGAGGGGCAGGTGGCGCCCTCCACCTTCTGCACGTTGTACTTCTCGGTGAGGATCTTCTTCACGCCCTCCTGCACGGCGTTCTCGTCGAAGACCTTCTTCAGGAACCAGCCGGGCCAGACGAAGCCGAGCACCGCGACCGCGGCCACCAGCAGCACCGCCAGGCCGCCGAGGATCAGCGGCAGCGCGGACTTCTTCCTCGGGCCGCTCGGCGGCTGCCCGTAACCGGGCTGCTCGCCGTAGCCGGGCTGGCCGTACTGACCGGGCTGTCCCGGCTGGCCGGGGAACCCTTGCTGCGGCTGGCCATAGGGACCGGTCGCCTGACCCGGCTGCGGCTGCCCGTACTGACCAGGCTGCGGCTGACCGGGCTGGGACTGACCGGGCTGCTGGCCGTACTGGCCGGGCTGCGGCTGGTTCGGGTCCGGCTGGCCGTACTGTCCGGGCTGCTGCCCGTAGCCGGGCTGCTGACCGTACTGGCCCGGCTGCGGCTGCTGCGGGTAACCGGGCTGCTGGCCGTACCCCGGCTGGCCGGGCTGCTGGCCCTCGGCCGGGAAACCACCGGAGGGGGTGCCCTGGCCAGGACCCGAGCCGTACGGCTGCTGGCCCCACTGCTGCGGGTTGTTCTCCCCGGGCGGGCCATACGGGCTGGTCATCCTGCGCCTCCGTGTTCGTGGTTGGCGCGGCCGTTCCGCACGCGCTGCGGGCGATCAAACCACAGCCGGACCGGCTGTACCCGGCCGACTGACCAAGTTGCCATCAGGTCACCATCGCCACCACGCCACGGCGGATGGACGCGGCGGCCTTGATCGCGGTGGCGCCGATCGGGTCCTCCCCGCCGAGCACGTCCCTGAGCTGCTCCAACAGGTCCACCACCTGCCGGCACCAGCGCACGAAGTCACCGGCGGAAAGCTCCTGCCCGTTGGCCTCGGCCGCGCTGAGCACCTTCTCCAGTGATTCCCCGCGCGCCCACCGGTAGACCGGCCAAGCGAACCCGGCGTCGGGCTCCCTGGTGCGGTCCAGGCGGTGGCGGCGCTCGTCGTCCTCCAGCTCGGCCCAGATGCGCATGGTGTTGTCCAGCGCCTCGGCCACCCCGCCACCGGGCAGCCGGGGCTGGGTCGGCGCGTCCCGGCGGGACTCGAAGACCAGCGCGGAGACCACCGCGGCCAGCTCGGCCGGGTCCAGGTGCCGCCAGGCCCCGGTGCGCAGGCACTCCGCGGCCAGCAGGTCGGACTCGCTGTAGAGCCGGGTCAGCCGCCGCCCGTGCTCGGTGACGATCTCGCCCACCTCGTCCTCGGTGCGCGGGGCCCGCAGATAGCCGCGTTCGCGCAGCAGCGCGCGGATCCGGTCGAAGGCGCGGGCCAGCGAGTGCGTGGTGGCCGCGACCTGGCGTTCCAGCTTCTCGGTCTCGGCCTGCAACCGGTGGAAGCGCTCGCCCCAGCGGGCGTGCTGCTCCCGGTCCTCGCAGGCGTGGCAGGGGTGCGCGCGCAGCGCCCGGCGCAGGGTGGCCAGCTCGGCGTCCTCCACCGCGCCGCCGGAGGAGCGGCGCCTGCCGCGGCCGGGCGGCTGGATGCCGGTGTTGCGCAGGGTCGCGGCCAGGTCCCGGCGGCTGCGCGGGGACCGCACGTCGACCTGCTTGGGCAGCCGTACCCAGCCCAGCGACTCCACCACCGACGGGAAGTCGTGCACGGACAGCCGCCCGGCCCAGCGGTCCTCGGTGACCACCAGCGGCCTGGGGTCCCCGTTGGGGTCCAGGCCGGGGTCGATCACCAGGGCCAGCCCGCTGCGCCTGCCGGAGGGCACCTCGATGACATCGCCCTTGCGCAGCTTCTCCAGCGACGCCGCCGCCTCCGAGCGGCGCACCGTGCTGCTCTGCCGGGCGAGGGTCTTCTCCCGCTCGGAGAGGCGCTTGCGCAGGCCGGCGTAGTCGCTGAAGTCGCCGAGGTGGCAGGTCATCGACTCCGCGTACCCGGCCAGGCCCTCCTTGTTGCGCTCGATCCGCCTGGCCAGCCCGACCACCGAACGGTCGGCCTGGAACTGGGCGAAGGACTGTTCGAGCAGCTCGCGGGCGGCCGCCGCGCCGACCCGCTGCACCAGGTTGACCGCCATGTTGTAGCCGGGCTTGAACGAGGAGCGCAGCGGATAGGTGCGGGTGGAGGCCAGGCCGCCGACCTGCCGCGGGTCCATGCCGGGCTGCCAGACCACCACGGCGTGGCCCTCGATGTCGATGCCGCGCCGCCCGGCCCGCCCGGTGAGCTGGGTGTACTCGCCGGGGGTGAGGTCGACGTGCGCCTCGCCGTTGTACTTGACCAGCTTCTCCAGCACCACGGTCCGCGCGGGCATGTTGATGCCCAGCGCCAGGGTCTCGGTGGCGAAGACGACCCGGACCAGGCCGCGGACGAACAGCTCCTCCACGGTCTCCTTGAACGCGGGCAGCAGCCCGGCGTGGTGGCTGGCGATGCCGCGTTCCAGCGCCTCGCGCCATTCCCAGAAGCCCAGCACGGCCAGGTCGTGCTCGGGCAGGCCGCCGGTCTTGGCCGCGATGATCGCCCTGATCTCGGCCACCTCGGCCTCGGTGGTCAGCCGCAGCCCCGAGCGCACGCACTGGTTCATCGCCGCGTCGCAGCCGTTGCGGCTGAAGATGAACACGATCGCCGGCAGCAGGCCCTGGGAGTCGAGCTGGCGGATCACGTCGTTGCGCGAGGGCGGCCGGAAGGTGCCCGCCCTGGGCCCGTGCCCGCCGCGCCGGTCCTGCCGCGGCCTGCCCCAGGGCAGGTGCCGCCGCTCCATCTCCTGGGTGTGCCGGTTGAGCTCGGGGTTGATCCGGATGTGGCCTTCGCGGGAGTCCTCGGCGAAGAGGTCCATCAGCCGGTTGCCGACCTGCATGTGCTGCCACAGCGGCACCGGCCGGTGCTCGTCCACCACCACGGTGGTGTCCCCGCGCACCTCGACCAGCCATTCGCCGAACTCCTCGGCGTTGCTGACGGTGGCCGACAGGCCGGTGATGCGCACCTGCTCGGGCAGGTGCAGGATGACCTCTTCCCAGACCGCGCCGCGGAAGCGGTCGGCCAGGTAGTGCACCTCGTCCATGACCACGTAGCCGAGGTTGTCCAGCGCCCTGGAGCCCGCGTAGATCATGTTGCGGAGCACCTCGGTGGTCATGATCACCACCGGCGCGTCCCCGTTGATCGAGGTGTCCCCGGTGAGCAGCCCGACCTGCTTGGGCCCGTACCTGGCGGCCAGGTCGGCGTGCTTCTGGTTGGACAACGCCTTGATCGGCGTGGTGTAGAAGCACTTCTTGCCCTCGGCCAGGGCCAGGTGCACGGCGAACTCGCCGACGATGGTCTTGCCCGCGCCGGTGGGCGCGCACACGAGCACACCGTGTCCGTCCTCCAGCGCCTCGCAGGAGCGGCGCTGGAAGGGGTCCAGTTCGAAGGACAGTCCCGCGATGAAGTCGGTCAGCTTCGGATAGGCGGACCGGCGGCGGGCTGCGGCGAAGGCCTCCGAGGGAGACCTGCCTGAGTCGGAGGAAGGGCTTGCTGCCACCTGTTCAGACTTTCACACGTCCCCGACAGTCACCGCGCGAAGTACCGGTTGGCCTCCGGACGCCAGGCGAGCACGACCGGCAGCGTGGCGATCGCCAGCAGCCCGAGCTCCGGGAGCAGGTCGCTGGTGGGTACCGGGAGCCCGCGGATCAGGTGCATCAGGCGATAGAGCACGTACAGCACCAGGTACACCGTGATCAGGACCCTGGCCCAGTTCCGCCCGCGGTGGAACGCCCTGGTCAGCCACCACAGCAGCAAGCTCAGGACGACGATGCCGACCAGCGTCACCAGGGAGGGCAGCAGGCGGTTGTCCGAGATCGCCAGGGTCAGCAGCGCCAGTCCCAGCGAGACCACCGCGGGCACGGCGAAGAGCACGGCGGCCACGGTGACGATGCCGGGCGGGGCGGTCTGCACGGGAGACTGGCTCACCAGGCGGAATCTAGGGCAGCGGCCTGTCAGCGCGCTAACGACCGGTCCCGGTCACCACGGTCAGCGCCCCCGGCACCGCGCGCACGGTCACCGGCAGCCGGGCCTGGCGCTCGCCGTCGGCGTAGGCCACCCAGCCGTTGTCGCCGCTGAGCTGCACCTTCCGCGCCCGGAAGGTGCGGACCACCGGGTGGTCCACGTGCCGCCCGGTGCGCAGGGTGGGCAGGATGCGCAGCAGCTGGCGGCGGCTGGCCGCGCCGACCACGGTCACGTCCAGCTCGCCGTCGGCGGGGTCGGCGTCCGGGCAGATCGGGATGCCGCCGCCGTAGCTGGTGGTGTTGCCCAGCGCGACCAGCGTGGCCTCCACCTCCACCCGGCCCGCCGTGGTCTCCAGCAGCAGCTGGCGCGGTCGCAGGCCGGCCAGCTCGGCCAGGATGGCCAGGTCGTAGCGGCGCGGGCCGCGTGGCCAGCGCATCCGGTTGGTGCGTTCGTTGACCGCGGCGTCGAACCCGGCGCACAGCACGGTGGCGAAGTAGCCGCCCCCGGCGATCCGCCCCAGGTCCAGCGTGCGCCGCGCCCCGCCGCGCAGGGCCCCGGCCACCGCGGCGGCGGCCTCCCGCGAGCCGCGCGGCAGCCCGACCGCGGCGGCCAGGTCGTTGCCGGTGCCCGCCGGGATCACCGCGAGCGCGGTGCCGGTGCCCGCGCAGGCCTGCACCGCGGCGTGCGCGGCCCCGTCCCCGCCGAGCACCGCGAGCACGTCCACCCCGTCGGCCACCGCGGACCTGGCGAGCTCGGCCAGGTGCTCGCCGCTACGGGCGACCAGCGGCACCAGCTCGGTCACCGCGGGCCGGAGCGCGGCGGCCACGGATCCGGCGACCCGCGCCGCCGACCAGGCCCCGGAGGCCGGGCTGACCAGCAGCGCGAGCCGCGTCACGTGGCGTCGTCGTCGTAGCGGACCCTGGGCTTGTCGACCACCGGCGACGGGGTGGCCCGCACCGGCTCGATCTGCTCCACCGGCGCGGCGCCGTCCGCGATCGGCGAGGCCTCGTCGTCGTTCCAGGTGTCCCAGCCCTCGGCGGCCCGCTTGCGCGCGGCCCGCTTGTCCCGGAACCGGGCGATCTGGATGGAGAGCTCGTGCAGCAGGGACAGCGCGAGGGCCAGGGCGAGCATGGAGAACGGGTCGGTGCCGGGGGTGGCGATCGCGGCGAAGACGAACAGGCCGAAGATCGCGCCGCGGCGGCTGCGCCGGAGCTTGTCATAGGTCAGCACGCCGGCGAAGTTCAGCATGACGACCAGCAGCGGCAGCTCGAAGCTGACCCCGAAGATGATCAACAGGGCGAGCACGAAGTTGATGTAGTTGCTACCGGCCAGCGCGGTGGCGAACTCCTCGCCACCGAAGCCGACCAGCGCGATCAACGCCTTCGGGATGATGAAGAAGGCCAGCACCGCGCCGAGCATGAACAGCACCGAGGCGCAGCTGACGAAGGCGCTGGCGTACTTCTTCTCCTTGTGGTACAGCCCCGGCGTGATGAAGGCCCACAGCTGGTAGAGCCAGATCGGGGCGGCCAGCACCGCGCCCACGGCCAGCGAGACCTTGAGGCGGACCATGAACGCCTCGAACGGCTGGGTCTGCAACAGCTGGCACTTGCCCGCGTTCAGCGAGACCTTGTCCGGGATGGCGCAGTAGGGGTCCAGCACGATCGAACCCAGCGTCGGGATCGGGCCGACCGTGTACACCCACCACAGGAACGCGATCACGGCCCCGGCCACCAGGGCCAGCACCGAGACGCCCAACCGGTGCCGCAGCTCGTAAAGGTGCTCGATGAGCGTCATCGTGCCGTCGGGGTTCTTCTTCCGACGGCCGCCGAACAGCTTGCCGAGCCCTTTACGGCGGCGGAGCTCTCCGCTCCCCACCGAGTCTGTCTCCTCTTACTCCGCGCTCAGCGGTTGTCAGCGCGACCCTGGGTCTGCTCCAGCGGCGGCGCGACCTGCGGCGCGGGCTGCTGGACGACCGGCTGGGTCGGCGGCAGCGGCTGCGGCGCGGCGGTGTAGGGCTGCTGCGCGGCGGGCTGCTGCTGGACCGGAGGCTGCGGGGCGGGCGCGGGGGCCTGCTCGGCCTGTCCGTCCTCCTCGCGCATGGTCTTGGTCTCGGCCTTGAAGATGCGCATGGAGCGGCCGACCGCACGAGCCATGTCAGGCATCTTCTTGGCGCCGAACAGCAGCACGACCACCACAGCGATGATCAGCAGCTCAGGTACTCCGATAGGCACGGTCGTTCCTCCTGTCTCCCCCGCTACCCGATGGTACGCGGAGCAGGCATGTCGTCCTTGGTCGAAGCGCGCCGCTCCATGATCGCCACGCGCAACGCGGCGGAGCGGGCACGCAGCAGTCCGGTGCGGTCCCTGACCGTGCCCTGGAACCTGGCCTGGGCCCGCCCGGCGCGCTTGACCGCACCGAACACCCGGACCAGAACGATCACCAGGACGACCAGTCCGGCGAGGACCGGCAACATGAGGGACAGGTACTGCACCAGCACACCGTAGCTGGCCGCACCGACCGTGACGAGACCCGCCCGATGGATCCGATCACCTGTTTCCCGAGGGATGAACGGTTCAGAACGATCGTCTTACCCATCCTTGAACAGCGCCCGGAATCCGCACCGCGGGTAGTCACGGCGTCACAGCCGCAGCGCCCAGTCCCGTGCGACGTCGTACCACTGCGAGGCGGTCCGGTGCAGGTTCAGCGAGTGCCCGGTCTCCGGCACCACGAACGCCTCCAGCGCCACCCCGTCCCCGTACAGCGGCCGCTCCCCCGCCAGCAGCGTCGCCGCGCTGGTGCAGTCGCTGGCCCCCTCCCCGGTGAACAGCACGTCCCGGTCGCCCACCACCAGCAGCACCGGCACGGTGATCCCCGGGTACTCCGCCGGCCCGGGAAAGGTGTCGTAGGCCGGGATCACGTCCGGCTCGGTCAGCTGCTCGTCCAGCGCGACCAGCTGCTCGTCCACGGTCGCCGGGTGCAGGAACAGCCCCGCCCTGGCGCCCGGGATGCTGGTCAGGTACCCGTCGTCCAGCCCCCGGCCGGCGAAGCGCGGGTCCTGGTTCGCCGGGTGGAAGTGCGCGCCGATCCCGGCGAAGACCTTCTCGTTGGGCTGGTTGGTGCCGCCGGTGAGGATGATCCCGTCCACGTCACCCGGATGGCGCAGGGCGAGGCTGAGGGCCAGCGCGATGCTGAACGAGTGGCTCACGAAGACCACCCGGCGGTAAGGAACCCCGTCCACCTCGCCCGCCCGCAACGCCTGGACCACGTGGTGCATCGAGTCGGCGTGCGTGGTGCCCAGCAGCTCGGCGCTCGGCGGCCTGCTGCTGTCCCCGGTCCCGAGCCGGTCCACGGTGAGCACCGCGTGCCCCGCGCCGACCATGGTGTCCACATAGGACGGTCCGTTGGCGCGCACCTGCCAGTAGCCGCGGCCGTAGTAGCCGCCGGGCACCGCCACGTGCACGGTGTCGGCCGGACCGACCGGGGTGCGCAGCTCGCCGGCGATGTGCAGGTCGAGGCCCACCTGGATCCTGACGTCCACTCTGCCCCCATTGCTCAAACTTGAATACCGGCGGCAGAGTATGCCCGACCAGCAACACCCCGGCAAGCCATCGGCCCGGAGCAGTTCGCCCACCGCGCCCCGGCCAAGCCACTCGCCCACCGCCGCCACTCCGCCCGCCGCCCAGCCAACGCCGCCGGTGGCAGCCGCCAGCCCCGGCCGTTCCGGCGACAGCGGTCCCGTCGCGACGGCCCGGCGACAGCGGTCCAACAAGCGGCAGTCCAATGCCGACCGCCCAGCCGCGACCTCTCAGCGGCGACCATCCCGTCCCGACCGCCCAGCCACCGACCGCCCAGCGGCGACCATCCCGTCCTGACCGCCCAGCCACGACCGCCCAGCAGCGGCGGCACCGTCTCGACCGCCCAGCAGCGGCGGCCCAGCGGCGGCTGCCCAGTCCCGGCCGCCCAGTCCCGGCCGCCCAGTCCCGGCCGCCCGGCCGCGACGCCCGCCCCGTCCGGCTCAGTCCACCGGTGCCAGGCTCGCGCGGCGCAACGCCTGCCGCGCCCGCTCCCTGATCTGCCCGGCCAGCTCCTCCGGCCGCTCCACGTGCACGTCCCGCCCCAGCCCCAGCATCAGCCGGACCATCCAGGACTCGTCGGTGTAGCGCATCAGCACCCTGGCCCGGCCGTCGCCCAGCTCGGTCACCTCGTCCACCGGGTAGTACTCGGCCACCCACCGCGCGTCCGGCTCCAGCACCAGCATCGCCACGTGCTGGTCCGGCTCCGGGCGGTACAGGCCCTCGGAGACGTCGGTGGGCTCGGCGTGCGGCGGGGGCGTGGCGGCCTCGGCCAGGACGTCCACCTCGTCGATGCGGTCCAGCCGGAACAGCCGCACGCCCTCGGCCCGGCGGCACCAGGCCTCCAGGTAGCTGCGGCCGTCCACCAGCAGCAGGCGCATCGGGTCCACCACCCGGTCGCTGATCTCGTCCCGGGAGATCGTGTAGTACCGCAGCCGCACCGCGCGCCGGTCCTGCAGCGCCCGCTGCAACGGCTCGCGGACCTCGGCGGTCGCCCGGCTCTCCCGCCCGGCCAGGCCGACCACCACACCGGCGGGCTGGGCCTGGCCCACCGCGGACTCGATCTTGGCCAGGGTGCGGCGCACCGCGTCGGTGTCGGCGACGCCGGGGGTGTCGGCCAGCGCGCGCAGCGCCACCAGCAGCGCGGTCGCCTCCTCGGCGGTCAGCCGCAGCGGCCGGTTCATGCCGGCGTCGTAGGTGACCGTGACGGTGTCCCCGTCGAAGGACAGGTCGATCAGGTCACCCGGCCCGTACCCGGGCAGCCCGCACATCCACAGCAGCTCCAGGTCCTTGCGCAGCTGCTGCGCGGTGACCCCGAAGTCGGCGGCGGCCTCGGAGATCAGCACTCCCGGCCGGGCCAGGAAGTAGGGCACCAGGGACAGCAGCCTGGGCAGCCGCTCGGTGGAGGAGGAGGCGGTCATCGGGCCTCACCCGCCGCACCGGCGAGCAGCTGGTGCACGTGCGTGCGCAGCGACTCCGGTTCCAGCACCACCACATCGGGCCCGTACCCGGCGATCCAGCTGGCCGCCGAGTTCGGGTACACCAGGTCGATCTCCATCACCTCGCCGGCTTCGCCGTCCAGCTCCATCGCCTCCACCGCCTTGGCCCGCCGCCGCAACCCGTGCGCCCGCTCCAGCGCCACCCAGACCCTGGCCGGGGCCGACTGCGGCGCGTTGTCCTGGTCACCGGCGACGAAGTGCAGCAGGTCGACGCCTTCCGGCCGGCGCACCGCCCCGTCCCGCCCGGTGGCCTTGGGGATGCCGACCACCCTGGACAGCCGGAAGCAGCGCGGCGCGTTCCGGTCCCGGTCCTGCCCGACCAGGTACCAGCGCCCGCGCCAGGACACCACGCCCCACGGCTCGACGGTCCGCCGCTCCGGTTCGGGCGCGCTCTGCTTGCGGTAGTCGAAGCTGACCACCTTCCCGGCGTGCACCGCGGCCAGCAGCGGCCCGAACGCCGGCTCGTTCGCCCGCACCTTGGGCTCCACGATCGACGGCGCCGCCTGGTCCACGTCGACCCCGGCCGCGCGCAACTTCACCAGCGCGCCGTGCGCGGCGCCGGTCAGCTCCGGCGACTCCCAGAGCCGCACCGCCAGCGCCACCGCCGCGGCCTCGTCCGGCTCCAGGTCGATCTCGCCCAGCTCGTAGTCCCGCCGGGCGATCCGGTAGCCCTCGGGGTCGAACGCCGAGTGCCGGCCGGTCTCCAGCGGCACGCCCAGGTCGCGCAGTTCGGCCTTGTCCCGCTCGAACATGCGGAAGAAGGCTTCCTGGTTGGCCGCATCGGTGTACCCGGGCACGATCGACCGGATCCGGTCGGCGGTCAGGTACTGCCGGGTCGACAGCAGGCAGAGGACCAGGTTCACCAGGCGTTCGGCGCGGGCAACGGACACCGAAGCAGCTTACGGGTCCGCGCCAGCGCGCTGGGCCGAACGGGCCTTGTTGCTCCCCTCTCTGTGGTACGTGCCCGGTCAAGGACCGGCTGGTGGGCAGGTCAGCGGGTGCCGACGCCGATCAGCGAGTCCGCGCCGAGGTCGTTGATGCCTGCCGCGGCCAGCCGGTGCAGGAAGTCCGCGCGGACCGCCTCCACCTGCCGTTCGGTCAGCCCGGCCAGCCGGGCGCGCATGCCGGTGCCCAGCACGAAGCTCCACGCCAGCTGCTCGTCGATCGGGATGCGCAGGTCCACCTTGCGCACCGCCACCTCCGAGAGCCCGAGCCCGGCCAGCCAGCCGGCCAGCTTCTCCTCGGTGTTGATGCGCTGGGCGGCCAGGTTGACCGGCGAGTTGATCGGCAGCTCCGGCTTGTACACCCGCACCGCGTCGACCAGCTCGGAGCCGAACCCCTCCGTGGAGGCATCCGCCCAGGTGGTGACCACGAACTTGCCACCGGGCCGGACCAGCGCGATCAGCTTGCCCGCCGCGGCGTCCATCTCGGGCAGGAAGAACACGCCGTAGGCGCACTGCACCACGTCGTAGGGATCGCCGTCCGGCGCCGCCCAGACCGTGGCGTCGGCCTGGAAGAACCCGGCCTGGCGGAGCCCGCGCCGGGCGGCCACCTTGCGCGCGTAGGCCAGCAGCTCGCCTGCCAGGTCCAGCCCGTGCACCAGCCCCGCTTCGCCGACCAGTTCGGCCGCGGGCAGCGCGGAGGCGCCTGCCCCGCAGCACACGTCGAGCACCCGGTCGCCTGGCTCGAGCCCGGCCGCCTCCGCTGTCGCCGAGCCCATCGGGCCCCACAGCAGCGGCGACCAGTCCACGAACTCCGCGCGTCCCGCGTCGAACACCGCACCCACATCGGTCATGAACCGATCTTGCCAAAAAAAGACCGGCAGTCGTGTCGAAGTGCGCACTCGCCGATCGACGCACCGGTAGAACGGGGTCCCCACGATCCCGATGATCACGACGAAGGAGTCGACGATGCGTTTCATGGTTCTGGTCAAGGCCAACGAGGACACCGAGGCTGGCGCCATGCCCAGCGAGGCGGAACTGACCGCGATGGGCCGCTACAACGAGGAACTGGTCAAGGCGGGCGTGCTGCTCGCGGGCGAGGGCCTGCACCCCAGCTCGAACGGTGTCCGGATCGCCTTCGACGGCGACAAGCGCACCGTGATCGACGGCCCGTTCGCCGAGACCAAGGAGCTGCTCGCGGGCTTCTGGCTGCTCGAGGTCGGCTCCCGGGAGGAGATCATCGAGTGGGTCAAGCGGGCTCCGATGGAAAGCGGCGAGCTGGAGATCCGCCAGGTGTTCACCGAGGACGACTTCGGCGACGCCATGTCCCCCGAGCTGAAGGAGCACGAGGCGAAGCTGCGCGCGCAGGTGGAGGAGCAGCAGCGCGGGAAGTGACCCCGGCGGCCGCCGGGCCGGCTTGCTGGTTGCCTCGTCGCGGAGGGCCTGCTCTGATGGCCCTTCGTGACGGCAACCGAGGCCCATCGGGCGGTCGAGGCGGTGTGGCGGATCGAGTCCGCGCGGGTGGTGGCCGGTCTCGCGCGGCTGGTCCGGGATGTCGGCCTTGCCGAGGAGCTGGCCCAGGACGCGCTGGTCGCCGCGCTGGAGCAGTGGCCTGAGGAGGGTGTGCCGCGCAACCCGGGCGCCTGGCTGATGGCCGCCGCCCGGCGCCGCGCGGTGGACCTCATCCGCCGCAACGAGAACTACCAGCGCAAGCTCGCCGAGCTCGGCCGCTCGCTGGCCACCGAGCACGAGCCCGACCTGGCCGCCGCGATCGACGAGGACATCCAGGACGACCTGCTGCGCCTGGTCTTCACCGCCTGCCACCCCGTCCTGTCCACCGAGGGCAGGGTGGCGCTGACCCTGCGCATGCTGGGCGGGCTGACCACCAAGGAGATCGCGCGGGCCTTCCTGGTGCCCGAGCCGACCGTGGCGCAGCGGATCGTGCGGGCGAAGAAGACCCTGGCCGAGGCGAAGGTGCCGTTCGAGACGCCGAGGGGCGCCGAGCGAGCGGCCCGGCTGTCCTCGGTGCTGGAGGTCGTCTACCTGGTGTTCAACGAGGGCTATTCGGCGACCGCGGGCGAGGACTGGCTGCGCCCGGAGCTGTGCGCGGAGGCGCTGCGGCTGGGCCGGGTGCTCGCCGGACTGGTCCCGGCCGAGGCCGAGGTGCACGGCCTGGTGGCGCTGATGGAGATCCAGGCCTCCCGCACCCGGGCCAGGACCGGGCCGGACGGGACGCCGGTGCTGCTGCTGGAGCAGGACCGTTCGCGCTGGGACCGGCTGCTGATCGGCCGCGGCCTGGCGGCGCTGGAACGCGCGGAACAGCTCGGCCATCCGCGCGGCCCCTACACCGTGCAGGCCGCGATCGCCGCCTGTCACGCGCGGGCGCGCACCGCCGAGGAGACCGACTGGGTCCGCATCGCCGCGCAGTACCAGGCGCTGGCGCTGCTCACCCCGTCGCCGGTGGTGGAGCTGAACCGCGCGGTGGCGCTGGGCATGGCGTTCGGGCCCGCGGCCGGACTCGAGCTGGTCGAGCAGCTCAGCGAGGTGCCCGCACTGAAGAACTACCACCGGCTGCCGAGCGTAAAAGCCGATCTCCTGGCCAAGCTGGGCCGCCACGACGAAGCGCGGACGGAGTTCCTGCGGGCGGCGGAGCTGACGGAGAACACCAGGGAGCGAACCCTGCTCCTCGATCGGGCGAGTGCCCTGCCCTCGATTTGACAGCCTTCATGAACAACAAGTTATATGGCTTCCATGGCAATTACAAGTGGCTCCCTGGACCGGAACGACAACGCGCGACCCGTCCTGCGCTTCGAGCGCCGGCTGCGCCATCCCCCGGAGAAGGTGTGGCGGGCGGTGACCGATCCGGCCCACCTGAAGCACTGGTTTCCGGCGGAGCTCCAGACCGAGCAACGCATAGGCGCGCCCATCACATTCGTCTTCCCGGGCGCTGAGGCGCCGCCGGGCAGTGGCGAGATCCTGGAGTTCGATCCGCCCCGAGTGTTCGCCTCTCCTGGAAAGACGCAAACTCGCTGGACACGACCGTTTTGCGGTTCGAGCTGGTGCCCGAGGACGAGGGCTGCCTGCTGACTTTCACGCATGCCCTCGGCGGCCCCGGCGACCTGCTGGCCACGGCGCGCCACGCGGCGGGCTGGGACGGCAGGCTGGACGTCCTGGAGGGGGTTTTAGCAGGCCACGAGGTCGAGTCCACCATGAAGGACTGGTTCCGCCGAGCCGAGCGCTACGTCGAGGAGTTTGGGATCGCCACTGGCGAGTGCGTGGCAGTGGCTGACGGCTTCCTGCTGCGGGCGCAACGGGACCTGGTTCACCCGAAAGAGAAGGTCTGGGCCGAGCTGACCAAGGACGACCCAGCCGTCCTCGGCGCCGCTCCCCCGCTGCGCGCCACCCACGGCTACCAGGCCGCGGGCACCGTCACCGAGCTCGACGCCCCCGACGGCCTGACCTACACCTGGCTGCACGAGGACGAACCGGCCGGTGTGGTGCGCTGGCAGCTGACCGCGCAGCCCTTCGGCTCCCTGCTGACCGTCACCCAGACCATCCCAGCCCACCTGGCGGACCTGCGCGCGGTCACCCTGGCCGCCTGGCAGACCCACCTGGAACTGTTCTTCGCCGCCCTGTTCGGCGAGATCCGCTGCCCCTGGCCCACCGACCGCACCGAGGACTTACGCCAGCGCTACGCCAAAACCCTGGACGCCTGACCAAGCCCCGTCCCTGACCGAACCCAGCCCCCGGCTCCCCACCCTCGCGAGCAAACGCGCACCGGCAATCACGCCTTGATCCCGAATCTCGCGAGGGCACCGGGTCCCGCCCCGACCCCGCCCGGGCACAACAAGTTCCCCACCAAATCCGCCCGGCGGACAACCACGCCAGGCGTTCGGCGAGCCCTACGACCAGCACGGCCAACGCGACCCCGAAGCGCCGCTTCCCTGCCCGCGCAACCGGCATCGGCGACCGCTGACCAAACGCTGCCCGATCGCGAAGGCGACGGCGCGAGCGATCGCCGCCGGTGGCAGCACGAACTCGGTGCGCGAGGCCTCGACCTTGGCCCGGATCCGCGGGTTGGTGATCGTGTCCACGATCTCGGTCTCGACGTAGCCGGGTGACACCACGCTCACCCGCAGGTCGGCCACTACTTCCTGGTGGAGGCCCAGTCCTCGACCCCCTGGCGGGCGAGGGCGACCGGCCTCGGTGATGCGGGCGGCCAGCGCTTCCAGTCGCCCGGTGCGGCGCGCACCGAGCACGACCTCGGCGCCGCCTCGGCCAGCAGCAGGGCGTTCTCGCCGAGCGCCGCTGCTGGCCGCGAGCTTCGAGCTGCGCGTCGAACGGGGCCCGGCCGGGTTCTCGGTGGCGGAGCCGACCGAGACCGGTCCCGAGCCGGTCGACCGGCTCGCAGGCACCGCAGGCACCGCAGGCACCGCAGGCACCGCGGGCGCCTACGTGCGGTTCGTCGCCGTGCGCGGAGCGGGTTCGACGTGATCTTCGCCCGCGAGCTGGGCGAAGCGGGGGCGGGCGCACCGAGCCGGTGGCGGCTCTGCGGCCGCTGGAGCGGCTGATCGCGCTGGCCCACGGCTTCGCGGCCCTGGACACCGGCGGTTTCCTGACCGGCTCCCGCCTTGTCGAGGACGACGTCGCAACACGGGCCACCCAGGCTGCGGCCGCACTGATCCGCAGCGGCCAGTCCAGGGACGGACCGTGCGGCGGCGGTGTGGACGGCGGGCTGGGCTCAGTCCTCCTCGTCGAAGGGCTCGTCGCTCCAGCGGAACCAGGCTTCGTCGCCCTGGATGTGCAGCAGGAACTCCGCCACCGGCCCCTCCGGCGACACCAGGCTGAGCGAGCTGGTGATGCGCCGGTAGGCCTGTTCCCAGGCGTCGTTGTCCTCGTCGGACTCGCTCAGTGCGAGCTCCGCGTCGAACAGCGGTTTGACCTCGGCGAAGGCGGGCCGCGGCTGGAACCGGCCGTGCAGCCAGGGAAAGTCCGCTTCGGTGATGACGATCTCGCCGAGCGGTTCCGCGCCCCGGACCAGCCGCCACACCGCACCCGCGTCCAGGTTCACCGCACCTCCGACTCCGGCACCACCCGGGCGTCGCAGGCGTTCACGAACACCTGTTCCGGCCCGCCACCGGCCGGGACCAGGCCCAGCGCCCACAGCGGCGTCCACCGGTCGCCGACCCGGCGGGCCACCAGCTCGCCCCTGGCGACCTGCCTGCCGGGCCGGGCGGCGATGGCGGCCGCCTCGGCCTTCGGCTGGTCGACCGTCACCGCGCACAGCTCCGGCGGGGGCACCCGTGCGGTGCTGAACTGCACGAGCCCGCCGTCCCGATCCAGGAGGAGGTCCGCCCGCAACGGCAACAGCACACCGTCCTTGCGCTGCCGCCAGCTCGCGGAGAAGTCGCCGCCGGCGACCGGGGTCACCCGCAGCTCGGCCCCGAGCGCCCACGGGAAGTAGCTCTGCGCCCGCCGGATCGCGATGTCCTTGGCCGCGGCCGCGTCGATCGGCGCGGTGGCCGGGGTCAGCGGCGGGGTGAACTCGGCCGCGGTGACCTCGCCGGAGGGCCAGTCCAGGTGCACGAGGCCGCGGTTGGCCGTGCCGGTGACCAGTGCGGCGATCAGCAGGGTCTGCCCGTCGGCGCGGCGGATCTCGCGGAGCTGGTAGCCGCCGTCGGGGCCGAGGAACTTGCGCGCGGTCTCGCGCAGCAGGTCCTCCTGCTCCCGGCTGGTGCTGTTGGGCTCCGGCAGCGGCTCCTCGGCCACGGGCCGCACCAGCGCCACGGCCAGCCCGGCCACCACCACGAGTCCGGCTCCCGCCAGCACCCACGGCGCCCGCCGGAACCGGATCGCACCGGCCCGCCGGAACCCGGTGGCCACCCCGCCCAGCACCGCGCCGACCACCAGACCGAGGAGGTTGACCAGCAGCACATCGGAGTCACAGGCCCGCCCCAGCACCGGCAGCAGCGCCTGCGCCAGTCCCACCGCGGCCACCCCGGCCAGGCCCAGCACCAGCGTGAGCCAGAACCGCCGGAACACCACCACCGCGGCCAGGCCCGCCGGGACGAACAGCGCCAGGTTCAGCACGCCCGCGGTGGAGAGCAGCGTGTCCAGCGACGGCACCGCGACCCGGCAGGCGCCGAACGATCCGGTGCCGGCCCGCACCGGCGTCAGCGTGGTCGCCACCACCAGCGCCCCGGCCGCCCCGAGCAGGAACACCGCCCACCACCGGGCCCGGCCTGCCCGTCCCAGCAGCCAGCCCAGCACCGCGAACAGCACGGCCAGGCCGCCGAACACCGGCAGGGCATAGGGCTGAGCCCACAGGTAAGCGCCGATCACACCCGGCATCCTGACAGTCCCCGGGCGCAACCGTCAGCCCGCCGCGCGGCGCGGACCACCCCGTGGCGCGGAACGGTCCGCCCGCGATGCGGCACGGACCGGCCGTGACGAGGAGCGGGCGAGCTGTCTACGCGGCGCGAGCGGCCGTGACGAGGAGCGGAGCGCCTGGTGCGGCGCGGACGGTCTGCGCCCCTGCCGCCGGGGCCGCGCGAATTCAGTGGTCACGTCGTCGAGAATCGCCGGTATGACGGCACTGGATCAGGCTCTCGCTCATGTCGCCGCTCGGTCCGAGGGTGGGCCGATGGCCGGCGATCTGCGGGTCAGCCTCAACTTCCATCCCGACCGGGTGGTGGCGGGGCGGCCGATCCTGGCCATGCTGGGCGCGGACGGATGTTACCGGTCCCAGTTCGAGACCGGGACCAGCAACGGCGGGCTAACCGCGCATCCCGGGGGCGACCGGTGGCGGTGGGAGAGCCGGATGTTCGGCTCCGCCTACGACTCGGTGCCTGCCGCGCAGCGGCCCAAGTACGGGGCGCTGAACTTCCGGCGGCGGGTGGTGGGGGCGGCGCCGCGGTTCGGGTCGGCGCACTTCCGGCTGTCCGCGGAGTCGTTGCGGCGCACCACCTTCTGCTATCCGGACAGCGTGTTCGAGCCGGTGCGGTTCGGCACCGCCGAGCGGATGTCGCTGATCGAGGTGGCGCTGGCGGACTCCCCGGATCCGCTGGATGACTACGTCGAGGCGCAGGTGCACGGGCCGGTGCTGCTGGACCGCGATGTGGAGGCGCTGGTGCTGGACGCCTGCTTCCGGGACACCGAGGTCGCGGAGCTGGCCTCGGCGCTGCCGTGTCCGGTGGAGTGGCATCCGGGGTTCCGGTTGTCCGTGGCGCGGCTGCGGGAGACCGAGGGGTACCGGACGCCGGAGGCGGTCGCGCTGGGGGTGGAGCTGGCGGTGGACGGGGTGCTGGATCCGGCGGCGCTGGGGCGGGCCGCGGCCTCGGGGGCGTACGAGCCGCAGGTGGTGAAGCACCTGTGGCATCACCTGGCGCGGTTCGGGGCGCCGGAGTGAGGGGTCAGTGGGCGCAGCAGGACGGGGTCGGGCGGGGCAGCCGGCGGCGCAGGGTCTTCGCCACGTGGCAGGCGTCCCAGCCGACTCCGCCCAGGGCCGCCGAGTACAGGGCGCGCTGGCCGAGCAGGCCCACGTAGGCCAGGCCCGGGTGGGTGGTGGACAGGCCGTGGCGGTGGCGGGGGTTGCCCGCGCGGTCCAGCGCGCCGAGGGGGCGCAGGTGTTCCAGGTTCGGGCGGTAGCCGGTGGCCAGGATGACCGTGTCGACCTGCTCCGCGCGACCGTCGGGCCAGTGCAGGCTGGTGGCGGTGGCGCGGGTGAACATGGGGCGGGAGTCGGGTTCGCCCCGGCGCAGCGCGGCGCGGAACCCGCCGATGTTGTCCAGCACCTGCTGGCCGACGAGCAGGCCGGAGCGGACCAGGACCGCGCCCAGCGGTAGCCCGCCCAGGTGCTTCATGACCGTCCAGAACGCCTGCGTGTCCTTGCTCTCGGTGATCTTCACCGGCCGGCGGCTGACCAGGCTGACCCTGGCCACCTCGGCCAGTTCGACCGCGATCTGCACACCGGAGTTGCCCGCGCCGACCACGACCACCCGCTGACCGGCGAACTCCGCGGGCGCGCGGTACTCGCCGGCGTGCAGCACCCGGCCGGTGAACTCGCCGAGGCCCAGGTCAGGGCGGTGCGGCGTGCTGAAGTTGCCGGTGGCCGAGACCACCACCGGGGCGTGCCAGGTCTCGCCGGTGGCGGTGCTGACCACGAAGCCGTCGCGGTCGCAGACCACCGAGGTGACGCGCTGACCGGGGTGGATCTCGCAGTCCAGGCCCTCGGCGTAGCGGCGCAGGTAGTCGATCACCTGGTCGCGGCTGGGGTAGTGGCCGGGGTCGCAGGGGAAGGGCAGGCCGGGCAGGGCGTTCAGCCGCGCCGGGCTGAACAGGACCAGGCTGTCGTAGTACATCGGCCAGGAGCCGACCGGTTCCGGACCGGCCTCCAGCAGCACCGGCTGGAAACCGTGGGTGCGCAGCGCGCAGGCGGCGGCCAGGCCGGACTGGCCGCCGCCGATGACAATCGCCCGGCCGGGGTGCCGCGCACGCTGGTTGGTGATCATCATGCCGCGAACCGTACAGCCTACGGTTCGCAAGGGGCAATTGATTTGCGCACGCGGGAGGCGGGGCTGGCCCGGAACGGCCTGAGCCCGGAGCGACAGGTGCTCCGGGCTCAGGTGACAGCTGGCGTGTGGCTACAGCGAGGCGATCAGGCGTTCGACCCGCTCGTCCACCGCGCGGAACGGGTCCTTGCACAGCACCGTGCGCTGGGCCTGGTCGTTCAGCTTCAGGTGCACCCAGTCCACGGTGAAGTCCCGGCCGGCGGCCTGGGCGGCGGCGATGAAGTCACCGCGCAGCTTGGCCCTGGTGGACTGCGGCGGGGTGTCCTTGGCGGCCTCGATCTCGCCGTCGTCGGTGACCCGGTGCACCAGGTCCTTGCGCTGCAGCAGGTCGAAGATGCCCCGGCCGCGGCGGATGTCGTGGTAGGCCAGGTCCAGCTGGGCGATGCGCGGGCTGGACAGCTCCAGGTTGTGCTTGCTCTGGTAGCGCTCCAGCAGCCGGTGCTTGATCGCCCAGTCGATCTCGCGGTCGATCTGCCCGAAGTCCTGGGCCTCCACCGCGTCCAGGGTGCGGCCCCAGAGCTCGATCACCCGGTTCGCGGTGGGGTCGGGCTGGCGCTGGGCCACGTGCTCGACCGCGCGCTGGTAGTACTCCCGCTGGATGTCCAGCGCCGAGGCCTCACGCCCGCCCGCGAGCCGAACCTGCCTGCGACCGGTGAGGTCGTGGCTGATCTCGCGGATGGCCCTTATCGGGTTGTCCAGGGTGAAGTCGCGGAACTGCACTCCCGCCTCGATCATCTCCAGCACCAGGTTCGCGCTGCCCACCTTGAGCAGCGTGGTCACCTCGGACATGTTCGAGTCGCCGACGATCACGTGCAGCCTGCGGTAGCGCTCGGCGTCGGCGTGCGGCTCGTCGCGGGTGTTGATGATCGGCCGGGACCGGGTGGTGGCGCTGGAGACGCCCTCCCAGATGTGCTCGGCGCGCTGGGACAGGCAGAACACCGCGCCGCGCGGGGTCTGCAGCACCTTGCCCGCGCCGCAGATCAGCTGCCTGGTGACCAGGAACGGCAGCAGCACATCGGCGATGCGGGAGAACTCCCCCGCCCGCGCGACCAGGTAGTTCTCGTGGCAGCCGTAGGAGTTGCCCGCCGAGTCGGTGTTGTTCTTGAACAGGAAGATGTCGCCGCCGATGCCCTCGTCGGCCAGCCTGCGCTCGGCGTCGACGAGCAGGTCCTCCAGGATCCGCTCGCCCGCCTTGTCATGGGTCACCAGCTGGGTGAGGTCGTCGCACTCCGCGGTGGCGTACTCCGGGTGCGAGCCGACGTCCAGGTAGAGCCGGGAGCCATTGCGCAGGAACACGTTGGACGACCGGCCCCAGGACACCACGCGACGGAACAAGTACCGCGCCACCTCGTCAGGGGACAGGCGTCGCTGTCCGTGGAAGGTGCAGGTCACCCCGAATTCGGTTTCGATGCCGAAGATCCGCCGCTGCATGTGTCCACAGTAGGCGCTAGCGGCGCGTCTGACCGGACTCCATCCGGGCGCCAGTTAGCGTGTTGTTGTGTTCGAGTGGTTTCGCAGGGTGTTCGAAGATGTCGACAGCACGGATCGTGACCTCGTTCGGCGTAGCGCCGACCTGCCACGATCCGCCGCTGACCCGACGCTCAAGGTGATCACCACCGCCGCCAACCACAGTCTGCTGTGGTTCGCGGTGGCGGCGGTGCTCGCGTCCAAGAAGGGCCGGACCCGGCGGGCCGCGTTCCGGGGGGTGGTGGCGATCGCGGGGGCCAGCGCGAGTGCGAACCTGATCGCCAAGCCGCTGTTCCCCAGACGCAGACCGGCGGCCGAGCTGGTGCCGGCGTACCGGCGCATCCCCGACCCGCCCACCTCCTCCTCCTTCCCGTCCGGGCACGCCGCCTCGGCCGCCGCCTTCGCCACCGCGGTCGTCATGGAGGCCCCGGCCGCCGCCGTGGTGGTCATCCCGCTGGCGGCCACGGTCGCCTACTCCCGGGTGCACACCGGCGTGCACTGGCCCAGCGACGTGGCCGCGGGCGCGGTGCTGGGCGCCAGCATCGGCCTGGCCACCCGGCACTGGTGGCCGTTGCGCCGGGAGTCCCCCTCCGAGACCAGGCACCAGACCGAGGCCGCCGCGCTGCCCGAGGGCGAGGGCCTGCTGGTGGTGGTCAACCCGAACTCCGGCGACGACTCGTTCAACCAGAGCGAGGAGGTCGCCCGCAACTGGCCCAAGGCCGCCGTGGTCGAGCCCAGCGAGCGCGAGGACCTGCTGGAACAGCTGCGCCGGACCCTGGATTCGGCGGACCAACCCATCCGCGCGCTGGGGGTGGCCGGCGGTGACGGCACGGTCGCCGCGGTCGCCTCGATCGCCGCCGAGCGCGGCCTGCCGCTGGCCGTGCTGCCCGCGGGCACGCTCAACCACTTCGCCAGGGACGTCGGCGCGGAGGACGCGGGCAGCGTGGTGCGCGCGGTGGACAACGGCTCCGCGGTGGCGGTGGACCTCAGCTCGGTGATGGTGGACGAGCGGCCGCGCCGCTGGTTCGTCAACACCGCCAGCCTGGGCGGCTACCCCGACATGGTGCGGCTGCGGGAGAAGTGGCAGGGCCGCTGGGGCAAGTGGCCGGCCGCGGCGGCCGCGCTGGTCCGGGTGCTGCACGCCTCCCGTCCGCTGAAGGTCCGCATCGACGGCGAGACCAGGCAGGTGTGGCTGCTGTTCGTCGGCAACGGCTCCTACGAGCCCAAGGGCTTCGCCCCGACCAGCCGTCCCCGCCTGGACGACGGCCTGCTGGACGTGCGCTACGTGCGCGCGGACATGCGCTGGTCCCGCACCCGGTTCGTGCTGGCCGCGCTGACCGGGGCGCTGCACCGCAGCCGCACCTACTGCCAGCAGGACCGGCCCGAGGTGCACGTGGAGGTGCTGGGCAACAAGGTCGCCATCGCCACCGACGGCGAGGTGGGACCGGAAGGGCGCCACTTCCGGTTCACCTCACACGTGGCCGCGCTGGGCGTCTACCGCGAGACCGACGGCTCAGCCGAGCTGTGACCAGGTGTGGTCGCTGCCGGTGAACCGCTTCACCGGGGCGCCGTTGGCGGAGAAGAAGTAGGACCGGCTCGGCGCCTCGCCGAACCCGCCGACGACCAGTCCGTCCATGTTCCAGTTGTCCGGGCCCTCGGGCCAGGAGGGGTGGGAGACCAGCCGGATCTTCATGCCGGTCACCTCGCAGGAGTTCGCCGTCCAGTTCGGGTCGGCGAAGGCGACGCTGCGGTGGTGGGTGGAGTTGCCGCCGAAGCCGCCCCAGACCGGCTGGAGCGGGACGTCGCCGTGCCGGGTGGTCACCCAGATCAGCAGCTCGGAGTTGCCGCGCAGGTCGTCACCGCCGGTGCGGAACTCCAGGTTGAACGCGCGCAGGTTCGTGCACGGACCGATCGGTCCGGCGGCGGCTGACGGGGCGGTGGCGGCGAGCGCGCCGAGGGTGAGGGCGCTCGCGGTGAGCGCGGTGGCCAGGCGGCGGGATGTGCTGGTCATGCGGTGAGTCCTTCCTGGTCGCGAGCCCGTGGGAGCGGGCTTCCTGACCAGGTGTAGCTGTGCGGGAGTTGACCAGGAAGGCGGCGTTGACCAGCCAGGACAATCCTGGTCAATCCCCCGTCCACCGGCAGCCACACCGGCCGGCGCGCGAGCCAGTGGACTCCGTCGCCGCGGTGACCCGAACGCGTGAAGATCAATCGAGCTCCCGGCTCTGCCGTAACGGGGGGCCCACAACGATCGACAGCCTGGGCACTGATCAAGCAACGATCGTTGCGGGTCCCCTCAGGAAAGGTGGCCGAAAGTGTGAAATCGGTTCACTCGGGTGGTCTTGTCATCGCGGTGTTGGACGAGCGGCCGGTAATCCGGCACGGCGTGCCCCAGTTGCTTCGCGGGATGCCGGAGATTCACTGCGTGCGGTCCTTGGCCGATGTCCCCGAACCTGACGACGTGGCGCAATACGACGTCATCGTGTGCGGTATTTATTCACGGGACAGCCTGGCGGCATTGCGGAGAATTCACCATCTCGCCGGGCGGTCCCGGCTGGTGCTGCTGGCCGACTCGCCCACCCTGCTCGCCACGTTGCTGCTGGCCGACTCAGGCGCGCACGGCTACCTCACCACCGACGCCAGTGGCCAGGTGCTGCGGGAAGCCGTGCTGGGCGTCTGGCGTGGCCAGCTCTACGTGGCCAGGTCGGTCGCCGACCTGCTCAGGGACAGTGCCACGGCGGTGCTGAAGCCCCGCCTCGCCCCCAGGGAGGCGCAGGTGGTGCGGCACATCGCCGCGGGGCTGACCCATGCCGCGACGGCGCGCCAGATGGGAGTCAGCGTGGCCACCGTCGAGACCTATCTTCGGCGAATTCGCAACAAATACGCGATAAACGCGCCCCGGGATCTGGTGCGGCTGGCGTGGCAGGTCGATCTTCAGCGGTTGTTAGGGTAGCCATGCCAATGCGCCGCGCGAGTGGATGTTCGCGTCATCAGATCTGAGGACTGTCGACCGGCCTTCGATTTCGGAAAGGTCCTCCGCGAACAAGTGCGACGAGAGTTCGTCGCAGTGGATCGCCTGTTCGTGGGAATGGACATGGAAAGGAGGTGTATCGCAATGCGTGGCAAGCGACGTGCATACGAGCGTCCGACCCTGACCGGGGCCGGCTCGTTCACCAGGAAGACCGGTCTCGGTGTGACCGGCGGGCCGGAGCACATCCTGGTTCTGCCGAAGAGGCCGTGACCGACGGTCCACAGCCCGGGTGGCGGTGAAGTCCACACCCCCCACCGCCACCCGGGCGCCGCGACACAGAAGGACGGGCACATGGCACTCGAGCTGGATGATCTCGACGCCTGGCTGGTCGCGCTGCCGGACTGCGACAGCGCCACGCCGATCGACCACGCGTTGCTGGGGCAGGCGAAGCAGCGACGGTGCCATCCCTCGGGACGGCCCTGGCTACTGGGGCGCTGGGCCGAGGACGCGGTCCTCGCCTACGCCGGCGACACCGCGCTCGCGGTGTTCGGCGACCACGCCGTCGATCCCGGCGAACTCCAGCGGATCGCGGACCGGACGCGCACCCTCGCCGACCTCGACCGGCTGGCCGGGTCCATGGTCGGCAGTTTCCACCTGATCGCCTCGGTCAACGGGCGGGTCCGGGTGCGGGGCACGATCAGCTCGCTGCGCCCGGTCTACCGCGCCGTCGTCGGTGGAGTCGCGATCGCCTCCGACCGCGCGGACGTGCTGGCCGGTCTGCTGGAGGCCGGCGTGGACGAAAACCGTCTCGCGCTGCACCTGCTCGGCCCGTTCGGGCTGTACCCCCTTGCCGGGCAACCGGTCTGGACCGGAGTGTCCATTGTGGACACAGGCTGCGACCTGCTGCTCGATGAGCACGGCCGGGCCAGGACCCGGCGGTGGTGGACCCCGCCGGAGCCGGTGCTGCCGATGCGCGCCGGCGCGGCCGAGCTGCGGGCCGCGCTCAGCGCGGCGGTGACCGGGCGGCTGCGCAACGACACCTTGGTCAGCGCCGATCTCGGCGGAGTGGACTCCACCGCGCTGTGCTGCCTGGCCGCGCACGGCCCCGGCACCGTGGTCGCCTACACCACCACCGACCGGGACCCGCTCGGTGACGACGCGGACTGGGCACGGCGCACGGTTTCCGCACTGGACACCGACATCGAGCACCACGTCATCCCCGCCGGCGAACTGCCCCTGGGCTATGACTCGCTGCACGAGCTGACCGATCCCTTCGACGAGCCCTGCCGCACCGCCGTGGACCGCAACCGGTGGCTGACCATCGCCCGTGCCGCCGCCCGCCGCGGCTCGCGGCGGCACTTCGCCGGCTTCGGCGGGGACGAGGTGCTGGCCGGCTCACCGGCCCACCTGCACGGGTTGTCGCGCACCGACCCGCTGCTCGCGCTGAGCCGGTTGCGCGGTTACGTGGCGCTGAACCGGTGGTCCTACCGCGACACCGCGCGGCAGCTGCTGGACCGACGGCCCTACCGCGCGTGGCTGGCCGAGGCCGCCGACCGGCTCACCGGCCCGCCGCCGCCCGCGGACTCACCCGGTCTGAGCTGGGGCCGCCAGCCCAGGTTGCCGTCCTGGGCCACCCGGGACGCGGTCGGCGCGGTCCGCGACCTGATCCGCGAGGCCGCGCGCACCGCGGAGCCCCTCGCGGCGGGACACGGTCAGCACGCCGAGCTGGAGGGGATCCGCGCGGTGTCCAGGGTCATCCGGCAACTGGGGCAGATGGCCGCCCGGATCGGCGTCACCCTGGCCGCGCCCTACTACGACGACCGCGTGCTGACCGCGGGCCTGGCCGTCCGCCCGGCGGACCGGATCACGCCGTGGCGGTACAAGCCGTTGATCGCCGAGGCGATGCGCGGCATCGTGCCTGCGGCCAGCCTGACCAGGACGACCAAGGCGGACGGCTCCCACGACGCCTACCAGGGACTCCGGGAACACCGCGCGGCCGTGCTGGAGCTGTTCGAGGACTCCCGGCTCGGCAGGCTCGGCCTCATCGACGCCGGCGCGCTCCGCGAGGCCCTGCACCGGCCGGTGTCGGTCGCCGAGGAGATCGCCGCGCTCAATCCCGCGCTGTCGTGCGAGCTGTGGCTGCGCGCGCTCGAACCGCGGCCCGGCCACGACTGAAAGGACCGGAGATGGCGATCAGACTGCGCGCCGGCGTGCTCGACGCGGAGACCGAGTACGGAACGGTGCTGCTCGACGAGGACAGCGGGGAGTACTGGGAGCTGAACCCGACCGCCACGACCGTGTTGCGCACGCTGCTGGCCGGTGGCACCCCCGAGGGCGCGGCCGCGGTGCTGAGCGAGGACTACGCCGTCGACCTCGCCGCGGCCACCAGGGACGTGGACGAGCTAGTCCAAGCCCTGGTGGCGGCCAGGTTGATCGCGCGCTGAGCAGAAGCGGAGGACCTGTCATGACCATGCCCGAAGCCGTTCCGTACCACCCGCGCGAGGTGCCGCTGCCCCGGCGGCTGCTGGTCTGGGCCGTTGTGCCGGTCGCCCGGCTGCTGGCCAGGGCGCGGCCCCGGCGGATCCGTGCGGTGCTCCGGGTGTTGCGCACCGGCGCGCGGCCGGCCACCTTCGACGAGGCGCTGGCCGCCCGGCAGAGCGTGGTCGCGGCCAGTCTGGTCTGCGCGGTCCGCGAGGGCTGCCTGCCCAGATCGCTGGCCGTGGTGCTGCTCTGCCGCTTGGCCGGGCGGTGGCCGGAGTGGTGCGTCGGGGTGCGCACGCTGCCGCCGTTCGGGGCGCACGCCTGGGTCGCCGTGCAGGGCGTGCCGGTCGGCGAGGACTACCCGGCGGACTACTTCCGCACGTTCTTCACGGTGTCGTGACCCATGCCCGAACCAGACCGCGCCCGGCTGCGTGATGTGTTCCGGCTGCTGCGGGGACAGCGGCGGTGGCTGGCGCTGGCGGTCGGGTTGACGCTGATCGGGTCCGCGCTGGCGCTGGCCCAGCCGCTGGTGGTGCGCCAGTTGATCGACCGGGCGCCGGCTGAACTGGGCGGTTTCGGCCTGCTGGTGGCGTTGTTCCTCGGACAGGCGGTGCTCCGGGCGGCGGCGCACTACCTGCTCGCGCGGGTCGGCGAGGGTGTCGTGCTCGACGTGCGGCTCGGCCTGGTGGATCGGGTACTGCGGCTGGCCATGCCCGTCTACGACCGGCACCGGGTCGGTGACCTGCTCTCCCGGGTGGGTGCGGACGCGGCGATGTTGCGACCGGCCGTGGCCGACGGGGTGGCCGGCGCGGTGACCGGCGCGGTCGGCCTGTGCGCAGCCGTGGCGGCGATGATCTGGCTGGACGGCGTGCTGTTCCTGGTGGTGGCGGCGACCGTGACCGCCTCGGCGGTGGTGGTCCTGCTGGTGCTGCGCCGGATCCGCACGGCCGCGCTGCTGGCCCAGCGCTCCACCGGCCTGCTCGGCGCGGACCTGGAACGCGCGCTCACCGCGATCCGCACGGTGCGGGTCAGCCGGGCCGAACAGCGGGAGACCGAGCGCCTGGCCGGTCACGCCCGCCTCGCCTACCGCGCCGGGCTGCGGATGGCTCGGCTGCGGGCCGCGGCCGGACCGGCGGGCGACCTCGCGGTCAACGGCTCCCTGCTGGCGGTGCTGGTGATCGGCGCGGTCCGGGTGGTCGACGGCGCCGGCTCGATCGGCGAACTGGTCGCGTTCCTGCTCTACCTGACCTACCTGATCGGACCGGTCAACGCGATCTTCGAGGCGGCCGGAGTGATCCAGGAGTCCACCGGCGCGCTGCAACGGATCAACGAGGCCCGCGCGCTGCCCCGCGACCCGGGCGTCGACCGACCGGCCAGCGCCCGCCCGGCACCGGGCGAACCACCGAATCCCTTGCCGGCACTGGAGTTCCAGCAGGTCTGGTTCGGCTACACCGGCGACCGTCCTGCCCTGCGCGGGGTGTCCTTCCAGGTTCCCCGGCACGGCCTGGTGGCGCTGGTCGGCCCGTCCGGCGCGGGCAAGTCCACCGTGTTCGCCCTCGCCGCCCGCCTGCACCGGCCCGATCGCGGCCGGATCCTGGTGCGGCACAACGGTTCGCGGACCGCGCTGCTGGAACAGCACCACCCGCTGCTGCACGGAACCCTGCGGGAGAACCTGACCTACGCCGCACCGGAGAGCAGTGCCGGGGACCTGCGCCGGGTGGTGGAACTGGCCGGACTGACCGAGCTGGTGACCCGCCTGCCCCGCGGCCTGGACACCGAGGTCGGTGAACACGGGACCAGGCTCTCCGGTGGGGAACGTCAGCGCGTCGCACTCGCCAGGGCCCTGCTGACCCGGCCCAGCCTGCTCCTGCTGGACGAGCCCAGTTCCCAGCTGGACACCGAGAACGAGGCGGTCCTGCGCCGGACCATCGAAGAGGTGGCCAGGGAGTGCGCGGTGCTGGTCGCCGCCCACCGGTTCTCCACGGTGGCCGGGGCGGAGCAGGTGGTGCTGCTGGACGAGGGCCGGGTGGTGGCGGTGGGCAGTCACCAGGAGTTGGCGGGCGCCCACCGCCGCTACCGCGCCTTCGTCAACGGCGCGGGCCCGGCCTGACCTGCGTTGGGCTCCCGCCCGGCGGCAAGTGCGACGTCAAGGCCCTCGCCGTCCACTCAGTCCGCGTGGCAGGTGAGGTCGGTGCCGGGCAGGGCGCCGTCGCGGAAGTAGGTGTTCACCGCGTTCTGCACGCAGGCGTTGGGCAGCCGGCCGAAAATGCCGTGCATCCGCACATCCTGGAGGGTGACCAGGCGGGAAGCGGGCATCGCCCGGTGCAGGTTCACCCCTTCCTGGTAGACGGTGCGGGTGTCGCGGGTGGCCTGCAGGATGAGGGCGGGGACGTTGTTGCGCACGGTTGTCCGTGGTTCACGGGGCGATGGCCAGAACGCGCACGCCGTGATGTTGTTCGCGTACGGCCCGAACACCGGCTGATCGGCTCGGCTGCGCTGGATGTTGCGCCAGTACCATTCCGGATCTCGTGGCACGGCGGCGTCGCCGCAGATCACGGCCGCCTGGCTGGACAGGTCCTGCGGCTGGCCCCGCAGCATGAAGCGCAGCTCGTCGTCGAGGTCCTTGCTCGGCTGGACCGGCTTGCCCGTGGCCGCGTCAGCGATCTGCCGCACCCGTTGGGACAGGTGCGCGTTGTAGCGGGCATCGAAGAGCAGCGTGAACAGCGTCATGGGCAGGAAACGTTCGTCGAGGAGGTGGTCGCCGATGCGGATCGGCGACCTGGCCGCCTGCCTGATCAGGCCCTCGACCAGGGCCCGCACCTGCGCTCCGGTGGCGCCGAGGTGGTATTCGTGGTCGCGGGCCGCGGTCCAGCTCGCCCACTCCTCGAGCGCGGCTTCGTTGAGCGGCGCGCTGTTCCTGATCGACCCGATCATGTACGCGGTCGGGTCGATCGCGCTGTCCAGCACGATCCGGTCGCTGCGGTGCGGGAACAGCTGGGTGAAGACCGCGCCGAGGTAGGTGCCGTAGGAGTAGCCGAGGTAGGACATCTTCGCCTCGCCCAGGGCGCCACGGATGACGTCCAGGTCCCGCGCGGTGTTGCGGGTGGTGATGTGGGCGATCCGGTCGCCTTCCTGCCGCGCGCACCGCTGGGCGAGATCGGCCTGCGTCCGTACCGCCTCGTCGAAGGAGGCCCGGTCCGGCCCGGCCGACCAGAGCATGTGTCCGATGGGCCACGCGCAGTCGATCGGCGCACTCCGCCCGATGCCCCTCGGATCCATCCCGATCAGGTCGTAGCGCGAGGAGACCTCGGCCGTCATCGCCCCTTTGATGTGCAGCATGAACTGCAGGCCCGCGCCGCCGGGACCGCCGGGGTTGGAGAGCATGATCCCGCGTCGGTTCCCGGTGTCAGTCGCCTTGAGCCGTGAGATCGCCACCTGGATCGTGCGCCCCTGCGGCATTGCGTAGTCCAACGGCACGGTGATCCCGGCACACTGGGCGCCTGCCTGGTCCAGTGCGGCATCCCCGCAGGCCGCCCACTCGACGTCCTGCTGGTAAAAGCGAGCCAAACCGTCGGCGTCGGCGACCGCGGTCCCGGTCAGCAGCCCAGCTGCCACCGCCAGCGTGGTGAGTACAGAAATTACCCGTCGCATTTTTGTGTCCCCATTGCTCGGTCAAGCCGACCGCCGCGACGAGTTCGTCGGCGGCCCACGGCCGTGTGATCCGCTCGGTGGAGTAGCAGGCGTAGCACGAACCCAGATGCGCGAGCAGCTCCCGCGTCCGCCACTCCGTTCGGCCCCAGCAGCGCCACCAGCTCACCTTGGCGCACCTGGAAAGTCACGTCGTGCAGGACGTCGGTCGTGCCATAGCGCACGCGACACGCGCGCCCTGAGGTCACCCTGATCGATACCCGCCAGCCCGTCCCCGCGCCCCTGGGGGCACGGGAACCTCATCGAGCATGTAAGCAACCGTAGTTGACTAACTCGGGTTAGTCAACCGAAGTTGCTAACTGGTGGCGGCGAGTCCGAACGCGCCGCAGGGCCGCGCTACGAGTGATCCGCGGCCAAGCCCGCTGGTTCGGACTTCGGTTCCGCGGTGTCCTCTTTCGTCAGCAGCAGTGCGAACACGGCGAGCAGGGTGCACAGGGTCATGCCGGCGAACAGGGGCACGGCGGTGTGTTCGCCCGCGATGCCCATGAGGGGAGCGACAGCCGCGCCGAGGACGTTCTGCAGTGTGCCCAGCAGGGCCGATCCGGTTCCGGCCGCATGGGGCACGCGCTCGAGAGCCAGCCCGGTGGCGGTGGCGAAGACCTGGCCGAGTCCGATGAAGCCGACGCCGACGAGGCCCAGGACCCACACCCGGGTGAGCTGCCCGGTGACGGTGATCAGCAGAGCGGTGGCGCTGGCCGCCAGCAGGATGGCCAGCCCGGCCCGCAGCAGCAGTCGTGGGTGGTAGCGGCCGACCAGGCGGCTGGTGATCAGGGTGGAGGCGGTGGCGGTGAGCGCGCCGATCGAGAAGACCGTGGACGCGACGTTGACGCTGAAGCCGAGCACGTTCTGCAGGAGGAACGGCGAAGCGGCGATGTAGCAGAACAGGGCAGCGGTGGCCAGGCAGAAGGCGAAGGTGTAGCCGAGGTAGGAGCGGTCGGCGAGGACGGAGCCGACAGCCCGCAGAGTGCTGCCGTCGCCGTCGGTCCGGCGGCGATCGGCGGGGAGGGTCTCGGGCACCCACCACAGCGCGGCCAGGAACATCAGCGCTGAGGTGCCCGCGAGCACCCAGAACACCGCGCGCCAACCGCCCGCGCCCTCGACCACGAGCCCACCGGCGATGGGCGCCACGATGGGGGCAATGCCGCCCAGTCCCATCAGCAGGCCGAAGAGCCGCGCGGCGGCGGCGCCGGTGGCGATGTCGGTGACCACGGCACGGCCGATGACCACCCCGGCGGCGCCGGTGAATCCCGTGACGAACCGCAGGCCGAGCAGCACCTCGATCGAGGGGGCGACGGCGCACAGCGCGGTGGCCAGGGTGCAGATGCCCGCGCCGAGCAGGATCGGCCTGCGTCGTCCGTAGCGGTCGGAGAGCGGGCCCAGCACCAGCTGGCCTGCCGCCAGGCCGATGAGGAACGCGGTGAGGGTGAGTTGGACACCCGCGGCGTCCGTGCCCAGCTCGTGGGCGATCACGGGAAAGCCCGGCAGGTACATGTCGGTGGACAGCGGTACCACGAACGACAGCAAGGCCAGTGTCGCGGTCAGTGCGGCCGGCGGGGAGGCGGGCGTGGCCAAGGTGGCTCCTCGTACGAGATAGGTACAAGTATATATCTATATCTACTGCTATGCTCGGGTATGCGCAAGACCGATTCCGCGACCGACCGCGAGGTCCTGAAGCGTGAGGCCCGAGAGTTGACCCCGGCGCTCTACGCGCTCGCGCGGGTGCTGCGTTTTCGCGGGGTGAACGAGGCCGGGCTGCCGTCGCTGGCTCCCTCGGAGCTGGAGGTGCTGCGGTACGTGCTCGACACGCCCGGCACGGGGACGCGAATGCTGGCCCAGGAACTGGGCTTGCATTCCAGCAACGTCAGCGCGGTGGTGCGCGGACTGGTCGCGCTCGGCCTCCTCCGCCGCGAGACCGATCCGCGTGACCGCCGCGCCGTGCGGCTGTATCCCACCCGGGACGCCGAGCACGGCATGGCGTTGATCGAGGACGCCTGGGCGGGCATCGTCGCGGACGGGATCGCCACGATGGCTCCCGACCAGCGGACCGCCTTGGCGGCCGCGGTGCCTGCCCTGCGCGCGCTCGGCTCCGCGCTGCGGGAACGCCGCACGGCTCGTGGTTGACCGTTGTCCTCAGCCGGTCCCCGCCATGGTCGCCGCCCGGGCGCCCTGGGCGGCGATGCCCGGGATGCCAGCGGTGAGGTACGGACCACCGCCTGCGAGGTCCCCGATGACCCGCAGGCGCGGATCGGCGGGGACCAGCCCGCCCGCGGGATGCGGCTGGGCCAGGCCGGCCGCCAGCAGCGAGGTCACCAGCGACTCGGCCGCCTGCGGCACGGCATGCGGCGGTGGGTTCACCGCGTTGACGACGGCGTGCGCGATCGGCACAGCGGTGTCGCCGCGCACCCGGAAGTGCCCCCGCGCCGCCGCTATCCCGCGGACGCCCGCGATCACACTGAGCTGTCCGGTGTCCAGCAGCCGCATCAGGACCGACGCGTTGACCGGCACCATGGGCGAGGCCAGGCTGGTCGCCAGGCGGAGATGCCGCCGCAACCACCCGCGGTCGCGCTCGGGCAGCAGCCGCCACGCGTAGGGGCCGACGGTGTGTGCGGTCTCTTGGAGGACGCGGCGGCCGAGCGCGAGGTCGTCCACGGCGGCCAACTGCCGCCGCAACCGCTGGGCGGGCTGTTCGGCCTTGGCCGCCACCAGATCCGCGATCAGGTCCTCGAGATCCTCCCCCGCCGCCGACAGTTCAGCGCGCAGCAGCCCGATGAGGTCGTGCAGCGTGACCGCGCCGTGCCTGCGGTGCAGTGCCGCCACGCGCTCGGCCGTCACCTGCCGCGGCCGGTGCTCCAGCGGCCGTTGCCAGACGTGCGGCAGCAGACCAGTGCGCGACACCAGGGTGATGGGCCCCGAGTGGCCGTGCGCGGCGAGGGAGACGACGACGTCGACCGCCGTCAGACCGCTGCCGATGACCGCCACCGCGCTCTCGGGCGGGATCCGGTGGAGAGCGTGGGCGAGCGGGTACGGGTCGGCCACAAAACCGTCGGCGTGACCGAGGCCGTAGAGGTCGTGCGGCTTTCCCACGCCCACGCACACCGCCGCACGGTCAGCCTCGTGCCGTCCACCGTCCTGTGTGGACAGCACGAGCCGGTCTCCGGAGCGGGCCATCGCGGTGACCCGCTGCGCGAGCACGCGCACGCGCCATCCGCGCTCGCGAAGCGTGGTCAACGCCGTCTCTGCGGTGTGCGCGAGGTAGTCGCCGTACCGCGCGCGGGGCACAAGCGGCTGGCCCAGCAGTTCATCGACGTGGGCCGCCCCGCGCTCGCCCAGCCAGGCCGCGTAGTGCCCGGAGTCCGCGTGCCGGATCGACATGAGCGCGGGCGGGGCGTTGACCAGCACGCTGTCCAGGTCCGGCCCGTACGGGCGGCCCCGCCACAGGTGCGCGGACGGCTCGAACACGGTGATGCCGCCAGGTCCCGCGGCGGTGGCCGCCAACGCGTCCAGCAGCGCGACCGCGGCAGCGCCCGCCCCGACGATTGCGATGTCCATGTCTTCCCTTCGTGCGGTTCCGGGGCTTCGAGCCTCACCGTGACCGGAGCCGAACCCCATCCCCCGCCTGCGGCGGATCGGCCGGGCACACCCCCTCAAACAAGGGATTGGCGCTGAACCAGGGATCAGGCAGCGTCGCCCACGCACAGACCAAGGAGGAGGCCTGGTGACAGACCAGCGTCAGCACGCCGAAGTCGTCTCGGCCGCCGAGCGCGCCCGCGACGCGCTGGAACTGTTCACCCTCGCCTCGAACAGGCTGCGGCGGCTCGTCCCGTTCCACGCCGCCGTGTGGACCGCAACGGATCCGGAGACCGGCCTGGTCACCGCGCCCATGCTGGTGGAGAACCTCGGCTCCGGTGCAGGCTGCGCCGCCTACTGGGCGAGCGAGCTCCTGGAGGAGAACGTCCTCCCGTTCCGGGACCTCACACGCGCGGTCGTTCCGGCGGCGGCGCTGCGCGCGGCCACCGGCGGTCTGCCCGCGCGCAGCGCGCGGTTCCGCCGCTTGCTCGGTGACCACGGCGTCGACGACGAGCTGCGCGCCGTGCTCCGGATCGGCGCTCGGCCCTGGGGTGTGGTCAGCCTTTTCCGCATGCGGGGAAGCACCGAGTTCGGCGCGGAGGAGATCGCCTTGCTCGCGGGCCTGTCCGGACCGCTCGCGAGCAGGCTGCGCCGGTTCGCCCGACCATCCGGATCGGACGGCGACACGGCCGCGGCCGCACCCGGGCTCTTGCTCTTCGACGAGCACGGCGAGGCCACGTCGATCAACGAGGAGGCGCGGCGGTATCTGGCCCTGCTGCCGGACGGCCCGTCCTATCCGTCGGCGCTGGGGCTGAGACTGCCCATCTGGGTGATCAGCGCGGCACTACAGGCCCGAGCCATCGCGCGCTGCCGCGATCGCGGCAGCGCCCGCACGCGCATCCGCACGGTTGACGGGGTGTGGCTGACCTGCCACGCCTCATGCCTGCTCGGCCCTGACCGGCGGCCGGGAGCGGTGGCGGTGGTCATCGAGCCCGCTGCCGCTGGCGACCTCGCGACCATCCTCGCCCAGGCATACGGCATGACACCGCGAGAACTCGAGGTCGCCCGACTCGTGGCCCGTGGCCTGAGCACCACCGAGATCGCCGCGGCGCTGTTCCTCTCGCCGCACACCATCCGTGACCACCTCAAGAGCGTCTTCGGCAAGGCTGAGGTCTCCAGCCGCGGCGAACTTGTCGCGCGGCTGTTCGCCTAGCATCCCTGCTGGGCGACCATCTGCAGTGCCAGCTGTGCGTGGAACCGCGCCAGGCCGTCGATGTCCGCGCCCGGGTGTGGGCCTGCGGCCTCGGACAGCCGGATGGCGACGTTGGCCATCGCGGTCGCCACCAGTTTTGTCTCGTTGACGCCGTCGTAGGCCGGTGCGACGAACTGTCCGCTGGTCACGCCCGCTTCGATGATCTTCTCGATGCGTCGCCGGTTCGCGCGCCGGAACTCGATCTCCTTCGCGAGGTGCTTCTCGCTCAGTTCCACGTAGTCGACGTTGGCGACCTTGGTGGCCTCGGGGTTGACGAGTGCGAACCGGGTCATGGCCGCGATGACGTTGAAGAGTCGCTGGGCGGGGTCGTCCCGGTCGCCGGCTTCCTCGGCCTCGGCGACCATGGTGCTGAACTCGTTGCCGTACCTGGTCAGGATGGCGTGCAGCAGGTCGTCCTTGGAGGGGAAGTGGTTGTACAGCGCGCCGGGGGTCACGCCGCAGGCCAGCATGATCTCCTTGACCGGCGTGCCCCGGTAGCCGTGGGCGGCGAAGAGCTTCAGCGCCGCTTCCTCGATGCGGCGCTTGGCCGGGCTCTCGCTCGTCTCCGGCACGGGCGGGTGCTCAGCCACTGACTCGTCTCCTGATGCGATAGCCGGTGAATGTACGTTCATAACGGTACCGTCACCCGATTCGGTCCCGGCGTACCAGGATGTCGGCGGCCTCGCGGTCCCAGGTGCCGGCCGTGACACCGGCGCTCCGGAGCCTGTGCTTCTCCACCTTGCCCGAGGGTGTCTTGGGCAGTTCGGTCAGGTAGCGCACGTACCGGGGGATCATGAAGTGCGCCATGCGGGAGCGCAGGTGCTCGATCAGCTCCGCCGGTTCGAGCCGGTGGCCGTCGGCCAGCGCGATGACGGCCAGCACCTCCTCCTCGCTGTGCTCGCTGGGGATGCCGACCGCCGCCGCTTCGTGGATCGCCGGGTGGGTGAGGAGTTCGGCCTCCACCTCGAAGGAGGAGATGTTCTCCCCTCTGCGGCGGATGGCGTCCTTCGCGCGGTCGACGAAGAAGAAGTCGCCCTCGGCGTCGCGCCGGAACAGGTCCCCGGTGTGGAACCAGCCGTTCCGCCAGGCGTGCGCAGTGGCCTCGGGCATCGCGTGGTAGCCGGCGTTCATCGACCACGGGAGATCGGCGCGGACGATCAACTCCCCGACCTCGCCGACGTCGACCTCGCGGTCGTGTTCGTCCACGAGCCGGACCTCGACGCCGGGGCGTGGCCTGCCGCAGCTGCCGACCGCGGTCGGGTTGGGTTCGGACACCAGCGGGTTCGACGTCTCGGTCATGTTGTAGACGGTCAGCACCTGGACGTCGAAGCGCTTGGCGAAGGCGATGGCATCGGCTGTCAGTGGCACGGCCAGCACGTGTCTCAGCGGGTTGTCGACGTCGTCGACGCGGGGCGACTGCTTGGCCAGGAACGAGATGGCCGCACCGAGCAGGGTGCAGGCGGTGGCGCCGGTCCGCCGCACGACCTGCCAGAACTCCGTGGTGCCGAAGCCCCGGCTCACGGCGATCGACGCGCCGAGCGCCAGCGCCCCGTTGACGGCGAGCGTCGCGGCGCTGTGGAACAACGGCGTGTTGACCAGGTACCGGTCATGCTCGTCGAGGCGGCCGGCCAGCACGGCCATGGCCGTGCTGTGGGCGTGCAGGTGGGGGCAACGCACCCCTTTGGACGGGCCGGTGGTCCCCGAGGTGTACATGATGGCCTGGATGTCCCACGGCTGGACCGGGCGGGCCGGCGGCGTCAGGCCGGCCGGGTCACCTGCCAGCACCTCCGCCCCGACGACCGTCCACGGCGCTGGTCCGGCCGGCACCTCACCCACCACCACGACTGTGTCCAGGCCCGGTGTCTCGACCGCCCGCAGCCGGTCCACCAGGTCGGAGTGCACGACGGCCACCCGCGCCCCCGAGGTGGCCACCACGTGTCGCAGGAGTCCGCCCTTGTGCGCCAGGTTCATCGGCACGTACACCGCCCCGAGGAGGTTGGCGCCGAACCAGGCCGCCAGCACGTCCGGTCCGTTGGGCAGCCAGACGAGCACCGGGTCGTCCTGCTCGACGCCGAGCCGGCGCAGGCCGGCCGCGGCTCGCCTGGCCACGGTCCACGTGTCGCGGTAGGTCCACCTCACGCCGTCGTCGTCGAAGATCGCGAACACCCGGTCGGGGCAGGTGCTCGCCCACCGGTCCAGCAGGGCGGGCACGACGCACTCGGCGGCCGGCGGGATGACGGAGGAGCCCATGGCCTCAGCCGGCCTCACGGGCGCACGCGTACAGCGCCTCGACCAGGGGCGCGGACCGGTCGTCCTTGACCTTGTGCGCCATGTGGTTGCGGATGTAACCGGCGGCCAGCCCGGCGGCGGGGTCGGCGAAGGCGATGGTGCCGTTGGCGCCCGGGTGACCGAAAGCCGTTTCCGTTGGCGCGTCGAAGAAGATGCCGCCGGCGACGGCGAACCCGAGTCCCCAGGCCGTCTTCCCGAGCACGACCTTGTCCGGCCCGACCGCATGTGGCGTGCTGGCCCGCGCGACCGTCTCCGGCGTCAGGATTCGGTGGCCGTCCACCTCGCCGATCAGCGCCGCGTACAGGCGCGCCAACGACCGCGCGTCGGCGATGCCGTTGGCGGCCGGTACCTCCATGGCGTGATACCTCGGCGAGTTCATGTCCTCGCCGATCTCCACCGGTCCCATCGTCCGCTGCCCGATGGTGTGCTCGCGCTGGAACCACGACGGGTCCCGCTTGGCCGGGTCGGCGTACATCGCCAGGAACTCCGGATCCAGGTACAGCGCGGAAAGCTCGTGGAAGAACCGGTTGTAGTCCTCGTCGCCGTAGTCGGTGACCAGGGCGTCCGGGGTGTCGAGATCGATCCGGTGGACCGGGGCGACCCTGCCCTCGTGCTCCGCTGGCAGTCCGATCCACATGTCCAGGCCCAGCCGGGGAACCAGGTGCTGTGCGAGGTACTGCCCCGGGGTCAGACCGCAGACGCGCCGGATGAGTTCGCCGATCAGCCAGCCGATGGTGAGGCCGTGGTAGCCGTGCGCCGTGCCCGGTGTCCACAGTGGACGCTGCGCGGCGAGTGCCTCGACGATGGGGTGCCACGCCTCGCAGTCCTCCAGGGTGAGCCAGCGGTCGATGGCGGGCAGCCCTGCCTGGTGGCTGAACAGCAGCGAGACGGGCAGGTCGGCCTTGCCCTCGGCGGCGAACTCGGGCCAGTACTCGACGACGGGCACGTCGAGGTCGAGCAGCTTCTGCTCGACCAGCATCAGCCCGCAGATCGCGGTGAGCGACTTGGTGCACGAGTCGATGGTGGCGATCGTGTCGCGCTGCCACTCGGCGCCGGTCCCGGCCTCGGCGATGCCGCCCCAGAGGTCGACCACGGGCTTGCCGTCGAGGTAGGCGGCGAACGCGGCGCCCACCTCCATGCGCTCGTCGAAGTTCTCCGCGAAGACCTCGCGGACCCGCTCGAAACCGGGTGCGACGAAGCCGTCGACCTTCGCGGCGGACAGCTGGGACGGGTTGACCCGCTTGCGGATCGAGGTCATGCCGGTGCGCTCCTGGATGTCGTTGGTGGGACGGGTGGGCATGGTGGCCCGGCGCAGCGCCTGCCGGTCACGCCGGCTCCCCTGGCAGGACCGAGAGCCGCAGCACGGAATCGTGGTGGACGCGCTGGGTGGCGACCTTGCCGGTGGTGTCGGCGCCGACCGGGTTGCCGGTGTTCATGTTGCGGTCGAAGCGGGGGAAGTTGCTGCTGGTGACGGCCAGCCGCAGGCGGTTGCCGGGCTGGAAGCGCCACGCCGTCTCCCCGCAGTCGACCCGAAGCCGGGTCGGCACACCGGGCTCGAGCGGCACCTCGCGGTCGAGGCCGTCGCGATGACGGGCGCGGAGGATGCCGTCGACGACGGCGATCGAGCGGCCGTCGGGCAGCACCTCGCTGAGGCGGGCCACGAAGTCGGTGTCCACCGCGGAGGAGGAGACCAGCAGGTCGGCGACCACGGGACCGACGACGTCCAGCGGCCGCTCCAGCGGCGCCGAGGTGTAGCAGAGCACGTCCTCGCGGCGTTCCAGGAACGACACGTCGCGGGGACCGGTCACCTCGTTGCCCAGCACCACCCGGCCGCCGTGGGTGGGCACGGGATCGGCCGGGTCGTAGACGTACTCGTCGTACCGGTCCGCACCGGCCGCGCCGGGGCCGGCCAGCCGGCCGTCGCCGTCCAGGGTCCTGGCATCGCCGTCGCTGGTGAGCGCGAAGTCGCGGGTGACGACACCGGCAGGCGGCCACTGGCCCGCGGTGCGCCATTCGTTCGCCCCCATCAGGAAGTACTCGACCGGCGGCAGGTCCGCCTCGGCGCCCCTCAGGTGGCGGTCGAAGAAGGCGAGTTGCTTCTCGGTCAGCCCGGCCACCGCGCCCTCGGCACGCATCCCGAAGTTCAGGTCGCCCTGCTCGGCCGGGACGTGCGCGGCGTGCGCCCATGGTCCGACGATCAGCCGGTGCTCGCCGGTGAGCTGGGCGAAACCGCGCACGCCCGCGTCGCAGTAGATGTCGAACCACCCGGCCAGCGACAGGCTCGGCACGGCGATCTCGGCGAAGGAGATCTCGGCCGTCTCGGTGAACCGGCCGGTCAGGACGTCCTGGAGGTCGACGAGCGCGCCCGCGGTCAGGCCGGGCATCTCGCGCAGCGGCAGGTGGTGGGTGGCCAGGCTCGGTTCCGCGGCGACGGCGGCGACGCTGGCCAGGACCGCGGGGTCCACCTCCTCGCCCTTGACCTGCCTGGTCATGAGCCATTCCAGCGTCATGTAGGCAAGCCAGGACACGAGCTGGACCAGCGGCAGCGCCCCACCGTCGGCCTGCCGCTGCAGCTGACCGCCGGCGGCGATGGCGGGGGCGATCGCCTTCAGGTGCGGCGGGCGCAGCGCGGCCCCCAGCCACTGCACGATGCCGAGGTAGGAGCCGCCGATCATGCCGACGTTGCCGTCGCACCACTCCTGGGCGGCCAGCCACTCGACGGTGTCGTAGGTGTCCTCGGCCTCCTGGCCCCACATGACCGGCGTCCAGTCGCCGTCGGAGGCGTAGCGGCCCCGCGTGTCCTGCACGACGACGGTGTAGCCGGCGGCGACCGCGTCGGTGGTGCGGAACCAGTCGCTGTTGGGCATGGCAGTGGCCTTGTTGTACGGCAGCCGCCGCAACAGCACCGGCCGCGGCGCGTCGCCGTCCTCGCGCCAGAGGTCGCCGCGAAGCAGGACGCCGTCCCGCATCGGCATCGCCACGTCGCGGTGGACGATCATGCGCGGGGTGTCGGAAAGCACGTGTCAGCTCCTGTTTCCCTAGTTCCGGACCCAGCCGCCGTCGACGAACAGCGACTGGCCGGTGACGTAGGCCGCCCGGTCGCCTGCGAGGTAGGTGACGGCCTCGGCCACGTCCGCGGGCAGCCCCAGCCGCGGCACCGGCTGGGTGGACACCTGCTTGTGCGCGATCGAGGTGAGGGCCGCCGCGCCGACCAGTCCGGTGTCGACGAACCCCGGGCAGACCGAGTTCGCGCAGATCCCCTCGCGGCCCAGTTCGACGGCCAGCGAGCGGGTCAGCGTGAGCAGGCCGCCCTTGGACGCGTCGTAGGCGATCTGCCCGAAGAACCCGATGACAGCCGTCGAGCAGACGTTGACGATGGCGCCGTGCCCGGACCCGGCGAGGTGGTCGGCTGCTGCCTGAGCGAGGAAGAACGGGCCGCTCAGGTTGGTCGAGAGGACCTGCTGCCACGTCTCGGGCGTCCAGTCGCGGATCTTCAGCCGGTGATCAGCCTTCCGTTCGGGGGCCGGCCAGCCGGGCGGCATCGCCTTGGCCACCACGGAGCCTCTCTAGTGAATGAACGTTTATTATCGTACGGCGATCATGATGCTCCACGAGATCCCGGAAACGCAACCCCGCTCGGAGGAGAGATGACAGACCCGACGAACCCGCCGGTCACGGACATGTGTGGGATCTACTTCGACCTCGAGTCCTGGGAGAGCTACCTGCGTGCCTTCGCCGCCCCGCTGGCGCGGCACGCCGGCATCGAACCGGCGCGGTACCGGACGGCAACGCCAGCCGGCTGCTCGGAGGGCACACGTGAGCCGGGCCGTCATCGTGGACGCCGTCCGGCCGGGGCAAGCCGGACGGGGAGCGGCACGAGTCCATCCGGCCACGGCCGCCCGGTGGTGGACATCGGTGCCGGAACTGGCCGCCAAGGCTGCGGCCACCGGGACCGCAGCCACGCGGGCCACGCCGACATCCTGCGCGAGCGGATCGACGGAGCAGTCGGCAGGTGAGCGGGGGCAGAGCCGGCGGAACCGATGCCGCGCGGCGATCCACCGGCATCAGCTCTGGAGCAGGTCGTCCAGCCGGGCGGCCCGAGCGGCGAGGTCGGCGATCGGGAGCGGTTCGGCGATGTCGGCGGCGATGTCGGCGACCGCCTCCTGGCAGGTCGGGGTGAAGTGCACGGTGCCGTCGTCGTCGATGTGGTCGATGCCGTCGCCGGTGCTCATCCGCTGGTTGAACGCAATCGCATCCTCGGCTGTGACGCCTTCCGGGAGGTCGAGCGAGACGGCCTGGTCGTGGATGCGCACCGGGTATCCGCCGGGCAGGCCGTGCGGGGCAGGCGCGGACCAGCGCAGCGGCGGCGCGTCGGGCAGCAGCGCGGTGAGCACGGGTAGTGCGGCCGCGGCCGTGACGTGGTTGTAGCGCGGTCCGGGGGCCAACCCAGGGGCCTGGTAGGCGAGATCGTCATCTCGATGTCCTGGCTCGTCGAGGTAGATCCGGCAACGGCGGGCGGGATCCGCGGGAGGGTCGGCCCGCATCACGTCGAACACCTGTGCGTGGTGACCGACCACCCGGATCAGCGGCGTGTTCGCGGCGTCCGGATGGGCGGCCCGCCACGCGGCTCTGGCACGCAGCAGAACCACGCCCGCGTTGCCCAGGCCGATCGTGGGTGCGAGGTCCAGCGCGGCCAGAATCGGGCCGGTCACGTCGGGCAGGGACAGGTTGGCGATGGGCCCCGGGAACCCAGCCTCCCGCGCGGCACGCATGACGGCGTGTGGCACCGCGAGTTGGTAGGGCAGACGCAGCGCGATACCGGCGGCCGCCACCGCCCGGGCAACCGGGTCGTCCCGGCCCACCAGCTCCCACGGACTGCGCCGGGAGGCGCACTGCACAACCAGGTCGGGCCGGGAAGTGGCCAGCAGCGACGCGACGTCCTCGACCCGGAGGGCATCAAGCCGGACCGGCTCCACCAGGCAGTCGTGGCTGCTGAGCACGGTGGTCACCGCGTCTGCCACCTGCGGGCCGGATCGACCGGCCAGCAGCAGCCTGCGCACTCCGGGGTGGGCGGCGAGTCCGGCCGCGAGCCGCTCACCCAGATCACCTGCTCCGATCACCAACACCGTGCTCACTCGTCAGCCTCCCGTCGGACCGGTGCGAACTGCCGGCCGGGCCCGACGAATCCCGGCGAGCACGGCGACAGTTGTTGCTGCTGCTTTTAGGGGACCCGGCCAGCAGCCCAGACGCGCGTGGCGGCGACTTCGGCGTCGCGGATGAGCTCGGAGGTGTCGGCATACGCGAGTCGGCGGTCGGCGACCAAGAGAGCACCGTCGACCATGACGTGGGTGACGTCCCGGCCGCTGGCGTTGTAGACCAGGACACCGAATGGGTCGTCCAGCGGTGCCAGGTGCGGCTGGTCGATGTCGACAAGAATCAGGTCGGCCCTCTTACCCGGCTCGAGTGATCCGACGCGGTCTGCCAGGCCGAGAGCATCGGCGCTTCCTGAGGTAAAACGCCGCAGCGCTTCGCGGGCACTCAGGGCGAGAGGGTCGTTGGTTTGCAGCCGCAGGCCTACAATCCCGGCGCGCATCGCGTCCCAGGGATCCATGGTGACCCAGTCCGTGCCCCAGCCGACGCGGAGCCCGGCGGCATAAACCTCACTCATAGGACCGAGCATTCCAGACGACTTTATGACATTTCCCGGGCAATGGGCGGCCGGTGTTTCAGTGCGCCGCAATATCTCGATGTCGCCGGTGTCGGCGTACAGCAGGTGGACGGCAACCGTCGACTGGCCGAGAACGCCGTTGTCTTCGAGGAATCGCACCGAGCTCTGGCCGTAGCGGTCACGCAGGTATTCGTGTTCCGACCGGCCCTGCGCGACGTGGGTGTGGATACCGGCACCTCGCGCCCTCGCCTCGGTGACAATTTTTCGATGCAGGCCCGGAGAGCAGGTGTCGGCGGCGTGCGCACCGAACCTGACCTCAATCCGGCCGTCGGCGGCGCCGTTCCACTTCTCGTACAGCTCGACGTTCTGGCCGAGCTTGCGCACGCCTCTGTCCGGTGAATAGTCCCGCCGGCCTCGCCCGATACCGGGCAGGTCGACGTCGTAGGTCTTGTGGGCGATCTGCGCCCGGATGCCGGCTTCGGCCGCCGCGCGGGCCGTTTCAGCGGCGTGATGGAACATATCGTTCATCGTCGTGCAGCCGGACAGCAGCAATTCGGCGATCCCCAGTCGACTGAGCACGTGGATGGCGTCGGCATCCATGTGTTGCTCCATCGGCATCGCGTAACCGTAGAAATTGTTGGGCCGGTCCTCCAGCTGCCCGCGGAAGATCGCGCCGGCGACATGCGTGTGCGCGTTCACGATCCCGGGCAGCAGAACGTGCCGGGGAAACCGCCGGATCTCGTCCCCGGTGACATCGCCGGCCGGACCCACTTCGACGATCTGGTTTCCCTCGATCGCCACCGCGCCATTCCGGATCACGTCGAGTTTCGCGTCCATCGGCAACACCCAACCGGCCTCCAGCACGAGCCGCTTCTCCATCGGAATCCTTTCGTCGCGGTACGTTCTTCGAAAACCGCCGGCATTGAGCGTACCGACGTACCTGACTATGTCGTCTCGCGATGGCTGGACACACCCTCGCCCGCCGATGCGAGCGCGATCGCGATCTGTGCCAGTGCGACGCCGGCGAGCATCACCACGCCACCCACGAGCTGAACGCCGGTCGGCGCCTCCCCGAGGGCCACGTAGGCGGCCGCGGCGCCCACGACGACCTCCAGGGTCAGCACCAGGCTGGCCGTGGTCGGGGCGAGCCATCGCTGGGCGGCGATCGCGAGCAGCGCGCCGGCAGCGGTTCCGACGAGTCCGACCCACAGCACCAGCAGCGTCATCGGCACCCTGGTCCCGTTCAGGTCGACCTCGCGCGCCAGCTCGGCCAGCGGGAACGGCGCGACGGATCCGGTCAGCGCCAGCACGCCGGCGCTGACCATCGCCCCCCACGCCGCCAGCACCAGCGGGTCATGTCGGCGAAGGCCCTGCTCGGCCAGCACGAAGCGAGCTGCCATCGTGGCCGCCGCGAGCACCCCCAGCCCGAAGCCGACCCCATCCAGCGCGTTCCCCTCCCACACCCGGCCGACCAGGCTGAGGCCGGCCAGGGTGCCCGCGATGCCGAGCCACACCAGGCCGGAGACGGCCTTGCGTTGCACGAACCGCACCCACAGTGCGACCAGGACCGGGGCCAAGTACTCCAGCAGCAGCGCCATCCCGACCGGGAGCCGGGACAGCGACATCGTGAACACCAGTTGGTTGACGGCCAGGCTGACCACGCCGTACGCGCCGACCAGCCACCAGTGGCGCCGGGCCACCCTCATACGGCCTCGGCGCAGCACCAAGGCGACGGCCATCAGGACGACAGCACTGACGATCGTGCGGGCCTGGACCACGTTCACCGCCGACAGCTCTGTCGAGGCCAACGCCTTCAACGCCGGTGCTCCGCTGCCCATCGCCAACGCGGCGCCCAGGGCCAGCGAAACGCCCGGCACCAGACGTGCCCTGGGGCTCGTCGGCACCCCGATGTCCCTGGCCGGCACTACTGCGTTCGTCATGGTGCTCGACGCTATTCGGGAGCGTGATCATCGCGATTGACGATTTTGCAGTCAGACGCAACAATTTTGCATGGATGAGATCGATGTACGGCTCCTCGACCTGCTCCAGCAACAAGCCGACCGGACGTTGCGGGACCTGGGCGACCAGGTCGGGTTGACGCCGAGCGCGGTGCAACGGCGGATCGCCAGGTACAAGAAGCGCCACCTCATCCGGACCGTGAGCATCCTCGAGCCCGACCACTCCCACGAGATCGTCCGGTCCATCGTCCTCATCACACTGGTGACCGAGTCGCGCGAGCACCACCGCGCCTTCAAGGAACGCGTCACCAAGCGCGGCGAGGTCCAGCAGTGCTACGCCGTCGCCGGGCGCTGGGACTACGTCGCCGTCCTCGCGGCGCCCTCCGTCAACGCCTGCAAGAACATCGCCGACGAACTGTTCAAGGACGATGACAACATCCGCCGATACGAGACGCTCATCGTCTTCGACACCGCCAAGTTCACCACCGCCACACCCGCGACCATGCTCCAGTGGGGCCGCCGTGGTGGTAGCCGGTGATCGTCTGGCCTCACCGCACCGAGGTTCTCGGTGCTGGTCGAGCGCCCTGACATCGCGATCCGGGGTGCTGGCGTGCGTGGTGGCCACGTGGGTGGGTGGGTCTCGCCTGGATAGGGTGCGGTGGTGCTGGGAGTGGTTGAGCGCCTGTGGCGTTACCCGATCAAGTCCACTGGCGGGGAGCGGCTGGATCAGGTGGCGGTCGAGTCGCGAGGTTTGGCGGGTGATCGGCTGTGGGCGGTGCGAGACGCCGCCGGCAAGTTCGGGTCCGGGAAGAACACCCGCCGGTTCCGTCGTATGCCAGGGCTGCTTCGGCTTGGTTCCCGATATCCGAACGGGCTCGGTGAGCCGCAACTGCTTGACACGGCTGGACAGCCGGTGGCCGACAGCGATGCGTATCTGCGGGCCTATCTTCGCCGTGACGATGTGGCGTTGGCACCCGAGGGCGAGGTGTCGCACTTCGATCAGTTGCCGCTGAGCGTGCTGACCACGGCGACCCTTGACTGGATCCGGCGGGCCCTGCCTGGCGTACCTGTCGACGAGCGCCGGTTCCGGCCGAACATCCTGGTGCGCACTCCGCCGGATACCGTGCCCTTCGTCGAGGACGACTGGCTCGGCAAGACCGCTGTGATCGGCGAAGGAGCACGGATCGAGTTCGTCCGTTCCAGCGAACGCTGTGTCATGGTCAACGAGGCCCAGCCTGACCTGCCGCATTCCTCCCTGGTGCTCAAGAAAATCGCCGCCGCGCATGACAATCGTCTCGACGCGCTGGCCCGCGTCCTCACCCCAGGGCACATCGCCGTGGGCGATCCCCTCATGCTTGCCTAGCGCGGTGTGCTCGCTCACTCCACTGCGCACATTGAGGCCGGGTCTTGAAAAACGATCACGGTGGTGCGAGGAGGATCCCCGGGAGGCGGCAACCGCTGAGGTCTGGACGTATCCTGGTCAACCCGCGCGGGCGGCGCCCCTGAGGAAAAACGTGACGACCTTTTCCACGTACTCGGCCCGGTCGCCGCGCGAGGGCGGTTGTTCGATGCCCAGGAGCAGTCTTTCCCGGGGATCGAACAGGATCATGCCGCTGAACATGCGGGCTGCCTCGTGTGGGTCTGGGCATTCCAGCAGCCCGCGCTTGGCGGCGTCGCTGAGGATGGCGGCGACGGCGTCGTCGAAGTGGCTGATCCCCTCGTCGTAGACAAGTCGGCCCAGCTCGGGGAACCGGCCTGATTCGGCGAAGGTCAGGCGTTGCATCTTCAGGCCCTCGGCACTGGTGAGCACGTCGTAAAGCAGGGTGCCGGCGTGGGTGAGCACCTCTTTCAGATCGCGGCCGGTCAGGGGTGCGGCGGCGGCTTGGCGCAAGGGTTCGACAATGCGCCGCCGGAGGGAGTTGACCAGTTCGAGGAACAGGGCTTCCTTGTTCTCGAAGTGCCGGTACAGCGTTTCCAGGGAGCAGCCGGCCTCTTTGGCGATGGCTCGGATCGAGGTGCCCGCGTAGCCGCTGTCGAGCAGAACGGTCAGGGCCGCGGCCGCGATCTGTTCTCGGCGAATGGGGCCTCGGCGTTGCCGTTCCCGGGTTGTCATCGGGTCAGCTTACCGATCGGCCGACTGATGCCACGGCGTCGCTGAGGTCTTCATCGAGTTCGCGGACACCGTTCAGCGAAGCCCGCACCGCCTGGAATCCGTCCCGCCGGAGCAGGTTCTCGTAGTCGCCGATCGCGTGCTCCCAAGTCCGGCCGCCGGTGTGCACGGAATGAATCGCCTCGGCGAGCCTGCGCGCGTCCTGGAGCGCGGAGTTGGCCCCTGACGCCCTGGTGGGCAGCATCGCGTGGATGGCGTCGCCGAGCAGGGTGACCCGGCTCGGTGTCCAGGCGGGGACCTCGCGGGCGGTGCCCATGGCCAGGCCGAAGAACTGGTCGGGGAATGCCTGGTCCAGCAGGATGCCGAACACGGGATGCGCGGTCGCGGTGACGGTCCTGAGGTGGTCGGCCAGGCTCGCCGATGACCGGCGGGTGAAGTCGTCGGCGAGGTCGCCGAGCTGGTGGCGGCGCAGCAACAGTCCCCACATGACGTAGTCGTGCTGGTCGCCCGGATCAAAACCGGGGAGGAGCCGGGCCGCGGCGGCAGCGGGTTGTTCGCCGAAACGGACCGCGCCGATGATGGCCTGCACGCCGCCGATCGCGGTCAGGGTGAAACTGCCTTCGATCCGGTCCATCAGACCGGTGGCGATCAGCTCGGGCGTGATCGGTGTCTTCGCCTGCACCAGTCGCAGTTCGCTGTCCTCGACCGCGGAGCCGATTCCGTCCGCCCCGACAAGAAGGTCGGCTTCGGTCACCGTGCCGTCGGCGAACTGGGCGGTGACTCTGGCCGCGTGCTCGGTGTAGCCGGTCAACGCCGAACCGAATCGGATCGCCTCGGGCACGCCGTGGGCGAGCAGGCGTCGCACGATGCGGCGGCTTGCCGACGCGCCCGGCCGAATCGCGTCCGGCCTACCTTCTCGGCCGTTGGATTCGCGGCGTTTCACGATTTCGAGGTCGGTGTGGTCGAGGACGGTGACGTACTCGTCGGGCTGTCCGAGAGTCGCGTCCAGGAACTCGCTTTCGGGGGCGGACAGGCAGGCGTGCAATGCGCCGAGTCCGCGTTCGTCGAGGTGGATTCGCGCGCCCTGTGACCGTTGTTCCAGGGCCTCGTCACGTTCGTGGACGGATACCTCGATATCGGCGCGGAGCAGGAATCGGGCCAGGGCGAGGCCGCCGAGTCCCGCGCCGACGATGACGAGCTAACCAGAACGGCCGATTCGGATCAAGCGAGAGCCGAGGGGTCAGCCCGGGAAGTCGATCTCGCGGAGCTCGGCGCGGCCGGTGATGCCGAGCTTGCGGTAGGCCGCGCTGAGGTGGCCTTCGACGGTGCGGCAGGTGAGGCTGAGCTGGTCGGCGATCTGCTGGTTGGTGTGGCCCGCGGCGGCGAGCTCGGCGACGCGGTGTTCGCCGGGGGTCAGGCCGCCCGCGCCGTGGTTGCCGCGCCGGCGGGGGCGGCTTTGCAGGGTGGTCAGCTGGGTGTGCGCGGCGGTGACCAGGCCGGTGGCCCCGCAGGTTTCGGCCAGGGTGCGGGCTTCGGCACTGTTCTGCCTGCCCAGCCTGCTCTGCGCGCTGAGGTGCTGGGCCGCGCCCAGGTCGAGCAGGGTCCGGGCCAGCTCCAGCGGGGCGTTGGCCTGGCGCAGCGCGCTGACCGCGTGGTGCAGCAGCTCCAGACCTTGGGCGCCGCCGGTGACCAGGCCGAGGGCGCGCAGGGCCAGGCCCCTGGTGCGCGGGGTGTCCCAGTGGTTCGCGGCGGTCATGGCCTGCTCGGCGAGTTCCCTGGCCGCGGCGCGGTCGCCGAGGGCCAGGTGGGCGCGGGTGGCCCAGCCGCGCCAGTCGCAGATCGCCGGGTTGCGGCTGCCGATCACGGCTTGGCGGCGGGCGCAGTCGAGCAAATCGGCCAGCGCGTCCTCGATCCGGCCCTCGGCGAAGAGCGCCCGGCCCCTGGCGTAGCGGTAGTGCGCGTACTGCAGCGACTCCTCCAGGCTGGGGCTGCCCGCCAGCTCGGCCAGCACGGTCAGCGCCTCGGCCGGGCGGCCCAGCTCGACCAGGGCTTCGGCGCGCACCGCGGTGGCGATGATTCGCGGGAAGCCGTCCGCGCCAGGGGGGATCAGGTCGGCGGCCTGGCTGGCGGCGGCGACCGCGGCGGCCGGCGCCCCCTCGGCCAGGGCCACGCCTGCCTGGCAGGACAGCATCATGCCGGTCTCGAAGGTGGAGCCGCGCTGCTGGGCGTGGCTGAGGGTGGCGGCGCAGGCGGCCGCGGCGCGCTGGTGGTCACCGGCCCACAGCAGCACCCAGACCGGTCCGGTGGTGACCCGCTGGCCGAGCAGGGACAGTCCGTGGTCCAGGCTGCGCGCGGCCAGGTCCGCGGCGCGGGCGGCGGAACCGCCGGAGACGGCCACGGCGAAGGCCAGCGCGCCCAGCAGTGACCGCTCCCCCGCGCTGCCGCCGGTCAGGCCCTCGGCGAGCGCGGCCAGCCCGGTGCGGGCCTGGGCTGCGGTGCGTTCGTAGAGCATGGACCACACCAGCGCGCGGGCCCGCAGCAGCAGCGCCGCCTCCCGGTCGGCCGGGGTGAGCCGGTGCGCCATCCGCTCCAGCAGCGCCACCGCCTCCTCCACCCTGGCTTCGCGGACCAGGCTGTGCGCGAGGGTCTGGGTGATCTCGCCGAGCCGGAGCAGGCCGGTGTGGTCGCCGGCGTCGAGGGCGTCCATCGCCTGGGTCAGGTGCCGCACCGCGGCGGCCGGGCGGGTGAACGCCTCGCACTCCCCCAGCTCCACCAGCAGGTCCACCCGCTCCTCCGGTTCGGGCGGCTCCTCCAGCGCGCGCCGCAGGTAGCCCGCGGCCACATCGGGCGCGCCCCGGTGCGCCGCCTGTTTGGCCGCGGCGCGCAGACCGCGCACCACCAGCGCGTCCCCGGCCGGGGCGAGCTGGACCAGGTGCGCGGCGACCTGTTCGGCCTCGGCGCCGGTGGCGGTGAGCAGCTCGGCGGCCCGGTGGTGCAAGGCGGTCCTGCGCTCGCGGGACAGGCCGCCGTAGACGGCTTCGCGCAGGCCGGGATGCGCCCAGCGCACCCGGGTCCGGTCCAGCAGCAGGCCGATCTCGGTGAGCTGTCCCGCGCAGGTCTGGCCTTGGTCAGCGGTAAGCCCGGAAAGTTCGGCGGGCAGGGTGACCGGCACTTCCTCGCCGAGCACGGCGGCGGCGTCGGCGAAGCGGCGCACGGTGGCGGGCAGGCCGGTCATCCAGTCCAGCAGCGCCTTGCCGAACAGCTGCCCGGTGTAGCGGTCCAGCACCGCGGCCGAGCCGGCGGGTTCGCCGCCGCCGAGCTCCAGGGCCCGGCGCAGCAGGCGCACCAGCAGCGGGTTGCCGCCGGTGATCTCGTGGCAGGCCCGGCTCAGCCGGGGGTCCAGCGGCGCGGGCAGGACCGCGGCGACCAGCCTGGCCACGCTGGACTCCGACAGCCTGCCCGGCCGCAGCACCACCCCGTCGGCCAGACCGGGCTGCGCCGGGGGTCTGCGCAGCAGCAGCCGCAGCAGCGGCAGGTGCGGGGCGGCCGTGCCGAGCTGGGCGAGCCAGCGCAGCGAGGGTTCGTCGGCGGCGTGCAGGTCGTCGACCACGAGCACGGTGACCCGGTCGTGGCTGCGGCACAGGTTCGCGGTGACGGCGCACAGCCCGGAGACCACGGCCAGCGGGTCGGCGGGCGCGGCGGCGGCCTCCAGCAGCACCGGCCGCGCCGCGGCGGCCGGACCGGCGAACAGCGCGGCCAGTTCGTCGGCGTCAGCTTCGGCGAGCACCGGTTCCAGGAGCTGGCGCACCACACCGAAGGCGAACTCGCGTTCCAGCTCGTCGCAGCGGGCGCGCAGCACCAGCGGACGGTCCGGCCGCCGCCGGTCCAGGAACTCCCGCACCAGGCTGGTCTTGCCGATCCCGGCCGGGCCTTCCACCACCACCTGCCGGGACGCACCCGAGGCACAGGTCTGGAACTCCTGGGCCAGCGCGGCGAGCTCGACGTCCCGATCGAGCAGGCCTGCGGACCGCGGAACAGGTGCAGCCGTCACAACCCGAACACTCCACCACCGCTAAGCCCCAGACCAATCCCCCGTACGAGAGTAAACGGTTTCGGGTTGGCCTTGGGGCGCGGGTGCGGGCTACCGGCTTGCGGAGCCGAACGGCAGTGCGTAGCGGACCGGGTTGGCCGGTGAGCTGCGCGCTTCGACCGGCACCGCGGCCCGCCGGTCCACCACCCGGCGGAGCTGTTCGGTGATGGCGGCCTGCTGGCCGGGCACGTGCTCGGCCAGCAGCAGGGTGCGCGGGCGTGCGGCTTCCGCCGGCAGTTCGGCGAGGACCTCGAACCGCACGCCCGGCGGGAAGACCACGCGGTAGCGGTCGGTGTCCTCCTCGGCGAGCACGCCGGTGCGGCGCGCGGTGCGGGACCAGATGACCAGTTCGGTGTCGCCGGGCAGGTGCATCGCGGGGGTGGCGAAGGCGTTGCGGAAGGCGGGTTCGGCGTGCACCGAGCCGACCGGGAGGTCCGCGGCGGACAGGGTCGCGCCGGTCAGCGCCGCACCGCGGTAGGCGGGCAGGCGGCGCAGGCCGGAGACCACGCAGGCGATGAACGGTCGCACCGGGGCGAAGCGGCCGGCGCGCAGGGAGTCGTCGGTGGTGGTGGTCTCGGCGCCGAGGTAGACGAGCAGGGCGACCAGGTCGGCGACGACGACTTCCGGCGGATCGCCCGCGCCGCAGCGGAGGCCGGGCAGGCCGGCCAGCAGGCGGGTGACGCGGCCGGCGATGCGGTCGTAGTCGCGGCCGAGGCTGCGGCGGAGCCAGTCGCGTTCGGCCGGGGTGCTGTGGTGGGTTGGGGGGATGGGGGTGGGGAGGGTGACGGCGGCGGAGGTTGGGGCCGGGGCAGGCTGGGTGACGGCGGCGGAGGTTCGGGCCGGGGCGGGCTGGGCGGAGGTTGGCACGCGCTCCGGGGCGGGCGCGGCGGCAGCGGGGGCGGCCTCGGCGGAGGCAGGTTCGGCGATGGTTGGGGTGGGAGCTGGTGCGGGAGGTGGCTGCGGCGGGTCGACAGGCTCGGGGGCGGGGGTGGCAGCAGCGGTTGGGACGGGTTCCGGAGCGGGCGCGGTGGCAGCGGAAGTCGGGGCAGGGGCGGGCTCCGGCGGACGGGCGGGCTCGGCGGCGGGCGCGGGGTCGAGGGGCGGTTCGGGGGTGCGCACGACGATCGGGACGTGGGCCGGTTCGGGAAGCGGGGCCGGTTGGGCGGGTTCCTCGGCCGACAGGGCTTCCAGCACTGACTGGCGGCGGGGCGGAGCGGCCGGGGGGCGGTCGTCGGGGCGGCCCGCGTCCAGTGGCACCAGGCGGAGGGCCTGGCGGGTCAGCGGGTCCAGGCGGGCGACCAGGGTGGCGGCGGCTTCGGCGAGCTCGGCTGGAAGCGGGGTTCTGGGGGTGCCGATGGTGACCCTGGCCCATTCGGCGTCCCACGGCACGGCGCGGACCTCGTTGCCGTTGGCGGGTTCGGCCGGGGGGCGGATCCACAGGCCGGACTGGACGATCTCGACCACCGCGCCGGGGGTGAGGCGGTAGGTGCCGGGGGTGGCTTCGGGCAGGCCGGGGGCCGGTGGGCGGCAGCCGCGGAGGGCGGGGACGGGGAGGTCGCCGCTGGTGCGCGGACGATAGGTGAGGGTGGTGGCGAAGGGGCGCCAGGTCTTGGTGAGCGGGTCGGTCCACAGGGTGACCTCGGCGCCGGTGCGGTCGGCGACCAGTTGGCCGACGGGGGTGCCGCCGTCCTGGATGGGGCCGTGCTGGGCCAGGCGGATCTGGACGCGGACCGGGGCGGGCAACTCTGCGAGCAGGCGGCAGATCGCTTCGGTGCCCAGTGGGGGTTCGCCGGGGGCGCCCAGGAGCAGGGTGGGCGTGGGCTGGGTGGGGACGGCGTAGACGGGGGCCGCACCGGCGGCGGCGGGGCCCAGGGCTCGGCCCGCGTGCAGCCAGAGGCCGGCCGGGATGGGTTCGGCGAGGACGCCGTCGCCCGCGGGCCACGGCTCGATCGGGGTGCCGGTTTCCCAGGCGGGGGTGGGATAGCGGAGCTCGGCCGGGTCGGGGAACCAGGACGGGCGGAAGCGCCACCAGCGGCCGCCCGCGACGAACAGGCCGCCGGGGACGGGGAGGAGCTCGCCGTCGGGGGCCAGGACTTCGGTGTGCAGGGTTTCCGCCAGGGCGCGGGCGGGGGCTTCCGCGCCGCCCGCGCCGGCCCGGGAGCAGAACAGGCGCAGGCGGCCTGCTTCGCGGAGCAGTTCGGGGAGCTGGGCCCAGGACTGGGCGTCGGGCAGGTCGAGCACCACCGGGGTGTGCGCGGGTTCGGCCGGCAGGCCCGCGACCAGGTGGGCCAGGGCGCGGGCGGGTTCGGCAGGGCCGGTGGGGGCGGCGACCACCAGCACCGGGCCGAGCCGGTGCGCGGTGAGGGACTTGCCTCGGGTGCCGATCATCATCGTGGGACCGCCAGTTCGGTGCGGGCCGCCGCCGGGTCGAGCGCCGGTCCGGTGGGCAGGAAGGACAACAGGCCGGTCGGCACCGGCACCGGGGTCGCGCCGCCGTACCCGAGCAGCGCGGCGACCTCGGCGGAGGGCACCGGGTACTTCACCCCCAGGTCGGTGAGCACGAACCGGGTGCCGGAGGAGACGCCCGGCGCGGGCTGGGCCTCGATCAGCGCGCCGGAGCCCGGTGGCACCCGGACCAGGTCGGCGATCCTCGGGTCGGCCTTGGGGGTGGCGCGGCTGAGGTCGAGCCGGCCGCGGGGCACGGTGACCAGCCGGGCGATCGGGCCCGCGCGGTCCATGGTCAGGCGCAGGCACAGGGTGCGGCCGTCCGCGCCCAGGTCGCCGACGGCCTGCGGCGGGGTGCCGGGCAGGTTCGGCGCGGCTCCGGTGGCCGAGCGCTTGGCCTGGGCCGCGCCTGCCGCGGAGATCACGATCGGCTGCACCGGGCGGCCCTGGTAGGCCTGCGCGGTGGCCGGATCACCTTGCACCAGCGCGAGTTCGGTACGGGACAACGGGGCAAGGCCGTCGTTGCGCATCAGGAAGTAGTCCTCCGCGCCGGCGGCGTTGCGGGTCTGGAAGATCTGGCCGACCACGGTCGGGCGTCCGTCCACAGTGGACCCCGCTGAACCTCGGCCTGGCACCTGGGGTGAGGTGAGGGCGGGGCCGGGCTCGATCGCGTTGAGCCAGGCCGGGTCCACCGGCAGCGGGCGCACGCTGGCGTAGCCGAGTGCGGCCAGCACCGCCTCGCCGCCGATGCGCAGCCGCCGGTCCCGCCACACCAGGTGCAGTTCGCCGTTGACGTCGCGGACCAGCACGGCCTGCTCGTCCGGGACCTGCGTGGTGGGCCAGGCCGTGTCCAGGCCGAGGGCGACGGCGGGTCTGCTGGTCTCGTCGGGGTTGGCGGCGAAGGCCGCGCAGACCAGCCACGGCGCGGTGCTCAGCCGGGCCGGGTCGGGCAGCACCTCGGGGGCGTCGGGGATGCCGATCGGCCTGCCGTGCGGCACCTCGCGCAGCGAGTTCGCCGACACCGAGCGGACCTTGGCCTTCTCCCCCGCGGCCAGCAGCGCGGAGGCGTAGTTGGCCACCGGGCGCAGGGTGCCGTCCAGGTAGAGGAAGCGGCTGCCGGTCTCCTCGGCCACGATGATCGCGCCGGGCTGCTGCCAGCTGGTGTTGCCGCCGCGCACCACGAGACCGTAGACGAAGTAGCCCAGCAACAGTGCCACGCCCAGGCCCGCGCCGATGAGGGTGCCGGTACCGGCGCGGCGCAGCGGGGTGTCCTGCTGGTCGGGTTCGCCGCGCACCAGGGCGGTCACCAGCCTGCCGGTGACGAACTGGTGTGCCTGCAACTGGTCTCGCTTGTTCTGCACGGGGTCACCCGGCCAGTGCGCGGATCAGCGCGTACGCGTCGAGCACCGCGAGCAGCAGCGGCACCACGGCGATCGCGGCGGCGGTCTCGCCGAGGTCGGCGGCCCGGCCCCAGTAGGGCAGCAGCCGTTTGCCGGGCAGTCGCCAGGCGCCGAGCACCAGCAACGCGGCCAGCACGGCCAGTCCTACCAGGGAGATCACGCGCAGCGCGGGCAGCGGCGCGTGCGCCCCGGCGTGCAGCAGCACGGCGAACCCGGCCGCGCCGGGCAGGGCCACCGCGAGCCGCTGCCCGGTGCTGACCAGCACCCGGGAGCGCAGCAGCAGCGCGGCGCACATCGCGGCCAGGAAGGCGGGCGCGGTCCAGCCGGGGGCCGCCACCACGGGCAGCAGGCAGGCGGCGACCACCACGGCGGAACCGGCCAGCAGCGCGGTGAGCAGCCGGTCGGCGGACTTGGCCTTGGCCAGCACCTCGGGTTCGGACAGCGGTTCGATGTCCTCTTGCAGCTCTTCGGCCCCTCCGGGCAGCTGCGGCGGGCGCAGGCGCACCATCCTGGTGGCGACGCCGGGTGCGAGCATGGTCAGTCCAAACGCGACAGTGGCGACCACCGCGGCCGAGCCACCCGGGCTCAGTTTTGACCACAGCACTAGCAATCCGCCCAGGGCCGCGGCGACCGCGGCCACCCCGGTGGCCAGGAACACCGGCACCGCGGTGCGCACCGCGAGCACGGCCAGCACGGTGGCGGCCATCGCCGCCGAGCCCGCGCCGAGCAGGTTGGGGGCCCCGAATCCCGTTCCCGGCACCAAGGATCCGGCGACCGCGGCGAAGGGGGCGGCGGCCAGGCCGAGCTGGGCAGCCACCGGGGCGTCGCCGATCGCGCGGGAGGCGATCGCGCCCGCGGCCAGCAGCAGCACCGCGACCGCGCCGGATCCGGTGGCGCGCAGCCACAGCGGGCCGGGCACGGTGAGCAGCGCGAGCAGCAGCACCAGCAACGCGGTCGCGGCCAGGCCGAGGAACAGCCACCGGGTCAGCTCCGGCCGCCACCGGTCCGCCCGGCCCCGGATGGCCACCCCGACGCCGTCGGTGAGGTCGTCGAAGCCGATGGCGGGCAACGGGATCCGCGCCGGGCGCAGGTGCAGCACCTCGCCGTCGCGCAGGCCGAGCGCGGCCGGGGTGGCGTCGGTGTCCAGTGGCGTGTCGCCGAGGCGTTGCAGCACCCACTCCCGCTCGCCACCGGCGGCCACGGTGAGGCCGGGGTCGACGTGCCGGAGCAGCACGGGCAGCAGCTCGGCCAGCGGGATGTCCTGGGGCACAGCGAGATCGGCGCGGCCGCCGGGTGCGGCCACGGTGAGCCGGCAGAGCTGGTCGGCCGGGTGGGCGGCGGTGGTCATCGGGACTCCTGGCTGGGGGCGGGGCAGTGGCCGAGCTGGATGAGGGACACGCCGCGGCGGGTGACCAGCTGCGCGCGGCCGGGGGGCAGCTGACGGGGCGCGGCCTCGCCGAGGAACTTGCCCTCCTCCTTGGGATAGGAGAGCAGCAGGCCGGGGCTGCCCAGCTCCCACATGCGCCGCAGCACCGGGTCCATCATCGCCCTGATCGCGCTGGAGCTGCTGCGCGCGGTGACCAGGTGCAGGCCGATGTCCGCGCCCTGGGCGAGGAACGGATCGAGGACCTCCAGCGGGCCGCCGATGCCGCCGCCGAAGAGCTCGTAGTCGTCGACCAGCACGAACAGTCGCGGTCCCTGCCACCAGTCGCGGCGGCGCAGCCGGTCGGGGGTGATCTCCAGGCCGGGCAGGCGTTTGTGCATGGATCCGGCGGCCTTGACCGCCAGGTCGGCCAGTGCCGGTCCGCTGACCGCGTAGCCGATCTTGTACTCCGCCGGCACCTCCTCGGCCAGCTCGCGGCGCACGTCGCCGAGCAGGATGCGGGCCTCGGCTGGGGTGTAGCGGCGCAGGATGGCCTGGATCAGCATGCGCAGCAGGCCGGTCTTGCCGGTCTCGGTGTCACCGAAGACCATCAAGTGCGGGCTGGTCTCGAAGTCGTGGTGTACCGGGGCGAGCCGCTGCTCGTCCCAGCCCAGCGCGATCCGCAGGTCGCCGTCGGGCTCGGGCAGGTCGGCCACGGGCAGTTCCAGGGGCAGCAGCCGGACCGGCGGGGCGGGTTCGCCCGGCCAGCAGGCGGTCAGCTCGCCGATCATCACCTTGGTGGCCAGCTGGAGGTCCTGCACGCCGGTGCCGCCGTCGACCCTGGGCAGCGCGCCGAGGAAGTGCAGGCCGTCGGAGGTCAGGCCGCGGCCGGGTTCCTTGGGCACGCTGGCCGCGATCCGGCTGCCGATCTCGGATTCGAGGGGGTCGCCAAGGCGCAGCTCGTAGCGGGTGCCGAGCAGGTCGCGCAGCCAGGGCCGGATCTCCGACCAGCGGTTGGCGGTGACCACCAGGTGGATGCCGTAGCCGAGGCCGCGGGAGGCCAGCTCGGAGAGCCTGCTCTCCAGGTCCTCGTAGTCCTGGCGCAGCGTGAACCAGCCGTCCACCACCAGGAACACATCGCCGTAAGGATCGTCCACAGTGGACTCGCGACGAAGGGCGCGGTAGGCGGACATGGAGTCGATGCCCAGGCGGGCGAAGTCCTGTTCGCGGCGTTCCAGCAGGGCGCTGAGCTCGGCGATGGTGCGGCGCACCCTGTCTGTGTCAAGGCGGCCAGCCACCGAGCCGAGGTGCGGCAGGCCGTTGAGCGCGCCGAGCGCGCCGCCGCCGAAGTCCAGCGCGTAGAACTGCACCTCGTGCGGGCTGTGCGTGACCGCGAGGGCCATCAGCAGGGTACGGACCAGGGTGCTCTTGCCGGACTGTGGCGCGCCCACCACGCCGACGTGACCGGCGCCGCCGGAGAGGTCGGCGATGAGCAGATCGCGCACCTGCTCGAAGGGCCGGTCCACCACGCCGACCGGGGCCTGCAACCGGCCGCGGCCGGGCCAGTCCAGCGCGGTCAGGCCGCGCTCGGGGCTGGGGTCCAGGCCGGGCAGCAGGCTGTCCAGACTCGGCGTCTCGGCCAGCGGCGGCAGCCACACCTGCCTGGCCGGCGGACCCTGGCCGCGCAACCGTCCGATGAGGACGTCCAGCAGGCTGAAATCCTGTTGTGGCGCAGCGGCTTCCTCAGTTCCGGTGACCGGTTCGGCCGGGGTGAGGGGCTGGTGGGTCAGGCCGAGCGGGCGGACCTCGGCGGCGCGGCGCAGCGGGGCGGGTCCGCCGGTGACGACTGGGGCGGCGGGCGGTGCGGAGACGTAACCGGCCTTGAACCGGACCAGGGTGGTGGTGTCGTACTTGAGGAAACCGTTGCCGGGCGCCGACGGCAGCTCGTAGGCATCGGGCACGCCGAGCACGCTGCGGGACTCCATGGCGGAGAAGGTGCGCAGCGCGATCCGGTAGGACAGGTGCGACTCCAGCTGGTGGATGCGGCCCTCGTCGAGTCGTTGCGAGGCCAGCAGCAGGTGCACGCCGAGCGAGCGGCCGAGGCGGCCGATCATCACGAACAGGTCCATGAACTCGGCCTTGCTGGCCAGCAGCTCGCTGAACTCGTCCACCACCAGGAACAGGGTGGGCATCGGGTCCAGGGTGGCGCCCTGCGCGCGGGCCGCCTCGTACTCGCGCAGTGAGCTGTGCCCGCTGCGCCGCAACAGTTCCTGCCGCCGGACCAGCTCACCGTGCAGGGCGTCCTGCATGCGGTCCACCAGCGGCAGCTCGTCGGCCAGGTTGGTGATCACCGCGGAGGTGTGCGGCAGTTGTTCCATGCCGAGGAAGGTCGCGCCGCCCTTGAAGTCCACCAGCACGAAGTTGAGCAGCTCGGAGGAGTGGGTGACCGCGAGGGTGATCACCAGGGTGCGCAGCAGCTCGCTCTTGCCGGAGCCGGTGGCGCCGATGAGCACGCCGTGCGGGCCCATGCCGCCCTGCGCGGACTCCTTGATGTCCAGCTCCACCACCGATCCGTCCGCCGACAGGCCGATCGGCAGCCGCAGCTTGCCCCAGCGGGAGTTGCTGCGCCACAGCGCGTGCACGTCGAAGTCGCGCGGGTCGCCGATGCCGAGCAGCTGGGCCAGGTCGAAGTCAGCGGCGAGCGGTTCGGCGGCGTCCGGGACGCCACCGGTGCGGTAGGGGCTGAGCCTGCGGGCCAGCGCCTCGGCCTTGGTCGCGCTGAGCCCGTCCGGCAGGCCGAGTGGCCTGCGCCCGTAGTTGTCCATAGTGGACAGTCGGCCGTCTTCGGTGTGCAGCACCAGGTCGCAGCCGGTGAGCTGCTCGGGGTCAGCGGCGGCCTCCAGCACCACGGTGTTGCGCAGTCCGCCCTGCCGCAGCCGGGAGTGCTCGGGCAGTTCGGCCCCGTCCAGCAGCACCACGGTGAACGGCTCGCGGGCGTGCGGAGCCGCGGTGCGGTCGAAGCCGGGTCGCTCGGTGAACGCGGGCCCCAGCAAGGACATCAGCTCGTCGTGCTCGGCGGCGTAGAGCCGGACCTCGCCCGCGGCGTCGCTGTCGGTGGGGTGCGCGGCGTGCGGCAGCCACTTCAGCCAGGCCCAGTCCGCAGCCCGCTCCGGACCGGCCAGCAGCGCGATCCGCAGTTCCTCCGGCGCGTGGAAGGAGACCAGCTGGGCGATCATCGCGCGCAGCAGGGCCCGCGGCCGGTCCTCGGTTCCGGTGACGCCGATGTGGGCGAAGCCGCGCAGGTACAGCGCGGTCGGGGTGTCCGGCACCGAGGTGTAGGCCCGGATGAACCGGCGCAGCGCGCTGGCGCACAACGGTTCCAGGTCCTCCACCGGCCGGGTCTCCGGCGGCACCAGGCGGATCAGCGAGCGCTGGGTGCCGGTGCCCACCCTGATCTCGGCGAAGTCGTCGTCGGATGGCCTGCGCTCCCACAGCCGGGGTCCGGCCGCGATGGTCCACAGCCGGGCCGGGTCGGGGTGGTCGTAGGTGAGCGCGACCCGGTGCTCCAGGATGGCCTTGCGCACCTGTTTGCGCACCTGGCTGAGGTAGCGCAGGTAGTCCCGCCGCTCGCCCTTGAGCTTGCGCTTGCGGTCCCCCGCGGCGCGGCCGAGCTGCATGACCAGCATGCCGATGGTGGAGACCGCCATCAGCCCGGAGGCGATGTAGGTGACCGGCCCGGCGCCGGGGTTGGCGAACAGCAGCACGGTCGCGCCGGAGCCCAGCGCCATCGGCAGGTAGGTCATGGCCATGCTGATGTCGGCGGCCTGCGCCTCCGGCAGCGCGGGCGGACACGCCCCAGCGGAACTTGCTGCGCGCCAGCGGCGTCGTCTTCCCATGGGCAGCACCACCCAGCCGATGGCGGCCGCGCCCGCCAGCAGCACCGCGGCGGCGGCCACCAGCGCGGCACGCAGGACGCGCGGGTCGCCGGGGCCTTCCGGTGCGCGGGCGGGCACCGTCACCGGTCCTGGCTTGGCGGCCTGCGCGCCCTGTTCTTCGGGCAGCACGGCGGTGACCGCGTTGTGCGGGTTGACCACGCCCCAGCCCAGTTCCCGGTCGGGGGCCCGGCGGGGCGGTGGGTCGGCGGTGGCTTCCAGGCGGTGCTTGACCTGGGTCGCGGTCAGCTCGGGCCGGTAGGCGCGCACCAGTGCGGCGACCCCGGCCACGAACGGCGCGGAGTAGCTGGTGCCGTTGTCCTGGAAGTGGCCTGGGCCGCGCGGGCCGACGCTGATCACGCCCTCCCCCGGCGCGGCCAGGTCCAGGAAGTCACCGGCCTCGGAGAACTGGGACCGGTTGCCCTGCTGGCCGATCGCGCCCACCGCGAGCACCTCGGGGTAGGCCGCGGGATAGCTGACCGGGTTGCCGTCCTGGGCGTTGTTGGCCGCGGCGGCGACCACCAGCACGTTGCGCTCGGCGGCGTAGCGGACCGCGGCGCGCAGCTCGTCGGTGCCGTAGACCGAGGTGACCGACACGTTGACCACCCCGGCCCCCTTGTCCACGGCCAGCCGGATGCCCTTGGCGATGCCGCTGACCGTGCCGTCGGAGGTGCCCACCGACTGCCGGATGGGCAGGATCCGGGCATCCGGGGCGATCCCGGCGAAGCCGACCCCGGTGGCGGGTTTGGCCGCGATGATCCCGGCCACGAAGGTGCCGTGCCCCGGACAGTCCACAATGGACTTGGGACTGCCGGTGACGTCCAGCTCCTCCTGCACCCGGCCGGACAGCTGCGGCACCGAGCCGTCCACCCCGGTGTCCACCACGGCGACCAGCTGGCCCGCTCCCCTGGTCAGCGGCCAGACCCGTTGCGGGGCAAGGCGGTGCTGCGCCCACGGCACCTGGGCGACCAGCGAGGTGGAGCCGGGCAGGCATTTGCCGGAGAGGCCGCCCGGCGGGGTGAGCGGCGGCGCGACCGGGTCGCCCGGCGCGGGCTGGGCGGCGGCGGGCAGCCCGGTGGCGAGCAGCAGCAGGGCGGTCAGGCAGGTGGCGGCGGTGCGGTTCATCCTGGCAGGCCTGCCTTTTCGCGTTCCTCGACCGGCTGGTCCAGCAGGTGTGCGCGCAGCCGCTGCCACACCGCGCGGACCTCGGCCAGCCGTTCCGGCGTGGTCCCGGCCAGGCCAAGGGTGACCACCGGACCGGCCGAGCCCGCCTGCCTGCTCCACAGCCCGCGATCGTCCGAAGTGGACACATCCTCGGCGTGGTGCAGCACCAGTCCGGCAGGCACCACCCGCACGAGTGTGTCGCCGGAGCGGAAGGTGTGCTCGTCCACCCTGGTCAGCCCGTGGCCCGGCGCCAGCCACCGCTCCGGCGGCAGCACCGCGGCCACCTGGGGCGCCTCGGCGGTGTTGCTGGGGACGTGTTGCAGCAGCTGGGCGTAGGGCGCCCAGCCCTCGGGGTCCAGGTCGAAGACGCGTACGGCGTCGCCGTCGCTGGTCCCGTTCACCGCGAGCACCGGCCGGCCGAGCTGGTCGGCGAGCTGGCGCGCGGTCCAGGCCGCGTCCCGCTGGGTGAGCACGATGCGCGCCTGGCCGGGCAGCTGGCCGGCGGCCTCGGCGATCTCGGCCGGGGTCAGCCCGCGCGCGGTGGCCACCAACAGGGTCTGCTGTTGCGTGGGCGGCAGGTCCAGCGGCGGCCAGCTGCCCCCGTGGTTGTCGCGCAACAGGAAGGCCTCACCGGTGGGCACCAGCGTTAGGTCCGATGTGGACAGTGCGATCGGCTCGGGCCGGGACACATCCGGCGGGGCGAGGTCGGCCGGGGTCGGCTGGCTGTCGCTGCCCAGCCGGTTCCGGTGCGCCAGCAGGGTCTCGTCGGTGGCGAACATGGCGGTGAGGTCGGCCATCTTGGCGTCGTTGCCCGCCTCGCCGGAGTAGCGGAAGTGCCGGTTGTCCGGGGTGCGCGCCAGCTGCTCGCCGTCGGGGAGGAAGCGGTTGGTGAAGGCGTTGGGCCCCCGGTGCTCGTGGCCGTCCGCGTCGAGGAAGCTGCTGTTCCTGGTGTAGGAGGAGAAGTCCGCCTGGTAGTACTGGTGGAACTCCTCGAACAGCTTCCTGGTCTCGGCCGCCGTGCCCTCGCCGTGCTTGCGGGCCAGCCGGTCCAGGAAGGCGAAGGTCTCATCGGCGGTGAGCTTGCCGCGCAGGTAGAAGCCGAACGGGTCGGAGTCCATCACCGCGACGGCCAGCCGGAAGTCCCGGTCGCTGCTCCACAGGCCACGGAAGCGCCGCACCAGCTGCGCGGCCAGCAGGTGCTCGGGTTCCCGGTCGTGCACCTCGTAGCCGTCGCCGAACTGGTTCTTCGCGTTGTTCTTCTCGATGTCGTGGAACAGGATCGCCTTGGCGAAGGCCTCCACCGGCACGAACCTGTCTGCGTGCGACTCGTGCGCGGTGAGCTTGAGGTACTGGCCCAGCACCATCTGCGCGTGCTCGTGGAAGGTGTGCCCGTTGGGCTGGCTGGGCGTGCGGTCCGGGCCCTTGTCCGGGGTGCGCGGCTCGGTGCACACCGCGTCGAATTTGCGGGCCAGGTCCCGGGGGTACTTGGTGCGCAACAGTTCCACCAGGTCCCGGGTGGAGCTGCCCTCGCCGAGCATCCGGTTGAGCTGGTCGCCGGTGGCGCGCTGCTCCCGCCACTCCTGTTCCCGGTTGGCCTTCCACTCGGCGTAGCTGTTGGGGAACGCGGCAGGGCGCTGGAGCAGCAGGTCTTGGTCGAAGCTCACCGTGAAGCGGCCGTTTTCCTGGGTCAGGCGGGCGCCGATGGCCGCGGCGGTGGCCATCTGGTTCAGGCTCTCGGTCAGCCTGGGCAGCTGGTCCGGCGTGACCGTTGACTCGACCACCACGTTGCCCAGGACGGGGTTCAGCTCGGCGCCCATCCTGACCGTGCCCGCGGCCTTGCGCAGGTCCGCGTTGGTCTTCTCCCAGGTCTTCGCGTCGAACCGGTTGTCGGCAAAGGTGATCTCGATGGTGTCCCCGGCCACCACGGCGGCGGCTGTGGTGGTCGGCCTGACCTGCCGGGCCACGTTGGTCAGCGTCGCGGCCAGTCCGTCCAGCTTGGCCGGGTTGAGGAGTTCGGGGGCGAACCGGACGGTGAACCGCTGGACCTCCAGGGTCACCGTCGCACCCCGGTCCGCGGCGCTGATCGCCTTGCCCAGGTTGGCCATCAGCCGTTCCAGCTTCGCCGGGTCGAAGACGGGCACGTTGAAGTCGATCTTCGTGCGGTCCACGTCGGCGGCCAGCACCGCGCCGATCTCGGCCTGGGTGGCCAGTTCCGGCAGGCCCTCCATCAGCTTGGTGATCTCGGTCTGCTCGACCTGGCGGAAGGTGAACCCGGCCAGTGCCGCCTCGGCCCGCTCCCTGGCCAGCTGAGGCACCTGCTGGGCGAGGGACCGCTGGAACTTCGGGTCCAGCACGGCCAGCACCGGGTGGTTGTCCAGGGCCTGTTCGGTCTGCCTGGTCAGCTCCGCGAGCACCTCGCCCACCACCAGCTCGCGCAGCTGGTCGGCGCTGGAGCGCGCCAGGTCCTGCTGCCGGAAGGCGGTGAGCGCGGCGTCGGTCACCGGGCCGAGCACCTGCTCGCGCACCACCGCAGGCACCGAGCCGGTGTTGACCTCCAACTCGGGCAGGGTCACCGCGTCCAGGCGGCCTCGCGCGTCGGTCACGACCCGCTCCCGGAAGGCCCGCGCCCGCTCACCGTAGAGCCAGCTCTGCTTCTTGCCCTGGACCCGGGTCGGCTCCGGCAAGGTGCTCAGGTCCTGGAACTGCTGCTGTAGCGCGGCTTTCAGGTGCGGACGGATCTCGGTGGCCAGTGCGATCCTGCTGTCCTCGGTGAGCAGGGCCAGGTCCGGGTGGTTGACGAGGCCTCCGGTGCGCTGGTCGGTGCCCTTGACCGGAGCGCCGAAGGCCAGCGCGTCACTGAGCGGGTTGAGCACCAGGTCCTCGAAGGAGGTGGGCTTCTTGCCCGGCTTGCCGGTTCTGCGCACCAGTTCCGCCATCGCGGTGTCGGTCTTGGGCACCGTGCCGCTGGGGGTGCCCTGGCGCAGGAAGGCGTCCAGCTCACGCAGTCCGTTGTCCAGCACGGCTTGCACCACGCGGTCCCGCACAGTCGCCAGCACCCGGCCCCGATCGGCCTCGGGCGGCGCGGTGAGCCCCTCCGGCAGGGTGCCCGCACTGGGCTTGAGCACCTCGTCGGCGACCTTGGCGACCATGTTCGCGCCGGGGCCGTGGGTGTTGAGGAACTCGTTGAGCCGCTTCTCCCGCGCGGGCGGGCTGAGGTCCGGCAGCGAAGTCTCGGTGTCACCGGGGATCTGGGTGGCGTCCCGCTCGAACAGGGCCTCGGGGAACCGGGTGCCGTGCCCGGACTGGGTTTCCAGCCAGGTGTAGTAATGCTCGCGCAGGTCCGCCGCGAGCCGGTGCAGCTGGTTCGGGTCGTTGCGGAAGCCGTCGAAGACCTCGGTGCCGTCCTGCTCGCGGGTGGCGGCGAACCACGGGTTGTAGGCCAGCGGCGTGCGCGCCGGGTCGGGGCTGAAGTTCCGGTTCAGGCCCAAGCGCTCGTAGAGGTCGGCGACCGGCCGGATCCGCCCGGCCCGTGTCGACTGGTCCAGCGTCTCCTGACCGGCGGGCAGGTAGGTGATCAGGGAGCCGGGGCGGGCGGTGGCCATCAGCGGGCCGAGGTGCCCGCCACCGATGCCGAACTGGTTGCCATCCCCGCGCTGGTCGACGTTGACGGTGTTCTTGTGCAGCACCGAACCGGTGTGCCCCTCGACCGCGGTCTCCTGGGTGAACCGCTGGTACGTCTCCAGCGGCACCAGCCAGGAGCGCAGCACCGGCTGGGGATTGAGCGCCTGCATCTTCGGCTGTTTCGCGTCCTCGAGGTACTTGGCCAGCCACTGCACCGCGCGCAGCGGCCGTCCGCCGCCTGCCCACAGCCCACCGTTGGCGCCGCTGGAGATGTGCACCATTCCGCTGTCCGGGTCCTGCTGGATGTCCTTGAAGTCGGAGAGGACCTGCTGGCCCAGCGGCCCGTCCTTGAAGTCCTCCGGCTTGAAGACCGCGGTGTAGAGGCGGACGAAGTGCTCGCCGCGGATGGTCTCGACCTCCATCTCGCTGCGGTGCAGGGCGGCCAGCTTGTCGCCCTCGGTGATCCGGCTGGAACCGGGGTAGCTGATGTCCGGCCGTCCGATGTGGACGTTCTCCACCACCCCTTGGTAGCGGCCGTCGGCGGTGCGCAGCACGTGCACGGGCACACCGGTGGGCGGGCCGAAGGTGCTGAAGCCGCCGTCGCACTCGAACACGTGCACCTGGAGCCCGGCCGCCTCGGCCAGCGCCTGCTCGCTGGTGGCGGTGGCCGCGTGTTCGCGCAGCAGCCGCCGCGGCCCTTTCTCCACTGTGGACAGACCGGTGTCCAGGGCGCTGGCGAAGGTCTCCAGCCGGGTGCCGCCGCGGACCGGGACCGGGTCCACGCCGTGGCGGTCCAGCTGGGTGCGCAGCGGTGCGGGCACCGGCTCGATCCCGTGCACCGGCAGCGCACCCTGGGCGATCCGGTTGATCAGCCACAGGTGCCGGGGCATCAGCTGCACGTCGTCCTCGTGCACCCGCACGCCCATCAGGCCGGAGTCCTGGTGCACGCCACTGGGGTGGATGTCGCCGCGCGGGCGCAGCAGCACGCGGGCGGTGTCCGGCTGGCCGGGGTTCGAGCGTTCGGCGTACTCGTCGGGCAGGCCGAAGTAGTGCGCGATCTCGTGTGCCAGCACCGAGTCCGAGGCGGTGACCGACCAGTGCTGCTGGGTGCTCCGGCCCTGTTCGCCGACCTTGACCGTGGTGTGCGCGAGTTCCGGCCGGTCCACGAACTCCACGGTGGCGGCGAACTGGTCGCCGCCGGGCAGCCGGTGGCCCTGGTCGAGCAGCCTGCGCACCCCGTCCTGGGCCCGCTGCTTGACCTGCTCGACCTGCTCGTGGGTGACCCTGCCCTCGGCGGCCAGGTGCACCCGCAGGGTGAACTCCTGCACCGCGCCGCGGTCCGGCACCTCGATCCGCCGGTGGTCGTAGCGGATCAGGCCTTCGTAGTGCGGCACCAGTCCACTGGTCACCGGCGCGTTCTCGGCTGCCTTGAACCGGGCGTCGCCGCGCACGTCGAGCACACTCGTGTTGACCGTGCGCACCGGCGCGTTCTGCCTGGCCTCGGCCCAGTCGTTGCGGTTCAGCGCGGTGTCCGCGCGGTCGAACCAGGGCGCGGTGCCGCGTTCGCTGTGCCGCCAGCCCTCGTCGTCGGCGACCTTGGACCCGTTGTCCACCTTCGGTTCCGGCCAGCCGCGGCCGGTCGTGTCGGCGGGCGGGCCGGTCGGCGCCTGCCGGGTCTCGGCCGCGGCCTGGGCCGCGCGCTGCCGCTGGATGGCCTCGTCGGTGGCGAACAGCGCGCGCAGGTCCTCGAACATCTGCTTCAGCGGCGGGACGCCGTCGGCAGGCGGGGCGTACTGGAGGGTGCGGCCGTCCGGGGTGAACAGCGGCCGGTCCTGCGGGTCGGTGGCGAACCGGTTGCTGAAGTGGTTCGGCCCGGTCTGCTGTTGACCAGCTCGGTCGAGATAGCTGCTGTACCTGGTGTAGGAGGAGAAGTCGGCCTGGTAGTACTGGTGGAACTCCTCGAACAGCTTCCTGGTCTCGGCCGGGGTGCCCTCGCCGTACTTGCCGGCCAGCCGGTCGATGAACGCGAATGTGTCCTCTTTGGACAGTTTGCCGCGCAGGTAGAAGCCGAACGGGTCGGAGTCCACGATCGCGGTGGCCAGCCGGAAGTCCCGGTCGCTGCTCCACAGGCCACGGAAGCGCTGCATCAGCTGCACCGCGAGCAGGTGCTCCGGTTCCCGGTCGTGCAGCTCGTACCCCTCGCCGAACTGGTTCTTGGCGTTGACCTTCTCGATGTCGTGGAACAGGATCGCCTTGGCCAGCGCCTCCACCGGCACGAACCGCGTGCCGTCATTCTCCAGCGTGGTGAGCTTGAGGTACTGGCCGAGCACCATCTGCGCGTGCTCGTAGAAGGTGAACGCGTCCTTGGTCTCCTGGGTGCGGATCGGCTTCAGGGTGTGCTTGGTGCACACCTCGTCGAACTTGTGGTCCAGGTCCGCGTGGAAGTCCGCGATCAGCCGCTGGACCAGCGCGGTGGCCTTGTGCTCCGGGGTGTCGTCGCTGTCCAGCAACGCTTTCAGCGCCTCGCCGGTGGCCCGCTGGGTCAGCCGGGTCTGCTCCTGCTCGGCCCGCCAGCGCGCGTAGTCGTTGGGGAACGGATCCGCCTCGGTGCCCAGCAGCCTCGGCTGGTAGGCCACCGTCAGCCTGCCGTCGCCGGTGGTGGTCACCAGCCCGCCGATCTCGGCCTTGGCGATCACCTGGCTGACTCCCCTGGTCAGGTTCGCCACCCGGCGCTCATCGGCCAGCCGGGAGCGAAGGTCGAGGGTGAGCCCGCCCTCGCCGGTCAGCAGCGCGCTGACGCCCTCCTGCTTGGCGAACTCGCGCACCGTCTCAGTCAGCTCGGCGATCCGCGCCGGGTCCGTGTGCTGGTTGTTCAGCTCGACCCGGAACTGGCCGGGCCGCAGTGTCAGCGTCGGGGTCTGGTCCGGCGTGGTGCTCGCCGCCGCGAGGTCTTGCCGCACCTGGGCGACCAGGGCCGGGTCGGTCTGCGGGGAGGCGAACCGCACCGTGAGCAGGTTGGCGCTGTCGGCGGTGATCTCGGCCTTGATCCGCTGGTCGAGCGTCCGCTTGAGCTGCGCGCTGAGCCGGTTCAGGTCCGCATCCGACAGCGGGCGGGAGAGCTGCACGGCGATCGCGGCCGGGTCGGCGACCACCTTGCCCAGTCCCGAGTTCTCGACCAACGGGGTGAGTTTCGCCAGCAGGCCGTCGATCCTGGCCTGGTTCCACAGCCGGGACTCGAACCCAATGGTGTTGTTCGTTGTGTCCACAGTGGACACCAGTCCAGCGCCCTCCTGCCTGGCCACCTCGGCCAGGCCGGCCTTGAGGTCGCTGACCGTGCCGGGGTCGCTGATCTTGACGTCGAAGTCGATCCGGAACCTGGCCGGCCGCGGTTCCACCCGCACGTCGAGCTTTGCCTCGTTGATCGCCTTGTTCAGGTTGTCCATCAGCGTGTCCGCGACGATCGGGCCGCTGAACTCCACCGCGACCTGGTTGGTGGCGGAGTCGGCCCGCACCTGCCCGGTGAGCTTGGACTTGGTGATCGTGTTGTCCAGCAGCTGGGTCAGCGCGGTGACCTTGTTGCCCGGTGTGCCGTCCGGGAACCGCAAGGTGATCGCGTCGGGGTCGAGGGTCAGCGCGCCGACCCCGTGGGTGTCGACCACCGCACCCAGGCGCTTGCCCAGCTCGGTGATCTGCTCCGGGTTCCACCGCTGCCGGTCGAAGTCCACCGCGACCCGGTTCAGGCCGACCGAGGCGACCAAATCGATCCCGGTGCCCCTGGCCGACTTCGCCGCATCCGCCAGCACGGCGGCGACCTTGTCCGGGTTCCACATCCGGGAGTTGAAGTCGACCTTGATCCGGTCGGCGTCCGCGGCCAGCAGCGCGCCGATCTCGGCCTGGGAGGCCAGCTCCGGCAGGCGGCCCATCAGTTCGGCGACCTTGGTCGGGTCGATGTCGGTGAAGACGAAGGACTTCAGCCCCTCGGTCACCCGCGCGCTGACCTGGGTGGCGACCGTGCTGGCCAGCTCCGCACGCTGCCCCTGCTCCAGCAGCCGCATCAGCGCCCGCTCGTTGATCGCCTGCTCGGTGGCCGCGCTCAGCCGGTCCAGCACGTTCTCCCGCACCAGGGTGCGCAGGTCCTCGGCTGTGCGGCCCAACAGGTTCTGCTCGCGGAAGTCGGCCAGCGCCTCGGCGGTGGCCGGGCTGATGATCTTCGGTCCCAGCGCCTCGGTCAGTTGCTTCTTGCCGATCTCCAGCTCCGGCACGGGCACGTTGTCACCGAACAGCTGCTCCCGCAGGTCCGTCGGCAGCTTGGCCGGGTCGATCTGCAGCGCGGTGTCGCTCTCGTCGTCGCGGAGATCGCGCAGCACCAGCTCCTGGAACTTCGCCAGCCGATCACCGGTGAGCCAGCCAGCGCCCCGGCCAGGGATCTTGTCCAGTTCCCGCAAGGCCGCCGGCGTGAGCTGCCGCTGCACGGCCGCTTTCACCTGGGGCAGCACGATCTCAGCGAGCGCGTTCCGGCTCGGCTCGGTGAGCAGGCTGAGGTCCGGCTGGGTGCCGATGCCCTCGAACCGGCGCTTCTTCACCGTGGTCCCGTCCCACACCGCCCTGGCCAGCGGCTCCAGCACACCGTCGGTGAAGGACACCTGGACCTTGTTCACCTTGCCCGGCCCGTTCTCCACCATCTTCTGGAACTCGGCCAGCGAGTTGCGCGCGAGCTGGACGCGCACCGCGGCCAGTCCGGCGTTCAGCCCGTCGGCGAGCAGGGTGCCCCGCACCGCGGTCAGCACCGCTCCGGCGTCGGCCGCCTGGGTGGTGGGCATCTTGTGCAGCTGTTCGCGCACCACGACCCAGCTGGCGGTGAGCACCTGCGACTCGACCGCGGCCACGGTTTCCTTGCCGGGACCGACGGTGTTGAGGAACTCGTTCAGCCGCCGCTGCCGCGTGGTCGGGCTCTGGTCCGGCAGCGGGGTCGTGGTGCCGCCGGGGAGCTGGGTGGCATCCGGCTGGATCAGCGCGTCCGGGATCGTGGTGCCCGCAGGGGCCCGGTTCTGCTGCCAGGTGAGGTAGTGCTCGCGCAGGTCCGAGGCGATCCGGTGCAGCTCGCCCGGATCGTTGCGGAAACCGATGCCGCCCGCGCTCTTCGCGGTCAGCCATGGGTTGTAGGCCATGCCGAGCACGTCGGGGCGGAACTCCCGGCTCAGCCCGACCCGCTCGTACAGGTCAGCCACCGGCCGGACCCGCCCGCCCAGCTCGTCCGGCGGCGGGGTCTCCGAGTACGGCAGATAGGTCTCCAGCGAACCCGGCCGGGCGTGCTCGATCAGCGCGTCCAGGTGCTTGCCTCCGATGCCGAACTGGTTGCTGTCGGCCCGCTGGTCGACGTTGAAGCTGTGCGTGGCGGGGTTGCTGCCGGTGCTGCCCTCCACCGCGGTCCCACTCGCGATCCGCTGGTAGTCGTTGAGCGGCACCAGGAAGGAGCGCAACCTCGGGGAGAGCGTGGCCCCGTCGGTCACCACGTACTTGGCCAGCCACTGCATCGCCCTGATCGGCCGACCGACGCCTGCCCACAGCTGCGGGTTGTTGCCCGGCGAGATGCTCAGCTGCCCGTTGACCGGGTTCTGCTGGATGTCCTTGAACGGCGAGGTGACCCGCTTGCCCGGCTGCTCGGGGAACTTGGCCGGGTTGACGATGGCGGTGTAGACCCGGACGAAGTGCTCACCGCCGATGGTCTCGATCTCCATGTCGCCGCGGTGCACCAGCCGGTCCTCACCGTGCGCCACCGTACGGGACGGACCGGGGTAGCTGATGCCCGGCCGTCCGATGTGGACGGTCTCGGTGATGCCCTGGTACAGCTGGGAGTCCGTGCGCACCACGTGCACCGGCAGGCCGGTCGGGTCGCCGTGCCGGGTGAAGGTGCCGTCCGGTTCGATCACGTGCACCTGGAGGCCGGTGGCCTTGGCGATGTCCTGCTCGGTGGTGGCGGTGCCGGGGATCCGGTTGAGGCGGTCGGCCTCCGCCTTGGGCAGGGTGGCTTTGAGGGCTTCCCTGAAGGTGTGCAGCGGGGTGGTGCCGGGGACCGGGACCGGGAGAGCGCCGTGTTTGTC
>NZ_JAMHIV010000034.1 GCF_023897065.1 Crossiella sp. SN42
CCGGAACCCACCCGCATGATCGTCTCGTTACCGCAGAGAAAGCGGAGGCCGGCGCGGGCAACCGGTCACGGCCCCAAGTGTCCAACCCCCAACAGCCCCAACCAAACCCAACCCCAGCCCCGCCCAGCTAAGACGTGCCCCACCCAGCTGAGCGGAGCGGAGCCGAGCTAAGCCGGGCCAGGCCGAACCCAGCCAAACCGGGCCGGGCCGGGTCGGGGCCCAGCACAGCCGAACCCGGCCTATCAGCGACACCGAGCGAGCCACACCACCCGCCACCGGCCAAGCCACGCGGACGGCGAAACCACGCGGACCGCAAGCCACGCGCGGAGCGGACCGCCAAGCCACGCGCGGACCCACGGACTACGCGGACCCACGGACTACGCGGACTCCAGCGCAGCCACCGCCGCGAGAACCGCAGCAGGCTCCGTGCGATTGGCGTAGTTCGGCTGCACCTCCAGCCACCGGATCACCCCGCCGCGATCCAGCACCAGCACCGCCGGCATCGGCACCTGCTCGGTCTGGTCGGCATTGGCGGCGGCCACGTCGATGCCGAGCTTGGCCTGGGCCGCCTTCGACTCCGCCGTCGCCTCCGTGACGATGCCCAGCGCCCGCGCGAGCTCGTTGCCCGGATCGGACAGCACCGGGAACGCCAGCTCGTTCTTCTCCCGCATGCTCAGCGAGCCGTCCGGCCGCTGCGGACTGATCGCGATCAGGGCGACGTCGCGCGTTTGCAGCTGTGGCAGGAGGTCTTCCTGGTAGGTGCGGAGGGCCAGGTTGCAGTACGGGCACCAGGCGCCGCGGTAGAAGACCAGCACGGCGGCCCGGCCGGTGCGGGTGGCCGCGAGGGTGGTGGGGTTGCCGTGGGCGTCCAGGAGAGGGGTTTCGGGGATGGGGGTGCCCGGGGTGGGGAGGCAGGGTGGGAGGCCTTGGGTTTCGCGGGCGTGTTGTTCGTGGGCGAAGGGGGCCAGGACTTCGGCGGGGGTGAGGGTGGCGAGGTGGGTGACGAGGGCGTCGCGTTGTTCGGCGTAGCTGGGCATGGGGGATTGCCTTTCCGGGCAAGGGGTTTGGTGGTCCAGATAGTCTGGAGGGGACACTCCAAAACCTAGCGGGATTTTTTGGAGTGTCAACTCCAGACTGTTGGTTCGGGCGGGATAGGGTGCATCCGTGAGTGAGGCGAGTGGGGCCGGGGGGCGGTTGACGGCCAAGGGGCGGGCGACCCGGGAGCGGATTGTGGCTGCCGCGGCTCAGCTGATGTTCGAACGCGGGGTGGCGGGGACGAGCACCGAGGACGTGCGGGCCGCGGCGGAGGTCAGCACCTCGCAGATCTACCACTACTTCCGGGACAAGCCCGCGCTGGTGCGCGCGGTGATCACCCACCAGACCGAGCAGATCATGACCGCGCAGCAGGCGTTCTTCGCCCGGCTGGACAGCATGGACGGGCTGCGGGCGTGGCGGGACGCGCTGGTGGAGTTGCAACGGTCGCGGCAGTGCGCCGGTGGGTGTCCGATCGGGTCGCTGGGTAGCGAGTTGGCCGACTCGGACGCCGCGGCGCGGGCAGCGGTCGCGGCGGGGTTCGCGCGGTGGGCCGAGGCGATCGCGGCGGGGTTGCGGGCGATGCGGGACCGGGGGGAGTTGCGGGCCGGGGCCGATCCGGATCGGCTGGGGCTCGCGGTGCTCACCGCGTTGCAGGGCGGGTTGCTGCTGACACAGATCCGGCGGGACACGGTGGCGCTGGAGACCGGGCTGGACGCGATGCTGGAGCTGGTGGAGTCCTACCTGGTGTAACTGAAGTTGATAAACCCGTTGCGGCAACTGGGTCGATGCGTCACCCTGTTAGCAGACAACTCAACCCACAGCGTCACGATGAACGGCACCGGGAAGCTGCGCGGGCGTAGGCGTCGACCGAGAGGGCGCGCCGTTGCTCCAGTCGCGCTGCCCGACGTGATCGCCGTTCATCATCGGGAAGCCGCCCTCCGCTTAGTCGGACCGGGCGGCTTCCGCTATTTCGGGGCACGGAGACTCGGGCGCGGGGCGAGGCGGGTGGAGACCGGGCCGGGGCGGGTGGCTGGAGCCCGGTCGAATCGGAGCAGGACCAAGTCGGAGCCTGGCCGAATCGAGCTGGCGACCGGACTCGGGGGCTGGCAGATGTCGGAGCGGCGACCGAGCGTTGGAGCGGTGCCGAGCGGTGCCGAGCGGTGCCGAGCGGTGCCGAGCGGCGACCGAGCGCCGGAGCAGCGACCGAGCGTTGGAGCGGTGGCCGAGCGGCAGGGCGGTGGCTGAGCGACAAGGCGGTGGCCGAGCCTCGAAGCAATGACATGGCCGAGGTCGGGCCAAGCCGGCGCGGTGGCGGGGCACCAGAGCAGTGACGTGCCCGGGCCGTGACATAGCCGGGCCGGTGACATAGCTGGGCGGTGGCGGGACCCGGTGGCGGTGATCCGACCGAAGTGGCGATCAGGTGCAGGAAACAGCGGCCCGGAAGAGCGGATCAACAGCCGGTGCGGATAGCGCCGAATGGCCGCGAAGTGAGTTCCGGCCGGACCGGAACTGGACAAAAGGATTGGGTTGATCGCGTGATCACCGACACGCTGTAACGGATGGCGGTGATCACGCGATAAACACCAAATCAGTCCTTAGTTTCCGCGCTTGACGCGGATTTCCAGCAGGGTCGCCGACTTGCCGGGGCCCTCGCCCTCGCCGATTCCGTCGGCGCCGCCCGGCGCCACGGTGGTCGAGCCGGGGACGCCCTTGACCGTGTAGTTGGCGACCGTGGTGTGGGTGCTGTTGCTGAAGACGACGAAGGACTCCGTCAGCTCCATGGTCAGGAAGCCGGTGTTGCCGCGCACGGTGAAGCAGAACGGGGAGCGGTTGCGGGCGCGGACTTCCAGCAGGTCAGCGCCGGTGACGCAGTCCGTCAGCAGGACGTTGCCGTCGCCCTTGTTCAGGCGGATGCCGCGCTCGGCGAAGATCTTGTCGGCGCCCGGGTAGTCGTACTCCTCCTCCAGCGGAGGCGGGTTGTCCTCGGCCACGGCGGCGGTGGCCGCGCCCAGCAGCGCGGTGCTGCCCGCGAAGACGAGAACTCCGAGTCGGGACAAAAAGCGCACGGTTGTGCCCCCAGTGACGAGATGGTTTGGATCGGCACACCCGAATGCCGGATGGTCCGAGGAAAAGGTAGGCATTCGTGCCCCGGGTCCGGAAATAATGTGAGCAGCGTCACCACGGTGTTGAAAAATTCGGTGGTTAAATTTCTCCCTGGTCGAGTCCGACAGGGACTCGCGGTCCTGGGGGATTTACTGTGCGCAAACGCAGTATTGTGCTGCGCTCGCTACGGTCGGTCACCGCGGCACTTGTCGTGACCTCGCTCCTGGTGGGGGCGGCTCCGGCCGCGCTCGCCGAGGAGGTTCCGGCCGGTGCGGCGCGGGCGGAGACCTTGCAGCTGCTGAAATCCGGTGGTCCTGGCCTCAAGCGGGCCGCCGCGGCCGCGCTGTCGGGCACCGATGACGACGTCCGGACGTTCCTGGCCAGCGGCCGGGCCAAGCCGGAGGCCGACGACCTGCAGGTGCGCATCGCGCAGCTGATGGCCGCCGGTGGTCCCGCGGTCAAGGCCGCGGCGCAGCGGGCGCTGTTCGGCACGCCGGCCGAGCAGAAGGCCTTCGCCGAGGACGGCTGGCGGCGGCCGGCCGAGGACGACCTCCAGGTGCGGGTCACCCAGGCCATGGACGAGGGCGGCCCCGGGGTCAAGGCGGCCGCGCAGAAGGCTTTGCGGGGCACGGCCGATGACCGGCGGCGGTTCCTGCTCGCCGGGTTCTTCGACGCCAAGTCCGATGACGACCAGGTGCGGGTCACCCAGATCCTGACCATCGGCGGGCCCGAGGTGCGCAAGGCCGCGCAGCGCGCGCTCAACGGCAGCCGCGAGGACATCGAGTACTTCCTGCGTTACGGCTACGAGGTCGCCGCCGCGCGGGACCAGGAAGTCCAGGACATCTCCCAGCTGGTCGACCTGGCCCGCCTGGCCGGTGAGCGCACCAAGGAGCAGACCGAGGCGGCCAAGGTCGCCGCGGAGCAGGCGGTCACCGCCGCGCGGCTGGCCAAGGAGGCCGCGCTGAAGGCGGCCGAGGAGACCAAGGCCGCCCAGGACTCCTCGGTCCGGGCCGCCGATGCCGCAGGCCGGGCCGCGGACGCCGCGACCAGGGCCGCGCGGGCCGCGCAGACCGCGATCCGCGCCGCCGCCGCGGCCAACGAGGCCGCCAGGGTCGCCGCCAGCGCGGCGAGCCAGGCCGCGCACGCGGCGAACATGGCCGGGCAGGCGGCCGCGCGGGCCAGCAACGCCGCCGCGCTCGCCTCCGCCGACCGCAGCCAGACCGAGCAGGCCACCCAGGCCGCCAAGGCCGCGCGCGATGTGGCCAAGGGCGCTCGACTGGCCGCCGAAGCCGCGGACCAGGCCGCGATCGCGGCGACCGCGGCCGGCAAGGCCGCCGAGTCGGCCGCCAGCGCGGGGGTGCACGCCGATGAGGCCGGTGGCGCCTCCGGCGAGGCCGGTGACTGGGCGGCCAAGGCCGGCGCCAGCTCCGCGCAGGCCAAGCAGGCCAGCGCGCAGGCCAAGCGCAAGGCCGCCGAGGCCAAGCGCGCCGCCGGGGAGGCCAAGCGGATCGCCGGGGAGGCCGCCCGCTACGCCGGTCAGGCCAGGGACGCGGCCAACGACGCCGCCAACCACGCCGACAACGCCGCGCGCCTGGCCGATGAGGCGGTCAAGCACGCCAACGACGCCGAAGGCGCGGCGAACCGGGCGCAGGCCGCCGCGGACAAGGCCAAGCTGTACGCCGACGACGCCACCAGGTACACCGACCTGGCCCGCTCGATCGCCGCGACCAGCCGGGCGGCCGAGGACGAGCGGCTGGCCGCGCAGAAGGCCAAGGCGATCGAGGAGGCCGTCGAGGCCAAGCTCGCCGAGGACAACAAGCAGACCGAGACCACCTGGGTCGCCGGTGAGGCCGCGAAGCTCGACACCGAGGCGCAGCGGCTGCTGACCCAGGCGCAGGACCCGGCCACGCCGGAGGAGACCGCGGTCGCCAACGGCCGCAAGGTGGCCGCGCGGCTGGTCACCACCGGTGGCGGCTGGGTGCGGGCGGCCTCGGAGAACGCGCTGGTCGGCGACAAGTACGAGGTGCTCAACTTCGTCCGCGGCGGAGTGGCCAAGGCGGTCGAGGAGGACGACCGGGCCAGCGTGCTGCACATCGCCGACACCACGGGCAACGAGGGCCTGCGGTGGTCCGCGCGGGACATGCTCACCGCCAAGCACGACATGGTCAAGGACTTCCTGCAGGACCGCTGGTACGCGGGCAAGGACGAGGACGACCAGGTCGCCATCACCCAGATCATGAACGCCGGTGGTCCCGGGGTGAAGGCCGCGGCGCAGAAGGCGCTGCGCGGCACCCCGGCCGACCGCACCGCGTTCCTGGCCACCGGGCAGCACAAGGCGCGCCAGGACGACGACCACGTGCTGGTCACCCAGGCGATGACCAACGGCGGCAAGGAGGTCAAGGCCGCCGCGCAGGCCGCGCTGAACGGTCCGCCTTCGCTGTGGCGCAAGTTCCTCACCAGCGAGCAGTACAAGGCTCAGCAGCGGGACGCGGACACCGCCAGCCACGTCGCCAAGATCGAGTCCTACCTGGCGGACGCGGACAAGATCGCCGCGGAGTCCCGGCAGGCGGCGTTGCAGGCCCAGTCCTACGCGCACACCGCGCGCGGGGCGGCCGATGAGGCCAAGCACTGGGCGGCCGAGGCGCAGAAGTCCGCGGCCAAGGCCAGGGAGTTCGCCGACAAGGCCAAGCAGGAGGCGGAGAAGGCGCAGCGCTCGGCCGACCAGGCCGCCGAGTCCGCCCGGCAGGCGCAGCAGGCGGAGCAGGACGCGCAGCGGGCGGCCGCGGCGGCGGCCAGGTCGGCCAGCCAGGCCGAGGCCAGCGCTTCCCAGGCCCGCAACTACGCGGCGGTCGCCGCGGAGGCCGCGGCCAGGGCGCGTGCCGACGCCATCGCCGCCGGCGCGCTGGCCCAGGAGGCCGCGGCCGCGGCCAAGGAAGCGCAGGAGATCGCCACCGAGAAGCAGCGGGCCGAGGAGGCCACCACCCGGCAGATCGACGCCGAGCGGCAGGCCGACGGCGAGCTGACCTCCGCGGATGAGGAGGCGTTGCGGGCGCAGGGCGGCCAGCAGATGGTCGACGAGTACCGCAAGGCGCTGGCCGATGCCAACAAGGGCCTCGGGCAGTGGCTGGCTGAGAACGGCGCGGAAATCCTGATCACGCTGCTGGGCATCGACAACATCGTCAAGTGCGTCAGCGACGGTGACATCGGCGCCTGCCTGTGGAGCCTGGTCGACGTCGGCTCGTTCTTCCTGGCCGTCGGCAAGCTGCCCGCGGTGGGCAAGGCGATCGTCAAGGTCATCGACGGCCTGGCGAACTTCTTCGCGCTCAAGGAGAAGGGCCGGCGGTTCCTGGAGGGTGTCAAGGGCGTCCTCACCAACGCCCGCAAGGAGCGCACGCCGGAGATCGAGGCGTGCGAGTGGGAGGCCCCGGCCGAGTTCTCCGGGTTCGCCGCGGCCGGCAAGCGGAAGTGCCAGCCCTTCGGGCACGTGGAGCAGGCGCACAGCGACACCCAGACCAAGGGCATCCACATCAAGATGGCCGACAACCGGACCGAGATCGAGATCCACGCCGACGCCAAGGGCGAACTGTTCGGCAAGCCCATCTCGGCCAACGGCAAGTACGCCAACGACAAGGAGCTCGACGAGGCCATCAGGCACCTGAAGGGCTCGGCGAAGGACCGGGAGAAGATGATCAGGGGTTGTGAGCACGCGCTGGGTGGTGGCATGAAGCTCGGCGACACCATGCGCGACCGGCTCACCCACCTCCTGGAGTCGCTGAAGAAGATGCGGCCCTGACCGCTGCCGCACGGCGAGTGCCGCCATCCCGGTTCCCGGGGTGGCGGCACTTCGCCTTTCAGGCAGGGCTGAAGACGCGTTCACCATCCGGGACGCCTTGATACCGTGCCCCTGCCGACGCGCTCCATGGTGGGACACGGCGGCCGAAACGGGTGGCCATCCGATCTTCCCGTGCGCGCGGGACGATCGGATGGTCCGCCTTAGCCCTCACCCCCAACGCTCGTCGATGCGCTGGATCGGGGCAAGCCAGCCCGGATCACCGGTGGCGGCGAAGCGGCTCCAGGCCGCGTGGGTGCGGCTGACCAGCTCGGGCGACGGCGGCGTGGGGCCGAGCAGGCCGTGTTCGCCGTGCAGGGCCGGGATCGCGGTGTGGCCGAAGACGAACGGCAGCTCCACGCAGTGGCAGGCGCCGAGCGCGCCACCGAAAGCCTGTGAGCGCCAAGCGAACTCGTAGCGGTGGGTGCGGCCGGGCTGCTGCGCGGCGTGCGCCTCGGCCAGCAGGCGGCTGCCCCCGCCGAAGAGCGCCTCGGTGGTCAGCCACGGCGCTTGGCGGCCGGTGGGGACCAGGTACAGGTTGGCCTCGTCGGAGTTGGTGCCGATCAGCAGGTCCACCGGCGGCAGCTCGGCCTCGATCGGCGGCCGGGGCAGCGTTTCCGGGTCCAGGACCAGGCTGAACGGGGTGATCCCGCGCAGCGGCCCGTCCGGCGGCAGGGGCAGCCGGGCCAGCGCGGCGATCAGGTCGGCGTCCGGGACGCCGGGGATCTCGGCTGGGGTGACGCCGAGTTCGGCGGCCAGCGCGCCGGTGACCCGCAGCGCCTGGTCCGGGGTGAGCACGGCGGCGGGGTTGCCGCTCTGGCTGACCGCCCGGTGGAACAGCCCGTGCGCGCGGGGCGCGGCGAGCAGCCCGGCGACCAGGATCGCGCCCGCGGACTGCCCGGCCACGGTGATGTTGTGCGGATCGCCACCGAAGGCGGAGATGTTGTCCCGCAACCATTCCAGCGCGGCGATCACATCCAGCAGGCCCCGGTTGGCCGGCGCGCCGGGCAGGTGCAGCCAGCCGGGGACGCCGAGTCGGTAGTTGACCGTGACCAGCAGCACGCCGTCGCGGGCGAAGGCGGTCCCGTCGTAGAGCGGGGCGGAGCCGGCGCCGACCTGGAACCCGCCGCCGTGCAGGAACACCAGCACCGGGCGCGGCGGCGCGGGGGTCGGCGGGGCCCAGATGGTGAGGGTCCGGTAGTCGGGGCCGGGGATGGGCGGCGGGTTGAGCGGGGTGAGGTCGAGGAGCCCGAGGGACGGGCGCGGTGGGGCCGGCGCGGTCGGGCCGGGGGTGGTGGCCTCGCGGATGCCGGACCACGGCGGGGGAGGAGCCGGGGCGGTGAAACGGGTGCCGAGGTCGTGGACCGGCGCGGCGTAGGGCACCGCGTGGTAGACGGTCACCTCCGCGCGGTGCTCACCGGTCAGGAAACCCTGGGCGGTGCGGGTCATCCGAAGGCCGCCCAGCCGGTGATGGCGAACTTGTCGCCGTCCCGCTTGACCTCGGCCGCGCCGCTGCCGCCGAAGTGGGCCGGGATGACCAGCGCGCCGGTGTCCGCGGCCTCGGCCAGCAGGCGTCGGCGGGTGGCGGTGGCGGCGGGCGCGTCATCGCTGAGGCAGGGCTCGTGGTCTGGTTCGACGATCTGCAGCGGGCTGTGCGCGATGTCGCCGATGAACAGCGCGCGGTCGGTGCCGGAAACCAGGCGCAGCACCGCGGAACCAGGGGTGTGGCCGGGAGCAGGGGTCAGGGTCAGGTTGGCGTCGATGCGCAGCTCTGTACCGTCCCATGTGGACAGTTGGCCGGTGTGGCGGAGCGGGTCGATGCTGTCGCGGTGCACCTGGGGGTCGCTCAGGCCGGGAGTGGCGTCGGCGGCGTGCAGCAGGTAGCGGGCGTTGGGGAAGGTGGGGATCCACTCGCCGTCGACCAGGCGGGTGTTCCAGCCGACGTGGTCGGAGTGCGCGTGCGTGTTGACCACCAGGTCGACCTGCTCCGGCTGCACGCCCGCGGCGGCGAGGCGGTCCAGGAAACCGGTGCGCAGGCGGTGGAAGACCGGGATCTGCCGCTCCTTGTCATCGCCGATTCCGGTGTCCACCAGGATGATCCGGCCTTCGCTGCGCAGCACCCAGGACTGGGTGCGGGCCAGCAGCATGTCGGTGGCCGGGTCCCAGTGGTCCGGACTGAGCCAGGACTCGTTGGCCTGCCAGTGTTCGCGGGTCAGGGTGGGGAAGACGGCGCTGGTGGGGGCGAAGGGGCCGGACCACTCCAGCACCCTGGTGATCTCGACCTGGCCGAGTGTGATGGTGTCCACGCCGGTCACGCTAGGTTCGTGCCGGGTGGCCGGGAATGATTCAGCGTCTCGGCCGTTTACGTCTACGTCTTGATCTCCCGGGGTGAGGTGCCGATGGATGTGCTCAGCGACGCGATCGCCGCCATGCGCAGCGGGCGGCCCTACTCGGCGCTGACCGAGGCCACCGGACCCTGGACCCGGCACTTCCCGGACTTCGCCGGAGCCCGACTGCACGTGGTGCTCTCCGGCGCGATCACCGTGGTGCTGCCCGGTCGCGAGCCGGTGGTGCTGGGGCCAGGCGAGGCCGTGGTGCTGCCCGGCGGGGCCGCGCACGACCTCGCCGACGCGGGGGTGCCGACGCGGCTGCTGTGCGGGGCGTTTCAGCTGGAACAGGCCAGGGTGCACCCGCTGCTGGCCGAGCTGCCGGAACTGCTGGTGCAGGCCGCCGATCCAGTGCGGCAGGCCGCCCTGCACGGGGTGGTCTCGGTGCTGGGCGCGGAGCTGGCCCAGGTGCGGCCGGGGCGGGACGCGGTGCTGCCCGCGCTGCTGGAGGTGCTGCTGGTCTACCTGCTGCGGGCCTGGCTGGAGGAGCACGGCGCGGACCGGGACTGGGGTGGCGCGCTGCGGGATCCGGTGGTGGGCGCGGCGTTGCGGGCCATCCACCAGGACCCGGCCGCGCCGTGGACGGTGGAGACGCTGGGCGCGCGGGCGGGATTGTCCAGGGCGGCGTTCGCCCGCCGGTTCAGCCAGTTGGTCGGCCAGCCGCCACTGGGCTACCTCACCTGGTGGCGGCTGACCACGGCCGCGCACCTGTTGCGCACCACCGACGCCACCCTGGCCACCATCGCGCGGCGCTGCGGCTACGGCACCCAGTTCGCCCTGGCCAACGCCTTCAAACGCGAGTACGGCATGTCCGCCGGCCGCTACCGGCAGCTGCGCCGCACCGACCACGAGCACATCGGCGAATGGGAACGGCCCGGCTGACACCGTCCACAGTGGACGGTGCCAGCCGGGCAGGGGTTCAGCGGGTCCGGCCTTCCAGGGACTCGATGGACACCGTGCCGCCGTCACCGCGCATGGCCGCGCCGTGCCGGAACTGGCTCAGCACCGCCGGATCGGACAGGTTGAGCCGCGAGTCCACCGAGCCGGTGCGCACCGAGGTCCAGCGCCCTTCCCGGCCGTGGAAGATGTCCACGGTCCTGCCGGAGACCACCAGCGCGAACTTGTCACCGGGTTGCAGGTCCAGCCGCGCGGTCGGGTTCCCGGGCAGGAACTGGCCGTCGAGCCGGACGTCGAAGCCGGTCTCCTTCCGGAAGTGGTTGTACCAGGCCACCACATAGGTGTTCTGGTCCTTCACCAGCCCGGTGAACAGGCTGTTCTCCCGTGAGCTGCCACCGGCCAGTTCGCCGACCTCCAGGATGGTGACCGTCGGGTTGCCGCCGGGCGCGGCTGGGGAGCCGAGCATGGTGAAGAACGGGCTGGGGTGGCTGACCTTCAGCTTCGAACCGGACACCGTGGGCGCGGGCGCGGCCTCCCCGCCGAAGGGCTGGAAGCTCCGGTAGTTCGCGCTGGTGTCGCTGTCGAAGCCGTCGTGCACGGTGCGCCTGGGATAGTTGGCCTCGCTGGGTTCGGGCACCGGCACGGTCACCAGCCACGGCTCGTCCACCACCTGGCGACCGGCCTCACCGGTGTAGAAGGCCCTGGTGGTCACCGTGTTCTCGCCGACGCTGCCGGGCACCAGCCGGAACCGCGCCACCGCCGACTCACCGGGCTGAAGGTCCACTGTGGACACCTGGCCGAGCGGTTCGGCCCGCCAGCCTGCTGGCAGCACCAGCTCCGGCCGGACCTGACGCACCGGACGCGGGGAGTCATTGACCACCAGCACGTTCGCCGTGGTGGGCTGCCCCTCCTTGAGCGTGCCCGGCACGAAGTGCGTGTTGACGCCCGCGCCCTCGGGAGTGCCCACGTACGGCTCGGACTGCTGCACCGGCGGCCCGGACATGCCCCGGCCCTGGGAGAGCACCAGCTGCGGGCTGATGCCGAAGCGGCCGGTGCGCGGCCCGTGCACGGTCAACCCGCCGCCGGAACCGCTGAGCGACAGGGTGAACTTGCCGTCCGCCGCGGCCTCCTTGAGCTGGCGCGCGTCCAGGTCCAGCACCACCCGGTAGCCGTACTGGCCGGGGTCGAAGCCGGACTCGTTGGACAGCGCGCCGCGCGCGTCGGCCGGATCATCCGGCAGCACAACGGACCTGGTGGACACCCCGTCCACCGAAGCCCGGAACTCGGTGGGGTAGCGGCGTTCCGAGGTCTGCGGGAACCGGGTGCGCGGTGAGCTGGTGCGCGAGGCGGAGGCCTCCAGGACCAGCTGGGCGGTGTTCCAGCGGCCGGTGCGCAGCTCCTCCGGCAGCTCCACCGTCCACTGGAAGTCGCCGTCGCCGTAGCCCCAGGCAGCGCTGGCCCCGTCGTTGCGGAAGGTGTCGTGGCCCTGCGGCCAGTTCGCCTTGGCCGCGGCCGGGTCCAGCCGGATGGTGCCCGCGACCCTGGACTGGCTGCCGGCGTGCTCGCCGAGCACGGTGGCCCGGTCGGTCCGGTTGCTCCAGTCGGCCAGGAAGGTCTGGCCGGTGGCCAGAATGTCCTTGCCGCGCACCAGCTGGATGTCCAGGCGGCCGGAGGTCAGCTCCGCGGGCACGGTCACCTCGACCTTGCCGAGGTCGCTGGTGGTGTACTTCTCCGGCGAGACCGGCCGCTGCCGCCAGTCTGTGCTCCGGATGGCCGCGCCGGTGTGGTCGGTGCCGGAGATCCGCCAGCGCAGCTGGGCGCCGCTGACCTCCCGGCCGGAGAACAGCGAGGACTTCGCGGTCAGCGACACCGGCTGGCCGGGGGTGACCCGCTGCACCGGGCGGGCGTCGAAGAACAGCACGTCGTCGGCGTTGGCCAGGTGCACGCCGCCCTGTTTTCCTTCCGCGTCAAGGTATCCGGGCACCTGGAGGGTGCGGTCGTAGGCCGACCAGCCGTTCCACTCCCACTCGATGTCGGCCAGCTCGGTGAACAGGTAGCCGTTCATCTTGGGCTGGTTGCGGAACAGCTCGGTGGTGTACCGGAACGGCGCGGCCACGTCCTGGTCCTTCTCCCGGCCGCCGGTCCACGGGCCGAACTCGGAGTTCAGCAGCGGCTGCCCGGACTGCTTCTTGCCCTCCTCCATGTTGAAGGACGAGCCGGGATAGGTGTTGCGGACGTAGTTGTCGATGTTGGCCTTCCACTCGTCCCAAGTGGACAGATAACCGTGGAAGTCCAGCAGGTCGGTGCTCTCGCTGGGATGGTGGTTGCTGCAACAGGGCGAGTTGTCCACGATCAGCCGCCCGCCGCGGGTGAGCTGCTTGGTCAGCTGCACCATCCGCTCGATCCAGGGCTTGGCCTCCTCCCGGATGCCGTTGCCGTCGGTGATACCCCAGCCCTCGTTGAAGACGTCCCAGATCACGATGGAGGGGTGGTTGTAGTCCCGCTTCACCGCATCGTGCAGCACGCCCTCGAACAGCTTCTCCGCGCTGGCCTGGTAGCCGTTGTAGCCGAAGTTCGGCTGGTCGTACCAGACCATCAGGCCCATCACGTCGGCCCAGTGGTAGTACAGCGGATCGTTGATCTTGATGTGCAGCCGGGTGGAGTTGAGCCCGAGCTGCTTGGCCAGCGCCAGGTCGAAGAGCACGGATCCCTTGCGCGGCTCGGCCAGCGACCCGGCGCGCAGGTCACCGCCCTGGTAGAGGCCGGTGTAGGAGTAGGTGCCCCAGGGGTTGAACGCCTGGTCCAGCGCCGAGCGCAGGTAGATCGGCTTGTTGTTCAGGTGTAGGTATTGGTACTGCTGCTGGGGATCGGACTGCTCGGCAGGGGAGTGGCCGGGCGCCCAGTCCCTGGAGACGGTGCGCAGCCCGGTCCAGGTGTGCAGCGCGTCCCGGCCCTGGCTGCCGGTCAGCTCCACCTGAACCTGGTAGAGCCACGGCGTCTCCGGCGACCACAACCTCGCCTGCGGAATGTCCACAGTGGACTTCCCGGTGCTGCCGGACAGCGGCAGGGTGGCACTGGCCACCACCCGGCCGGCCTTGGGCTCCACCGGCTTCGGGAGCTCCAGACCGCGCTGCTGCACACCCGGCTTCCCGGCCTGCTCGCGCACGGTGACCTTGACCGTGGACCCGGCCGCGGCGGCGTTGCCGGTGATGGCGACCTCGGCCTTGGCGCTGGTCAGCCGGTCGCCGTTGAAGGTCAGCTGCGGCGTGACGTGCACGGTGTCCAGGCGGGCGGCATCGGCCGGTTCCAGCCACACCGACTGCCAGATGCCGCCGGTGTCGGCGTACCAGCCCATCTGCTTGCCCTGCGGGTAGGGCGTGCGGTCGCTGTTGTCCGGCGCGAAGGAGCGCACCACCAGCGAGTGCGTGGAACCGGGGGCCAGGCGGCCCAGGTCCACCTCGAACGGGGAGTAGCCGCCGTCGTGCTCAGCGCGCTTGACGCCGTCCAGGAACACCTGCGCGTGCCACTCCACCGCGCCGAAGCGCAGCAGCACGTTGCGCTCGGCTGGCCAGTCCGCGGGCACGGTGACCTGCTTCTGGTACCAGGCCGCGCCCTTGTTGGCCTCGAACTGGCTGGCGTAGACCTGGTTGTTCGCCCGCGCCTCCTCACCCACCCCGGCCAGGGAGGTGTAGCTGAACGGCACCCGCACTGCGTGCTGCCACTCGTGCCCGCCCGCGGCCCAGTTCTCCTTCAGGCCGACATCGCGCGGGTCGAAGCTCAGCGACCAGGTTCCGTTGAGGTTGAGCCATTTGCCGTCCGCGCCTGCCCGGCGGTCCAGGTCGGGACGCGGGTAGTCCGGGTGCGGCAGGGTGCGCGGGGTCTCCCGGTCCAGGCGCAGGGTGACCGCGGTGTCGCCGCGGGACTCCAGGGGCAGCCAGCGGAAGTCGTAGCCCTGCTTGGCCGCGACCACCCCGACCGCCTCGGCCGGGACCCCCGGCAGGCTGAACCGCCCGTCGGCCCCGGTGCGCACGCTGGTGGTCTGGGCCGCCGCGTGCACCACCGCCCCGGCCACCGGGGCGCCGGAGACCGCGTCCCGGACCTGGCCGGTGACCGTGCGCTGGGCCTGCGCGGCCTGGGCCTGCGCAGGCGGGAACGTCGCCAGCGAGGCGAGCAGTGCCAACCCGGCCACCAGCGGGCCGGATCGCAACCGGGATCGGGACATGGGCGCCTACCTCCTGGCGGGGAGCACAACCGAAGGCGGGGTGGCCGCGCAGGAGCGGGTAGAGCGGTCCACCCCGATGTGGAACCGATCCCATTAACAACAACCGATCGTGACCAGTCAACAACGGACAGAACTCTGTCCGGAAATGGACCGCCAACGTTGTAATCCGATCAGCCCAGCCACGCCCGGCCGGGCACCCGCTCGGGCACACGTTCGGCGATTGGGGTGCCGGGCCGCCCTCGATCCCGGCTCAGCTCAGCGCGTAGCCGAGGCGGCCCTCGTTGCGGCCGCCGGGCACGCCCTCGCAGTTCTCGTGCGGGGACAGGAAGTGGTCGTCCTGCTCCGGCCAGTAGCACCGGTACAGCGGCGCCGACGGCGCGCCCGGCTGGTCGAGGTAGGCCCAGCCCTCGGTGCGCAGCACCTGCTGGCCCTCGCAGTCCGGCTGCGTGGAGACGAAGTGGTTGAGGCCCTTCACGCTGGTGTAGGCGCAGCCGTAGAGCGCGCGGGTGCCCGGCTTGCTCGCCGACTCCAGGAACCAGCGGTGTTCCAGGGCGTACTTCGCGGTGACCGCGCCGCTGGTGTCCCAGTGCTCCCGGCCGTCGTAGAACCGGCTGAACACCCGCTGCGTGGTGGTCAGCGCGTGCCCGAGCAGCTTGTCCTGGGTGCCGCGGCCCTCGCAGTTCGCCGCGGTGGAGGTGAAGTGGTCCGCGCCGGACTTGCAGCGGTACAACGGGGTCGAGGGGGCCGAGGGCGCGGCGGAGTAGATCCGGCCCTCGCTCTGCAACACGGCGGCCTGCGGCGACTCGCAGCCCTGGGCCAGGGACAGGTAGTGGTCCGAACCGTTGCGGCAGCCGTAGAGCGGCACGGTGCCCGGCACGGCCGCGGTCTCCAGCCGCCACAGGCGACCGGGTTCGGGCGCGAAACCGGTGGCGCGCTCGGTGATCGTGCTGGTGCGGTGCTGGGCACCGTTGGCGTAGCCGGTCAGCGGGACGCTCGGCAGCGTGCGACCCGCGACGCAGGTGACGTGGCGGCGCATGGCCACCGCGTTCGCCCAGTCACCGGGCTTGGCCCACTGGAGGTAGTAGAGGTAGAACTCGTTGTCCACAATGGACGGATCGCTGCCGGTGCCGACGATGGTCGGGTAGGCGTTGCCGCGCTCGGGGTCGCGGAACAGCGTGGTCGGGCCGGACCAGCCGGTCAGCCCATCTGGCGAGGTGGCCAGCACGAACTCGGTGATGCTGTTGCCCGCCACCATGATCGTGCCGCCCCTGGTGGTCTTGACCACGCTCGGGTGCCAGGCCCCGACGCCCTGTTCGCGCACCGCGCTGGAGGGGCCGTTGCGGCCGGGGGAGCTCCACGCGCCGTCGTGGTACTTGCGCCACTCACTGGCCTTGCCCTGCTTGGCCGCGGCGACGACCTCGGCCAGCGGGGCGCGGGCCACCGACAGCGGGGTGTTGACCCATTTGCCGTTGTCGTAGGAGTAGTCCGGGAAGTAGGCGTGCAGGTAACCGTCGCGCAGCACGAAGGAGGAGGTGCCGATGTCGGCGGTCAGCTTGTGCCGGTACGCGGTGGCGAAGTCCATGTCCGGGGAGATGATCTCGCCCAGCAGCCGGGTCTCGCCGGTGGCCAGGTCGTGCAGGCCCAGGTGCAGCTCGGCGTAGAACTGGTGGTTCGGCCCGTCCAGGCTGCGTTCCAGGTGCACCATCTGCAGCACCAGGCCGCTGGCCGGGTCGCGGAAGACCGGCCCGCCACCGGCGTACTGGTAGCCCGCCGGGACGTTGCGCACCGCGGCGTGCTTGACCCCGCCTGCGACCGGGTTGTCCAGGGTGCCCTTGGTGGTGGCGATGCTCTGCGGCATCGTGCCGGAGCCGACCAGCGCGGAGGTGGACAGGAAGCGGTACTGGCCGTTGCCCTCGGGCAGCACCCCGAAGGCGGTGTCCGGCCAGCCCTTGAGGCCGAGGTTGAGCCGGGTGGTGTTGTCGACCACGACCTGGGCCGGGCCGACCGAGACGGCGGAGCAGGGTTCGATCGCCGCGGGGGCGGCCGCGGCTGGCTGGAGGCCGGTGGCGGTCAGCGCGACCGCGGCGGCCAGTGCTCGGAGGATCACCGGATGAGTGTGCCGCGCCGGTGGGCTACCGGGTGGGCGAACCGTCCAGATCGCGCCGGAAGCTGAGCCGGTCCAGGCCGGGGCCGCGCTCGGCCGGGTCCACGCCGACGAAGTGGATGTGGCTCTCCGCGGGCCGGGACTGGGAGAGGACCCCGGCGAACCACCTGAAGCCCTCGTCTAAGCTCATGACCATGCGTTTTGGGGGAACTGGCGGCGTGCTCGCGCTGACCGCGATGCTGCTGGCCGGGTGCGGGAGCGTGTCGGTGACCGGCACGCCGGCCTCACTGCCGATCACCGGCACACCGCGTCCGGTGCTGGTCACGGCGAGCAACACGGAGCTGCTCAGCGTGGCCGAGGCGAACAAGGCCGTGCTCCCCGAGCCGGCCGCGGACGCGCCACTGGTGCAGAAGCTGGTGCACGATCTGCGCAAGGACACCCTGCTGATGGTGCAGTGGCGGGGCGAGACCAGCGGCGGCTGCAAGGACGACACGGTCGTGCTCAAGGCCGGTGCCGTCACCGACTGCGTGATCACCTACGAGGGCGTGCAGGTGCCCTGGCAGATCACCGTGTCCAACGACTTCAAGGAGTCGGACCTGCTGGTCAAGTACACCAAGAAACCGCTCAAGGGCGTGCTGCTGGCCGAGGCGGTGCACGCGCGGCTGGCCAAGGACTTCGGAGCCGACGGCGACGAGCTGCGCTGCGACGAGCTGCCCAAGGTGCAGCTGGTCGAGCTCGGCAAGAAGCTCGAACCCAAGTGCCAGTATCGGGCCAAGCCGGTGCGCGGCGGTGGCCTGGTGTACAAGGACGTCGGCCTTGAGGTGGATGCCCGTCGCGGCGGGATTTCCCTGGTCAGGGCACGCTGAGGGACCGTGTCACTGCCGGTCGAACCGGACCGGGTGCTCTGTCGACTGTGGACAGACGAACAGCCGCACGGCGTCCTTGATATAGGTGCCGATGGGGTTCCACGCGTCCCGGTCCCCGAGCGCGTCCTCCTCGATCGGCCGCCAGCGGGACTCGCGGCTGCCCCATTCGGTGTCGGCGATGGTGAGCAGGTGCTCGGTCGGCGTGCCGCAGGCCAGGCAGGGCTGCGGGATCCGGTCGGTGACCGCCCAGGACACCCAGCCGCCGATCTTGCTGCCCGGCGCGATGGACAGGCCGTCCCGGTAGTCCTCCCGGATGCTCTGCACCGCCTCGGCCAGGTCGGCGGGCAGGTCCTCGTGCCACGGATACTCGGTGAGGCGTTCGGGGTGCAGCACGCAGGGCCGGGGCACCAGGCTGTCGTCGCCGTCGAGCAGCATCGGCTCCGGCGGTGGCGCCGAGGACGGTGTGATCGAGTGCGAGTTCCGCCAGAACAGGTAGACGTACGGTCCGATGCCGCCCTGCAACTCGTCGTGCTCGTGCGGGCACCACAGCACCTGCAACAGGTCCGTGCCGGGTGGGAAGGGCAGGTCGGGCAGGTCCCTGGCCCAGAACTGCCCGGCCACCACAGCTGGTTCGGGCTGCTCGGGCGCGGGGATGAAGCACTTGGGGCGCCCGCAGCGCGGCCAGGCCTCGTCTTCGGGCCACAGCAGCGGGCCGCCGAGGTGGCTGTCGTAGGCGCTGGGGTTGCCGCGGCGCGGGTGCAGGCGCACGGTGATGCGCGCATAGGCGGCCAGGGCCGGGAACCGGGCAGCGACGCCATACGCGGGCGGCCTGGTGGTGCGGGTCATACCGGGAGGCTAGGCCCAGCGTCTGACACTCGGCTCACCGCCAGCGCCCCCAACGAGACCGGGGGCGCTGGCGGCGGTCAGGCGCCGGGCAGGACCTGGATCTTGCGGCCCTCGCCGCGGCGGAAGGACTCCAGCGCGGCGGCGTAGTCGTCCAGGGGCAGGCGGTGGCTGATGAAGATCTCCGGGTCCAGCACGCCGGCGGCGAAGAGGTCCGCGGCCCGCTCGAAGGAGTGCAGCACCGCCATCGAGCCGGTGATGGTGATCTCCTGGTTGTAGATCTTGTACGGCTCGATCACCGCGCGCGCCGAGTAGTCGGAGACGCCGAACTGCAGGAAGGTGCCGCCCTTGGCCACCCGGCCCAGCCCGTCCTGGATGGCCTTCTCGTTGCCGGTGCAGTCGATGACCACGTCCCAGCCCTCCGGCCGGTCCAGCTCGTCGGCGTTGGTGGCGGTGCCGGTGACGCCGATGCGCTGGGCGGTGGCCAGCCGGTCCGGGTTCAGGTCGACCACCTCGATGCTGGCCGCGCCGGTGCGCTTGCCCAGCTCCAGCATCATCAGGCCCATGGTGCCCGAGCCGTAGATCAGCACCCGGCTGGCCAGCTGTGAGTTGAGGATGTCGTAGCCGCGCACCGCGCAGGACAGCGGCTCGATCAGCGCGGCGTCCTCGGTGCGGATGTGCTCGGGCAGCTTCACGCAGTTGGCCACCGGCGCCACCGCGAACTGGGCCGCGCCACCGGGCTTGCTGACCCCGATGGCGTTCCAGCGCTCGCACAGGTTGTTGCGGCCCACCCGGCAGTAACGGCACTCGTGGCAGTACAGCGAGGGGTCCACCGCGACCCGGTCCCCGGCGCGGACCTCGGTGACCTCCTTGCCGGTCTCCACCACGACCCCGGCGAACTCGTGGCCGGGCACCACCGGCAGGGTCGGGGCGAACTCTCCTTGCAGGATATGGAGATCCGTGCCGCACAGGCCACAGGCGGCCACCTCGACGACGACCTCGCGGGGACCCGGCGCGGGATCGGGCACCGTGGTGACCTCGACCTGACCGACTCCGCTGATGACGGCGGCCTTCATCACTTCACAGCTCCCAATGACAGGCCCTGGACCAGCTTGTCCTGGGCGGCGAAACCGGCGATGAGCACCGGCAGTGACACCACGGTGGCCGCGGCGCACATCTTGGCCAGGAACAGGCCCTGGCTGGTGACGAACCCGGTGAGGAAGACCGGCGCGGTGCCCGCGACGACCCCGGTCAGCACCCTGGCGAACAACAGCTCGTTCCAGCTGAAGATGAAGCAGATCAACGCGGTGGCCGCGATGCCGGGCATGGCCACCGGCGCGACCACCCGGCGCAGCGTGGTGACCAGGCCCGCGCCGTCCAGCGCGGCGGCCTCCAGCATCTCCTTGGGGATCTCGGCCAGGAAGGAGCGCATCAGCCACACCGCGATCGGCAGGTTCATCGAGGTGTAGAGCACCACCAGGAAGGAGATGTTGTCCAGCAGCCCGGAGTACTGGGCGATCAGGTAGATCGGCAGCAGCCCGGCGACCACCGGCAGCATCTTGGTGGAGAGGAAGAAGAAGAGCACATCGCTCCACTTCTCCACCGGCCTGATCGAGAGCGCGTACGCCGCCGGAACCGCAAGCAGGAGAACAAGAATCGTCGATCCGACGCTGGCGCTGACCGAGTTGAGCAGCGGCGGCCACGGGCTGGCCCCGCCGTCGGCGCCGAAGAACTCCGCGTAGCCGTCCAGGGTGAGCGGGGCCAGGATGGACGGCGGGTTGGTGGCCGCGTCGGACTCGCTGTGCAGCGAGGTGAGCACCATCCAGGCCACCGGCAGGAAGAACAGGATGCCGGCGAGCCAGGCCAGCGCGCCCCACGGGCGCCAGGCGCGGCGGGTCATCGGGTCACCTCGTCTTTCAGCAGGGAGGACACCGCGCGCAGCGCGAAGGTGGCGATGATGATCGAGCCGATCACCACGACCACCCCGGCGGCGGAGGCCTGGCCGTAGTCGTGTGCCTGGTAGAAGGTCTGGTAGATGGTGTAGGGCAGGTTGGCGGTGTCCAGGCCGCCGGAGGTGATGGTGAACACCGCGTCGAAGTTCTGCACGATGTAGATCGAGCCCAGCAGCGCGCCCAGCTCCAGGTACTGGCGCAGGTGCGGCAGGGTCAGGTAGCGGAAGACCTGGAACCCGCTGGCCCCGTCGATGGAGGCGGCCTCCACCGCGTCCAGGGGCCGGGATTGCAGACCTGCCAACAGGATCAGCATCATGAACGGCGTCCACTGCCACACCAGCGAGGCGACCACCGCGACCAGCGGCATCTCGCTGATCCAGTCCACCTCGGTGCCGAGCAGACCGTTGAACAGGCCGTACTCCGGGTTGTAGAGCGCGTGCTTCCACAGCAGCGCGGCGGCCACCGGCACCACCAGGAACGGCGCGATCAGCATCGTGCGCACCAGGCCGCGGCCGCGGAACTTGTTGTCCAGCAACAGGGCCAGGCCCAGGCCGAGGATCAGGCTGACCAGCACCACGCTGGCGGTGAGCAGGATCGTGGTGAGCACCGAGGACCGCAGGTTCGGGTCGGTGACCACGGCCAGGTAGTTGTCCAGGAAGGCGAAACCGCGGTTCTCCGGGGCCAGGGAGTTCCACTGGAGGAAGGAGATCACCAGGGTGGCCACGAACGGCAGCTGGGTGACCGCGATGGTGAAGATCAGCGCGGGCAGCAGCGGCGCGCGCCGGGCCCAGCGGGCCGCCTTGGCCGCGCTGCGCGGCTGGGCCGGCGGACCGGCGACCGGGGCGGGGCGGGTGTCGAGGGTGGTCATCGTTCCTCCTCTCAGTTCCGGTACTTCTTGGCGACCTTGTCCGCCAGGCCTTGCGAAGCCCGCAACGCCTCCTCCACCGACTCACGCCCGGCGATGGCGGAGCTGATCTCCTGGGAGACCTGGGTGCCCAGGTTGGTGAACTCCGGGATGCCGACGAACTGGATGCCGTAGGCCGGACGCGGCTGCACACCCGGGTTGCGCGGGTCGGCGGTGGCGATGGCCTCGCGGGTGGCGGCGGCGTAGGAACCGCCCAGCTTCAGGTACTCCGGCCGCTGGTAGGTCGAGGCGCGCTTGCCGTCGGGGACCTTGGACCAGCCCAGCTGCTGCCCGGCCACGGTCTCGTAGTCCTTGCCGCTGGCCCAGGACAGGAACTTCCAGGCCGCCTGCTGCTTCTTCGAGGCCTGCTGCACGGCGAAGGCCCAGGTGTAGAGCCAGCCGGAGCTCTTGGTCTTCACCACCGGCGCCTGGGCGAAGCCGAGCTTGCCGCGCACCGGGGAGTCCTGCGCTTCCAGCAGCCCGGCCGCGGAGGTGGCGTCGTACCACATGGCGACCTTGCCCTGGGTCATGTTGTTCAGGCACTCGGCGAAACCCGCTTGCGGCGCACCGGCTTCACCGTGGTTTCGGACCAGGTCCACGTAGAACTTGGTGGCCTCGGTGAACTCCGGCGCGTCCAGCTTGGCCTGCCAGTCCTGGGTGAACCAGGTGCCGCCGAAGGTGTTCACCACGGTGGTCAGCGGCGCCATCAGCTGGCCCCAGCCGGGCTGGCCGCGCAGGCAGATGCCCTTCATACCCGGCTCGGCACCGTCCACTTTGGACGCGATGTCGGCGACCTGCTGCCAGGTCGGCCGTTCCGGCATGGTGAGGTTCTTCGCGGCCAGGATGTCCTTGCGGTACATCAGGAAGGAGGACTCGCCGTAGAAGGGCTGGGCGTAGACCTTGCCGTCGGCGGCGGTCAGCGACTGCCGGATCGGCTCCAGCACGTCCTGCTGGTCGAAGCCGGGGTCGGCGGCGATGAAGCCGTCCAGGGGTGCCAGCCACTTGTTCTTGGCGTAGATCGGCACCTCGTAGTTGGACAGGGTGGCGATGTCGTACTGCCCGGCCTGGCTGGTGAAGTCCTGGCTGATCTTGTCCCGGACGTCGTTCTCCGGCAGCACGGTGAAGTTCACCTTGACGCCGGTGCGCTTGCTGAAGTGCTCGGCGGTCAGCCGCTGGATGTCCAGCATCTGCGGGTTGTTCACCATCAGCACGTTGATCGAGTTCGGGTCGTCAGGGTCGCCGATGCCGCCCGCGCCCGCGCAACCGGCGGCTAGCAAAGCCGAGGCGAGCGCGAGAGCGGCGAGTCGCCGGGGGGTGGGTGACGTCATCGTCCTTCCTTCCCTGAGTGCGGGCAGCACGGCAGGGGCCGCCGCGGGGGCGAACCTGTTGGGGGAACTGGAGTTGTGCGGGTCAGACCCGGATGACCTTGGGGCCCAGCAGGGCGTAGCGGTGGGCCTCGGTGGGGGAGAGGGTGGTGTCGGTGATGATCGCCTCGAAGTCCGAGACCGTGGCGAAGCGGCTGAAGCTGGCCACGCCGAACTTGGTGTGCACCCCGACGAAGACCTTTCGCCGGGAGGACTGGATGGCCTGCGCCTTGACCGCGCTGACCACCGGGTCCGGGGTGGTGAGGCCGTGCTCGCGGGAGATGCCGTTCGCGCCGATGTAGGCCAGGTCGATGACCAGCTCGCTGAGCATCCGGATCGCCCAGTGGTCCACGGTGGCCTTGGTGCGGCCCCGGACCCGCCCGCCGAGCAGCAGCACGGTGAAGCCGGGCTGTTCCGACATCGCCGCCGCGGTGGGCAGCGAGGCGGTGACCACGGTCAGCGGCCGGGCGGTCGGTAGGTTCTCGGCGATCAGGTGCGGGGTGAAGCCCTCGTCGATGAACACCGTCTCGGCCTCGTCCAGCCGCTCGGCCGCGGCCCTGGCGATGCGCTGCTTCTCCGGGACCATGGACGCCGCGCGGAAGGCCAGCCCGGTCTCGAACCCGGCGCTCTCCACCGGCAGCGCGCCGCCGTGCGTGCGGCGCAGCAGCCCGTGCTCGCCGAGGGTCTTGAGGTCGCGGCGCACCGTCTCCGGCGCGACCCCGAACTCCACCGCCATGGCCATCACGTCGACCTTGCCGTCGGCTCGCGCCCTGGCCAGGATGCGCCGCTTGCGGTCTTCCGCCTGCACCCAGACCTCCTTGTCCGTTCGGGCTTCGAACCTGGGCTCAACCGTGCCCGTTCGGGCTGCGCATAGGTTTAACACCGCCGAAACGGTGTGGCCAGCACCACAGCCCAGCCGGTCAACGCCCGTTTGATGTCCGTTTCGCCGCCGGACTACCAGGGGTTTTCCCAGGTAATCGATCTACCCGGTCGGCCGGGGTGTCCGTTTGGTGTGATCCACTCGCCCGGATCGCGGTCCGAACCCGGTCAGCAGTCACTCGGCCGGGTGGCTTTCCGGCGCTGGTCCTGACCGACCGTGCACACCACGCCGAGCACCAGCGGCAGCGAGAGCGCCGCGACCAGGATCATCCCGCCGTCGTGCCCGCCACCCAGGAAGCCCTGCGCCATCGGGCCCACCGCCGCTGAGGCCGCCGCGGCGGCCGACAGCACGCCCGCCGCGGTGGTCGGCGAGTCGGTCGCGGCCGCGCCCAACGCGGTGACCAGCGGATACAGCGGGGCGATGCCGAGCCCGGCGACCGCGGTGGCCACGGTCAGACCGGGCACGTCCGGCCCGTAGAGCACGACGCCGCCGGTGCCCGCGGTGGCCAGCACGGCGGCGCCGACCAGCAGCGGCCCGGTGCCCAGCCAGTCGACCAGGCGCACCGAGGCCAGCCTGCCCACCGCGACGCTGATCCAGAACGCCGAGGTCACCGCGGTGGCGGCGCCGGGGCCTGCGCCCGCGACGAGCACCGCGTTCTGGTAGGACCAGTCGGCCAGCCCGGCGTTCATCATGTTGACCGCGGACACCGCCACCATCGGCGCGGCCAGCACGCCGAGCCCGATCGGCAGCCGGGGAACCGCTGCCCGGGTGAGTCCGGAAACGGGCGCGGCCCGGTAGACGAACAGACGGCTGCCCAGCACGGCCATGGTGCCCGCGGCCAGCGCGTAGGCCGCGCCCCAGTGCCCGGTGAGGCGGCAGAGGTAGACCAGCAGCGGCCCGGCGATCGAGCCGAGGCTGTACCAGAAGTGCAGCGCGGCCACGTGCCGCGGCGCCTCGTCGCCCATCCTGGCCACCACCTCGGCGTTGCACACCACGTGCAGCCCGCCCTGGCCGAGGCCCCACAGCACCGCGGCCAGCACCGCCACCGGCAGCCCGGCGGGCAGCAGCAACAGCAGCAGGCCCGCGGAGTAGCAGAGGAAACCGGCGAGGCCGAGCAGCGCGGTGGACAGCCGGGCGCCGAGCCAGGCGCAGCTGACCGAGGCCAGGAACTGGCCGAGCTGGCGGCCGGAGCGGATCGAGCCCGCCATCGGCAGGGTGATGGCCAGCGTCTGCGCCAGGTCGCCGAGGGTGGGGCCGAGCAGCGCGCTGCCGAAGCCGAGCACACCGAAGACGCCGCAGCTGAGCCAGAACCACTGGCGCGTCGGCCGGGGAGCGGCCGCCACCAGGCGGTTCACCGGAACGGGTGAGAACATCCGGTCTTTGTGGCAGACGTTGTGCGTCCGGTCGAGTTGTTGCATCGGCGGAATGAAACCGACGGGAGAAAGGGACTGCTTTATCGTGCAAGCGGTTACCTATGTACGCCTGTTTCCGCAGGTAGACGGGGTGTCCGATGGTCGGATGGATGATCATCGAGCAGAGCCGGACATCCGGGAACTTGAATTTCACCCGCTGGGAGCCGGTTTCAATTTAGACTCGGCCCAGACAGGTGTGTGCAAGCCAACGGGGTGTCGGTTCGACGTTCGCGGTCCCTCGATGGGAGGCTGTTGCGCGTCCTGGGTAGACGGGCAGTGATGAGGATGGACTCGAGCCGGTGAATGCGAAGAAGCTGATCGTGGTGTTGGCGGTCGTTCTGGTGATCTACCTGATCATGAACGACCCACAGGGTGCCGCCGGCGGTGTGCACGGCATCCTGGGCATGCTCCGCAGCGCCGCGGAGTCGGTGATCACTTTCGTGCAGCGGTTGTTCGCCTAGCCGAACAGCAGCAGCGCGAGGCCGAGGGCGGCGACGATGTTGACCACCGTCGCCGCACCGAAAACACCCACCGGCCGCCATCCGGCCGCCCGCAGCGCCCCGGCCCGGAACTCCAGGCCGATGCTGACGAAGGCCAGGATCAGGAACCAGGTCCGCAGGTCGTTGGCCACCCCCAGCGCCGCCTTGCTCTCCGCCGCCGGCACCAGTCCGATGTAGACGGTGGTGAGCACCGAAGCGGCCAGGAAACCGAGCACGAACTTCGGGAACCGCTGCCACAGCCCGCGCGCCACCGAGCGCTCGGTGGCGCCGGTGCGTTCGACCTTGAGCGCGAAGTAGGCGGTCAGCGCCACCGCGACCACGCCGAGCAGCGCGTTCTGGGTGACCTTGACGATGGTGGCGATCTCCAGCGCCTTCTCCCCGGTGAGCGTGCCCGCCGCGGTCACCGCCGCGGTGGTGTCGATGTTGCCGCCGATCCACGCCCCCGCTACTTCATCCGGCAGGCCGAGCGCGGCCGCGGCCCAGGGCAACACGAAGATCGACGGCAGCGCGAAGACGATCACCAGGCTGGCGCTGTAGGCGAGCTGTTCCTTCTTGGCCTGCACCGCGCCCGCGGCCGCGATGGCCGCGCTGACCCCGCAGATGGCCACCGCCGAGGACAGCAGCGCGCGCAGCTTGTCCTCCAGCCCGAGCCGCCCGCCCAGCCACCAGCTGAAGCCGAAGACGATGGTGATCAGCAGCAGCGACTGCACGATCGCCGGTCCGGCCGCGCGCACGATCACCGCCAGGTTGATCGAGGCGCCGAGCAGCACCAGCCCGGTCTTGATGAAGAACTCGGTCCGGAAGCCCCCGGCCAGCCGGTCCCGCAACCCCGTCCCGGCGAGCAGCACGTTGCCCAGCAACCCCAACAGGATCGCGTACACCGGGAACTCCACCGAGGCCCCGATCCCGGCCAGCGCGGTGCCCTTGGTCAGCTCGGGCACCGCGGCGGAGAGGTAGCGGGCCAGCGCGGCGAGCGCGAGCACCACGAGCACGCCGAGCCCGGCCCAGGCGAGCGCGGGGGAGCGGCGGGGAGTGGTCACGGTGGCCATCACGGCACCAGCCCCGGCGGAAGGACACCGGTGAGGGCGAGGGCGAGCAGCGCGAGGCCGACGAGGACGGCCAGCCAGTCCTCGCTCAGCCGGCGGACGGGCCGGGAGTCGGTCATGGCAGGCGACGCTAACCGCGAACGTCCGCACCCGGCAGGGGCGCGGCTTCCGTCCCAGAAACCGGGACGATTCCGCTGCCGACCGGCACCCGGACTGGGCTGAACGAGTGAACGCCCTGGTGTCCGGGTGCTAGGGATGCCGGTTGTCGCGCATCGGCCGGTAGTCGTGCTCGCCCGCCGCCCGCCACAGGTAGTCCTGGTGCTTCACCGGCGTGGCCCCGAAGTCGTAGGCCCGGTAGCGGCCCGCGGCGTAGTCCAGCCAGCGCTCGAACAGCCGCACGTGCTTGCCGTCGGCGACCAGGATGTCCCCGGCGCGCAACTGCGGGAGCTGGATCGGATGGGCCACGTCGGCCAGGTCCGGGCTGTCGCCGGGCCGCGGGGTGGCGTAGCTGAACTCCAGCCCCCAGGTCATGGACACAAAACCGGAGCAGTCGGTGCGGTGGAACGGCTGCCGGCACCCACCCAGCGGCCCGCTCCAGTCAACCGCGCGGTACCCGGATCCCGTGTGGTAGCAACGCTCCTGCGAGTACTCCAGGTTCTGCCGGTACCAACTCTCCGCCCGAGCCAGCACCCGGTCACCAAACCCGCTCGCCCGATCCGCGGCCACCCCCGACCCGTCCCCAGCCACCGACAACCCGCCGACCAGCACCACCACCGCCGCCGCGAACCGCGTCCCCCTGCTCCGCCCCATGCCGCCATCCTCACACGGCACGCTCCGGCAGCGGCGAACCGGGTTGCGCCACAGGCGGTTCGGGCGCCACGAGCTCGACCTCGAAGCCGTCCTCGTTCTCCCAGTAGGCGGCGTAGGTCCGCGCCCCACCGGCGTGCGGATGCCGCTCGGGGAAGAGCAAGGTCCACCCGTGCCGCCCGCTCTCGGCGGTGAGCCGGTCCACGGCGGCGGCGTCCTCGACGTGGAAGGCCAGGTGGTTCAGCCCGGGACGGCAGCGGTCGTGCCGGTCGGCGGTCAGCGCGGGGGACTGCTCGAGCACCACATAGGCAGGCCCGAGCCGCCAGCTGCGACCACCGTCCCAACGCCGGAACTCCCGGTACCCCAAGGCTTCCAGTAGCCAGCCGAACGAGTCGACGGCGCGCTGGAGGTCCGGCACCCACAGCTCGACGTGGTGCAGCATCCCGTGTGTCGTCATCCGGAGCAGGGTAACGGTGGTCCCGGTTCATTCCAGGCGGCGCAGCACGAACTCGTCGCTGCGCCCACCACCGAGCAGCACGTCCAGCCGCCCGGCTAGCGCGTACGGCCCGCAGTGCGTAGCGGCCAGCGTGGTCGGCGCCTTGTCCGCCCACGGCGTGGACGCGGTCACCACCGCGCTCCGCCAGCCGTCGGCGGAACGCAGCTCCACCACCCGGTTGGCCGCGGTGTTGTCCACCGCCAGCAACCGGTTCCCCGGCCGCACCAGCAACCCGTCCGGCTTCCCGATCGGCACGTCCACGCGCACCAGTTCGAACTTCTCCGGCTCCCACAACGGAATCCGCACCAGCGCCCCTTTGGCCGACAAGGCGTGGAACAACGGCGAGTACGGGCGCCTGGCCGGCCTGGCGGTGGGCACGTTGGCTGAGCTGGTGCTGGGCTCGAAGGGCGTGGTCACAGCGACCAAGACCGCGACGCACGCCGCGGATGCGGCCGCGACCACGGCCAAACGGGTTGATTCGCCCTGCAACAGCTTCGTGGCGGGCACGCTGGTGCTGCTGGCGGACGGGACGACCAGGGCCATCGAGGACCTGGTGAACGGCGACCTTGTCGTGGCCACTGACCCGGAGTCCGGGCGCACCGAGGCCAGGGAAGTCACGGCGACGATCACCAGCGCAGGCCCGAAGAAGCTGGTCGAGATCACCGTCGACGTCGACGGTCCGCGCGGCAATGCGGTCGGAACGCTGGTGGCGACCAGCGAGCACCCGTTCTGGATTGACGATCAGGGGCGTTGGCTGGACGCGGAAGAAGTCCGCCCTGGCGATGATGTGCTGACGCCGGAGGGGGAGCGGCTCCCAATCGTCAAGGTGGAGTCTCGGGCGGCGATCCAACGGGTGCACAACCTGACCGTCGACGGCATCCACACGTACTATGTGCTCGCTGGTGCCACGCCGATCCTCGCGCACAACACCAATGGCTGTCCGGAAATCGACGAGGTGTCCGAGAACATTGCGAAGCACTCGAATGGTGAAGCTATTCGCCCTGATGGAAATGGGACGCACTACGTTCGAGGTGTCGATCAGAAGGCGCTTCCCTGCTATGTTGATGGTGTAATCAATGGCAATGTTCCTAATGTTGAAACCAGATTCCTCAGGAACGGGCGAGTCGCCTATTGGGATCCGGACAAGGAGGCGCTCGTGATCGAGGATGGCATCGGTGGAACTGTCTACACCCCCGAGGTGGAAAGGACTACTTCGATAATGTCCTCAAGTGATGGTGGGCAGTTTGAGTCAGGCTCGCCTGTGTGTGAAATTGTCCTGACCGCTGAGCAATTTCAAGTTGTCCTCCAGGTCACGCTTGAGTTGTCCAACATCCAGGAGTATCGCCTATCGACTCTCGGGGTTTCAGGCGATGATTTGCAGCAGATGATCGATACGCTGCGCGAGGTGGAGTCCTGCGTGCCGGAGGCCTCGGAAGTAAGCATTAGGTTGCGCAGTGACAATTCGGGATCTGCTGCTGCGCCAGAGGTCCTTCGGGTAAACGGTGAGGGTGGAAATTCAAGTCGTGAGGTTCATGCAAATATTCCATCGCGGATCGCTGAGCGGTGGTATGGGCTTACTCGACTGGTCGTGACTGCTATGGGGCCCCGCGAATTGTTCCTTCGAACCGGCTACAAACTGGAAGAAATCAGTGAAGCGGCGAGCCTTCTTAACCTTGGCTGGTCTGGAGGGAAGGAGCTTGGGTGAGTTCGCGCGATGGAGCTGGAAGGCAAGAAAGCTCGGAACGCTCTCGTGGACGCATCCAGTGCTCGGAGTCGCCGCCGAAGAGGGTATGATGCGATTTCGCGGAGTCGTATCGGCCACCTAATCCGTAGCCTGGGTCCGTCTCCCGGGCGAGTCATTCAGCCTTGTTTCTAGGAGAAGCTCACTAAAGTTTTGTGGTCATGCGACGTTTCGATGCTGCGCGGAGCGCTGCAAGCACTGCGAGCAGGGACGTGCCAGCAATAGCATGAATCGAGGTCTTCCTGGACCTGTTCAGTCCGAGCTGATTACCTCGGCGATGGAATAACCGACAGATTCATCCTGTATGTGTCTGACAGGACGTCTCTGCTCAGTGTCGATGTCGAAGAGGTAGCTGGGTTTTCCCGAATCGCGACCACCGTGATAGGTGAGGGGATCGAGCCCACAGGTGCGCATCTGCTGGCGCACGGGCCGAAGCCGCTTCCGATACTGAACTGAGCCGCTCCGGGACAGTCCCGCTGGTGGGCCGTGGCGGCGGCCCTCCGGCGAGTCTCAGGCCGCGTCGTCGCCCGCGGTCTCCCTCGGGTCGCAGCCCTGCTCCAGCAGGGAGGCCACCGGCAGCGTCGCCGCGCCGACCGCGACCGCGTCCGGGCCGAGCTGGCCCACCTCGATCGTGGTCTGGCCGTAGGGATGGCGTAGCGCGTGAGCGGCGGTGGCCTCGCGGATGGCGGGGAGCAGTGTGGCGCCCAGGGACAGGCCTGCCCAGCCGCCCAGGACTATGCGTTCGGGGTTGAACAGGTTGACCAGGTTGGCGATGCCTGCGCCCAGGTAGCCGGCGGTTTCCTCCAGGACCTTGGCGGCGGTGCGGGAGCGTTCGGCGGCGGTCAGGAGGGCGGCCAGGCTGCTCTGCTCGTCGGTGCCGGGGACGGCTCGGCCGCCGCGGGCCTTTCGGTAGCGTTCCAGGATGGCTTCCGCGCCGACGTAGGCTTCCAGGCAACCCCTTGCGCCGCAACGGCATTCCTGGCCGTTGTAGACGATGGTGGTGTGGCCCCACTCGCCTGCGCTGCTGGTGGAGCCGCGGTAGGTGGCTCCGTCGGTGATGACCGCGGCGCCCACGCCGGAGCCGAGCAGGGCGACGACCGCGTGGCGGGCGCCTCGGCCGGCGCCGAACCACAGCTCGGCCTGGCCCTGGGTCTTGGCGCCGTTGTCGATGAACAGGGGGAGCTTGACGCCCTTGGCGCGCAACAGGTTTTCCAGTTCCACGCCGTCCCAGCCGATGGTCTGGGCGTGCACGCGGACGGTGCTGCCCTGCTCCACCGTGCCGGGGACGCCGATGCCCACGCCGAGCACCGTGCCCGCGTTCACCCCGGAGGTGGCCATCACCTCGCGCAAGGCGGAGGCCACCTGGGTGACCACCGCGGCCGGGCGGGGGCGGGAGCTGGGCAGTGGGTGGTCCACCGCGGCCAGGCGAGTCATGCCCAGGTCGAACAGCTCGACCTTCACGCCGGTCTCGCCGACGTCGATGCCGACCACGTGGGCGTACTCCGGGTCCACCCGGAGCAGCACCCTGGGCCGTCCGCCGTCGGACTCGACCAGGCCCGCCTCGACGATGAGCCGTTCCTCGGCCAGCTCCCCGGTGACGTTGCTGACCGTGGCGGCGCTGAGGCCGGTCTGCTGGCTGAGCTCCTGGCGGCTGAGCGGGCCGTCGAAGAACAGCTTGGACAGCAGCATGGACCGGTTGCCGCGGCGCAGGTCCCGCACCGTGGACCGTCGTGCCGTCATGGTGGTTTCCTCCCCCCTTGAAACAAGTATGTGAACAACCTCGGCACCAGTGTGGGCCAAACGGGGATCTTCCGGGCCCAGCCACGCCGTCCGGCTTACTTCATGGCTTAAATTTAGCCGGGATACGTTATGTTCTCGTTATTGACGTGGCCGGGTGCGGCCGGTTGACTGCCTCGCACAAGCTGACCGAGAGAGCGCTTCCAAGGTTCTCCGGCAGGCAGCGAGCCGCCATCGACGTCGAAGGAGGATCCATGCGAGTCAAGCGCATCGCGGCCTTGACCCTCGCGGGAATCCTGGCCGCGGCCCTGGCCGCCTGCGGCAGCGGGAACAGCAGCGCCGGCGGCAACCCGAGTGCGGTGCTCAACATCGGCGCGCCCAACGGGCCGCAGCCGGAGAACCACAACCCGTTCCTGGAGACCTCGGCCGCCGGCTCCCTCGGCTACCGGTGGATGATCTACGAGCCGCTGGTCATGCGGAACAAAGCCCGCCCCACCGACCCCGGCAAGGCCTGGCTGGCCGGCAAGTGGGACTGGGCGGACAACTACACCAAGCTCACCATCACCGTGCGGGACAACGTGAAGTTCTCCGACGGCAAGCCGATGACCGCGCAGGATGTGGCCTTCAGCCTGGGTCTGCTGAAGAAGCACCCGGCGTTCAACCTGCACGCCATCCCCTACGGCGAGATCACCCCAAGCGGCAACACGGTGACGGTGACCTTCCCCAGGTCCCAGTTCACCAACCAGCTGATGATCCTGGAAGCCGCGGTGGTGCCCAAGCACATCTGGGAGCAGGTCAAGGACCCGGCCCAGGAGCTGAACAAGAACCCGGTCGGCACCGGCCCGTACACGCTGAAGTCCTTCACCCAGCAGACCGTCACGCTCACCGCGCGGGAGAGCTACTGGCAGGAGCTGCCCAAGGTCAAGGAGCTCCGCTACACCTCCTACAACGACAACAACGCGCAGACCACCGCGCTGGCCGCCGGCGCCTCGGAGTGGGCCTTCGTGTTCATCCCGAACTACCAGGCGGTCTACACCAGCAAGAACCCGCGGCACCACAAGCTGTGGTTCCCCGCATCCCTTGGCGTGCACGGCCTGTGGTTCAACACCGAGAAGGCGCCCTACGACAACGCGGCGCTGCGCAAGGCGATCAACCTGGTGATCAACCGCGAGGACATCTTCACCCAGGCCGAGGCCGGGTACTTCTACCCCAAGATCGACAACGTCACCGGCATCCCCACGCCCGGCGGTGAGGCCTTCATCGCGCCGCAGTACCAGGGCAAGACGCTGACCCCTGACGTGGAAGAGGCCAAGCGGATGCTCACCGCGGCCGGTTTCCGCTACGAGGGCAGCGCGCTCGTCGACCCGGCCGGCAAGCCGGTCAAGCTCGCCATGTCGGTGCCCTCGGGCTGGTCGGACTACGTGACCACGCTGGAGATCATCAAGGACAACGTCGCCGGCCTCGGCATCACCGCCACCGTGGACAAGACCAACCAGGACGCCTGGACCGAGGCGGTGGAGGCGGGCAACTTCGAGGCGGTCCTGCACTGGACCGAGGACGGCCCGACCCCGTACCAGGCCTACCGGTACATGATGGACGGCGAGCTGTACAAGCCACTGGGCACCGGGCAGACCATCGGCAACTACGGCCGCTTCCGCAACGAGGAGGCCACCGCCGCGCTGCGCCAGTACGCCAACGCCACCGACGAGGCCGGTCGCACCACCGCGCTGCACGACCTGCAGCGCATCATGATCGAGCAGCAGCCGGTCGCGGTCACCGGCGCGGCCAACGTGGGTGGCATGTACAGCACCAAGAACTGGGTCGGCTGGCCCGATGACGGCAACCCCTACGCGCCGGCTCAGCCGAGCCTGCGCACCTCACTGGATGTCGTGCTCCACCTCAAACCCGCCTCCTGAGCGGCGCCTGGGAAGGACAGGAGGACTCACGGGTATGAGTGAGGGCACGATTGCCTCGGCTTCCGGCACTACGGCGGTGGTGCTGGAAGCCGAGGACCTGACCAAGCACTTCCCGGTCCGCAAGGGGGCCGGGGAAGTGTTCTCCCGCACGGTGAAGACCGTGCACGCGGTGGAGGAGGTCACGCTGCGCCTGCGGCGTGGCCGGGTCACCGCGCTGGTGGGGGAGTCCGGTTCGGGCAAGTCCACCGTGGCCAGGCTGCTGGCCCAGCTGTACCCGCGCACCGGCGGCGAGATCCGGCTGCACGGCGAGCCGGTGACCGTGCGCGGCGGCCGGAAGTTCCGCGCCTACAGCAAAAAAGTGCAGCTGATCTTCCAGGACCCGTTCGCCTCGCTGAACCCGGTGCACACCGTGCGCTACCACCTCGGCCGGGCACTGAAGATCCACGGCAACGGCGGCGCCAACCGGGCCGAGCTGGAGACCGCGCTGCACGAGCTGCTCACCAGGGTCTCGCTCACCCCGCCGGAACGCTACCTGGACAAGTTCCCGCACGAGCTCTCCGGCGGCCAGCGACAGCGGGTGGCCATCGCCCGCGCGCTGGGTGCGGACCCGGACGCGCTGCTGGCCGACGAGCCGGTGTCCATGTTGGACGTCTCCATCCGCCTGGGCGTGCTGAACCTGTTGCGGGACCTCAAGGAACGGCTGCGACTGGCCATCCTCTACATCACCCACGACATCGCCTCGGCCCGCTACTTCGCCGATGAGACGCTGGTGATGTACGCGGGCCGGATCGTGGAGGGCGGCGACAGCGAGACGGTGACCCAGCGGCCCGCGCACCCCTACACCCGGCTGCTCATCGACTCCGCGCCCGACCCGGACCGCGCCGGGCACGAGACCGCCGTGCCGGAGCAGGCAGACTCCCTGGCGAAAGCGGGCGGCGAGCCGCCGAGCCTGATCAACCCGCCCTCGGGCTGCCGGTTCCACCCACGCTGCCCGCAGGCCATGGCCCGCTGCGCCAGTGAGGTCCCGCCGCGCTTCGACCTCGGCGACGCCGACGGGCACTGGGCGGCCTGCTGGCTGTACGCGGCAGGCGAACCGGCCGAGGAGCCGCTCAGGTGAGGCATGTGCTGCAACGCCTGGCGTTCTACCTGTTCACCGCGTGGGCCGCGGTGACCATCAACTTCTTCATCCCCCGACTGATCCCGGGCGACCCGGTCACCTCGCTGCTGTCCCGGCAGCAGGGCGCGATGAGCGCGGAGAACATCCAGTCCCTGTACGTCCTTTTTGGACTCGACGGCGACCAGAGCCTGGTGGCGCAGTACCTGGACTACTGCGCGCAGTTGCTGCGCGGCGACCTCGGCCTGTCCTTCACCTTCTTCCCGACACCGGTCTCCGACGTGCTGGCGCAGAGCCTGCCGTGGACGGTGGTCCTGGTCGGCGTCACCACCATCGCCAGCTTCCTGATCGGCACCGGACTGGGCGTGCTGGCCGGGTGGCGGCGCGGGTCCTGGGTGGACCTGGTGCTGCCGGTGACCACCTTCCTGTCCTCGGTGCCCTACTTCTGGCTCGGGCTGATCGCGATCACCCTCTTCGCCGGGATCGACGGCGCCTTCCCGGCTTCCGGGGGGTTCGAGGCGGGGCTGGTGCCGGGCTGGGACCTGGACTTCGCCGGCAGCGCGCTCCACCACAGCGTCCTGCCCGCGGTGACGATCATCATCTCCTCGATGAGCGGCTGGATCCTCAGCATGCGCAACATGATGGTCACCGTGGCCGCCGAGGACTACGTCACCGTGGCGCACGCCAAGGGCCTGTCGGAGAGCCGGGTCGCGCTCAGCTACGCCGCGCGCAACGCGGTGCTGCCCAACGTCTCCGGCCTCGCGCTCTCCCTCGGCTTCATCGTCGGCGGCACGCTGCTGGTGGAGATCGTCTTCTCCTATCCCGGCGTCGGCTTCCAGCTCTTCCAGGCCGTCGGCGCCAAGGACTACCCGCTGCTGCAAGGCATCTTCCTGGTGATCACGCTGTCCGTGCTGGTGGCCAACCTGCTCGCCGACCTGGCCTACCTGGCCCTGGACCCGCGCACCCGCAAGGAGGGCTGAGCCATGGCCATGCCCACCACCGACCTGCTGGCCGCCGCGGACCTGCCCCCGGAACAGCCCGCGCCGATCGCGGGCAGGCGCCGCCGGTTCCGCTTCGCGGCCAACGCCAAGGTGGCCACCGGGCTCGCGCTGGTCGGCTTCTTCGTGCTGCTGGCGGTGATCGGGCCGTGGATCGCGCCGTATGACCCGTCCCAGCGCAGCTCCGCGTTGCTGGAGCCGCCCTCGGCCGCGCACTGGTTCGGCACCACGCACATCGGGCAGGACATCTTCAGCCAGGTGCTGGTCGGCGCGCGCAGCGTGATCCTGGTCGGCTTCCTGGCCGGGGGAGTGGCCGCGGTGCTCGCGGTGCTCATCGGCGTCACCTCCGGCTACCTCTCCGGCGCGGCGGGGGAGAGCCTTTCGGTGGTGTCCAACGTGTTCCTGGTGCTGCCCGCGCTGCCGCTGGTGATCATCGTGACCGCGACCCTGCCGGGCAGCGGCGACCTCACCGTGGCGCTGGTCATCGGGTTCACCTCCTGGGCCTGGGGCGCGCGGGTGCTGCGCGCGCAGACGCTGTCGTTGCGGCGCAGGGACTACGTGGAGGCGGCCAGGGCCACCGGCGAGACCAGCTGGCGGATCATCCTCTTCGAGATCATGCCCAACCTGAGCGCGGTGATCGCCGCCAACTTCGTCGGCACGGTGATCTTCGCGGTGATGTCGGAGATCACCCTGGCCTTCATCGGCGTCTCCGGCATCTCCGAGTGGAACTGGGGCACCATCCTGTTCTGGGCGCAGAGTCAGCAGGCCCTGGCCCAGGGCGCCTGGTGGTGGTTCGTGCCCGCCGGGCTGGCCATCGCGTTGCTGGGCACCGCGCTCTCGTTGCTCAACTTCGGCATCGACGAGTTCGTCAGCCCCCGGCTGCGCAGCTCCGGCGGACGGCGGACGCGCACCGCGGACGGTCGCGTGGTGCGGATGCGGGTCGGCTTCACCCCCGTCCTCGGGGAGTCCACAAAGGACGGTGCGCGATGAGCAGGCCGGTGCTGGAGATCAAGGACCTCAACGTCGACTACGGCCTCGGCGACAACGCGGTGCGCGCGGTGCGCGAGGTCAACCTGACCCTGCACCGCGGCGAGGTGCTCGGCCTGGCCGGGGAGAGCGGCAGCGGCAAGTCCACCCTGGCCTACGGCCTCACCCGGCTGCTGCCCCCGCCCGGCGTGGTGCGCGGCGGTCAAGTGATCTACCACGACCCCCACGGCGAACCGGTGGACATTCTGCGCCTGTCCATCCCGGAGCTGCGCAGGTTCCGGTGGGCGGAGACCTCGCTGGTGTTCCAGGGCGCGATGAACTCGCTCAACCCGGTGCACAAGGTCGCCACCCAGCTCACCGACGTGATCAAGGCGCACGAACCCGGCAGCACCGCCCGCGCCCGCCGGGCCCGGGCCAAGGAGCTGCTGGACCTGGTGGGCATCGCGGCCGACCGCCTGGACGCCTACCCGCACCAGCTCTCCGGCGGCATGCGCCAGCGCGTCATGATCGGCATGGCGCTGGCGCTGCACCCGCAGATCGTGATCATGGACGAGCCGACCACCGCGCTGGACGTGGTCACCCAGCGGCAGATCCTGCGCCAGCTCGTCGACCTCCGCGCACGACTCGACTTCTCCGTCCTGTTCATCACGCACGACCTGTCGTTGCTGGTGGAGTTCGCCGACCGGATCGCGGTCATGTACGGCGGACGCGTCGTCGAGCAGGCCCCCTCGGCACAGCTGTACCGAGACTCCTTGCACCCCTACAGCGACGGCCTGCTGCACTCCTTCCCCGCCCTGCGCGGCCCGCGCCGGGAGCTGTCCGGAATCCCGGGTTCGCCACCGGACCCGAGGGCGCTGCCCAGCGGCTGTGCGTTCCACCCCCGCTGTCCACGGGCCTTCGACCCGTGCGCGCAACGGGTTCCCGTGCTCGGACCGCCAGCCGGCCACGCCGATCGCACCGTGGCGTGCCACCTGCACGCAGGCGGCCGAGTTCCGACCTGAGGGAGAAGGAGACAGCGTGGACATCACGACGGCAGCCCCGGCAGGCACCGCGGCGGAGGAGCTGATCCGCACCCTGCCGCAGTCCTTCCGCTGGGGCGTGGCGACCTCGGCCTACCAGATCGAGGGCGCGGCCTTCGAGGACGGGCGGACGGCCTCGATCTGGGACACCTACTGCCGAACACCGGACATGGTGCACGCAGGCGACCACGGCGACGTGGCCTGCGACCACTACCACCGGATGCCCGAGGACGTCGAGCTGATCGGCTCCCTCGGCGTGGACACCTACCGCTTCTCGGTGTCCTGGCCCAGGGTCCAGCCGGGCGGCGCCGGTCCGGTCAACGCCAAGGGGATCGGCTTCTACGACCGCCTGGTCGACGAGCTGCTGGCCAAGGACGTCGACCCCTGGGTAACGCTGTACCACTGGGACCTGCCGCAGGAGCTGGAGGACGCGGGCGGCTGGCCGGTGCGCGAGACCGCCTACCGCTTCGCCGACTACGCCATGCTGGTCTTCGACAAGCTCCAGGACCGGGTGCGGGACTGGACCACGCTGAACGAGCCCTGGTGCTCGGCCATGCTCGGCTACTACGTGGGCCGCCAGGCCCCGGGCAGGCAGAACTTCGCCGACGCCATCCACGCGGTGCACCACCTGCTGCTCGGCCACGGCCTTGCCACCCAACGGATGCGCGCCGCGGCAAACCCCGGGCACGAGTTCGGCATCACCCTGAACCTGGGCACCGCCACCCCGGCCTCGGACTCCATCGAGGACCGCGAGGCCGCCCGCCGAGCCGACGGCCTCGGCGCGCGCCTCTACCTGGATCCGTTGCTGCGCGGGCGATACCCGGCCGACATCGTCACCGACCTGGCCGACCGTGGGATCGAGCTGCCGGTCCAGGACGGTGACCTGGAGATCATCTCCGCCCCGATCGAGGTGCTCGGCGTCAACTTCTACTCCGGCCACGTCTACTCCGGCCGGGACGAGCAGGGCAACACCCGTGACGCCCAGGGCAACCCGATCGATCGCCAGATCCCGCAAGGAAAACCGGTCACCGCGATGGGCTGGGAGATCGTGCCCGAGCGCTTCACCGAGCTGCTGGTGCGGCTGGGCCGGGACTACCCCGGCGTGCCGATGGTGATCACGGAGAACGGATCGGCCTTTGCCGACGTGCCGGACGCCGACGGCTTCGTCGAGGACACCGAGCGCACCGACTACTTCCGGCAGCACATCGCCGCGGTCGCGGCCGCGCGCGAGCAGGGCGCGGACATCCGCGGCTACTTCGCCTGGTCGCTGATGGACAACTTCGAGTGGGCCTACGGCTACGACAAGAGGTTCGGCATCGTCCGCGTGGACTACGAGACCCAACGGCGCACGCCCAAGCGCAGCGCGCTGTGGTACCGGGACACCATCCGCCAGGTCCGGTCCGGTTCCTGACGCATGGCCGGTGCGGCAGCCGACCGGGCTGCCGCACCACGTTCACGGTTCTCCCGAGAATCCCGCCGCCACGGGAAACCGCCTTCCCTCACCGCACACTCGAGAGGAACGGTTATGAGAACTGGTTTGAAAGCGCTTACCAGAGCGGGACTGCCGGTGGTGGTCGTGGCGGGCGCGCTGGTGCTGCCCGCCGGGCAGGCGGGTGCGGCCCCGGTGCGCCACGAGGCCGAGACCGCGACCATCTCCCAGGGCGCGGTGGAGGCCAACCACGCCGGCTTCAGCGGCAGCGGCTTCGTCAACAGCGACAACGTGGCGGGCAGCTACGTGCAGTGGACGGTCAACGCCGCCACCGCAGGCCCGAACGCGGTGCTGTCCTTCCGCTACGCCAACGGCAGCGGGGCGAACCGGCCGCTGGACATCACGGTCAACGGCACCCTGGTCGCCAACGACCTCGCCTACCCCAGCAACGGCTGGACCAGCTACCAGTCGGTCACGGTGACCGCCGCGCTCAACGCCGGGGCCAACACCATCCGCGCCACCGGGGCCACCGCCGCGGGCGGACCCAACCTGGACGCCCTGGACGTGGACACCGCGCCCGCCCCCGGCCGCGGCAACCCGCAGCCACCGGCCAACGTCAGCACCGGCTGGTCCATCCCGTGGGCGGTGTCCTTCCTGCCGGACGGCCAGTCCGCCCTGATCACCGAACGCGACACCTTCCGGGTGTTCCGGGCCGGGCTCAACGGCGGCAGGACGCAGGCGGGCACGGTGCCTGACAGCACCACCACCGGCGGCGAGGGCGGTCTGATGGGGGTGGCGGTCTCGCCGACCTGGAACGGCACCAGCGACCAGGACGTGTTCTTCTTCCACACCTCCCACGACGGCGGCGCGCAGGCCAACCGGATCGTGCGGATGAGCTTCAACGGCAGCACGCTGAGCAACCGGCAGATCATCGTCGACAACATCCCGGCCAGCCGCTTCCACAACGGCGGCCAGCTCAAGTTCGGCCCGGACGGCTTCCTCTACGCCACCACCGGGGACGCGCAGAACACCAGCCTGGCGCAGAACCTGGGCAGCGTCGCGGGCAAGGTCCTGCGCTTCACCCGCACCGGCGCCCCCGCGCCGGGCAACCCGTTCAACTCGCTGGTCTACAGCTACGGCCACCGCAACGCCCAGGGCCTGGCCTGGGACTCGGCCGGCCGGCTGTGGTCGGCGGAGCTGGGCAACGTCGCCACCGACGAGCTGAACCTGATCCTGCCCGGCCGCAACTACGGCTGGCCGCGGTGCGAGGGCAACTGCGACGTCAGCGGGATGGAGAACCCGAAGCGGACCTGGACCACCGCCGAGGCCTCACCCAGCTCGCTGGCCATCGTCAACGACACCGCCTACCTCGCCGCCCTGCGCGGGCAGCGGCTGTGGCGGGTGGAGCTCAACGGCACCGGCGCGGGCGCGACCACCAGCCACTTCACCAGCTTCGGCCGCCTGCGCACGGTGGTGAAGGTGCCCGGTGCGAACGCGATCTGGATCGGCACCACCAACGCCGACGGCAACGGCGGCCAGGGCCCGGGCTCCGACCGCGTCCTGCGGAGTGAGATCCGCTGAGGCGAAGCTGCCGGGCGGGTCCGCCTGTCCGGCAGCGCCGTCAGCGGGCGTGCCGGGCCAGGTCGGCGTGCGAGCCGGTGGGCATGTAGGCGGGCAGGATGGCATCGACGGAGAAGCCGCCATCGGGGCGGGGACCGGCGTTGATGGTGCCGCTGACCAGGGCCACCCGCTGGCGCAGGCCGAGCAGGCCGCCGCCGGTGGGCGGCCCGGCGGGGGCCGTGGCGAGGCGGGCGACGGCGGGGGCGGTGTTGCGGATGCTCAGCCAGACCCGGTCCGCGCCGTAGCGCACGTGCACCCTGACCTGGCTGCCCGGCGCGTGCTTGCGCACGTTGGCCAGCGCCTCCTGAACGATCCGGAACGCGGTGCGGCCCACCACCGGCGAGGTGTGCACCGGCGAGCCGTCCTGCACCAGGTCCACCCCGATGCCCACCGACACCGTCTCGGCGACCAGCGCGGACAGGTCCGGCAGCGCGGTCGCCGGGGCTTCCACCGCGGCCTCGCCGTTGGCGCTCTTGGCCGGCAGGGTGCGCAGCACGCCGACCAGGTCGCGCAGCTCGTCCAGGGCGTGGCAGCCCGCGGCGCGCAGGTCCTCGGCGGCCTGCCGGGTGGCCTCGTCGGGGGCGGTCATCCGCAGCGCGCCGGCCTGCAGCACCATCAGGCTCACCCGGTGGGTCAGCACGTCGTGCATCTCCCCGGCCAGCCGGACCCGCTGTTCGGCGCGGGCCTGCTCGGCCAGCAGCCGGGCCTCGGTATCGGCGTGCCCGGCGCATTCGGCCTCGGCGCGGGCCAGCGCGCGGCGGGCCAGCAGGTGGCGGCCCAGCAGCACCGGGAGCAGGGTGAGCAGCAGTCCGGTGGCGGCGATGCCCAGGTCCAGCCGCCACGGCTGGGCGGCCAGCACCGCGGCCACCCCGGCCAGCGGCCACCACCACCGCTGCCTCGCGCGGGGCACGGTGAACGCGGCGACGGCGAGCGCGGCGGCCGGCCAGGGCACGGTGGCCAGGTTCGAGGGCAGCAGCAGGCCCGGCACCGCCAGCTCGGCCAGCACCACCCCGGTCAGCCCGAAGGCCACCGCGGCCGGGGCGACGCTCCGGCCCAGCACCAGCAGGCTGGCCACGGCCTGGCCGAGCACCCCTGGCCACGGGTAGGCGTCGGCCGGCCACCAGAGCGAGCCGAGCAGCGGGGGCAGCAGACCGATGGCGAGGAGGGCGAGCGCGGCCGCCGCGTCCGCGGGACTCGCCCGGCGCGGTGGCCACCATGGCCGGCGGGAAGGTGCCTGCACACCCAGAACGGTACTGACTCGACCGTAGGTTCAGGTGAGAGAAACGCCTTTCGGCCCCCTCAAGTCCCTACTAACGATGTCGTTCGTCGCCCGGGGTGCGCCTTTGGTCGCATTCCGCTGCCCGTGCGGGCAGGCCGCGACGGCAGCTGGTCCGGGGACTTACCGGTTTCGGGTCCTGGCGACCCCGCGCACCACGCCAGGACGCGAAACCGCAGGTGCAATCGATGTCCCGTCGATCGATGCTACGCACTACGGCCGCACCGGGGAGCGTCCTTTCGGCCCAATCGGCACCCGGCTGAATTGAAACTGGCCGGTCTACTTTTTCGGCGTGGAATTGCCGCGTTCCACCTCGACGAACCGGCCGGTCTCCGCGCGCAGCTGCGCCAGCAGGAAGGCGCCGAGGCCGACGTCGTCGGTGAGTCCGATGAACGGCAGGAACACCTCGGGCAGCAGGTCGATCGGGGAGATGATGTAGATGATCCCGGCGATCCAGAACAACCGTTTGGACCACGGCGGCGCGGGATAGCGGCGGTCGCGCATCGCGCGCAGCATCCTGGGCAGCGCCCGCGCCCGCTGCACGGTGCTGGGCGAACCCAGGCCCTTGCGCCTGCGCACCGCGCGCACGATGCCCGCGACCAGGAACAGCCCGCCGAGCACGGTCAGCAGGATGGCCACCGTGGTCGGCTCCAGCCACAGCACCGATGAGGACAGCCGCCAGAAGGCCAGCCCGCCCAGCACGAGCAGCCCTGCCCCGAGAACCAGCACCCGACCTCCCCGACTCCTTGACCAGACAAGGGTTCCCGGTCGCATGATCGCTGAACCAGGTGAACTCTCCGGCGTGTCACCAGGATAGCCCGCAGCGGGCTGGCGCGAGCGCGGCGCGTTTCGCTACAACCCGGTGCCCATGGACCAGACAGCAGAGCCGCAAGCCCCGCCGCACCCCCGTCCACAGTGGATCGGCTGGGCGCTGACCGCGGTCGCGGTGCCCGTGCTGCTGGCCGGTCTTGGCGTGGCCGTGGCCGGGCCGAGGATCGAGCACGAGCTGACCGCCAGGGCCCGCGCCGCGCTGGGCGGGGCAGGCCACCCGGACGCCCAGGTGGCCGCGGCAGGCCGGGAGCTGACCCTGGCCGGGCTGCCGGGGGAGCGGCTGGCCGCGCTGAGCACCATGGTGGCCAACCTGCCCGGCGTGGACTCGGTGGTGGCCCGGGAGCTGGCCCCCACCCCGGTGCTGCTGCGGGTGCGCGACGGCGAGTTACTCCTCTCGGCCACCGGGCACAGCGAGCTGGCCACCCGGCGGCTGCTGGACGCGGTGGCCGCCCGCTGTCCCGGCCACCAGGTCACCGACCTGACGCTGACCGCGCCCGGCACCGGCCCCGACCTGCCTGCCGAGGAGCTGGCCCGGCTGGCCCAGGCCGCCGCCGAGGCCAGGGGCGCCGACCTCACCGTGGCCATCCGGCCCGAGGGCGTGACCGTGCGCGGGGTGGTGGCCGACGCCGACCAGCGCAACACCCTCATCGAGCGGCTGCGCACCCGGTGGGCCGGTCCGGTCAGCGCGGACGGGCTCACCGTCGGGCCCTCGCCGCTGCCGTCCACTGTGGACATCCGGGCGCTGGACGCCGCGGTCGGCCGGATGGTCGACGGCGCGGGCGGGATCAGCTTCGAGGCGGCCACCGTGCGCTGGGGCGAGGGGCACGGGCCCCGGCTGGTGGAGCGGATCGGCAGGCTGCTGCGGGTGGCGCCCAAGTCGCTGATCACGGTGACCGCCTGGGCCTCGGAGGAGCAGCCGCCCGGTGTCGACCCGCGCAAGCTGGCCGGCCGGCGCGCCGAGCTGGTGCGCGACCTGCTTGCCGGACAAGGGATTCCGCGTGAGCTGATCACCACCGTGGCCAGGGTCGAGCCCGGCCCGGAGACCTTCGTCCCGCACCTGCGCCGCGCGCGGGTCGCTGTCAGCTAGGAGCGAAACGATGATGTGGTTGTTCTGGCAGGTCTTCCTGCTGTGCCTGGCCGCCTTCCTCACCGGCGGCCTGCTGAGCTGGCTGCTGCTGGTGCGCCCGCTGGCCGAGCGCCGGGAGCAGGCTCCGGTGGCCACCGAGGTGGTCGAGGTGGTGCCGCAGCGGGTGGAAACCGTGCTGCCGCAACCGGAACCGGTCGCCGAGGTCGTGCTCGGCTCGGTCAAGGGCAACACCCGGACCAAGCGCTACCACACCCCGGACTCGCCCTACTTCAACCGCACCAAGGGCGACATCTGGTTCGCCTCGGCCGCCGAGGCCGAGCAGGCCGGCTACACCCCGGGCGTGGCCCGCCGCCGCACCCCGGTCCCGTCCTAACGAACGCTCTCCGGCTGCACCACCTGGCCCAGCACCACCCGGAACAGGTCCCGGTCCACCGTGCTGGGCTCGGCGGCCAGCCACTGCCCGATCTCGGCGATGAACTGCTCAGGACTCATCGGCGGGGCGGCCACCTCCGGCGCCTCGCCGGTGGTGATCTCCCCGGCCCGGTTGGGGTAGAGCACCAGCACCCCGCGCACCTCCACCTCGGGCAGCAGGTCGCGGAAGGCCTCCACGCCCTCGGGCAGCCGGGTGCCGCCGCCGCGGTAGGGGTGGCCGTTGCGGCGCAGGGCCCCGGTCTCGTCGGCGGTGTAGTGGCCGGGCAGCCACAGCTTCGACTCGATCAGCACCAGTCGCCGCCCGCAGAGCACGGCGTGGTCGATGTCGGCGAACACCGAGTCCGGCCAGGCCAGCCCGTGGAAGATGCGCACCCCCGGCAACCGGGTCAGGTAGCGGCCGAGCAGCCGCGCGGTGAGCTGCTCGGCGACATCGCCCTCCTCGGCGCCGGGCCGGCCGAACACGGTGCGGATGCCGAACTCGGCGGTGAACTCCCGGTCCGCGCGGCTGGCTGCCAGCTGCCCGCGCCACAGGTGCAGGGTGACCCCGGTGACCCCGGCGAAGACGGCCAGCCACAGGCCGATCAGCCACACCGAGCCGGTCAGCACGGGCAGCAGCACCCACATCGCCAGCCAGGCCGCCAGCGAGCCGAAGGCGGGCCCGTGGCCCGGCCCGGTCGGCGGCACCAGGCGCACCCGCTCCACCGGGTCGACCTCGGGCCACCACGGGATGGTGTCCGGGTCCAGCCGCGGCATGGCCGGGGTGAACTCGGGGTCCGGGCCGAAGGTGCGGGTCTTGCGCGCGGCGCCGGTGCGCGGCCACGGCCTGGCCCGCTGCCGGGTGCCGCGGCGGGGCGGTTCCGGGGCCTCGACGGTGACCTCGATGTCGGACTCGTCGATCCAGTCCTCGGACTCGTCCCAGTCGTCCTCGTCGTCCTCGCCGCGGTCGTAGTCGGCCCGCCGGTCCGGGTCGTTGAGCGTCTCGTAGGCCTCGCGCAGCAGCCGGAACGAGCCCGAGGTGCCGCCCGCGTCCGGGTGCATGACCTTGGCCAGCGCGCGATAGGCGGTCTTGATCTCCGCCGCGGTCGCGGTCCGGCCGACGCCAAGCAGCTCGTAGTAGTCGACCGCGCCCACGATCCCGCCCACCTTCCGTGTCTGCGCGAACACCCTATGGGGTGCCCGCGGAAGATGATCACCCGCCTCCACCTTGCGGGCTGGAGCGGAAGGAGTGATAAGCGATCCGTATTTCGACCAGTGTTCTGCATATACCCGAGCGCGAAAGGCCACCCTTCCTCTAACGTGATAGCCGACACACACGAAAGGCGGTAGCCGTCATGATGGAACAGGTCCGAGAACGCACCGAGCCCGCGCCCAGGGTCGGGCTCCCGGTGCAGGCCGAGCGCCAGAGCAGGTCGCGCCAGGTGGCCGGGAGCCCGATCCCGCAGTGGCTGCTCGACGACGAGACCTTCGAGCCGCACATTGTGCGCGGACTGGACTGACTCGTTTCGTAATAACGTCCCGGTCTCGACGACCCCTCCGAGATCCGGGCCCACAGTTTTACCTTCCCCGACCGGGTGATTTCCGGAGTGGACGGCATCGAGGCGCTGACGCGGTGATCCCGCGAACCAGCGCCGCGCCACCACACCGTTGAGGCCCGACCCGGTCCTGGGAGTCCTCCCCTCAGCTCACCGTCGAGCGCGTGCCGTTGGTCTCGCGCAACGTGCGCATGGCTTCGGCGAGGGCGGCGGCCTGCTCGGACCCGAGCGGGGTGAGCACGGTGCGGCGCAGGTTGTCCGCACCGGCCCGGCGGGCCGCCGCCGCTACTTCCTCCCCGTGCTCGGTCAGCACCGCGTAGGTGACTCTGCGGTCGTTCTCGCACGGCTCCCGGCGGATCAGCCCCGCCTTGACCATGCGGTCGGCCACCTTGGTGAACCCGCCGCTGGTGAGCGCGGCCTCGTTGGCCAGCCTGGTCATCTGCATCCGGTGGCCCTCGGAGCGGATCAGTCGCAGCAGGATGTCGAAGGGGGCCGGTTGCAGGCCGAACTTCTCCGCGATCTCGCTCATCAGGCGGTCCTGGGTGGCCAGGTAGCCCTCGATCACCAGGCCCCACCAGGTGATGATCTCGTCATCGGCGATCTTGTCCGGCTCGGTCATGCCGCCAGCATAGCCACGCACCCCTTCCGGGGAAACTTCTTGCGAGGAAGATAATCCCGGCGTAGCGTCTCCGGCATGAGCATCCAGACCAGCGGGCTGCACCACGTCACCGCGATCGGCGGCGACCCCCAGCGCAACGTCGACTTCTACCTGCGCGCACTCGGTCTGCGCCTGGTCAAGACGACCGTCAATTTTGATGATCCTGGGACGTACCACCTCTACTACGGCGACGGCTCCGGCCGGCCGGGCTCGCTGATCACCTTCTTCCCGTGGAAGGACGCGCCCCTGGGCAGGCGCGGCACCGGGCAGGCGACCACCACCTCCTTCTCCGTGCCGGAGTCCTCCCTCGGCTGGTGGCGGCAGCACCTGGCCAAGGCCGGCGCGCCGGTCAGTGAGATCAAGGGCCGCGACGGCGAGGAAGCCCTGCTCTTCCGCGACCCGGACGGCCTGGAGCTGTCCCTGGTGGCGCACCCGCAGGAAGACCCGCGCGATCCCTGGGACCACGGCCTGGTCCCGCCCGAGCACGCCATCCGCGGCCTGCACTCGGTGACCCTGTCCGTCACCGCGGAACAGGCCACCGCGGGCACCCTCACCGAGGACCTCGGCCTGCGCTTCGTCGGCCAGGAGGGCAACCGGCTGCGGTTCGAGGCCGGGGACGGCGGTCCGGGGTCCCTGGTCGACGTGCTGGTGCGTCCCGGGGACGAGCGCGGGCTGGTCGCGGTCGGCACCGTGCACCACGTGGCCTGGCGGGTGCCGGATGAGGCCACCCAGGTGTCCTGGCGGGACGAGCTGCTCGACCGGGGCGTCCGGGTCACCGAGATCCTGGACCGGCAGTACTTCCGGTCCATCTACTTCCGCGAGCCCGGCGGCACCCTGCTGGAGGTGGCCACCGACGGCCCCGGCTTCGCCGCCGACGAGCCGCTGCTGGAGCTGGGCCGCGCGCTGAAGCTGCCGCCGTGGCTGGAGCCCAGCCGCGAGCAGATCCAGCGCGCGCTGCCGAAGCTGGAGCTCCCGGCGTGAACCTGACGCACCAGTTCCGCGAGGGCGACCCGGCCGAGCCGGTGCTGCTGCTGTTGCACGGCACCGGCGGCGGCCCGGCAGACCTCCTGGGCCTGGCCGAGCACCTGAGCCCCGGCGCGGCCACCCTCGCGCCGCTGGGCCCGGTGTCCGAGCACGGCATGGCCCGCTGGTTCCGCCGCCTGGCCGAGGGCGTCTTCGACCACGAGGACGTCCACAGGCGCGCGGGCGAGCTGGCCGAGTTCATCCTGGCGGCCAAGGAGAAGTACGGGCTGGGGGAGCGGCGGCTGGTCGCGGTCGGCTTCTCCAACGGCGCCAACATCGCCGCCGCGGTCACGCTGCTGCATCCGGAGGTGCTGCGCGAGGCGGCCCTGTTCGCCGCGATGAGCCCGCTGCCCGAGGACCCCGGCACGGATCTCACGGGCAACAGGGTGTTCCTGGCCAACGGCACCGCCGACCAGATGGCGCCACTGGCCTCGGTGGACCGCCTGGAGGCCACGTTGCGGGCCCGCGGCGCGGAGGTCACCGCCTTCCGTCACCCAGGCGGGCACCAGCTCACCCTGGGAGCGGCCCAGGCCGCGGCCGGCTGGCTCAACGCCTGAGATGATTCCCGCCATGCACATCCGCACGGTGGAGATCAGCGACGACATGATCCGGCTCGGTCAGTTCCTCAAGCTGGCCGGGCTGGCCGAGGACGGCGGGCAGGCGAAGTCGCTGATCGAGGAGGAAGAGGTCACCGTGAACGGGCGGGTGGAGACCCGGCGCGGCGCCCAGTTGCGCGACGGCGACGTGGTCGCGGTGGGCGAGGAGAAGGCCAGGGTGGTCACGGCCTGAGCTGCTCGGCCACCCAGGCCGCCACCTGCGCCCTGGACCGCACCCCGAGCCGGGCCAGGATGTGCTCCAGGTGCGCCTCCGCGGTGCGCTGGGCGATGGTCAGCTCGCGGGCGATCTCCTTGTTGCTCAACCCCCGCGCCACCAGGTGGGCCACCTCCAGCTGCCGCGGGGTCAGCGTGCTCGGCGCGGCCGGGGCGAGCAGCTCGGTCTCGGCGTAGGTCACCGCCTGGTCCAGGTCGAAGCGCAGCCCACGCCGCCGCGCGGCCTCGAACGCGCCCGCGGACAAGGACTGGCGCATCCGCGCGGTCGCCTCGGCCCGGTGCCGGGCGATCCCGTCGATCCGGAAGAAGCTGGTGCCCACCGGGGTCAGCACCGACTCCACCGCGCCGGTCAGGCAGGCCGCCGCGGCGTGCCGCCCCTGTGCGGCGAAGGCCCAGGACAGGATCTCCAGGGTCATGCCCAGGCCGAAGCGGTCGGCGAAGCTGCGCTTGAGCCGGATGCTCTCCAGCAGCAGCGGCAGCGCCGCCGCGGGCCGCCCGTCCAGCCAGTGCGCCAGGCCGGTCAGCGTCTGCGCCCAGGTGCGGATCCACACCTCGCCCGCGGGCTCCACGATCGCGATCGCCTCCTGGCAGCGCGCCACCGCGTGCGCCAGGTCCTGCTGCGCCTGGTCGGCGCGCAGGCAGCGGCACAGTGCCTGCTGCATCATGGCCAGGCTCGCGCCCAGCTGGTCGCCGACGTCGAGGTGGCGCTCGATCGCCCCCTGGAAGAGCGTGATCGCCTCGGTGATCTCGCCGGTGTACATGGCGTGGGCGGCCCGGTACTGCACCGCGTAGGCCAGCACGCCCTCCGCGCCCAGCTCGCGGGCCAGCTCCTCGCACTCCAGCACCGCGGCCCGCATGGTGGCCGGCTCCCCGCGCAGCGCCGCGACCTGCGCGGTCACCCACAGCGCGGTGGCCCGCAGCTCGGTCGGCTCCGGGGCGGCGCCCAGCGCGCGGGTCAGCCACAGCTGGCCCTCCTCGGTGGCCCCGCACACCGCCCAGTACCACCTGAGCGCGGTGACCAGCCGCAGCGCCACCTGCGCGCCGCCGGGCTCGGCCAGGCTGAACTCCAGCGCGGCCCGCAGGTTGCCCAGCTCGGCGTCGCAGCGCCTGCTCCACCGGGCTTGCTCCGGCCCGTGCCAGCCCCGGTCGAAGCCAATCGCCAGCCGCAGGTAGTGATCCCGGTGCCGCCGCCGCCAGCGGAGCAGCTGGCCCTGGCCGGTCAGCCGGTCCCGGCCGTACTGGCGGATGGTCTCCAGCATCCGGTACCTGGCCGTGCCCTCGCCCTCGACCCGGCTGACCACCGACTTGTCCACCAGCCCGGTCAGCGCGTCCAGCACCTGGCCGCGGGCCAGGTCCTCGCCGGTGGCGATCTCCTCGGCGGCGGCCAGGTCGAAGCCGCCGGAACACACCGACAGCCGCTCCCACAGGATCCGCTCAGCCGGGGAGCACAGGCCGAAGCTCCACTCCACGGTGGCCCGCATGGTCTGCTGCCGGGGCGTCGCGGTGGTCGCGCAGAGCAGCAGGTCGAACCGATGGCCGAACTCCGCCAGCAGGTCCGCCGGCCCGCTGCCGGGCAGCTGGGCGGCGGCCAGCTCGATGGCCAGCGGGATGCCCTCCAGGCGGCGGCAGAGCTGGGTGATCGGTTCCCGGTTGCGGCTGTCCACGCGGAGCCCGCCGCGGGCCAGCAGCAGCCGGACCGAGCCGAAGCCGCGCAGCTCCTCCAGGGTCAGCCGCCTGCCGGTGGGCGGCACGTCCAGCGGGGGCACCGGCAGCAGGTGCTCCCCGCCGATTCCGAGGGCCTGGCGGCCGGTGGCCAGCACAGTCAGGCCGGGGGCCTGCGGCAGCAGCGCGCTGACCAGTTCGGCGCAGGCGGCCACCAGGTGCTCGCAGTTGTCCAGCACCAGCAGCAGCCGCCGCTCGCGCAGGAACTCCCGCATCGCGGCCATCGGCGGCCGGGCCGAGCGCTCGGTGGCGCCGAGCCGGTTGGCCACGGTCTGGGCGAGCAGGCCGGGATCGTCCAGCGCGGCCAGCTCCACGTGCCACACCCCGTCCGGGAAGGCCCGCCGGGACTGCTCGGCCACCCGCGCGGCCAGCCTGCTCTTGCCCACCCCGCCCGGCCCGGTCAGGGTGACCAGCCGGTGGTCGAGCAGCAGCCTGCGGGCCCGGGCGATCTCCGCGGCCCGGTCGATGAAGGAGCTCATCTCGACCGGCAGGTTGCCTGGTGCCGCCGAAGCCATTGCGTGCACATTACGGCACTCTCCGTAGAAGATCATCGCGCTATGGTTGGTTACAGACACATGCAAACTGCAAATAACACAAAAAGCAGTAGTACTCCCGATGTGCCGGGAGAGCACGCCGTGTGACGCTTCCGGTACCCAGCGAAGGGCAACTCGGTAGGAGGCGCCCGGTGGACGGCACCGGTTTTCTGGATGTCGAGGTTCGGGACGAGGCGCGGGTACGGGTCGTCGGACTGGCGGGCGAGCTGGACCGGATCGCGTGTTACGAGGTGCGGCAGCTGCTGCTCGGCCTGGCGGTGGAGCGACCCAAGGCGATCATCGTGGAGCTGGGTGAGGTCAAGGTGACCTCGCCGGCGTTGCTGGTGGTCTTCGACGTGGTCGCGGCCGAGGTCGCCGACTGGCCGGGGGTGCCGGTGCTGCTGGCCATCACCAGCCCGTCGGTGCGGTTGATCTTCGCCGCGGTGCGGCTGCCGGAACGGGTGCTGGCCTGCCACAGCGTGGCCGAGGCGATGGCCGCGCTGGACACCGGTCCGCGCGGGCGGCGACTACGCCTGCCGGTGCCGGCCTCGCCCTCCGGTGAGCTGCTGGCCAGGGCCGCGGCCGAGCAGATCTGCCAGAGCTGGCGGCTGCCCGGCCTGACCGAGGTGCTGCCGCCGGTGGCCGCCGACCTGGTCGCGCACACCGCCGCCGAGCGCGGTGAGTGCGTGACCTTGCAGTTCTGGACCGACGTGCAGCGGATGGTGGTCTCGGTGCGCGGGCTGCTGCGCGGCGGCAGCGCGCTGGCCGTGCCGGCCTGGCGGGACTCGGTCTCCGGGCACACCCCGACCGGCGACGGCGCGGTGGTGCTCTGGACCTCGCTGGGACTGGCTTGCACGAAGGACTGAATCGCGGTTCACTCCTTGTATGCCGTACCGCCGCACGCCTTCGGTCGACGCGCGCCGCGCCGCGACCAGGGACCGGGTGCTCGGCGCGACCAGGGAGCTGCTGGCCGAGGCCGGGTACGCCGGTTGCTCGATCGCGGCCGTGGCCAGGCGGGCCGGGGTGGCGGCCGGTTCGGTGTACCTGCACTTCCCGAACAAGGCCGACCTGCTGGCCGAGGCGTTCCGGGTGGTCGTCGGGCACGAGGTGGACGCGGTCGCCCAGGCCGTGGCCGCCGCGCCGGACCACCGGGCCGGGGTGGTCGCGGTGGTGGAGACCTTCGCCGGGCGCGCGCTGAAGTCGCCCCGGCTGGCCTACGCGCTGCTGGCCGAACCCATCGACGCGGCGGTGGAACGCGAGCGCCTGCGCTTGCGGGTGGCCTTCCGCGACCTGGTCTCCGGTGTGCTGGCCACCGCGGTCGAGCGGGGCGAGCTGCCGCCGCAGAACCCGGCGGTCACCGCGGCCGCGCTGGTCGGCGCGGTCGGCGAGGTGCTGATCGGCCCACTGGCCGCCGGGCACGCCGACCCGGACACCATCCCGAACCTGATCTCCTTCTGCCTGCGCGCGATCGGAGCCCCCAATGCCGACTCATGAAGTCACCAACCAGGTCCCCCCGCTGCTGGACCACGACGTCGCCGCCGACCCGGCCCTGGTGGAGGCGCTGCACCGGGAAGGCGCGGGCTGGGCCGAGCCCGAGCTGCACGAGCTGGGCCGCCTGGCCGGGAGTGAGCAGGCCCAGGAGTGGGGCCGCCAGGCCAATGACCACCCGCCGGTGCTGCGCACGCACGACCGGTACGGGCACCGGATCGACGAGGTCGACTTCCACCCGGCCTGGCACCAGCTGATGACGGTCGCGGTCGGCCACGGCCTGCACGCCGCGCCCTGGCGGGATCAGCGGGCCGGGACGCACGTGGCCCGCGCGGCCAAGTTCTTCGCCTGGGGCCAGGTAGAGCCGGGGCACAGCTGCCCGATCTCGATGACCTACGCCGCCGTGCCCGCGCTGCGCGCCACCCCCGAGCTGGCCGCGCGCTACGAGCCGCTGCTGGCCGCGCCGGAGTACGACTTCGGGCTGCGCGAGCCCTCGGGCAAGCGCGGGCTGATCGCGGGCATGTCGATGACGGAGAAGCAGGGCGGCTCCGACGTCCGGGCCAACACCACCAGCGCTGCCCCCATCGGCGACGGCGGGTACACCCTGGTGGGGCACAAGTGGTTCACCAGCGCGCCGATGTCGGACATGTTCCTCACCCTGGCCCAGGCGCCCGGCGGCCTGTCCTGCTTCCTGCTGCCCAGGGTGCTGCCCGACGGCACCCGCAACCGGATCCGGCTGCAGCGGCTGAAGGACAAGCTGGGCAACAAGTCCAACGCCTCCGCCGAGATCGAGTACGAGGACGCGGTGGGCTACCTGGTCGGCGAGGAGGGGCGCGGGGTCCGCACCATCATCGAGATGGTCAACATGACCCGGCTGGACTGCTGCCTGGGCTCGGCGGCCGGGATGCGCGCCGGGGTGGTGCAGGCGGTGCACCACGCCACGCACCGCTGGGCCTTCGGCAAAGCCCTGGTGGACCAGCCGCTGATGGCCACCGTGCTGGCCGACCTGGTGATCGAGTCCGAGGCCGCCACCACCATGGCGATGCGGCTGGCCGGGGCCACCGACCGCGCCCAGCACGGCGACGAGCAGGAGACGTTGTTCCGCCGGATCGGCCTGGCGGTGTCGAAGTACTGGCTGTGCAAACGCGGCCCCGCGCACGCGGCCGAGGCGCTGGAATGCCTGGGCGGCAACGGCTACGTGGAGGAGTCCGGCATGCCCAGGCTCTACCGCGAGGCCCCGCTGATGTCGATCTGGGAGGGCTCCGGCAACGTGGCCGCCCTGGACGCCCTGCGCGCCATGGGCCGCCAGCCGGAGACCGTGCGGGCCTACTTCGCTGAGGTGGACACCGCCCGCGGCCTGGACCCCAGGCTGGACGCGTTCGCGGCGAAGGTGCGCGCCGAGCTGAGCGACCTCACCGACATCGAGGCCCGCGCCCGCCGCGTGGTGGAGCGGATGGCGCTGCTGTTGCAAGGCGTGCAGCTGGTCCGCCACGGCAGCCCCGCGGTCGCCGAGGCCTTCTGCGCCAGCCGCCTGGCCGGCGACTGGGGCGTGGCCTTCGGCACCCTGCCACCGGGCCTGGACCTCAAGGCGATCATCGACCGGGGCCGCACCGTGCGCTAGAGAGCGGAACGGGTGAGTCCGGACAGGTGAACGCGCTGCCCGATGGGGCGGCGGAGAGGGCAGGAAACCCCGCGTCAGATACCGATCGGGCATCCGGCCGTCGCGGACCGCGGACGCTCTCACCGATGCTGACGGCAGTCAGCGACCGGAAACTGTGGCGCTAGGTCGTGTCCCGTGGATCTCGCACGCGATCCACGGGAAACGACCCAGTCCACAGTGGACACTTGGTGAGGGGGAACCGGCTTGTCCTGGTTCCGGCCGGGGCGGGCCACGCTCGCCGAACCGGCACAGCGCACCCTGCTCTACCTGATGGCGGGCCCGCACGCGGGCGTCGCCGTCCGGCAGGCCGTGGGCGGCGACACCGGCGCCATCACCGGCACCCTGGAACTCCCGGGGCTGAGCACCCCCGAGGTCACCGCCGCCGTGCGAACCTTGGCCAAGGCCACCGGCCCCGCGCCCCTGGCCGCCACCACCCGGATCCGCCTGCTCACCGAGTCCCTGGCGGCCACCGGCGACCTGATCTGGCAGCCGATCCTGGCCGAGTGGCCGGACCTGCGCGGCACCAAGGTGGAACTGGCCCCGGTCGGCGACATCCTGTACCTGCCGCTGCACACGGCGCTGGTCGAGGGCGTGCCGGCGTGCGTGCTGCTGGACCTGTCGGTACGGGTGCCGGTGCACGCCCCGGCGATGCCGCCGGTGTCGCTGGGGGAGGGGGCCGCGAGTGGGGTGCGGGACGGGTTGCGCGATGGGAGGAGTGAGCGGCGGACCTGCCACGGGATCATGGACGCGGACGAGCCGTGGCGCAGCACGGTCCTGCTCGGCCACCGCCCCGCGTCCCCGGAACCGGCCGCCAACCCCCTCGTCATCCTCTCCGGGGGACGCCTGGCCGCCTTCGACACCCTCCCCGTCCTCGGCGCGCTCTGGCCCCTGCCCGACCCCACCCTCACCGCCGACCTGCTCGCCCACCTCCACCGCGCCCTGGTCGGCGTCCCCGACACCTGCTCACTGGCCCAGGTCGTCGGCGCCGCGCACCGTCACGGCCTGTGCATCGCGGTCTGGGGGCCATTCGTCCACTTCGGTGCTTAACTCTGCGGGCATGGACGGCGTGCCCGGTTCGTGCCAGGCTCTGTGGTGAGGTCCTGGGGGACTGCAAACCCTTTCCCCGGCAACGCCGGGGCGGGGGTCGCGGTGCTTCCTGCCCTCGTCCTCGCAACCGAGGACTCACCACACCGAGGTTTCCACTCCTCGGTCCGGGGGCGGCCGCCGGTGCCCCCTGGACCGGGGCCGTGTCTGGAGGTTGTCGTGCGCAAGTCCGTTTCCCGTACCGCCCGGCTGGCCCTCACCGCGTTCGCGGTGACCGCGCTGGCCGGTTCCGCCCTGGCCGGCACCGCCTCGGCGGCGCCCGCCTCGCCCTGCCCGCACTCCGGCGCCTTGTGCCTGTGGGACCAGGAGAACTACCTGGGCAACCCGTTCAACGTGCGGGCACTCGACCCCGAGCGCGGCACCTGCGTCAACCTCTACGACCACAAGTGGGGCGAGGGCCGGGCCAAGTCCGGCTTCAACAACGGCTCGCGCACCGCGTCCCTGTTCGCCAGCCGGGACTGCACCGGGCGGCCCTACCCGATCAGCCCCGGCAGCGGCGACCCCTCGATCGACCTCGCGGCCAACAGCGTCTACGTGTACTGAGCCACCGGGTCACCCGTGCCGGCGGCCGCGCCGCCCGCCGGCACGAACGGTGATCCACACCACCTGAAAATCTTGCCCTGCAAGAGTTTGCGGTACGGGCATCCGGTGAATCCCCCTGACACGAACTGTGAACCACAAGTGGAAAGAGGGGGCCATGACGGGTGCGGTGATGGATACCGAACACGCTTTCGCGCGCGGCCTGCAGGGCTACATCGCGGAAGTGGCACGGTCGCTCGGTATCGGCCTCGAATCCTGCACGATCGACCCCGAGCCGCCCGCCTCGGCCTACCTGGCGCTGGACTGGCGGCTGGAACGCTTCCCCGGCCTCGACCTGGCCCTGCTGTGGGACGAAAGCCAGGGCTGGTACGCCGCCCTGGAGTCCCGCACCGGTGAGGACATGATCACCCTGGCCTACTTCGGCGACGCCCTGCTGCCCGCCCCGGCCGAGGTGCGCGGGTTCCTCGACGACGTGCGGGCCGGGGAGCACCGGCTCGGCCAGCCCGGCCCGCCGCGGCTGCGCGCGGCCTCCCGCGCCCGGCTGGTCGAGGGGCTGGCCGCCTACCGCGAACACGCCGAAACGGTCTGACTCCTGCTTTCAGTGGGTTCCGCCGTCCTGGGCGCGAGCTTTGAATTGTCCCACCCGTATACCGACGGGAGCGAGAACCGCTCCCGTCGGTTTTCTGTGTGGAGGCAACACTATGCGCCAACGCTTGTTCGCGACCGCCGCTATTGTCGCGGCCATTTCCGGGGCCGGGCTGACCGCCGGGCCGGTGAATGCCGGACCGGCCCAGTCCAGCCGCCTGACGCTGACCATCGCCGAGGGTGAGGACCCGGCCCCGATCGCGCACCGCCGCACCCTCACCTGTCAGCCGCCCGGCGGCGACCACCCCCGCGCCGCAGCCGCCTGCGCCGATCTGACCAGGGCAAACGGAGATCTCGCCCGGCTGCCCGGTGATCCGGCGCACCCCGGCTGCCCGCGTGACTACCGCCCGGTGACGGTCACCGCCCGCGGACACTGGCAGGGGCGCCCGGTTCGTTTTCAGCGCACTTACCCCAACCAGTGCGTACTCACCGCATCCACCGGTCCGGTTTTCGACATCCAACCCCGGTAATTGCTTGCACACAGACGCTCGGTATCCCCGATTGATCGCAGCCGGAATTGCTGGACCGGGACCCGGCCGGCATGTCTGAATAGTGACCGTTAGCAAGTCCACCCCCATTTCGGAGGTTGAAAGTCATGCGGTTGCGTGCACTGGTAGTCGCCGCGTTCGTCGGCCTGACCACACTGGTCGCCGGCGTCTCCGCCAACGCCGCCCCGATCCCCGACACGGTGATCAGCGACCAGTTCCAGGTCCGCGCCCAGGGTGTCTCGGCTGCCACGATCTGCACCATCAACCTGAGGGCGCAGTGGCCCTCGGACACCCAGAACGTCCGGATCTCCTTCCAGGGCCGCACGAACTGCGGCCTGCCGGTGATCATGACCGGCCAGGCGACCCTCTACTCCGAGACCCGCCAGGTCGAGCAGGCCGCACCCCGGTTCGGGTTCGCCTACCTCTACCAGGGTGTCAGCTCCGCCACCCACTCCCCGGTGACCCGTGGCGCCGAGCAGATCCTCGGCTACACCACCACGCTGATCGCTCCCCAGGGTCAGGTCTGGCGGCAGGCGCCTCGTCAGTGCACCGGTCTCAACACCCCGGTGCTGAACTGCTCCTTCGACCGCACCTTCCTGGTCTGACCCCACCCGGTCCGACCGACTGAACAGCGCACAGAGGGGCCCGGGACGGATCTCCCGGGCCCCGTGCCGTTCAGCCCAGCTCGCGCAGCGCGGGCAGCAAGGTCGACTCGGCGAAGCGCAGGAAGCCGTCCTGGTGGTCGCCGCCGATCTGCACCAGCGCGACATCGGTGAACCCGGCATCGATGAACTCCCGCACGCTGTCCAGGATCGGCTGCACCTCCGGGCCGCAGGGGATGGAGGCGGCCACGTCCTCCTTGGTCACGAACTGGGTAGCTCCGGCGAAGCCAGCCGGGCCGGGCAGTTCGGCGTTGACCTTCCAGCCGCCGCCGAACCAGCGGAACTGCTCGTGCGCCCGCGCCACCGCGGCCTCGGTCTCCTCGTCCCAGCACACCGGCAGCTGGCCGATCTTGCGGCTGGGCGAGTGGTTGCCGCGGCTGGCGTCCCAGGTCGCACACAGCTCGGCCTCCGGTTCCACCGCGATCATCGCGTCGGCGGAGAGGGCGAAGCGGGCCACGGACTGCTTGCCGGAGACCGCGACCGCCACCGGGACGCGCTTCTCGGGCAGGTCCCACAGCTTGGCCGAGTCCACCCGGTAGTGGTTGCCGGAGTAGTTGACGTAGCCGCCGTCGAAGAGCTCGCCGATGATCCGCACCGCCTCCTCCAGCATCTCGTGCCGGATGTTCGCCGGTGGCCAGCCCTGCGCGGTGATGTGCTCGTTGAGGTTCTCACCCGCGCCCAGGCCCAGGGTGAACCGGTTGTCCGAGAGCAGCTGGACGGTGGCGGCCTTCTGCGCGACCACCGCCGGGTGGTAGCGGATCAGCGGGCAGGTCACGTAGGTCATCAGCTCGACCCGCTCGGTGCGCTGGGTGACCGCGCCCAGCACGCTCCACGCGTACGGGGAGTGGCCCTGGCTGTCCAGCCACGGCGAGTAGTGGTCGCTGATCACCTCGAAGTCGAACCCGGCCCCCTCGGCGGCCTCGGCGTCACGGACCAGCTGGGCCGGTCCGGCCTGTTCGGTCATCAGCGTGTAACCCCACCGCATGTCTCCTCCTCGGCCTCGGCGCGCCCGCCCACCGACATACCCGGACCGCTGCGGCTCAACCCCGGTCTTGACGGCCGCGCAAACGGGGTACCTGCGGGGCATGACGCTGACCATGGGGGTCGAGGAGGAGTTCCTGCTGGTGGATCCGGCCTCGGGACGGCCGGTCCGGGCGGCCGCGCGCGTGCTGCGCCGCGCCGGTCCGCCCGCCGCCGGGAACCTGCACACCGAACTGATGGACACCCAGGTGGAGGCGGCCACCGGGGTGTGCGCCGACCTGGCCGGGCTGGGCGGGCAGCTGCTCGCGGCCCGGCGGCAGCTGGACGCGGCGGCCCGCGCCGAGGGCCTGCTGCTGCTCTCCACCGGCACCCCGGTGCTCGACGGCGCGCCGCCGGGAGTGGCCGAGGGGGAGCGGTTCGCCGAGATCGGGCGGCGCTACGCCGGGATCGTCGAGGACTACCAGGTCTCCGGCTGCCACGTGCACGTCGGCGTGCCGGACCGGGAGACCGCGGTCGCGGTGATGAACCACCTGCGGCCGTGGCTGCCGACCCTGCTCGCGCTCGCCGGCAACTCGGTGTTCTGGGCGGGCCGGGACACCGGGTACGCGAGCTGGCGGATGGTGTGCCAGTCCCGGTTCCCCGGCTCCGGGCTGCCGCCCTCGTTCGGCTCGGCGCAGCAGTACGACGCCGAGGTGGCCCGGCTGGTGGACTGCGGCGCGCTGGTCGACCACACGCAGAGCTTCTGGCTGCTGCGCCCGTCCCCGCGCTTCCCGACCCTGGAGTTCCGGGTCGCCGACGCGGTGCCCACCGCGGCCGAGGCACTGGCCCAGGCCGCGTTGAGCCGGGCCCTGGTCCACACCGGACTGTCCGAAGTGGAGAGGGGCAGGCCGGAACCGGTGGTGCGCGAGCAGGTCGGCGCGGCCGCGGTCTGGTCGGCCGCCCGCTACGGCCTCACTGGACCAGGGGTGCACCCGGTGCACGAGAAGCGGCTGCCCGCCACCGAGCTGCTGGCCGAACTGCTCGACTGGGTGCGCCCGGCGCTGGCCCAGGCGGGCGATCTGGCGCTGGTGACCCAGCTGCTGGCACGGGTGCTCGCCCAGGGCGCCGGCGCGCAGCGGCAGCGGGTGGCGGCCGCGCACGGGGCCGGGGCGGTGGTAGCGCTGCTGGCCGCCGAGCTGACCCGCGCTTGAGCCTGCCGGATCCGGGTACTCGCGGGAGGTGACGATGACCGCTGTCTCACTGAGCCCGGTGCTCCCGCGCCCGCGCGGCCCGCTGTCCGCGGCCGTGGTGCGCATCCTGCGCGAGGAGCCCGGCACCGCGACCTTCCCGGCCCCGGGCACGCCGGAGCCCTTCGGCGAGGACCTGCACCTCGCGCTGTACACCCTCTACGAGCTGCACTACCAGGGATTCGCCGAGGCCGACCCGGACTGGGAGTGGGACCCGGCGATGATCGCCTTCCGCACCGCGCTGGAACGGACCTTCCTGGCCGCGCTGCGCCACGAGGTGGCAGGCGGCGCGGACGTATGGTCCACAGTGGACGAACTGCTGGTGGAACCGGTGGAGGGCAACGGGGTCTCGCACTTCCTGCGCGATGAGGGGGAGTGGTGGCAGGTGCGGGAGTACTTCACCCACCGCTCGCTCTACCACCTCAAGGAGGCCGACCCGCACGCCTGGGTGCTGCCCCGGTTGCGCGGCAAGGCCAAGGCGGCGCTGGTCGCGGTGGAGTTCGACGAGTTCGGCGGCGGCGACGCCGAGCGCATGCACTCCCAGCTCTACGCCAACCTGCTCACCGGTGCGGGCCTGGATCCCGGTTACCTCGCCTACCTGGACCGGGTGCCCGCGGTGGCGCTGGCGCCGGTCAACATGATGTCGCTGTTCGGCCTGCGCCGTTCGCTGCGCGGCGCGCTGGTCGGGCACTTCGCCGCCGCCGAGATCACCACCGCGCCCAGCGCCCGCCGGATGGCGCAGGCGCTGGAACGGCTGAACGCCGACCCGGCCTGCGTGGAGTTCTTCACCGAGCACATCGAGGCCGACGCGGTGCACGAGCAGGTGCTGCGGCACGACGTGCTCGGCGACCTGCTGGCGCGCGAACCGGAGCTGGCCGCCGACGTGGTGCTGGGCGTGCAGGCCACCGAGTTCCTGGAACAGCGGCTGGCCGAGCACCTGCTGGGCTGCTGGCGGGCCGGGCAGACCTCCCTCATCTGACGACGAGCCGAGACCCGTTGTCCCGCAACACCGGAAAGTGCTGCGGGACAACGGGTTCACCACCGTGCTCGCGGAGGGCGTGCGCGCGCGGGTGGGCGGTCAACCGTCCTGAGTGGACTTCGTGCGGCGGCGATGACTGGTGTCGCACAACGGATAGCTCTTGCTGCGGCGGCACAGGCACACCGCGACCTGGAACCGGGAGCAGTGCAGGACCTCGCCGTCGGGCAGCTCCAGCTCGACTGGCCCTTCCACCAGCAGCGGGCCGCCGGTGACCAGGCGCATCCGGCGCGGTCGGTCAGCGGGTCCGGTCGGCACGGATCACCACCAGCTCCTCGTCCTGGCCGGGGTCGGCGAAACCGTTGCGCACCAGCCACTCCGCCCGTTCACGCAGCACCGGACCGTACGGAATCCGGTCCCTGGCCACCACGGCGGCCTTGAGCCCGCCCGCGCGCAGCCGGTCCAGGGTGTCCTCGGTGCCGGCGAAGGCCGACTGCACCAGCAGCATGGTTCCCTTGGGCGCCAACAGCTCCGGCGCCCGCGCGCACAGCGGGTCCAGCAGCGCGCGGCCGTCCGGCCCGGCGTCCCAGGCCCTGGCCGGACCTCGCTCGGGCAGCGCGGGCCGGGCCGCGGGCACGTACGGCGGGTTCGCTAGCACCAGGTCGAACTCCTTGCCGCGCAGGCAGAAGCGCAGATCACCGCGGCGAACGCGCACCCGTGGCCAGTGCCGCAGGGTGCGTAGCCGGGCGGTGAGCACCGCGCGCCGGGACACGTCGATCGCGGTCACCTCGGCCGCGCCCGCGATGGCCGCGGCCTCGGCGAGCGCGCCGGAACCGGTGCCGACGTCCAGGACCCGCGCGCCGGTGGGGAACGGCGCGGCGAGCATGGCGTCGACCAGCAACGTGGTGTCGCGCTGCGGCGCGTACACACCCAGACTTCGGAGCAGTTCCACGACAACCGAATACCTCGGCGCGGACTGTCCAAACGCGTCAGTTCAGCGGCCGCGGCGACGATCAGCGCCAGGTGGGGAGTTCCCCGGGGCGGTACCCAGAAGTGGCCCCGGGGAACCCCGTGATCACATGTTGATCATGTGTCCGGCCAGGCCGTGCAGGGCCTCCTTGACCGCCTCACCCAGGGTCGGGTGGGCGTGCACGTTGCGGGCGAGCTCGTGCACGGTCAGGTCCCACTGCTGCGCCAGGGTCAGCTCGGGCAGCAGCTCGGTGACCTCGGGCCCGATCAGGTGACCGCCGAGCAGCTCGCCGTACTTGGCGTCGGAGATCAGCTTGACGAAGCCGCGGGTGTCGTTGAGCCCGGGCGCCTTGCCGTTGGCGGTGAACGGGAACTTGGCCACCTTGACCTCGTGCCCGGCGTCCCTGGCCTGCTTCTCGGTGAGGCCGAAGCTGGCGATCTGCGGCTGGCAGTAGGTGGCGCGCGGGATCATGGTGAAGTCCAGCTCCATGGTCTCCACGTCCGCGATGGTCTCCGCGGCGATCACGCCCATCGCCTCGGCGGCGTGCGCGAGCATCAGCTTGGCGGTGACATCGCCGATGGCGTAGATGTGCGGCACGCTGGTGCGGCCGCGCCCGTCGATGTCGATGGCGCCGCGCTCGGTGAGCCGGACGCCGGTGTTCTCCAGGCCGTAGCCGTTGACGTTGGGCGCGAAGCCGATGGCCTGCAACACCTTGTCCGCGTGCAGCGTCTCCGCGCCCTGCGGCCCGGTGACCTCGATCTTGACCTGGTCGCCGGAGTCGTCGATCCGGTCCACCCTGGTGCTGGTCTTGAGCGTGATGCCCAGCTTGCGGTAGGCCTTGGCCAGTTCCTTGGACACCTCCTCGTCCTCCAGCGGCACCAGGCGGTCCAGGTACTCCACGATGGTGACGTCGACCCCGTAGTTGACCAGGACGTAGGCGAACTCCACGCCGATCGCGCCCGCGCCGGCGATCACGATGCTGCCCGGCAGGCTGTCGGCGAGGATCTGCTCCTCGTAGGTGACCACCCGGTCCGACAGCGAGGTCCCCGGCAGCAGTCGCGGCGAGGCGCCCGCGGCGATGACGCAGTGGTCGAAGCTGATCGTCTCGGTGCCGCCCTCGGCCAGCGCGACCTGCATCCGGTTGGCGTCCAGGAACGCGCCCCGGCCGGTGAACTCGGTGATGCCGTTCTTGCGCATCAGGAAGTGCACGCCCTTGACCCGCCCGTCCGCGACCTTGCGGCTGCGGCTGTAGGCGGCGCCGTAGTCGACGCTGACCTTCCCGCCCTCGACGGAGAACCCGTACTCCTGCGCCTCGTGCTGGAAGATGTGCGCCAGCTCGGCGTTGCGCAGCAGCGCCTTCGACGGGATGCAGCCCACGTTGAGACAGACCCCGCCCCAGTAGCGCTCCTCGACGACCGCGGTCCGCAGGCCGAGTTGCGCGGCTCGGATTGCCGCGACGTACCCGCCGGGTCCGGCGCCGAGCACCACGACATCGAAATGTGTACTCACGCGGAACACCCTACGCACGGTCGGCCGAGGCCGCGTGTGGTGGATCTCGTGCGTGAGCGCCGGAGTCCAGGTCGCCGCTGGCGGTGCCGCAGGGACGGCCGCGTACCAGGTCGTACGGGGTCGTTCCGGCGGTGCCGCCAGCGGCGGGCTGGGCCCGGCGATCGCGTGCGAGATCCACCACACGCGGCCTCAGGACCCGCCGGACAGGTGTCTCCTGGGGAGTGAGTTCTTGCACTTCGTGATCGTGGGCCCGGCGCCGAGTGCCTCAGGCCGGGACGCCCAGCTCGGTCAGCCAGGCCTGCGTGGACCGGATCCCGGTGCCCAGCAAGGCCTCGCCGCCCTGGTCAGCCGGGAAGCTCGCGCCCGGCAGGGTGGCCAGCTCGGCGTAGGCGGCGGCGATCCCGGCCGCCGCGCCCGCGCCCAACAGCGGCGTCATCAGCTCGGTGAAGCGCTCCGGGGTCAGCTGTTCGTAGCGCACCGGCCTGCCGAGGTGCGCGGTGAAGGCCTCGGCCAGCTCGGGACCGGTCAGTGGCTGGCCCAGGTGGACCAGCTCGGGAGCGTCCGCGCCGGTCAGCGCGGCGACCGCGGCCTCGGCCACGTCCAGGTGGCTGGACCAGGCGATGACCTGGTCGGCGCGGATCGGGTAGGCCAGCACGCTCTCGGCACGCAGCCGCTCCTGGATCGGCGGCAGCAGCAGGTTCTCCCGGAAGAACCGGGGCGCCAGCACGGTGACCCGCGCCCCGCCCGCGCGCAGCCGCGCGGCCAGCCCGTGCAGCATGGCCATCCGGTCGGCCTGGGCGGGCGCCTCGGGCACGCCGCCGCTGGTGGAGATCACCACCCGGCGCACCCCGGCGGCCAGCGCGGCCGTGCCGATCGCCTCGGCCCAGCGTGCCGGGGCGGCCGGGTCGGGGGTGATCGGCAGGTGCACAAAAGCGGCATCCACCCCGGCGTAGGCGCTGGTCAGCGCGGCGGCGTCGTCGAGGCTGGCCAGGGCGCGGGTGAGCGGGCGGACGTCGTGGCCGTTGGCCTTGAGCAGCTCGGCGACGGGGCCGCCCTGAGCGCCGGTGGCGCCGTGTACGAGGTAGGTCATGCCCGCTATAGTTCCGACGGGGAACCAGTTTCCTCAAATGAACTAATGGAGTTTGGATGAGTGAGCCGGACCACACTTTGCCGGAGTGCCCGATCGCCCGGTTCCTGATCGTGCTGGAGGGACCGTGGGCCACGCTGGTGGTGCGCGAGCTGCTGGAGGGTCCTCGGCGGTTCACCGAGCTGCGCGCCGCGCTGCCCGGTATCAGCCCGAAGACCCTCTCCGCGCGGTTGAAGGGGCTGGAGCGGTCCAGGCTGCTCACCCGGACCGCCTACGCCGAGGTGCCGCCCCGGGTCGAGTACGAGCTGACCGAGGCGGGCTACCGGCTGCGGCCGGTGTTCACCGCGATGGCCGAGTGGGCGGAACGGGACCTGCCGGTGCGCTGAGCGCGTGCTCGTTGAGCCACTCCAGCAGCAGCGCCTTGGTCAGCGGGGTGCGCTCGATCAGCACCGAGTGCTCCTGGTCCGGGATGACCACCGTGCGGCAGCGCGGCAGCAGCTTCTCCAGCCACGGCGCCTGCACCGCCAGGTCCGAGCGGTCGCCGTAGATGCCGAAGACCGGCGCCTCGATCGCGGCCACCCTCGCCTCGTCGAGCACCTGGCTGGCCGGGATGTCCTCGGCGATCGTGGTGCTGTGCAACAGCTTCGCCGCGCCCTTGGCCAGCCGCGCGGTGTGCGGGTTGTACTCGGTGGCGATCCAGGCCAGCGACTCCTCGCGCACCAGCTCCCGCTTGGCCCTGGCCAGGTTGGCCGCCATCTTCGGCCGCCACGGCTCCAGCGCGGGCTCGGACTCGATGAAGGCCAGGCTGGCCACCAGCTCCGGGTTGGCCGCGGCCAGGCCGAAGGCGACCGTGCCGCCGAAGGAGTTGCCGATCAGGTGCACCGGGCGGCGCACCTGCAACCGGTCCAGCAGGTGCCGCAGGTCGCCGACGAAGCGCTCCAGCTGGTAGCCGGTGGCCGGGCGGTGGCTGCGGCCGTGCCCGCGCAGGTCGTACATCAGCACCTCGTACCCGGCGGCGGCCAGCGCCGGGCCCAGGGTGAAGTAGTAGCTGGCCAGGCTGTCGGTGAGGATGCCGTGCACGCACACCACCAGCGGCGCCTCCGGGCGGTCGCCCTTGGGCAGCATCCGCTGCACGTGCGTGTCCAGGCCGCACACGGTCAACAGGGTCACCGGCGCTGCTCCGTCCCGGCGGCGCGCAGCGCGGCCACGATGTAGTCGACCAGGTGCCCGACGGTCAGCCCGATCAGCGCGTCCAGGTCCAGCCCGGCCAGGAACGCGGCCAGGTTCACCGGCTCGCCGTAGCGGTCTCGCAGTGCGGTGGCCAGCTTGACCAGGTCGATGCTCTCCAGGTCCAGGTCGTCGTGGAACCGGCACCAGCGGCCGATGGCCACGTCCTCCAGGCCGTAGTGCGCCAGCAGGGTCCGGATCATCTCGACGACGTCGGCGAGCACCTCGTCGGCGTCCACCGCGACCGGTATCGCTACTTCGGGCATGGAAATAGGCCTTTCGAATCGGTTACGGGTCCGGCGGACGTTATTGCCGCATAATCAAGTGGGTCAACACCCAAACGTCGGGCCTTGTGTGCGTGCGCACTCGATGACAATCGCGATGATCATTGATTAGCGCCCGTTGACAAGAAAAAGAATTCCGGAAAATTTCCCGTAACCAGCCTTCTCGAATGCCGTTGGGTGGGGTGAGCCAATCCCGTGCGATGAGGAGTCAATGAAGATGAACAATCGCAGCAGGCTTGCCGGGGCACTGGCCACGGTGACCGTCGGGGCGATGCTGACCGCCGCCGGCGTGCTGGCGGGCGCGGGCACCGGCGTGGCCGCGCCCCCGGCCGAGCTGACCCTGGTGTACAGCTGCCCGTTCCCGTTGATCGGCGTGAAGGACATGTCGGTCAAGATCACCGTGGTCGGCCTGCCGGACAAGCCGGTGGCCGGTCAGCCCACCCCGGAGGTCGAGGTCACCGCGGTGGCCACCGTCCCGGCCGACGCCACCGCGGGGCTGAAGCTGGTCTCCGCGGCCACCATCGAGGGCAAGGCCACCGCCGACACCAAGCTGGACAACGCAGGGCTCGCCCTGGACCTCAAGGTGCCGATGACCTTCCCGAAGACCCCGATCCCGGACTCCGGGGCCTTCGACGTGGTGGCCAAGGGCAAGGCCCCGTCCTTCGCGCTGCCCAACCCGGGCCGCACCACGATCGACGTGGGTGACTTCCTGACCACGCTGACCCCGCTCAAGGCCGACGGCACGCCGACCGGCCTGGGCACCTTCGACTCGGCCTGCACGATCAAGAAGACCGAGCCGCCGCAGAAGACCAGGCTCTACGAGGTCGACGTGCTGCCGCCCGGCGGCGGGACCACCACCACGACCAGCAGCAGCACGACCAGCAGCACCACCCCGACCACCACCTCGAGCAGCACGACCAGCCCGACCAGCACCACCACCAGCAGCACCCAGCCGACCACCACGACCTCGAACCCGCCGTCGGACCTGGAGATCAGCTACGGGCTCAACGGCAAGTCCCAGATCAAGAAGCTCAACACCGCGGTCGTGCTCGGCCCCGGCAACTTCGACGCCAAGGTCAACCTGCAGTCCGGCGCACTCTCCGGTGACCTGTCCCTGCCCAAGACCAAGGCCAGCTTCAAGCTCTTCGGCTTCCTGCCCACCGAGGCCGCGGTGGAGCTGGTGCCCGAGGGCAAGACCACCGGCACGTTCACCGGCGGCGTGGTCAAGTCGAACTCGAAGGTCACCATCAAGCTGCCCGACGTGCGGGTGTGGGGCATCCCGGTGGTCATCGGCGACACCTGCAAGACGACCAAGCCCTCGGACATCGCGCTGACCTCCGGGCCGAACTTCAACCCGATGGTCGGCGGCACCCTGACCGGCGACTACGAGATCGCCAAGTTCGCCGGTTGCGGCACCTTCATCACCGATGTGGTCAGCGCCGTGACCTCCGGCCCCGGCAACTCGATCACGCTCGACCTGAAGAAGAAGTAGCCCGACTCCCGGGTGCGGACGGCGTCGCCGCCAGCCCGTCCGCGCCCGGGTCCCAACCTAGCCTGCCGGAGACCGCCATGCGTGCCACCATCCACAGCCTGCTCGCGCTGCTCGTGCTGACCGCCTGCGGCAGCCCGGCCGCCGCGCCCGGTCACCCCGACGCCGACACCCTGTCCAGGGCCATCACCACCGCCGCCGAAAAGCAGAAGTCCGTCGCGGTGGACCTCGATCTGGGGGTGACCGGCCGGGCCGCCTGCCGCCGGGACACCACCAGCGCCCGGTGCGAGCTGACCCAGCAAGGTGGTCAGCCGGTGACGTACGCGTTCCTGCCCGACGCGTCCTTCGTCCGGATCCCCGACGACCACCGCGCACCGGGCGCCAAGCCCTGGCTCCGCCTCACCGGCGACGGCGCTGAGCTGGCCAAACCCATGGCCGAGGTGGCCGACCGGATCCGCGACCTGTCGGACCCGCGCAAGCTCATCCCGGCCGGGGCCACCCTGGCCGCCGCGCAGACCTCACCCGAAGGTGTGAGCTACGAAGTTGCCGTGCCAGCCGGTCACAGGATCCAGTTGGTGCTGGACGGAGACGACCGGCCGGTGCGGGCGTCGATCGGAACCGTCTCGGCGAGCTACCGCGACTGGGGCGCCCCGGTTGTGGTGGACCCGCCGACCCCCGACCAGCTGGCCGAGTTCCCCACGATCCCGGCCCAGAGATGACCAGGGAGTCCTATGCCGCTCACCAGTGGCGATGGCGGTTGACCGGTCTCGCCACCGTCCTGGCCACCACAGCCGTGGTGATCACCGCCGGCGCCGCACCCGCCGAGCACAACGCCCCACTGACCACCGAGCCGGGCCAGGGGAGTGGCGCTGGTCAGGCAAGCCCGTGCCTGACCAGCGCGCTCCCCGCGGCCCAGCTGGTTTCCCCCCAGCTTGTGTCCCCACAGCGCCAGGCACCACTGCCTGGTGACCGGCTGACGGCCCGGTCCGCCATCGAGCCGTCGGCCACGCCCACCGCGCCGATCCCGGGGTCTCCGACGGCCCCGGGGTCGGCGCGCCCCGCCGCAGCCCCCAGTCCCGCAGCCCCCAGTCCCGGCCCGGCCCCCAGTCCCGGCCCGGCGACCAGTCCCGGCCCGGCGACCAGTCCCGGTCCGACGACCAGCCCCGGTCCCTCGACCAGTCCTGGCCCCACGAGTAGCCCCGCTCCCACGACCAGCTCCGGCCCACCACCAGTCACCAGCCCACCGCCCACCTCCTCGCCCGGTCCGAGCCCATCCCCGAGCCCCGGACCGAGCCCAACCCCCGGCCCCGGACCGAGCCCCAGCCCCGGCCCGTGCCCCACCCCGCTCATCCCCGGCGCGTCCCCGACCGCCGACATCGAGCTGCGCCACGACGTCCGCACCACCTCCCGGATCCGCAAGCTCGGCTCGGAGCTGACCACCGCCCCCGGCGTCATGCAGACCACGGTCAACCTCGGCACCGGCAAGCTCACCGGCACCCTGGCCATCCCGCCGAGCCGGTCCTACTTCGTCGTGCTGGGCTTCGTGCCCTCCACCGCCACCGTCGAGTTCGAGCCGGTCGGCCCCGCGGCGGGCACGCTGCCCGGCGGCAAGCTGGACATCACGGTCAACCTGCGGCTGCGCCTGCGTGACGTCCGCCAGGCCGGCGTGCCCCTCGACGTCGGCCCCGGCTGTCGCACCGAGGAGCCGATGGTCATCCGGCTGGTCGGGGACCTGCCGATCCTGCCGAACACCGACTACCGCTACACCTCGGTGTTCCGGATCCCGCCGTTCACCGGGTGCGGGGTGCGGGAGGACCTCAGCCCGCTGTTCACCGGCCTGGTGTCAGGACCGGACAACCAACTGGTCACGACGTTGCGATTGCGGAACTGAGGCCGCTTTGTGCGCCACGTCACGGCGGCGTCACGCTCCGTCGTCGCATGCTGGGGGCACTGATCTTTGTCCAGGTGAGAGGGCAGCCCATGCGCGCGTCGTCCGAACTGACCACTAGGCGTCCCCCGATGCCGTCCTATCGGTTCCGGGTGGCGGTGGACGGCGATGTGATGGCGTTTGTCCGGGTCACCGGCCTGCAGACCGGGCGAGAACCGCTGGGGGCACGGCGGCACAACGTCGACTTCACGCTCACCCGGGGGGTGTGCGCGGCGCGCGGCGAACTGTGGAACTGGCTGGGCACGGCCTGGGGCGACCGGGTGGCGGAGCGGGACCTGTCGATCAGCCTGACCAACGACCCCGGCCCCGAGCTGCTGGTCACCTGGCGGGTGCGCAGCGCCTTCCCGACCCGGATCGCCGCGCCCAGCTTCGACACCCGGCACGACCAGGTCGCCATCGCCGAGCTGACCATGTCCGCGGAGTCGATGAGCGTGGAGTACCACTGACCCCTCAGGGGTGCGGGTGCAGCAGCCGCTCCGCCCGCAGCGCCAGCTCCAGCGCCAGCCGCTGGTCCGGGTCGGTGAGCTGGTCGCCGAAGAGCCGTTCCAGCTGGTGCAACCGGTAGCGCACGGTCTGCGGGTGCACATCGAGGTCCGCGGCGATCTCCAGGGCGTTGCGGCGGCTGCTCAGCCAGGCCAGCAGGGTGTCGGCCAGGCGGCGGCGCTGCTTCGGGGTGAGGTCGTCCAGCGGGGTCAGGCAGCGCCGGGCCAGTTCGCCGATGAGGAACTCGTCGGCGAACAGGCACAGCGTGGGCAGCTCGTCAGCGCACCAGGTCACCGGCCGGTCCGGCAGCAGGTCGCGCTGCACCAAGCGCAGGGCCCGGCGCGCGCCGCGCAGCGAGATCGCCGCCTCGGCCAGTGGCACCGGCAGGCCGACCGCGGCCCGCCAGCCGTTGAGGTTGCGGGCCAGGTCGCGCAGGTGCCGTTCCGGATCGGCGGTGACCAGGCAGGGCAGCTCGCCCTCCAGGTCGACCAGCACCTCGGCGGTCAGCGCGGGCGGGCTGAGGGTGTGCTGGTCGCCGCGGGGTTCCAGGGCCACCGCGACCACGGTCTCCGGCACGGTCCAGCGGGCCGCCTCGGCGTGCTGGAGCAGCACCCGCCGGGAGGGCGGCGGGTCGGCCAGGATCAGCTCCAGCAGGCGGCGGCGCCTGCGTTCCCGGCTGCCCGCGGCCCTGCGCTGGGCCTCGGTGTAGCCGTCCACGGCCAGCGCGGACAGCTCCTCGACATAGGCGAAGATCGCCTCGGCGGCGGTGAACAGCAGCTCCGGCGGCGCGCCCATGCTCTGCCCGACTGCGGAGACGTGCCGCCAGGCCACCTTGCCGCCGACCCGGTACGCGGTCTGCAACGCGTTCGCGCTGCGGCCCTCGTGGAACTCCACCATGCCCCGGTGACGCAGGTAGCTGGCCCACTCGTCACTGCGGAACTTCGGGTCGCCGAGGTGGTCGATGCAGTACAGGATCGCCTTCTCGATCGCCTCGACGATGACCGCCTCGTGCTCGCTGCCCAGCAGCGCCTCGTACTCCGGCACCGCGCGCCGGATCTCCTGGATCATGTCCGCGGTCATGCGCCCCACGTGCGGACGGAACGGGCGGGCGAACTCCTTGGGGATGGTCGACCACAGCCGACTCGCCAGACGCATACCGTGTATTAGCTGAGCCGCCGCCAATTCTGTCAAATGTGAACATTTCTCTGTCGAGAGACGTCGCCTGATCGTGTGAGGTCCTCGTGGTGAGGTGCGTATTTCCGGCGGCGGTTTTGTGAGGTGATGACAAAGAATAGTACTTCGGGCGCAGTGGGGTCAGTGGTAGTTTTGCGGAGTCGGCCAGCTGGCCAATTCCCTGTTTTCACCAAGTCGTGCGGCTCGGAGGTCGAGCGATGTCACGTTCCATTCGCCGCGTTGTGCCGGCGTTGCTCAGCGCCCTGTTGCTGGCAGCGCTGCTGCCACCGGCAGCCCTCGCGGAGGACAGCTTCTACCAGCCGCCGGACCCGTTGCCGGCCGGCGCGCCGGGCGACCTCGTCCGCTCCCGGGTCTCGGACAACCCGCCGACCAGGGCGAAGGCCAAGGCCTGGCAGGTGATGTACCTGTCCACCAACGCGCTGGGCCAGCGGCACGCGGTGACCGGCACCGTGCTGGTGCCCAAGGACGTCGATCCCAAGACCGCGCCGGTGGTGGGCCTGGCGGTGGGCACGCACGGCCCGGCCTTCCGCTGCACGCCCTCGCGGATGATCGACGTCGGCGCGCTGTACGAGCAGCCCGCGGTGACCGACCTGCTGACCCGCGGCTACGCGGTGGCCATCACCGACTACGAGGGCTACCGGCCGGAGCCGCGCACCACCTACACCGTCGGCCGCTCGATGGGCACCGCGGTGCTCGACGTGGTCCGGGCGGCGCTGCGGCTGCCGGGCACCGGGTTGTCCGCAGGCGCCAAGGTCGCCCTGCGCGGCTACTCCCAGGGTGGCGGCGCGGCCATGTGGGCGGGGGAGTTGCAGCCGTCCTACGCCCCGGAGCTGAACCTGGTCGGCGTGGTCGGCGGCGGCGTCCCGGCGGACCTGATCCAGGTGGCGCTGCCGCTGGACGGCAAGCGCGGCTACGGCTTGCTGGCCACCGCGCTGATGGGCCTGGACCGGGCCTATCCGGAGCTCAAGCTGGATGACTACCTCAACGACAAGGGGCGGGCGGAGTACGCGCGGATGCAGCGCGAGGCCTGCACGGTGGAGCTGCTCACCTGGTACCCCAACGGCAGGCTGGCCGACCACACCACCACGAGCCCGGTGCTGACCCCGCCCTGGCTGGCCAGGGTCAGGGAGAACAAGCTGGGCGGCAACAAGATCCAGGTCCCGGTCTTCCAATACCACGGCGACAACGACGACCTGGTGTACCCGCCGCAGGCCAAGGAGCTCTTCGCCGCCTACTGCCGGCTGGGGGTCAACGCGCGCTGGCAGGGCTACCCCAGCGACCACATCACGCTGGTCTACACCGGCAACGAGGCCGCCCACCAGTTCCTGGCCGACCGGTTCGCCGGCCAGCCGGCCACCTCCGGGTGCTGATCACCGGGAGCCCTTGACAAAAAAATTTGTCCAAGCCACGATGGCCGCATGGAAGATGTCGCGGTGATCGAGGACGCGGCCGCGGCGGAGAGCAGTCTGGATCCGCTGCGGTCGCGTCTGCTCGCCGAGCTGGCCGAGCCGGGCTCGGCCAGCTCGCTGGCCGCGCGGGTGGGCGTGGCCCGGCAGAAGGTCAACTACCACCTGCGGGAACTGGAGAAGCACGGCCTGGTCGAACTGGTGGAGGAACGCCGCAAGGGCAACTTCACCGAGCGGGTGCTGCGCGCGACCGCCGCCTCCTACGTCATCTCGCCCGCCGCGCTGGGCGCGGTGCAGCCCGATCCGGCGCGCTCGCCGGACCAGCTCTCCGCGCGCTGGCTGCTCGCGCTGGCCGCCCGGCTGGTCCGCGACGTCGGCCACCTGATCACCGGCAGCCGCAAGGCTGGCAAGCCGGTGGCCACCTACGCCCTGGACGGCGAGATCAGGTTCGCCTCGGCGGAGCAGCGGGCCGCCTTCGCCCGTGAGCTGGCCGCCGCGGTGGCAGGGCTGGTGGGCAAGTACCACGATGAGACAGCGGCGGGCGGCCGCGCGCACCGGGTGCTGGTGGCCGTGCACCCGAGCGTGCGACCGGTGCTCGCCGACGACGTCAACACTGGCAAGGAGTCCTGATGGGACGGAAGTTCGAGCTGCGCAAGGAAGTCGAGCTGGCGGCCACCCCGCAACAGGTGTGGGACGCGATCGCGACCGGGCCGGGCATGGAGGCCTGGTTCATGGCCCAGCCCGCGCCGGACGCCGGCGCCTGCGAGGTGTGGCAGCCGCCCGCGCACCTGTCCATCACCACCCCGGCCGGCCCGGACGGCTCCTTCCACGCCTTCGAGTACCTGATCGAGGCCAAGGACGGCGGCAGCACCGTGCTGCGGTTCGTGCACAGCGGCTTCCTCGGCGATGACTGGGGCGCGGAGTACGAGGGCATGACCAGCCGCGGCTGGGACATGTACCTGCACACCCTGGCCGAGTACTTCCGGCACTTCGCCGGCCGGCCCGCGGTCTACCTCACCGCGGAGGGACCGGAGGCCTCGGCCAAGCCGGAGGCCTGGCCGGTGCTGCTGCGCGGCCTGGGCCTGGAACGCGACCCCGCGCTGGGCGAGCGGGTGCGGCTGACCCCGGCCGGGCTGCCGCCGATCGAGGGCGTGGTGGACTGGGTGGAGGAGCCCGGCGGCGACTTCCTCGCGGTGCGCGCCGAGGACGGGCTGTACCGCTTCCACGGCCGCGCGGCGCTGGGCATGGCCATCGCGGTCGGCCACCACGTCTACACCCCGGTCGACCGGGCCGCCGCCGACGAGGCGTGGGCGCGGTGGCTGCACGGGCTGTACCCGGCGCAGGGCTGAGCATGGCCAACTCGCCCGCCGGGGAGTCCGTGCTGGCCAGGGTGGTGCGGATCTTCGAGACCTTCGGCTCGGACACCCCGGCGCTGCGGGTCTCGGAGATCGCCCGGCGGGCCGGCCTGCCGGTGCCCACCGCCTCCCGGCTGATCGAGGAGCTGGTGGGGTACGGCTGGCTGCACCGCGAACCCGACCGCAGCGTCCGGCTGGGCCTGCGGATCTGGGAGCTGGCCTCCAGGGCCTCGCCCGCGCTGAGCCTGCGCGAGGCGGCGATGCCGTTCCTGGAGGACCTGCAGGCGGTGGTCGGCCACCACACCCAGCTCGGCGTGCTGGAGGGCCGCGAAGTTTTGTTCGTGGAGCGGCTGTCCGCCCCGGGCGCGGTAGAGAATGTCATCCGGATCGCGGGGCGGCTGCCGCTGCACGTCAACTCGGCAGGGCTGGTGCTGCTGGCGCACGCCCCGGTGGAGCTGCAGGAGTCGGTGCTGGCCGCACCGCTGCGCGCCTACACCCGGCGCACCATCACCGATCCGGCGCGGCTGCGCGCCTTCCTCGCCGACGTGCGGCGCGGCGGGTTCGCGCTGTGCCGGGGGTTCATCGACGACGGGGTCACCGGGATCGCGGCGCCGGTGCGCGGACCGGACGGCGAAGTGGCCGCGGCGCTGGCGGTGATCATGCCGGACGACGCCGCGGTGCCCAGCCACCTGCCCGCGCTGCAAACCGCCGCGCGGGGCATTTCGCGCGCCCTGGGTGCCGGTAGGTCGGGCGTGGTGGATCTTGCACGCGATCGCCGGGCCCAGGTCGCCCCTGGCGGCACCGCCGGGAACGACCTGGACTCCGGCGCTCACGCACAAGATCCACCACGCCCGACCTAGTGTCTCATTCAATGAAAGTGAGGTAGCTGCTCGCTGCTCGCGGCGGCCAAGGTGCGTCCACGGAGAAAGGGGAGTGGATGCGCACCCAGGTGGTCATCATCGGCGCCGGGCCGGCCGGTCTGCTGCTCTCGCACCTGCTCGGCCTGGACGGCGTGGACTCGGTGCTGATCGAGCGGCAGAGCGCCGAGCACGTGCAGTCACGTATCCGGGCCGGGATCCTGGAGGCGGGCACGGTCGAGGTGCTGCGCGAGGCCGGGGTCGGCGAGCGGCTGCGGGCGGAAGCCTTGCGGCACCGCGGCATCTACCTCCAGTGGCCCGGTCACCGGGAGCACGTGGACTTCGTCGACCTGGTCGGGCGCTCGGTGTCGGTGTACGGGCAGACCGAGGTCACCAAGGACCTGATGGCCGCGCGTGAACACGCAGGCAGGCCCGCCTTCTACGGCGCGAGCCAGGTCGAATTGCACGAGGTGGACGGCGAGTCGCCGCACGTCACCTTCGTCGACGCCGACGGGTACCCGCGCCGGATTGACGCGGAGGTGATCGCGGGCTGCGACGGCCACCACGGGCCCAGCCGCCGCGCGCTGCCCTCGGCCCTGCGCGAGACCTGGACCAGGGACTACCCCTTCGCCTGGCTGGGTGTGCTGGCCGAGGTTCCGCCCTCGACCGACGAGCTGATCTACGCCTGGCACACCGACGGGTTCGCCATGCACAGCATGCGCTCCAGCACGGTCAGCCGGTTCTACCTCCAGGTCCGCCCCGGCGAGGACCTGGAGGAATGGCCGGACGAGCGGATCTGGACCGAGCTGGCCACCCGCCTGGGCGCCAGCGACGGCGGCTGGCAGCTGACCACCGGCCCGATCACCGAGAAGAGCGTGCTGCCGATGCGCAGCTTCGTGGCCACCCCGCTGCGGCACGGCCGCCTGTTCCTGGCCGGGGACGCCGGGCACATCGTGCCGCCCACCGGGGCCAAGGGCCTCAACCTGGCGGTGGCCGACGTGGTGCTGCTGCACCGCGCGCTGGTGGCCTGGCTGGTGGACGGCAAGCCAGGGCTGGCCGAGTCCTATTCGGACACCGCGCTGCGCCGGGTTTGGCGGTGCACCCACTTCTCTTGGTGGATGACCACCATGCTGCACCGGCACGGCGACGACTTCGACGCCCGCCTGCAACTCGCCCAGCTCGACGCGGTGCGCACCTCCACCGCGGCCGCCACCGAGCTGGCCCAGAACTACGCCGGTCTGCCGATCGGCTGCTGAGGTCAGAAGGGGAGACGATGTCGACCACCGAGGGGCGGCGGCTCGCGCTGCCGCGCTACCGCAGGGACGCGCCGGGCACCCACCCGCCGCTGGACAGTCCGGGCTACGGCTCCACCGCGCTGCGCCACCCGAAGCAACCCCTGGTCGTGCTGCCACACCGGCTGACCGAGGTGACCGGCCCGCTGCTCGGCCCAGGTCGCCTCGGCCCGCTGGACAACGACCTGACCCGCCAGCACCCCGGCCAGCCGCACGGTCAGCGGATCATCGTGCACGGGCGGCTGCTGGACGGCGACGGCAGGCCGGTGCGGAACTCGCTGATCGAGCTGTGGCAGGCCAACGCGGCCGGGCGGTACAAGCACGTGCGGGACCGCTGGCCCGCGCCGGTGGACCCCAACTTCGACGGCACCGGCCGCACGCTGACCGATGACGAGGGCCGTTACGAGTTCACCACCATCAAGCCGGGCGCCTATCCGTGGAAGAACCACGACAACGCCTGGCGGCCCGCGCACATCCACTTCTCGGTCTTCGGCACCGCGTTCACCCAGCGGCTGGTCACCCAGATGTACTTCCCGGACGATCCGCTCTTCGGCCAGGACCCCATCTTCAACTCGGTGCCCGACGAACGCGCCCGCCAGCGCATGGTCTCCCGGTTCGACCTGGACCGCACCCGGCCGGACTGGGCGCTGGCCTTCGAGTTCGACATCGTGTTGCGCGGCAGCGACTCCTCGGTGTTCGAGGACGAGGAGGAGGACGAATGAGCACGCCCTCGCAGACCGTCGGCCCCTACCTCGCCCTCGGCCTGGAGTGGCCGGACGGCCCGGACGCGATTTCCCCGAATATGCCAGATGCGGTATGGTTGCGGGGCACGGTCAGGGACGGCGCGGGCGAGCCGGTCCCCGACGCGGTGATCGAGACCTGGCAGGCCGATCCGGACGGGCGCTTCAACCACCCGGCCGATCCCCGCGGCGCGGTGGCCGCACCGGGGTTCCGCGGCTTCGGACGCTGCACCACGGCGGCCGACGGCAGCTACGGCATCCGCACGGTGGTGCCGGGTGCGGTGCCGGCTGAGGCTGGGCTGGTGCAGGCTCCGCACATCGACGTCTCCGTGCTGGCGCGCGGGCTGCTGCACCGGGTGGTGACCCGGATCTACTTCCCGGAACACGCCGACCTGCACCGGAGCGACCCGGTGCTGTGCTCGGTGCCGGAACACCGGCGGGCCACGCTGATCGCCGAGCGGACCGTCGACGGCTACCGGTTCGACGTGCGGTTGCAGGGCGGACAGGAGACCGTGTTCTTCGATGTCTGACCTGTTCGACGGATTGTCGGCGGCCGGCCCAGTACGGGCTGAGGTCGAGGACCGGGCCTGGCTGCGCGCCATGCTCGCCTTCGAGCGCGCCCTGGCCACGGCCCAGGCGGAGGTGGGGCTGCTCGCGCCGGAACACGCGGCGGCGATCGCGAGGGCGTGCGATCAGGCGGCCGGGGACCCGGCGGCGTGGGACCCGACGGTCTGGGACCCGGCGACTCGGGGCTCGGGGGTTCGGGGCTCGGCGGCCCAGATTCCGGCGGCCCGGGACTCGGTGGTCGGGGATTCGGCGGCAGGGGACCCGGTGGGCGGAGATTCGGCGGCCCAGGACCCGGCGCGCGGGGAATCGGCGGCCCGGGACCCGGGGGTCCGGGACTCGATGGTTCGGGACTCGATGGTTCGGAACTCGGCGGCCCAGGATTCGGCGGCCCGGGACCCTGCGCGCGATCCGGCCGCCCGGGGCCCCGGAGCGCACGATCCAGCGGCTGGTGATCTGGCGGCTGGCGATCCGCGGGCCGGTGATGTGGCGGGCGGTGATCCGGCAGAGCTTGGCGCGGCGGGGATCGACCGCCTAGAGATCGACCCGGCCGAGATCGGCGCTGCGGCCACTGGCGTGGGCAACCCCGCCGCGCCACTGGTTCGTGCCCTCACCGCCCGGGTTGGTGGCGCGGCGAGCCGGTACGTGCACCAGGGTGCCACCAGCCAGGACGTGCTGGACACCGCGGCCATGCTGGTGCTGCGCGGCGCGACCCGCGCGCTGCTGTCCACTGTGGACAGTGCGGGGGCGCGGGCCGCGGAGCTGGCGGCTGCCCACCGGGACACGCCGCAGGCCGGGCGGACGCTGGGGCAGCAGGCGTTGCCGGTGACCTTCGGGCTCACTGCGGCGAACTGGCTGTCCGCGTTGACGGCTGCCCGGGACCGGTTGCGCGGCTTGCAGTTCGCGGCTCAGCTGGGCGGCGCTGCCGGGACCCTCGCCTCGCTGGGGGACCGTGGGCCTGCGGTGCTCACCGCCCTGGCTCGCGAGCTGGAACTGGATGAGCCCGTGCTGCCCTGGCACACCGATCGTTCCCGGCTGACCGCGATCGCCGCCGCGTTTGGTGAGGTGGCCGGGACTGCTGGAGGTATCGCGCGCACGATCATCCTGCTCGCGCAGACCGAGGTCGGCGAGGTGTTCGAGGAGGGGCCGCCGGGCAGTGGCGGGTCCTCGACGTTGCCGCACAAGCGGAATCCGGTGGCCGCGGTGCTGGCCGCGGGGGCGGCGGCGCAGGCGCCTGGGCTGGTGGGCACGGTGTTCGCGGTGCGGCCGCAGGAGTACCAGCGGGCGGCGGGGAACTGGCATGCTGAGTGGCGGCCGCTGACCGAGCTCGCCAAAGTGACCGGGTCGGCGGTGCACTGGGTGGCGGAGAGCTTGGCGCGGTTGCGGGTGGACCAGGGGCGGATGCGGGCGAACTTGGATCGCACCGGTGGGTTGTTGCTGGCCGAGCGGGTGACCTCGGCGCTGGTGGACGAGGTGGGGCGGCTGGCGGCGCATGACGCGGTCGCCCGGTGCGCCCGGCAGGCGGTGGCGGAGGGCGGGTTTGGCGCGATCCTGGCGGCGGATCCGGTGGTGGGGGAGCACCTGTCGGCGGAGCGGATCGCGGAGTTGCTGGATCCGGCGGGGTATGTGGGCAGCGCCGGGTTGTTCGTGGACCGGGCGCTGGCGGCCTGGGAGGAGGACAGGTGACGATCCTTCCCGCGCACACGGTGGCCGGGCCGGTGGACGGGCCGCCGGTGGTGCTGTCCGGGTCGCTCGGCAGCGATCGCCGGATGTGGCGGCCGCAGGTGGCGGCGCTGGCCGCGGCCGGGTACCGGGTGATCACCTATGACCACCGGGGGCATGGCGAGTCGCTGACGCCGCCGGGGCCCTACGACCTGGCGGCGCTGGGCGCGGATGTGGCCGCGTTGCTGGATGAGCTGGACCTGCCGGACGCGCACTTCGCCGGGTTGTCGCTGGGTGGCATGGTGGGCATGTGGCTGGGGGCGTTCCGGCCGAAGCGGGTGCGTGGGCTGGTGTTGTGCTGCACCTCGGCCGTCCTGAACCCGCGCTCGGGCTGGGCGGACCGGGCCCGGCTGGTGCGCGCCGAGGGCACGGGCGCGGTGGCCGAGACGGTGGTCGGGCGCTGGCTCACCCCGGACTACGCGCGGCGGCACCCGGAGCTGGTGGCCGAGCTGCGCGCGATGGTGGCCGCGACGCCCGCCGAGGGGTATGCCGCCTGCTGCGGGGCGATCGAGCGGATGGACCTGCTGCCCGTGCTGCCCCGGATCACCGCGCCGACGCTGGTCATCTCCGGCGCGGACGATCCGGCCACCCCGCCCGAGCAGGGCCGCCTGATCGCCGACCGGATTCCCGGCGCGCGGTTCGAGGTGGTCGAGCACGCCGCGCACCTGGGCAGCCTGGAACAACCCGCGGAGTTCACCCGTTTCATCCTGGAGCATCTGGGAGGCCGCGATGACTGACCACCGCCACACCGAGGGCATGCGGGTGCGGCGCGAGGTGCTCGGCGACGCGCACGTGGACCGGGCGGTGGCGGGCACCACCGAGTTCACCGCGCCGTTCCAGGACTACATCACCGAGTCCGCCTGGGGTTCGGTGTGGACCAGGGACGGCCTGGACCGGCGCACCCGCAGCTGCCTCACCCTGGCCCTGCTCACCGCGCTCGGCCACCAAGAGGAGCTGGCCCTGCACGTGCGCGCGGCCGTGCGCAACGGGCTCACCGCCGCCGAGATCGGCGAGGTGCTGCTGCACACCGGGGTCTACGCCGGGGTGCCCGCGGCCAACGCCGCCTACGCGGTGGCCCAACGGGTGCTGCGGGAGATCGAGGAACCCTGACCGCGCGGTTGCGCCGAGTGGTCCACTCGGCCTACGACGGTTGGCACTGCGTGGCCCCCGGGAGTGCGATCTAGGCTCCGGGGCATGGTGAGACGAACCGCCGCGCTGCTGGGCGCGCTGGCCCTGGCCGCGAGTGTGCTGCTGGTCGCGGGCCCGGCCCAGGCCGAGGCCACCGCACCGCCGGGCACCGTGGTGCCCGTGCAGGTCACCGGGGACGCGGCCAAGCGGTTCAACCTGGTGATCGTGCCGGACGGCTACGCCAGCGCCGACCTGCCGAAGTTCCGCGAGCACGTGGACAAGCACCTCAACGTGCTGTGGACGATCGAGCCGTTCAAGTCCTACCGCAGCTACCTCAACGTCTACACCGTCGAGATCGCCTCCCCGGAGTCCGGCGTGAGCTGCGACCCCGACATCGGCTCGCCGCGCCGCAACACCCCGCTGCGGATGGCCTTCTGGGGCGGCTGCAACCCCAGCGGCGTGCGCCGCCTGCTCACCGTGGACAACACCGCGGTGAACAACTACGCCAACCTGGTGCCCGGCACCACCGCGGCCAACCGCCAGATCCTGGCCATCGCCAACAGCGACACCTACGGCGGCGCGGGCGGCACCTACGCCACCGCCTCCGGCGGCAACGCGCTGTCCGCGCTGATCACCCCGCACGAGCTGGGCCACTCCCTGGGCGGCTTGCAAGACGAGTACGACTACCTCAACCGGGGAGTCCGCGGCGGCACCTACACCGGCGGCGAACCCGACTCGGCGCACCACACCCTGCTCTCCGAGGCGCAGCTGCGCGAGCAGCGGAAGAAGTGGTGGCGCTGGCTGGGCGAGCCGAGCGAGTCCGGCGGCGTGATCGGCCGGTTCGAGGCCGGGCTGTACCACAGCAAGGGCGTGTGGCGGCCCAGCAAGCACTCCATGATGAAAACCCTCGGCTACTACTTCGACCAGCCCACCCGCGAGGTGATGGTCCAGCGCCTGTCCGCCAAGACCAGCATCCTGCAGGACGGCACCCCCGACACCGCCCCCATCGGCGCGGACCGGATCGTCTGGGTCGAGCCGCTGCACCCGGTCAGCCACAGCCTCGCGGTCAGCTGGACCCTGGACGGAAAACCGTTGTCCACCAACGGCTCCCGCTCGGTCGACCTGGCGAAGCAGAACCTCGCGCCCGGCAAGCACACCCTGGTCGCCACCGTCACCGACCCCACCGAGTTCGTCCGCGACCCGGCCATCCGCGCCTCCGCCGCGCTGACCCGCACCCGCACCTGGACCGTCGACACCAGCCTCACCACCCCGCGCCCGCAGGTCCCGGCCGAGTTCGTCAGCAGCACCCCGACCGACCGGCCGGTCGGCGCCACCGACGTGGTCTACGTGCGGACCACCCGCCCCGCCGCCCAGGAACCCGCGGTCAGCTGGACCCTGGACGGCCGCCCGGTGACCACTTCGGCGGACAACCGCGACCTCGACCTCAAGTCCCTCAAGCTCACCCCCGGCCGGCACACCCTGACCGCGACCACCGGCGCCGCCACCCGCACCTGGACCGTGGACGCCCAGACCCCGGCCACCAGCTTCGAGCTGTCCAAGCCGCTGCTCACCCGGACCTCGCCGACCGGCGACCCGGAGTACGTCTTCAACGCGCCGTTCACCATGCGCCTGAAGGCCACCGACGACACCAAGGGCTTCGTCGTCCCCGAGTTCCGCACCAACGGCGACGGCTGGTTCAACTACTTCGGCTGGCCCACCGACGCCGGCGCGCCGTTCCGCTTCACCCCGGACGGCACCAACATCGACGACCTGGTCTACGGCAAGCTCGGCACCCCCAGGCTCTCCCCGTGGGACGAGGTGCCGCCCGGCTACGGCCGCCACACCATCGAGTACCGCGCCATCGACCCCGCCGGGAACACCGCCACCCCTGGCCGCTTCGCCGTCACCCTGCTCCGCCAGCCCCCGGCCTGCACCGCCACGGTCACCGGCCGCCACCTCGGCCCGCTGACCATCACCACCGGCGTCACCTGCCTGGAGTCGGCCACGGTGACCGGCCCGGTCACGGTCAAGCCCGGCGCGACCCTGGTGGCCACCGAGTCCACCATCACCGGCCCGGTGACCAGCGAGGGCGCGGGCGGTGTGCACCTGCTCAACTCGACCGTGACCGGCCCGGTCACGCTGACCGGCACCACCGGCGACCTGACCGTGGTCGGCGGCCGGATCGTGGGGCCGCTGCGGGTCGAGGGTTCCACGGCGACCGATCGCGGCCCGGTGCTGGCCGGGGTTCAGGTGATCGGCCCGGTGCGGTGCGGCGGGAACGCGACCGCTCCGGACAACCTGGGCGCGCCGATCACCGGAACCGGTCCGGCGACCGGTCAGTGCGCACCGCTGCGCCAGGGGTGACGTTCCGTTCGCGCGGTGTCCCGAAGGAGACTGCCCGCGGCACCTGACGGAGTGGTTCGCCGAGCGCCGGTCCTGCCTAGACTCCCCAGGTCATGGGCAGTTCCCGCAGGGCCGTGCTGGCCGCCACGCTGGGCGTGACGCTCCTCCTCTCCTCGACGCCTGCGGTCGCCGCGCCGCGGGACGACTCGCCGACCGTGGCGCAGGTCCTGGACGGCGTCTTCCACGCCAGTGACGAGGAGCTGGTCAAGGAGCTGGAGATCTCCTGCGAGCAGGGCGAGGCCGACGAACGCTTCTGCCGGATGGACCGCGGTGAGGTGCACGGCCTGCCCCGCCAGCTGAAGCGGGCCGCGGACGAGTTCACCGACCTGTGCCGGGACCTCCCCGAGTGCTCGCAGTCCGGGGCGCAGCCGCGCACCAGGGTGGACATCGCCAAGGCGCTGCGCGCGATCACCACGGCGAGCAAGAACCCGGCCGTGCGCAACCTCAGTTCCCGCGCGGGCGAGTTCGCCGACTTCGCGGGCCGGGTCACCACCGGCGGCGGCGCGCTCACCGCGAACACCGACCGGCTCAAGGAGTACGCCCGGACCGCCATCTACCTCGCCGCCAGCACCGTGCCACCCCTGGGAGACCTGATCGGGCTGGCCGAAGCCGTCGCCGTGGGCGATGTCGAACAGGGCATCACCGCGGTGCTCGGCCTGGCCGCCACCGCGGTCGGACTCGCCTTCCCACCAGCCGGCGCGGCCATCGCGGCCGGCGTGGCGATCTACGGGCTGGCCAAGTTCATGTGGAACTACTACCAGGCGAAGTTCCGCAACTGGTTCACCGACCCGGTCGGCGTCTTCAACCGGACGTTCAGCTCCGGCGCGGACATCAAGTGGACCGAGCACAAGGTCGGCGACCGCACCGCCAACGTGGTGTTCGCCAAGGACAAGCTGGTCGCCACGCAGACCTTGCTGCTGAACTCGAAGTGGAACGAGTACCCGGACGGCCGGAAGCCCGCGACCTACACCCTGCCCCGGAGCCTGCAGCAGATCTTCCAGGTCGCCAACAAGCTCGACTACTTCGAGATCGTGCTGATCGTGTGGCAGGACGAGAAGGCCCACACCGCCGAGTGCGGCCCGATCAAGCAGGGGCACACGCTGGCCTACTGCAAGCTGCTGTCCAGTCCGGTGACCATCTCCGCCGAGCGCAACGCGGTCCTGGAGGTGCGCTACATCCTCAAGGACCCCGCCATCCTCGACCAGAAGTGCCCCACCCGGCCGTGCGTGCTCCCGGTGGCGGCGCAGGACAGCTTCTTCTACGTCGAGAACAGCTCCGGCATCCGGATGCCGGTGTTCGCGCCTTACACGGTGGGCATCGTCTGAGCCCGTCACCTGGCCGAGTGACAGACCTGATCTCCGGGTAACCCGGGTGAGTGACCGGCAACGTAGTAGTCCTCGCGCCCTCGCCCCAGCTCACCGTCACCGTCGAGGCGCTCGACGGCGTCCCCGACATCCACCTGCACCCCGGCGGCCAGGGCGTCTGGCAGGCGCGGATGATGCGCTCGCTCGGGGTTGAGGTGGTGTTGTGCGCGACCGTCGGGGGTGAGACGGGGCGGGTGTTGCGCGGGTTGCTGGACGAAGGTGGCGTGGGGCTGCGGTTGCGGGGGATCGCTGGGCGGAACGGGTGTTATATCCACGACCGGCGCGGCGGGGAGCGGGAGCCGGTGGTGGAGATGCCTGCGGATCCGCTGTCCCGGCACGAGCTCGACGACCTGTACGAGCTGACCCTCACCGAGGCCCTGGAAGCGGGAACCGCGCTGCTCAGCGGGCCCAGCGACGAACGGGTGGTGCCGCACGAGCTGTACCACCGGCTGGCCGCGGACCTGACCCGCAACGGGTGCCAGGTGGTGATCGACCTGGCCGGGGAGCGGTTGGCCACCGCGTTGCGGGGCGGGCCGACCTTCGTCAAGGTGAGTCATGAGGAGCTGATCGAGGACGGGCGGGCCGCCAGTGACGAGCTGACCGAACTCGTCGCGGCGGCGCGCGAGATCGCCGGGCACGGGCCGAGGGCCGTGGTGGTGTCCAGGGCCGCCGAGCCCGCGCTGGCGTTGCTGGACGGGGAGCTGTGCACCGTGCACGTGCCCGCGCTGAACCCGGTGGAGACGCGGGGTGGCGGCGACTCGATGACCGCGGGGTTCACCGCGGAGCTGGCCAGAGGGGAGTCGCTGGCCTCGGCGTTGCGGGTGGGGGCGGCGGCGGGTGCGTTGAACATCGCCCGGCACGGGCTGGGCACCGGGAGCGGAGAGGCCATCGCCTCGCTGGCACAGCGGGTGGAACTCCGGCCGTGGGACGAGAAAGGGAGCGGATGAGCGCGCAGACGGCACTGATCACCAATGACGACGGCATCCTGTCACCGGGGCTGGCCGCGCTGGCCGGACTGGCCGGGCGGAGCGGGCTGGCCACCGTGGTCGCCGCACCGGCCAGCGAGGCCAGCGGCACCAGCGCCGGGCTGACCGCGGCGGAGGACCGGCGGCAGGTGGCGGTGCGGCAACGCAGCCTGGAAGGCCTGGACGTGCCGGGCTACGCGGTGGCCGGGCATCCGGGACTGATCGCGTTGCTGGCGGCCCAGGGCGCCTTCGGTGGGCGGCCGGATGTGGTGCTCTCCGGGGTCAACCGGGGCGCCAACGTCGGGCGCGCGGTGCTGCACTCCGGCACCGTCGGCGCGGCCCTGACCGCGGGGATCAACGGGATCCGGGCGCTGGCGGTGTCCCTGGACGTGGGCATGCGCGCGCCGGAGGAGCACCACTGGGAGACCGCGGTGGAGGTCGCGGGCACGGTGCTGAAGCTGTTGTGGGAGCTGCCACCGGGCAGTGTGCTGAACCTGAACGTGCCCAACGTGCCGGTGGGCAAGCTGGGGCCGCTGCGGCGGGCGAGCCTGGCCGAGCACGGGACCGTGCAGTCGCGGGTGCGGCACCTCGACGGCGGCGGGCTGGAGCTGGTGACGGTGGAGGTCGAGGGGGAGATCGAGGCCGGCAGCGATGTGGCGTTGCTGGCGCAGGGGTGTCCGACGGTGACGCCGCTGTGTTCGGTGGCCGAGGACGCGGGGGTGGTGCTGCCGCTGGACTGAGCGCGCCTCAGGTGGCCGTCAGCCGGGCGGTGATGCGGTCGACGTCGCCGCGTTCCGCTGGTGGCAGGGGCGCGCCGGTGGCGGCCCGGCGGGCCGCGGCCGAGGCGAGCAGTTCGGCGGCCCGATCGTGTTCTCCGGCAAGGGAATGGGCACCGGCCAGGCCTTCCTCGGCCAGGGCGATGGCTCGCGGGTCGCCGCTGGTCTCGGCGGCGGCGCGGGCCAGGGTGTGCCGGGACAGCGCCTCGCCGGGGTGGCCGCGGAGCTCGGCGATGAAGCCCAGTTCGCTGTGTGCGAGGGCGACGCCCGGGGCGTAGTTCACCTGGCGGTGCCAGGCCAGCACGCCGGTGAGCAGGGTGTGCGCGGTGGCCAGGTCGCCGGTGCGGCGGGCGCCCAGGGCCAGGCCCAGCTCGGCGTGGATGACACCGGCCTGGTAGCCGTGTTCGGCGGCCAGGCGGCGGGCCTGGCGGTGCCGGGACTCGGCGCGGGCGTGGTGGCTGGCGAGCAGGTCCAGGCGGGCCAGGCCGGTGAGCTGGTCGGCGGCGTCGGTCCAGAACTCGTTGGCCTGGGCCAGTTCCAGCGCCGCGGTGCGCAGCTCGGTGGCCAGCGCGTAGTCGCCGGTGATCTCGGCGACGGCGGAGCGGGCGTACCCGGCCAGCGAGCGGCCCCAGGTGTCGCCGAGGGTGGTGAACAGCGCCAGGGACTCGGTGGACTGGGTGGTGGCGGTGGCCAGGTCGCCGCGCATGACCGCCTGCAGCGCGGTGGTGGCCAGGACCGCCGCGCGCAGCCACGGGTCCATTGTGGACACTCCGGCCAGGCGGGTGGCGCCCGCGGTCAGGTCGCCGCCGGTGTAGTGGAGCGAGAAGGCCTGGAACCAGGTGGCTTCGGCGTCCACTGTGGACTGTTCGGTCAGCTCGCGGCGGGCGTTCGGGTCCGCGCCGCCGCGGCGGAGCAGGGTGATGCCGGTCAGCCAGGCGGCGACGGTGTCCCGCAACGGGTGTGCGCCCGGCACGGACAGGGCGAGGCGGAGCTGGCGTTCGGCCTCGCTGAGCCGGCCGCGCAGGTACCAGTACCAGACCAGGGCCCGGACCAGGCGCAGGGCGCGGTCGGTGTCGGCGTTGTGCACCGCGGTGTCCAGGGCGCGGCGCAGGTTCGCCGACTCGCGGTCCAGGCGGGACAGCCAGTCGCGCTGGCGGTGGTCGCGCAGCTGGGCGGCTTCGGCCAGGTCCAGGTAGTGGGTGAGGTGGCGGTCGCGGAGCTGGGGGAGCTCGCCGGCGTCGGTGAGCCGGGTGCGGGCGTAGTCGGCGATGGACTCCAGGAGCCGGTAGCGCGGGCCCTCGGCGACCAGGACCAGGGAGCGGTCCACCAGGCGGGCCAGCAGGTCGAGGATCTCCGGCCCGGTGAGCGGGTCGGCGGCGGAGACCGCTTCGGCGGCGGCCAGGGTGCAGCCTTCGGCGTGGATGGCCAGGCGGCGCAACAGGATCCGCTCCGGTTCGGTGAGCAGGTCCCAGCTCCAGTCGATCACCGCGCGCAGCGTGCGCTGGCGTGGCGGGGCGAGCCGGCCGCCGGTGGTGAGCAGCCGGAATCGATCGTCCACTCTGGACAGCAGCTCGGTCAGGCCCAGCACCCGCAACCGGGGTGCGGCCAGTTCCAGGGCCAGTGGCAGGCCGTCCAGGCGCAGGCACAGCGCGGCCAGGGTGTCCGGGTCGGCGGTGCTGAGGTCCGCGCCCGCGGCCTCGGCGCGCTGGGTGAGCAGGCGGACCGCGTCGGCGGGAGCCAGTGGCGGCACGGCTTCCAGGCGTTCGCCGGGGACGCCGAGGGGTTCGCGGCTGGTGGCGAGCACGCGCAGCTCGGGGGCGGCGCGCAGCAGCCGGGCGATGAGGCCGGCGGCCGGGGCGAGCACGTGTTCGCAGTTGTCCAGCACCAGCAGCAGCCGCTGGTCGCGCAGCGCGGTGGCCAGGTCGGCGCCGGGGTCGGCGCGGATGTGCAGGGCGCCGGCCACCGACTCGGCGAGCTCGGCCTGCCCCGCGGTGCCGGGGTGGCCGGACAGGTCGACCAGCCACGCGCCGTCCGGGAACTCCGGCCCCGTCTCGGCGGCGGCCAGCGCGAGGCTGGTCTTGCCCACGCCGCCGGGGCCGGTGAGCGTGACCAGGCGGTGCCGGGTGAGCAGGCCGCGGACCGCGCGCACGGCGTGCTCGCGGCCGATCAGCTCGGTGAGCGCGGCAGGCAGGTTGCCGCGCGGGCGGACCGCCACCCGCAGTCCCGGGTCCTGGCGCAGCATCGACTCGTGCAGCGCGGCCAGCTCCGGCCCTGGGTCCGCGCCCAGCTCCTCGGCCAGCCGCTCACGCAGTTCGGCGTAGGCGGTCAGCGCCTCGGCCTGCCGTCCGGCCAGGTACAGCGCGCGCAGCTGCACCGCGCGCAGCCGCTCCCGCAGCGGATGCCGGGCCACCAGGTCACCGACGGCGGCCAGGGCCTCGGCGGGCTCGCCCAGCGCCAGCCGCGTCTCGCCGAGCAGCTCGACCGCTGCCAGGCGGCGTTCGGCCAGGCCGTGTGCCACCGGGCGGGCGAAGTCCTCGTCGGCGAACTCGGCGAAGGCCGGTCCCCGCCACAGGTCCAGCGCGCTCACCAGCAGCTCGGCCCGCTCGCGCGGTGGCGCGTCCCCGGCCGCGGTCAGCAGGGCGGTGAAGCGGTCGGCGTCGGTATCGGCGCGCAGCCGGTATCCGGCCGGGCCGGACTCCACCAGGTCCCGGCCGATGGCCCGCCGCAGCCGGGAGACCTTGGTCTGCAGCGCGCCCAGCGGGTTCGCCGGGACCGCGTCGCCCCACAGGTCCAGCACCAGCCGGTCCGCCGGGACCGGCCGCCCGCCGCGGGCCAGCAGCGCGGCCAGCAGCAGGCGCACCTTCGCCTCCTGGACCGGCGCCGGTGTGCCCTGCGCCGTCCACGCGGTCAGCGGACCGAGCACCCCGAATCGCACCCCGACACCCTAACCGCCAGCGAACCACCAGCAGACCGAAAGCGCAGGCGAGCACGCTGATCACATCAACCGCAGCGATCAAGGAGTGATCATCGTGACCAGCGACAAGACCCCGGTCAGCATCATCGGCCTCGGCCGCCTCGGCGCGGCCATCGCGGAGACCTTCCTGTCCAACGGGCACCCCGTGACGGTGTGGAACCGCTCGTCGGCGAAGGCCGAGGCACTGGCGGCCAAGGGGGCGACCGTGGCGGGCTCGGTCGCTGAGGCGGTGCGGGCCAGTCCGCTGGTGCTGACCGTGGTGCTCGACCACGCCGCCGTGCGCGACCTGCTCGACCCGGTCGCCGAGGACCTGCGCGGGCGCACCCTGCTCAACATCAGCTCCAGCGCCCCCGAGGAGATCCGCGCGCTGGCAGGGTGGGCCGACGGCCACGGCGCGGACTACCTGGACGGCGCGGTGATGGCCGTGCCCGCGGCCATCGGCACCCCGGACGCCCAGGTGCTCTACAGCGGATCCCGCGCCGCCTTCGACCACTTCGGCGCACAGCTCGGCGTGCTCGGCGCGGCCCGCTACCTGGCCGAGGACCCCGGGGTGGCCGAGCTGTACAGCTACGCCCTGCTCAGCGCCGGGTACGGCACCATCTTCGGCTTCCTGCACGGCGCGGCCATGCTGGACTCCGCGGGAGTGCGCCCGACCGAGTTCCTGGGCATGGCGGTGCCCTGGCTCAACGGCATGATCGCCTTCCTCAGCGACCTGGCCAGGGAGGCCGAGACCAAGGACTACGCGGGCGGCGACTCCAGCCTGGAGATCAACCTGGCCGCGCTGGCCAACATCGTGGTCACCAGCCGCTCCGCCGGGGTCGATCCCGGGCTGCATGTGCCGCTGCTGGAGCTGGTGCGCGGCCTGGTCGAGCAGGGGCGCGGCGCGGACAGCGCGTCCAGTGTGTTCGAAGTCATGCGCGCCAGGGGTTGACCTCCAGTTAGCTGGAGCTTGTTTGCTCAGGCGGCAAGACCTACTGAGGGGACAAGGACATGCGTGCGGTGTGGTTGCGGGAGTTCGGCGGGCCGGAGGTGCTCGCCCTCGGCGAGGCCCCTGATCCGGTGCCCGGCGAGGGACAGGTGCTGATCGAGGTGGCCTACGCCAACATCACCTTCGTGGAGACCCAGTTCCGGGCGGGCGGCCAGAGCCCGTTCCGGGTGGAACTGCCAGTCATCCCGGGCAACGGCGTCGGCGGCACGGTGCTGGCCACCGGCCCCGGCGTCGACCCAGAGCTGGCAGGGGCCAAGGTGATCAGCAGCCTGAGCGGGACCGGCGGGTACGCCGAGCTCGCGGTCGCCTCGGCCGAGACCCTGCACCGGGTGCCGGAGGGGCTGCCCTTGGACGCGGCGGTCGCGCTGCTGGCCGACGGGCGCACCGCGGCCATGCTGCTCGGCGCGGTCGCGGTCGAACCGGGAGAGCGGGTGCTGGTCGAGGCCGCCGCCGGTGGGGTCGGCTCGCTGCTGGTGCAGCTGGCCACCGCGGCCGGGGCCACCGTGGTCGCGGCCGCGGGCGGTGCGCGCAAGACCGAGCTGGCCGCCTCGCTGGGCGCGGCCGAGGTGGTGGACTACACCGAACCTGGCTGGACCGAGCGGGCGGGCCGGGTGGACGTGGTCTTCGACGGGGTGGGCGGCGAGATCGGCCGGGCCGCTTTCGAGCTGCTCGGCCCCGGCGGCCGGATGATCAGCTACGGGCTGGCCAGCGGCGAGTGGACCGGCATCCCGGAGGAGACCGCCGCCGAACGTGGCGTCACGCTGGTGTCCTTGCGCCCCAACCCCGAACTGGTCCGCGAAGCCACCCGCCACGTGCTCGCCGAGGCCGCGGCCGGGCGGCTGCGACCGGTGATCGGACAGCGCTTCCCGCTGGCCGGGGCGGCTGCCGCGCACGCGGCCATCGCCAGTCGCGGCACCATCGGCAAGACCCTGCTGGAGGTCCGGTGAAGATCGGCGTTCAACTGCCCTCCTTCGGGGTCGACCCCTCGGCCACCGCGGCCGAGCACGCCCGGCACGCCGAGGGCCTGGGCCTGGAGTCGGTGTGGACCGGCGACCACCTCATCCCCGCCCTGCCCTACCTGGACAGCACCCTGGTCCAGGCCACCGTGGCCGCCGGCACCAGCCGCATCAAGCTCGGCTTCGGCGTCATGATCCCCGCCCTGCGCGGCGCGGCCTGGGCGGCCAAGCAGATCGCCACCCTGCAACACCTCTCCGGCGACCGGCTGATCGTCGGCATCGGCAGCGGCGGCGACCCGCACGGCGACGCGGCCTGGCGCGCGGTCGGCGTGCCCTACCGCGAACGCGGCAAACGCACCGACGCGGTGCTGGCCGTGCTGCCCGACCTGGTGGCGGGCCGGGAGGCGGCCATCGACGGCGAGGTGGTCCGGCTGTCCCCACCGGCCACCGTGCCACCGCTGCTGATCGGGGGTTCCGGACCGGTGGCCTGGCGGCGGATCCAGCGGCTCGGCGCGGGCTGGTACCCGGCGTTCGTGCCGCCCTCGGTGGTCGCCGACGGCATCCGGCAGCTGCGCGAGCTCGGCATCGAAGCCCCGGTGACCGTGGGCGTCAGCGTCGGGCTCGGGCCACTCGAACAGTCCATTGTGGACGATCGGGTGCGCGGGCTGGCCGACTACGGCATGGGTGAGGAGCAAGCCCGCAAGGCGCTGGTGACCGGATCCCCGGCGCAGGCAGCCGAACAGCTGGCCGCCTTCGCCGAGGCGGGTGCGGAGCGGGTGGTGGCGATGCCGTTCCCGGCCGACCGTTTCCAGCAGCGCGAGTTGCTGGCCGAGGCCGCGAAACAGCTGGGGGCATGAGCCGGAGCTGAGCGGGTAGCCGGGGCACATGACGGAACCACATCCCGTCGCCCCGCTGCCCGCCGCGGCCGGGCGACCCCGCACCGCCGTGATCACCGGCTCCGACTCCGGCATCGGCCGCGCCACCGCGGTCGCGCTGGCCGGCGGTGGCCTGGACATCGGCATCACCTACCACCAGGACGAACAGGGCGCCCAGGACACCGCCCGCGAGGTCGTCGAACGCGGCGCGCGGGCGGTGATCCGGCGGCTGGACCTCGGCGACCTGCCCGCCTCCGTGGACGCCATCGACGAGCTGGCCGAGGAGCTCGGCGGCATCGACGTGCTGGTCAACTGCGCGGGCACCGGCACCGCCGAACCCGCGCTGGAGATGGACTTCGCCACTTGGCGGCACGTGCTCTCGGTGGACCTGGACGGCGCTTTCCTGTGCGCCCAGCGGGCCGCCCGGCACATGATCGAGGCCGGCCGCGGCGGCCGGGTGATCATGGTGACCAGCGTGCACGAGCACCAGCCCAGGGTCGGCGCGGCCCCCTACTGCGCGGCCAAGGCCGGGCTCGGCATGCTGGCCAAGACCTTCGCGCTGGAACTGGCCGAGCACCACATCACGGTCAACTCGGTGGCCCCGGGGGAGATCTCCACCGCGATGACCGGTCAAGAGGACGCCGACCCGACCGAACAGCGCAGGCCGGGAGTGCCGCTGGGGCGGACCGGCCACGCCGCCGAGGTCGCCTCGGTGATCGCGTTCCTGGCCACCCCGGCCGCCGGTTACGTCACCGGGGCCTCGTTCGCAGTCGACGGCGGACTGCTGCTGATGGGCGCGCAGGCGGGCACCGCGCTGGAGTCGGACAGTTGGCGGCGCGTGTAGCCAAGTTTTCCTTGGCAGCAGAGAATGCAGTCGCATACAATGAGTCCTGAAACCATTCGCGGCTGATGGGTTCATGGGCACATGGGATCCCCAAATGTGATCTCAGTCGATCGCACTATTTTCGCGGTTGCCCCATACGGCCGCTGTTGAATACTCCCGTTTACGATATCGTGGGTCGCCGTCGTCGATAAATTGAGACGATTGGGAAGGGATTCCATGATTACCATGCTGGCCGCGGCTGGAATGGCTTTTTCCCTGCTTGCCTCTCCGGTTCCGGCGGCCGAATCAGCCCCGCCGGACAGGGTGACAGTCGAGGTGATCACGGCGAACGGATCGGGTTGCCCGCCCGGCACGTCCGCCGTGGCCGTCGCGCACGACAAGACCGCGTTTACCGTGACCTACAGCGACTATCTCGCTCAGGTCGGGGTGGGCGCGAAACCGACCGATGTTCGAAAGAACTGTCAGCTCGCCCTGCGCATCCACTACCCGCACGGCTTCAGCTACGCGATCCAGAAAGCGGATTACCGGGGTTACGCGAATCTCCAAGCGGGGGCGCGCGGACTCCAGCGAGCGAACTACTACTTCCAGGGAATGTCGGCCACCGAGTCGCGGAGCCATTGGTTCAACGGCCCCTACGCCGACAGCTGGCAGGCGACCGACACCTCCGAAGGGCCCAACTTGGTCTACGCCCCCTGCGGCGAGACCAGGAACCTGAACGTCAACACCGAGCTGCGCGTGCAGGCGGGATCCTCGAATCCGTCGACCACGACCAGCTTTATGACGATGGACTCCACGGATGGCAGCATTCGCACCACCTACCACTTCTCCTGGAAGCGGTGCGACTAGCGCATTCTAGGGTGGCTCAGGTCACAGGGGGGAACCGGGTGGACCAGATGACCGACCTGACTGGCGTGGTCGGCTCCGCTGCGGTGCGTTCGCGCACCGTCTCGCGGGGCCGGCCAGCGTCCACAGCAGACGGCGGCGTCCCCTGGAGTGTGCAGTGCAGCAGAGTGTCGCGACCGGCGCGACCGAGACCCCGGAGCGACTGAGCACGGTCGAGCTGGCCCTGTCCGGCATGACCTGTGCGGCCTGCGCGGCCCGGATCGAACGCAAGCTCAACAAGATCGACGGCGTGCACGCCGTGGTCAACTACGCCACCGAGCGTGCCTCGGTGTCCTTCCCTTCCACCATCGATGTCACCCGCCTGGTCCAGGCGGTCGCCGCCGCCGGTTACACCGCGCACGAGGTCCGCCAGACGACGGCATCCGACGGACCGGACCCGGTGCGCGCGCTGTGGCGCAGGCTGGTCGTGTCGGTGCTGCTCACCTTCCCGCTCGCCGACCTCGCACTGGCCATGGCCTGGGTGCCGTGGCTGCGGTTCCCCGGCTGGCAGTGGGTCTGCCTCGCGCTCGCGGCCCCGGTGGTGCTGTGGGCGGCGCTGCCCTTCCACCGGGCCGCGCTGCGCAACGCCCGGCACGGCGCGGCCTCGATGGACACACTGGTCTCGCTGGGGGTGCTCAGCGCCTTCGGCTGGTCGACCTACGCGATGTTCAGCACCACGGTCACCGGCGGCATCTACCTGGAGGTCGCCGCCGGGGTGACCACCTTCCTGATCGCCGGTCGCTACTTCGAGGCCCGCGCCCGCCGGATGGCCGGGGACGCGCTGCGCTCGCTTTCCCTGCTCGCGGCGAAGGATGTTCTGTTGCTGCGCAAGGGGAAAGAGGTCCGGGTCCCGGTCGGGCAGCTGGTGGTCGGGGACCTGTTCGCGGTGCCGCCGGGGGAGAAGATCGCCACCGACGGCGTGGTGGAGTCCGGGCGCTCGGTGGTGGACCTGAGCATGGTCACCGGCGAGTCGGTGCCGGTGGAGGTGCAGACCGGCGCGCAGGTCATCGGCGGCACCATCTCGCACAGCGGCAGGCTCGTGGTGCGCGCCACCGGCGTCGGCGCGGACACCCAGCTGGCCAGGATGACCGCGCTGGTGGAACAGGCCCAGGCAGGCAAGTCCGGCGCACAGCGGCTGGCCGACCGGGTGGCCGGGGTGTTCGTGCCGGTGGTGCTGGTGCTGGCCGCGCTCACCCTGGCGGCCTGGCTGCTCGCGGGCTCTTCCGCGGAGTCCGCGTTCGGGGCCGCGCTGGCCGTGCTGATCATCGCCTGCCCGTGCGCGCTGGGCCTGGCCACGCCGACCGCGCTGCTGGTGGCCACCGGCCGCGGCGCGCAGCTGGGCATCCTGCTGCGCGGGGCCCAGGCGCTGGAGCAGACCAGGGCGGTGGACACCGTGCTGCTGGACAAGACCGGCACCGTCACCACCGGCCGGATGTCGCTGGCCGAGACGCATTCCACCGGCGAGCGGGCCGAGCTGCTGCGCTACGCCGGTGCGGTGGAGGCCGCCTCCGAGCACGCCATCGCCGCCGCGATCACCACCGCGGCCCGCGCCGAGCTCGGCGCCCTGCCCGAGGTCACTGATTTCGCCGCCTTGCCCGGCCTCGGCGCCACCGGCCGGGTGGACGGGGTGGAAATCCTCATCGGCCGGCCGCTGCTGTTCACCGAACGCGGCTGGCGCGTGGACGCGGAATTGCGCGAGCGGTGCGCGGAATGGGAAAAGCTGGGCCGCACCGTGGTGGTGGCCGGTTGGGACGGCGCGGCGCGGGGACTGCTCGCGGTGCTGGACACGGTGAAGGAGTCCGCACCCGCCGCGGTCCGCGCCCTGCGCGCACTGGGCCTGACTCCGGTGCTGCTCACCGGCGACAACGAGAGCACCGCCCGCGCGGTGGCCGAGGCGGTGGGCATCGAGGAGGTGCACGCCGGGGTGCTGCCGCAGGGCAAGGTGGAGGTGGTGCGCGCGTTGCAGGCGCAGGGCCGCCGGGTGGCCATGGTCGGCGACGGTGTCAACGACGGCCCCGCGCTGGCCGCGGCCGACCTGGCCATGGCCATGGGCACCGGCGCGGACGTGGCCCTGCACGCCGCCGACCTGATCCTGGTGCGGGACAACCTGATCGCGGTGCCGGACGCGATCAGGCTGGCCCGCGCGACCTTGAACACCATCCGCGGCAACCTGTGGTGGGCCTTCGGCTACAACGTGGCCGCGCTGCCGGTGGCCGCGCTCGGGCTGCTCAACCCGCTGATCGCCGGGGCCGCGATGGCGCTGTCCTCGGCGTTCGTGGTGTCCAACAGCATGCGGCTGCGCAAGTTCGGCGGTCAGTAGCCGTCGCGTCCCGGCGGTGCGGTGGAGGCGCGCACCACGAGCTCGGCGGTGAAGCCGGGCGGCTGGACCTCCGCGCCGTCCAGCAGGCCCAGCACCGCGCGCGCCGCCGCCTGCCCCATCTCCCTGGCGGGCTGGCGGATCGTGGTCAGCGGCGGCACCGCGTAGCGCACGCTGGGCAGGTCGTCGAAGCCCACCAGGGACACGTCTTCCGGCACCCGCAGCCCGCGTTCGGACAGCGCCAGCCGGGCGCCCATGGCCACCTGGTCGTTGGCCGCGACCAGGGCGGTGCACCGGATCCCGTTGTCCAGCAACCGATGGGTGGCCCGGCGGCCGTCGTCCTCGTGGTAGCCGCCGGGGATGGTGCGCGGGGTGAGACCGGCGGCGGTCATGGTGTCCCGGTAGCCGTGCAGGCGTTCCTCGGTGTCGGGCTGGCCGGACTCGCCGGTGATGTGCGCGATCTCCTTGTGCCCCAACGAGATCAGGTGTTCGGTGGCCAGACGGGCACCGTAGTGGTTGTCCAGGGTGATGGCCAGCTTGCCCGGGCCGGCGCGCAGCACGGTGACCAGCGGGAGGTCGCCGGTGACGGCCAGCAGATCCGCGCCGGGCAGGCGGCCGCCGAGCACGATCAGCGCGTCGGCCTGGCGCTGCACCAGGTGTTCCAGCGCGCGGCGCTCGGTCTCGGTGTGGAAGGCGCCGCTGGCGAAGAGGGCCTGGTAGCCCAGTCCGTGCAGCTCGGCCTCCACCCCGGCCATGATCAGGCCGTAGAGCGGGCTGGCCAGGTCGGGGGTGAGCACACCGACGGTGAAGGTGCGGCCCCAGGCCAGGCCCTTGGCCATCAGGTTCGGGCGGTAGCTCAGCTCGGCCATCGCGGTCAGCACGGCGTCCCGCTTGTCCGGGGCGACCACCGCGTTGCCGGTCAGCACCCTGGACACGGTCGCCTTGGACACCCCGGCCCGCGCCGCGATGTCCGTGATCGTCGCCTTCCTGCCCGCCACCGGCCCACCCTTCCCGATCGCCGGAACGTTGACCGCCCCTGTGACGGATGTTACATTCCCGAAACCCTGTTGAAACCGGTTTCAAGCTAGGCCACCCCCATCCCAGCCCTCCACCCCTGCTCGGAGGAAAGATGAGCCTGCTCAGTCGTGGGCTGGCCGCGGCCACTGCGGTCCTCACGCTCGGTGTGTTAGTCCCGCTGGCCGTCACGGTCGGCTCCGGTCAGGCCAGCGCCGAACCCATCGGCGCGGGCAGCTACACCACGACGTTGCCCGCCGGGGCCAAGCTGCCCACCGCCTGCGGCGAGATCCCGCGCAACCCGCGCCAGTACGTCACCGGCAACGCCCCCACCGGCGCGGTGCCGACCAACGACTGGTGGTCCTCGCTGATCTTCAAGCGGAACGACTGCGCCTACTCCGACAACCTGATGGCGCACCCGTTCTCCTTCAACACCAGCGCGAACGGCCTCGGCGTCGACTACGCCACCAACGTCACCGTCAGCGGCACGGCCACCGGCGTCGGCGAGTACCACTACCCGTACTCCACCGACTTCACCCTCGGCGTGACCGGCCTGAACTCCCCGGATGTCAAGGTGGACGGCTGGACCGACTGGACGGTCAGCCCCTACTTCAGCGACGGCGCGCGCACCCTGCGCACCACCATCGGGCACGGCCTGCCCTTCGTCTACGCCAAGGTCACCGGCGGGGACGCGCGGCTGGGCTTCGGAGCCGCGCCGACCGTGTGGTCGAACAGCGGGGCGACCATCGGGTTCAGCGTGGACGGACACGACTACGTGGCCTACGCGCCGAGCGGATCGAGCTGGCACGTCGGCGGCAACGCGATCACGTCCTCGTTGGCGGGCAAGGGATTCTTCTCCGTGGCGGTGCTGCCGACGACTCCGGCCAGCAGTGCCGCGGACCGGCAGGCGCTGCTGAGCTCCTACGGCCGCCACGCGCACGCCCACGTCACCGGCACCAGGGTCGAATGGGCCTACGACCAGGCGGCCAGCACGGTGCGGGCCACCTACCGGCTGACCACCCAGGCCATGGAGGGCGGCCAGAGCGGCGCGGTGGTCGCGCTGTACCCGCACCAGTGGCACAACCTCAGCGGCTCGACGCCGATCGCGCAGACCTACGTCTCACCACGGGGTCAGCTGAAGACCTTGGTCGGCGCATCGGCGTTCACCACCGCGATCCGCTACCACGGTGTGCTGCCCGAACTGCCCCAGGTCGGCATGACCGGCGGCGACCTGGCCACGCTGAACGGCTACCTCAACGAGGCGGGCGGCGGTGACCCGTTCGCCGGGTTCAACAACGACACCTACTGGACCGGCAAGGCGCTCGGCCGGGCGGCGCGGATGATCGAGATCGCCGACCAGGTGGGCAACCTGGCGGTGCGGGACAAGCTGATCGGTGCGGTCCGCACCCGGCTGACCGACTGGTTCACCGCGCCCAACGGCAAGAGCGAGCGGGTCTTCTACTACAACCGCAACTGGGGTTCGCTGGTCGGCTTCCCGGCCTCCTTCGGCTCCGACACCGACCTCAACGACCACCACTTCCACTACGGCTACTACATCGCCGCCGCGGCCACCCTGGCCAAGTTCGACCCGGCCTGGGCCTCGCCCAGCCAGTACGGCGGCATGGTCAACCTGCTCATCCGGGACGCCAACGGGTTCAACCGCAACGACGCCATGTTCCCGTTCCTGCGCGACTTCGACATCTACGCCGGGCACGACTGGGCGGCCGGGCACGGCGCGTTCTTCGCCGGGAACAACCAGGAGTCCAGCTCCGAGGGCATGAACTTCGCCAACGCGGTGATCCAGTGGGGCCTGGCCACCGGGGACACCGCGGCGCGCGATGCCGGGCTGTTCATGTACACCACCCAGGGCGAGGCGATCAAGGAGTACTGGTTCGACAACCGGGACACCAACTTCCCCAGCGCCTTCCAGCACTCCACGGTGGGCATGGTGTGGGGCGACGGCGGCGCGTACTCCACCTGGTTCAGCGCCGAGCCGGAGATGATCCAGGGCATCAACATGCTGCCGATCACCGGCGGATCCCTGTACCTGGGCCATGATCCGGCCTACATCGACCGCAACCTGCGCGAGCTGGTGACCAACAACGGCGGCCCGCCGACGGTGTGGCGGGACATCATCTGGTCCTTCCAGGCACTGTCCACACCAGACACCGCGCTGGCCGAGTTCCGCGCGGGCAGCTACACCGTGGAGGAGGGCGAGAGCAAGGCCCGCACCTTCCAGTGGCTGCGCAACCTCAGCTCGCTCGGCCAGGTCGACCGCTCGGTCACCGCGAACCACCCGCTGCACGCGGTCTTCACCCGCAACGGCGCGAAGACCTACGTGGCGGCCAACATCGGCAATCAGCCGATCACGGTGACCTTCTCCAACGGCACCACGCTCACCGTCGGCGCGGGCAAGACCGCGACCACCGGCGCGATCACCTGGAGCGGCGGCAACGGCTCCGGCGGCCAGCCCACCTCCAGCAGCACCAGCCCGACCACCACCACGACGACCACCGGGCCGCCGCCGATCAAGGCCAACCGGTTCTTCGTCAACAACCCCGGCGCGCTGTCGGCCGCGGAGTCCACCGGCGCGCGCAGCGACACCATCGCCGGGGCCGGCGGCGGCAACAACGACGGCGCACCGCGCAACCCGCAGACCTACACCGCCTGCGGCCTCTCCGGCACGCACGATCCGGCCCGGCAGACCGGCTTCAGCCTCTACGTCGACTCCGGCGCCAGCGTGGCCAACGCGGTGCAGGCGCGGGTCTCCTACGACTTCACCGGCTCCGGGAGTTATGGCCGGGTGGAGACCTACCGCTATTTCGCCACCGATCCGGTGACCGGGTGGGAGAACTACACCGCGGGCGCGCTGCATTCCAGTTCCGGGTCATTTGCCGAACTGCGCAATGGCTGTGTCCGGCTGGAGGTGTGGAGCGCGATCGGCACCGGGTCAACCTCGTTGCGGGTCAACGCTTCCGCGAGTCAGGGCCAGCAGTCGGTGCTGACAATTCCGTTCCACTGAACTGACGGATCATCCCCCGGTTCACAAGCGTGAAAATTCATGCTTGTGAACCGGGGGATGCCTCTTTTCAGGTGTTTGCGAATACCGGCGTATTGACCTCAGGTGGTCTGGACCACACCATCGTTTGCGTTCACCGCGCTTCACGCCGCGACGCGCAACCGGGTACCCATCCCTGAGGAGACCGATGACAACCCTGCATCGACGCGGGATCGTCCTCACCGCGCTCGCCGCCGCCACCGCCCTGTTCGCAGGCGCTTCGCCCACTTCCGCCGATCCGGCCCCCGCACCGGCAGCCACCCCCGCCGCGGCCCCGCCCACTTTCACCCACCCCGGGGTGTACGTGAGCCGGGGACAGCTGGACTTCGTGCGCGGCAAGGTGCAGGCGGGCGCGCAACCCTGGAAGGCAGCCTATGACCAGATGAACGCCCACGGCCTGGCCTCGTTGTCCCGCAACCCGAAACCGCGGGCGGTGGTGGAGTGCGGTCCGTACTCCAACCCCAACAACGGGTGCACCGATGAGCGCCAGGACGCCATCGCGGCCTTCACCAACGCGCTGAACTGGTACCTCACCAGGGACCAGCGCTATGCGAACAAGGCGATCCAGCTGATGGACGCCTGGTCGGCCACCATCAGGGACCACACCAACAGCAACGCCCCGCTGCAGACCGCATGGGCCGGGGTGTCCTGGGCCAAGGCCGCGGAGATCATCCGGCACACCGGCGGCGGCTGGTCAGCGGAGGGTGTCACCCGGTTCAGCACCATGCTGCGCAACGTCTACCTGCCCAGGGTGATCAACGGGACCGCCACCAGTAACGGCAACTGGGAGCTCACCATGATGGAGGCCGCGATCGGCATCGCGGTGTTCCTGGAGGACCGCGGGGCCTACGACCGCGCGGTGACCAAGTTCCGCCAGCGGGTGCCCGCCTTCCTCTACGTCAGCAGTGACGGCGCCTACGCCAAGGGCCCGGCAGGCAGCGGCATCGACACCCGCGAGGAGATCGTGCGGTACTGGCACAACCAGAACACCTTCGTGGACGGGCTGAGCCAGGAGACCTGCCGCGACTTCACCCACACCGGCTACGGCCTGGCCAGCATCGCCAACTTCGCCGAGACCACCCGGCACCAGGGCCAGGACCTCTACCCGGAGATCGCGGACCGGCTGCGGCACGCGCTGGGCTTCCACGCCAAGTACGAGCTGGGCGAACCCGCGCCGGGCTGGCTGTGCGGCGGCAGCATCAAGCGTGGCCTCGGCCCGGTCACCGAGGTCGGCTACAACGCGCTGGCCAACCGGATGGGCCACAGCATGGCCAACACCCAGCGCCTGGTGGAGTCCCGGCGCCCGCACGGCACGAACATCCTCTTCGTCGCCTGGCAGACCCTCACCCACGCCGGCAACCCGGCCTGACCCGGCATCCGCGCGCCCGGCCCGCCGCCGAGGGCCGGGCGCACGGGGGTCGGCAACCAACGGAGGTTGGCGGGAACCCGGCACAACACTCGGGAAAATCGGGCACCGCCGTCGATAGCGTGAGCATCACCGGAGTGGAACTGGTCCGCCAACCAGGAGGAATGCCCGCGTGAGCACCGCACCCGACGTCGAGGAACTACCGCTGCTGCGTTGTCAGCGACCCGTGGTGGGCAGGCTGGACCCGCTCCTGCGCGACTTGCAGTCCCGCGCGCCGGTGCTCAAGGTGCGCACCAGGACCGGTGACCAGGCCTGGCTGGTGACCCGCTACGCCGAGCTCAAGCAGTTGCTGGTCGAGGGCAGGATGGAGAACGCGCACCCCGATCCGGCGAACCGGGCGCGCTACCTGGACAGTCCGGTGTTCGACTACAACCTGCTCGGCACCGACTTCGACGAGGCCCGCGCGCAGCACCGGGAGTTCCGCGCCGCGCTCACCCCGTTGTTCGCCGCGCGGCGGATGGCCGTGCTGCGGGAGAGCATCCGGGACCGGGTGCACCGCCTGCTGGATTCCTTGCTGGCCAAGGGCCCGGAGGCGGACCTGCACAACGACTTCTCGCTGCCGCTGTCCCACGGGGTGCTCTGCGACCTGCACGGCGTGCCGGACGAGCAGACCTTCATCAGCATGCTGACCGGCATGGACGATCCGGCCAAGGTCGGCGAGGTGTTCGCCTACCTGGCCGAGGCCGTGGTGTGGCGGCAGGCCAACCCCGGTCAGGACGTGATCACCGAGCTGTCGGCGGTCGGGGTGCCGGTGGAGCAGATCGCCGGGCTGATCGCCACCATCAGCTTCCCGTTCCTGGTCACCCCCGGCGTGCAGAGCGTGGGTACCGCGCTGTTCGCCGCGCACCCCGAACAGCGGGACCTGCTGGCCCGCGAGCCGGGGCTGATCGACAGCGCGGTGGACGAGGTGCTGCGCATGGGTCAGGTGGAGGAGTCGGTGATGCCGCGCTACGCCGCGGAGGACATCACCATCGGCGGGGTCACCATCGGCTACGGCGACCTGGTGCTGTGCGACCACTACTCGGCCAACTACGACGAGCTGGTCTTCCCCGACCCGGAACGCTTCGACATCACCCGCGCGCCCAACCCGCACCTGGCCTTCAGCCACGGCATCAGCCACTGCATCGGCGCGCCACTGGCCAAGATCCAGCTGGCCGAGGTGTTCAGCGCGCTGGTGACCCGGATGCCGGGGCTGGCGCTGACCGTGCCGGTGGAGGAGATCCCGATGAGCATGGACCCGGAGGCGGTGAAGCTCGGCGGCGGCATCGCGTCGCTGCCGGTTACCTGGTAGGCCAGGGGCGGGCTTCGGCGAGCAGGCCGAGCATGCCGGCCAGCAGCCGCATGTGCTCCACGTTGCGGATGTCGGCCTCCACCAGCCGCGGTGAGCAGATCAGCACGGCCAGCGCCTGCGCGCGGGAGAGCGCCACGTTCAACCGGTTGCGGGAGAGCAGGAAGTCCAGTCCCCTGGGCAGGTCGCTGGCGGCCGAGCTGGTCATGGTGGCCAGCACCACCGGGGCCTCCTGGCCCTGGAACTTGTCCACCGTGCCGACCCGCACCTCCGGGTAGCCCGCGCGTTCCAGCGCGCGGCGCACCACCCGGACCTGGAGGTTGTACGGGGCCACCACCAGGATGTCGGACTGTGCCAGCGGCCTGCTTCGCTCGCCGTCGGTCCAGGCGCGGCCGATCAGCTCGCGGGTCAGCTCGACGACGACCGCGGCTTCCTCCGGCGAGGAGGCCAGGTTGTGCCGGTGGTCGACCTGGCGTAGCCACAATCCCGGTGGCACACCGTCGATCCCGCGTCCGGCGGCGGTGGGGTGGGCGTGCAGCAGCCCGGCGTAGGACAGGTTGGAGATGGGGCGGCAGACCGCGGGGTGCATGCGGCGGGACTGGTCCAGGAAGTAGCCCAGCTCCGGCGGCATCACGTCGGCCGCGCCGATCAGGTGGCCCAGCGCGGAGGCGTCCGCGCCTGCCGGGTGGGTGCCCTGCACGACCTGGGGCAGCTGCTGCGGATCGCCCAGTAGCACCAGGTTCTTCGTGGCCAGCGACACCGCGAGGGCGTCGGCGAGGGCGAACTGCCCGGCCTCGTCGATGATCAGCACGTCGAAGGGCTGGGCGCGCAGCGCGGCGTTGGCGAAGGTCCACGCGGTGCCACCGACCAGGTGCCCGCCGCCCTGCTCCTCCCGCCAGCGGGCCAGGTCGTTGTTGGACTTGGGCTGCTCCCAGACGCAGTCCGGGTCCGGGTTCTTCTTGGGGCGCTTGGCCATCGGCAGCGGCACCCCGGTCGCCCGCGCGGCCTCGTGCGCGGCGCTGAGCACGTTCTCCACCGCCTTGTGGCTGTTGGAGGTCACCCCGACACCGCACCCGTTGGCCACCAGGTGCGCGATCAGCCTGCCCGCGAGGTAGGTCTTACCCGCGCCGGGCGGTCCCTGCACGGCCAGGGTGGAGCCGTCCAGGGCGTCCACCGCGGCGATCACGGTGGCCACCAGGTCGCCGCCGAACTCCCGCGGGTCGGGCAGGTCCCGGCCGCCGCGCAGCCGGGGGCGGCGGCGCAGCAGGTCGATGCCGGGGTGCGCGGGCAGCACGGGCAGCGCGTCCACGGTGATCCGGGCCAGGTCGGCCACGGCCTCGTCCTTGGGGCTGGGCCGCACCGGACTGCCGGGCAGCACCGCCGCCGGACGGCCGTCAAAACCCTCCAGCTCAGCGGGTTTGGCGCTCTCCTGCACGGTGAGGCCATCCGCGCCCGCCTCCACCACCAGCGCGTCCCTGGTCCGCTGGCCGGGGTAGAGCAGGCGGACGGTGTCGCCGGGGGCGAAGGGGTGCGGCCGGTCCGGGTCGCAGCTGAGCCGGACCTCGCGTTTGGCGTTGCGCACCCGGCCTGACGGCGCGGTCCAGTCCTGTGTGGACACTGACACCGGCACCGCGCAGGTGTTGTCCGACTCCAGGTCGGTCAGTGGTGCGGTGACCTGGCGGAAGAACTCCCACCAGGCCGGGTTGGTCTCCCGCCGGTGGTAACCGACCGAGGCGGCCAGCAGCGCGCGGGCGCGGTGCTCGGCGGTGAAGGCGGCCGGGTTCTCCGGCAGGCCCGCCAGCAGCGGGTCGACCAGGGCGGCGAGCTTGGCGGCGCGCTCGGCCCTGCGCTGCGCGGCCAGCTCGTCGGCCGCGGAGTCGATGGCGGCGTCCAAAGTGGAAGGATCGACCGGCGGGATCGGCTCGATCCCTGCCTCAGCGCGGATGTCGAGCAGGAAGCGGTAGAGCCGGTGGGTGGAGACGCAGTCGTACTCGTTGTAGTCGGAGATCCCGCGCAGCACCTCGGACGCGCGCTCGGTGTCGCCGACCTCGGACAGGGTGAGGTAGTCCTCGTAGGCCTCGATGCTGGAGACCGCGTTCTGCACCTCGCCCGCCCTGGACTCCGGCATGTACAGCGGTTCCAGGTACTTGATCGAGTAGGACCGCTGGGAGACCCGGAGTCCCTTGCGCACCACGGTGTACAGGTCGATCAGCACCCCGCCGCGCAGCAGCGTGTCCACCTCCTCCTCGCGGGTGCCGTGCAGCGCGGCCAGCCGCTTGAGCGCGTTGGTCTCATAGGGCGCGTAGTGGTAGACGTGCAGGTCCGGGTGCTCGGCGAGCCGGTCGGTGACGAAGTCCACGAAGGACTCGAAGGCGCGTTTCTCCTGCACCCGGCTGTGCGCCCAGAACGGGGTGAACTCCTCATCGCCGGTGGGGGAGAGGGTGACCGCGCCGAAGAGGTACTCCAGGCCGTCGGAGTCCAGCGCGAACGGGTCGCCCTCCATGTCGAAGAACACGTCGCCGGGACTGGGCTGGGGCAGCGCGGCCAGCTCCTCGGGGGCGAGGATCTCGTAGGAGACCTTGCCGACCGGGTCCTCCGGGGTGCGGGTGAGGTCCTGCTGCACCTGGAGGGTGGCCTGGGCGCGCAGGCCGGTGAAGGTGGCCACGGACAGGGTGGGCGGGCGCTCGTTCTCGGTGGCCGCGGCCAGCGCCTCGATGGTGGTCAGTCCGGCGGCGGCCAGCTTGCGGCGCTGGTCGGTGCGCATGCCGGCCACCAGGGACAGGTCGCGGGCGGTGGAGCGGCCGGTGGCGCAGTGCTTGCTGAAGCGGCAGGTGGCGCAGGCCGGGCGTTCGTCGTCCCACAGGCGGTCAGGCAGCTCGGCCGGTGCGGTGAGCTGGCCGCGCAGGCGGCCGCGGAGGTGCCCCAGCAGCGGCAGGAACTCCTGCACGCGCAGGGAGTGCGCGCTGCCGTCGCCGAGCAGCAGGTGCATCAGCGGGCCCGCGGGGAACCCGGCCCTGGTCAGCGCGTCGGCGTAGGCGGTCAGCTGGAGCACCGCGGCGGGGCGGGCGTGCCGGGCCAGCTTGGTGTCGTGCGGCTCGTAACCGCCCTCGGTGTTGATGAGGAAGTCGGCGCGGCCGGAGAACTCGCCGTCGTAGAACACGCCCTGGTAGACCACCGGGACCCCGGCGGCCAGTGCGGCCCTGGTGCGCTCGGCGGCCGCGGCCAGGGCGTCCGGGTGCGGGGCCGGGGTGTCGATCTCGACCACCCCGGCCCCGTGCCGCTGCTTGAGCCGCTCCAGCACGGCCTGCTCGTGCGCGAGACCGTGCTTGGCCACCAGTGCCGCCGACCCGCGTTCCGGGACCGGCGCGCCGGGCAGGCCGAGCGCCACTGCCTGGTTGAGCCTGCTGCGGTGCCCGCACTCCATCAGGTCGACCAGGTCGGTCGGGGAGTGGACGAGCCCGTGATCGGTCCGCAGCATCCGGTCAGTCTGCCAAGTCAGGGCTTGGCGTCACCGCCCGGCTTGCCGTCCTTGTCCAGGAAACCTTCCACCTTGGTGCTGACGTTCTCGATCTTGTCGTGGTACTTGCCGCCGGTGACCTTGTCGATTCCGCCTGCCGCGGCGTCGACACCCTTGGCGGCCAGCTCGCGCGCCTTGTCCCCCGCGGGGCCCTGCGCCAGCTCGGCCGCCTTCTCCTTGGCCTGCGCCGCCAGCTCTTTCGCCTTGTTCAGGAAGCTCATGCCGACCATGGTGCCACCGGTGCGGCGGAGCTGCTCAGTTCGCGACCCGGTCGTCAGACTTCGGGGTGACGCCCGAGGCCGGGACCAGCCCCCAGCCCTCCAGCGCCTTGCGGACCTGTTCGGCGGCGTCGATGTTGAGCGGCCCGGAGGTCCACAGCGCGTAGGGCAGGTTGAGGAACCGGTTCTCCTTGACCGCGGGCAGCTCGTTGATCCCGGCCCGCGCCTTGAGCAGCGCGACCTTGTCCGCGTAGGTCTGCGGCGGATAGTCCACGAACAGGAAGGCATCCGGTTTGGCCGCGGCCACCCGTTCCCAGGAGACCTTGGTCCAGGTGTCGTCCACATCGGAGAGCGCGTTGCGCGCCCCGGCGGCGGTGAGGATCGCCTCGGGCGCGCCGAAGCGGCCGCTGGAGTAGACGCTGTCGGTGCCGGAGTCGAACACGAACACCGTGGGCGGGGTGGCCGGTTTGGGGGCCTCGCGCAGTGTTTTCAGCCGGGTGTCCAGGTCGGCGGTGACCTGGTCCGCCTCGGTGGTGCGGCCGGTGATCTTGCCGAGGTTGGCCAGGTCCTCGCGCAGGGCCTGCCAGGGTTCGACCACGCCGCGGGCGGCCTTGCCGTCGGACTGGCGGCAGCTCTCGGTGAGCACGTAGGCGGCCACGTTCTGCTGGCGCAGGGTGGCCGGGGTGAGCTGCTTGTCCTCGGCGTAGCCGTAGCTCCAGCCTGCCACCATCACGTCCGGGCGCTGGGCCAGCACGGTTTCCCGGGACGGGTACTCCGGGGCGACCGAGTTGAGCTTGTCCACCACCTCGCCGTAGTGCCGTTTGAGGGTGGCCGCGTCGCGCTGGACGCTGGACACGGCGGCGATCTGGTCCTGCGCGCGCAGGGCCAGGGTGAGTGCGATCAGGTTGCCGTCGTTGACGAACAGCCGCTTGGCCGGGGACGGGAAGCTGACCTGGCTGCCGCAGTTGGTGACGGTGACCGAGCTCGCGCCGGGCTGCGCGGCCGGTCCGCTGCCGCAGGCGGGCAGGGCGAGCAGCGCGACCGCGCCGATCAGCAGGGGCAGGGGACGGCTCATGGGCGCTCCAGGGTCGGGGTGAACAGCAGGTGCGGGCGTCCGGTGTCCGGGTGGGTGACCCGGGTGGCCCGGACGCCGAAGACCTCGCGCACCAGCTCCGGGGTCAGGGCCTGCTCCGGTGGCGCGGCGGGGCGGGCCTGACCGTCGTGCAGCACGACCACCCGGTCGCAGACGTCGGCGGCCAGGTTGAGGTCGTGCAGGGCGAGCAGCACGGTCCGCTCCAGCGCGCGCACCAGGTCGAGCAGCTGGAGCTGGTGGCGGATGTCGAGGTGGTTGGTGGGTTCGTCCAGCACCAGTAGCGGCGCGTCCTGGGCGATGCCCCTGGCCAGCAGGACCCGCCGCCGCTCGCCGCCGGAGAGCTGTTCCACCGGGCGGTCCACCGCGTCGGCCAGATCCACTGTGGACAGTGCTTTGTGGACGGCGTCGAGCTCGCGCCGGTCGCCGCCGGACCAGGGGGCGCGGTGCGGGGTGAGGCCCAGGGCGACCAGTTCGCCGACCAGGAGGTCAGCCGGGAGCTCTTCTTCCTGGCCCACCATGGCGATGAGCTGGGCGCGCCGGCGTGCGGAGAGCGCGGACAGCGGCTGGTCGTCGAGCAGGACCGCGCCTGCGGCGGGTGGGCGGATCCCGGCCAGCACGCGGAGCAGGGTGGACTTGCCGCTGCCGTTGGGGCCGACGAAGCCGAGCACCTCGCCGGGCCGGACGGCGAGCTCGACCGCGCGCAGGATGGTGCGGCCGCCGATCGCGCAGTCCAGGCCGGTGGCGCGCAGGGTCGCGGTCATCCGGCGCTGCCGAAGCGGTAGCGGCGGCGGCCCAGCAGGAGCAGGAACACCGGTGCGCCAACAAGTCCGGTGACCACGCTGAGCGGCACCTCCACCGGCCGGACCAGCACCCGGGCGGCCATGTCCACGCAGAGCAGGAACAGCGCCCCGGTCAGCGCGGCCACCGGCAGCATCGCCCGGTGCCGCGCGCCGACCAGCAGCCGGGCGATGTGCGGGATCACCAGTCCGACGAACCCGATCCCGCCGGAGATGGCCACCAGCACCCCGACCAGCACCGCCAGCCCGACGAAGAGCGCGTTGCGCAGGAAGCGCACCGGAACCCCCAGGGCCGCGGCGGTGTCCGGTCCGATCGCCAGGGCGTCCAGCCAGCCGCTGCCCGCGAGCAGCAGGCCGCCCAGCAGCAGCACGGTGGCCAGTGGCAGGCCGAGCCGGTCCCAGTCCGCGCCCGCGAGGCTGCCCAGCAGCCAGAACAGCACCGACTCGGCCGCGCGGGCGTCCGCGCTGCGGAAGACGAGATAGCTGGCCACCGCGGAGAACGCCGAGCCCAGCACCGTCCCGGTGAGCACCAGCCGCAACGGGGTCAGCTCGCCCTGGGCCGCCGCGATCGCGAACACCAGCGCCGCCGCGCCGAACGCGCCGAGCAGCGCGCCCGCTGACAGCGCCCAGATCCCCGCGCCGGCGAACAGCCCGGTGGTGATCACCGCGGTCGCGCCGACGCTCGCGCCGGAGGAGACGCCGAGCAGGTATGGGTCGGCGAGCGGGTTGCGGACCAGGGTCTGGATCGCCGCGCCCGCGACGGCCAGCCCCGCGCCGACCACCAGGGCGAGCAGGGTCCGGGGCAGGCGCAGGTGCCAGACGATGGTGTCGAAGGTGAGGTCCGGGCCGGGGGAGCCGGTGAGGCGGGCGGCGAGGACGTCGAGCACGGCAGGGAGGGGTAGCTGCTCAGCACCGACCGAGGTGGAGAAGGCGGTCGTGAGCAGCGTCAACAGCGCCAGCACCAGTAAGACGGGGCCGGTCCTGGAACGACGCACGCGGTGAAACCTCCCCGGGCTGACGCGGCCCGCTAGGTGGCGGTGTGGACGGCACGGGGTCTGGCTTCACAGTGGCGCGACCGCTCCGAACAGGTCGGATTCCCGTTGCCGTCGACGAGGCGTGCGCATCGTAGGCACAGCGCTGGCGACGATCAAACTTTTTGCTTGGTAGCTACGATGACTTCAGTGACGAGTGAAAGTAATTGAGTGGAGGCAAACCCGACAAAAACGCATGGACGAGGTGGGGATGGGGGTGCCGCGCCCGCGCTGGGCTGGGCTGGCAAGCGGCCAGTGGGCAGTTCTGGGCGAGGCGAATGGTGACGTGTGGATCTACCGCTGAGGCTCCGGCAGGACCTTGCCGGTCTCCAGCAGCGTCTTGAGGCTGGCGATGATGGGGATCCAGCCTTCGCTGATCATGCCGCGCAGCACCGAGTCCGGGGCGAAGCCGTCGTGCGTGACGGTCAGCTTGACCAGCTCGCCGAGGGGTTCGATGTCGAAGGTGGCTTTGGAGCGGGGTTCGGCGGCGAGCTTGGCGACCAGGTCCTCGTCCAGGCCGACGCTGGCGCCGAAGTCCGGGGTGAAGGTGTGCCAGGTGTAGGACAGGCGGGTGTGCGGGGTGGCTTCCAGCACCACCTGGTCGGGGTCGGTGTGGGTCCAGCTGCCCTGGGTCCAGGTGATGGTGGAGCCGGGCTGCCAGTCGGATGCCAGTTCCGCGCCCCAGTACTGCTTGGTGAACTCGGGGGTGGTGAGGGCGGTCCACAGGCGTTCCGGGGTGGTTGCGATGTAGGTGGTGTAGACGAAGGGGTTCACGGTGGTGTGCTCCAATGCGGTTTTCAGGTTGGCCAGTGCTTGTGCGCGGTGCCGGTGGAAATGGGTTATCCAGCGGTCGGCGATGGCGTTGATGGGTTCGGCGTTGAGGTAGTGCAGTTTTTCCCGGCCGCGCCAAGCGGTGGTGATGAGGTGCGCTTCTTCCAGGATGGCCAGGTGTTTGCTGACTGACTGGCGGGCCATGTCCAGTTCGGCGCAGAGTTCCCTAAGGGTCTGGCCGTTGTGGTTGTTCAGGCTGTCCAGTAGCCGGCGGCGGCTGGGGTCGGCCAGCGCTTTGAACACCTCGTCCATCGGATCCTCTCGAACATGCAGCCGGTTGGCTGCCTGAACCATATGCAGCTGTGCGGCTGCATGTCAACCGGGGTCGCCGGATAGGGTGAGGTGTGCGTGGGAGAGGCGTCATGGCGAGTGGGGCGAGGCTGGCCGGTGTGCTGGTCGCGGTGGGTGTGGTCGCCGGTTGTGGGCTTTTCGGGCCGCCGGAGCCGCCAGCGTTGGGGGCGGCGGGGCAGCGGGTGACGGTGGTGCGCGGTGCGCAGGTGTACCGGCTCACCGCGGAGATCACCGGGTGGGCGGTCAAGCCGCATCCGCAGGTGCCGGAGCAGGGGCCCGCGGTCAATCTCAGCTACCGGTTCACCGGTGACATCCCGTCCTCGACGGTGGAGCTGCTGGTGTGCGCGGTGGACCAGCGGCGGGTGGTGCTGTTGTGCTCCTCGGCGTACGCGAACTCCACGACCGACCTGTGGCTGGGGCCGGCGGAGGGCATCGAGCTGTCCCGGACGGCGGAGGTGCTGCTGTTCCCCGACCAGATGGACCCCGGTCCGAAGGCCGGTGACCCCAAGGACCACGACGGCTATGTGCCGCCGAAGCGCTTGGGGCCAGGGGACCGGGTGCCGTAGGCCGTGTCGTCAGAGCTTCTGGATGCGGTCCTTGAACAGGGTGGTGGCGATCTGCTTGGCGCGGGGCTGGCCCTTGAGGAAGGACTGGGCGAACTTGGTGGCCTGCTCGTAGGTGATCTTGCCGGGCAGCGGGGGCTCGTCGGGGTTGACGTCGACGTCGAGCAGGGCGGGGCCGGGGTGGGCCAGTGCGGCGCGGACGGCGTCCGGGAGGGCCTCTGGTGAGTCGATCTTCGCGCCGTAGGCGCCGCAGGAGCGGGCCCAGGCGCTGAAGTCGGAGCGGGGTTCGCCGAAGCGGACGCCGTGTTCGGGGTAGCCCAGGACCATCTGCTCCCAGAGGATCTGGCCGAGGGAGCCGTTGTTGTTGATGATGACCTTGACCGGCAGGTTCAGCCGGACCGCGGTGAGGAACTCGCCCATGAGCATGGCGAAGCCGCCGTCGCCGATGAAGGCGATCACCTGGCGGCCGGGGTGGGCGTGTTGCACGGCCAGGGCGTAGGGCAGGCCGCAGGCCATGGTGGCCAGGGTGGCGGAGAGGTAGAACTCGCGGGTGCCGCGGATGGTCCAGTGGCGGGCGGCCCAGGTGGTGACGGTGCCGGAGTCGCAGGTGAGGATGGCGTCGTCGGTGGCCAGGGTGTCCAGCAGGTGGGCCAGGTACTGGGGTGCGATGGGGGAGCGGTCCGGGTTCTGCTGGCTGGCCAGGTCTTGCCGCCATTTGTCCATTTTGGACTGGTACTTGCTCAGGTGGTCGTGGTTTCGCTTGTCCAGCAGGGGGATCAGGCGGCGCAGTGACTCCTGGGCGTCGCCGACGACGGGGGCGGTGACGGGCAGGCGGACGCCGATGCGTTCGGGGAAGGTGTCGATCTGGGCGGTGCGGACCTTGTCCGGGTCGGGCAGGTGGCGGGTGTAGGGGAAGTTGGTGCCGACCATGAGCAGGGTGTCGATGTCGTCGACGAGTTCGGCGCTGGGGGTGGTGCCGAGCAGGCCGAGGCCGCCGACGGTGTAGGGCGAGTCGTCGGGCAGGACGGCTTTGCCGGGCAGGGTTTTCAGCACCGGTGCGCCGAGGGTGTCGGCTACCTGGGTGACCTCGGTGCCCGCGCCGAGTGCGCCGGCGCCGACCAGGATGGCGGGGCGGGTGCCCTCGTTGAGCAGGGTGGCCGCGGCGTGCAGCTGGGCTTCGGCGGGGATGGGGCGGTGTTCGGGGAAGATGGGTGCGCCGTGGTGTGGGATGCCGGGTGCGCCGTGGCTGTAGGGGTCGGCGTCGGCCGGGGCGATCTGGACGTCGTTGGGCAGGCAGAGGTGGGCCACGCCGCGGCGGGCCAGTGCGGTGCGCACGGCGCCGTCGAGGACGCCGGGGACCTGCTGGGGGTTGGTGATGAGCAGGTTGTACTCGGCGACATCAGCGAAGAGGGCGGTGAGGTCGACCTCTTGCTGGTAGCCGGAGCCGAGCAGGCCGGTTTCCTGGGCGCCGGTGAGGGCGAGCACGGGGGCGTGGTCGAGTTTGGCGTCGTAGAGGCCGTTGAGCAGGTGGATGCCGCCGGGGCCGGAGGTGGCCAGGCAGACGCCGAGGCGGCCGGTGGCCTTGGCGTGTGCGGTGGCCATGAAGGCGGCGGCTTCCTCGTGCTGGACGAGGACGAAGCGGACCTGGTCGCGGTGGCGGCGCAGGCCTTCCATGAGTCCGTTCACGCCGTCGCCGGGCAGGCCGAAGATGGTGTCCACGCCCCATTCGGCGAGGCGGCCGATGAGGCGTTGCGCGCAGATGTCAGCCATGTTGGAGGGCCTACCCGGTGTGTTCGGGGGAAAACGGGTTACCCGGGTGGCATGACTGAGCGACCGCCGCACCCTGAGCCGGAGCGAACCCCTGGTCTGGAGCCTGGTGGTGGGGTGCCGCCCGGTGAGACGCCGCCTGCGGAGGGTGGGATGTCGGGGTTGTCGCACCGGGAGCCGGAGCCCTCGGCGGCGACGGGGCGGGTCACGCTGGTGCTGGTGGGTGTGGTGACGTTGCTGGTGGTGGCGATGATCGTGGCGCAGATCGTGGGGATCATCGACGTGCTCTAGGTCGTGTCGTCAAAGCCCCGTCTGC
>NZ_JAMHIV010000035.1 GCF_023897065.1 Crossiella sp. SN42
GGCTACCGCGGGCGGGGCTTTGACGACACGGCCTATCCGTCAGCGCAAGCCGGTGCCGCGCGCGATCGCGGTGTCGATCAGGGTGCTCAGCAGGGTCGGGTAGTCCACGCCGGTGACCGCCCACATCCGCGGGTACTGCGAGACCGGGGTGAAGCCCGGCATCGTGTTGACCTCGTTGACGATCAGCTGGTTGTCCTCGGTGAGGAAGAAGTCCACCCTGGCCAGGCCCTGGCAGTCCAGCGCGTGGAAGGCGGCCACCGACTGGCGGCGGATCTCCTCGCAGACCTCGTCGTCGACCTTGGCCGGGAAGTCGAACTCGCACGCCTTGTCCGCGTCGATGTACTTGGACTCGAAGTCGTAGAACTCCACGTCGCCGACCACCCGGATCTCCGAGGGCAGGGACGCCTCCACCCGGCCGTCCGGGAACTCCAGCACGCCGCACTCGATCTCGCGGCCCGCGATCCCGGCCTCCACCAGCACCTTGGGGTCGGTCTCCCGAGCCAGCGCGATGGCCGCCTCCAGCTCCTCCCAGTCGCTGACCTTGGACACGCCGATGGAGGAGCCCGCGCGGGCCGGCTTGACGAACACCGGCAGCCCGAGCCGCTCCCGCTGTTCCTCGGTCAGGGTCTTGTCGCCGCGGCGCAGCACCACGTACTCGCCGTTGCGCAGCCCCTCGGCGGCGAGCAGCTTCTTGGCGAACTCCTTGTCCATGCCCGTCGCGCTGGCCAGCACGCCCGCGCCGACGTAGGGCAGCCCGGCCATCTCCAGCAGGCCCTGGATGGTGCCGTCCTCGCCGTAGGCCCCGTGCAGCACCGGGAAGACCACGTCGACCGCGCTGAGCACCTCGCCGGCCCGGTCCGCGGACAGGTGCACCAGCTCAGGGCGAGTGGGGTCGGCGGGCAGGGCGAGCGCGCCGCTGGAGCCGTCCACCTCGGGCAGCACCCGGCCCTTGATCTCCAGCGCCGTGGGGTCGCTGGCGCCGAGCACCCAGGCGCCGTCCCGGGAGATGCCCACCGGGATGACCTCGAACCGGTCCCGGTCCAGGTGGGTCAGGATGCTGCCCGCGGACACACAGGAGATGGTGTGCTCAGTGCTGCGGCCGCCGAAGACGACCGCAACCCTGGTCTTGCGCTGCGTCATGGGCCCCGACCCTACCCGCGCACTCAGGGCGACCGATCCGCCCACATCGCGTGCGGCTGACTGAGCAGGTCGACCAGGGTGGGCAGGGCGGTGGTGAGCTGGGCGCGGGTGCAGTTGGTGTAGCCGACGGCCAGGCCGTGCCAGCGCGGGGTGGCCTGGTGGTGGCGGGCCAGGCCGTCCAGGGCCAGGCCGCGGGTGCGGGCCGCCGCGAGCACCGCGCGCTCGGTGTCCAGGGAGTCCAGCAGCACCACCACGTGACCGCCCGCGGAGTCGCCGAAGATCGGCGCGCCGGCCACGGAGAGTGCGGAGACCACCAGCTCGCGCCGCTCGGCCAGCTCCCGGCGCAGGCGGCGGAGGTGGCGGCCGAGGTCGCCGTTGCGGGCGAGCTGGACCATGACCTGCTGGCCGGCCGCGGCCGGGCAGATGCCGCACAGGTTGCGGTGGTCCAGCACCGCGCGGGCCACCTCGGGCGGGGCCACCATCCAGCCGACGCCCAGGCCGGCGGAGAGGATCTTGCTGGTGGTGCCCAGGTGCACCACCACGTCCGGGGCCAGCGCGGCCAGCAGCGGCAGCGGGGCCACGTCGTAGCGCAGCTCGCCGTCGTAGTCGTCCTCGATGACCAGCCAGCCCTCCGCCCGCGCCCGCCGGACCAGCTCCACCCGGCGCGCGGCCGGCAGCCGTCCGCCCAGCGGGTACTGGTGCGCGGGCGAGCAGTAGACCGCGCGGATGCCGCTGGGCAGCGCGTCCACCACCAGGCCGTCGGCGTCCACCTCGGCCGGGACCACCCGCATGCCCGCGGCGCGCAGCGCGCCGACCGCGCGCTGGTAGCCGGGTTCCTCGATGGCCACCGTGTCACCCGGCGAGAACAGCGCGCCGGCCAGCTCGGTGACCGCGGCCGAGGTGCCCAGGGTGGCCAGCACCGCCTCGGCGGGGGCGTCGCCCGCGCCGACCACCAGGCCGCGGTGCCGGAGCAGGTGCTCGGCCACGATCTCCCGGTAGGCGAGCAGGCCCGCGCGTTCCGGGCGCGGCATGACCGGCACATCCCCGGCGGCTCGCCAGGCGCGGCGCCAGGCCGCCCGGTCCACGCCACCGGCCAGCGAGGCGCCCGGCACCAGGTCGATCAGGCCGGCGTCCTCGGCCTCGGCCGCTCTGGCCGGGCCCGCGCTGGGGGTGACCGCGGGCGGGGTGGTGGTGACGTAGGTGCCGGAGCCGCGGCGGCCGCCGATCCAGCCCTCGGCGTGCAGCTGCTCGTAGGCGGCCGCGGTGACCGTGCGGCTGACCTGGAGGCGGCCGGCCAGCGCGCGGGTGGAGGGCAGCCGGTCGCCGTGCCGGAGCTGGCCGGTGGCCGCGGCCCTGCGCAGCGCGTCGGCCAGCTGCACGGCCAGCGGGGTGCCGTTGCCCCGGTCCAGCACGATGGGCAGTTCGGCGGGCAGCGCGGAGTCGAGCACGGTGAGTGGCCTCTCAGGTTCACCCGGTATTGGCACTGTGAGCATGCCAGTTACGCCTCGAATACTAGGTGCCGTGACCACTGACGCGCTGTCCCCGACCGGCCGCAGCACCATCCGCCGCGGCAAGGAGCGAGCCCGCACCGACCGCGCCGAGCTGCACGCCCTGCTCGACGGCGGCATGTTGTGCCACCTCGGCGTGGTGCTCGACGGCGCGCCGCTGGTGCTGCCCACCTGCTACGGCCGCGACGGCGACACCCTCTACCTGCACGGATCCTCCGGCGCGGCCAGCCTGCGCGCGGCTGAGGGCACCGAGGTGTGCGTGACCGTGACCGAGCTGGACGGCATCGTCTACGCCCGCTCGGTGTTCCACTTCTCGGTCAACTACCGCAGCGCGGTGATCCACGGTCGCGCGGTGCCGGTGACCGGGGACCAGGCCCGGCTGCACGGCCTGCGCACGCTCACCGAGCAGGTCGCCCCCGGCTCCTGGGACCACGCCCGCCTGCCGAACCGCCGGGAGCTGGCCGCCACCACGGTGCTCGCGCTGGACCTGGGCGAGGCCGCGGTGAAGATGCGCTCCGGCCCGCCCGGCGACGACGAGGCCGACCTGGGCACGCCGGGGGTGTGGGCCGGTGTGCTGCCGCTGCGCCGCGCCTGGGGCGAGCCGGAGCCCTGCCCGCTGCTGTCACCGGATGCCGTGCCCCCGGCGCACGTTCAGTCCCGGACCGGGCCGATCGCGTAGTCCATCCGGTAGCGCGGCATGTCCCGGCGCCGGCCGTCGAAGACGTGGACGCTCACCGCGGGATCGGGCCCGTCGTTGATCACCTGGTGCACGTACTGCGGGCCGAAGACCCTGGTCTGACCGGCGGTGAGGGCGTGCACCAGCTCCACTGGGCGGCCGTTCTCGCCGAGCCGGGCGACCCGCTCCGCGAGCACCCCGGTGACCACGGTGAAGGCGCCGCTCGTGCCGCCGTGGTCGTGCAGCTCGGTGCGCTGGCCGGGCAGCCAGCTCATCAGCCAGATCTCGTGGTAGTCGGTGCGCTCCAGCAGCGCGGTGTAGCGCTCGATGGGGTCGTAGCGGAGCTGGTGTCCCCAGCGGGAGCGGTCGGCGGCCACGTTCATGGCGATGCGGGCCGGGTGCGCGGCGGCGCGGGTGGCGTCAAGGGCAACGGTGTTGGGCGGAACAGCGAACACGACGAGATCCTTCGAGCTGAGGGTGGTCGGCGGGCGGCAGACGGCCGCGATCACGCCGAGAAGTGCACTGCGGCGGGGTCTTTCAGCAGGAAGGACAGAGCGCGCTGGCTACCCGCAGGAGGTCGATGGGACCCCTCCGGTGCGAGGATGCGCGACTGGTCACGCGGAGAATGGAACCAGCAGGGCCGGAGCGGGGTCAAGCCGAACGACGGGATCTCACAGGGTGGGCCACAGTTTCGCCCGGTCGAGTAGCTGCCGGTAGGCCAGCGCCACCACCGGGTCGGCCAGCCCGCCCACCCTGGTGGCCAGGAACCCGGTGTTCAGCGGCGGCACCTCCGGCTCGTGCAGCAGCTCCACCGACCCGGCGGCCAGCGCGGGCTCGGCCACGTACCTGGGCAGCACCGAGACGCCCATCCCGGCGACCACCGCGGTGAGCACCGCGCGCAGGTCGGGCACCACCACGGCCAGCTCGTTCGGCGGCCGCCTGCCGAAGGCACTGCGCCAGTACCGGCGGATGATCGGCAGTTCCTCGGCGTAGGCGACCAGCGGCAGGTGCGCCAGCGCGCGCACCGGGTCCTGCGCCAGCGCCTCCGCGCGCACCGTCCTGGCCAGCGCGGGCGGGCCCACCAGCAGGAACTCCTCGTCCACGAACGGGGTCGCGGCCAGGCCGCGCTGGGTCGGCCGGACCGCCGAGACCACCAGGTCCAGGCGTTCCTCCAGCAGCGCGGTGAGCAGGTCGGCGGCCAGCCCGAACTGCACCCGCAGCCGCAGGCCGCGAGTGGTCAGCGGGACCAGCGCGGGCAGCACCCGCAACGTGGTCAGCTCGGCCGGTCCGCCCAGCCGGAGCAGGCCGTGCCGGGCCAGGCAGGCCTCGTCGGCCGGGTCGAAGGCGCCGCGCAGCTTGTCCACGTGCGGCGCGATCTGGCTGGCCAGGGTGTCCGCCCTGGCCGTGGCCCGCACGCCCTGGTTGGTCCGCTCGAACAGCTGCTCGCCGAGCTGCCGCTCCAGCCGGGCCAGCTGCCCGCTGACCGCGGGCTGGGACAGGCCGCGCCGGGCGGCGGCCGCGGTCAACGAACCGGTGCGGTGGATCTCCAGGAAGGTGGCCAGCAGGTCCAGTTCGGGCACGGCTCCTCCAGCCATAAGTTTCGTGATGGCGACAGCATGCGCGAGCAGGCGCTCCGGGCCTAACTTGGCGGGCATGACGAAGAAGATCCTGATGGTGCTGACCGGCGCCGACACCCTCACCCTCGCCGACGGCTCCGCGCACCCCACCGGCTACTGGGTGGAGGAGGCCGCCGCCTCGCACCGGGTGTTCCGCGCGGCCGGGATCGAGGTGGACATCGCCACCCCCGGCGGCGTCACCCCGACCGCCGACCCCGGCAGCAAGGACGGCCAAGAGGAGCTGGTGGCCTACCTGGACGGCCTCGGCGAGGCGCTGACCAAGCCACTGGACCTGGCCGCGGTGTCCCTGGCGGACTACGACGCGATCTACCTGCCCGGCGGCCACGGCCCGATGACCGACCTGGCCGCCGACAGCCACCTTGGCGCGCTGCTGACCCAGGCGCTGGCCGCGGACAAGCCGATCGGCGCGCTCTGCCACGGCCTGGCCGGACTGCTCAGCGCGGGCGAGGCCTTCGCCGGGCGGCGGCTGACCGTGTTCACCGACGCCGAGGAGCGGCAGGTCCTCGGCGAGCGCACCCCGTGGTGGCTGGAGAGCGCGCTGCGCGAGCGCGGCGCGGTGGTCGAGGCGGGCGAGCCGTGGAGCAACAACGTTGTGGTGGACGGCAACCTGGTCACCGGACAGAACCCGCAGTCCACTGTGGACACCGCGAAGGCGTTCGCCACGAAGCTGGCCTGATCCTCCACAAAGGATCAAGGTCGTGTCCGCGGAGCGGACACGACCTAGCTGGTCGCCATCTCCAGCGCCACCACGATGTCGGTGACCAGATCCGCGGTGTCCTCGCACCCCGCGGACAGCCGCACGAACCCCTCGGGCACGGCGTCGCCCCACTGGGCGCGCCGGTCCGCGGTAGTGTGCAGGCCGCCGAAGCTGGTGGTGGCCGAGACCAGCTCGCTGGCGGCCAGGAACCGGTGCACGGTCTCCTTGTCCGGCAAGGTGAACCGGAGCACGCCGCCGAACCGGCTCATCTGCCGCTTGGCGATCTCGTGCGCGGGGTCCTCGGGCAGTCCGGGCCAGCGCAGGTCGGTGATCGCCGGGTGCGCGCGCAGCGCGGTCGCGATCGCGTGGGCGTTGTCGGCCTGCCTGCGCAGCCGGAGGTCCAGGGTGCCCAGGCCGCGGTGGGCCAGCCAGGTCTCGAACGGGCCCGGGATCGCGCCGCTGAGCTTGCGGCCCTGGGCCAGCCGGGCGTACAGCTCGGGGTCGTTGGTGGAGAGGTGGCCCAGCAGCAGGTCGCTGTGCCCGGACAGCGCCTTGGTGTCGCTGGCCACCACCACGTCCGCGCCCAGCTCCAGCGGGCGCTGGCCGAGCGGGGTGGCGGTGGTGTTGTCCACGGCCACGACCGCGCCGGTCTCGTGCGCCAGGTCGCTGAGCACGCGCAGGTCGCAGACGTCCAGCAGCGGGTTGGACGGGGTCTCCAGCAGCACCAGCCGCACGCCCTCGAACACCTCGGCCGGCCACGGTCCCGGCGTGGCCACCTCGCGCACCCGCACGCCGAACTGGGCCAGCTCCGAGTGCACCAACTGCCGGGTGGCGTAGTAGCCGTCGGCGGGCAGGACCACCGTGTCGCCCGAGCGCAGGGTGGCGCGCAGCAGTCCGGCGATGGCGGCCATGCCCGAGGGGTAGACCAGGCTGCGGCCGCCGTCCAGCGCGCCGATGGCCTCCTCCAGCAGCTCCCAGGTCGGGTTCTCCGCGCGGCCGTAGGTGTTGCCGGACGGGGTGTCCGGCAGGTGGTAGACCGAGGAGAACACCGGTCCCGGCACCAACGGCTGACCCGGCACCGGCGTCGGCACACCCGCGTGCACACAGCGGGTCCCGTCCCCCCACTCTTCATTCACTGGCGTTCGTCCTTCTGCGCCCGGCCCAGCAACTCGGCTGCCATCTTCAGCGGTTCCAGGCCCTGGTGGCAGACCCGGTACACGCCATCGGTGATCGGCATGTCCACCCCGTGCCGCGCGGCCAGCTCGCGGATCGAGGAGCAGGACTTCACGCCCTCGGCGACCTGTCCATGAGTGGCCTCCTGTGCCTGGACCAGGGTCTCGCCCCTGCCCAGCCGGTCGCCGAAGGAACGGTTGCGGGACAGCGGGGAGGCGCAGGTGGCGACCAGGTCGCCGAGCCCGGCCAGGCCGGAGAAGGTGAGCGGGTCCGCGCCCAGCGCCAGGCCCAGCCGCGCGGTCTCGGCCAGGCCGCGGGTGATCAGCGCGGCCATCGTGTTGTCGCCGTAGCCCAGACCGCCCGCCATGCCGCAGGCCAGCGCGATCACGTTCTTGCACGCGCCGCCCAGCTCGCAGCCCACCACGTCGGTGTTGGTGTAGGAGCGGAAGTAGTTGGTGAAGCAGGCCCGCTGGAAGGCCACCGCGCGCTCGGCGTCCGGGCAGGCCACCACGCTCGCGGTGGGCTGCTCGGCGGCGATCTCACGGGCCAGGTTCGGTCCGGACACCACCGCGACCTGCGAGGCGGGCACCTGCGCGACCTCGGCCACCACCTCGCTCATCCGCTTGAGCGTGCCCAGTTCCACGCCCTTGGCCAGGCTCACCAGGGTCGCGCCCGGCGGCAGCGCGGGCCGCCAGCCCGCCAGGTTCTCCCGCAGGGTCTGGCTGGGCACCGCCAGCACCACCGCCTGCGCGCCGTTCAGCGCGGCCAGCGGGTCCACAGTGGAGCGCAGCGTGGCGGGCAACGGGATGCCGGGCAGGTAGTCGGGGTTCTCACCGCGCTCGGTGATGGCCGCGGCCACCTCGGGGCGGCGGGCCCACAGCACCACGTCCCGGCCGGCGTCGGCGAGCACCTTGGCGAAGGTGGTGCCCCAGGATCCGGCGCCGAGCACCGCGATCCGCTGCGGCATCACTTCTCGCCGTCCTGGGGCTCGTCGTCCTTCTTCTTGCGCACGGTGTAGAACTCCGTCGGCGCGGTCTCCCCGCGCACCTCGGCCAGCAGCGAGCGCACCTCGCCCATCAGGTGGTCGGTCACCTCGCGCAGCAGGTCCCCATCCACCTCGCGGCCCTGGTAACGGGACAGGTCCAGCGGCGGACCGGCCTTCACCGTGACGGTCTTGCGCGGGAACAGGCTCAGCTTCTTCTTGTACCGGTCGAAGACCAGGTGGGTGTTCCAGTGCACCACCGGCACGCAGACCGCCTCGCCGTTGAGGCAGCGGTCCACCGCGAGCCGCCCGACGCCGACGTGCGAGTGCATCGGCCAGACCTCGGGGTCACGGGTGATGGTGCCCTCCGGGTAGATCACCACCACCTTGCCCTCGCCCAGGGCCTCCAGTCCGGACTGCAGGCTGCGGCGGGCGTCCACCGAGCCGCGGTGCACCGGGATCTGGCCGGAGCCCTTGAGGATCGCGCCGAGCACCGGGACCTTCCACAGGCTGGCCTTGGCCAGGAACCGGGGCACCCGGCGGGCGCAGCGCACGAACACCGCGGTGTAGACCGGGTCCAGGTAGGAGATGTGGTTGGCCACCACCAGCACCGGCTTGTCGAACGGGATGTGCTCGAGTCCGACGAACTTCCGCCTGGCCAGGATCCTGGTCAGCGGGAAGAAGATCGCCGCGGCCAGCCCGACCCAGAAGCCGCCCTTCTCCTTCTTGGCCACCCTGATGTCTCCTTCGTCTCACCGATGCCGTGTTGCCTCGTCTTGCTGCCGCGAGTCTTCCCCGCGAGGGTGGGGAAGGTCCAGTTGGGAGGATGGTGGGGTGTCCAACCGTGTCGATCTCGTGGTCCCGGTGAAGGTGCTGCTCCGGGCCAAGTCCAGGTTGCTGGGCGCCGCTGACAACGGCGCAGGCGACCGGACCGCGCATGAACGCCTGGCCCTTGCCCTGGTCACCGACACCATGACCGCGGCCCGCGCGGCCGAGCGGGTGCGCCGCCTGCTGGCCATCACCTCGGATCCGAACGTGGCCGAGGTGCTCACCGGCCTCGGCGTGGAGACCGTGCCGGACGTGCCGGGCGGCCTGAACGCGGCGCTGGCCTACGGCGCGGACCTGCTCCGCCAGGACCACCCCGGCGCCCGGATCGGCGCGCTCCAGGCCGACCTGCCCGCGCTGCGCCCCGAGGAGCTGGACGCCGCGCTGGCGGCCGCCCCGGAACGGGCCTTCGTGCCGGACCGGCAGGGCACCGGCACCACGCTGCTGCTGGCCGGTCTCGGCCCGCTGGACCCGCGCTTCGGCCCCGGTTCCGCCGCCGCGCACGCGGCCTCCGGCGCGGCGGAGCTGCTCGGCCCGTGGCCCTCGCTGCGCTGCGACGTGGACACCGCCGAGGACCTGGTCGCCGCCGCCGCGCTCGGCCTCGGCGAGCACACCGCCCGCCTGCTGGCCCCGGCCGCATAGCCGCGAGGGCGGCCCCGGCCGGGACCGCCCTCGTCAGTGGTGACGCCTCAGCAGCAGCTGGCCGCGCCCTCGGTGCAGCCCTGGCCGCCGCGGCGCAGGACCATCGGGCAGGCCCAGCCGTAGTCCGGGTCCGGGGCCAGCGGCAGCCGGTTGGAGCGGTTGGTGGTGGTCAGCACCGCGTCGTCGACCGGCTTGGTGGTCTTGAGCACCACCTCCTGACCGGCCTCGCGGGCTTGGTCCGCGCCCTTGGTCAGCTTGACGATCTCCACGCCGCGGGCGATGTCGGCGATGTAGGCCCGGCCCTTGTGCCAGTACGGCGAGAAGGAGACCGCAGCCTCCGGCCGGTAGTAGGCGATCTGGAACGGCCGCGCCGGGTCGCTGACGTCCAGGAACCGGGTGCCCTGGCCGTAGAAGGAGTAGGCCACCACGCGGTCGTGGATGTCGAAGTAGTGCGCGGAGCAGCCCGCGTCGGTGATGGTGCCCTCCTGGTCGTGCGGGCTCCACACGCTGACCGTCTCCAGGTGGAACGGCTTGGCCTCACTGGCCTGCCAGGACTCGCCCTTGCCGGAGCCCTTCAGCGAGGAGATCACGAACCGGCCCTGGTTGGCGCAGGTCGGCGAGCCGAAGGCCTCCTCGGTGTGCAGCAGCAGGCTGCCCGCCGGGTGCTTGGCCGAGGGCTTGGGGCCGTCGGCCAGCCGCGAGCCGACCGGGCGGATCGAGTTGTGGCTGAACGCGGTCGGCATGTCCTTGCTGGGCACGCCGCCACCGGCGTACGGGATCGGGTTGACCGCGGTCGCCTCGCGGAACTTCTTGGTCAGCGGGTCGAAGTGCCAGCCGGAGGTGCGGTAGCCGCGGGTGCCACCGGTGCCCGCGACCCAGGCGATGCCCGCGGCGTCCACCTGGACGTCGTGGGTCATGTGCGTCTTGCCCTGGTTGCGGTTCAGGTCGACGTAGGTGGTCGCGGTCTTGGGGTTGCGCGGATCCCTGATGTCGGTGACGAAGATCTTCCCGGACCGCTTGTACAGGTCGGGATCGGTCGGGGGCGTGCCGTCGTAGCCCGCGGTCCACAGGTACTGGCAGTCATTGATGCAGGTCGTGGTGTGCCCGGTGCCCATCTCGGCGAAGCTGACCAGCTTGAGGTCGGCCGGGTCCTTGGCATCCAGGATGTAGACCCCGGTCGGCCGCGGCCCGCTGGGCTGGCGCCCGAACGCGGTGCGCTCACGGGCCATGAAGACCAGCTTGCGCTTGTGGTCGACGTCGACGTCCTCGTTCTCCCAGAACCGCTTGCTCACGTCGTCGCCGGGCAGCGCCAGCGCCGAGTTCTCCAGGTGGTCCAGGAACACCGGCTTGTCCGGATTGGACACATCGTAGGACTTGAGACCGAACTCACCACTGACGAACATCACCTCCCGCTGCCGCCAGCCGGTGCGGTAGGTGGAGTAGTTGATGGAGATCGCGCCCTTGGTCTCGGGCAGGCGGTCGACCACCTCGACGTTGGCCGAGGCGGCGGGCAGCTCTGGCAGGTCTTCGGCGGCGGACTGCGCGGCGGACGGCGGCGCGACCGGCGAAGCCGGGTTCGCGGCGGCGAATCCACCCCCGGTCAGCGCGGTCGCGAGCGCGGCGGTCAGCACCACGAGTGTCTTCATCGTGCGGAACCCCTCTTCCTGAACAGCTGTCCTCGCACCCTCGCAGTGGCCCAGGCCAGCGGCAACAGCCGTTAGTCGTAGGCTGTTCGGCATGGCGGAACAGGCCACCGTGCACACCAGGCACGCCGACGGCTCGCTCACCGTGCTGCGCGATGACGGCCTGCTGGTGGACGCCCCGGCCGCCGCGGTGCTGGCCGGCGGCTGGCTCGCCCCGCGCCCTGGGCAGCGGGTGACCCTGGAACGGGTGGACGGCCAGGTCGTCGCGGTACGCCCACCGGTTCCGCCGGCTTAATCGGAAGTTCACGCCGTAGCGGGCGATCCCGCCACGTGCGGGGCGCGACAACCGTCCCGGTCAGCGACAATGGCTGGGTGAGCACGGACCGCAGTGAGGACAAGCCGACCGAACCGACGGCACGGGCGGGTCGCCCCCGACCGTCCACTCGGAACACCACCGCGAAGGCCGCCACCTCCCGGCGCAGGGCCACCCCCGCCACGCCCCCCGACTCGCCTGCGCCCGAGACCGCCGCCCCGGCGGCCCGGCGCACCCGCAAGCCGGCCGAGGCGGCCGAGCCACCACCGGCCAGCCAGCCCAGGAGGCGCAAGCAGCCCGCGCCCGCCGAGCCGGCCGTGAGCGCCCCGCAGGCCGAGCCCGCGCCGCCGCCCCCGGCCAAACCGGTCACCACGCGCCGCACGCCGTCCCCGCCCCGCAAGACCCCGGCCACACCGGCCAAGACCCCGGCCAAGGCCGCGGCCGCCAAGCCCACCACGGCCCGCCGCACCGCCGCCGCCCAGCGCCGCACCCCCAGCGCCACCGCCGCGGCGACCCCGGCCGAGGCGGCGCCGCAGCCGCCCGCGGAGACCGCGGTCCCGGCCGAGGGCCAGGCCACGCCCACCGAACCGCCTGCCCCACCCACCCGGCGCGCCGAGCCCGCGCCGCCCAAGGCTTCCCCGGCCGCGCCGCCCGCGGTGACCGCGCCACCCACGATCACCGACCTGCCGGACGACCGCTACTTCAACCGGGAACTGTCCTGGCTGGACTTCAACGCCAGGGTGCTCGCCCTGGCCGAGGACGTCTCCGAGCCGCTGCTGGAACGGGCCAAGTTCCTGGCCATCTTCGCCTCGAACCTGGACGAGTTCTACATGGTCCGGGTGGCCGGGCTGAAGCGCCGCGAGGAGACCGGGCTGTCCGTGCGCAGCGCCGACGGCCTGTCCCCGCGCGAGCAACTGGCCCGGATCACCACCCGCGCGCAGGACCTGGTGGAGCTGCACTCGCGCACCTTCCTGGACCAGATCCAGCCGGAGTTGGAGAAGTACCAGGTGCGCATCGTGGCCTGGGACGACCTGGACGACCCGGACCGGTTGCGGCTGACCAACTACTTCAGCGACCACATCTTCCCGGTGCTCACCCCGCTCGCGGTGGACCCGGCGCACCCCTTCCCCTACATCTCCGGCCTGTCCCTGAACCTGGCCGTCACGGTGCGGGATCCGCAGGGCGGGCAGGAGCGCTTCGCCAGGGTCAAGGTGCCGGACAACGTGCCAAGGCTGGTGCGGGTGGAGCTGGACCGGGACGCCGACACCGCGACCTACCTGCCGCTGGAAGAGCTCATCTCCGCGCATCTGACAGACCTGTTCGCGGGCATGGAGGTGCTGGAGCACCACGTGTTCCGGGTGACCCGCAACGCCGACCTGGAGGTCGAGGAGGACCGGGACGAGGACCTGCTGCAGGCGCTGGAACGGGAACTGGCCCGCCGCCGCTTCGGCCCGCCGGTGCGGCTGGAGGTGGCCGACACCATGAGCGAGCACATGCTGGAGCTGCTGCTGCGCGAGCTGGAGGTGGACCCGCACGACGTGGTCGAGGTGCCCGGCCTGCTGGACCTGTCCTGCCTGTGGCAGCTCTACGCCTTGGCCCGCCCCGAGCTGAAGGACAAGCCCTTCGTGCCCGCCACGCACCCGGCCTTCAGCGAGGGGGAGACGCCCAAGAGCGTGTTCGCCACCCTGCGCGAGGGCGACGTGCTGGTGCACCACCCTTACGACTCCTTCTCCACCAGCGTGCAGCGCTTCATCGAGCAGGCCGCGGCCGACCCGCACGTGCTGGCCATCAAGCAGACCCTGTACCGCACCTCGGGTGACTCGCCGATCGTGGACGCGCTCATCACCGCGGCCGAGGCGGGCAAACAGGTGGTGGCGCTGGTGGAGCTGAAGGCCCGCTTCGACGAGCAGGCCAACATCAAGTGGGCCCGGCAGCTGGAACGCGCCGGCGTGCACGTGGTCTACGGCCTGGTGGGCCTGAAGACGCACTGCAAGACCGCGCTGGTGGTGCGGCAGGAGGGCGCCACCATCCGCCGCTACTGCCACATCGGCACCGGCAACTACAACCCGAAGACGGCCAGGCTGTACGAGGACATCGGCCTGCTCACCGCCGAACCCTCGATCGGCCAGGACCTCACCGACCTGTTCAACGTGCTCACTGGCTACTCCCGCCAGCACACCTACCGCAGCCTGCTGGTCGCGCCCTACGGCGTGCGGCGGGGCATCGTGGAGCGGGTGGAGCGGGAGATCGCGCTGGCCCGCCAGGGCAAGCCGACCGGGATCCGGCTGAAGGTCAACTCACTGGTGGACGAACAGGTCATCGACTCCTTCTACCGCGCCTCCCAGGCGGGGGTGCCGGTGGAGGTGGTGGTGCGCGGCATCTGCGCGCTGAAGCCGAAGGTGCCCGGCCTGAGCGAGAACATCACCGTGCGCTCGATCCTCGGCCGCTTCCTGGAGCACTCGCGGCTGGTGCACTTCCGGGGCGCCGACGAGCACTGGGTGGGCAGCGCGGACATGATGCACCGCAACCTGGACCGCCGGATCGAGGTGATGGTCCGGGTGGCCGATCCCAAGCTCACCCACGACCTGGACGTGATGTTCGACTCCTGCATGGACCCGGCCACCCGCTGCTGGGAGCTGGAACCCAACGGGCACTGGAGTCCCTCGCCGCAGGCCGGCAGCAGGGTGCTGGACCACCAGGAGGAGATGCTGCGGCGGCACGGGGCCAAGGCATGACCCGGATCCACGCCGCGGGCGCGGCACTGTGGCGGGAGACCGCCGCGGGGGTGGAGGTGGCCGTCACGCACCGGCCGCGCTACGACGACTGGTCGCTGCCCAAGGGCAAGGTCGACCCCGGCGAGCCGTTGCCGGAGACCGCGGTCCGGGAGATCGCCGAGGAGACCGGCTACCGCGCGGTGCTGGGCAGGCTGCTGCCCGCCGCGCACTACGAGGTGTCCACAGAGGACGGTGGCAGGCGGCCGAAGACGGTCACCTACTACAGCGCCGAGGCCGTCTCCGGCGAGTTCGCCGCCAACGAGGAGGTCGACGAGCTGCGCTGGCTGCCGCCCGCGCAGGCCCGCGAGCTGCTCTCCTACCCGCACGACCGCACCGTGCTGGACGCCTTCACCGAGCTGCCCGCCCGCACCAGGACGGTGCTGCTGGTGCGGCACGCCAAGGCGGGCAAGCGCGGCAAGTGGGACGGCCCCGACGAGCTGCGCCCGCTCACCGCCTCCGGACTGCACCAGGCACGCTGCCTGGCCGCCTGGCTGCCACCGTTCGCCCCGGCGCGGCTCTACGCGGCGCCCAGGGTGCGTTGCGTGCAGACCCTGGAGCCGTTGGCCGCCCGGCTGCCGCTGGCCATCACCGAGGAGTGGCTGCTGGCCGAGGAGGGCTTCTGGCCGGACCCGGACGCGGGCGTGCGCCGCTTCCTGGCCATCACCGCGGGCCAGGGCGTGGCGGTGGTCTCCAGCCAGGGCGGGGTCATCCCGGAGCTCGTGCAGCGGCTGGCGGTCAAGGCCGGGCTGCCGCTGACCGAGTTCCCCAGCCGCAAGGGCAGCATCTGGATCCTCACCTTCGACGCGGACCCGGCCGCTCCCACCCTGCTGGCCGCCGACTACTGCGAAAGCCCGTTGCCCCCGCTGCGCTGACCGCGTTTCGACCGCGAAGACAAAAAGAAAGGCCCCGCCGGCGTCCCGGCGGGGCCTTTTCTCAGCCTTCCCGAAGCGGCCTGGGTGTCAGGGCCGCCTCAGGCGTGGCTTCACTTCTTGCGAGCGGCCGGCTTCTTGGCGGCCGGCGCCTTGGCGGCAGCGGGCTTCTTTGCCGCGGCCGCCGGCTTCTTCGCCGCGGCAGCCTTGGGGGCGGCTGCCTTGGCGGTGGTGGCCTTGGCCGTGGTGGCCTTGGCAGCGGCCGCCGGCTTCTTCGCCGCGGCGGCCTTGGGGGCGGCAGCCTTGGCAGCAGCGGGCTTCGCGGCCGCGGTCTTGCGGGTGGTCGCCGGCTTGGCGGCGGCCTTGGTGGCCGGCGCCTTGGTGGCGGCGGTCGCCCGCGCGGTGCGCGTGGCCGTGGTCTTGGCCGCGGCAGCGGTCTTCGCGGTCGCAGCGGCCTTCGGGGCAGCCTTGGGGGCCACCGCCTTGGGCAGCTTGGTGGTGCCGCTGATCACGTTCTTGAACGTGGTGCCGGCGCGGAACGCGGGGACGTTGGTCTTCTTGACCTTCACGGTCTCACCGGTGCGCGGGTTGCGAGCGGTGCGGGCCGCGCGGGCCCGCTTCTCGAACACACCGAAGCCGGTGATGGTGACCTTGTCACCCTTGTGGACAGCGCGGACGATGACGTCGACGATGCCGTCGACTGCGGTGCCGGCGGTCTTCTTGTCGCCAAGACGCTCGGCGAGCGCATCGATGAGCTGGGCCTTGTTCACCTTCAGTCCCTCCCAGGACGCTTACGGCCCTACAACTCAGGCCGACTAGAAGGCAACGGTAAGGCCAAACGCCAATACTTTCCACGCGCCACGCCCGAAAATCCATTGCGACGCGCGGTGATCCGCCCGTCCGAGGTACGCCGAGCGGTGGAATGGGCGGGGTCCGGCCCCACCGTTTCCCGACCTGAATCCCCTTCTCTACCAGGGGATTCAGGTCGGGCGCAGTGAGATTCCTCAGCCGCTGCGGGCCGGAAGAGTCCTCGGCAGCCAACTTGGCCGCGATTTTTCGAACGCATCAACACTTTCGGCGTGTCGCAGGGTCAGACCGATGTCGTCGAGCCCCTCCAGCAGCCGCCAGCGGGTGTAGTCGTCCACCTGGAAGGGCGCTTGGAACTCCTTGGCTCGCACCGTCTTCGACTCCAGGTCCACAGTGACCTCGGTGCCCGGCTCCGCCTCCAGCAGCTTCCACAGCTGCTCGACGTCGCTTTGCTCACACTGGGCGGCCAGCAGGCCCTGCTTGCCGGAGTTGCCGCGGAAGATGTCGGCGAACCGGGAGGAGATGACCGCCCGGAAGCCGTAATCCCCCAGCGCCCACACCGCGTGCTCCCGGGAGGAGCCGGTGCCGAAGTCGGGTCCGGCCACCAAGACCGACCCGTTCCGGTAGGGCTCCTGGTTGAGGATGAACTCCGGGTCGTTGCGCCAGGCGGCGAACAGCCCGTCCTCGAACCCGGTCCGGGTGACCCGCTTCAGGTACACCGCGGGGATGATCTGGTCGGTGTCCACGTTGGACCGTCGCAGCGGCACCCCGACACCCGTGTGCGTGGTGAACGGCTTCATCGCACCCATGTCAGAACCCCTCTCAGTCCAGATCCGCGGGCGAGGACAGGTGTCCGGTCACGGCCGTTGCGGCGGCCACCAAGGGGGACACCAGGTGCGTCCGGCCGCCCTTGCCCTGCCGCCCCTCGAAGTTCCGGTTGGAGGTCGAGGCCGACCGCTCCCCCGGCTTGAGCTGATCCGGGTTCATGCCAAGGCACATCGAGCACCCGGCCTGCCGCCATTCGGCGCCCGCCGCGTTGAACACCTCGTGCAGCCCCTCGGCCTCGGCCTGCGCGCGCACCCGCATCGAGCCGGGCACCACCAGCATCCGCACGCCCTGGGCCACCTTGCGCCCCTTGAGCACGGCCGCCGCGGCCCGCAGGTCCTCGATCCGCCCGTTGGTGCAGGACCCGAGGAAGACGGTGTCCACGCCGATCTCGCGCAGCGGCTGCCCCGCGGTCAGCCCCATGTAGGCCAACGCCTTCTCCGCGCTGGTCCGCTCCCCCTCATCGAGGATCTGCTCCGGATCCGGCACCGACCCCGACAGCGGCAGTCCCTGCCCCGGGTTCGTCCCCCAGGTCACGAACGGCGACAACGAGCCCGCGTCCAGCACGATCTCCTCGTCGAAAACCGCGTCGTCATCAGTCCGCAACGACTTCCAGTACTCCACCGCCGCGTCCCACTCAGCCCCCTCCGGAGCGTGCGGCCGCCCCTTCAGGTACTCAAACGTCGTCTCATCCGGCGCGATCATCCCGGCCCGCGCGCCGGCCTCGATCGACATGTTGCACACGGTCATCCGGGCTTCCATGGACAACGCCGTGATCGCGCTCCCCCGGTACTCCAGGACATACCCCTGCCCCCCACCGGTACCGATCTGCGCGATGACAGCCAGGATCACGTCCTTCGCCGTGACCCCCTCCGCCAGCTCGCCCTCCACCGTGATGGCCATGGTCTTGAACGGCCGCAACGGCAACGTCTGCGTGGCCAGCACATGCTCAACCTCAGAAGTGCCAATCCCAAAAGCAAGCGCGCCAAAGGCCCCGTGCGTAGACGTGTGACTGTCCCCGCACACCACAGTCATCCCCGGCTGGGTAAGACCCAACTGCGGCCCCACCACGTGCACGATGCCCTGATCCAGATCCCCCATGGGGTGGAGCCGAACCCCGAACTCCGCGCAGTTCTTCCGAAGCGTGTCCACCTGCGTCCGCGACACCAGGTCCGCGATCGGCTTGTCGATGTCCACCGTCGGCACGTTGTGATCTTCAGTCGCGATCGTGAGATCCGGCCTCCGCACCGGCCTCCCCGCCAACCGCAGACCGTCAAACGCCTGCGGGCTAGTCACTTCATGCACCAGGTGGAGATCGATGTAGAGCAGGTCCGGCTCGGCCCCACTGCCACGACGCACAACATGCGCGTCCCACACCTTCTCCGCGAGCGTGCGTCCCATCGCTCCTCCGCGTCGAGGTAAGAAAACAATCCTGGACTTCCCAAATACCGGGAAGTTAGTATCGGCTCGTGGGACAGCATAGCGGCATCGGAGTACTCGACAAGGCAGTGGCAGTACTGCACGCAGTAGCCACCGACCCCTGCGGCCTGGCTGAGCTGTGCCAAAGAACAGGCCTGCCAAGGGCAACAGCCCACCGCCTCGCCGTAGGCCTGGAAGTCCACCGCCTACTCCAGAGAGGCCCCGACGGCCGCTGGCGCCCAGGCACCGCCCTGGCCGAACTAGCAGGAGGAGTCACCGACCCCCTCCTGGACGCCGCCAGCGCAGTCCTCCCCCGCCTCCGCGACATCACCGGCGAAAGCGTCCAGCTCTACCGCCGAGACGGAACCCAAAGAGTCTGCGTCGCCTCCGCCGAACCCCCCGCAGGCCTCCGCGACACGGTCCCCATCGGCTCCAGACTCCCCATGACCGCAGGCTCCGGCGCCAAGGTCCTAGCCGCCTGGTCCGACCCCACCACCCAACGCGCAGTCCTGGCCGACGCCGTCTACGGCGAACGAACCCTCCTGGACGTAAGACGCCGAGGCTGGGCCCAAAGCGTCGCAGAACGCGAGCCAGGCGTAGCCAGCGTCAGCGCCCCGGTCAGAGACAGCACCGGCCAGGTAGTGGCAGCAGTCTCAGTCTCCGGCCCAGTAGACCGAATCGGCCGCCGCCCAGGCGCCCGCTGGGCCGCCGACCTCCTAGCCGCCGCAGAAGCCCTCCAGTCCCGCCTCTGAACAAGAGACCCCAGGCCACCCCGAAACACCCCACAGCGGCCAACACGCCGCCCAACAACGGCCAACACACGCCCCTGGCCCCAGCTGCCCTAGCAGCTGGGGCCAGGGCCGTCCGTGACCCACATCACGCCCACGTTGCAAACCCACAACACCCCAGCGACGCGGCCCCCAGGCCGCAAGCCCACAGGTGACCATCCCCACAAGAGGAAGGAGAACAATTAGCGAAGGCCAGCCCAAAGGGCGAGGCCAATACAAACGCGAAAGAAAGCGCAAAAGAACCCCGCTGGTTCAGCACCACCCGCACCGTGGGGGTCCGGGGGGCTCGGCCCCCCGGTGAAAATGCGAAAGCGGCCTGATCCAAGTTCTTCCGGATCAGACCGCTTCCACCGATGTAGCCCCGACGGGATTTGAACCCGCGCTACCGCCTTGAGAGGGCGGCGTCCTAGGCCGCTAGACGACGGGGCCTAGCTAAGAGGATTCCGATTGTTAGGCTTCCTCCTGCTGGGGTACCAGGACTCGAACCTAGACTAACGGAACCAGAATCCGTTGTGCTGCCAATTACACCATACCCCATCAGCTGTCGGTCAACTCCAGGGGCCCCCGCGGGGGTCTCTGTCGCTGTCCTCCGTGCTGAGATGAATACTAGACCACGATCCCAGCGAATACCTAATCGACCCCCCGCGACCCCCTTTTGCCCAGCTCAACGCACCTCTACGGGCACCTCGGCGAGCTCGCACACCAACAGCTCCGGAAGCTCCTCCAGACCCCCGATGACCGACACCCGCTCGGGCAGCTCCGCCACCCCGGCGCCACTCCGATCAAGCCACACGCCGTACATCCCGGCATCCCTGGCGCCGACCGCGTCAAGATCCAACCGGTCCCCGACGTGGACGGCCTGTTCCGGCGCGATCCCCAGCGCGGCACAGGTCGTGTGGAAGATCACCTCGTCCGGCTTGGCCACCCCGAGCTCACCCGCGATGACCACTTCCTCGAAGTACTCGGCCAGCCCGCAGTCGGCCAGCTTCACCCGTTGGAGGGCTCCGCTGGCATTCGTGATCGCGGCCATCCGCAGCCCGGCCCCGCGCAGCCACTCCAGGCAGGGTCCGGCGTCATCGAAGAGCCGCCAGGCGCGGCGCATGGCGGCCACCCGGCGTTCCTCGCGGGCAATTGCCTCGGTGTCGGAGATGAACTCACCGAGATCGGCGAAGAAGGTGCGGGAACGCTCCTTGCGCATGGTGTCGTAGTCGATCTCGCCGGCAATGAGGCGGGCCAACTGGCATTCGGTTGCGCGTTCCCAAGCGGCCCAGCCGTTGTCGTGACCGAGTAACGCGGCCAAACCGAGCCGGGCCGAAGTCGCATAGTCGACCAGTGTGTCGTCGATGTCGAAGCACACTGCCCGGATTTGTCCAACCTTCTGTGAGGCAGGTTCGAACGCCAAGGCGGATGTCACCCGGTGAGGTTAGACGCGTACCTGCCGTGTTCGATTCTGCTAAAGAGGTGACATTTGCCCGGCTGGCACGGTCAAGTCAGTAATCCTGCGTAATCAGGACGCGGTCGGCACGGCCTCCAGCGCCCGCTCCAGCCGCCCGAGCGAGCGGTCCCGGCCCAGCAGTTCGAGGGACTCGTACAGCGGCGGTGACACTGTGCGACCGCTCACGGCCACCCGCACCGGCGCGAACGCCTTGCGCGGTTTGAGCCCGAGCCCGTCGATCAGCGCGCCCTTGAGCGCGGCCTCGATCGCCTCGGTGCGCCACTCGGAAACCCCGGCCAGCGCCTCGACCGAGGCCCGCAGCACCGGCTCGGCGTCCGCGCCCAGCGCCTTGGCCGCGGACTCCGGCTCCACCGCGAAACTGTCTTCATCCGCAAAGAGGAACGCCAGCATCCCGGCCGCCTCGCCCAGCAACCCAACCCGCTCCTGCACCAACGGAGCAGCGCCGGCCAGCAGCTCCAGCTGCTCCGCGCTCGGCTCCGCCGGCAGCACGCCCGCCGCAACGAGATACGGCACCAGCCGCGCCCGGAAGTCCTCCGGCGCCAGCAGCCGCATGTGGCTGCCGTTGATCGCCTCGGCCTTCTTCAGGTCGAACCGCGCCGGGTTGGCCGAGACCTTGCCGATGTCGAAGGCCTCGATCATCTCGGCCATGGTGAACACGTCCCGGTCCTCGGCGATGGACCAGCCGAGCAGCGCCAGGTAGTTCAGCAGCCCCTCGGGCAGGAAACCGCGGTCCCGGTGGTGGAACAGGTTCGACGAGGGATCCCGCTTGGACAGCTTCTTGTTGCCCTCGCCCATGACGAACGGCAGGTGCCCGAACTCCGGCGTCCGCTCCGCCACCCCGATCCGCTTCAGCGCCGCGTACAACGCGATCTGCCGGGGCGTGGACGGCAGCAGGTCCTCGCCGCGCAGCACGTGCGTGATCCGCATCAGCGCGTCGTCCACCGGGTTCACCAACGTGTAAAGAGGATCACCGTTGGCCCGCACCAGCACCTGGTCCGGAATGCTGCCCGCGGGGAAGGTGATCTCGCCGCGCACCAGGTCGGTGAAGGTGATGTCCGCATCCGGCATGGGCAGCCGCAGCACCGGCTCGCGGCCCTCGGCGCGGAAGGCGGCCTTCTGCTCCTCGGTGAGCGTCCGGTCGAAGTTGTCGTAGCCCAGCTTGGGGTCGCGCCCGGCCGCGCGGTGCCGCGCCTCGACCTCCTCCGGGGTGGAGAAGGACTCGTACAGCTCGCCGGCCGCGAGCAGCTTCTCGATCACCTCGCGGTAGATCTCGCGGCGCTGGCTCTGCCGGTACGGCGCGTGCGGGCCGCCCACCTCGGGGCCCTCGTCCCAGTCGAGGCCGAGCCAGCGCAGCGCGTCCAGCAGGGCCTCGTAGGACTCCTCGGAGTCGCGCGCGGCGTCGGTGTCCTCGATGCGGAAGACCAGCTTGCCGCCCTGGTTGCGGGCGTAGGCCCAGTTGAACAGGGCGGTGCGGACCAACCCCACGTGCGGGGTGCCGGTGGGGGAAGGACAGAAGCGAACGCGGACCTCACTCACGGCGGAGAGGTTACTCATCCGATAGGTGGTTGACGAACCGGTTGCCCTGGAGGAAGCTGAGTTTATTCAACAGGCGTTGAAAAGAGGGGTGATCACCATGACTGACACCAGGGACTGCGTCGTGATCGGCGGCGGCCCGGCCGGGATGGTGCTGGGGCTGCTGCTGGCCCGCGCGGGGGTGCGGGTGACGGTGCTGGAGAAGCACGGCGACTTCCTGCGGGACTTCCGCGGCGACACCGTGCACCCGTCCACGCTGACGCTGCTGGACGAGCTGGGCCTTGGCGAGGAGTTCGCCAAGGTGCCGCACCGCCTGGTGGACCGGCTGCAGGTGCAGCTGGACACCGGGCTGGTGCCCATCGGCGACCTGCGCCACCTGCGCCCGCACCCGCACATCGCGTTTGTGCCGCAGTGGGACTTCCTCGACTTGATGGCCGAGGCGGGCCGCCGCGAGGCCGGGTTCGAGCTGCGGATGAACACCGAGGTCACCGGGCTGATCCGGGAGAACGGCCGGGTCACCGGCGTGCGCTACCGGGACCGGGACAGCGGCACGGCTGGCGAGTTGCGGGCCGGGCTGACCGTGGCCTGCGACGGCCGCAACTCCCTGGCCAGGACCGCGGCCGGGCTGAGGACCAGGGAGTTCGGCGTGCCGATGGACGTGTGGTGGTTCCGGCTGCCCCGCCACGAGGACGACCCGGCCGGGGCGATGGGCCGGTTCAGCAGCGGCCAGGCCGGCGTGCTCATCGACCGCGGCGAGTACTTCCAGTGCGCCTACCTGATCCGCAAGGGCTCGGACGCCCAGGTCCGCGCCGAGGGCGTGCAGGCCTTCCGGGACCGGTTCGCCGCCCTGCTGCCCTGGCTGGCCGACCGGATGGACACGCTGACCGCACTGGAGGACGTGAAACTGCTCGACGTCCGGCTGAACCGCTTGCGCCGCTGGCACACCGACGGCCTGCTGTGCATCGGCGACGCCGCGCACGCCATGTCGCCGGTGGCCGGGGTCGGCATCAACCTGGCCGTGCAGGACGCGGTGGCCACCGCCCGGCTGCTCGCCGCCCCGCTGCGCCGCGGCCGGGTCAGCACCGCGGACCTGGCCAAGGTGCAGCGCCGCCGGTGGTTCCCGACGGCGCTGATCCAGGGCGCCCAGCGCTTCATCCACAAGCGACTGCTGGGCCGGGTGCTGGCCGGCCAGATCAACCCCGGCGGCACCGTGCCCAAGCCGATCCGGCTGCTGCAACGCTTCCCGCGCCTGCAGCGGATCCCGGCCTACCTGATCGGCATCGGCCCGCTGCCCGAGCACGCCCCGGCCTTCGCCCGCCGACCGGCCAAGCGCTGAGGCGGTTTACCTGGCGGCCACGGGGTTGGTCAGCGTGCCCAGGCCCTCGACGGTGACCGACACCGTCTGGCCGGGACGCATCGGGCCGACCCCGGCGGGGGTGCCGGTGAGGATCACGTCGCCGGGCAGCAGGGTCATGATGTGCGAGATGAACTCGATCAGCGCGGGCACGTCGTGCACCATCTGCGCGGTGTGGCCGTCCTGCTTGAGCTCGCCGTCGAGCTCGGTGCGGATCTCCACGTCGGCGGAGTCCAGGGTGGTCTCCACCCAGGGGCCGAGCGGGCAGAAGGTGTCGTAGGACTTGGCCCGGCCAAAACCGCCGTCGGCCTTCTGCTGGTCGCGGGCGGTGACGTCGTTGGCGATGGTGTAGCCCAGGATCACGTCCTTGGCCCGCGCGGCAGGCACGTCCTTGCAGGGGCGGCCGATGACCACGGCCAGCTCGCCCTCGAAGTCCACCCGCTCGGAGCTGGCCGGCAGCTTGATCGGCACGTTCGGGCCGATCACCGTGGTGGAGGGCTTGAGGAAGATGATCGGGCTGGCCGGGGCCTCGCCGCCCATCTCCTTGGCGTGGTCGGCGTAGTTGCGGCCGACGCAGACCACCTTGCTGGGCAGCATCGGCGCCAGCAGCCGGACATCGGCCAGCGGCCAGCGACGGCCGGTCAGCTGGACCTGGCCGAAGGGGTGTTCGGCGATCTCCGCCACGGTCAGCGACTCGGGCGATCCGTTCAGGTCACCTTCGATCGAGACGAAGGCCATGCCCTCGGGGTGGGCTATACGAGCAATACGCACGCCCCAACCCTACGACGAGCCCGCCGCGCCCGTCGGGGGACGTAGCACGTAGCCGGTGCGCGGGATGGTGTGGATCATCGGCTCGCGCCGGGCGTCGACCTTGCGGCGGAGGTAGCTGATGTAGGTGGGCACCACCGAGTCCTCGCCCGCGTAGTCGTACTCCCACACGTGGTCCAGGATGTGCTGCTTGGTGAGCACCCGGTTCTGGTGGGTGAGCAGGTGCCGCAGCAGCCGGAACTCGGTCGGGCTCAGGTCCACCCTGGTGTTGTCCCGGTGCACCAGGTGCGCGTCCTCGTCCAGCTCCAGCCCGGCGCAGCACAGCAGCGGCGAGCCGTGCCCGCTGCTGCGCCGCAGCTGCGCGCGGCAGCGGGCCACCAGCTCGCCGAGGCTGAATGGTTTGCCCAGGTAGTCCGCGCCGGGCACGGACAGTCCGGCGATCTTGTCCTGGGTGTCCTCCCGGCCCAGCAGGAACAGCACCGGCACCTGGCAGCCGAACCGGGCCAGCTCCTCGCCGACCGGCCCGCCCGGTCCCCTGGACAGCCGCAGGTCGAGCACCAGCAGGTCCGGCCGCCGACTCAGGCCCATGGCCAGCGCCGCGCCCGTGGTGCCCGCGACCTCGGCCTGGAACCCCGCCCGGCGCAAGGCGTTGGCGGCCAGGTCGGCCAGGTAGTGCTCGTCGTCGACGACCAGGATGCGCGCGCCCTCCGTCATCCGGACAGTGTCGGCCAACCGGGGCCGGGAAAGCGAGCGCGCCGCACAATCCTGTGTGGACTGCGCGGCGCGCGCTGCCGGTCCGGCTACCGGTCCTTGACGTAGTTGCAGAGATCCCGTGCCTCCGGGCCGAGGTACGGCCCGCGGTTCACCTTCTCCACGTTGGAACTGGTCACACTGATCACGTCACCGAGCCCGCTGGGCTGGTAGTTCCGCACGGTGAAGGAGGGCAGCCGGTCACCCCGCTGGTAGCCGGGGTGGTAGACGAAGTTCGAGGGCTGCGGGCCGAGCCGGTGCACGCAGTGCGCCGCGGTCAGCACCACCCGGCCGCTCGGGCTGTTGACCGAGCTGGCCGAGCACGCGCCGTTGTTGCCGTCGGAGAGGTCGTAGGTCAGCTTGCCGTTGGTCGTGGAGTACAACGCTTGCTCGGCATCAGGCCCCTGCGCGGTGACCGGCGCGACCGGACTGGCCAGTCTTTCCGGTCCTGAGGGCGCACTCTGTCCTCCCCTAGCTCGACTGCCAGCCCTCCCCGGGCCGCCGCCGAATGCTAAGCAGAGGCAGAAGTCGTTGTCCCGCAACGGGATCCGACTTCTCCCTAGAGGCAGAACGCTAGGCCATCAGTGTGCGGCCAGGGCCTGCACGCGCATCGACTTGTGCGCCAGCGCGTCGCAGAGGGCCAGCCAGCTGGCCTCCACGATGTTGCCGTGCACGCCCACGGTGGTCCACTCGGTCTCGCCGTCGGAGGACTCCACCAGCACCCTGGTCACCGCGTCGGTGCCGTGCTGCTCGGTGAGGATGCGCACCTTGTAGTCGATCAGCTCCACCGACTCCAGCCAGGGCAGGTGCGGCAGCAGCGCCTTGCGCAGCGCGGCGTCCAGCGCGTGCACCGGGCCGTTGCCCTCCGCGGTGGCGATCACTCGCTCGCCGCACACGTGCACCTTCACCGTGGCCTCGGAGATCACCACGCCGTCCGGGCGGTGGTCGAGCACAACCCGGTAGGAGTCAAGGGTGAACGGCGGCGAGACCGTCTCACGTGGACCGTCCGAAGTGGACATCTCGCCGCGCAGCAGCAGTTCCAGCGAGGCGTCCGCGGCCTCGAAGGACCAGCCGCGGGCCTCCAGGTCCTTGACCTTGCGCACCGCGCGGGTGACCGCTTCCCCTTGGCCGGCCAGGTCCAGTCCGAGCTCTTTTCCCTTGAGCTCGATACTGGCCCGGCCGGCCATCTCGGTGACCAGGACCCGCATGCCGTTGCCGACGGTGACCGGATCGATGTGGTTGTACAGATCCGGGTCCACCTTGATCGCGCTCGCGTGCAGACCCGCCTTGTGAGCGAATGCCGCAGTCCCTACGTACGCCTGGTGGGCGTTGGGTGCGATGTTGGCGATCTCGGCTAGGGCATGGGAAACGCGGGTCAGCTCGGACAGCGCTGCGGCGGGTAGCACCGGCATGTCGAGCTTGGTCACCAGGTTCGCCACCACGGCGAACAGGTCGGCGTTGCCTGCCCGTTCCCCGTAGCCGTTCGCGGTGCACTGCACGTGGCTGGCGCCTGCCTGTACCGCGGCGACGCTGTTGGCCACCGCGCAGGCGGTGTCGTCCTGGCAGTGGATGCCGACCCGGAAACCGGTCCGCGCCACCACCTCGGCGACGGTCTTGGCGATGCCCAGCGGGAGCTGGCCACCATTGGTGTCGCAGAGCACCACCACGTCGGCCCCGGCCTCGACCCCGGCGCCGAGCACGCGCAGCGCGCAGTCCGGGTCGTAGGCGTAGCCGTCGAAGAAGTGCTCGGCGTCCAGGAACACCCGGCGGCCCTCGCCGGTGAGGAAGGACACCGTGTCGGCGACCATCGCGGCCGCCTCCGCCACGCTGGTGCGCAGCGCGCGCTCGATGTGCCGCCGGTCGGACTTGGCCACCAGCGTGACCACCGGGGCCTGGGAGTCCAGCAACGCGCGCACCTGCGGGTCCGACTCGGCCCGGTTGCCCGGCCGCCGGGTGGCGCCGAAGGCGACCAGCGCCGCGTGCCGCAGCTCCAGCTCACCGGCGGCGGCGCGGGCGAAGAACTCGGTGTCCTTGGGCATCGCGCCCGGCCAGCCGCCCTCGATGAAACCCACCCCGAGCGAGTCCAGCAGCCGGGCCACCGCGAGCTTGTCGGTGGCCGAGTACGTGACGCCCTCGCGCTGCGCGCCGTCGCGCAGCGTCGTGTCGTAGACGTGGAAGCTGTCGCCGAGCGGGGTCTCGGCCGGGCTGGTGCGGGTCACGGGGCGCTCCATGTGGCGGGTCGCACTATGGGTTTCGACAGTCGGAAGGCCAAACAAAAAGACCCCCCGCGAATGCGAGAGGTCTGCGCGCCGGGTGCTGGAGAGGCAGGCACTACCCGACGCGCTCGTCAATAATGATCACGAACCGTGAAGTCACGGCGTCGATGCTGCCACAACCCGGCCCTGAATATCCAGGACCCGGACGAGTGCTCCCAGATCCCGGGAACCCCCAGCTCATTCCGTGGCCATGGCCAGCCGCCGGATGCCTTCCCTGACTCGATCGGGCGACAGCGAGTAACCGACCCGCATGCATTCGCGCAGTCCCTCGGCCGCGGAGTAGGCCGGCCCCGGCACCACCAGCACTCCGCACTTGCGTGCGCGGGCGGCCAGCGCGACCGCGTCCCGGCCCGGCGCGCGCAGCCACAGCGCCGCGCCGCCCAGCGGCCGGGCGAACTCCCAGCCAGGCAGGTGGTCCCGCGCCGCCTGCTCGGCCGCGGCCAGTCCGGCGGCCAGCTGGGCCATCCGCAGCCGCCGCGCGTGGTCGCTGTGCGGCAGCAGCTTCAGCCCGAGCAGCTGGCTGGGCACCGAGCTGCCCAGGTCGGCCGCGTTCTTCACCCGGCTCAGCCTGGTGATCTGGTCGCTGGGCCCGTGCACCCAGCCGACCCGCAGCCCGCCCCAGAACAGTTTGGACAGTGAGCCGACGGAGAACACGGTGGCGGCCACGCCGTGCTCGGCGGCCACCGCGGCCAGCGGCGCGGGCGGCGGCCAGCTCAGCGAGGTGTCCACAGTGGACCCGTCGTCCACCACCGCGACCCCGGTGGCCGCGGCCGCGCGCACCACCCGCAGCCGGTCGGCCAGGCCGAGGGTGGCCCCGGTCGGGTTGTGCGCGGTGGGCAGCAGGTAGAGCAGCTTCGGGCGGCGGGAGTCCAGCAGCCGTTCCAGCACCTCGATGTCCACCCCGCCGGGCCCGCGCCGCCCGGTGCGCACCGGCACCGAGAGCACCTTGGCGCCCCTGGCCCGGAAGGCCTCCAGCGCGCCGCGGTAGGTGGGCTCCTCCAGCACCACCTCATCACCGGGTTGCAGCAGGCCCTGGGCGAGCATGTCCACCGCCTGCTGCGAGCCGCTGGTGACGATCAGGTCCTCGGCCGCGGCGGGCACCCCGCGCTCGGCCAGCTGCCCGGCCAGCGCCACCCGCAGCTCGGGCAGCCCGCCGACGAAGTAGCCGTGGTGGTCCAGCAGCCCGGCGTAGTCCGCCGCGCCCAGGGTGGCCGCGACCTGGGCCACCATCGGCAGGCCGGGCAGCGCGCCGGTGGACAGGTCCACGGTGTCCGGCGGGTTGGGCAGGTGCGCGCCGGTGAGCGGGGCGGGCACCGCGCCACGGCGGCCGAGGCCGAGCGCGCCCGCCCTCGGCTCGGGCACCGGGTAGTCGATGCCGGGCCGCCGCACCCAGGTGCCGCTGCCCCGGCGGCTGGCCAGCCAGCCCGCGCTACGCAGGTCGTCGTAGGCGGCGACCACGGTGGACCGGCTCACCGCGAGCGCGACCGCCATCGCCCGTTCGGCGGGCAGCCGGGTGCCCTCCGGCAGCTCGCCGCTTTCCACCAACTGCTTGACCGCCTTGGCGAGCCTGCGGTGCAGGGAACCGGACTCGTCTGTCCAGCCCTGGAGTAGTCCAGCCAGACGGGTGACGCTGATCGCCGATTTGCCCAGACGAGCGGACACCCGCAGTCCACCTCCGCGGAATTGGCCTGCTCAGGCCCGATCGGACCGGAGCAGTCTCTGATCTGATGGGCCGCAACGTATCGGAATGATCATCTCGGTTGTCGCTCAGACCTCTTTCGACGTTACTTCACGCTGCTGTGCCCTGGAAGGAGCCGCCTGCCTTGGCGACCGTGGTGCTGGTCGGAACCCTGGACACCAAGGGGGCCGAGTACGCCTGGCTCGCTGAGCGGATCACCGCCGCCGGCTGCTCGGTGCTGCTGGTGGACGCCGGTGTGCTCGGCGATCCGTTGACCCGCGCGGACATCAGCTCCAGAGAGGTCGCCTCGGCGGCCGGGGCGGAGCTGGCCCAGCTGCGCGCGGCAGGCGACCGGGGCGCGGCGCTGGCGGTGATGGCGCGCGGGGTGGCCGCGATCGTGACCTGCCTGCACCGGCAGAACCTGCTGCACGGCGTGGTCGGGCTGGGCGGCTCCGGCGGGTCGGCGGTGGCCAGCGCGGCCATGCGCGCGCTGCCGGTCGGCGTGCCCAAGCTGCTGGTCTCCACCATGGCCAGCGGGGACACCTCGCCGTACGTGGACGCGCTGGACGTGACCATGATGTACAGCGTCGTGGACATCGCCGGGCTCAACTCGGTCTCCGAGCTGATCCTGCGCAACGCGGCCAACGGGATCGCCGGCATGGCCCAGGGGTACGAGCACGCGCTGAACAACCCCGACCCGGAGGCCGAGGCGCCCCGGCCGGTGGTGGCCGCCTCCATGTTCGGCGTCACCACCCCCGCGGTGGACGCGGCGCGGGAGCGGCTGACCGAGCTGGGCTACGAGGTGCTGGTCTTCCACGCCACCGGCTCCGGCGGCAAGTCGCTGGAAGCCCTGGCCGGTAGCGGACTCCTGGCCGGGGTGCTGGACCTGACCACCACCGAGCTGGCCGACGACCTGGTCGGCGGGGTGCTCTCCGCGGGGCCGCAGCGGCTGTCCGCGGCGGGCCGGGCCGGACTGCCCCAGGTGGTCAGCCTCGGCGCGCTGGACATGGTCAACTTCGGTCCCCGGGAGACCGTGCCGGAGCGCTTCGCCGAGCGGAACCTGTACGTGCACAACGCGACCGTGACGCTGATGCGGACCACGCCCGCGGAGAACCGGGAGCTGGGCCGTCGGCTCGCGGCCAAGCTGCGCGCGGCCACCGGGCCGACCGCGCTGTTCGTGCCGCTGCGCGGGGTGTCCGCGATCGACACCGCGGGCGGGCCCTTCGACGACCGGGTGGCCGACGCCGCGCTGTTCGGGGTGTTGCGCACCTCGCTCGCGGGCAGCACCGTGGAGCTGCACGAGCACGACGCGCACATCAACGACCCGGAGTTCGCCGTCGCGATGGCCGACCGGCTGCACGAGTTGATCACAGCGGGCGCCCGGTCCGGGAACGCGGCGCTCGCGGGAGGGCCGCCCCGATGAGCCGCAACGAGATCCTGGCCGCCTTGCGGTCCACTGTGGAGCGGGGCAGGCCGGTCATCGGCGCGGGCGCGGGCAACGGCCTCTCCGCCAAGTGCGCGGAGGCCGGAGGCGCGGACCTGCTGATCATCTACAACTCCGGCCGCTACCGGATGAACGGCCGGGGTTCGCTGGCCGGGCTGATGCCCTACGGCGACGCGAACGCGATCGTGCTGGAGATGGCGGGCGAGGTGCTGCCGGTGGTCCGGCACACCCCGGTGCTGGCCGGTGTGTGCGGCACCGACCCGTTCCGGGTCATGCCGCACTTCCTGGACCAGCTGGCCGCGCTGGGTTTCGCCGGGGTGCAGAACTTCCCCACGGTCGGCCTGATCGACGGCAACTTCCGGGCCAACCTGGAGGAGACCGGGATGGGCTACGACCTGGAGGTCGAGCTGGTCCGCCTTGCCGCGCAACGCGACTTACTCACCGCGCCGTACGTCTTCGACCCGGACCAGGCGGCCGCGATGGCCGCGGCGGGCGCGGATGTGCTGGTGCCGCACATGGGGTTGACGACCAAGGGTTCGATCGGGGCTGCCACCGCGGTGTCCCTGGACGAGGCGGTCGAGCGGGTGCAGGCCATGCGGGACGCGGCGGTGGCGGTGAACCCGGAGATCCTGGTGCTCTGCCACGGCGGCCCGATCGCCGAGCCCGCGGACGCGGCCTACGTGCTCTCCCGCACCGAGGGGGTCGCCGGGTTCTTCGGCGCCTCCTCGATGGAACGACTACCCACCGAGCTGGCGATCACCGCGCGGGTGGCGGAGTTCAAGGGCATCGACCTCTAGCCCGGCAAGCTCGGCCGTCGACGGTCACCCCCAGGACTCGAGACGGCCTGCCCGTCGTCCGGTGCGGCCCGCCAGCCCGCCGGACGACCCCGGAGCCCCCCGTGTTGCCCGTCAATGCGGGGGGCTTCACCCCAACCACGGCAAGGGCCCCGACCGTCCGAAGTGGACGATCGGGGCCCGTTGCGTGGTGTCAGGCTCCGGTGCGCTGGCCCGAGCTGACCAGTGCGGCCAGCCGGTCGCCGACCGCGTAGGTCGCGCCGGGCGCCGCGTGGTCCCTGGTGGCCAGGTCGAAGGCCACGGAGGCCTCGATCCGGCGGGCGGACTCGGTCTCGCCGAGGTGGTCGAGCATGAGCGCGACGGAGAGCACCGCCGCGGTCGGGTCGGCCACGCCCTGGCCCGCGATGTCCGGCGCGCTGCCGTGCACCGGCTCGAACATGCTCGGGTTGCGCCGGGTCACGTCCAGGTTGCCGCTGGCCGCCAGGCCGATGCCACCGGTGACCGCGGCCGCCAGGTCGGTGATGATGTCGCCGAAGAGGTTGTCGGTGACGATCACGTCGAACCGGCCGGGGTCGGTGACCATGTGGATCGTGGTGGCGTCCACGTGCTGGTAGGCCACGGAGACGTCCGGGTACTCCAGGGAAACCTCCTCCACCACCCGCGACCACAGCTGGCCGGCGTGGGTGAGGACGTTGGTCTTGTGCACCAGGGTCAGGTGCTTGCGCGGGCGGTTGGACGCCCTGGCGAAGGCGTCCCGCACCACCCGGTTGACCCCGAACTGGGTGTTGATGCTGACCTCGGTGGCGATCTCGTGCACCGTGTCCTTGCGCAGCAGGCCACCGTTGCCCGCGTACAGGCCCTCGGTGCCCTCGCGCACCACGACCATGTCGACCTCTGGCGAGTCGGCCAGCGGGCTGCGCACGCCCGGGTAGAGCCGGGCAGGCCGCAGGTTGACGTGGTGGTCGAGCTCGAACCGCAGGCGCAGCAACAGCCCTCGTTCGAGGATGCCGCTGGGCACCGACGGGTCGCCCACCGCGCCCAGCAGGATCGCGTCGTGCTGGCGCAGTTCGCCGAGCACGGATTCAGGCAACAGCTCCCCCGTGGCGTGCCAGCGAGCCGCACCGAGGTCGAAGCGGGTGATCTCCGCGGTCGGAAGGACCTCACCGAGCACCTTGAGCGCTTCAGCGATCACCTCGGGGCCGATCCCATCTCCTGGGATCACCGCGAGCCGCATGCACACACCTCCTGGCTAGTTGCCCCACCTACAGGGACAAACCGTTGCGCGCAGGTTACCGGCTGAGGGGCCGGAAAACGCAGTCCGGACACGCTTTCCCACCGATCTCTCCCGTACTGCGGGACACCCGATCGGGTTTCCCCCGTCAAGGGAGCCCGATTTTGGCCGTTTCGAAGGGTGGAAAGCCCGTCTCAACCGACGAAGTCCCGTCCTGGGGCGGGAGGATGGCAGCCTAACCGGGCTCACCGGGCCCAAACCGGCCGCCAGCGGGGCGTGGCCGGAAGTTGGGGAAAGTCCACCCGTCCGGGTGAACCGGAGACAAAGTCTCACTCCGGTTCTCGCGCGGAGAGGACCACCGTCGGCAGCGTTCCGGAGAGGGTCTCCTGGGTCAGCCGGACGCCGGTGACCCGCTCGGCCAGGGCCAGCGCGGCGGCGTCCGGGTCGGGCGCGGTCCCACCATCCGGATCCAGCCCGACGGCCAGCATCACCGGCAGCAGCGCGTCCGGCAGGCTGCCCCAGCGCAGGTACGGCACCAGCTGGTCGAAGGCGGTGCGCAGGGCGCCGTCCACCGCGTGGCTGATCTGCCCGACCGCGTCCAGGTTGCGGTAGACCGAGAGCACCTCGCCGCCGTGCGAGACCACCGAGAGCACCTCGTCCAAAGTGGACTGGAACCCGTTGGGCTCCACCACCAGCACCCAGTCCCCCACCTTGGTCACCGCGGCCAGCAGCAGCGACTCGGGCAGCGCGTCCTGTTGCGCCCGGTCGATCTCCTCCAGCGTCATGGCCCGCGCGCTGTCCGGGTCGGCCCCGAACCGGCGCAGCACCTCGGCCTCGTCCACCCCGCGCACGAAGGCCAGCGCGAACGCCGCGCCCAGCGGCAGCTCGGCCAGCCACGCGTAGTCCCCGGCGCCGTCACCCGCGCCGGAGAGCATCCCGACCCCTGGAGATCCACATACGCCGAATGCTGCCACCAGAACCCCCAGGACTCCACGGCCATCCGTCGGTCCCGCCCATATCGACCAACGCGACGATGCCCCGGCGCGCTCGCGCACCGGGGCATCGTGGTCAGGATCGGCTCAGAAGGCGATGGCCTTCACCGTGCGGGCGCCGACGGTGGCGCCGATGGGCTCCAGCACGCCGGCGTCGACCGGGCGGTCCACCCGGAGCAGCATGGTGGCGTCCTGGCCGTCGCGGGTCTGGGAGATCTGCGCGGCCTCCACGTTGACGCCGGCCTCGCCGAGCAGGGTGCCGACGGTGCCCATCACGCCGGGGCGGTCCGGGTACTCCAGCAGCAGCACGTGGCCCTCGGCGCGCAGGTCGAAGCTGCGGCCGTTGACCTCGACCAGCTTCTCCACCTGGTTGCGGCCGCTGAGCGAGCCGGAGACGCTGTGCGCGGTGCCGTCCGCGCCGACCGTGCGCACGGTGACCAGGCTGCGGTGGTTGGCGCTCTCGGACTCGGTGACCACGCGCACGTCCACGCCGAGGTCGGCGGCCAGCTTGGGCGCGTTGACGAAGGTGACCTGCTCGTCCACCAGGTGCGCGAACACCCCGCGCAGCGCGGCCAGCGGCAGCACCCGGACGTCCTCAGTGGACAGTTCGCCGCGCACCTCGACGGTGACCGAGACCGGCGCGCGGTTGGCGCCGAAGGCGGCCAGCACGGCGCCCAGCTTCTGGGTCAGCGGCAGGTACGGGCGGACCTCCTCGCCGACCACGCCGCCACCCTGCACGTTCACCGCGTCCGGCACGAAGTCCCCGCGCAGCGCGAGCACCACGGACCGGGCCACGTCGGTGCCCGCGCGGTCCTGCGCCTCGGCGGTGGAGGCGCCCAGGTGCGGGGTCACCACGGCCTTGGGCAGCTCGAACAGCGGGCTCTCGGTGCACGGCTCGGTGACGAAGACGTCGATGCCGGCACCGCCGACCTGGCCCTCCCGGATGGCGTCGGCCAGCGCGGCCTCGTCGATCAGCCCGCCGCGGGCGGCGTTGACGATGAGCACGCCCTTCTTGGTCCTGGCCAGCTGCTCCTTGCCGATCAGACCGAGGGTCTCCGGGGTCTTGGGCAGGTGGATGGAGATCGCGTCGGCGCGCTCCAGCAGCTCCTCCAGGCTGACCAGCTCGATGCCGAGCTGGGCGGCGCGGGCCGGGGCCACGTACGGGTCGTAGGCGATCAGGTTGGTGCCGAAGGCGGCGATCCGCTGGGCGAACAGCTGGCCGATCTTGCCGAGGCCGACCACGCCGACGGTCTTGCCGTTGAGCTCCACGCCGCCGTAGGCGCTGCGCTTCCACTGGCCGTTGCGCAGGCTGGCGTCGGCGGGGGCGATGTTGCGGGCCACCGCGAGCAGCAGGGCCACCGCGTGCTCGGCGGCGGAGACGATGTTCGAGGTGGGCGCGTTGACCACCATCACGCCGCGCGCGGTGGCGGCGGGCACCTCGACGTTGTCCAGGCCGACACCGGCCCTGGCGACCACCTTGAGCTTGCCCGCGGCGGCGAAGACCTCGGCGTCGACCTTGGTGGCCGAGCGCACGAGCAGCGCGTCGGCGTCCGCGACCGCGGACAGCAGTGCGGGGCGGTCGGTGCCGTCGACGTGACGGATCTCGACGTCGTCGCCGAGCACGTCGAGCACCGAGGGCGCGAGCTTCTCCGCGATCAGCACGACGGGGCGGTTGGGGTTGGTCACCGGTGCGCTCCTGAGAGGACGGATTGCCTTGGTCCGGGTCACCGCGTTGTGCCCCGAGCGGGAAAGCCGCAGTCTAGCTGCGGTGTTACCGCCATGTTTCAGGTGGCGGGGGCGAGCTTGGTCACCCCCGCTCCACCCGCTGTTCACCAGGGCTCGGTGAACTCCCCGTCCTTGGCCCCGGCCAGGAACGCCTCCCACTCGCTGGTGGTGAACACCAGGATGGGTCCCTCGGGCTGCGCGCTGTTGCGCATCCCGATGTAGGTGGCGCCGCCGGAGTCGACGAAGGCGATCTCCACCTTGCCGGTGCCGTCCGGGTCGTCCTCGCTGGAGAGCCACCGGGCCCCGGAGAAGTCGAGCGTGTCCCTGATCTCCGCCTTGTCGTCGTAGACCGGGACCTTGGTGCTGGGGTGCTGCTCGGTCACTCGCCGGTCCCGCGCAAGGCAGGGGCCGCGGTGAGGAAACCGTGCCACTGGGCGCGGCTGAACACCAGCGCGCCGCCCGCGCGGTTCTTGGTGTCGCGGACCGCCGCGACGGCCGCGGGTAGAGCGACCTCGACGCAGTTGTTGCCGCCGCCGCTGTAGCTGCTGACCCGCCAGGACAGCGATTCGGTGTGGTTGCTGGCGAACATGACTTGCTCCTTGCCGGATAACAGATGGTGCGATTCCTGAGCGCAGCGCCGGATGGCCTGCCTCCTGCTCATGCCAGTTCCTCCGCCATGGCGGCCATCAGGGCCACCGACTCCTCGGTGCCCAGCGCCGCGGCGCGGACATGGTCGAAAACGGTGCTGTACAACCGGATCTCCTCCGGCTTCTCCAGGTAGAGCGCGCTGGTGAGGCTCTCCACGTAGACCACGGTCGGGTCCAGCGGATCGGGGAAGCCGAGGATGACGAACGGGCCGTCGGAGGCCGCGTGCGCGCCCGCGGTGAACGGGAGCACCTGGATCTCCACGTTCGGCAGCGAGCTCATCTTCACCAGCCGGTCGAGCTGTTCGCGCATCACGTCGGCGTCGCCCACCCGCCTGCGCAACGCGCCCTCGTCCAGCACCGCCCAGTACTTGGGCCCGTGGTCGGCCGAGAGCAGGCCCTGGCGGGCCATCCGGGCGGAGACCCGGCGCTCGACCTCGTTGGGCGCGGCCTTGGGCCGCACCGCGCGGAAGACCGCCAGCGCGTACCGCTCGGTCTGCAGCAGACCCGGCACGACCAGCGACTCGAAGGTGCGGATGGAGGACGCCTCCGCCTCCATCCCGGCGAAGCCACCGGTGAGCACGTCGCCGTAGTTGTGCCACCAGCCCTTGAGCTTGGCCATCCGGGCCAGGTCGATCAGCGCGTTCTGCCGGTCGCCCTCGACGCCGTAGAGAACGAGCATGTCGCGCACGTCCCTCGGGTTGACCCCGGTGCGGCCGGTCTCGATCCGGCTGACCTTGGCCGCTGAGCATTCAAGATGGGCCGCCACCTCCTCACAGGTGAGGTTGGAGCTCTCACGGAGTCGTCGTAGTTCGGAGGCCAGTCGCCTTCTGCGCACGGTCGGGCTGTGACTGGTGGACATCTCCTGGCCTCCGGGCAAGTTCGCGAGATCGCGGCGTGTCCGCGGTGCGGTGCCGGCCGCCCGCCGTGACACGCAGTGAGAAGGAACTTGCGCAGTGTGCCCGTCCAGGCTAGCTACCTGCAATCGCTTGTGGTTTGCAGGACGACACTCTCACCCGATCGTGTCTTTCGCAGTATGTACGTTGCATTTTCGATGGTCCGTCTTGCACGCTAGGTACCCGCGCCGTCGCTCTCCGAAATCGGGCGCAGACACCGACGGTAAGCGATCGGTGACACAGTACTCACGTTAGGGGCGGTGGAGACCGTGTGGTCGTCAGGCAGGCCCATCCTGGATGTGCACGAGGCGCCCGACCGCTGCACGACCCGCGGCCGCGAGTGCTACCGCGCGGTGGCCTCCCGCCTCGCCGAACTGGCGGAGCTGGCCGAGGAGCAGACCGACCCGGCCGCCCGCAACGCGCTGCTGCGCACGGTCCGCGGCTGGCAGTTCCTGCTCGCCCAGCACCGCTCGGTGGGCCGCAAGAAGCGCAGGCGGTGCCGCCTGTGCAGGCCCAGCTGGGGCCTTGGCGGCGAGTGGCCCTGCCCGACCTGGCGGATCGCCTACGTCCAGCTGTGCCTGGTGGAGGACGCGCCGTCCCCTTCCCCTGAGCTGTCGTCCTGGTCTGGTAGCCCCCCGCCGGGCCAGGACGACATCCCCGTGCAGCGCGCCCGCCACCGGCTGCGGCTGGCGCCCGACCAGGTGGCCTAGAACTCGCTGGCGGAACACGGTCGGCACGGACCACGCTCAGGTCCGTGCCGATCATGCTGCCTAGCCTGTCCACCGAAGAGGAATATGCCCAGGCATTGGGCGACCCGGCGGTCTGGTTACCCGTGCACCGGGCCGCGCTGGCCGCCGCTAACCTGCCGCCACCAGCGCGGATGTGGCTGGCCGGGCGCAGCACCTATCCCACCGCGCTGACCGGTTCGGGCCTGGTGGTGAAGCTGTTCACGCCGTTCTGGCACGGCCCGGACAGCATCGAGGCCGAGCGAGCCGCCTACCGCCTGCTGGCCGCGGACCCGGCGCTGCCGGTGCCGGAGCTGGTGGCCGACGGCGAGCTGGCTCCCGGCTGGAGCTACCTGGTCTGCCGCCGGATGCCCGGCCTGCCGCTGACTACGCTGAGTGACAGGTGGCAATTTTCTGCGGCCGAACGGACCAGGTTCGCTGAACACGTCGGAGCGGTCTTGTGCAGGTTGCATCAACTTGCGTTACCAAGTTCAGGGCGGCTGGCGGCCAGTTCATCGACCATGACCGGGTTACTGCACCGGCGGCTGGCGGAGGCGCCCCGCGAACGACGAGCCGCGGTCCCGCTGCGCCGCAGCCTGCTCGATGAGCTGACCGAGTGGCAAGCGACCTTCGTCGGGTCCTGGCGGCCACCGGAACCGGTGCTGGTGCACGGGGATCTCAGCGGCGAGCATCTGTTGGTCTCGGCGGGCCTGCTGACCGGGCTGATCGACTTCGGCGAGGCGCAGACCGGGGACCGCCGCTACGACGTGGCCTCACTGCACCTGGGCGCGTTCGAGGGCGACGTGCGGATGCTGCGGGCGTTCGCGGCCGGATACGGCGATCCAGGGCTGCTGGGGCCGCCGGAGGACCTGCTGGGGATGAGCCTGTGCCACGACTTCGAGCTGCTGGGCCCGCTGCTGGAGCGGCGGCCGGAGCTGGCGGCGGCGCGTGGCGCGGCCGAACTGGCGGAATGGCTCTGGGGGTTGGGGGCCTGACCGGACGCCCCCAACCCCTGTCCCGGCCCGTGCTCAGTGCAGGGCGTGCCTCGGGCGGTGCTCGGCGAAGGCGGCCTGCTGGGCCTGCACCAGCATCTGCGGCAGGCCGCGTTCCACCGCCAGGAAGCGCTGGGCGCTGTCGTAGGCGCGGCAGGGCTCGAAGGGCAGCCGGTGGCGCCGTTTGCCGGGCTGGCACTGGCGGCAGTGGCCGTACTCGTCCGGCTCGTGCGCGTCCAGCACCAGCTTCAGCGCGGAGATCAGACGGGGCATCTCGGCCCTGGCCAGTTCGGCCACGTCCAGGTCGTCGAGGGTGTGGATCAAGGTGAACAACTTGGCCAGGTGGGTCCGGACCGACTCGTCCAGCCCACCGGTCATGTTGCCGGTCATGGCTTTGCACGCTCCCCGCGTCGTCATGAGGCGGCGCTTCCGCCGTCTCCCTGCTGCCGAGCTGGGGTCCCAAGCCCCGCCGGCGGACCGCGGATCACTGTTAGGTCAATGCTAAATAGGCAAATTACTGAGTGAAATGAACCGATCGGGTGGGATCACGGATGACCCTCCGTAACCCCCTGAACAGCGCGAACGCCGCCCACTCCAGGGTGGACGGCGTTCGCTCTGTGCTGGTTGCAGACGTCAGGCGGTCTCGGTGATGGGCCGGTCGACCCAGGACATGAGCGCCCGAAGCTTCTTGCCGGTCTCCTCGATCGGGTGAGCTTCGCCCTCCTGCTGGAGCTTGCGGTAGTTGGCGCGGCCGTTGTCGTCCTCGGCCACCCACTCGCGGGCGAAGGTGCCGTCCTGGACCTCGCCCAGGATCTTCTTCATCTCCTCCTTGACCGCGGCGGTGATCACGCGCGGGCCGCGGGTCAGGTCGCCGTACTCGGCGGTGTCGGAGATCGAGTAGCGCATCCGGGCGATGCCGCCCTCGTACATCAGGTCGACGATCAGCTTCAGCTCGTGCAGGCACTCGAAGTAGGCGACCTCGGGGGCGTAGCCCGCCTCGGTCAGCACCTCGAAGCCGGCCTGCACCAGCGCGCTGGCGCCGCCGCAGAGCACCGCCTGCTCGCCGAAGAGGTCGGTCTCGGTCTCCTCGGTGAAGGTGGTCTTGATGACGCCGGCCCGGCTGCCGCCGATGGCCTTGGCGTAGGAGAGCGCGAGCGCCTGGGCGTTGCCGGAGGCGTCCTGCTCCACCGCGATCAGGCAGGGCACGCCCTTGCCGTCGACGAACTGGCGGCGGACCAGGTGGCCGGGGCCCTTCGGCGCGACCATGGCGACGTCCACATTGGACGGCGGGGTGATCAGGCCGTAGCGGATGTTGAAGCCGTGGCCGAAGAACAGCGCGTCGCCGTCGTTGAGGTTCGGCGCGACGTCCTGGGCGTAGATGTGCCGCTGCGCGGTGTCCGGCGCCAGGATCATGATCAGGTCGGCTTCCGCGGAGGCCTCGGCGGGAGTGAGGACGCGCAGGCCCTCCTCCTCGGCCTTGGCCCGGGACTTGCTGGTCTCCGGCAGGCCGATCCGCACGTCGACGCCCGAGTCGCGCAGGCTCAGCGCGTGCGCGTGGCCCTGGCTGCCGTAGCCGATCACCGCGACCTTGCGACCCTGGATGACACTGATGTCGGCGTCGTCGTCGTAGAAGATCTCGACACTCATGCTCTTGCTTCTCCTATATGTGTACTAGCGAACCGCGGTCGCGGTGATGGAACGAGCGCCCCTGCCGATGGCCACCATGCCGGACTGGACCATCTCCCTGATGCCGTAGGGCTCCAGCATGCGCAGCAGGGCGTCGAGCTTGTCGGTGGTGCCGGTGGCCTCGATGGTCAGCGCCTCCGGGGAGACGTCGACCACCTTGGCGCGGAAGAGCTGCACGGTCTCCAGCACCTGGCTGCGCACGGTGGCGTCCGCCCGGACCTTCACCATCAGCAGCTCGCGGCGCACGGACACCGAGGCGTCCAGCTCAACGATCTTGATCACGTGCACGAGCTTGTTGAGCTGCTTGGTGACCTGCTCCAGCGGCAGCAGCTCCACGGCGACCACGATGGTCATCCGGGACACCTCGGGGTGCTCGGTCGGACCCACCGCGAGGCTCTCGATGTTGAAGCCCCGCCGGGAGAACAGGCCCGCGACCCTGGCGAGCACACCGGGCTTGTTCTCCACCAGCACGCTCAGCGTGTGCCGAGTCATCGCCTCACACCTCGTCTTCGTCGAACAGCGGGCGGATGCCGCGCGCGGCCATGATCTCGTCGTTGCCGGTGCCCGCGGCCACCATGGGCCACACCTGGGCGTCCTTGCCGACCACGAAGTCGATGACCACCGGGCGGTCGTTGATCTCCATCGCCTGCTGGATGACCTTGTCGACCTCTTCCTTGGTCTCCGCGCGCAGACCGGCGCAGCCCAGCGCCTCACCGAGCAGCACGAAGTCCGGGATGCGGTGCTTGTGCGTGCCCAGGTCGGTGTTGGAGTAGCGCTCGGCGTAGAAGAGGTTCTGCCACTGCCGGACCATGCCCAGGTTGCCGTTGTTCATCACCGCGACCTTGATCGGGATGCCCTCGATCGCGCAGGTGGCCAGCTCCTGGTTGGTCATCTGGAAGCAGCCGTCGCCGTCGATCGCCCAGACCTGCTTGTCCGGCATGCCCGCCTTGGCGCCCATGGCCGCCGGCACGGCGAAGCCCATGGTGCCCAGGCCGCCGGAGTTGATCCAGGTGGCAGGCTTCTCGTACTTGACGAACTGCGCGGCCCACATCTGGTGCTGGCCGACGCCCGCGGTGTAGATCGCCTCCGGGCCGACCAGGTTGCCGATCCGCTCGATCACGTACTGCGGGGACAGCGTGCCGTCGGCGGGCCAGTCGTAGCCCAGCGGGAAGGAGCCGCGGATGCCGTCGAGCATGGTCCACCACGCGGAGATGTCCGCGCGGACCCCGCCCTCGTACTCCGCGCGCACCGCGGGCACCAGGTCGGCGATGATCTCCTTGACGTCGCCCACGATCGGCACGTCGGCCTTGCGGTTCTTGGAGATCTCGGCCGGGTCGATGTCGGCGTGGATGACCTGGGCGTCCGGCGCGAAGGTGCCCAGTTGGCCGGTGACCCGGTCGTCGAAGCGCGCGCCCAGGGTGATCAGCAGGTCCGAGCGCTGCAGCGCGGCCACCGCGGCGACCGTGCCGTGCATGCCCGGCATGCCCAGGTGGCTGCGGTGGGAGTCGGGGAAGGCGCCGCGGGCCATCAGCGTGGTGACCACCGGGATGCCGGTCAGCTCGGCCAGCTCCAGCAGCTCGGCGGATGCCTTGCCGCGCACCACGCCGCCGCCGACGTAGAGCACCGGGCGCTTGGCCGAGGCGATCAGCTTGGCCGCCTCGCGCACCTGCTTGCCGTGCGGCTTGGTGGTCGGCCGGTAGCCGGGCAGCCGCATCTCCGGCGGCCAGCTGAAGGAGGTGGTGGCCTGCAGGATGTCCTTGGGCAGGTCCACCAGCACGGGGCCGGGCCGGCCGGTGCTGGCGATGTGGAAGGCCTCGGCGATCGCGCGCGGGATCTCCGCGGCGTCGGTCACCAGGATGTTGTGCTTGGTGATGGGCATGGTGATGCCACAGATGTCGGCTTCCTGGAAGGCATCCGTGCCGATCGAGGAGCGCGCCACCTGGCCGGTGATCGCGACCATCGGGATGGAGTCCATGTAGGCGTCGGCGATCGGGGTGACCAGGTTCGTCGCGCCGGGACCCGAGGTGGCCATGCACACCCCGACCCGGCCGGTGGCGTGCGCGTAGCCGGAGGCGGCGTGGCCCGCGCCCTGCTCGTGCCGGACCAGGATGTGCCGCACCTTGGTGGAGTCCAGCAGCGGGTCGTAGGCGGGCAGGATGGCCCCGCCGGGGATACCGAAGACGATCTCGCAGCCCACCGACTCGAGCGAGCGCACGAGCGACTGCGCGCCGGTCACCCTGACCGGAGCGCCGGCAGGCGGGGTCGGGCGGGGTCTTGCCCCCTGGGACGGCTGGGGCGGCGGCGTGGGCCTCACCTGGGTCATCGGGTCTGCCTCGTGTTCGGTGTGAGCAAGCTACGGGCAACAAAAAACCCTCGTCGGCCTAGGTTGGCCGTACGAGGGTTGCGCGTCGACGAGTGCTTCCTAGGCGTCGACGCGCCTGGGAAGTACGAGGAGGAAAGTCTTGCGCTGCACCCTGCCGACGCTAGCCCTTGGCCGGGACAGGCGTCAACTCTGCGGGACGGTACTCCCGGATGTTGGACACGACCGAGGGACACCGCACCGTCGCGAACACCCGTTCGCGCAAGTGGAAGGATCGAGGACGTGAGCGGACTGATTTTCCGGATCCCCACTGCGGCTATGATTCCGGCGGCGCTGCTGTTCGTGTGCGCGACCCCACTCGCCTTCGGCGCGCCCGGTCTCCAGGTGGTCTACCTGGTGCCGCTCGCACTGGTCCTGTGGGTGATCCGCACCAGGACCGTGGTCGACGCCGAACAGGTGCGCATCCGCACGCTGTTCGGCGCTCGCAGCATCGCCTGGTCGGACATCGCCGCGCTGCGCCTGACCAAGGCCTCCGGGGTGAAGGCGGTGCTCACCGACGACTCCGAGGTCACGCTGCCCGCGGTGCGGGTGCGCGATCTCGACGCGCTGGCGCGGGCCAGCGGCGGCCGCTTCGGCGAACCCGAGGCCGCCGCCGAGACCGGGCCCGCCAAGCCGGACCCCACTGACGAACCCCGTTAAGGAGGAGCTGTGCCCCCGCTCCGCTCCCGCGTGACCACCCACGGCCGCAACGCCGCGGGCGCCCGTTCACTCTGGCGCGCCACCGGTATGACCGACTCCGACTTCGGCAAGCCGATCGTGGCCATCGCCAACTCCTACACCCAGTTCGTGCCGGGGCACGTGCACCTTCGTGACCTCGGTGACATCGTGGCCGAGTCGGTGCGCGAGGCCGGTGGCGTGGCCCGGGAGTTCCACACCATCGCGGTGGACGACGGCATCGCCATGGGGCACGGCGGGATGCTCTACTCGCTGCCCTCCCGCGAGCTGATCGCGGACGCGGTGGAGTACATGGTCAACGGCCACGCCGCGGACGCGCTGGTCTGCATCTCCAACTGCGACAAGATCACCCCCGGCATGCTGATGGCCGCGCTGCGGCTGAACATCCCGGTGGTCTTCGTCTCCGGCGGGCCGATGGAGGCAGGCAAGGCCGTGGTGGTGGACGGGGTCGCGCAGGCGCCCACCGACCTGATCACCGCGATCGCCGCCTCGGCCAGCCCGGACGTCGACGACGAGGGCCTGTCCATCGTGGAGCGCTCGGCCTGCCCGACCTGTGGCTCCTGTTCCGGCATGTTCACCGCGAACTCGATGAACTGCCTCACCGAGGCGCTCGGGCTTTCCTTGCCGGGCAACGGGTCCACCCTGGCCACGCACGCCGCCCGCCGGGCGCTGTTCGAGCGGGCGGGCACCACCGTGGTGGAGCTGGCCAAGCGCTACTACCAGCAGGACGACGAGTCCGCGCTGCCGCGCAACATCGCCAACCGGGCCGCGTTCGAGAACGCGATGGCGCTGGACGTGGCCATGGGCGGCTCGACCAACACCGTGCTGCACGTGCTGGCCGCCGCGCACGAGGCGGAGCTCGACTTCACCATGGCCGACATCGACGCGGTCAGCCGCCGGGTGCCCTGCCTGGCCAAGGTGAGCCCGAACTCCGACTACCACATGGAGGACGTGCACCGGGCCGGTGGCATCCCGGCCATCCTGGGCGAGCTGGACCGGGCCGGGCTGCTCAACCGGGACGTGCGCACCGTGCACAGCGCGAGCATGGACGAGTGGCTGGGCACCTGGGACATCCGGGCGGAGTCGCCCTCGGCGGAGGCGGTCGAGCTGTTCCACGCCGCGCCCGGCGGGGTGCGCACCACGCAGGCCTTCTCCACCAGCAACCGGTGGTCCTCGCTGGACACCGACGCGGCGGGCGGCTGCATCAGGGACCGCGCGCACGCCTACACCGCTGACGGCGGCCTGGCGGTGCTGCACGGCAACCTGGCCGAGGACGGCGCGGTGATCAAGACCGCCGGGATCGACGAGGAGCTGTGGGTCTTCCGCGGCCCGGCCAGGGTGGTGGAGAGCCAGGAGCAGGCGGTCTCGGCGATCCTGGGCAAGCAGGTGCAGCCGGGTGAGGTCGTGGTGGTCCGGTACGAGGGCCCGGCAGGCGGCCCCGGCATGCAGGAGATGTTGCACCCCACCGCGTTCCTCAAGGGCGCGGGCCTGGGCAAGGTGTGCGCGCTGATCACCGACGGCCGGTTCTCCGGCGGGTCCTCGGGCATCTCGGTCGGGCACATCTCGCCGGAGGCGGCCGAGGGCGGGCTGATCGGGCTGGTGCAGGACGGGGACGAGATCGTCATCGACGTGCACCGGCGCAAGCTGGAGCTGCTGGTGGACGAGGCGGTGCTGGCCGAGCGGCGGGCCAAGATGGAGGCCAGCGAGAACCCGTGGCAGCCGGTGGACCGCCAGCGCCCGGTGTCCAAGGCCCTGCGCGCCTACGCCCGCCTGGCCACCTCAGCGGCCACCGGCGCGGTCCGCGACCCGAACAAGTGACACAGCAGCGCGGGCCCGGCTCGTGGTGAGCCGGGCCCGCGCTGGTTGTTGTGGCGTCAGCGCAGGACCACCAGGGTGATCACCGCGGCGCCCGCCGCGACCAGGAGGAAGAGCACGCCCCACGGGAGTGGGACGCGCGCCCAGGAGCGCCTGTTGTCGAGGGCGGCGCGGCCGGGCCCGAGGAACAGCAGCGCGGCCGCCAGGGCGCCGAGCACGAGGTCGAACTCGAAGCCGTTCTGGCCGAGGAAGAAACCGTTGTTCCACTTGAGCGTGACCGCGTTGATCATCACGCCGAGCAGGCCTGCCGCGCCGAGCGGGGTCAGGAAGCCCAGCACGACCAGCACGCCGCCGCCCAGTTCGGCGATCCCGGCGACGTAGGCCAGGATCCGGGTCTGCTGGAACCCGAAGGACTCCAGCACCTTGGCGAACCCGTTGATGCCGGGTCCGTTGAACACACCGAAGAGCTTCTGCGCCCCGTGCGCGATGAACGTGCCACCGAGCACCAGCCGCAGGACGAGCAGGCCGAGGTCGGTGCCACCGTTCCAGGCGAAGGGCTTGCGCCGCACGGTGTCCGCACCGTCGGCCTGGTCAACGGGCAGTGCCGCCGTGGTGCCGGTGGCGGAATACCCCGCGTCGTCGAAGTGGTGCGCGCCCCCGCTGGTGCCGGGGCCGCTGTCGTGAGTGCTCACGCCCACGCAGGCTAGGTGATCCGAGCCACTTCGGCGACCCGGGCGGCGTGGCGGCGCGCCTTTCCCGGCGGTCAGTAGCTGCCGCGGATCAGGTTCTCCGGGTCCTTGCCGGCGGCGAACTGGGCGATCTGCCTGGCCACGATGCGGAAGGCGCGCTGGTGCTGACCAGCCACGCTGCCTGCCACGTGCGGAGTCAGCAGCAGGTTCGGCGCGCGCCACAGCGGATGGCCCTCGGGCAGCGGTTCCGGGTCGGTGACATCCAGCGCGGCGCGCAGCCTGCCGCTGGTCAGCTCGGCCAGCAGCGCGTCGGTGTCCACCACCGGGCCGCGGGCGCCGTTGACGAAGATCGCGCCGTCGGCCATCCGGGCCAGGAACTTAGCGTCCACCAGGTGCCGGGTGTCCTCGGTCATCGGCACCACCACGACCACCGCGTCGTACTCGCCGAGCAGCTCGGGCAGCTCCTCCTCGCCGCGCACCCCCTCCCGCGCGCTGCGCCCGACCAGGGTGACCTCGGTGTCGAACGGGATGAGCCTGCGCTCCAGCTGCCTGCCCAGGTCACCGGCGCCGACCACGAGGATCCGCTTGCCCTGGAGGGTGTCGGTCTGGTGGTAGGCCCACTTCCCGGCGCGCTGGGCGGCGTCGAACTCGCGGAAGTCGCGGTAGATCGACAGCAGCGCGCCGACCACCCACTCCGCGGTGCTGCCGCCGTGCGCGCCCCGGCAGTTGGACAGCTTGACCCGCTCGGGCAGCGCGCCGATCCAGGCCTCCGCGCCCGCGCTGAGCAGCTGCACCAGCTGGAGCCTTGGCAGCGACTCGGCCAGCGGCACCAGGTCCCGAGAGGCCAGGAACGGCGGCACGAACACCTCGGCCTCCACCGCCTCGGCCGGCATGTTGAGCTGGTCGTGCGGGTCGTAGGTGACCACCCGCACACCTTCGATCGCGGACACCAGGTCGGCGGCCCCTGGGTAGTCGGGCAGCAGCACAGTCAGGCTCACATCGGCACTCTAACCTCGGGTTCACCTGCGGCCACCTACCCTGGAGCCCATGCCAGCCCCGGGTTCGAAGCGACGGACGTCCCTCATCGGGATGGTGGCGCTCGCCCTGCTGGTCTCCGGGTGCGCCAGCTTCCCCGAGGTGCGGCAGGCCGACTGGACCGAGCAGCCCCGGCTACAGCCCCAGGGCGCGCCGCCACCCGGTGGCGGTGGCGGCGGTGGGGGCGGCGGCCAGCAGCCCCCGACCCGGCCGAACACCCCGGTGCCGCCGCCGGACGGCTGCAAGGACTTCGACCCCTCGGTGGTCGCGACCTGCCTGGACCAGGTGGCCGCGGTCGCGGTGCTGCCAGACGGGCAGTCCGCGCTGGCCGCCGAGCGGGTCAGCGGGAAGATCCTGAAGGTGCAGCCGGGCAAGTCGCCGGAGGAGTTCGCCCGGATCCCGGTGGACGGGGCCGGCGGCGGCGGGCTGACCGGGCTCGCGCTCTCGCCCAGCTACGCCGAGGACGGGCTGGTCTTCGCCTACGTCACCACCGGCTCGGACAACCGGGTGGTGCGCATCGCCAAGGGCGACGGCCCCAAGCCGGTGCTCACCGGCATCCCGCGCGGCGGCCGCAACAACGGCGGCGCGCTGGCCAGGGACCGGACCGGGGCGCTGCTGGTGGCCACCGGCAACGCGGGCAACGGCGGCGCGGCGAGCGATCCGAACTCCCTGGCCGGGAAGGTCCTGCGGATCACCACCTCCGGCAAGCCCGCCGACGGCAACCCCAACGCCGGCAGCACGGTGGTGGCCACCGGCCTGACCAGCCCCGGCGGCATCTGCAGCACCACCGACCACCGCACCACCTGGGTCACCGACCGTACGGACAAGCAGGACGTGGTCTACAAGTTCGCCCTGGGCAAGCCCCTGGGCACCCCGGCCTGGACCTGGCCGGACCGCCCCGGCGTGGCAGGCTGCGCCGCCTACAGCGACCGCCTGTCAGTCGCGCTGACCACCGGCGCCGGCATGTTCAACCTGGCCGTGAGCAACACCGGCGCCTTCACCGGCCGCCCGGAAACCACCCTGAAGGGCACCTACGGCCAACTCGGCGGCGTGGACCTGGGCCCGGACGGCAACGCCTGGGTGGGCACGCTGAACAAGGCCGGCGGCAAGCCGGTGAGCAGCGACGACCGGGTGTTCGTGCTGCCGCCGCAGGGCGGTGGCACCGGCGGGAACGACTAGCCGGGTCAGTCCCACCACAGCACGACGGCAAGTCCGCGACGTGCGGCCTCGCCGTAGAAGTCGCGCAGGATGGCGTGCTGCCTGGCCAGTTGTCCAGCCAGATCGCCGACTGCTTCGCGCGCGATCCCACCCAGCGCGGCTTCGGCCTCCTCCGCGTTCGACGGCACCGCGGCCTGGACCGTCGTGGGTGGCACGGCGCGCAACGCCTCGGCAACCTCGCCAACCCTCGATGCCTCCAGCGCCACAACCGGGTGTTCCCAGATCGTGCCGGGATGTTCCCGGTAGGCCGGGTTCACTTCTCCGTCACCGTCGAACCCGCGCCGGAGAACCGCCAGGGTCCGGGCATCGACCCCGGCCAGCGCCCACGCTCGTGTCAGCGCGCCCGGCCACCAGTTCAGATCCAGGCGGTCCTCATCCGGCGTCGACGTGAACGAGCAGAGCTCATCCAGCGCCGCCACCGACTGGCGGCAGGCGGCCAGTCGCGTGGCGGGGATGCGGACCAGTTGCTGGGTGATGGCCATACGGTGCAGTATGGCGGGGGCTGCGCCGGCCAAGCGCGCGGTCGCGCGAGTCGAGCGGGCAGCGGGCAGCGGGCAGCGGGCAGCGGGCAGCGGGCAGCGGGCAGCGGGCAGCGGGCAGCGGGCAGCGGGCAGCGGGCAGCGGGCAGCGGGCAGCGGGCAGCGGGCAGCGGGCAGCGGGCAGCGGGCGAGTATGGCGCGGCCCGTGTCGCCCGGGGTGGATGTCCCGGGCGGCACGGGCCGCGGTGCTGCTGTTGTCGCTGGTGGCGTTACTGCCCGCAGCGTTCCAGGACCAGTTCGCGGACGCGTTTGGCGTCGGCTTGGCCCTTGGTGGCCTTCATGACCGCGCCGACCACGGCGCCTGCCGCGGCGACCTTGCCGGAGCGGATCTTCTCGGCGATGTCGGGCTGGGCGGCCAGGGCCTCGTCGACCGCGGCGAGCAGGGCCGAGTCGTCGGAGACCACGACCAGGCCGCGGGCCTCGACCACGGCGTCGGGCTCGCCCTCGCCTGCCAGCACGCCGTCGACGACCTGGCGGGCCAGCTTGTTGGTCAGCTTGCCCTCGGTGACCATGGCGATCACCCTGGCCAGCTGGGCCGGGGTGATGGCCAGGTCAGCCAGCTCGACGCCCTGGGTGTTGGCCTGCTGGGAGAGGTAGGCCACCCACCAGGAGCGGGCCTCGTCCGGGGCGGCGCCCGCCTCGACGGTGGCCGCGACCAGCTCCAGCGCGCCCGCGTTGACCAGGTCGCGCAGTTCCGGGTCGGACAGCTTCCACTCGGCCTGGATCCGCTTGCGGCGCTGCCAGGGCAGCTCGGGCAGGGTCTGCGCGAGCTCGGCCACCCACTCCCGGGACGGGGCGATCGGCACCAGGTCGGGCTCCGGGAAGTACCGGTAGTCCTCGCTGGTCTCCTTGCGCCGTCCCGGCCGGGTGCTGCCGGTGGACTCGTCGAAGTGCCTGGTCTCCTGGACGACCTCGCCGCCGCTGGTCAGCACCGCGGCGTGCCTGCGCATCTCGAAGTGCACGGCCCGCTCGACGCTGCGCAGCGAGTTGACGTTCTTGGTCTCCGAGCGGGTGCCGAGCACGCTGCTGCCCTTGGGCATCAGCGAGACGTTCGCGTCGCAGCGCAGCGAGCCCTGGTCCATCCGCACGTCCGAGACGTCCAGCGCCTTGAGCAGGTCGCGCAGCGCGCTGACGTAGGCGCGGGCCACCTCGGGCGCGCGTTCGCCGGTGCCGTGGATCGTCTTGGTGACGATCTCGATCAGCGGCACGCCCGCCCGGTTGTAGTCCAGCAGGGAGAACTCGGCGCCGTGGATGCGCCCGGTCGCGCCGCCCACGTGCAGCGACTTGCCGGTGTCCTCCTCCATGTGCGCGCGCTCGATCTCCACCCGGAAGATCTCACCGTCGTCGAGCACCACGTCCAGGTAGCCGTTGAAGGCGATCGGCTCGTCGTACTGCGAGGTCTGGAAGTTCTTCGGCATGTCGGGGTAGAAGTAGTTCTTCCGCGCGAACCGGCACCACTCCGCGATCTCGCAGTTGAGCGCGAGACCGATCCGGATGGCCGACTCGACCGCCTTGCCGTTGACCACCGGCAGCGCGCCGGGCAGGCCGAGGCAGGTCGGGCAGACCTGGGTGTTGGGCTCGGCCCCGAACTGTGTGGGGCAGCCGCAGAACATCTTGGTGTTGGTGTGCAGTTCGACGTGCACCTCCAGCCCCAGCACCGGGTCGAAGCGCTCGACCACGTCGGAGTAGGGCAGCAGTTCTGCCGTGACGTCAGTCGTCATCGCCGTCGTCCTCCCAGTCGGACAGGATGTCCCGCTTGAGCAGCTCGGACTGGAGCACCATCGTGCCGAGCAGTTCCTCGTCGTTGATCCCGGCGGTGCGCCGGGTGCACCAGGTGGGCGTGCCACTGGCGTCCAGGCACTTCACCACGGCGAGTGCCTCGATCGGGGTCCAGCCGTCGGGCAGCGGGAACAGTTCGAGTCCCCGCAGCACCTGGCCGACCGATTGGCGGGTGTCCTCCCGCTCACTGCGTTCGCTCACCGCACGCCCGCCGCGAGGTCCGGCACCCGGTGGATCTGCGCACCGCCCTCGGCGTCGTTGCGCGCGACCTCGTAGGCCGCGGCCACCCGGTACATCCGCTCGTCGGCCAGCGCGGGCGCCATGATCTGCAAGCCGACCGGCAGCCCGTCCTCGTCGGAGAGGCCGCTGGGCACGCTCATCGCCGCGTTGCCCGCCAGGTTGGACGGGATGGTGCACAGGTCGGCCAGGTACATCGCCATCGGGTCGGCGGTGCGCTCGCCGAGCCGGAACGCCGTGGTCGGCGTCGTCGGCGAGATCAGCACGTCGACCTGCTCGAACGCGCTGGTGAAGTCGCGCGAGATGAGGGTGCGGACCTTCTGCGCCGAGCCGTAGTAGGCGTCGTAGTACCCGGCGGAGAGCGCGTAGGTGCCCAGGATCACCCGGCGCTTGACCTCGGGGCCGAAGCCGGCCTCACGGGTGAGCGACATGACCTGCTCGGCGTCCAGCGCCGGGTCCTCGCCGCCGACCCGCAGGCCGTAGCGCATGGCGTCGAAGCGGGCCAGGTTGGAGGAGCACTCGCTCGGCGCGATCAGGTAGTAGGCGGGCAGCGCGTAGGTGAAGTTCGGGCAGGAGACCTCCACGACCTCCGCGCCCAGCTTCTCCAGGGTGGCCACCGCGGCCTCGAAGGAGCGCAGCACGCCGGGCTGGTAGCCGTCGCCGCTGAACTCGCTGACCACGCCGATGCGCAGGCCGCTGAGGTCACCGTTGGCGCCCTGGCGGGCGGCCGCGACCACCGGCGGGACCGGCACGTTCAGCGAGGTGGAGTCGAGCGGGTCGTGCCCGGCGATGACCTCGTGCAGCAGCGCCGCGTCCAGCACGGTGCGGGCGCAGGGCCCCGCCTGGTCCAGTGAGGAGGAGAAGGCGACCAGGCCGTAGCGGGACACGCCGCCGTAGGTGGGCTTGACGCCGACGGTGCCGGTGACCGCGCCCGGCTGGCGGATCGAGCCGCCGGTGTCGGTGCCGATGGCCAGCGGGGCCTGGAAGGCGGCCAGCGCGGCCGAGGAGCCGCCGCCGGAGCCGCCGGGGATGCGGTCGAGGTCCCACGGGTTGTGCGTGGGGCCGTAGGCGGAGTTCTCGGTGGAGGAGCCCATCGCGAACTCGTCCATGTTGGTCTTGCCGAGGATGACCACGCCCGCCTCGCGCAGCCGCCGGGTGACGGTGGCGTCATACGGCGGGATCCAGCCCTCCAGCATCTTGGAGCCGCAGGTGGTGGGCACGCCCTTGGTGGTGAGCACGTCCTTGAGCGCCAGCGGCACCCCGGCCAGCGGCGAGGCCGGGGCCTCACCCGCGGCGATGGACTTGTCCACGGCCTCGGCTGCGGCCAGCGCGCCCTCGGAGTCCACGTGCAGGAAGGCGTGCACGGCGCCGTCGACCGCGGCCACGCGGTCCAGGTGCGCCTTGGCGACCTCCACCGCGGAGACCTCACGCGAGTGGATCTTGCCGGCCAGTTCGGCCGCGGTGAGCCTGGTCAGGTCGGTCATGTCAGGCCTCCCCGAGGATGCGCGGCACGCGGAACCGGCCGTCCTCGGCCGCGGGCGCCGCGGCGAGCGCGTCCTCCCTGGGCAGCGAGGGGGTGATCTCGTCGGCGCGGAAGACGTTGGTCAGCGGCACGGAGTGCGAGGTCGGCGGGACGTCCTCGGCGGCTACCTCGCCGACCTTGGCCACCGCCTGGATGATGCCGTCCAACTGGCCGGCGAACAGGTCCAGTTCGGCATCGGTGACGGCGAGCCTGGCCAGCCTGGCCAGGTGCGCTACCTCGTCGCGCGAGATGGTGGGCACTGGTGGACTCCCTGAAAGTTGCTGCCCGGATGCGGGGCTTCGTTGCGGGCTGAGTCTATGGCGCGGGCCGTCACGGCCCCGAACGGGTTGTTGGTCTGGCCGTCACGCTGTGGATAACTGGACGGGTTCTCTCGACATGTGGACGGCGGAGTCGGTGTTGTCGGCCGGGTCTGCGACAATCGGCGGCCGTGTCCTTCCTGATCCGCGTGCAGCTTCCCGACCGTCCCGGCACTCTGGGGGCGGTCGCGTCGGCGCTCGGTGAGATCGGGGCCGACATTCTGAGCGTGGACGTGGTCGAACGCGGTGTCGGCGTGGCCATCGACGACCTGGTGGTGGAGCTGCCCTCGGGCCGGTTGCCGGACGTGCTGATCACCGCGGCCGAGTCGGTCGAGGGCGTCGAGGTGGACGCGGTGCGGCCCTACGCCGGCATCCTCAACACCCACCGCGAGCTGGAGCTGGTGGAGGAGATCGCCGCCGAGCCGCGCAAGGGCCTTGAGGTCTTCACCGAGGGCGTGCCGCGGATCATCCGGGCCGGCTGGGCCGTGGTGGTCGGCAACAACGGCGACGGCCCGTACCGGCTGGCCGCCAGCAGCGCGGCCCCGGAGACCAAGGCGATCGACCTGCCCTGGCTGCCGCTGGCCAAGGCGACCATCCTGGACGGCGAGGAGCCGTGGGTGCCCGAGACCTGGCAGGAGCTGGGCACCGAGCTGGCGGCCACCCCGCTGGGCAACCCGGACCGGGTGCTGCTGGTGGGGCGGCCGGGCGGGCCGATGTTCCGGGCGGCCGAGGTGGCGCGGCTGGCGCACCTGGCCGGGATCGTCGCGGTGGTCCTGCCCGACTAACGCGGGCTGACCGGCGGTCACGCGGCCCGGTAGCGCCTGCGGCGCGGCTTGGCGTCTGCCGGATTGCAGACGCGGCGGGCCGGTCCCCGGCGCGAGCCTGGGCCGGTGACCAAGACACTTCGCCTGCTCGCGGTGGCGGCCGGTGCGGCCGTGGCCGTCCTGCACGCCCCGCCCGCGACCGCCACACCCGCGCTGACCTGGCGGGACTGCGACTCCGGCGTCCAGTGCGCCGAGCTGTCCGTACCTGCTGACCACGCCAACCCGCGCGGGTCCCGCTTCGACCTCGCGCTGGCCCGCTATCCCGCCAAGGACCCGGCCACCCGCCTCGGCTCCATCGTGGTCAACCCCGGCGGACCGGGCGCCTACCTGCACCTGTTGCCGCAGCTGGGCGGGCAGTTCGCCGAGCTGACCCAGTGGTTCGACGTGGTGCTGTTCGACCCGCGCGGGATGGGGCGCAGCGCCGGGATCACCTGCCCGACCGGCGCGCCGATCCCGCTGGAGTGGGCCTTCCCGGACGAGGCCGCCTACCGCGCGCAGGTGGCGCGCAGCCGGGAGTTCGGCGCGGGCTGCGCCGAGGCCGCCGGGCCGCTGGCCGGGAAGCTGGACAGCAGGCAGGTCGCGCACGACCTGGACGCGATCAGGGCCGCACTGGGCGAGTCCAAGCTGCGGTACCTGGGCAACTCCTACGGCACCGTGTTCGGCCAGGCCTACCTGTCCCTGTTCCCGCACCGGTCCGGGCGGTTCTTCCTGGACAGCGTGTACGACCACACCAACCGCTCGCAGCGGGACTGGGTGAGTTCGCGGGCCGAGGTGGCCGAGCGGAACCTGCACCGCTTCGGCGACTGGTGCGCGCGCACGCCGGACTGCGCGCTGCACGGGCGCGACCTGGTCAAGGTGTGGACGGACCTGGTGGCGCGGGCCGAGCGGCAGCCGATCCCGGCGCCCGGCGCGAAGTTCGGCGGGCCAGGCACCGCGGCGCGGATCGTCTCCAGCACGCACTCGGACTTCGAGCGGGACTGGCCGCGACTGGCCCAGGCGATCGCCGAGGCGGACGCCGGTGATGCCAGCAAGCTGGTCGGCGTGCCCGAGATCCCGGTGGAGACCGATGTGAACCGGCAGATCAACTGCGCGGACTTCCCCTACGCCACCGACTACCGCGAGGTGAGCCGGATCGTGGCCGGGATCAGGGCCACCGTGGCCCCGCTGCTGGGCTGGCGGCACGCCTGGGTCAACGTGCTCAAGTGCGCCGGGCTGCCCGAGGTCAGCGGCTTTGCCCCGCAACCGATCCCGCCCGCGCACCGGCCGCCCGCGCTGCTCGCCGACGGCATCCACGACTCGGTGACCACGGTGGACTACGGGCGGCGGGTGACCGCGCAGCTGCCCGGTTCCCGGCACATCGCGGTGGTGGGCGGGCACGCCAACTACCTCTACGCGGGCAACCACTGCCTGCGCGGGCACGTGCACCGCTACCTCACCACCGGCGCGCTGCCGCCGGCCGGCCTGACCTGTCCGGCGAACACCTGAAGACTGGCCGCATGAACGACGCCACGCTGGCCGGCATCGCCTTCCTCGCCCTGCTCGGCGGGGTGCTGCTGGAACGCGGCGAGCTGTCCTGGCCGCCGGTGCTGCTCAGCCTGGCACTGAGCCTGCCGCTGGTGCTGCGCCGCCGGTACCCGGTGGCGGTGGCGGTGGCCTGCGCGGCGGTGGCCTTCGTCGGCACCGGGCTGCCCGGCTGGTCGGGACGCACCGTGGCCGCGGCCGCGTTCTGCTCGGCGGTCTACCACCGCGGCGAGCGGTTCGGGCCGGTGGTGGCGCTGTCGGTGGGCTGGACGGTGCTCTACGGGCTCAGCGCGCCCGCGCCGCCCAGCACACCGGTGCTCACCGAGGCGGTGCTGCTGGGCCTGGCGCCGGTCGCGGCCGGGGTGGCGCTGCGGCTGCACCGGGAACGGGTGCGCTCGGCGGTCGCGCTGCGGCAGGCGGAGCTGGCCAGGGTGGTGGCGGACGAGCGGCTGCGCATCGCCAGGGACGTGCACGACGCGGTCGGCCACCACCTGACCGCGATCCGGTTGCAGGCCATGGCGGCCCGGCGGGTGCCCGAGGCCGCGCCCGCCGCGCTGACGCTGATCACCGACCTGTCCGCCACCGCGCTGACCGAGACCAGGGGCCTGCTGGCCGAGCTGCGCGAGGACCCGGGGCTGGGCCAGGTGACCGAGCTGGCCGCCCGGCTGGCCAGGGGCGGGCCGCGGATCACCGTGCGGGGCTTGGAGATCGGAGTGCCGGAGCTGGTGGGGCGGCACGCCTACCGGATCGTGCAGGAGGCGCTGACCAACGTGCTGCGGCACGCCGCGGCCACGGAGGTCGAGGTGGAGCTGCGCCGGACCGGGACGGAGCTGGTGATCACGGTGCGCGACAACGGCCGGAGCGCGGGCGAGCCCCGGCCCGGCCACGGTCTGCGCGGGCTGACCGAGCGGGCCGCACTGCTCGGCGGCACCTGCACCGCCGGGCCGACCGGCGACGGCTGGCTGGTGCGGGCCGTATTGCCCTGGGAGCCGCGATGATCCGGGTGCTGCTGGCCGACGACCAGCAGCCGGTGCGCGCGGCGCTGCGCCTGCTGCTGGACGCCGAGCCCGACATCGAGGTCGTCGGCGAGGCGGCCAACGGCGCGGAGGCGGTGCACCTGACCCGCTGGCGGCGGCCGGACGTGGTGCTGATGGACATCCGGATGCCGCACCAGGACGGCCTGACCGCGATCGAGGAGCTGGCCGGGAGTTCGGCGCGCATCCTGGTGCTCACCACCTTCGACCTGGACGACTACCTCTACCGCGCGCTGCGGGCAGGCGCGGCCGGATTTTTGTTGAAGGACAACGATCCCGAGCTGCTGACCACGGCGATCCGGGCCGTGCACGGCGGGCACGGGCTGATCGACCCGAAGGTCACCAGCGGGCTGATCCGGCGCTTCGCCGAGCTGGCCCCCGCGCCGCCCGGCCCGGAGCTGGCCACGCTGACCGACCGGGAGCGGGAGGTGCTGCGGGCGCTGGCGCGCGGGCTGAGCAACGCCGAGATCGCGGCCGAGCTGGCGGTGGGCGAGGGCACGGTGAAGACCCACGTGGCCAGGGTGCTGGCCAAGCTCGGGCTGCGCACCAGGGTGCACGCGGTGATCTACGCGCACGAGCACGACCTTGGCTAGAACTCCGCCGCGTGGTCGGCCACCCACTGCCGGAAGGTCCGCGCGGACGAACCGGTCACAGCCGCCACCGTGTCGGTGATCTCGGGACTGGGCTGGGCCGACATCGCGGCGTAGGCGTCCAGCAGGACGTCCACAAAGGACAGTGGCAGGCCGTCGGCGAGCAGCTGCCGCCGGGCGGCAGGGCGGTCCAGCTCGACCCAGCGCAGCGGGCGGCCGAGCACCTCGCCGATGATCCGCACCTGCTCGGCCTGGCTGAGCACCTCGGGCCCGGTCAGCCGGTACACCTGGCCGTGGTGGCCTTCGCCGGTGAGCGCGCGCACCGCCACCGCCGCGATGTCCGCCTCGTGCAGCATGGCCATGCCCAGCCCGCCGTAGGCGCCGCGCACCTCGTTCCCCGCCCTGATCTGCCCGGCCCACCACCGGGCGTTGACCGCGAACGTGCTCGGCCGGATGACCGTCCACTCCAGACCGGACCGCCGGATCAGCTCCTCCTGCGCGTCCATGCTCAGGTCGCGGACCCCGCCGGAGCCGAGGAAGACCACCCGGCGCGCGTGCCTGGCGATCTCCGCGAGCACCCCGGGGAGCGCCTCGCCGCTGTGCAGCGGCCAGATCAGGAACACCGCGTCCACCCCGCGCAGGCTGTCGGTCAGGCTCTCCGGGCGGGCCAGGTCCGCGCGATCTCGGGGCAGGGCAACGGCTTGCGCGCCAAGCTGAGTCATCACCTGGCGGCCGACGTTGCCGGTCGCCCCGGTCACCAGAACTCGTGTCGTCATGGCTTCACAGTCGGGTCCGGATGCGGATTACCGCCCGTGAACTACGGTGATCCGGTGGAATCCGTCATCCTGGACGAGCTGGAGCGGGAAATCGTCACCGCGCTCCAGCAGGACGGCCGGGCCCCGTTCAGCCGGATCGCCGGGGCGCTGGGCGTCTCGGAGAACACGGTGGCCCGCCGGTACCAGCGGCTGCGCTCGGCCGGGCTGCTGCGGGTGGTGGGTTCGGTGTACGGCCCGCTGGCCGGCTACACCTCGTGGACCCTGCGCATCCGCTGCACCCCGGACGCGGCCACCCCGATCGCCACCGCGCTGGCCCGCCGCCCGGACACCTTCTGGGTGCACCTGCTCTCCGGCGGCACCGAGATCTCCTGCCACGTCCAGGCCCGCACCGACGCCGACCGGGACACCCTGCTGATGGACAAGCTGCCGCGCACCGCCAGGGTGCTGGACCTCAGCGCGCACGCCCTGCTCGGCCCGAGCGGCCCCGCGGTCACCCTGGACGACGGCGACCACGCCTTGCTGGCGGTCCTGGCCACCGACGGCCGCGCCCGGCACACCGAACTGGCCGCGGCCACCGGCTGGTCGGAGTCCACGGTGAAGCGGCGGGTCGACGCGTTGCGGGACAGCGGAGTGCTGGTGTTCGAGGTGGACGTGCCGCCCGCGGCGCTGGGCCTGCGCGCCGAGGCCCGGCTGTGGCTGACCGTGCGGCCCTCGGCGCTGCGCCGGGTCGCGGCGGCGGTCGGCGGGCACCCGGAGGTGAGCTTCGCCGGGGTGACCACGGGGCGGACCAACCTGACCGCGATGGTGGCCTGCCGCGACGCCGGGGAGCTGTACCGGTACCTGACCGAGCGGGTGGGCGGGCTGGCCGGGGTGCACTCGATGGAGACCGCGCCGGTGGTGCGGACGGTGAAGCGGTCCGGGGCGCTGCTGCCGCGCTGAGGGGTCAGGTGGCCTGGGCGGCGCGGACCAGGGCGGCGTTGTCCGGGGCCGGGGTGCCGTCGGGCAGCACCAGGGTGTCCTCCAGGCCGATCCGGCGGTGCAGGCCCAGGCGGACGGCCTCGGCGAGCACCGGCCAGGCGCCGCCCTCCTCGCCGTGCAACAGGATCGGCAGGTCCGGTGGCAGGAAGTCCAGCGCGGCGAGCAGGTCGGCGGCGGCGGGCTGGGCGCGGTCGGGGTTGGTCTCCTGGACCTCGGCCAGCACCCGGATGGTGCCCGCAGGCACGCCCTCGGCGCGCAGAATGGCCGCGGCCTTGGTGGTGAACACGCCGAGCTCGATGCCGACGCCCGCGCGGTGCAGGGCGGCGCAGACCGACAGCCAGCCGGGCTCGTGCACGTTCACCGAGGCCACGTCCGGGCGGCCGGCGGCCAGGCCGGACCAGCCTTCGACCAGTTCGGTGCGGCGCACCGGGTCCGGGGTGATCCAGGCGCCGGTGCTGACGCCGATCTCCACGCCGGGGGCGGCGGCCCGCACGGTGGCGACCACGGTGGCCAGCTCGGGACCGGCCAGGGTCTCCAGGCCGACCGCGTCCCTGGGGTGCAGGTGCACCGAGGTGACGCCCAGCTCGGCGACCTCGGCGACCGCGGTGGCCAGCTGCCAGGGGGTGATGGGCACGGTGGGGTGGGCCTCGGCGGGCCGGCTGCCGTTGGGGCAGCACTGAAGCAGCGGCAGCATTGCGGGCGCTCCTAGCTCAGTTCCCGGACGAAGCCGTGCAGCAAGACTCCCGGAACCGGGGAGAAGTCGCGCGACGGCAACCGGGTGAACCCGTGCCGCCGGTACAGCCGGTGCGCCGCGGCCATGGTGGAGGTGCTGCACATGACCACGCGGCTGACGCCCAGGTCAGCAGCCCGGTCCAGGACCGCGCGGAGCAGCTGTTCGCCGATGCCGCGGCCGTGGTGGGCCGGGTCGACGGCGAGCATCCGGAACTCCAGTTCACCCGGTTCGGAGACCTCGGCGAACTCGGTGCCGGGCAGCACCACGGTCACCGTGCCCAGCAGCCTGCCCTCCTCGTCGGCGGCCACCAGCAGCTCGGCCGCGCGGGCGCGGGCGGCCGCGTTCCGCAGCGTGGTGCCGTAGTCGCTGCCCTCCGGGATGAACCCGCCCGCTTGGTAGGCGGCGACGGTCAGCTCGCCCACCGCGTCCAGCTCGGCCGGTTCAGCCGGTCGAACCCTGATCTCCGTCGCCATCCCCGGCTCCCCCGTCCGCGCCGACCGTGGCAACCCCGGCGGCTGCCTCCGGACCTGACTCCAGCAGCACCCGGAACCCGTCCTCGTCCAGGACCGGCACCTTCAGCTGCACCGCCTTGTCGTACTTGGATCCTGGCGCTTCGCCGACCACCACAAAACTGGTTTTCTTCGACACCGAGCCGACCGCCTTGCCGCCCCTGGACAGGATGGCCTCCTTGGCCTCGTCCCTGGAGAAGCCGGGCAGGCTGCCGGTGACCACAATGGACAGTCCGGTCAGCGTGCGCGGCACCGACTCGTCGCGGTCCTCGGCCATGCACACCCCGGCCGCGGCCCAGGCCTCGACCACCTCGCGATGCCAGTCCACCTCGAACCACTCGCGCACGGCTTGCACGATGGTCGGCCCGACGCCGTCGACCGCGGCCAGCTGCTCCTCGGTGGCCTGCGCGATCACCTCGATCGAGCCCAGCTCGCGGGCCAGGTCCCTGGCCGCCTTGGGGCCGACGTGCCGGATGGACAGCGCGACCAGGATCCGCCACAGCGGCCGGGTCTTGACCGTCTCCAGGTTCTCCAGCAGCTTCTGCCCGTTCGCGGACAGCTCGCCCGCCATGGTGCGGAACAGCGGCACCTGGCGCAGCTTGTCCGCGTCCAGGTCGAACAGGTCGCGCTCGTTGGTGTAGACGTCGGAGGCGACCAGGGCGGCGGCGGCCTCGAAGCCGAGCACCTCGATGTCCAGCGCGGACCGGCCGGCCAGGTAGGACAGCCGCTCGCGCAGCTGGCCAGGGCAGAACTGGGCGTTCGGGCAACGGATGTCGACATCCGCCTCCTTCATCGGCCGCAGCGTGGCCCCGCACTCCGGGCACTCGGTGGGCATGATGAACTCGCGCTCGCTGCCGTCGCGGGCCTCCACCACCGGGCCGAGCACCTCGGGGATCACGTCGCCCGCCTTGCGCAGCACGATCCGGTCGCCGATCAGCACGCCCTTGCGCCGGACCTCGTTGGCGTTGTGCAGGGTGGCCCGCGCGACCACCGACCCGGCCACCTTGACCGGCTCGGTCACCGCGAACGGGGTGACCCGGCCGGTGCGGCCCACATTGACCCGGATGTCCAGCAGCTGGGTGGTGACCTCCTCCGGCGGGTACTTGTAGGCGATCGCCCAGCGCGGCGCGCGCGAGGTGGCGCCCAGGCGGCGCTGGTGGGTGACCTCGTCCACCTTGACCACCACGCCGTCGATCTCGTGCTCGGCGTCGTGCCTGCGCTCGCCCCAGCCGGTGATGTAGGCGGTGACCTCGTCCACAGTGGACAGCACCCTGGTGTGCGCGGAGACCCGCAGGCCCCAGGCCTTGAGCGCGTTGTAGGAGTCGGACTGCCGGGCCGGTTCGAAGCCGGCGCGCTTGCCCAGGCCGTGGCAGATCATCCGCAGCGGGCGGCTGGCGGTGACCTTGGGATCCTTCTGCCGCAACGATCCGGCCGCCGCGTTGCGCGGGTTGGCGAACGGCGGCTTGCCCGCCTCCACCTGGGCCGCGTTCAGCTCGGCGAAGTCGGCCAGGGTGAAGAAGACCTCGCCGCGGATCTCCACCAGCTCCGGCACCGGGAACTCCGCCGTGCCGACCAGGCGCGCGGGCACATCGGCCAGGGTGCGCAGGTTGAGCGTGACGTCCTCGCCGGTGCGGCCGTCGCCCCTGGTCAGGCCGCGTTCCAGCCGCCCGTCCCGGTAGAGCAGGTTGACCGCGAGGCCGTCGATCTTCAGCTCGCACAGGAAGTGCGCGTCCGCGCCGACTTCTTTCTCCACCCGCTCGGCCCAGGCCTGGAGCTCCTCGGCGTTGAAGGCGTTGTCCAGGCTGAGCATCCGCTCCAGGTGGTCCACCGGGACGAACTCGGTGGCGAAGCTGCCGCTGACCCGCTGGGTCGGCGAGTCGGGGGTGACCAGGGCCGGGTGCTCGGCCTCCAGGGCTTGCAGCTCGCGGAAAAGCTGGTCGAACTCGGCGTCGGAGATCACCGGCGAGGTCACGTAGTACCGGTACTGGTGGTCGGTGATCTCCTGGGCCAGCTCCGCGTGGCGCTGGCGCGCCGCCGCGGTGACGTCTAGCTCACTGCTGTCGTTCCTGGTCACAGCGGGAAGCCTAGTCAAACCCACCGACAGTTCTGCCGGGTCAGCGGCCGGAGTGTCGCCGGTCCAGCTCGACCACCAGCTCGCGCAGCTCGACCAGGGTGATGGCGTCCACCGGCTCGGCCTCGGCGGTCTCCACCCGGCCCAGCCGGTCCCCGGCCAGCCGCTCGCCGAGGGTGGCGTCCAGTGGCAGGAAGGTCATCGCGGCCTTGCCCGCGTCGTCCAGGGCGGCGATGCCGGGGTGGAACACCGCGACGTCGACCAGCCCGGCCTCCTCGTCGATCAGCGCGGCCAGCCGGACCTGGGACAGCGGCAGCCGGTGCGGGCCGAGGTTGACGGTGACCTCGTTGGGGTCGGGCACCGGCGGCACCGCGTCGTAGAACTCCCACATCGGGCCGGGATCGGGCGCGGCGGCCAGCCAGGCGTCGGTGTAGGGCCGCAGGTCCGGGTCGCCCTGGGCGCTGAGCACCAGCGCGTACACCGCCCGCTGCCCGCGTTCCACCGCGAACTGCAGGTTCGGGTGGATCGCGGTGACCGCCTCCACCACCAGGTTCTCCACCCGGCCGGGGTCCTTGTCCCCGAGTGCCGCGCTCACCTGCGGCAGCAGCTCGGTGTTCCAGCGCTGCCAGAACGCGACGGCGGCCTCGTGCGGGTCGGCTGGCTCGACCGGGTCGGGCTCGAAGCCGCCACGCAGCTTGCGCAGGAACCGTTTCATGGCCGCCAATCCTCATCCAGTGCGGGGCAGGACCTGTGCGAGAAGTCTCGTGTGCGAGAGCCGTGATCGAGGTGGTCCCTGGCGGTGCGGCCGGGCCACCCTCATACCGGACGTAGTCGGGTGGCCCGGCCGTGCCGCCAGGGGCCGCCTCGGCGCGGGTATCGTGCGCGAGACTTCTCGCACAGGTCCTTCAGTACCCACCGTAGCGTCGAAGTCACCGGGCCGGGCGAGAAGCTCTGGTCGCGACTGCCAGCAGGGCTGCCGCCGGTGGCGCGAGCGCCCGCCCGGCGGGCCACACGGCGCGCAGCTGCCGCCGCAGGTCGATCCCGCTGACCGGCACCTCGACCAGCCGTCGGTCGGCCAGGTCGGCCTCGACCGCGAGCACGCTGAGCACCGCCGGGCCGGACCCGGCCGCGACCGCGCCGCGCACGGCCGTGGTGGAGCCCAGCTCGACCAGTGCCCGGACCTTACCCACTCCGGTGCGTTCCATCGCCCGTTCGAGGGTTTCCCTGGTGCCCGAACCCCGTTCCCGGACAACCAGCGGAGTACCCACGAGCTCGGCCGGGCCAACCGGTCGTCGCCGTTTCGCCCACGGATGGCCGGGCGCGACCACCACGGCCAGCCGGTCCTCGGCCACCCGGCGGGTGCGCAGACCGCGCGGGACCGACGGCGACTCGACGAAACCGAGGTCGACCTCGCCGCGCCGGGCCAGCTCGGCCACCGCGGCCGAGTTGGTCACCTGCAAGCCCACGTACAGCCCGGGGTTGCCGCGGCGCAGCTCGGTGATCCAGCCGGGCACCAGGTGCTCGGCCACGGTCATGCTGGCCGCCACGCTCAGCTCGGCCACCCGGCGGGCGCGCAGGGCCTCCGCGCCGTGCAGCAGCACGTCCAGTTCGGCGAGCACCCGTTTGGCCCATTCGGTGACCATCTGGCCGGACTCGGTGAGCGTGGATCCCCTGGTGCTGCGGTCGACCAGGGCCAGCCCGAGCCGTTTCTCCAGGGTGGCCAGGCGTTTGCTGGCCGCGGGCTGGCTGATGCCCAGCCGCGCGGCGGCCTGGCCCAGACTGCCCAGCTCGGCGAGCCGGACGAGCAGGTCGAGTGACTCGGGGTCCGGCGGTTTGCTCATAACCAAACATTATGACGGCCTAGCCAACTCGGCCTACCGAAGTGTCACACGCGGGCCGATGCTGGTGTGGTGAGGACATTTACGCGGGGCTCGGCAACGGCGCCGGGCTTGCTGGTGGTCGCCGCCGCGGTGGCGGTCGCGCTCGGGGTCGCGGCGGTGGCGCCTTCGGTGAGCGCGCTGACCGTGGCGGTGCTGCTGGGGATCGCGGCAGGGAACCTCGGCCGGTGGCGGACCGGGACGGCGGTCCAGCGGGCCACGCGCCCGGCGAGCGCGGCCGGGTTGCTGCCAGCCTCCTGCTCCCCCGGGCTGAGCTGGGCCGCGCGGCGGCTGGTGCGGGCGGGTGTGGTGCTGCTCGGACTCCAGCTCGCGGTCAGCGACGTGCTCGACCTGGGCGGCGGCATGCTGCTGGTGGTGCTGGCCACGGTGGCCGGGACCTTCCTCGGCACCCGGCTGCTCGGCCGCTGGCTCGGCCTGCCGGAGGGCCTGAGCACGCTGGTGGCCACCGGCTTCTCGATCTGCGGCGCGGCCGCGGTGGCCGCGATGGAGGGCGTGGTGCCCAGGCGGGACCGGGACGTGGCCACCGCGGTGGCGCTGGTGACGCTGTTCGGCAGCCTCTGGATGCTGCTGCTGCCGGTGCTCGCCGAGCTGCTCGGCCTGTCCGCGCGGGCCACCGGCGGCTGGGCGGGGGCGAGTGTGCACGAGGTGGCGCAGGTGCTGGTCGGCGCGGCCCCCGCGGGCGCGGCGGCGGTGTCGGCGGCGGTGGTGGTGAAGCTGAGCCGGGTGGTGCTGCTCGCGCCGCTGGTGACCATCGTGGGCCGACGTCAGGGGCAGTGGCTGCCGCCGGTGTTCGTGCTCGGCTTCGTGGCGATGATCCTGGTGCGCAGCACCGGGTTGCTGCCGGACCCGGTGCTGGCGGTGGCGAAGGTGGCGGCCACCGTGCTGATGGCCGGGGCGCTGTTCGCGCTGGGCACCGCGGTGCGGCTGCGGGAACTGCTCGCCACCGGGCCGAGAGCACTGGTGCTGGGCACCGCCTCCACCGCGCTGGCGGCCGGGATCTCGTTGGCGGGCTTGGCCTTGGTGGGCTGGTGACGGCCCCCGGTCGGGGTCAGGGGGCCGCCACCAGCACGTTGGTTCAGCGCAGGGCGGTCAGGCCCAGCGCCAGTGTTCCCGTTGCGGTGTAGTCGATCGCGGGCTCGCTGCTCGGCCAGGCCCGCACGTCGTCGACGAACCGGGAGCCCTGGCCGTCGAAGGCCGCCAGCGGGTGCGAGCACGCCACGCCGCCGCCGGGCAGGTCGCCCAGGCTGGCGAACTTCTCCGCCGCGTTCGGCCCGTTGACCACACCGCCGACCAGGATCTTCTCCCCGCCGGTGGTGCTGCCGGAGAGGTTGGCCGCCTGGTGGTGCGGGCAGTACGGGAACCGCGGCCCGACGCCGATCACCAGGGACAGGCCCCAGGAGTTGGCGCCGAGGGCGAAGTTGCGCTGCTGGGAGCCGAAGGCGTCGTAGCTGCGGTCCCTGGTCACCGAGCGGTACAGCTCGACGGTGGCCGCGTAGCCGAAGCTGCGGGTGGCCACGTCGAAGGCGGTGATGTCCACCGCGGTGCGGAACGGGCTGGTCGCCGCGCGGGCCACGCCCTTGTCCAGCTGCCGCTTGAGGTCGCCGATCAGCTGCGCCTCGGTCACCTGCGCGTCCCGGACCCACCTGGTGCGCAACACCTTCACCAGGTCGGCGTGGCCGAGTGCGCTGGTGTTGTACAGGTTCAGCGTGTCCTGGTCGCCGGAAGCCAGGTAGGCCCTGGCCCACCGGGTGGCCTGGGTGGCCCAGTCGCCCGCCCTGCGGTCGCCGAGGGCGTGCCCGGCCAGCGCGAGCTGGGTGGCCCCGTACTCCAGATCGTCGGTCCAGGAGTTCTCCGGGTAGTAGGAGTGCGGGAACGCGGTGGTCAGCTGGCCCACGTCGGTGGTCTTGGCCTGGGCGAAGACCGAGGCGGCCTGCTCCAGGTAGTACCGGGCCTTGCGCCAGTCGCGGCGGGACTCGACCTGGGCGGCCAGCGCGAAGGCGGCCGCGGCGCGACCGGCCAGGTTCGGGCTGATCTTCTCCCCTGGCGCGGCGGCCCGGAACACCGGGCGGTGCTTGATGAAGTACTTCTCATCGCCCGGCTTCACCTGGAGCGCGTCGTCGGTCTCCGGCAGCCGCCACACGTCGTGGTCGCCGAGGATGCCCAGGTCCGGGCTGCCCACGCCGATGCCGACCTGCACGTAGAAGGTCTTGGACTTCTCGTCCCATGCCTTGTCCAGCCACTTGAGCCCGAAGTCGATCTCGCTGGACAGGGTGCGGTCGCGGTTGCCCTCCCGCTGCACCAGCAACAGCTCGCCGAGGGTGTAGGCGGTGTTGGAGGTGAACTTGACGAAGTCGCCCGCGTCGACCCATCCGCCTTCCAGGTCCACCGTCTGCCCGGTGGGCTTGAGCGGTTCGGCCAGCTGGTTGTCCGGCCGGAAGTTCGGCGTGTCGTAGACGATGGCCTTGGCGTCGCTGAGGTGCGCGGGCTTGCGGCCGAGCCTGCCGGGCACCACGTCCCCGCCGTCGCGCTGGGCGGCGTAGAAGTCGAAGGTCTTGTCCGCCACCGGCCCGAACAGCTGCCGGGCGGTGCCGATCTGGAAGGTCGCGGAGGTGGCCCGCACCGGGCCGGAGACGGTGACCCGGTAGCTGCCGGGCCGCTTCAGCGCGGAGAAGTCCAGTGGGTGCACCGCGGTGTACCCGGCGTTCCAGCCGCCGAGGCTGGCCCCGGCCTGGCCGGCGAGCACGGTGCGGCCCGCGGCGTCGAGCACCGTGAACCGGGCGCCCTCGCTGCTCGCGGGAGCCATCAGGTAGCCGATCTTGGTGTCGTCGTGGGCGTACCCCACGCCGTCGAGCCGGATCTGACCACTGGCGGCCGCGTTCGCGGTCGCCGCGCTCACCATCGCCGCGCCGAGGGCCACGGCGGTGCCGATCGCCACGGTTCGGAGCAGGGCAGGGCGAGGAACTCGCATGAATCCTCGGCATTCCTGGGTCGGCCGACCCAATTAGTTAATAAAGTTGTCTATTTGGGCGGAAAGTATTCCCGGACATATCGCCCAAGGTCAATGCGTAGTCGTACTAGGCATCAGCTGGCCTAGACCTGGGTGTAGGAAGGAGGTATGCCGGAGGAACCCCCTAAGCCAGCCAGGCGCGGCTGGCTACTGCCCGCACTGGCCGCCCTGCTCCTGCTGCTCGCGCTGGCGGCGGCCTGGCTGCTGTTCTTCGACCGCCAGCCGTCCTTCCTGCCCGCGCTGGTGCTGCGCACCTTCCCGCTGCACGTGCTGGCGCTGAGCCTGCTCGCGGTGGTGGTGCTGCTGCTCGCGCTGCGCAAGCGCCGGTGGCGGACCACGATCGCGGCCGCGGTGGCCGTCGCGCTGTCCGCGGCCACCGGCCTGGTGCCGACGATCATCACCAGGGAGCAGGCCAGCCGGGCGGGCGCGGAGGTCAGCCTCGGCACGTACCTGGCCAACGCCGCGCACCTCAACCTGGGCTCGCCGGAGCAGGGCCGCACCGTGCGCTACGCCTCGCCCGGCGGGCACGGGCTGGACCTGGACGTGTGGCCCTCGGCGGATCCGGGCTCGGGCAAGGCGATGCTGCTCATCCACGGCGGCGGCTGGGCCTCGGGCAACCGGAGCATGACCCCGGAGTGGAACCGGCTGCTGACCGGGCTTGGCTACACCGTCTTCGACATCGAGTACCGGATGGTGCGCGACACGCCGCCCGGAACCGCTTGGCAGGCAACGGTCGCGGACAGCCGGTGCGCGCTGGCCTGGATCACCGCGCACGCGGCGGAGTACCGCGTCGACCCGAACCGGATCTCGGTGATGGGCCAGTCCGCGGGCGGCCACCTGTCGCTGATGACCGCCTACACCGCGGGCACCGACGCCTTCCGCCCCAGCTGCGACCTGCCTGACGGCAAGATCAAGTCAGTGGTGGACTTCTACGGCCCGTACGACCTGCCCGCCTTCGCCACCGGTCCGGACGGCACCGACACCGGCCGGGCCATCCTCAACGACGTGCTGGGCGGCAGCGCGCAGCAGCAGCCGGACCGCTACCGCGCGTTCTCCCCCAGCAGCTACCTGCGCGGCGGCCTGCCACCCACGCTGATCGTGCAGGGCGAGCGGGACTTCCTGATGCCGCAGTCCCAGGCGCGCATGCTCGACGAGGGCCTGACCAAGGCCGGCGTGCCGCACCAGGCGCTGTTCCTGCCCTACGCCGACCACGGCTTCGACGCGAACTGGGGCTCCTACCAGACCCAGCTGGCCCGTTCGGCCGTCACCAGGTTCCTGGCCGAGCACGGCTGACTCACCAGCCCTCCGGCGGCTCCACGAACGCCTTGCCCAGGTCCCTGCTGAGCGCGAGCGCGCGCCGGACCCAGCTCAGAGAAGCTCCGGCCATGCCACAGCACGGAGTGGCCACCGCGCGCTCGGCGAGCAGTTCGCGGTTGAAGCCGAGCCGGTCGACCAGGCGCAGCGCCGGGTCGGCCAGTGCGCGCAGGGTGGGCGGGGTCTTCGGTTCCAGCGTGGGCACCAGGCCGAGGAACAGCGTGGTGCCCGCGTCCCAGGTCTCGCCCAGCTCGTCCCAGAGCGCGGTGGGGGCCTTGCCGATCAGGGTGGCGTCCAGCGCGATCGCGTCCGCCCCCGCGTTGCGGAACAGCGTCACCGGCGGCCGCGGCGCGCAGCAGTGCACCACCACCGCGCACCCGGTGGCCGCCTTGACCCGCTCGATCAGCTGCCCCAGCAGTCCCTGCGCGTCCGGCGCGGGCACCGCCGCCACGTTGCCGTAACCGGAGGGCGTGGGCAGCCGCCCGTCCAGCACCGCGGGTAGCGCGGGCTCGTCGAGCTGGAGCACCACAGCTGCGCCGGTGCGCTCGGCGACCTCGCGGATGTGCCGGATCAGCCCCTCGGTCAGCGACTCGGTGAACTCGCGCAACGCGCCCCGGTCGGTGAGCACCCGGTGCCCGCGCACCAGCTCCACCTGGGAGACCAGCGTCCACGGCCCGGCCGACTGGAGCTTCACGGTCTCCCGCGCTCCGGTGGCCTCCAGTGCCTCGTCGAAGGCGTCCAGGTCGGTGCGCAGCAGGTCCACCGCCCGCCGGTGGTCCCGCCCGGCCCGCGCGGTCACCCGGTACGCCGAGGGCACCAGCTCCACCGCGAGCTCCACCAGCAGCCCCGCGGTCCGGCCGATGATGTCCGCGCCGACCCCGCGCGCGGGCAGCTCGGGCAGGTGCGGCAGCTCGGGCAACTCGCCCAGCACGATCCGCGCGGCCTCCAGGGGGTCGCTGCCGGGCAGAGAGCCGATACCGGTAACCGTGCCGGGATTCACCTTCACCCGCCCAAGCCTGCCACGCCTGTCCCGTGGGCCGGCCGGGGGTCAGGCGGTGAGCGCCACCGCGACGGACAGGCTGTCCTCGTAGACGTGGTAGCGCGTGATCAACCCGTCCACCACGGTGAACCGCAGCGCGCACAGGGCGGTGTAGGACCGGCCGGTGGCGCGCACGGTCTGGGCGAGCTCGACGAAGAGCACGGCGTGCTGGCCGTCGACGAGCAGCTCCGGGGCGCGGCTGGGTGTGCCGGGGATGTGGGCCGCGGCGAGCTCGCGGAAGTGGTCGGCGACGTCGGCTCTGGTGTGGCGGGGGCGGATCCAGGGGACGGCGGGGTGGCCTTCGGCCGGCCAGTTGAGCTGCCAGTCGACCTGCTCGGCGAAGAGGGCGGCGATGTGCTCGGGGGTGCCGGTGGTGGCGCGGGTGAGGAAGTCCTCGATGACGGCGCGGGTGGTGGGCAAGGCGGGTCCTTTCAGTGGATCTTGCCGCCGACCGTAGGCCAGGTCCGCTGACAAGGGGTGTCAGTGTTGCGAGATTGACGAATCAATCGTCAAGGTGGACGATTGATTAATGCTATTCCGCGCTCCGGCACTGGATGCCGACGATCACCGGGTCATCGAGGAGATCGATGACTACCGGCGTCGGCTCCGGTACTTCCTGAGCGAGCCGCGCCGGTGGAAGGGGCAGCTCCGCCGCAACCTGAAGGCGCGCGCCATCCGCGGTTCCAACAGCATCGAGGGCTACGAGGTCTCCCTCGACGACGCCGTGGCGCTGCTGGAGGACGACGAACCGCTCGACGCCGACCGCCGCACGTCGATGGAGATCGTCGGCTACCGCAACGCGCTGACCTACATCCAGCAGCTGGCAGGCGATCCGGAGTTCACCCTCGACCAGTCGCTGCTGCGCAGCCTGCACTTCATGATGCTGGGCCACGACCTGACGAAGAGCCCCGGGCGGTACCGGCAGAGCTCGATCTACGTGCACGACGAGGAACACGACGAGATCGTCTACGAGGGGCCGGACCACGAGCTCGTGCCAGGACTCATGCGGGAGCTGACCGAGGCGCTGGCCGCGGACGGCGACTGCCCGGTCTTCGTGCGCGCGGCGCTCGCCCACCTCAACCTGGTCATGATCCACCCGTTCCGGGACGGGAACGGCCGGATGGCGCGGGCGCTGCAAACCCTGGTGCTGGCCAGGGAGAAGATCCTCACGCCCGAGTTCAGCAGCATCGAGGAGTGGCTCGGCCGCAACACCAACGCCTACTACGACGCGCTCGCCGAGGCCGGTGGCGGGACCTGGCGGCCCGAGCGCGGCACGCACGCCTGGATCCGGTTCAACCTGACCGCGCACCACATGCAGGCCCAGACCGTGCTGCGCCGGATCGACGAGGCGGCCCGGATGTGGCAGCGGCTGGAGACCGAGCTGGCCGAGCGGAAGCTGCCGGAACGCACCGCCTCGGCGCTGTTCCAGGCCTCGATCGGGCTCACCGTGCGCCGCGCGGGCTACGGCAGGGACGCCGAGCTGGAGCCGGGCACCGCCGCGCGCGACCTCCGGATGCTGGTCGAGCGGGGGCTGCTGGTCCCGCGCGGCGAGACCAAGGCCCGGATCTACGTGGCCAGCGAGGAGCTGCGCTCGATTCGCGGCCAGGTCATCACCGCACGGGAGCGGCCGCACGACCCCTACCAGGCGTCTCCGCGGACCGGCGCGTCGCCGCGGCAGCGCAGGAGCACGCGCTGAGCCTGGCGGCCGGGGCGCTGTGCGACGCCCCGGCCCGCCGGCTCAGATCTCCAGCACCGACAGGATGTTCCCCGCCGGATCCGCGAACCACGCGATGTCCGGCCCCTGCCCTGCCTCCGACCCCCGCGCGATCCCCCGCTCATCCGTCATCCCGGCGTACCGCTCAAACCGCACCCCCAGTGCGCTCAGCTCGGTCACCGCCGCGTCGATGTCCGCCACCGGGAAGTTGAGCACCGTGTACTCGGCGGGCACGTGGTTCGGCTTGGGATAGACGAAGACCTCCGCCCCCGAGCCCAGGTGCAGCGTCAACATGCCCTGGGACTCGGTGACGCGCAGGCCCAGGGTGCCGGCGTAGAAGGTCTGGGCGGCGGGGATGTCGTTGACGGAGAAGCCGCTGAAGGCCTTGGTGTCAGCGAACATCGGCCATCTCCGCGCGGATGCGGGCCTGGTAGGCCTCGCCGAGCTCGATGATCTGGATGTAGTTGCCGTCGGGGTCCTCCAGGGTGCCGAAGAGCATGCCCTCGTTGCGTTCCTCCAGCTCGACGAGCCAGGTGACGCCCAGCTTGGTCAGGTGGGCGGCGGCGAACCGGGCGTCCTCGACGTGGAAGTTGAAGATGACGCGGCCGGGTTCGGCGGGGGCGGGGGCGATGTCGTCGCGGTGTTCGATGAGGACGGCGACCTCGCCGAACATGAGGAAGCCGTCCTTGCTGACGTGCGCGCCGAGGGCGTGCTGGTACCAGTCGCGCAGGCGGGCGGGGTCGGTGCTGGCGAGCAGGATGCTGCCGAGGGTGGCGCTCATCGGATTTCCTTCCGGTCCGGGTCCTGTCGGACACCGACGAACGGGCCGGAGGAGAATCGACACTCAGCGGCGCTGGGTGGTCAGGCCGCTGAGGAAGTAGCGCTGGGCCAGCAGGAACACCACGATCATGGGCACGGTGGCGATGGTGCTGGCGGCCAGCACCAGCTCCCACTGGGCCTCGCCGCCCTGGCCGAAGCGGTCCAGCACCGCCTTGAGGCCGCGGGGCACCGTGAACAGGTCCGGGTCGCGCAGGTAGATCAGCGGTTTCATCAGCTCGGTCCAGCTGTTCTTCAGCTCGAAGACGAACACCACGATCAGGCCCGGCCGCACCAGCGGCAGCGCGATGCTGGTGAACAGCCTGGGGAAGGAGGCGCCGTCGACCCTGGCCGCCTCGAAGACCTCGCGGGACTGGCTGAGGAAGAACTGGCGGAGCAGGAAGACGAAGAAGGCCGAGCCGAACAGGTTCTGCGCCCACAGCGGGACCTGGGTGTTGCCCAGGCCGAGCCAGTCCCACTCCAGGTACACCGGCACCATGGTGACCGCGGCGGGCAGCATCATGGTGCCCAGCACCAGGCCGAAGAGCAGGTTGCGGCTGCGGAAGCGGAAGTAGGCGAAGCCGAAGGCGACCAGCGCGCTGGACAGGGTGACCGCCAGCGCCGCGGCCAGGCCCACCAGCAGGCTGTTGAGCAGCCACAGCGGCAGCGGCACCGCCTGCCAGACCTCGCTGAAGTTCGCCGGGGTGAACGGGTCCGGCCACAGGCTGTTGTCGAAGACCCGTTCGCGCGGTTTGAGGCTGGCGCTGAGCAGCCACAGGAACGGGAACAGGAACAGCGCGGCCAGCGCCAGCAGCGCGAGCACGGTGAACGGGCGCCGCCTCACCTCGGGCTCCCCTCGTAGTGCACCAGGCGGCGGCTGGCCCGCACCTGGAACGCGGTCACCACCAGGATGATCAGGAACAGCAGCCAGGCCAGCGCGGAGGCGTAGCCCATCCGCAGCGCGCCGAAGGCCTGCTGGAACAGGTAGATCACGTAGAACAGGGCGGCGTCGCCCTCGGTGCCGGACTGGGCCCCGGCGCCGAAGAACATCGAGTACGCCTCGGTGAAGGTCTGCAACGAGGCGATGGTGTTGACCAGCACGGTGAAGTACACCGTCGGGCTGATCTGCGGCAGGGTCACGTGCCAGAACTGCCCCCACCCCCCGGCCCCGTCCAGCCGGGCCGCCTCGTACAGCTCCGGCGCCACCCCGGACAGCGCGGCCAGGTAGATCACCACGGTGCTGCCCACCGTCCACAGGCTCATCAGCACCAGCCCCGGCTTGATCCAGGCCGGATCGGTTGTCCACTGTGGACCGTCCACACCGAACCAGGACAGCAGCTCGTTGATCGCGCCGGTCTGGCCGTTGAGCAGCAGCAGGAACATCGCCGCCATGGCCACCGGCGGGGTCATCACCGGCAGGTACAGCACGGTGCGGAAGAAGCCGCGGGCCACCGCCATCCGGTGCAGCAACACCGCGATGGCCAGCGCCAGCACGATCTGCAGCGGCACGTGCAGCACGGTGAACACCGCAGTGTTCCACAGCGCGGTGCCCACCTTCGGATCGGCCAGCAGGTCGGCGTAGTTGGCCACGCCGACCGCGCGCGGCGGGTTGACCAGGTCGTAGTCGGTGAAGGAGAGCACCAGCCCGGCGATGGTCGGCCCGATGGTGAACAGGGCCAGCCCGATCAGCCAGGGCGCGAGGAAGAACCAGGCCCAGCGACTCTCCCGCCGCACCACGCTCATGGTTACCTCCGCGCCCGTTCGATGGCCAGCTCGGCCTCCCGCTGCGCCTGCCGCATCGCGCTCACCGGGTCCTGCGCGCCGGTCAGCACCCGGTGCGCGGCGCCCTCGTAGGCCTGGGTGAACTCCAGCCCGGCGGGCACCACCGGCAGCGCGAACGCCTTGTCCTGTAGCCCGAGCACCACCCGCACGCCCGCGTCGATGAGCGGTACCGAGGCGGCCGAGTACAGCTCGGCGAAGATCCGCTCATCCGCCACCCGGTTCGCGGTGTAGGTGCCCGAGTACGGCCTTCCCTTGCGCGCCAAGGCTTCCTTGCGGGCCTTGGCGGCGGCGAACCAGGTGTCCGCGGCGGTCATGGTCACCGCGAACTCGCACGCCTTGGCCGGATCGCGCACGCCGACCGGGATGCCCCAGGCCGAGCCGGAGGCATAGGAGATCGGGTTGCCCTGGCGGTCGGTGAACGGGCGCACCGCCACCGCGGCCTTCGGGGAGTTGTTGGCCAGGGTGTTGATGTACCAGTTCTCCATCGGCCGCGCGGCCTCCTGCCCGGTGGCGAACTCGTTGCCCGCGCCGTGGGTGTCGAAGGAGTCGCGCAGCGCCTTGAACACCGGCCAGCCGCCCTGCCGCCGCACCAGGTCCGCGGTGAAGGCCACCGCCTCGACCACCTTCGGGTCGTCCAGCCGGGGCGTGCGCCCGTCCTGGCTGACCAGGTCGGCCCCGTTGGCCTTGGCCCACAACGGAAGGAACTCCGGCACCTTGGGGTCGAAGCCGATCCGCCGCAGCCGGTTCCCGTCCACTTCGGACAGTCGATCGGTCAGCTCGGCCAGCGCGGCCCAGTCGGTGGTGCTGACCCGCTCCGGCGCCACCCCGGCCGCGCGCACGGTGTCCTCGCCCACCAGCAGCACCCGGACCAGGTTGAACTCCGGCAGCCCGTAGAGCCGCCCCTGGTAGGTCAGCTGGCCGAGCGCGGCGGCGCGGAACTGGCCGAGGTCGACCCGGTGCCGCCGCACGCAGTCATCCAGCGGCTGAAGGGCGCCGCGGGCGATGAAGCCGCCCAGGGTGGTGCGGTCGGCGTAGACCAGGTCCGGCGGCCGGCCCGCGGCCACCGAGGAGAGGAACTGCTGGGCGTCGAAGGCGCCTTCCACGATCCGCACCGGGGTCTCCGGGTGCGCGGCACGGTAGGCGGCGACCCTGGCGGTGGCGTGCTCGTCCGGCAGGCCGAAGCCCATGGTGGTCAGCCCGGCGGCCTCCGGGGCCAGCGCCGCGCCGACGCCGCCGCAACCGGCGCAGGCCAGTAGAGCAGTGCAGGTGAGGGCGGCAATGGCCGTCCGAGGGAAGGGCATGAGCCAACGTTCCCGGCGAGCAGCGCTTCTACACCCGGCAGTCGGGTTACACCCGCCGGTGCCAGGCGGCGACCATGGTGGGCAGGATGACCGCGAGCTGGAACGGGATCAGCAGGGCCGCGATCACCACGCCGCGGCCGGGACTGGGCAGGTCGAAGGCGAGCCAGCCGCCAACCGCGACCAGCTCGGCCAGCAGCAGGGCCTGGCCGATCCGGTAGGCGCGGGCGTAGACCTCGCCGCGCAGCTGCCACTGGTACTCGTCCAGGTTGCGCTCCGGCAGCTCCTCCACGCCCCTGGTGGAGGCCTTGAGCAGCCCGATGCACAGCACGCAGGCCGCGGTCAGCACCACCGCGATCACCAGCAGCGCCACCGGATTTCCCGGCAGCAGGATGAACAGCGCGGCCTCGGCGACCAGCAGCGCGGTCAGCGCGCCGACCAGGCGGCGGCGGGCGGGCAGCGTGCGGAACCGCTCGAACCTGGGGTCGTCGAGCAGTTGGGCGCGCCGGTAGGAGCGCTCTTCACGATCGGTCATGGTCGCCGCTCCCTCCGGTGGTCTGCCGGTACATCTTCGCCCCCGCCGCGGTGAGCAGCCGCACCACCTCCGCGGTCAGCGGCAGCGGGCGGGCCCGGTGCACCACGTGCATCTCGCGCACCGGCGCCAGACCGGTCAGCGAGCGCACCGCCAGCCGCCGGGTGTCGGCCGCGCCGAGCACGCTGGCCGGGACCAGGGAGACGCCGACCCCGGCGCTGAGCAAGCCGAGCGTCACGCCGTAGTCGCGGGTCTCGAAGGCCACGTGCAGGTCCAGCCGGGTCCGGGCGGCCAGCGCTTGCAGGCAGGTCCGGTTGGGCACGCCGGGGCTGCCGCTGATCCACTCCTCCCCGGCCAGCTCGGCCAGGGTGATCCGCTCGGCGGTGGCCAGCCGGTGGCCCGCGGGCAGCACCAGCCGGAGCGGGTCGGTGAGCAGGCGGTGCCGCCGCGCGCCGCCCAGCGGGGGCAGGGTCACCCCGGTGTAGCGGTGGGTGATCAGCAGGTCCAGCTCGCGGGAGGCGATCAGGCCGTAGCCGGCCGGCGGCTCGATGTCGAGCAGGGCCAGCCGGACCGTGGGATGCCGCTGCCGGAACTCGGCCAGCACGGCCGGGACCAGCAGCGCGCCCGCGGTGGCGAAGGTGCCCAGCGCGATCCGTTCCGGGCGCTGGCCCAGCAGCGCGCGCACCGCGTCCTCGGCGTCCCGCAGCTCGCCGAGCACCCGTTCGCCGTGCCGCACCAGCACCGCGCCCGCCTCGGTCGGCCGCACCCCGCCGGGTCCGCGGTCCAGCAGCCGCACCCCGACCGAGCGCTCCAGCTTGGCCAGTTGCTGGGACAGCGCGGAGGGGGTGACCGACAGCCGGGTCGCGGCGGCGCTGATCGAACCGGCGTGCGCGACCTCGACCAGCACCCGCAGTCGGTCGGCGTCCATGCCTTAAGTATCGCTACAAACCCCCGAGCAGACATCGCTTCTGCTGAAGGCTCGCCGCGGGCAGGCTGGGGTCATGACTCGACTCCCGACCCCGGCGGATGTGGCCAGCGCGGCCGAGCGGATCGCCCCGTACGTCCGGCGCACGCCGATGCTGCGGGTGGCAGTGGACGGCAGGCCGCTGTGGCTCAAGCTGGAGCAGCTTCAGCTGACCGGCTCGTTCAAGCTGCGCGGCGCGACCAACGCGCTGCTGACCGGCGACCGGCCGGCGCGGGTGGCCACGGTCAGCGGCGGCAACCACGGGTTCGCCGTGGGCACCGCGGCCCGGCTGCTGGACCTGCCGACCAGGGTGCACGTGCCCAGCTACGCCGCGGAGAGCAAGATCCGGCGGATCAAGGAAACCGGGGCCGAGGTGGTGCACCACCAGACCTACCCCGAGGCCAACGAGGCGGCCCGGCTGGAGGGCGAGCAGCCGGGCACCCGGTTCGTCTCCGCCTACGACGACCCGGCGGTGATCGCCGGCCAGGGCACGGTCGGCCTGGAGGTCGTGGCGGACGCGCCAGAGGTGGACGCGGTGTTCGTCGCGGTCGGCGGCGGCGGGCTGGCCGCCGGGCTGGCGCTGGGCACCGGGCGGCGGATCGTCGCGGTGGAGCCGAGGGGCTGTGACTGCCTGCACGCGGCACTGCGGGCGGGCGAGCCGGTGGACACCGAGGTGGACTCGGTGGCGATGTCCGCGCTGGGCGCGGCCAGGGCGGGCGAGCTGACCTTCGCCGTCCTGCGCGCGGCCGGGGTCGAGTCGCACCTGGTCACCGACGCGGAGCTGCTGGCGGCCAGGGACCGGCTGTGGGAGGAGTTCCGGCTGGCCGTGGAGCCCGCCGCCGCGGTGCCGTTCGCGTTGTGGCTCAAGGACGAGGTCCCGGCCGAGCAGGCCTGCGTGGTGGTCTGCGGGGCGAACACCGACTGGCTGCCGGAGTAGCTCAGCCGGTGGCGGTCGCGGCCGTCCTCGGCGCGGCCAGCAGCGGGGCCAGGGCCAGTTCGGCCGCGCCGATCAGCACCGGGTCGGGCAGGGCGGCGGTGGTCACCGGGACCGGGTGGATGCGGGCCACGTGCGAGGTCTCCATACCGGCCAGGATGCGCTCGCGGGCGCCGGGCGCGCCGTGCATGGCGGCCAGTTGGCCGGTGAGGATGACCAGGTCCGGGTTGAGCAGGGTGACCAGCACGGCCAGGCCCGCGCCGATCCGGTCCGCGGTGGCCAGCACCGCGGCGGTGTGCCGGGGGTCGGCCAGCACCTCGGCGACCGCGGCGCGCGGGTCGGTGGTGTCGGTGAACGGGATGCCTGCGTGCCGGAGCAGCGCGCGGGCGTCGGCCTGGGTCTCGAAGCAGGAGGTCGCGCCGCACGGGCAACGGCTCGGCTCGGCGGTGTTCAGCTGGAGGTGACCGGCCTCCAGGGCGTGGCCCGCGCTGCCGTCGAAGGTGACGCCGTGCTGGACCAGGCCGCCGCCGATGCCCACGTCGTCGCCGCCCAGCACCACCGCCACCCTGGCCTGCTGGGCCGCCCCGTGCCTGCTCTCGGCCAGCGCGGCCAGGTGGCCGTCGTTGCACGGGTACAGGTCCAGGCCGGGCAGGCGCTCGGCGAGCAGCCGCTTGAACGGCACGTCGGTCCAGCCCAGGTGGAAGGCGGCGTGGATCTGGCCGTTCGGCGCGTCCAGCACCGCGGGCAATGCGATGGCCAGCCCGGTCAGCCCCTGGTGGCGGCGCAGCAGCGGGCGGGCCAGCTCGGCCAGCCGGTCGGCCACCGCCTCGGGTGTGCGTTCGTCGGGGGCCAGCGGCATCTCGGTGCGGTCGGTGACCGCCCGGCCGAGGCCGACCGCGGCGATGCTCAGCGAGCGCGAGCGGACCTGGGCGGCCAGCACCCTGGGCCGCGGCACCACCGACACCTGCGGCGAGGGACGGCCCAGGCGGCGCGGGCCGTCGGCGGGCGGGCCGCACTGGATCAGCCCCAGTTGCGCCAACTCGGTGATCGCACTCCCGGTCGCGCTGCGTGCCAGGTCCAGGCGGCGGCTGAGGTCCGCTCTGGTCAGCGGCCCGTGCCGGTGCGCCAGCGAGAGCAGTCGCTGGGCCGCGGGTTCGGCAAACGGGGTTGTGCTCACGCCCCCTAGCCTGCCACGCTCCTTTTGTTCTCCTTGAGAATAAAGTCCGTACAGGTGACAGGGGGTGTCCAGGTGATCACGCTGATCGGTGCGCTGGCAGGGGTGTTGACCACGGCGTGCTGGCTGCCGCAGGTGGTGCGCTGCCTGAAGCGGCGCAGCGCGCGCGACTTCTCCTGGGTCTACCTGGTCGCGCTGGGCTCGGGCGTGTTCTGCTGGGTGCTCTACGGCATCGGGCGCGCGGACACGGTGATCATCGCGACCAACTCGCTCACCCTGGTGCTGCTCTCGGTGCTGGTGGCGGTGAAGCTGCGCACCGAGCTGGGCCGGGACCGGGTGCTGGTCAGCGCGTCCGAGTGATGGTGGCCGCGCCCAGCACCAAGTCGCCCTGGGCCGCGTCCTGGCGGTAGAGCACCAGGCCCTGGCCGGGCGCCACGCCGCCGAGCGGCTCGCGCAGGCTGACCACCACCTGCTCGCCGCGCAGCTGGGCCACCGCGCCCGCGGTGCCGCCGTGCGCGCGCACCTGCACCACGCACTCCACCGGTCCGTCCAGCGGCACCCCGGAGGGCCAGATCGCCCGCTCGCCGACCAGTTCGGTGACCTGGAGCCGTTCCCGGCTGCCCACCCGGACCGTGCCGGAGACCGGTTCCAGGGACAGCACGTAGCGCGGGCGGCCGTCCGGGGCCGGGCGGTCCAGGCCCAGGCCGTGCCGCTGGCCGATGGTGAAGCCGTGCACGCCCTCGTGCGCGCCGAGCACCTCGCCGGTGGCGTCGTCGACCAGCTCGCCTGGACGAGTGCCGAGCTTGCCCTGCAAGAACTTCCGGGTGTCGCCGTCGGGGATGAAGCAGATGTCGTGGCTGTCCGGCTTGTTGGCCACGGACAAACCGCGCTGCTCGGCCTCGGCGCGCACCGCGGTCTTGGTGGAGCCGCCGAGCGGGAACATCGCGTGGCTGAGCTGTTCCGGGGTCAGCGAGGCGAGCACGTAGGACTGGTCCTTGCCCGCGTCCGCGCTGCGGCGCAGCTCGGGGCGGCCGTCCACCTGGGCCAGCCGGGCGTAGTGGCCGGTGGCCACCGCGTCGAAGCCGAGCGCGATCGCCTTGTCCAGCAGCGCGGCGAACTTGATCTTCTCGTTGCAGCGCAGGCAGGGGTTCGGGGTGCGGCCCGCGGCGTACTCGGCGACGAAGTCCTCGATCACGTCCTCGGTGAACCGCTCGGCGAAGTCCCAGACGTAGAACGGGATGCCGAGCACGTCCGCGGCGCGGCGGGCGTCGTGCGAGTCCTCGATGGTGCAGCAGCCGCGGGACCCGGTGCGCAGCGTGCCGGGCTTGGCCGACAGGGCCAGGTGCACCCCGGTGACCTCGTGACCAGCTTCGACCGCCCGCGCGGCGGCCACGGCCGAGTCGACCCCGCCGCTCATCGCCGCCAGCACTCGCATACCCATCTCAGACTCCTGCCGGGGGTCGGACCGATCGCCGCAGGCCCGCCAGTCCGGCGCTGCGGGCCCGCGCCACCACCGGGCCGATCGCCGCGCCCAGTGCGGCCACGTCGGCGGCGGTGGAGGTGTGGCCGAGGGAGAAGCGCAGCGAACCGCGGGCCGAGGACGGCTCCGCGCCCATGGCCAGCAGCACGTGGCTGGGCTGGGCGACGCCTGCGGTGCAGGCCGAGCCGGTGGAGCACTCGATGCCCTTGGCGTCCAGCAGCATCAGCAGGCTGTCGCCCTCACAGCCGGGGAAGGTGAAGTGCGCGTTGCCGGGCAGCCGACCCGGCATACCGTCCACAGTGGACTCGAAGCCGTCGCCGTTGAGCACCGCGTCGGGCACCGCGGCCAGCACCGCGGCGGCCAGCTCGGCGCGCAGCGCGGTCAGCTCGGCGGCGCGGCGCTCCCGCTCGGCCGCGGCCTGCCGGGCGGCGGCGGCCAGGCCGAGCACCGAGGGCACGTCCAGGGTGCCGGAGCGGACCTCCCGCTCCTGCCCGCCGCCGTGCAGCAGCGGCACGCAGGCGGTGTCCCGGCGCAGCAGCAGCAGGCCGATGCCGTAGGGGCCGCCGAACTTGTGCCCGGTGAGGGTGAGCGCGTCCGCGCCGAACGCGGCGAAGTCCACCGGCAGCACGCCGGCGGCCTGCACCGCGTCGGTGTGCAGCGGGACGCCGTGCCGGTGCGCCACCTCGGCCAGCGCGCGGACCGGGTTGACCGTGCCGACCTCGTTGTTGGCCAGCATCACGCTGACCAGGGCCACGCTGTCCGGGTCGGTCTCGATCGCGGCTGCCAGGGTCTCCGGCCGGATCCGCCCGGTGTGGTCGGCTGCCAGCCAGGTCAGCTCGGCGTCCTCGTGCGCGGCCAGCCACTCCGCCGCGTCCAGCACCGCGTGGTGCTCCACCGAGGAGACCAGCACCCGGCGGCGGCGCGGATCGGCCTGCCGACGGGCCCAGTAGATGCCCTTGACCGCGAGGTTGTCGCTCTCCGTGCCGCCGCCGGTGAACAGCAGCTCGGTCGGCCGGGCGCCGAAGGTCGCGGCGATGTCCTCGCGGGCCTCCTCGATGAGCCTGCGCGCGCGGCGGCCGGATGAGTGCAGCGAGGAGGCGTTGCCCAGGCCGGACAACGCCTCACTCATCACCGCGACCGCCCCCGGGTACATGGGGGTGGTCGCGGCGTGGTCCAGATAAACGCTCATCGCCCGTCAAGGGTAGACCGGCCCGCGAGGAAAGCCCCCATCGTGGCGACCCCCGCCATCAGCAGGTTGAGCACGATCACAGCGGTGGTCGGGTTGGTGGTGGAGCCCAGCAGGTTGAGCAGCACGCCGCCGATGCCCACGCAGACCGCCTGGAGCAGCAGGTCGGAGATCTGCAGCGCGCCCGAGTTGAACCCCCGGTCGCCCGGCTCGGACATGCTGAGCACCTTCACCGAGGTGCTGGCCATGGCCAGGCCCATGCCGCTGCCGGCCAGGATCCACAGCGGGATGGACAGCCAGGACGGACCCCAGGCCGGCGAGATGAACACCATCCCGGCCAGCGCGATCGCGATCAGGGTGAAGCCGCGCCGGATGAGCACGTGCCGGGGCAGGTCCGGGTAGCGGCCCTGCCACAGCGAGGCCACCGACCAGCCCAGCGCGCCCACGGTGAGCGGGATGCCCGCGGTGGCAGGCGAGTAGTGGTGCACCGAGGTCAGGGTGAGCGGCAGGTAGGACTCCACGGCGAAGAAGGAGCCGGAGAGCATGCCGCGCAGCAGCACGGTCACCGGCAGGCCGCGGCGGGCCAGCAACGTGCCCTTGGGCAGCAGCTGGCGCAGCGCGGGGGCCAGCAGCACCAGGCCGACCGCGCCGATGATCAGCGAGGACCACTGCGGGTGCTGGCTGGCCCAGGTCAGCGCGGGCAGCCCGACCCCGGCGGCGAAGGCGGCCAGCGGCAGCCACTTGCGCCGGGTGCTGGCGACCTCCTCGCGTTCCCTGGCCCGCAGCGAGCGGATGGTGGGCCCCAGCAGCAGCGCGCCGATCAGCACCAGCGGGGCCAGGCCGAGGAAGACCCAGCGCCAGCTCGCGTACTGCACCAGCACCCCGGCCACGGTGGGCCCGACCAGCGCGGGCACCACCCAGGCCGCGGACAGCGCGCCGAAGACCGCGGGCCGGTCCCGCTCCGGGTAGACGGTGGCGACCATGACGTAGAGCGCGACGATCTGCGAGCCCGCGCCCAGGCCCTGGAAGGCCCGGCCGATGAGCAGCTGGGTCATCGTGTCCGCGGTGCCTGCCACGAGCAGGCCGATGAAGAACAGGGTCGGCCCGGCGATGATCCCCGGCACCGGGCCGACCCGGTCGGAGACCCGCCCGGCGAAGACGTTGCCGATGATGCTGGCGGCCAGGAACGCGGTGAACGGCCAGGAGTACAGCGAGGCGCCGTCCAGCTCGGCGATGATCGTGGGCAGCGCGGTGCCCAGGCCCATCGCCTCGAAGGCGGCCAGCGTGATGAGCAGCAGGAGTCCGGTGGTGGTGGCCCGGCGGTCGGGCGCCCAGAGCGCGGAGGGGGGCCGGGTACCAGTAGTCGACGAGGTCACCCCCGCACTCTGCACGCTCCAGTGCGGTGGAGGTCCAGCCCTTTTCCGGGAAGGCCTGCTCACGCCGCCGCGGCCACCTCCGGCACGGTGTGCTCGGCCTCGGGCTGACCCAGCGCCCCGGTCACCGCGGCCTCGGCCGCCGCGGCCATCGAGCGCCGGTCGTGGCCCTCCGGCGAGACCAGCGGCAGCACCGAGGCCTCGATCACCAGCCCGCGCAGCGCCGCGGTGCGCAGCAGCGCGGTCAGCAGGGTCTCGTCGCCGAGGAAGCCCGCCGCGGTGGTGCACTGCTCGTCGACGACGAACCGGAGCGCGACCGGCCGGGCGGGCACGCCCGCGTCGATCGCGGCCTGGAACGCCGCGCGTTTCCAGCGTCCGGTGGCCTGGCCGCACCAGGTGGTGCCCTCGGGGAACACGCCAACCGCGGCGCCGCCGCGCATCGCCGCGGCCACCTCGGCCACGGTGGCCGGCAGGGTGGACAGCCTGGGCCGGTCCACGAAGAAGGTGCCGGCGCGGGCGGCCAGCGCGCCGATCAGCGGCCAGTGCCGCACCTGGGCCTTGGCCAGCATGCGCACCGGCTGCAACGCGTTCAGCGCCACGATGTCCAGCCAGGAGCTGTGGTTGCCGACCACGAGCACCCCGCGGTCCCGGGGCCGCTCGCGCTCCTCCGGCGCGAGGCTGAGCGCGCCGGGCCGGTACACCCGCAGCCGGACGCCGAGCGCGCCCAGCACCATGCGGAACCAGCCGCGGATCACCGCCGCCCGGCCGCGGGGGCCGAGCACGGACAAGGTCAGGGCGCACAGCGGTCCGGTCAGGACCACCGCGGCCAGGGTCGCCAGGCGCAGCGCGCGCCGGGCCGGGGAAACCTTCGGCAGTGCGTCTCCGGTGGGCAGACACCATGCCCCGCACGGGGAGTGCGGCATCCAGGAGTGCAGTGCCTCTGCTGGACCAGCGGTCATGGTTCCAGGGTGCCCAGTTCGGCTGAACCTACGGGGAACCTCGCCTGACCGGCGGCTGAGCACTACCCGAAGGCGTGGCCCCGCCGGTGCGCGGCCGCGGCGGCAGCCCGCCCTTGTCCCGCAGCGTGGCGAACTCCGGGCCGAGCAGGAAGCTCAGGTACCGCTGGTCCACCCGCTGCATGGACAGCAGCACGTACATGTCGGCCACGCCGAACTCCGGGTCGTGCGCCGGCCGCCCGCAGACCCAGGCGCCGATCCGCAGGTAGCCCTTGAGCAGCGCGGGCAGGGTGGCCTGCGGGATGCGGGCCACGCCGTCGGGGTCCCAGGGCTCGCGCGGGGTGATCCGGTACTCCTCCGGCGCGTAGTGCCGGGTGCGCACGATGTCCCAGACGCTGGCCGCGTAGGAACCGCCGTCGGTCAGCGGCACCGAGGCGCAGCCGCCCAGCCAGGAGTGCCCGGAGAGCAGCATGTACCGGGCGATGCCCGCCCACACCAGCCCGACCACGGAGCCGGTGCGGTGGTCGGGGTGCACGCAGGAGCGGCCGGCCTCCACCAGGCCCGGCCGCAGCGGGTCGAGCGCGCTGAGGTCGAACTCGCTGTCGGAGTAGAGCCTGCCCGCCTCGGCGGCCCGCTCCGGCGGCAGCATCCGGTAGGTGCCGACGATCTCCTGGGAGCGGTCGTCCCTGACCACCAGGTGGTCGCAGAACTCGTCGAAGTAGTCCTCGTCCACGCCGGGGGTGCGGGCGGTGATGTTCGCGCCCATCTCACCGGCGAAGACGCGGTAGCGCAGGCGCTGCGCGGCGCGCACTTCCTCGCTGTCCCTGGCGACCAGGAGCGAGTAGCGCGGAGTGTCGTCGGACAGGTCCGCGCCCTCGGTAGCGGTGCTGACCAGCAGTCTGGACTGCGTCATGCACTCGGTCTACCGGGCCATTCGGCCGGAGGAAAGTCCATTCGATGACGCGTCGGTGGAAAATCGGTGAAGACCCTGTGCCGCCTCCGGGGAGACCCTGAGTGTGAAACCCGTGTGAGCTGGCGAGACATGACCGAGGGGGTTCCGGCGGCCGTTTCCGGCGCCGGAACCCCCTCGGAGGTCAACTTCATCCTGTCGGGCTAAGCAGCCGGGCAGGTGGTGGAACGGTTCAGCCCTTGCGCTTGCCGATCTCGTCGGTGAGCTGCGGGGCGACCTTGAACAGGTCCCCGACGATGCCGAAGTCGGCGATCTCGAAGATCGGCGCCTCGGCGTCCTTGTTCACCGCCACGATCGTCTTCGAGGTCTGCATGCCCGCGCGGTGCTGGATCGCGCCGGAGATGCCCAGCGCGATGTAGAGCTGCGGGGCGACCGTCTTGCCGGTCTGGCCGACCTGGAACTGGTGCGGGTAGTAGCCGGAGTCCACCGCGGCGCGCGAGGCGCCGACCGCGGCGCCCAGGCTGTCCGCGAGCTGCTCGACCACGGCGAAGTTCTCCGCGCTGCCCACGCCACGGCCGCCGGAGACGACCACGGTGGCCTCGGACAGCTCGGGGCGGTCGCCGCCGACCACCGGCTCCTTGCCGGTGATGCGGGCGACCCGGTCACCGGCGGCGGGGACCTCGACGGTCTCCTCCGCGGCGGCGCCGTCGGCCGGGCTGGCCTCGATCGCGCCCGGACGCACCGAGATGATCGGCACCCCCGAGGTGACCTGGGACTTCACCGTGTAGGAGCCACCGAAGACGGACTGGGTGGCGGTGCCGTCGGCGGCCACGTCCACCGCGTCGGTGAGCACACCCGAGCCGACCCGGATGGCCAGCCGGCCGGCGATCTCCTTGCCGTCGATGGTGGCCGAGACCAGCACCGCGGCCGGGCTGACCCGGCCGACCAGCTCGGCCAGCACCGCGACCTTCGGGGAGACCAGCACGCTGGCGGCCTCCTCGGACTCGGCCACGTACACCTTGGCCGCGCCGTAGCCGGCCAGCGAGTCCTTCAGCTTGGCCGCCGTGCCGGGCGCGCCGACCACGACCGCGCTGGGCTCACCGATGGAGCGCGCCGCCGAGAGCAGCTCGAAGGTCGACTTCTTGATCTCGCCGTCCACGTGGTCGACGAGGACCAGTACCTCGGACATGGGTCTTCCTCCTCCTGCTTCTCAGACGAGCTTCTGCGCGGACAGGTACTCGACGATCTTGGTGCCGCCGGTGCCGTCGTCCTCGACCTTCTGGCCGCCGGAGCGCGGGGGCTTCGGCGCGGCCTCGACGACCTTGGTGCTGGCGTTGGCCAGGCCGACCTCGCCCGCCTCGATTCCGGCGTCGGCGATGGACTTGGTGTCCACCGGCTTCTTCTTGGCGGCCATGATGCCCTTGAAGGACGGGTACCGCGGCTCGTTGATCTTCTCGGTCACGCTGACCAGGGCGGGCAGGTTCGCCTCGACGAAGGCCAGGCCCTCGTCGGTGACCCGCTCGACCTTGACCGTGGTGTCGGTCAGCTCGACCTTGCTGGCCTGGGTGATCACCGGCAGGCCGAGCACCTCGCCCACCATGGCGGGCACCGCGCCACCGCGGCCGTCGCTGGACTCGTTGCCCGCGATGACCAGATCAACGCCCTCGATGGAGCCGACCAGCTTGGCCAGCGCCTTGGCGGTGGCCACCTGGCAGGAGCCGTGCAGCGCGGGGTCGCTGAGGTGAACGGCCTTGTCCGCGCCCATGGACAGGGCCTTGCGGATGGCCTCGGTGGTGCGCTCGGGGCCCATGGCGACCACGGTCACCTCGCCGCCGTGCGCCTCCTGGATGCGGAGGGCTTCTTCGACCGCGCGCTCGTTGATCTCGTCGAGCACGGCGTCGGCCGAGTCACGGTCCAACGTGTGGTCGGCATCGGTGAGCTTGCGCTCGGAATAGGTGTCAGGCACCTGCTTGACCAGGACGACGATGTTCATGGGTCCTCTTCGACCTCCGAGACCAAGGACGGCATCCACCTGTGCGGGAGGATCTTGGCGAACCTTCCCACGTCGAAAGCACCTTGTGCACGGTGGCCTCGACCACCTGCATGTTACCCGTGAGTAATCTGCCTGCAAGGCAGCCTCAGCAGGCCCGATTCGTGACAGTGCTCACCTCCCGGGTGCCCACAGGGGCGAGATAGGGCACTGAAACCGCTTCCCTGGATGCAAACCTTTAATACGGCGTCTAGCGTGCTCTGCCATGTACCGGCGAGTAGCAGTGGTGACCGACTCGACGGCGTGCCTGCCGAGCGGGCTCGCCGAGCGCATGGGCATCTCCGTGGTCCAGTTGCAGCTCCAGGTGGGTGACAAGGCCAGCGACGAGGCCTACCTGCCGCCGGATGAGGTGGCCCAGGCGATGCGCGACCAGATCCCGGTGAGCACCTCGCCGCCGCCCTCGGCCGCCTTCTTCTGGACCTACCAGGAGGCCGCGGCCAAGGGCGCGCAGGCGGTGGTGTCGGTGCACCTCTCCGGTGAGCTGTCGCAGACCCTGAACGCGGCCAGGGAGGCCGCCGCGCAGGCCCGCATCCCGGTGCACATCATCGACTCGCAGTCCTGCGGGATGAGCCTGGGCTACGGCGCGCTGGCCGCGGCCGAGGCGGCGGGCAACGGCGCGAACGTGGCCCAGGTGCAGGGCATCGCCCAGTTCCGCTGCCACCATGCCAGCGAGTTCATCTACGTGGACACCCTGGACTGGCTGCGCAAGGGCGGCCGGATCGGCGCGGCCTCGGCGCTGATCGGCACCGCGCTGGGCATCAAGCCGGTGCTGACCCTGCACCGCGGCCAGATCGTGCCCTTCACCAAGGTCCGCGGCACCGAACGGGCGCTGGAGAAGCTGGTGGAGGCCGCGGTGGAGCGGGCGGGCGACCGGCCGGTGGACGTGGCGGTGGAGCACTTCGGCTCGCCGGAGCGGGCGCGCAAGCTGCTCGAGGAGCTCCAGTCCCGGATCAGCTACGGCCGGGAGTTCCTGTTGACGCAGGTCAGCTCGATAATAGGAGCACACGTGGGGCCGGGTGCCCTGGGCGTGACCATCTCCCCGCTGCGCTGACGGCAGGAAACTGCCAGCGGCGACCGGAGCGGGCCCGGTGATCCGAGACTTTCCGGCATGCCGATCGCCGAGCCGTCCAGCCCGCTGTGGGCGCTGGTCCGCCTGCGGGTGCCGTGGCCGGACACCGACGAGGACCAGGTGGACGAGCTGGCCAGGCGCTGGACGAGCAGCGCGGGCAGCCTCGGCCAGACCATCGAGAAGGTCGAGCGCACCGGCGCCGAGGTGACCGGGGTGTGGCCGGACGCCGCCGGCCTGGCGATGGCCGGCAAGCTGCGCGACTCCGCCGAGTTCCGCCGGATCGAGGCCGAGATGACCAAGGTCGCCGACGACGCGGGCCGGTTCGCCGCCGAGGTGCGCGGCACGAAGCAGGCGATCGCGCAGTACATCGAGGAGAGCACCCCCGGCTTCGCCAAGACCTTCCTGCTCACCGCTCCCGCACTGGGCGTCGCGGCCCCGCTGATCTACGCCGGGCAGGTCGCCGACCAGGTCGAACAGCTGGTTGCCGACGCGGCCGAGCGGATCAGCGGCGGGTTCAGCGCGAGCACAGTGCCCGAGCCGCTCGGCGGGCTCACCCCGCCGCCGCCCGGCGGCTCGCCAGAGGCCAACGCGGCCTGGTGGAAGGGGCTGAGCGAGGCGGACCGGCAGGCGATCATCCGGGAGCAGCCGGAGTGGATCGGCAACCTGGACGGCATCCCGTTCGCGGCCAGGGACCAGGCCAACCGGCTGCGGCTGGACATCGAGCGGGACCGGCTGCTGGCCGAGCGGGCCGAGCTGATCCGGCAGTACGAGAACAGCGACCGGCCGTTCCTGAACTGGGACCGGGAGGAGGCCTACACCGAGCACCAGAAGCGCCTGGCCGCCATCGACGCCAAGCTGGCCTCGGTCGAGGCGGTGCGGGATGTGTCCACGTTGCCAGGGCGCAGCGTGCTGCTGCTCGACACCCAGGGCGAGCGGGTGGAGGCGGCCATCGGCAACGGCGATGTGGACGAGGCCAAGCACGTCGCGGTGTTCACCCCCGGCCTGACCAGCACGGTGGACGGCTCGCTGCGCGGCTACGACGCGGACCTGAACGCGCTGCGGGAGCGCAGCCTGGCGGTGCTCAAGCAGAACGGCCGCGACGGCGAGACGGTGGCCACGGTGACCTGGATCGGCTACCAGGCGCCACAGCTGACCGGGGACAGCCTGTTCAACGCCGGCCAGACCGTGTTGCTGGACCAGGCGGCCAGGGCGGGCGCGGACAAGCTGGCCCCGTTCCTGCGCGGCATCGACGCGGCCCGCGAGGTGGACCCGGAGCTGACCGCGCTCGGCCACTCCTACGGCTCGACCACCACCGGCCTGGCCCTGTTGCAGGGCACCGGCGTGGACCGGGCCGCGGTCTGGGGCTCCCCCGGCGTCGGCACGCTGGACCCCGGGCAGCTGGGTCTGTCCCCGGACCGGGTGCTGGTGCAGGAGACCCGGGACGACCCGGTCGCGGACGCCGGCGCCTTCGGCGGCGACCCGTCCCAGTTGCCCGCCATCCACGGCGAGCCCGGCGCCGCACCCTCGCCCTACCCGGGTGAGGCCCCGCGCCTGCCCGGTTCCGGCCACTCCGGCTACAGCGTGCGCCACGGCACCTCCGAGCACAACATCGCCGCGATGATCGTGGGCGAGCAGGACGACATCGCCCGCGAGCGCAACCACGAGCCCGACTACCCGCTCTGGAACTGATATGCCCATCTGGAGTTGATATGCCCATCTGGAGTTGATATGCACAGTGCTGACCTGGACCTGGTGGCCGCCGAGGCCGCGATGCGCTCGGTGGCCGGCACCGCCGACGCCTACGAGCGGGCCTGGCGCGCCGACCGGGAGGCGCTGGCCGCCGCGACCGGCGCGCTCGGCTCAGGCGTGCTCGGCCAGGCGTTCCGGCCGCGCTACACCGAGACCGAGACCGCGCTGCGGGCCGCCGCGGACCTGGTGCCGCAGGTGTACCGGCGCTTCGCCAAGGCCGGGACCGACTCGGTGACCGACTACCGGTGGGCCGATGCGGCCAGTGCGCTCGGGTTTGGCGGAGGCTGACCCTCGTACCTGGAGTTACTGACCGGTAGGGTACGGGGGTGACCGCCGAATCGCTGCCGCTCACCGGTGAGCGCACTGTCCCTGGCATCGCCGAGGAGAACTACTGGTTCCGTCGGCACGAGGCGGCCTACGCGGCGCTGCTGCCGCACTGCGCGGGCGCGACCGTGCTGGAGGCCGGTTGCGGGGAGGGCTACGGCGCGGACCTGATCGCCTCGGTGGCCGCGCGGGTGGTTGGGCTGGACTACGACGAGCTGACCGTGGCGCACGTGGCCAAGGCCTACCCGAGGGTGGCGGTGCTGCGCGGGAACCTGGCCGCGCTGCCGCTGGCCGACGGCGCGGTGGACGTGGTGGCCAACCTCCAGGTGATCGAGCACCTGTGGGACCAGCCGGGGTTCCTGGCCGAGTGCCTGCGGGTGCTGCGGCCGGGCGGGCGGCTGCTGCTGACCACGCCGAACCGGATCACCTTCTCCCCCGGCCGGGACACCCCGCTGAACCCGTTCCACACCCGTGAGCTCGCCGGGTCGGAGCTGGACGAACTGCTGCGCGCGGCCGGGTTCCGGGTGGAGCTGCTGGCCGGGCTGCACCACGGGCCGCGGCTGCGCGAGCTGGACGCCGCGCACGGCGGGTCGATCATCGACGCGCAGGTGGCGGTGGTGCTCTCCGGGCAGCCCTGGCCGGAACCGCTGCTGACCGACGTGGCCGGGGTGTCCGTCGAGGACTTCGCCATCCACACCGAGGACATCGACGCCAGCCTGGACCTGGTGGCCGTGGCGGTGCGGCCGTGAGCCGGGCGCCGATCGGCACCTTCAGCCTGGTGCTGCACAGCCACCTGCCCTGGCTGAGCCACCACGGCGTGTGGCCGGTCGGCGAGGAATGGCTCTACCAGGCGTGGGCGCACTCCTACCAGCCGCTGCTGCGCATGCTGGAGAACTTCGCCGCCGAGGGTCGCCGGGAAGTGCTGACCCTGGGCGTGACCCCGGTGCTGGCCGCGCAGCTGGACGACCCGTACGCGCTGCGCGCCTACCACCACTGGCTCGGCTCCTGGCTCAACCGCGCGCACTACGCCGGAACCCGGTGGCAGCACGGCGATCCGCTGCTGCGGGAGCTGGCCGCGGCCGAGCACCGGCAGGCTTCGGCCACCCTGGCGGAGTTCGAGTCGCGCTGGCGGCACGGCTTCTCCCCGGTGCTGCGACCGTTGGCGGACAACGGAACCATCGAGCTGCTCGGCGGCCCGGCCACGCACCCGTTCCAGCCGCTGCTCGACCCCCGGCTGCGCGAGTTCGCGCTGCGCCTGGGTCTGGCGGACACCGCGTCCCGGATCGGCCGCGCGCCGGAGGGGATCTGGGCCCCGGAATGCGGTTACGCGCCGGGCATGGAGACCGGGTACGCGGCGGCCGGGGTGCGCCGGTTCCTGGTGGACGGCCCGGCCCTGCACGGCGACACCGCGACCGCGCGGCCGGTCGGCTCCTCGGACGTGATCTGCTTCGGCCGCGATCTTGAGGTGACCTACCGGGTCTGGTCACCCAAGGCCGGCTACCCGGGCGATCCGGCCTACCGGGACTTCCACACCTACGACCACCCGTCCGGGCTGAAACCCTCGCGGGTCACCGGGAAACAGGTGCCGCCGGAGCAGAAACGGCCGTACCAGCCGGAACTGGCCGCCGCCGCGGTGGCCAGGCACGCGGCGGACTTCGTGGACACCGTGGTGCGGCGGCTGACCGAGCTGGCCGCGCGGGACGGGCAACCGGGCCTGGTGGTGGCCGCCTACGACACCGAGCTGTTCGGGCACTGGTGGCACGAGGGCCCGGCCTGGCTGGAGGCGGTGCTGCGCGCGCTGCCGGAGGCCGGGGTGCGGGTGAGCACGCTGCGCGGCGCGCTGGCCGCCGGTCACCTCGGCGCGCCGGTGGAGCTGCCCGCCTCCTCCTGGGGCTCCGGCAAGGACTGGCGGGTCTGGGACGGCGAGCAGGTCGCCGACCTGGTCACCGACGGCGCGGACCTGCAACGCCGGGTACTGTCCACAGTGGACGGACATCTGGCCGGGACCACCCGTGACCCGGCCTTCGACCAGCTGCTGCGGGAGACCCTGCTGAGCCTGTCCAGCGACTGGGCGTTCATGGTCACCAAGGACTCCGCGGCCGACTACGCGCGGCGGCGAGCCAAGATCCACGGCGGGCACGCGCACGAGCTGGCCCGGCTGCTCACCGAGGGCGACCGCGGCCGGGCGCTACGACTGGCCGCCGAGCTGCGCGGACCGGACGGGCTGTTCGGCCACCTGGACGCGCGTGCGCTGAGGGTGCGTGCTGATGGATAGGTTGTCCGCACACACGGGGAGGAACGGGTCCGCATGCGCGTGCTGATGTTGTCCTGGGAGTACCCGCCGGTCGTGATCGGCGGCCTGGGCCGTCATGTGCACGCGCTGGCAAAAAGCCTTGCCGCCCAAGGGCATGAGGTGGTCGTGCTGTGCCGTCACCCGGCCGGCACGGACGCGGTGACCCACCCCGGCGAGGACGTCCTCGGTGAAGGGGTCCGGGTGCTGCGGGTGGCCGAGGACCCGGCGCACCTGACCTTCGAGCAGGACCTGGTGGCCTGGACACTGGCCATGGGGCACGCCATGATCCGCACCGGGCTGGCGCTGCTGCGGGACTGGCGGCCGCAGGTGGTGCACGCGCACGACTGGCTGGTCGCGCACGCCGCGATCGCGCTGGCCGAGGCCGCGGACGCGCCACTGGTCGCCACCATCCACGCCACCGAGGCCGGCCGGCACAGCGGCTGGCTGTCGCACACGCTGAACCAGCAGGTGCACTCGGTGGAGTGGTGGCTGGCCAACTCCGCCGACGGCCTGATCACCTGCTCGGCCGCCATGCGGGACGAGGCGGCGCACCTGTTCGAGGTGGAGTCCGAGCTGATCACCGTGCTGCACAACGGGATCGAGCCGCGCCGCTGGCGGGTGGACCAGGCCGAGGTGGCCGCCGCCCGCGCCCGGCACGCCCCCGACGGCGCGCCGCTGCTGCTGTTCTTCGGCAGGCTGGAGTGGGAGAAGGGCGTGCAGGACCTGCTGGCCGCGCTGCCCCGGATCCGCCGCGCGCACCCCGGCGCCCGCCTGGTGGTGGCGGGCAAGGGCATCCACGAGCCGCACCTGGTCGAGGCCGCCCGCAAGCTGCGCGTCCGCCGCGCGGTGGACTTCGTCGGCCACCTCGCCGACCGCGACCTCTCCGCCCTGCTGCCCGCCGCCGACGCGGTCATCCTGCCCAGCCGCTACGAACCCTTCGGCATCGTCGCCCTGGAAGCCGCCGCCGCGGGCGCCCCCCTGGTCGCCTCCACCGCGGGCGGCCTGGGCGAGGTGGTCCAGCACGGCCGCACCGGCCTGTCCTTCACCCCCGGCGACCTGGACGGCCTGACCAGCGCGGTGCGCGCGGTGCTGGCCGACCCGGCCGCGGCCAAGCGCCGGGCCAGGGCGGCCAAGGCCCGGCTGTCCACCGACTTCAACTGGGACCTGATCGCCGCCGACACCACCGCGGTCTACGCCGCCACCACCCGGGGACCCCGACCTGTGCTGGGCCGCCCGAAGATCCCGTCCGGGAACGTCTTCGGCCGGGAGTAGCGGCTACTCGCAGACCTTCCCGTCGTGGTCGGCGTCGCGGTACCAGTGGTACTCCGGGTCGATGCCCAGGTAGTACGGGCCGAGGCCGTGCGACTTGGCCTCCTTGCAGGTCCGGTAACGCGGGTCGGTCTTGGGCGCGGGCGGCGGCGGTGGCGGCTTGGGCGTGGTCTTCGGCGGGGCCGGTGGCTTGGCCGAGGTGCGCGGGACCGGTGGCGGGGCGGGCGGTTGGCTCGGCTGCGGCGGGGCGGGCGGCGGCGTGGTGGTCGTGGTGGTGGTCGTGGTGGTCGTGGTGCTCACGGCCGTGGTGACGGAGGTTTCCGGCAACCGCGGTGGTTGCACCGAGGGGGACGCACCACAGCCGGCGAGCAACGCGCCACTGGCGCACAGTCCGGTCAGCAGCCTGAATCGGGAAATGGACACGGTCCACCTCGCACCGCTCATCCCCGACGACGACAGGAACAGGCACCCTAAGCCGCCCATCGGCGGGTGACGCTGGGCCGAACGGGTGGTGCCGGATCACGGTCCCGGTAGCTTCGACCTCATGCTGTTGTGGATCAACGGAACCTTTGGCGCGGGCAAGACCCAGGTGGCACACGAGCTCCAGCGCCGGCTGCCAGGAAGTCACATCGCCGATCCCGAGTTCCTCGGCTTCGGGATGCACCGGATGCTGCCCAAGCAGCAGCGGTCGGACTTCCAGGACATCCCGCTGTGGCGCACCGGGACCAGGGAGATGCTCGACCAGATCGTGAAATCGGTGCCCGGAGTGGTGATCGTGCCGATGACGCTGGTGAACCCCGGCTACTACGAGGAGATCATCGGCGGGCTGCGCGAACTGGGGCACCAGGTCAGGCACTACACGCTGACCGTGCCGGACCGGGAGGTGTTGCTGCGGCGGCTGCGCACCCGGGGCGAGAGCCGCAACGGCTGGGCGGCGGCGCAGTACGAGCGCTGTGCCACCGCGCTGGCCGATCCGCTCTTCGCCGAGCACGTGCCCACCGAGAACCGCACCGTGTCCCAGGTCGCCGAGGAGGTGGCCGGGCGGGCCGAGCTGCGGCTGCTGCCCAACCGGGACAACCCGGTCACCGCGCAGCTGCGGCGGTGGCGGGTGCAGCTCCGGCACCTCCGGTTCGACTGAGGGTTCGATGTTCGACGCGGATGTGCTCGTGGTCGGGGCCGGTGCGGCCGGGCTGGGCGCGGCGCGGGCGCTGGCCGAGGCCGGCAGGCGGGTGCTGGTGGTGGAGGCCAGGGACCGGATCGGCGGGCGGCTGTGGACCGACCGCGCGAGGATGCCGGTGCCGGTGGAGCTGGGCGCGGAGCTGGTGCACGGCAGCCGGGTCTCCACCTGGCCGCTGCTGCGCCGGGTCCGGACCAGGGCGCTGGGCGCCTACCTCCGGCGCACCGCGGACGCGCGGTGGATCTCGGAGAACTCGCGGCGGGTCTGGCACATGCCGCACGGACGGCCCGCGCACGACGGCCCGGTGCCCGAGCCGCTGCCGGGCGAGGACGCGGAGAGCTACCTGACCAGGGCCGGTCTGCCCAGGGGCAACCTGCCGCTGGCCGTGCTGGCCATGGAGGCCGACCTCGGCTCGCTGCGGGAGCAACCGGCGGGCGAGGGCGTGCTGCTGGCCGAGGCGCTGCTCAACGGACGGCTGCCGGACCTGACCTGGCGGGAGGGCGGCGACTTCCGGGTGCTCGGCGGCTACGACCAGGTGCTCGCGCCACTGGCCGCCGGGCTGGACGTGCGCACCGGGGTGGCGGTGCGGCGGATCGAGCACGGTCCGGACGGGGTGGCGCTGCACACCGCGGACGACACAGTGCTGCGCGGTCGGCGGTGTGTGCTCACCCTGCCGCTGGGCGTGCTGCGGGCAGGCTCGGTCGAGTTCACCCCGCCGCTGCCCGAGGACCGCAGGCGCGCCCTGGAAAGCCTTCATCCCTTGCCGGTGGCCAAGATCCTGCTGGAGTTCCCGCGCCCGGTGCTGCCCAGGCGGGGCCGCGCCTTCGCCGACTTCTCCGACGGCCCGTGCGCGGTCTGGGACGCCTCCGCCGGGATCCGCGGCTACCGCGGCCAGGTCGTGGTGACCTGGGCGGTCGGCGAGGCCGCGCGCGAGCTGTGGGCACTGCCGGCGGACCGGCGCGCGCACCAGGCCCTGCTGGCGGTGCGCCGGATCAGCGGGCGGCCGGAGATCCGGCACACCAGGGCGTTGTGGCACGACTGGGCTTCGGACCCGTTCGCCCTCGGCGCCTACGTGCTGCGGCCGGAGCCCGGGGCGGCGCGGCTGGTGACCGCGCCACTGGGCGAGACGGTGGCCTGGGGCGGCGTGATCGAGTCCACTGTGGACAGTGCGCTGGACTCGGGGCGGGCGGCCGCGAAGTGGGTGCTGGCGCGGAGTTAGTCGCCCAGGTTCTGCTGCATGGCCTCCTTGGCCTTGCGGGCCATGTCCGCCACCGCGGCGCGCCGGGCCGCGTCCGCCTCGTAGTCCGCGCGCCGGTCCCGCACCACCCGGGCAGGCGCGCCGACCGCGATCGAGTACTCCGGCACGTCCCCCTTGACCACCGCGTGCGCGCCCAGCACACAGCCCCGGCCGACCCTGGTGCCGCGCAGCACGGTCACCTTGGTCGCCAGCCAGCAGTCCGGGCCGAGGCGGACCGGGGTCTTCACGATGCCCTGGTCCTTGATCGGCTGGTGGATGTCCGCGGTGACGTGGTCGAAGTCGCAGATGTAGACCCAGTCCGCGACCAGCGTGGAGTCGCCGATCTCGATGTCGAGGTAGCAGTTGACCACGTTGTCCTTGCCGAAGACCGCCTTGTCGCCGATGCGCAGCGAACCCTCGTGGCAGCGGATGGCGTTGCCGTCGCCGATGTGCACCCAGCGACCGATCTCCAGCCGCCCGTACCCCGGCCGGCAGTGCAGGTCGACCTTGCGGCCGAGGAAGACCATGCCGCGCAGGACCACGTGCGGGTTGAGCAGCCGGAAGCGGAACAGCCGCCAGTAGCGGACCAGGTACCAGGGCGTCCAGGCGCGGTTGCGGACCACCCAGCGCAGGGAGTCCATGGTCAGGAACTTCGCCTGCCGGGGGTCCCGCCGTGACTTCCGCCACGAACCCAGACGCGACGCGAGCGGCGCGCCCCACATGCTCGTCATGAATTGAGAACCCTAACGGGCCAGTGCTGGGTGTGTCTGCCCGGTCGTGCCCGCGATAGCCGCGCCGAGCCGGTCGCTGGCGGCACGGCCGGAACGCCCGAATACTGCCGGGTATGAGGCCGTTCCGGCCGCACCGCCAGCGACCGGCTCGATCACGACTCTCGCAGACACGACCGGACAGACACACCCAGGGCAGGATAGAGCCGTGCCTGTATCCATCACCGTCGTCGGCAGCGTCAATCTCGACCTCATCGCGCGACTGCCCGCCCTGCCCCAGCCCGGCGAGACCCTCACCGCCACCCACTACGCCCAGGCCCCCGGCGGCAAGGGGGCGAACCAGGCGCTGGCCGCCCGCCGCCTCGGCGCGGACGTGCGGCTGGTCGCCGCGGTCGGCACGGACGCGCTGGCCGCCGAGGCGCTGGCGCTGCTGCGCGCGGACGGGGTCGACCTGTCCGAGCTGACCGAGGTGCCCGGGCCGACCGGGCTGGCGCTGATCGAGGTGGACGAGTCCGCGGAGACCACCATCGTGGTGGTGCCCGGCGCGAACGCCCGCCTGGAGGTCAAGCCCGCGCAGCTGGCCGGCTCCGACGGGGTGCTCACCGTGCTGGAGGTGCCGGAGGCGGCCGTGGTGGCCGCGGCCGAGCACGCCACCGGCTTCTTCGCGCTCAACGCCGCGCCGGCCCGCCCGGTGCCGGATGAGGTGCTGCGCCGGGCCGACCTGGTCGTGGTCAACCGCGGCGAGTTCGAGGCGATCGAGAACATCGGGCTGGCCCGCACGGTCGCGATCACCCACGGCGCGGCGGGCGCGGAGCTGCGCCGGGACGGGGTGAAGGTGGCCGAGGCCACGCCGCCGCAGGTCACCGCGGTGGACGGCACCGCGGCCGGGGACGCCTTCACCGCCGCGCTCATGCTCGGCCTGCTGGAGGGCCGCTCCGACACCGAGGCGCTGCGCCGGGCCTGCGCGGTCGGCGCGCTCACCGCCACCCGGCACGGCGCCCAGCCCGCGCTGCCCACCCGCGACGAGGTTGAGGAGGTGCTCGCATGAGCCCCACGCCCCTGATCCTGGACACCGACCCCGGCATCGACGACTCGGTGGCCTTCCTGTTCGCGGTGAACAGCCCCGAGCTGGACCTGCGCGCGGTGACCACCGTCTTCGGCAACGTCGGACCCGAGCTGACCAGCGCGAACGCCCTGCGCCTGCTGACCATGCTGGGCCGCACCGACGTGCCGGTGGGCATCGGCGCGGACCGGCCGCTGGTGTACCCGGCGGCCTACCGCGCGGAGGGCTGGCATGGCATGGACGGCCTCGGCGGGCAGTCCGCGCTGCTGCCCGAGGCCACCGCCGTGCCGGACCCGCGCGGCGCGGTGCAGCTGATGGCCGACACCCTGCGCGCGGCCGAGTCACCGGTGACCATCGTGGCCATCGGCCCGCTGACCAACGTGGCGCTGCTGCTGGCCGCCTACCCGGAGCTCAAGCCCAAGATCGGCCGACTGTCGATCATGGGCGGCGGGCTGGCCAGCGGGAACACCACCCCGGCCGCGGAGTTCAACATCCTCAGCGATCCGGAGGCCGCGCGCCGGGTGCTGGTGGAGGAGGACGTGCCGACCAGCCTGGTCCCGCTGGACCTGTCGCTGCGCTGCGCGGTGGACGGTCCCTGGCTGGCCCAGCTCGCCGCGGCGGGCGGCCCGGCGGAGACGCTGGCCAAGGTGGTCGACCACTACCGGCGGCACTACCTCAGCGTCTACGGCGTGGACGAGGTCGCCCTGCACGACGTGCTCGCCGTGCTGGAGGCGGCCAGGCCGGGCATGCTGCGGCGGACCGCGCTGCCGGTGGAGGTGGACTGCGGCACCGGGCCCGGCCGCGGCGCGACCTTCGGCAACCGGCTGCCGGGTGCCACCGGCCGCCGGATCGACGTGCTGCTGGAGGCGGACGTGGCCGAGGTCAGCCGGTTCGTGCTGGAACGGCTCACCACCCCGCTGGCAGCCGAGTTGTCCCGATAACGAAGGCCGGCGCGCGACCCCGCCTCGCGCGCCGCCTTCGTGCCTCTTCGGCCAGTTCGCCTGGGCGCTACAGGCACACTCTCCCCGCGAACCGGTCGACGCCGTCGTTTCCCGGCCAGCATCATCGGGATGACGGTGAATCAACGAAGACTCGCGGCGGTGCTGGCCACACTGTGCACGGTGCTCGGAATCGGGTTCGTCGGTGTCCCGCCCGCGGTGGCCGCCGCGCAACGGCCGATCTACGCCATCGCGCACCGGGTCAACACGCCGGACGGGGTGCGGGCCGCGATCAAGCACGGGGCCAACGCCATCGAGATCGACATGTGCGCCTGGTGGAACCCGAACGAATGGCGCGCCTGGCACGACTGCTCCTCGGCCGGGAACAACCGGTACGGCCCGAGCGTGGACACCATGTTCGACCTGATCGTGGCCGAGGCGCGGGCCGGCCGGCGGCTGTCCCTGGTCTGGCTGGACATCAAGGACCCCAACTACTGCGGCGAGGCGCCCAACCGCACGTGCAGCGTGGCCGGGCTGCGGGACAAGGCGCAGAAGCTGACCGCGGCAGGCATCCAGGTGCTCTACGGGTTCTACGAGTACCACCCCGGCAGCAACCCGGACGTGGGCGGCCGGGGCTGGCAGAGCCTGCAGGGCAAGCTCGGCAACCTGGAAGGGATCATCACCACCGGCTCCCTGGGCACGGTGCAGGGCGTCTACGCCAAGCACGGGGCCGGCCTGCCCAACGGCCGCCGGGCGATGGACTACGGCGACTCCGACATCCGCAAGGGGTTCGGCAACTGCACCGAGGCCACCTACTACACCTGCACCGAGCTGAAGAAGGCGGCCAGGTACCGCGACTCCGGCGCGCTCGCGGCCACGTTCTCCTGGACCACCGACTACGACGACCCCTGGTACGTGGACAAGCTGCTCGGCGAGGCCGGTGTCAACGGCATCATCGCCGGCTGGGCCAAGCACCGGGTGACCGAGTACAACGACGGCTGGGAGTGCTCCCAGTCCATCGCGGCGGTCCGCAACTGGGTGGCTCAGCACGGCGGCACGCACCGGATGGCCAACCCCGGCGACCGGCTGTTCCGGTAGGCCCGGCGACTCGGCTACGCGCTGACACTTGTCCCGGCAACGGTCAACCGGCCGGGTACATGCGTGGAACCCTCGGGTGACCCGGCGTCCCCGAGGGTTCCGCCGCCGTGCCGGACGTGCGACAAGGATGGGGTGTTCACGACCGCCCGTCGCACCGCCCGCGTCCGTGCCGCCGCCGTTCCTGCTCGACTGCTGAGCCTGTCCCTGCTGCTGACCTGCCTGGCCGGGCTGCTCGCCGTCCCGGCCGTCCCCGCTTCGGCCCGCGTCCGCGCGGTGCAGGAGCTGCCCACGGATCTGGAGAAGATCCGCGCGGGCGAGTCGACCTCGCTGTACGGCAGCCCGGAACTCCGGCCGCTGGAACAGCGCAAGTCGTCGGTGGTCAGCCTCGGGGACAGCCAGGTCTCGGGTGAGGGCGTCGGCAACTACGAACCGGGCACGGACGGTCCGCTGAACTTCTGCCACCGTTCGGTGGACGCCGCGGTGCACCAGGCTCGGTTCGACACCGACCTGCGGTTCAACCTGGCGTGCTCCGGTGCGGAGAGCACGCACCTGGTGTACCGCAGCGGCGCCAAGCAGTTCGACGAGCTCAACCAGGGTGACAGCCTGGCGATCAAGGCCCGCAACAGCAGGGTCAAGCTGATCTGGCTGATGTCCGGGGCCAACGACACCGGCGGGCTGGAGTTCGGGCCGCTGGCCAGGGACTGCGCCAGCCGCAGGCTGCTGCTGGTCGGCAACTGCTGGCCGACCTACACCGACGGCATGCAGCAGCGGGCCAACGGCACCCAGGCCGCGCTGGAGAAGGGCATCGCCAGCGTCCGGCAGACCATGCGGGACGCCGGCTACGGCGACGGCGACTACCAGCTCGTCCTCGGCAGCTACCCGAGTCCGCTGGGCCCCGACGTGGAGGACAACCCGAAGTTCCCCGGCTGGGACCAGGGCGGCTGCCTGCTCTACCTCAAGGACCAGGCCTTCGCCCGGAACAAGGTGCTGCCGCTGGTGGAGCGCGCGATCCGGCAGGCCGCGAAGAACACCGGCGTCCGCTACCTGGACACCAGCCGCCTGCTGCACGGGCACGAGGTGTGCTCGGACACCCCGTGGGCGCGCGGGCTGACCTTCCTGGGCAGCCAGCAGTCCTTCCACCCCAACGAGGCCGGCCACACCGCCTACGGCGACTGCCTGACCGCCTTCTACGCCAACCCGGGCTGGCCGGAGGGCACCTGCGTGGACCCGGCCAGCACCGGCACCGCCACGCTCTACCGCGGCCTGCTGGACTTCCGGCAGCTGCGCAACGCCAAGACCAGCCTGTGCGCCGACGCCGAGGGCTACTCCACCAGGGTCGGCTACAAGCTGCTGGCCTGGAACTGCACCGGCGGCGGCAACCAGGGCTTCTGGCGGGACCCGGCCACCGCGGCGCTGCACATCGAGCTCAACCACGACCGCTGCCTCGGCCCGGCCGGTCCGGCCCTGGCCCCCGGCGCGGCCATCCAGCTGCAGGAGTGCACCGGCGCGGCCAACCAGCGCTGGGCGGTGGTGGAGGGCCTGCTGCGCTCCACCGCCAACCCGGCGGTCTGCCTGGCCCCGGCGAACGAGACCGCGGGCGCGGCGATCCAGCTGGCCAACTGCAACCCGGCCGACCCGGCCCAGGGCTGGAGCTTCGAGCCGCAGACCGGCGGCACCGGCTTCGGCCACGCCGACTGGATCCCGACCAGCGCCTACTGACTCACCCCGCGGCGGCGCGGAACTCTCCCGTCGCCGCGCAGCGGAACTGTGCTCTGGCGGCGGCGCCGAACGCTCACATCGCCGCGCCGCAGAACTGGCAGACGGGCGCGCCGGTGGCGGACTGGCAGTGCCTGCCGTCCGGGCTGACCGGGCACTCCGGGCGGGCCGCCGGTGTGGCGCAGCCCTGGGTCGCGCCGCCGGGCAGGGCCCGCCGGATCCGCGTCAACACCTCGTCAGCCGTCCCGGCCGCCGCCTCCCTCATGCCGACAGGGTGCCCAGCCGGGCCGGGGTTGTCCGTGGATCACCCGGCCCGTGCGCCGAGCGGAGGCTGTGCGTCGGGCGGCGGCCGTCACCCCGCGGTGAGCGGCAACTTGCCACCCCCCGCGAGGCCCTGAACCCGGCCTAAGGCTTGGTGCCGGTGATCAGCACGTTGTAGAAGGCCTCCCGCGGGATGAGCCCGGTGAGCAGCTTCTCGTCCACCCAGGACAGTCGCTGCCAGGTGCGGTAGGCGAACATCGCCCAGTTGAAGCCGAGCTTCTCCCTGGGCACCGCGGCCTCGAAGGTGCGCACCGGCCAGCCGAACAGGGCCGCGGTCAGCTCCTCGGTGCTGGCCTTCACCCCGGTCGCGCCGGCCGCGCGGGCCATCCGCTCCAGCTCGGTCGGGTCGAAGGTGTGCAGGTCCACCACGGCCTCCAGGGCCGCGGCCCTGGAGGACTCGTCCAGCTCGGCCTGCGGACGGCGCCAGGAGTCCAGCACCGGCAGCTTGGTCAGGTTGGTGGTCAGCCACCAGGTCAGGCGGCCGAGACGGCGGGCGTAGAAGTCGCCGACCTTGGTCGGCTCACCGGCGAAGACGAACCGGCCGCCGGGCTTGAGCACCCGCAGCACCTCGGCGAAGGCGGCCTGCACGTCCGGGATGTGGTGCAGCACCGCGTGCCCGACCACCAGGTCGAAGCTCTCGTCCTCGTACGGGATCCGCTCGGCGTCGGCGACCCGGCCGTCCACGTCCAGGTCCAGGTTCTTCGCGTTGCGCAGCGCGACCTCGACCATGCCCGGCGAGAGGTCGGTGACCGAGCCCTTCTTGGCCACCCCGCCCTGCATCAGGTTGAGCAGGAAGAACCCGGTGCCCGAGCCCAGCTCCATGGCGTGCTCGTACGGGCCCGCGTCACCGGCCGCGACCTTGAACCGGCCGACCGCGTAGTCGATGCAGCGCTCGTCGTAGGAGATGGACCACTTCTCGTCGTAGGTGCCCGCCTCCCAGTCGTGGTAGAGCACGTTGGCGAGTTTGGGATCCCGGAAAGCCGCCTCGACCTCTTCGGCCGTGGCGTGCGGGTTGGGGGTGGGGTCAGCGGCCAACGAACTTCGCCTTTCCGGGACCGTTCTCCACGAACGAACGCATGCCGATCTTCTGGTCCTCGGTGGCGAACAGCGCGGAGAACAGGTGGCTCTCCAGCTTCAGCCCGCTGCCGAGGTCGTTGTCCAGCCCGCCGTCGATGGCGGCCTTGGCCGCGGCCAGCGCGGCGGCCGGACCGCTGACGAACTGCCCGGCGTAGCGCAGCGCGGCGGCGTAGACGTCCTCCGGCCCGACCACCTCGTCCACCATGCCGATCCGCAGCGCCTCCTCAGCGCCGACGAACCGGCCGGTGAACACGATGTCCTTGGCCTTGCTCGGCCCGACCAGCCTGGCCAGCCGCTGGGTGCCGCCCGCGCCGGGGATGATGCCGAGCAGGATCTCCGGCTGCCCCAGCTTCGCGTTGTCCCCGGCGATCCGCCGGTCGCAGCACAGCGCCAGCTCGAACCCGCCGCCGAGCGCGTACCCGGTGATCGCGGCCACGGTCGGCTTGGGGATCTCGGCAACCGCGGCGAACGCGGAGCTCAGCGCCCCGGCCCGCGCGGACATCTCCGCGTAGGACATGTCCGCCATCTCCTTGATGTCCGCACCGGCGGCGAAGACCTTCTCGCCGCCGTAGACGATCACCGCGCGCACGTCGTCCCTGGTGGAAGCCTCGGTCGCGGCGGCCCGGATCTCCTCCTGGACCTGCTTGTTCAGCGCGTTCATCGGCGGCCGGTCCAACCGGATGGTGCCCACCCCGCCGTCGACTTCGAGCCTGACGAACTCACCCACGCTGGTGCCCTCCTCGCGCTGACCACAGGCTTACGAGAGGAAGGCTACCGCGCAGTAACCGAACGGCACCGGCGCAGTCGCCCACTGGGATCAGACGCCCTCGGTCCAGAACCGCTGCAACCTGGCGACCGCCTCCGCCTTGCCCAGCTTCGCCACCTCGGCCTCGGCCAGGCCGACCTGCGAGATCAGCAGGTGCACCAGCTCAGCGGGCAACGCCTCCGCAGGCGGCTCGGGCACCCCGCGAGCGGGCTTGACGCCGTCTCGCGCGCACGCCCAGAACACCGGCTCGTCGACGTCGAGCTGGTCGCGGAGGATGTGCCGCCAGATGCTCGGCCCGTAGCAGCTGCGGTCCACCGGGTGCGAGACGCGGGTGCGCAGGATCCGACCGTCGACGAGGTGGAGCTCGTAGGTCACGTGATGGGTTCCGGTCCGGCCGCGCGCGTCCCGCACCTGGCGCCATTCCTCGACCAGGCAGAACTTCTGGTGCGCCTGACGGGTCGGCTGCGGCCAGGAGGTCACCGCGCGGCACCCACCAGCCAGTCGCGCAGCTGCTCGTCGTCGCTCAAGCTGATCAGCTGCACCAGGCCCCAGTTGTCCCGGTGGTTCGGCGCGTTGAGCAGCCGCTCCTGCCAGTCTTCGGCGTACTCCCGCAACGCGCCGATCATCTCGGCGATCGCCTCGTCGAAGGACCCGCCGTCGGCCGCCACCGGCAGTCCGGGGATGAAGACCGACCAGCCGCCCGCCTCCGGCACCACCTGGGCACGCGAGGGCACGATCGAGGCGAGGAAGTGGCGCAGGCGCTCGACGTCGACCACCACGGTCATGGCCGCGTCCCGCCGCACCGTGGCGAGGCGTCCCTGCTCGGCGGCGTCCAACAGGTCCTTCAGGTGCGCGCGAGCCTGGGTGTAGCTGTCGTAGTGCACAGCGGACATGCCTGCCTCCCCGGTCCACACCAGCGTGCCACCGGGAAGCAAGTACGTCAAGTACGCGAAGTACTTACCCCGCTACTTGCGCCAGGCGAAGAAGCGGTCGCCGTCCCGCCGCAGGGTCAGGTTCTGGCCGAAGGCGGCCGAGAGGTTCTGCTCGGTCAGCACGTCGTCCAGCAGGCCCTGCGCCACCACGCCGCCCTCGCGCAGCAGCAGCGCGTGCGTGAAGCCGGGCGGGATCTCCTCCACGTGGTGGGTCACCAGCACCATGGCCGGCGCGTCCGGGTCCATGGCCAGCTCGGAGAGCCGGGCCACCAGGTCCTCCCGGCCGCCCAGGTCCAGGCCGGCGGCAGGCTCGTCGAGCAGCAGCATCTCCGGGTCGGTCATCAGCGCGCGGGCGATCAGCGTGCGCTTGCGCTCGCCCTCGCTGAGGGTGCCGAAGGTCCGGTCGCCCAGGTGCGCGATGCCCATGGCCTTGAGCAGCTCGTCGGCGCGGCGGGTGTCCTGCTGGTCGTAGTCCTCGCGCCAGCGGCCCAGCACCGCGTACCCGGCGCTGACCACCAGGTCCCGCACCAGCTCCTCGCCGGGCACCCGGGCGGCCAGCGCGGCGGAGCAGAAGCCGATCCTGGGCCGTAGCTCGAAGACGTCGGTGCGGCCGATCTTCTCGCCGAGGACGTGCACCGTCCCGTAGGTCGGATGCATCTCCGCGCCGGCCAGGCGCAGCAGGGTGGTCTTGCCGGCCCCGTTCGGGCCGAGCACCACCCAGCGCTCGTCCAGCTCCACTTGCCAGTCAATCCCACGGACCAGCGTGGTGCGCCCTCTTCGGACACCCACGGTGTCCATGCGCACCACCAGATCGGTTACATCGACACCGTTGGCCCCGCTGGCCGGCAGCCCGCCGTGCTCGGTCACGGCCCCCATTCTTGTCATCCCGCTCGCGGGCCCGTCCACCGGGGAGGCAGGCTGTCCCCTCGACGCTCCCGCAACCGGCCCCGGAGGAGGCAAGATCAAGGGCATGACTGCCGACGACGAGACCCAGGTGCTCGCCGGCGCGCCGTTCCCGCTCGGCGCGCATCCGGAACCCGGCGGGGTCCGCTTCGCGGTGGCGTCGGCATCCGCCGAGGCAGTCGAGGTGTGCCTGGTGGACGACGGGCCGGACGGCCGCCTGGTGGAGCGGCGGTTCGAGCTGACCCAGCGGACCTTCGGCGTCTGGCACGGCCTGCTCCCCGGCGTGGCGCCCGGCCAGCGCTACGGCTACCGGGTGCACGGGCCGTACGAGCCCTACCGGGGCGTGCGCTGCAACCCGGCCAAGATCCTGGTCGACCCCTATGCGAGGCGGATCAGCGGCACGGTCACCGATATGGACGCAACGCTGGGCCATCTGGGTGAGGACCCGATGGGCGGGGTCCCGTCCGCGGTGGACTCCCTGGGCAGCGTGCCGCTGTCGGTGGTCACCGCGCCCGGCGGGCCGGCGACCGGGCCGCGGCCGAACGTGCCGTGGGAGGAGACCGTCGTCTACGAGCTGCACGTGCGCGGTTTCACCAAGCGCCACCCCGCGGTGCCCGAGCACCTGCGCGGCACCTACCTCGGCCTGGCCCACCCGGTGGTCGTCGAGCACCTGGTGCGGCTGGGCGTGACCGCGGTGGAACTGCTGCCGGTGCACGCCTTCGCCGACGAGCCCGCGCTGGCCCGCGCCGGGCGGCACAACTACTGGGGCTACTCCACGCTGGGCTTCCTGGCCCCGCACGCGGCCTACGCCAGCGAGCCGGGCCGGGAGGTCGAGGAGTTCCGCGCCATGGTCGCCGCGCTGCACGAGGCCGGCATCGAGGTGCTGCTGGACGTGGTGTTCAACCACACCTGCGAGGGCGGCCTGGACGGCCCGACGCTGAGCTTCCGCGGCCTGGACGCCCCCGCCTACTACCTGCACGGCCCCAATGGCGGTGGCTACGACCTGACCGGCTGCGGCAACACCCTCGACGCGGGCTCGCCCACGGTGGTCCGGCTGGTCACCGACTCGCTGCGCTACTGGGCGGGCGAGCTGGGCGTGGACGGGTTCCGGTTCGACCTGGCCAGCGTGCTGGGACGGCCCGGCGGCGGCGCGTTCGACCGGCACGCGGCGCTGCTCACCGCGATCACCACCGACCCGCTGCTGTGCCAGACCAAGCTGATCGCCGAGCCCTGGGACGCCACCGGCGAGGGCTACAAGGTCGGCGACTTCGGCGTGCAGTGGGCGGAGTGGAACGGCCGGTTCCGGGACACCGTGCGGGACTTCTGGCGGGCCAGCACCGACGTGCGCGACCTGGCCTACCGGCTCACCGGCTCCTCCGACCTCTACGCCGACGATGGCAGGCGGCCGTGGCAGTCGGTGAACTTCGTCACCGCGCACGACGGCTTCACCCTGCGCGACCTGGTCTCCTACAACGACAAGCACAACGAGGCCAACGGCGAGGACAACCGGGACGGGGCCAATGACAACCGGTCCTGGAACCACGGCGTGGAGGGCGAGACCGCCGACGGCGCGGTGCTCGCGCTGCGCGCCCGGCAGGCCCGCAACCTGATGGGCTCGCTGCTGCTGTCCACCGGGGTGCCGATGCTGACCGCGGGCGATGAGCTGTGGCGGACCCAGGGCGGCAACAACAACGCCTACTGCCAGGACAACGAGACCTCCTGGCTGGACTGGACCGGCCCGACCGTGCCCGGCTCACCGGCCTTCGCGATGCTCGCCTTCACCAAGCGGGTGATCGGGCTGCGGCGGGAGTGCCCGGCGCTGCGGCAGGACGAGTTCTTCGAGGGCCGGACCACGCCGGAGGACGAGCCGGACCTGGTGTGGCTGCGCCCGGACGGGCAGGAGATGGCCGAGACGGACTGGTTCGACGGGTCCCGGCACACCCTGGGCATGTGGATCGACGGCGCGGACTGCCGCAGCCACACCCGCTCCGGCGCGCAGGCCGAGGACCACTCCTGGCTGCTGGTGCTGCACGCCGACGCCGCGCCGGTGGAGTTCGTGCTGCCGGGGCCGAGCTACGCGAGCTGCTTCGAGCAGGTGCTGGACACCGGCTCGGCCGACGGCGCGCCCACCCTGCCCGGCCCGCTGGCCCCTGGCACGCCGCTGCCGGTGCCCGGCCGGACGTTGATGTTGCTGCGGGCCACCAGGTGAGACGCCGCTGACAACCGGGTCAGGTTTCTGGCACCATCGAGCCATGATCTGCCCGCCGCTGTGGCGTGACCGCACTGTGGACCTGCTCCGGGTCGCCAGCTGCGTGTGTCCGCTGACGCGGCGCGGCCGCTGAGCCCTCATCCGCGCTCGGCGTCACCCCCTCCACTCGCTGGTTCCCGCGTCCGGGACCAGCGCCGCGCCGCGTCTGGCTCCGCACCCCGAAGCCACCCGCGACCTGGAGCGAACACGTGACCACTTCCCTGTTCCGGCCCGATGTCCACCCCAAGCTGGACCTGCCCTACCTGCACGACCTGCTGCACCCGCGCCGCCCGCTGTGGACCCCGCAGGAGCTGCGCGCGCTGACCAGCACGGTGGCCGGCGAGCTGACCACGCCACTGCTGGAGATCCTGGAGTTCGGCCACGAACAGCGCTGGTGGGCGCGGCTGGCGCTGACCGAGGGCGTGGAGCTGTGGCTGCTGTCCTGGGCCCAGGACCAGGGCACCGCGCCGCACGACCACGGCGGCGCGTCCGGCTCGTTCACCGTGCTGCTGGGCGAGCTGCGCGAGGACTACCGCTACCCGGGCGGCCCGGTCCGCTCGGCCACCAGGGCCACCGGTGACACGGTGGCCTTCGGCCGCGGCCGCGCGCACCAGGTGCGCAACCTGGGCGCGATCGGCGCGGCCAGCGTGCACGCCTACTCGCCGCCGCTGCTGCCGACCACGGAGTACGCCAGCCTGACCGAGTACACCGCGGTGCCCGAACCCCGAAAGGACTCCTGATGACCGCGACCGCCGAGGACCTCCTTGCCGAGGCCCGTGCCGTGCTGGACCGGGTGGAACCGGCCGCCGCCGAGGAGCTGCGCCAGGCAGGCGCGCTGGTGGTGGACATCCGCCCGATCGCCAACCGGGCCGCCGAGGGCGAGATCCCGGGCGCGGTGCCGGTGGAGCGGATCGTGCTGGAGTGGCGGCTGGACCCGCACGGGGAGTTCCGGCTGCCCGGCCTGACCGCGGACCGCCCGGTGATCATCGTGTGCAACGAGGGCTACGCCTCCAGCCTGGCCGCCAGGGACGCCCAGCGGCTGGGCCTGCGCCGGGCCACCGACCTGGTCGGCGGCTTCCGCGGCTGGCAGGCGGCCGGGCTGCCGGTGGTGCCGGGCGGCACGCCCGCGGTGCCGTGAACGCTGTCCAGCGCTTTTCCGCAGGGCCGCGGCGAACCCGCCCGATCGGGCGGCAAACCGGTTGCGGCCCAGGGATATCGGTGACCTGAGTCGGCCCTGACCAGTTCCGGTCCGGCCGGGCCCAGCTCCGGGGCGTGCGCCCGCCTGCCGTCCGGCCGCCCGAAAGGGCAGGTGGGCACGGGACGGCGTTAGCACGCCCACGCGCACCGGCCAGGACCGCCACTGCCCGATCGGGCGGACCTTGCCACCCTCGCATACGTACTGACGCCCGCCGGAACCCACGGGTACCGCGTACCGTCTCGGGAACATGGGCTCCCTGACTCGCCCGATCCGACCCGGACGGATGTTCATCGCCTCCGCGGCCATCGCCGTGGTGGCCGTGGAGCGTGCCCTCGATCCGGCGGTCGCCGGGCTGCTCGGCGCGGTGGTCGGCATGCTGGCCGAGCTCATGGCGCTGCAACTGGGCCTGCTGCTGGGCGCGCTGGCGCTGCGGGTGCGGGTGCACGACGTGGTGGTGGGACTGGGCGCCAGGGTCTACGAGCTGCGCACACCGCGGCGGACCGTGTCGGTGCGGCTGCTGCCGATCATGCTCGGCGTCTCGGTCGGCCCCGGCGCGGCGCCCGCGCGGTGCCGGATGTGGCTGGCCGGCGTGGCCTCCGCGATCGGCGGCGGCGCGGCCGTGCTGGCCCTGACCACCGTGCTGGACACGCCGTTCGGGCGCGGGTTGCTCATCGGCGCGCTGGCCACCGGCGCGCACTGCCTGCTGCCCCGCCGGGACGCGGGCACCACCTCCACCGGCTGGCTGCTGTTCCAGCTGCCGCGGCTGCCCCGGCACCGGGTCGCGGAATGGCAGTCCGCGCCGCTGGTCAACGAGGCCATCGACGCGGTCAACGGCGGCGACCTGGAGACCGCGGAGGCGCTGACCGCCGAATTGTCCAGGGAGCACCCGGGGCGGCGCACCACCACCGCGACCCGGATCGCGCTGCTGGAGGCCCGCGGCCGCTACGCCGAGGCGCTCGCGCTGACCATCGGCCTGGTCTCCGACCCCGCCCAGGAGCCGCGGGACCTGGCTTTCGCGCTGGCCTCACTGGCCGCGCTGACCGCGAACGCGGTGGAGGTCGGCCAGCTGGACGCGGCCACCGGCCTGCCCACCGCCCGCCAGGCCGTGGACGACGCCGAACAGCTCGGCTACCCGGGCTTCAAGCTCACCGGCACCAAGGCCCTGCTGGAGCTGCTGGCGGGCAACGCCGACCGCGCGGCCACCCTGGCCCGCTCCGGCGCCCGCAACAGCGGCGCCACCCTCAGCCGCGCCGACGACCTGGCCACCCTGGCCAGGGCCCTGATGGCCACCGGCGACAACCGGGCCGCCCGGCTGGCCCTGGACGAGGCCGAGACGCTCGCGCCGTGGTGGCCGAGGGTGGCGGGCACCCGGGCGCGACTCAGCGTGTCCTGACCCGGCTTGCCGCCTCCCGCCGGATGCGGTCTGCTGTGGACCATGCCGCCCCGCGCCTCCTGGACCTCCGGACCGCGCAGCGTGGTCGTCCTGATCGGCTTCCTGCTGGCCAGCTACGTGGTCGCGGGCGTGGCGGGCATCTCCGCCAGGGCGGGCGTCGCGGCCTGGTACAACGCCGCGCCCAAGCCCTTCTTCACCCCGCCGAACTGGCTGTTCCCGCCGATCTGGACGCTGATGTACGGCCTGATCGCGCTGGCCGCCTGGCAGCTCTGGCAGCACCGGGACACCCACCCGCTGGAGGTCAGCCGCGGCCTGTGGCAGTGGTGGACCCAGCTGATGTTCAACCTGGCCTGGACCCCGATCTTCTTCGCCATGAAGTGGCTCTGGCCAGCCCTGGCCCTGATCGTGATCCTGGACGTGATGGTCTGGGTGACCCTGTGCAGCGCGGCCAAAGTGAGCAGGGCGGCCACCTGGTTGCTGGTGCCATATTTCGCGTGGCTGTTGTACGCCACGGCACTCAACCTAGGTGTCGCCCTGCTCAGTGTCTGATTGGCGCGCTCCGCGCGCGGGATTTTTT